>JAXMOM010000002.1:0-378086 GCA_034669925.1 Sulfitobacter sp.
CTCAATAACTTGTGCCACAGCATCCTGTTTGAACTCGTCTGTAAACCGTATTCCCTTATTCATATCCGTCTCTCCTTGGTTCCAAAATTACCAAGCAAAGCGTCTACAAATCTAGGGGCACCTCAATCTTTATCCTTGGCGCAAAACCGCCATACCTGCGACTTTGAGCATCGCGACACGCGCCGTCTCATCGCCCGCCCGCACGGTGCGCCCGATATTGAAGCCATCCGCAGTGCGGTTGTGACAATTGCTGAAGCCCCGTGAGCTTGAGGTATAGAAGCTCCGTGCCCCCGAGCACCGCATCGGCCACCTCTCGAACAAGGCTGCCGTCAGACCGACGCACATTCGCCACCCGGGACAGGATTTCATCAAGAGGTGCATGTTCCAGCTTGTCGATTGCCAGAAATTGAAACCCACGAACCGCTGCAAGCCGTTGCGCCGCACGAAACTTCTGCGCGGCATCCCCGCCTCGTCCATCCAAACGGGCTTCCCTGCCTTCGATGTAGCCCAGCCAGACGCCTTTAGACGTTTACATAGCGACGCTTAACGAATCTCTCTTCGGGCTTTCCCACATCACCTTCCGAGGCTCGGTGATCGCGTACCGATTCGGCACACGGCGCTTCAATCACCAAGTGGTTCCACACAAAATGGGTTTTGCCATGCCAAGCCTCCTACCCTCACCAGAGCAGCAAAAGGTGGTGCAAAATGGGCTCCCAAACAACGGGACGCCAACGTGACATCGGAGATGCTTAAGTGCAGGTGACCGAATTTTGACCATAAAATTCAATTGAACTGCAGCCATCTGGCGGAGGAGGTGTCCGCAACAAAAATCAATTATCCACCTGATATTAAAAGAAAACCAATAGGCTTACCAGAAACCTACCACACAAAATACCTCTGTACATTTATCAGATTGGCAGGTTTGCTGAAAAACGCATTCCACTAAACAAGGCGGGCTGTCTCAGGATCATAAGAAACACCTTTGATGGAACCATCCCTGATCCGCTCGACCGCCTCGTCAATGGCGAAAATTGGGACAAGAAACCACTCTCTTGGAGTGACGGGATTGCCGAAACGATCCTTGATCTCAATATCAAGGCGTGCGCGTTCAAACACTCTGTGGAGCAAATTTTCGAGCTTTATCCGATTGATATTATAGAGTTCATATGTGGTTACAATCTCCACATCAGCCAGCAGAAAAGTAGGATCAAGTTTGGCATTTGCCACACGGCGCTCCACGCTTCCACCAGTGACACCGATCTTGTGCAGCAGATCGCGGTTTTGGGCTACAACAGGCCGGTCAGATTTACTCCGAAGGACATAGATGATCCCACTCGCCTCATCGCCATCAACAGTGGAATCCGCGAAAAGAGGACCAGCCGTAGGCTCTGTGATCCTTCTTCCTGCATCATCGTCGGTTAAGGCACGTTGCAGCGACCGCATCAACAAATTGCTTTCGGTTCCGTTGTCAAACACAACCCTCAGCCGTGCATCTAGCGTACCCTGATCATTTCGAAATTCAGCATCCTTATGGGCCACGTATGCCTTTTGACCCTTCAAGATAAAGAACCGTCCAGGCTCGATCTCTGACTTCCTCTCGAATTGCCGAGAAGCTCTAAGTCCAGCGTCCAGATCGGCTTGAACTTTTTCGAACAACGGTTTGAAACGGTCGAAGTCCTGACATGTTTCACGGTTGGCGATTTCCTCTGCTGCCTTCTTTTCCGCAACAGGACGCACGTGACGAAGAGTTGTGATGTCATCCGTCTTTGTTCCCAAGTCGCCAAGCTCTGCGGCCAGATCATCAAGGTCGACGTCGCCTTCATCTTCGTCGCTATCAGCTGCTCCAACCAAGAGGCCTTGGTGATCGAGTGAGGTCAGCAACGCACGATACTCAGGGTTGGCGGCTAGTCGTTCCAGTCGAACCGCATAGAGTCGCTCAAAAATGTCTTTGTCCTCGCCGCGCCTCGGAAGGCTTCCCACCTTCTCATAGAACCTTTGAATGTCCTCGAAACCAGCAATTATGCGTTCTTCGATGGGTGATCTTCGGACAGGCTTATCGTCTATCTCGAACTCGGCCAGTTCATCGGCCAACGCGTTCAGATCATCATTCATACCGGCCCTCCTTGCGGAACCGCATGAATGCGGTTGCGCCCTCGGCCATCAACTTTTCATATGGGTCTGCTGCCGTCATTGATGGTGCTCGACCGTTGTCTTTCTTGAATCGACTGGCCCGTTTCGCCCACGTAATCGCGTCTTCGGGCGTGATCGGGCTACGCTTAGCTGAAATCACAGAGGCCACCTGCTTGAGGCTCTCTTCGTTCATCGATTTGGCTAGAATGTTGTAAGCCTCGCCAAAAGGGTTGATAGAATCGATCAGATCAATGTCGAGATCACGAACATCCATAGCAAACTTGCGCACCCCGTCGATCAGGGCAGTATTGGCCGAAGGCTCTTGCTCTTCATCGTCCAGAACTATTTTTTTCGCCTGTTGGGTCAGGTTCATTGCAGCCACCGCTCTTTGCCGTACCGCTTCCACATCACCTTCCTCAAGCTCTGGGTAACGATCTTTAATGATTTTCCCCATCCGCACGACCGTGAGTTCTTCTGGCACAAGTTCTTCGTCAAAAAGGCCACGTTCGATGACAGGTTTATCTTGTACAAAGGCGGTAATCACTTCGTTCAGGTCTTCCTGACAAATGCGTTCGGCTTCTTTGGACTTCGGCAGCACCAATCCTTTGATCTCAATCTGAAACTGTCCGCTTTCCTCGTTGAAACCGACATTGGTCTTGGCAGTATCATACCCGTCTTCACCATAGGTGAACCCTGCCTGTTCGGTAGATGAAGGCGTCTTAGGTGTGAAGTTGAAACGCGGGGCCAGCACCTGCTCCATTAGCAAACTGGCCGCGATAGCTTTGAGGGTATCGTTGATCGCCTCAGTAACCGCCCCTTCAGAAGCGTCCGGTTCCGCGATCAAATTGGTGAAACGTGCTTGTGTCTTGCCCTTGGCATCACGAGTGGCCCGACCAATGATCTGCACAATTTCTGTCAGGCTGGCCCTATAACCCACGGTCAAGGCATGTTCGCACCAAATCCAGTCGAACCCTTCCTTAGCCATGCCAAGGGCTATGATCAGGTCTACATGATCGCGATTGTTCTTATGCGTGGGATCTTTCAACGCACGTGACACCCGATCACGCTTTGCCGGATCATCCTCAACCAGATCAGCGATCTTGATGATTCGCCCCTCGGCAGTCTTCACCAGATGAAAGCCCGTCACCGGATCAGTATCCTGAAACGCGCCCAGCGCGTCGATGATATGATCGACCTCCTTATGCTTATCGCCCGTGCTCTCACGGGCGTTCACATTAGGTATGTGCAAGATCGTCTTCTCATTTGGATTGAGAACTGCCAGTAGGTCGTCCGCGTAGCTGCCTGTGTAAAAGAAGTAGCCAATGTCCAGCGTCTTCAGATGCTCATACCCGTTGAGCTGTTCGTAATAGGTATATGTGACCGTATCGAACTTAGCTTCGTCCTCAGGGGCCATCACGGCCTCTGCATCCCCACGGAAGTAGCTGCCCGTCATCGCCACGACATGAACTCTGTCACGGGCGATCAACTGTCCCAAATGCGCCCCAAGTTTGTTATCCGGGTTTGCGCTGACATGGTGAAACTCGTCCACGGCGATCAGCCTATCATCAAACGCCTCGATCCCGAACTTGTCCACGGCAAAGCGGAAAGTGGCATGAGTGCAAACCAGCACCTTATCTTCGCTTTGGAGGAACCGGCCAACGCTGCTGACCTTGCCATCATCTCCACCAGGGGTGTTGCAGAGGTTCCATTGCGGCACCACAGACCAATCTGCCCAGAATCCAAACCTAGATAGCGGCTCATCGTTGAAGCTGGACCCGATAGATTTTTCCGGCACCACCACAATTGCCTGCTTCAATCCCTGATTGTACAACTTGTCGAGCGCGATAAACATCAGAGCCCGAGATTTACCGGAGGCTGGGGGCGACTTGATTAGCAGATACTGCTCCCCCCTCCGTTCATACGCCCGTTCCTGCATAGCCCGCATCCCAAATTCGTTGGATGTGGTCGATGCACCGTTCTGGGCGTAGGTGACGGAAACTGATGGGATTCTCCCTAGATCAGTCATCTGAACCCTCCATGTATCCTGCAAATTCACTCAATGCTGGCTCAACAGCTTTGAATACAACTCCGAATTCCTTAAGGAGTTTGCGCATGCCCGCCCCAATCGCCTCCGCGTCGCTTACATCAGCGATTGGCGTGCTGTTGCCGTTCAAAAATTTTGAATACCTTGCCCCTGCTCTTGTGGCATCTGCTCGAAATTTAATTTTTGTGCTCAGATTGCCCTTGGCGCATTTCTGAATGCCTTCGATCAGACACTTTCGATCGTCAGGTTCTTCAATGGGACCCACTTCGGCGTAAAGAAACAACGCCCCTTTGACACCATCGTCTTTGGTGTTGAGTTGGAACCAGCAAATGACTGGAAACCCCGCCCACCAGTTTTCGCAACCAGGCCAAGGCTTGCTTTTCTCACCGCCAAGCGCATCAACCCAAGAGGTTGGAACAAAACTAAATGAATGCTTGTTGCTCTGATGATAAATTATCTGGAGACCCTCGGCGTTCGCCTTGTCGCCATAGTTGAGAGATTCACCAAACACTTGGTCTGCAGCAAAAGTGAACTCGGTCGAAACACCGTGTTCCATAATGAAATCAATTGCTTTCTTGTGTGATCGATAAAGCTGCCGGGCCAAGGTTTCCATCTCGGTTTTTTCATCGTTCATAGCAGTCGCATCTCGAATAATTTCTAGGTAATGAGTTAGGAACTGTTGGACTTCAGACCCCATGCGAGTCTGATTTTCAGCCATCAAGGCCCCCAAGATTTTACACACATCTGCATATCGCAGCGTCACATATTTCTCTGCAACATCAGCACTGGGTGCTTCTTCTTTCAACGTGAGAAAAATGCCTTGATGCTTAAACGACAAATTGGCGTCTTTCGCGTCTTTTTCAGCGCGCTCAAGGTACTTTGCCAGTTGCCCTTCGCTTTGCTTGCTATGGAACTTATTCTCGATGATGAACGCCCAGCCGTTGGACGGTGATGACACAAACAAATCGATGTTACGCTTCTCGCGCTGTATCTCCGCGTCTCTTAGATCGGCTTGAGACACCTCTAGAGCGGTCAGCACAGGGTTGTCAGCGCGAAGCAGGGCTTGGGCGAGGAACGCCCGTAAGAATGCGTCTCCGAAGCCGTGATTTTCAAACGGGTCCAGCAGCCAAGCCAAGATTGCAGAGTGACGGATTTCCATACCCTCCATTCGCATCACGCGGATTGGGTTGAAGCGGTTCAGGTAAGCCGCGATCTGGTTGAGTTTAGCGTTGTTTACGAACAACGCCTCCAGCTCGTCTTGGGAGGGGTGATGTGACGCCAGTGTCATGCAGCTCCCCCAACTTTCGTCGTCATCTTCGTGTACATCTCGAACAGCTTCTCCAGCCGTTCGGTGTCGTTACGAAAGCGTCTGCCGATGTAGATGCGTTCGAGGGTCTCGTCGTTGCGGTCGTGGGCGGCGCGAAGGTTTTCGGGCATGGCGTCGGGCTTGTAGAGGTCGGCGATGGTGGCGGGGAAATGCGCCTCGCGGGCCAGCAGGATATCCTCGGCGCAGCGGGTCAGGTCGGCCTTGTTCTTTTCGGTGAGCTTGGGGACGGGGAAGGTGTTCCAGCCGAGGGTGTTGGAGTAACGGTAGTCGGTCTTCATCTTGCCGCAGACGGTGGCTATCCAGACAAGGTGGATGCGAGAAGCGATGAGGGCCATGTTCCAGATCGGGGCATCATAGAGAGCGAAGGCAAGGTTTGAAACAAGTGTCCCAGAAGGTTCAAAGCCAGCCGGAAGATACTCGCGCGTTTCGGAGGAAACGCTAGGCACAACAATGACTGTTTCATTTCCATTCTGCCGAACTTCAGCAAAACGGTGAGGCCAATTTGCTGCGTCCCTAGTTGGAGCTTTGGTGCTGGCCAAACGCATCGTTTCTACTGCATCCGTTCTCAACTTGATCGAATGATTGCTTTCAGCTTCGGCGTGGTTTCCATCATTGAGCCAGATGGCGTAACGGAGTTGACCTCGAATAAACTCAGCAGATCCGAAGATGCGGCGGATAAACCGTTCCCGATGCTCCGAGTTTAATCCAAGGTCATTAACCTCAGCTTGGGTGAGCAAAAGGTTGCCTCCATCCACAGGTTTGTTGCCAAAAGTCATTGCGGCTACGCCGCTGATTGGATTGGTTGACTTGGTGACAACGATGTTCTTTCCACCGACCAAATAGGCGTTCAGGTTCGCAACTTCTTTGACTAGCGTCTCCCCATTCTCATCGACTGAGAACAACAGCTTCTCCCGCCCCGCCATATTCGTGATCGCCACAATTGCCACTGTCACACCCGCGTTGTGGCTGGCCAAGTTTGCCCACTTGAAGGACGTATGGGCAAAGGTGATCTCGTGCCCCTCCCTGAACAAGGCTGGCCACAGGATCGGCACTTGTTGACCCTGACAGATCGAGTTGGTCGTCACAAAGGCGCTGACCGTCGGCGTGTGCAGCGCATAGTCCGCCGCCTTCATGAACCAACCAGCCACATAGTCCAGCGACTTCCAGCTTCTCACACGCCCGTCAAAGATGCGGCCAAGGTCTTCTTTCTGTTCGGTCGATTGCCAAGTTGACCCAAGATAGGGCGGGTTCCCACAGATATAGGTCTCACCGCCCTCATTCTCGAAATCAATCGCGGCCTGTTCCAACGGCGTGTCGAACAGATCGTCCGCCGTCAACTTCACCCCTTTGCCTGTAGGCGGGCACACGTCCAACCAGTCAAGCCGCAGGGCATTGCCACAGGTGATCCAGTTCCGTGCATCCAGCGGCAGAAAGGTGTCCCGCGCCACCTTGGGCCCGCGATAGAGCACGTCGCATTGATACTCCGCGATGATCAGGGCCAGACGGGCGATCTCGGCTGAGAAACTGCGCAACTCGATCCCACGGAAGTTCTGGATCGAGATGTCGGAGGCCCGGTCGCCCTCGCCCCGCCGTTTGTTGATTTCAAACTCGATCTCGCGCATCTGTTTGTAGGCGATGACCAGAAAGTTTCCCGACCCACAGGCCGGATCAAAGACGCGGATGTTGGACATGCGTTTGCGCAGGTTCAGCAGCTTTTGGGGGCTGTCCCCTGCCCGCTCCAGATGATCGCGCAAGTCGTCGAGGAAGAGCGGATTCAAAACCTTCAGGATGTTGGGCACAGAGGTGTAGTGCATCCCCAGCTTGGAGCGTTCCTCCTCATCCGCGACGGCCTGGATCATGGAGCCGAAAATGTCGGGGTTGATCTGATCCCACGGCAGCCCGCCGATCTGGATCAGGTAGCGTTGCGCGATGAGGGAGAAACGAGGCACCTCATTTGAGCCACTGAACAGCCCGCCGTTCACATATGGGAACTGGTTGGCCCAATTCGGCAGGTTGGCGGTAGCGCGATCCTTGATCGGCGTGTCCATGGCCCGGAAGAGTTCACCAATAACCTCGTGCGTATTGGACCCATCCCGCTTGGAAAAGGTATTGACGGTCGCGGTAAACAAGTTCTCGCCCACGAAAATATTCGTGTCCTCGGCAAAGAAGCAGAAGATCAGCCGCGCCATGAAATGGTTCATGTCATCGCTGCGCGTGCTCCAATCTGGGTTGTCAGAGCGGAGGGTGACGTAAAGTTTGTTGAGCCGCAGGGTCGCGCGCACGTCGAACTCGGACTCGGCCAGTTGTTTCGTTTTGGAGAGGCCCGCCAAGGGCCAGAAGAAGACAAAGTGATTGGGCAGATCGGTATAGGTGCAGGCAATCACGTCGCCGGTCTGCAGATCCTCGGCCTCGATCTGCAGACCGTCCGTGGCCATCACGAAACGGCATTTGTTGCGCTTGGTCTGGGTGGCCTTGCTGTCCTTTAAGGCGGTCAGCGTTTCGGGGACCTGCCCCGTTTCGCAAGTCTTGATATGGATCGACCCGGCTTGCAGGACACCATCCATGTCAGATTTGTTCGACGTCCCCTTACGCAGCTTTGTTGACCGCGCGGCCGAGTTATCAAAGCATTCAAGGAAAGCGAACGGGAAGTCCGCTGCATCATAGGGATGGTCGGCCAGCTCGCTTATGGCCTGCTCGATTTCAACCGCGTTCATTTCGAGCCTCCCTGCCATTCCCGCGTGGAGACAATACGCAGTTATCGCGGAGCCTTACAAACCGTTTAGACAGCTTTTCCGCGAAAACCACATGAGCCGCAGATGTAACGCCTTTCGCGACACAAGACATGAAACGCTCAATGGGAAAGATAGTCCACAAAGGTCTACCCTGAGGAGACGACATGAACTTCAGCAAGAAGTGTGCATTTAGACTTGAATGTGAATTTATAGACGGCATTCTATAAAGGTCTAATATCATAGGAGACGATCATGTCAGTTGTTGGCTACCGTCGCGTCAGTACCGTAGAGCAAAATTTCGACCGGCAAGACTTGGGTCACGTTGATAAGCTCTTTGAAGAAAAGCTATCTGGAAAAACCGCTAAAGATCGCCCAGCGCTTAATTCCCTGCTGGAGTGGGTGCGAGAGGGAGACACTGTGGTGGTGCATAGCATCGATCGATTGGCCAGAGACCTACGCGACTTGCAATCAATCATTCAGAGACTGAACGACCAAGGGGCATCAATCACTTTCAAAACTGAGGGGCTGACATTCTCTGCGAAGTCGGATGATGCCTTTGCAACGCTGCAATTGCAGATGATGGGAGCCTTCGCTGAATTTGAGCGAAACATTATCCGTAAGCGGCAGGCGGAGGGGATCGCTAAAGCGAAAGCAAAGGGGCTTTATAAGGGGCGTCCGAAAGTTGTTGATGACGCCAAAGTCAAAGAATTGCGCCAGTCAGGTATGGGTGCGACTGCGATTGCCAAGGAACTTGGGATCGGGCGCGCCACGGTCTACAAGTCTTTGAGCGCTTAAAAGCGGAAACCCCAGCTTTGTTTAGCGAGTAGGAAACTGTCTTGTATGATTATGTTAAACTGTAGCCCCAACCCGAAGGCAGCGCCCGGCCCATAGGAGTCATTCATCGAAGTTACCATTGCTGCGGCGCAGTTTCTTTAGAGCGGTCATTCGTAGCTTTTGCAATGTCCTGCAGGCGAGAGGAATGGGGAGAAGGATCCTACTACGGAGAACAAAGGCATTTCGCTATCTGTCTGGTATTAATTCCAACGTCACTGACTTTCGCGAAGTCGCCGCCGTCAGCAACTTTTAGCTCCAATTGGAAACATCTTTACGTCCCTCCTCTACTCCGCTTTTGGTAGGTGATGAGTGGGATCAAATTTAGTTCGCGTTGCGGGAACATATATCTGGACCTGTCCGGCTGCGAGCATGTGCAAATGTGCCAACACTTTGTCGTGCGGTTCGAACCATGTTGGGGTCAGCGCGACACCTTCGTCGGGCAGTGCGCGTTGATGATTATCCCAATGCGTTAGGAAAACCCGCCGCGCGCCCGTCGTCGTGACAACATTGTGCCAATATTCAGCACGCTCGTTGCTGCTCATATACCCTAATCCGCCAACGCTTAGGAAAACCACATGAGCCTCAACACCGACAAAGCGCTTGCCGACTATTCCAGCGCTGCCCATGAATAGAAGCTTGTGTCCCTCATGGTCGATAAGGGCCGCAATGCTGGCATCTTCACCCATACGCCAGATCGGAGCAGGGAAGGTGAACTCCTCCATAGTTCTTGGGCCCAATGCGCGCGAAATAAGATTTTCGTTGTGGGGGCTTTCGAACAGGGTGACTGATACATCCCCGAAATTGAGAGGGGGCGCATTTGGCCCAAGATGATCGTAAAGGCTGATGTTTCTCTCGACACTGCCTGCGAATCGGTATCCACCAGCCTCGGCAAACTCACGTGATGCACGGAACATATGGTCCAGCGATGGGGTGCTGAGTGTACGCGCACCTGCCCAACCTGCCACAAATGCGCTGTCCATTGCGTGATCATAATGCCCGTGCAGCGGCAAGACCGCATCCAAATGTTTGTGACCGGATCCTTCACAATAGTCGGCGTTGCCATAAGCAGGGCAAACTCCATGCGCGCTGAGTATTTTAGTGATCTGTGTTGGATCTGGCTGGATCGGCTTTACTAACATATGCCCGGGGCGGCTCAGGTATCCATCCAGTATGATCTGGGACCGTGATGTTTCGATGAGAAAGGAAGTTGTCCCCAAAAATGTCACCGATAGGTCGCCTCTTTCGGGCGAGATAAAAGGTTTTTGAGCCGCGGCGACAAAGTCAGACCGTTCACATCCCGCCAAAGCGAGTAAAATCGCGAAAGCGACAGCACCAATCCGCATCATCACCCCAGTTTCTGCATCCAGTCAATATCTTTGGGCGTAAAGGGACGTCCGGCAAATTCTGCCCCACGGCGTTCGTAAAACGCCTCCAGCCTTTCACGCGTCGGTTGACCGCGTTTCAGCCCAAACAGCTCGACCGCGCGTGTGCCCATAATGGCGTTTTTTTCAGAGCTAAGCCCGCTTTGATCCAACAGCATCTCGACCAGAGGTAAGAAATCTGCCCCCACAAAAGCGGTATGCGGCATATGCCAATCGGTTCCGTACAGCAATTGGTTGCGTAAGTTTGGGAACCGCTGATTGAGCTTTGCAAAGACCTCAAGGTAGCCTGGGCGGATTCTATAAGCCGTTTTCATATCATCTTTTTGGAAGAACTCGGTGATGATGGACATATCCATGTAAACATTGCGATTTGTGTTGCAAATCTCTGCCGCCCGCATCAGCCACGGTGAGGGACTGACCATGCTGCGCTCCTCATCGACTTTCAACGAGTCTGAGAAGTGACTGATGATAACTTTGACACCGAATTCGCGTGCAATATGGTCCCATACGTCAGGCGCATTTGTCCATTCCAGCGACATGTCACTGTCCTGGCCTTTTGCGCGACCAAGCCGACGGTATAAATAGCGCCACTCCCTGGGACCGGTGCCGCGCCGACCAGCAGGTCGGTCGATCCATTCCTGCTTCCCGCGAGATCCGCGCATGCAGCGACGATTCGAGGTTATCCCAGTGGATCCATGGGTCAATACGGGCACGTTATGCGCCGCGCAAAAGGTATAGAGTTCTGTAAGCATCCGATCATAGGCGGTGAAGCGGTCGAAAAGTTCCTGATCGTCTTCGTTCACTAGTTGCGTCGCCGTGTTGACGCAGCCAAAGCGCAGATTGTTGATCGGAGAGAAGCCCGATGACGGATGCAGTTTTACACCCACGAATCCCTTGTTCAGCACAGCGTCCTTCACCAAGTCCAAATAGGGCTTGGGTTCACCCGAATAGCCGCGCAGTTCTGCCTGATACTGCCGTTGCGGATTATAGGACACCATCGGCAGGTAACGCCCTCCCGTGGCTAGGTTCAAAGCCTCGTAGAAATGAATCTGCTGCTCGATCGAGCGCATCGAGCGGCGGTCGTCATACAGGTCAACCATCGATGGCATGAAGATATCTACGGAAGGATATACTTCGGCAATCCGCCCAGCATTGCGCACTTTGTTGGAAAAAATTCCTGTTAGTTGGCTCCCACCTTTTGCGGCCGCAAAACCATCTTGATACTTGGCTGCAAAGTTGCAAAACCGCGTTGGATCACGAAAATAGGGTTGCTCATATTTTTTCTCCGCCTTTCCCAATTCGTGCCGTAAGTTTCCCGTCTCATTCATTGTTTTTCGCGTTGTAAGCCTGAGAACCTTTGCGAATGATCCCACAATCAATCCCGCGGCTGCATCTAGTCCAGGCAGGTTGCTTTCATCGAAATTGAACGCACGCCGAACAACAAAAGGACCTGCCGACAGATCACGCAGATTAAGGAAATGGCAGTGCATATCAATCCGCAATGGCCCGGAATGGGTGCGCGCATCACATAGCTTACGACTAACTGCTGCAAGGCTGGAATGCTCGCCTGTCGGAGAGTCGATCCCGCAACTTCCTAAAGCGATCGCCGAAGATGACATGGCAAGGAAACGGCGACGGGGAATATGAGGCAACTGAAGCACCCTCCATAAAAGTATTTGTACTTACCAACCTGTAGACCGGTTTTAAAAAAAATTTGAAATAAAAATTTCTACGTATACCGAGTATAGCCAGTCTAATTTAAATAATGAAGCTCTTTATCGAAAGCCACTAGTTGCCTACGGCTCATTTCTACCGTTAATCGTGTCAACTCGACGTTGAAGTTGCAGTCCATATAGAGGTGGTCCTGCCTTTTCGACGAGTTTGCAGCCTAGCTAAGGTGGTCATGGTTTCATGTCGGGCTGCTCATCTCATCGGATCTGATTTTCTGTCATGTGCCTCAGTGACAATCGACAGCCTTAATTATCAACCGTCGACAAATGCCTCCAAGATACTATCGAAATTCTTCGCCTTTTCACTCTCTGACAAATTTCTGGGATCAATCGTTTTCTTGCTGCCGATGCTCTCCAAGACTTCGAAACGCCGTTCATCCGGCATAGTCCCGTAGTGGCGTTCGGTGGTCTGCTCGCTGTCGTGCCCCATGTTCAGGGACCATGCTTTCCGCTCCTCGTGCGTAAGAGCGCGGATATCTCGTTCAGCACCGATCGTATGCTTTGCAGCATGCGGCGTGTATTTGTTTCCGCTGTTTCGACAGGCGATGTTGAATGCGTCGGTCACGGCATGTGTAGTGGACATTACTGGAACCGAAGCGGGATTTCGCCCACCAAAAGTGACCCGGTGCTTGGCATGCTTCAAGTCCGGAAACAGGGCGTCTTCTGGCGAAAAACAAAACCACCGAAGCCTCTCAACCCATTCTATTACAGCCGTCTCAAAGGACAAAGGAATCTGAAACCAGAAAACACGTAGGCTCTTCCCTGCTTTTGCCCGAACGACGCTGGCATCCTGCAAGATCAATCGACGTTCCATATCGAAGTGCTTGATGCGAAGGGATATCAGGGTATCGGCCCTCAATGCGCCCAGAAAGGCCAGCGCGAAAATTGCGCGTGCACGCAAGTCGACCAGAGACTTGGATGGCATTGCATTTAGTAGCTCTTCGGCCTCGGAAAGGCTTGGGTATTCTTTTTGCTTAACCTGCGCAGATCGCGCCACGACAGCCTTCGGCAGTTTCAGATATCCTGCGAAGTCCCTTGGCAATCGCCTGTAGCCATCCTGTTTTAGCAACCAGTCGAAAAATGCGATGAGATGAGAGACGGTATGTCTGATGGTTGACGCCGACATACTGTCCTCTGCCCGAGATGTTGCGCGTCTTTTTAGCTCATCACGTACCGTCGCAAAATCATCTGTCGACAGCTTTGCAAACGGTTTTCCCAGCAGAGTGTTCTCAAAGAACCGTATGGCAGCGAGATGCTTGTCGATGGTTTTGTCGCTGTAACCACCAGCATAGGTTTGCCACTTGTGGATGATCCTTTCGTTCTCAGAGTGAAGATTTGGGGCATCTTTTTCCCCTTCCCTCCCAATACCCCCACATTTTGAGGTATCTTCTTCGTGTAGGCAGTCCGTGGGGGTGTTTGGATTGCGACAATCTGCAACCAAGTCTCGATCAGCCTCACCTGATATCTTTTGAAGCTTGGTCGCGCAGGCCGGACAAGCTGCAGAGTACATGTGCTTTCCGTTCTTAGCGACACAATCAATGATCGTTTCGATATAGGGAAACACAGCGGTCTGGCATCCGCGACATTGGAATTGACCAGGCTGTAGCTTACTGCGCGCACCGACACGTTTGCGTTTGTGGAACTCTTGAACGGCAGCACCCCGGAACAGATATGGCCTCTGTGCGTCAGATGGCGGCAAGCCACTTCCAACCCAGTTGGATACCGTGTTTGCAGTGACTGAAAATGCCGACATCAACTCTTCGACAGAGTACACTCGGTGTTTTTTGAGAAGCACACCTTTGTAAGATTTGCTCATCCGAACCGCCTCTTGGCTTTGGCCGAAGTGCTCACCTTTTGCATTTTCGCCTCAAACAGGATGAGCTCGCTCAGCTTCCAACGCGAAGTGCCAGGACTCAACTTGATCCGCCGAGGAAAATCCGGATTGTTGTCGTTCCAACGCCACACGGTTGCCTTTGAGATATCAAATCGCGCAGCTACCTGATGGTCTGACAAGTAGCGCTCTTCACAATGAATGCAGGGCGCAATGAACTGTTTTGACGCGTTCTGTTTCGGCTTTGAGCCCGTTGCGAGTTCCTCAAACAGACCCAACTGTTCGACCTTTGGCTTGGCTAACATTATTAAGCCCACCCGCAATCAGCTGATGGACGATAAACTTGGCCTTTGACAGGTGCACCATTCAACGTCAGCTGGCGTGTTTGGAGGGATAGGTGCGCGAACATTAGGCGGCACCACCTTCGTTGGGGTCGACCCGGTTGGCATCAGCCCAAACGTTGAGATCGGAGCCGCGATATATGACCTTACGGCCTAGCTTGTAAAAGGCAGGGCCTTTCATCTTGTGCCGCCATTGCGCCAGCTTGTCGCGATCCCCAATAATGTCGAGTTCTGGATCGCCCAAGACATAGTTGCGATTGTTTTCGAAGAGATTGGACACGGTCTGCTTTCCTTTCGTTGCAGCGGGTTACAACGAATGGATAAGCTCAGATCCGAAATGTACGGCAGTCGCCGATCTCTAAATCGGGGACCCTAAGTCATTGACTTAAAACAAACGAAATTTGCTCACTTTCATCCACATAGGGCTTATTCGAACTCTTCGGAGAGTGACGGCTCAAGTCCATGCGGATTTGTTCAGCGAGGGTTATAATACCGAATGATGGCGGCACGCTGTCCCCATACAGTTCCATCGCCATACCCAAATGAACAACTCCACGATACGTCCTCCAAATCTTCCTGAGGATGTCGTGATCCTGTGCTCCGAATATCTTTTGTTGCCGGGCGAAGTGGCTCACCTGTTCGAGTATCCCGATCTCGGTTTGAAGACCCTCAAATTTTCCCTCTTTGATCGTAGCCCATACCCGCATTCCGGTGTGTTCAGCGATACTAAGCTTCTTCCCCCTGCCCCGCCCCCGGCTTCCTTCGAACTCACGTTCAGTCTGAGCAAACTCGGCGGCGGCCGCGCGACGCACTGGAGCGTCAAGCGTGCTGCGCCTGAAGAATTCCGCGTTGGCGGACATCCACTCTTCGCTGCGCCCATCCACGATCAGCTCGTCCACTTGAGCCGCCACATCCTGTTTCAGATTGGAAATCGCGCGCAGGCGTTGTGGATTGTCAGGCGCGCTCAGCGCTATCCTGAACATCTCGATGAACTGAAGCTGGGTATCGTTGATAAAAACCGTTTCCATCAACACGGCTCCTAAACGGGCGCGCTTGCGACGTATTTAGACCAATCGCGCATCAATGCACGTCGTTTATCCAGCAGATCTGAACGGGCATAAGCACGCTCAACGTCCGACCCGACCGAGTGCGCCAAACTCTTCTCGGCCACCTCACGCGGCACATTTGCAACCTCGGACGCCCAGTCGCGAAACGTCGATCGAAACCCGTGAACTGTGACCCCCTCCACATCCATCCGGCGCAACAGCATGAGCATTGACATGTTGGACAGTGGCTTGTGGCGCTTCTGGCCTTCGAACACAAAATCCGACTTCAGTTCCTTCAATGGCTCAATGATCGAGAGCATCTCATCCGTCAGCGGCACACGGTGGGCTTCGCCGGTCTTCATACGCTCCGCCGGACACGTCCACAGCTGCGTCTCAAAATCGATCTCCTCCCACCGCAGCCCTAACACTTCCCCCGTTCTCGATCCCGTCAAGCAGGTGAACATCAGAGCCTTCGCTGCCATCGCTTTACGCGTCTTGAGGTCCGCATAGAACTTTGGAACGTCCTGCCAGCCCATCGCCTTGTGATGCTTCACCTTGGCTTTGACCCTTGGCAATGCTCCGGCATCCTTGATCGCAGTGACGGGGTTCTCGCCGGTGCGGAACCCTTTCGAGCGCGCGACGTCCAATACGGTCTTGATCCTTTGCGCCAAGCGCTTTGCCGTTTCGTGTTTCTCGGTCCAAATCGGCGCAAGGCACATCATCACCTCGGGCTGGTCAACGCTGTCGATCGGCATGCGTCCGATCTTGGGGAAGGCATAATCACGCAACGTATTGATCCATTGCTGACCGTGTTTGGCATTTTTCCACGTAGGCATCCGGTCAATGTGAACCTGTTGCGCCACCTCTTCGAAGGTTGGCACCTCTTGACGGGCGCTAAAACGCGGGTTCAGCCCTTGCTTGGCCATCCGGCGATATTCCAGCGCCCGTTCGCGCGCTTGGTTCAACGGGACAATATCCGCACCGCCAAGACCAAAGTCAGTGCGCAGCGGAGCGCCCTTCTTGTTCTTTTGGCCTTTGACCACCACCCGCACGATCCAACGCCGTGCGCCTGACGGATCGACCACCAGATAAAGACCGTTCCCATCACCATGACGCCCAGCGCCAAGATTCTCGACCAGCTTCTTAGTCAGCTTGCCAGACAGGGCCATTTCAAAAATACCACATTCCGTACCACTCAAGGAACGAATATAGCCACAACCGAAAGAAACTCAAGGCAAACGAACGCAGGGGATAAATTCATGGAAAAAAAGGACAAAGGCCGCCCAAGGCGACCCATTCAAAATCAGGAAAAGTGCATATTGGCGGAGGAGGTGGGATTCGAACCCACGGAGGACTTTCACCCTCGTCGGTTTTCAAGACCGGTGCATTCGACCACTCTGCCACTCCTCCGACTGGGGTCAAATAGTGTGGCTTCCGCGATTCGGCAAACCGCGATTTGCACCTGAGCGCGCGGGGAATATTGCCGATCGGCCCAGCGTGCGCTTTTCACACCGGCTCACACGCGCTAGAGTGCGCCCAACGCCCCCGACAGAGGGGCCATCACGCGTGCCGTTCCGGGCGCACCGGCCCACTGGGGTGCCGGAGACAGGCAAGGACTTGATGACGATGACTTGGGCAGTCTTCTCTACACAATTTTCCAATTCCACCAAAGGC
The DNA here is from genome assembly GCA_034669925.1 of Sulfitobacter sp. Lineage (GTDB taxonomy): Bacteria > Pseudomonadota > Alphaproteobacteria > Rhodobacterales > Rhodobacteraceae > Pseudosulfitobacter. The sequence continues at coordinate 17,072 of JAXMOM010000002.1, forward strand.
TTGATTGCCGCCACCTGCGCACTGGCCCTGCTGGCCGGATGCGACGAAGGCGGGCAGTTCAACCTGGGACAAGGTCTGGGCATCAAGGCGCAGGGCAGCGAACAGGTCAGCGCCACCAAACGCACCCGCAAGACGGTCGAGCGTGACATCGAAGCTCCAGAGGTGTTTTCCGCCACCGAACCGGGTCTATGGGACGGGCGGCCATCGCTGGGCGGTGTCTGGGTCGCGCACCCTGACGTGAAAGACCCCGAGCGGGTGATCATCCGCAACCAGGCGAACGGCCAGTTCGTCGTCGGCGCCCTGTTCCGCCGCGAACGTGACATCCCCGGGCCACGGCTTCAGGTGTCATCCGATGCGGCAACCTCGCTGGGTATGCTGGCCGGCGCGCCGGTCGAGTTGAACGTGACAGCCCTGCGCAAAGAAGAGATCACCGAGGACGGCCCTGCCGAAGCCGTGGCTGCCGCCGACGGTGCCGCCCTGCCCGCAGCCACGGATGTTGCCGCGACACCGCTTGATCCCGTCGCGGTCGCCGAAACCGCGCTGGACGATCCGGCCACACCCGCCGCTGCCGCAGCGCCACCGGCCCCCGCATCCAAACCTGCCGCGAAACCGCGCACCTCCTCGCTGGACAAACCCTATGTTCAGATCGGCATTTTCTCGGTCGAGGCCAACGCCGAACGCACCGCAAACCAGATGCGCGGCGCAGGCGTTGTGCCGCAGGTCAAAACATTCGAAGCCAATGGCAAAACATTCTGGCGTGTGGTCGTAGGCCCCGCCGTAACCGCATCCGAACGCAAACAGCTCCTTGCCAAGATCAAGGAACAGGGCTTCTCTGACGCCTACGCCGTGACCAACTAAAGGACACCCCAACGATGATCCGCACCCTCGCTGCCGCCCTTGCGCTGATCCTCACCGCCCTGCCCGCGCTGGCCTTTGACACCCGCGCCGGCGCGGCCTTTGTGATCGACCACACCACCGGCACGGTCCTGCTGACCAAGAACGCGGACCAGCCGCTGCCGCCTGCGTCGATGTCCAAGCTGATGACGCTGTACATGGCCTTCGAGGCCTTGGGTGACGGCCGTCTGACCCTGAACGAAGAATTGCCCGTATCGCAGCACGCGATGAATTATGCCGGGTCCACCCTGTTTCTGAAAGCAGGCGAGCGGGTGCCGGTCGAAAGCCTGCTGCGCGGCATCATCGTGCTGTCCGGCAACGACGCCTGCGCGGTGATCGCCGAGGCGCTCAGCCCCGATGGCACCGAGGCAGGCTTTGCCCGCCTGATGACGCAACGCGCGCAGAAAATGGGCATGACCAACTCGACCTTCGCCAACTCGAACGGCTGGCCGCAAGCGGGCCACCTGATGTCGATGCGCGATCTGGCCCTGTTGGCCCGCCATATCATCACCGATTTCCCGCAATACTACCCGCTGTTCGCCGAAAAAGAGTTCCTCTTTGATGCCAACGAGGCATCGAACCGCTTTAACCGTAACCCCCTGCTGGGCCTTGGCATCGGCGCGGACGGGCTGAAAACGGGCCACACCCAGGAAGCGGGCTACGGCCTTGTTGGCTCGGCCGTGCAAGACGACCGTCGCATCATCTTCGTGCTGTCCGGCCTGCCCTCGGCCGAGGCCCGCGCCGAAGAGGCCGAAGCAGTTGTCAACTGGGCCTTCCGCCAGTTTGCCCAGCGCCCTTTGGGAAAGGCCGGCCAGCGGATCGCGCAGGCCGACGTCTGGATGGGCCAGTCAAAAACCGTCGGCCTGACACTCGATCAGGACCTGAACGTTCTGCTGCCGGTTCTGGCCGGTGACGACATCAAGGCCGAAGTCGTCTACACAGGTCCGATCAAGGCACCCGTGACCGCAGGCGACACGCTGGCCGAACTGGTGATCCAGCCCGAAGGTCTGCCCGAAACCCGCGTTCCTCTGGTGGCCGAGGCCACAGTTGCCCCCGCCGGTTTCATGGCCAAGGTCAGTGCCGTGGCCCTGATCCTGCTGGAACGGCTGAACCGTGGCCCCGAAGAAGACGTCGAGGCCGCCAGTTGAGCCAGCCGCAGGCCCCGCGCGGCACTTTCATCACATTCGAGGGCATCGACGGCTCGGGCAAATCCACGCAGGCCCGTCTGCTGGCCGATCATCTTCGCGCCGCAGGGCACGATGTGATCCTGACCCGCGAACCCGGCGGCTCGCCGGGCGCCGAGGAAATCCGCGCGCTGGTCCTGCAAGGCGATCCCGACCGCTGGTCCGCCGAAACAGAGATCTTGCTGTTCACCGCCGCCCGCCGCGACCATTTGGAGCGCACGATCAACCCGGCCCTCGCCGCAGGACAAATCGTGATCTGCGACCGATTTGCCGACAGCACCCGCATGTATCAGGGCCTGTCACGCGGCGACCTGCGTGCCACCGTCGATCAGCTGCACAGCCTGATGATCGGACGCGAACCGGACCTGACCGTACTGATCGATATGGACCCCGGCACCGGCCACGCCCGCGCCAAATCCCGCCAGACTGCCGAAGAACGTTTCGAGGATTTCGGCGCCGACCTTCAAACCCAGATGCGTGCAGGCTTTCTCGCCCTCGCACAAGAATTCCCCGACCGCTTCCGCACCATCAACGGTGCCCGCGACATCGACACCGTGGCCACCGATGTGGCCGAAACAGTCTCCACCCACCTGTCTTCTTTTGGCTAAAAATATCCCGGGGGTGCGTTGCGCAGCAAGGCGGGGGCAGCGCCCCCTGAAACAAACGTTTCGCAGCGCTCCCCTAAATTAGCCCGCACGGCAAAGCCCCCCATTCCAACCCCCGCAACACGGTGCTAGACCTGCGCCATGGCCACCTCTGCACCCGATACCCAGCCTGCCGATCAGGTCCCCGGCGCCCCGCATCCCAGCGTGGCGACGCATCTTATCGGTCAGGACGCGGCACAGCAGGCGTTTCTTGATGCCTTCGCCAGCGCGCGGTTGCATCATGCATGGATGATCACCGGCCCGCGCGGCGTGGGCAAGGCGACACTGGCATGGTCCATCGCGCGGTTCCTGCTGGCCACGCCCGATCCTGCCGACGACGGCGGCATGTTCGGCGCACCACCCCCGCCCGCGTCCCTGCACATTGACCCCGACCACCCCGTCGCCCGCCGCATCGCGGCGCGGGCCGAACCGGGGTTGAAATCCATCACCCGCACCGTCAACGAAAAAACCGGACGGATGCGCGACCAGATCGTGGTGGATGACATCCGCCGTCTGGCTGGCTTTTTCCAGATGTCCTCGGCTGACGGCGGCCGCCGCGTGGTCATCGTCGACGCCGCCGACGACATGAACACCCAAGCGGCGAACGCCCTGCTGAAAATGCTGGAAGAGCCCCCTGCCCGTGCCACCATCCTGCTGATCTCGCACCAGCCGTCGCGGCTGTTGCCCACGATCCGCTCGCGCTGTCGCACCCTGCGGCTGGGCACCCTGCCCCCCGAACATATGGCCCAAGCGATGGCACAGGCGGGCATCGAGACAGGCGACACCACCGCCGCGCTGGCCGAACTCTCCGCAGGCTCGGTCGGCGAGGCATTGCGTCTGTCGCTGTCCGGCGGTCTGCAAATCTACGCCGAAATCATCGGCATCCTCGGCTCGCTGCCCAACCTCGACCGCGCCCGCACCCTGAAACTGGCCGAAGCCGCCGCACAGCGCGGGGCGGCGGAAAAGCTGGACCTGCTGTTCGTGCTGCTCGACATCGCTCTGGGCCGTCTTGCGCGCACCGGTGCCACCGGCAGCCCCCCCGCGACACAGGCCGCACCGCACGAATCCACCGTGCTGGCGCGCCTTGCCCCCGACGCCCGCGCCGCACGCGGCTGGGCCACCACGCAACAGCACGTCAGCACCCGCGCCGCACATGGGCGGGCGGTCAACCTTGACCCTGCCGCGCTGGTGTTGGATACGTTTTTCAAGCTACAACAACAGGCGCTTGCCTGAAGGGCCCAATGCAGACACCGCACATCACCGACAGCCATTGCCACCTGGACTTTCCCGACTTTGACGGCGAACGCGACCAGATCATTGCCGACGCCGCCGCTGCGGGCGTCACGCGTATGGTCACCATTTGCACAAAGCTGAAGAACGAACCGCAAGTGCGCGCGATTGCAGAAAAATACGCCCCCGTGTTTTACGCCGCAGGCACCCACCCGATGAGCGCGGCAGACGAGCCGCTGGCCTCGGTGGATGAGCTGGTGGCACTGGCCCAGCACCCCAAATTCGTGGGCATTGGCGAAACCGGCCTTGATTACCACTACACCGCCGACAGCGCCGAGGTGCAGCAGCGCAGCCTGCGCATCCACATCGCCGCCGCCCGCCAGACCGGCCTGCCACTGATCATCCATGCGCGTGCCGCAGATGACGACATGGCCCGCATTCTGACCGAAGAGCACGCCAACGGTGCCTATTCCTGCGTCATGCACTGTTTCTCGTCGTCGCCCGAACTGGCCCGCGCCGCCCTCGACCTTGGCTTTTACCTCAGCATGTCGGGCATTTCCGCCTTTCCCAAAAGTCAGGAGCTGCGCGACATCTTTGCCGCAGCACCCGTGGACCGCATTCTGGTCGAAACCGACGCGCCCTATCTGGCCCCGCCGCCCCATCGGGGCCGGCGCAACGAACCGGCCTATACCGCGCACACCGCGCGCGTCGGAGCCGAGGTGTTCGGCATGGACTACACCGATTTCGCCGCCCAAACCCAAGCCAACTTTGAGCGTCTGTTTTCCAAGGCCGCCGCTTACAAGGTCGCCGCCTGATGGCCGACCTGCACTTTACCATCCTCGGCTGCGGCTCGTCGGGCGGCGTTCCGCGTCTGGGCGGACACTGGGGGGCGTGCGATCCGACCAACCCCAAGAACAACCGACGCCGCTGTTCGATGCTGGTCGAGCGTACAACAGATGCGGGCACCACCACCGTGCTGATCGACACCTCGCCCGATCTGCGCAGCCAGTTGCTGGACGCCAATGTCGGCCGGCTCGATGCGGTGATCTACACCCACAGTCACGCCGATCACGTCCACGGCATCGACGACTTGCGGATGATCGTGTTCAACATGCGCGCCCGCCTGCCCGTCTGGGCCGACCCCGAGACCCAAGCGGCGCTGCTTGAGCGGTTCGATTATGCCTTTGTGCAGCCCAAGGGGTCGATGTACCCGCCCATTCTGGACATGCATACCATCGACGGCGACGTGACGGTGACCGGCGCAGGGGGCGACATCACCTTTACCCCGTTTTCGGTCAACCACGGGGCCATCGACGCCTTGGGCTTTCGCATCGCCGATGTGGCCTATCTGCCCGATGTCGCCTCTATTCCCGATGCGTCTTGGGACCACCTGCACAATCTGGACTGCTGGATCGTCGACGCCCTGCGCCGCGACCCGCATCCGACCCACAGCCATCTGGCCCAAACGCTGGAGTGGATCGACCGGATGCAACCCAAACAGGCCGTGCTGACCAACATGCACATCGACCTCGACTATCAGACGCTGGCAGACGAGACCCCCGACCACATCCAACCCGCCTATGACGGTCTGTCGCTGACCTTTCCCGACTGACCGCTTCTGTGGTTCTTGAAAATCCTCCCCGAAGGGCCGCACGCTGACCCTCCCAAGGTTCTGAATATGCAAACCCTTCTTGACGTTATCCTGCCCGTTTTCCTTGTCATCGGCTTTGGCTACGTCGCGGTCTGGACCAAGACCTTTCCGATCTCGGGCATCGACGGGGTCATGAAGTTCACCCAAAGCTTTGCGATCCCCTGCCTGCTGTTTCAGGCGATTGCACGCATGGACCTTTCGGCCAATTTCGATCCCGGCATCCTGATCGCCTTCTACACCGGGGCTGCGACCTGTTTCACCCTTGGCACGCTGGTGTCGTTCTATCTGCTGAAACGCGATCTGGAAGACAGCATCGTCATCGGCTTTTGCTGCCTGTTCTCGAACTCGCTGCTTCTGGGGCTTGCGATCACCGAAAGCGCCTATGGCACGGCGGCACTGACCGGCAACTTTGTCATTGTCGCGATCCACTCGCCTTTTTGCTATGGCTTGGGCATCACGGTGATGGAGATCGCACGCAACCGTGGCGCAAGCCCCTTTCAGACCGCCCGCGCCGTGACCCGTGCAATGTTCCGAAATGCACTGGTGATCGGCATCGTGCTGGGGTTTGCCGTCAACCTGATGCACATCCCTGTTCCGGGCTTTTTGAACGACGGTCTGGACCTGATCGTGCGCGCGGCCCTGCCTGCGGCGTTGTTTGCACTGGGGGGCGTTCTGATCCAGTACAAACCCGAAGGTGACAAGCTGGCCATCGCAATGGTCTGCCTGATGGCGCTGGTGGTGCATCCCGCCATCACGTGGACCATTGGCAAAAGCCTGCACATCTCGCCCGACTTCTTCCGCTCTGCGGTGCTGACAGCGGCGATGGCGCCAGGGGTCAATGCCTATATCTTTGCCAATATGTACGGACGCGCACGCCGCGTGGCCGCGTCATCGGTGTTGGTGGCGACAGGCGCGTCAGTGATCACCGCATGGCTGTGGCTGGTCGCATTGGGCACACATATCTAAACCGGGTCTTGCGCACGCCGGCGCCAGCGTTCGCGTTCGAAATGGGCGTTGATCGACCCGCCGAGCAGCACGAGAAAGGCACTGATGAACAGCCACATCAGCAGGGCGATCACCGCCCCGATGGAGCCGTAAATCTCGTTGTAATTGCCGAAGTTCTGCAAATAGATCGAAAAGCCCAGCGATGCGGCCGTCCAGCCCAGGGTGGCGAAAATCGCTCCGGGCGTGAACCATTTCATCCGCGCCTCGCGCTTGACCGGTCCCATGCGGTACAGCAGTGAAATCCCGGCATACAGCACCACGATCATCACAACCCAGCGCGACAACTCGATGATGCCGCTGTTTGCGATCCCGAAGGGCACAAAACGGATAATGATCGGGGCCAGCACCATGCAGGCCAGCGCGACCAGCGCCACGCCCACCAACGTCAGCGTCAACAGGATGGCCCGCACATAATGCGACAGCCCGCTGCGGTTGGGCTGGCCGTAGATCGCGTTCAGCCCGCGCATCACCGCCGCCACCCCGGCCCGCGATGTCCACAGCGCCAACGTCAGCGACACGGCCGACGCCCACGTCAGCGTGGCGCGGTCGCCATTGGTCAGTTGCGCGATCTGTTGCGAAATCAGGTCGTATACCTCTTGCGGCAGCACCGCGCGGAACTTGTCCACCTCGACCGCAACCACCTCGGGGTCGGCCACGATGCCCCACATGGCGATGATCGCGGCAATGGCCGGAAACACCGCAAGAATCGAATAAAACGCGACACCGGCCGCGATCAGCGTCATATTCTTGTCGTCCAGGTCCACCCAGACACGGCGCAGAATGCGCACCCATTGACCCCGCGACGAATAGGGCGCAGGAGGACGGGTGTCGGCGGTGGATGTATCGGACTGGGACAAGTGAAAACCTACAGCTGAAGAACTCTGGCACATTGCCCTGCGCACCTCCGAGCCTCAACCCATGAGTGGGGTTTTGTGATGGCGGCAATACGCGATGCATCAGGGCATCTCACAGGTATGGCGATGCACCTGGATTGCCAGAGATTTGCGCAATTTGTACAAGATCGGCTGAGATATGTACGTATTTTGAAAAGGGAGAGTTTGAGGCACCTGTTCGAACATCGTTCGAACCTGAGAGATTGGTGCGGCCGAGAAGACTCGAACTTCCACGGGTGTTACCCCACAGCGACCTCAACGCTGCGCGTCTACCATTCCGCCACGGCCGCACGCCAGTCGCTTGGTGAGCGGGCTATAGACCGACATCGGTCAGATGTGAAGTGTAAATTTGCTGCGCAAGCGCACATGCGGCGGCGACTTGCAATTCGGCGGTGCAAAGACGACCTATAGACAAAGCAGAAAGGATCGCACTCAATGTCCACACCCGCATCCCCCGATACCGCCGCACCGCAAGGGCCCGTTGTTGACGTCGACATCGTCTCGGACGTGATGTGTCCGTGGTGCATCGTGGGCTACCGCCAGCTTGAACAGGCGCTGGCCGCCACCGGCATCGGCGCGCGCATCCGTTGGCATCCGTTCGAGCTGAACCCCGAAATGCCCCCCGAAGGACAGAACACCGCCGAGCATATCGCCGAGAAATACGGCGCCTCGCCCGAACAATCCGCGCAGAACCGCAAACACTTGCAGGATCTGGGCAAATCGCTGGGGTTTGATTTCAACTTTACCCCCGAAAGCCGGATCGTGAATTCGTTTCAGGCGCACCAGTTGCTGGACTTTGCCCTGTCGCAAGGGCTGCAACATCCGCTGAAACTGGCGCTGTTCAAGGCGCATTTCACCGACAACCGCGATGTGTCCGATCCCGATGTGCTGATCGACGTTGCCGACTCCGTGGGCATCGACGCCGACGCCGCGCGCGAGGTGCTGGACAGCGGTGCCTTGGTCGAGAGCGTGCGCGAAAAGCAGAAATTCTGGACATCGCGCGGGATTTCCAGCGTTCCATCCATGGTCTTTGGCGGCAAATATCTGATCACCGGTGCGCAGGGTGCTGAAAACTATGCGCAAATTCTGCGCCAGACGCTGGAAGAGGCCGCCTGAACCCATGGTCGAATGGATCACCACCCCCGGCCTGACCGATTACCGCACCGCCGAGGCGTGGATGGAAGAGCGCGCCGCCCAGATCGCCGCGGGCACGGCGGATGAGTGCATATGGTTGCTAGAGCACCCTGCCCTCTACACCGCCGGCACGTCAGCCAAGCCCGCCGATCTGACCGACCCCGACCGGTTTCCGGTCTATCCGACCAAGCGCGGCGGGCAATATACCTATCACGGGCCGGGTCAGCGGGTGGCCTATACCCTGCTGGACGTGGGCAAACGCGGGCGCGATGTGCGGTGTTTCGTGCGTGACCTGGAGGCTTGGGTGATCGACACGCTGGACAGTTTCAACGTCAAAGGCGAGATCAGGGATGGCCGCGTCGGTGTCTGGGTGCAACGGCCGGAAAAGCCGCAGCAGGCAGACGGCACCCCTGCCGAAGACAAGATCGCCGCGATTGGCATCCGCTTGCGCAAGTGGATCAGCTTTCACGGCATCAGCATCAATGTCGAACCGGAGCTTGAGCATTTCAGCGGCATCGTGCCATGCGGCATCACCGATCACGGGGTCACGTCGCTGGTGGATCTGGGCCTGCCGGTGACGATGGACGACGTGGACGTGGCCCTGCGCCGCAGCTTCGCGCGGGTGTTCGAGGCGCAACCCTAACCTGACTTCGCGTCGGCCTGCACCTCGTCCAGCCCCGCAGCCAGCAACGCGCCGCCCGCCGCCATCGCGGCAAAGACGCCCAAAACCAAGGCAGGTCCGAACAGATCGGCCAACAGCCCGAATCCCCCGCCCAACAGCAGCATCACCCCCAGGATGGAGTTGCTAAGCGCGGTATAGATGGCGCGTTGGTCGTGGGCATCCATATCCGCCAGATGAGTTTTGCGCCCTGCCCGCGCCCCCTCGTAGGCAATCTTGGCGGCAAAGACGAAGCCGGCCGCACCATATGGTCCGCCCAATCCCCCCGTCAGCGTACCGATCAGCGCCGCCAGTGCCAGCACGCCCGCAGCGGCCATTCCGGCAAACATCAACGTGCGCCGCGACGAGCGGTCTGACAGGCGGCCCCAGACATAGGACGACACAATCGCCGCCGCTGACGAGGCCAGCACCAGCAAACCCAGATGCCCAAGATTGACGCTTTCGCCATCCCCCGCCGACAACATCACGACAAATGGCGGCGCAAGGGCGGTCGAAATCAGCAAAGTGCGCGTCAGGATATATTGCCGCAATTGCGCGTCCTTGCGCAGCGGCGCAAAGATGGCGCGCAGCCCGCCAAGCCCTTGGGTCGCATCACCAATATCGGCTTCAGGCTCTTTGAGCAGAGTGAAAATCAACCCCGCCACGATCAACAGCCCCCCGGCCGCCGCGATCACACAGGCAATCGCCGCAGGGGTGCCCGGAATGATCCCAAAGCTGAGCAACAGCGCAAAGATCAGAACCCCCACCGCGCCGATGGTGCCCGCCAGCCCCGACACTGTCCCGCGCGTGCCCTTGTCCAGCGTGCGCGACAGAACGTCCTTGTAACTGGCCGATCCCGCCGACCGGCACACCGCCAGGAACGCAAGACAGCCCAGTATCGCCCAACCCGCCGCCGCACCGTCCAGCGTCAACGCCGCCGCCGCCATGCCAAGGGCCGCAACCCCCTGTCCTGCGGCGCCTGCGGCCCAGAACCATTTGCGCTGACGGCTGCGGTCGATCCACGCAGCCAGCGCCAGTTGCGGCAACAGCGCCCCCGCCTCGCGCACCGGCACCAGCGCCCCGACCAATCCGCCCGGCGCGCCCAAGGCGACCAGCACCGACGACAACACCAGCTTTGGATCCACCAGCCCGCCCGCCAGTTTTGACGCGGTCAGCGCGGTAAAATGCGTGAAAAAGGCGCGGATCTGGCCCGCATCGGCCTGCGCGTCATCCTCTGTCAAACTGCCATACAGGCGTCTTTGCAAGTTCAAGGCCACGACAAGGCTCTCCCGTGATGCGCGATCCCAACGGAAAATAGACCTTTTGCACGAAATACAAAAATTTTTGCACCTCACAGGCCCAACCGCGACAATAATTCCCCACCTGCGGCAAGATCATGCATTGATGCACGCGGCCCAACACACTAGAACCGCTCCATATCCGGGTCACCGTCGCTCTTGGCGTGCCCGCAGTCATCTCAGCAGGAGGCACCGCATGGCAGACGCAGCCATTCACGGGCACGATCATCACGACGAACGCGGGTTCTTCACCCGCTGGTTCATGTCCACAAACCACAAAGATATCGGTATTCTGTACCTTATCGTATCGGCACTGGCCGGTTTCATCTCGGTTGCATTCACCGTTTACATGCGCCTTGAGCTGATGAACCCCGGTGTTCAATACATGTGTCAGGAAGGGGCGCGTCTGATCGCGTCGTCCGACGTATGTACCCCCAACGGACACCTTTGGAACGTGCTGATCACCGGCCACGGCATCCTGATGATGTTCTTTGTGGTGATTCCCGCCCTGTTCGGCGGCTTTGGCAACTATTTCATGCCGTTGCAGATCGGCGCGCCGGATATGGCGTTCCCGCGGATGAACAACCTGTCGTTCTGGATGTATGTCGCCGGTACAACACTGGCTGTCTGCTCGGTTCTGGCCCCCTCCGAGGGCGGTCAGCACGGTGCCGGTGTGGGCTGGGTTCTGTATCCGCCCCTGTCGGTGCGCGAGGGTGGCATGGCCATGGACCTTGCGATTTTCGCGGTTCACGTGTCGGGTGCCTCGTCCATTCTGGGTGCGATCAACATGATCACCACCTTCCTGAACATGCGTGCCCCCGGCATGACCCTGTTCAAGGTGCCGCTGTTCTCGTGGTCGATCTTCGTCACAAGCTGGCTGATCCTGCTGTCCCTGCCGGTTCTGGCGGGCGCGATCACCATGTTGCTGATGGACCGTAACTTTGGTTTCACCTTCTTTGATCCTGCAGGCGGCGGCGACCCGATCCTGTACCAGCACATCCTGTGGTTCTTCGGTCACCCCGAAGTGTACATCGTGATCCTGCCGGGCTTTGGCATCATCAGCCACGTCATCGCGACCTTCTCGCGCAAGCCGATCTTTGGCTACCTGCCGATGGTCTGGGCGCTGATCGCCATTGGCGTGCTGGGCTTTGTCGTGTGGGCGCACCACATGTACACAGTCGGTATGTCGCTGAACCAGCAGTCCTACTTCATGCTGGCGACGATGGTCATCGCGGTCCCGACGGGGGTCAAGGTGTTCTCGTGGATCGCCACCATGTGGAGCGGCTCGATCGAGTTCAGAACCCCGATGCTGTGGGCCTTTGGCTTCCTCGTGCTGTTCACCGTGGGTGGCGTCACCGGCATCGTCCTGTCCCAGGCTGCCGTCGACCGTGCCTATCACGACACATACTACGTTGTGGCACACTTCCACTACGTGATGTCCCTGGGTGCCGTGTTCGCGATCTTTGCGGGGATCTACTTCTACTTCCCCAAGATGACCGGCCGCATGTACCCTGAATGGGCGGGCAAGCTGCACTTCTGGATGATGTTCATCGGTGCGAACATCACCTTCTTCCCGCAGCACTTCCTGGGCCGTCAGGGTATGCCACGTCGCTACATCGACTACCCCGAAGCGTTCTCGACATGGAACTATGTTTCCAGCCTGGGTGCCTTCCTGTCCTTCGCGTCCTTCTTGTTCTTCTTCGGCATCGTAATCTATTCGCTGCTGAAAGGCGCGCGGGTCACCGAGAACAACCCGTGGAACGAATATGCGGACACGCTGGAATGGACACTGCCCAGCCCGCCGCCCGAGCACACGTTCGAAATCCTGCCCAAGCAGGAAGAATGGGACCACCAGCGCCACTAGGCTCTGCTCCCTTTCAACCCCAAAACAAAGGGCTCCGACGGCGGTCGGGGCCCTTTTTCTATGCCTGCTATGATTCCATGTCTGCCGCCTGCCCGGTCTTCATCTTGCCAAGTAAACTCCGGGGTGAGGCCGCAAGGCCGAGGGGCAGCGCCCCTTTGCCGACGGCAAATCAGCAAGTTGCATTGCAGCATCTAACCGCGATGCTATCTTGTACCCGCACCCTTTCCCAACCCGCGCCGCAAAGCAGCCTGACCATGCCATACCGCTGGACGACCGAACCAGACGCCCCGACCCAACTGCTGCACCTGTGGCCGCACCAATCCCTGCCTGCGCGCGGGATGGCGGCCTTTGTGCTGGCGACGTTCACGCTGTTGCTGATCCCGACCATGCCGCTGCTGGGCACCCCGCTGTTGTGGGGGCTGTTGCCGTTTACGCTGCTGGCAGTCTGGGGGCTGTATTTCGCGTTGCAGCACAATTATCGCGCGCGCCAGATCAGCGAAGTGTTGTCCCTGTCCGGCAATTCCGCGCAACTGGTCCGCACCGATGCCAAGGGCGGCACGCAGGAATGGCAATGCAACCGCTACTGGGCCAAGGTCACCAAATACGAAACCGACGGCCCGGTGCCCCACTACGTCACGCTCAAGGGCATGGGCCGCGAGGTCGAGATTGGCGCGTTCCTGTCCGAGGACGAACGCATTTCACTTTATGATGAACTGAACCGCGCCCTGCGGCGCTAGTCCAAACCTTGCACACACAAAAACACCGCAGCAAAAGCTGCGGTGGCGCCGCCCTGGTCAGGGCGACAAGTCGTTTTTTGGGAAAGCGCCGAAAACGACGCAGGTGGGTCAGGTGCTCAGACGGTCCTTGACCATTGGCCCCACGACACCAAAGTCCATCTGGCCGGTGTACTTGGCCTTGAGCACGGCCATCACCTTGCCCATATCGCGGATGCTGTCGGCGCCCACTTCGGCCACCGCGGCATCGACGGCTGCGGCGCTTTTCTCTTCGCTCAGCTGTTGCGGCAAGAATTCCTCGATGATCTCGACCTCGGAGCGTTCCCGCTCGGCCAGATCCAGACGCCCGCCCTCTTCGTAGGCGCGCGCGCTTTCCTGCCGCTGTTTGACCATGCGGCTGAGAATCGCCAGCAAGGCCGCGTCGTCTACACCATCTTCGGCCCCTGCGGCGCGTGCATCAATATCCTTGTCCTTGAAGGCGGCATTGATCAGACGCAGCGTCGAAAGCCGGTCGGTGGCTTTTTCCTTCATCGCCTGCTTCAAAGCAGTCGAAATCCGGGTTCGCATATCCATATGTGTGTCCCATCCCCATGGGTTGATGATAAGATTGCGACAATACCGAAAGCCCAGCCAACCCGCAACCATTGCGATCCCCGCCAAGTAACTGATATATAACGATTTCGTAAATTACCCCGCGCCCTTGACCCTGCCTGTCGCAATGTCTAGTTTCGCGCGACTTTGCCCGCATCCCTGTACACATGAGGCCGCCCATGTCCGCGCACGCTCCCACGCACCCGACCGCCTGTCTTGCCCTTGCTGATGGCACATTATTCTACGGGGTGGGATTTGGCGCCACCGGCCAGACACAGGCCGAATTGTGCTTTAACACGGCGATGACGGGCTATCAGGAAATCATGACCGACCCGTCCTATGCCGGGCAGATCGTCACCTTTACCTTCCCGCACATCGGCAACACCGGCATCACGCCCGAAGACGACGAAACCGCCGATCCGGTGGCGGCGGGCATGGTGGTGAAATGGATGCCGACCGATCCCTCGAGCTGGCGCAGTGTCGGTACGTTGGGCGATTGGCTGGCCGCGCGCGGGCGCATCGCAATCGGCGGCGTCGACACCCGTCGGCTGACCCGTGCCATCCGTCAGGCCGGCGCGCCGCATGTGACGCTGGCCCACAGCCCCGATGGCAATTTCGACACTGCCAAGCTGGTCGCAGATGCGCGTGCGTTCGCGGGTCTGGAAGGGGTGGATCTGGCCAAGGATGTGACCTGTGCGCAATCCTATCGCTGGAACGAAATGCGGTGGGCGTGGCCCGAGGGCTACAAGCCGCAGACAGACCCCAAGTACAAGGTCGTCGCGGTGGATTACGGCGCAAAGCGCAACATCCTGCGCTGCCTGGCCTCGGCGGGCTGTGACGTGACCGTGCTGCCCGCAAGTGCCACCACCGAAGAGGTGCTGTCGCACAATCCCGATGGCGTGTTCCTGTCCAACGGCCCCGGCGATCCGGCGGCCACCGGCGTTTATGCCGTCCCAATGATCAAGGGCATTCTGGATCAGACCGACCTGCCCGTCTTTGGCATTTGTCTGGGCCACCAGATGCTGGCGCTGGCACTGGGCGGACAGACCGTGAAAATGAACCACGGCCACCACGGGGCGAACCATCCGGTCAAGGACCACGAAACCGGCAAGGTCGAGATCACGTCGATGAACCACGGCTTTGCGGTTGACGGGCAAAGCCTGCCGAAGGGCGTTGTGGAAACCCACACATCGCTCTTTGACGGGTCCAACTGTGGCATCCGCATGGAGGGCCGCCCGGTCTATTCCGTGCAACATCACCCCGAAGCCAGCCCCGGCCCGCAAGACAGCTTTTATCTGTTCGAGCGTTTCGCCGAAGCGATGGCCGCCCGCGCAAGCTAAGGCGATCCTTCATCTGAGTTAATTTGTGGAAACGGGGTGATTCCGTTAACAGCACCCCTTTGCCTTAACACGTCATTAACCGCGTTCTGCCCAAGCTAGGCTTTGCCATCTGCGCAGGGGCCTTGAATGAGCGATCCACGGCTGCGATTTGTCGATCCCGAAGGGGTGTCCGACTCGGTGCAATCCGTCCCCTTGGGCCGCCAGTTGGTCGACCTGGGCCTGATCACGCAAACCGAATTGCTGAACGCGCTGGGGCTGCAACGGCGGGTGGATGCGCAGCTGGGCGACATTCTGGTCGCCGAGGGCGCGGTCCATCCCGACGACCTGCTGTCGACGCTGGCGCGGCAGCACAACGCCCAGCTTGTTGATCTGGACGCAGCACCCCCGCGCCGCAAGATTGCCCGTGCGCTGCCGTCGTCCTTGTGTTTGCAGCATCAGGTGGTGCCATGGATCTGGGTGGGCAACACCCTGCTGGTGGCCACCGCACGGCCCGATCTGTTCGACCATCTGCGGCGATGCATGGGGCCCTATGGCCCAATGATGCTGCCTGTGATCGCCAGCCCCGGTGCCATTCGCAGGCATATCAACCGGCTTTACAGCGCCGATCTGGCGCACAAGGCGATCACCCGTGTGGCCAGTGTCGAAAGCTGCCGCAACTGGGGGACGCGCAGCAATGCGCTGTGGCTGTGGTCGGCCGGCTTTGCCCTGACCACCTGCATGATCCTGTCGCCCGCCTGGACGGTGACCGTTGCCTGCCTGTGGGCGGTGCTGACATTGATGATGACGACATTGATGAAAACCGCGGCCTTTGGCGCGCAGATCGTCGGCGCCTTGCAGGACCACCTGTCCTCTGCCCCGCCTGTGCCGTCCGGCTTTCGGTTGCCGCGCGTGTCGGTGATGGTGCCCTTGCTGCACGAAAAGGAAATCGCCAACGCGCTGATCAAGCGGATGGAACGGCTGACCTATCCCAAGTCCCTGCTTGAGGTGGTTCTGGTGCTGGAGGCCAGCGACACCGTCACCCGCGACACCATCGCACGCACCGATCTACCGCCTTGGATCAGCGTGATCGAGGTGCCCGACGCCGATTGCCTGACCACCAAGCCGCGCGCGCTGAACTATGCGCTGGATTTCTGCAAGGGGTCGATCATCGGGGTTTGGGATGCCGAGGACGCGCCCGAACCCGACCAGATCGAAAAGGTGGTGCTGCGGTTTCAAAGCGCGCCCGCCGCTGTCGCCTGTTTGCAGGGGGTCCTAGATTATTACAACCCGCGCACCAACTGGATGTCACGCTGTTTCACCATCGAATATGCGACGTGGTGGCGGCTGATCCTGCCCGGTATCGCACGGTTGGGGCTGGTGATCCCGCTTGGGGGCACGACGCTGTTTTTCCGCCGTGATATACTGGAGCGCCTGGGCGGATGGGACGCGCACAATGTCACCGAAGACGCCGATCTGGGCGTGCGACTGGCGCGCCACGGCTATCGCACCGAACTGTTGCCCACCGTCACCCACGAAGAGGCCAACTGCCGCCCGTGGCGCTGGGTGCGACAACGGTCGCGCTGGCTCAAGGGGTTCATGATCACCTATTTCGTCCACATGCGCCATCCACGCCAGTTGCTGCGCGAGCTGGGGTGGAAACGGGTCATGGGGCTGCAGGTGATCTTTCTCGCGACCTTCTCGCAATTCGCGGCTGCTCCATTCCTGTGGTCGTTCTGGCTGATCCCGCTGGGCGTGCCGCATCCGGTGCAGATGACGCTGGGGTCAGGCGCGGTTTGGGTGATGACGGTGCTGTTCATCTGCGCCGAGGCGCTGAGCCTGATCCTTGGCCTTGCCGCCGTGTCGGGCCGCGCGCACCGGCATTTGCTGCCGTGGGTGCCGACGATGCCGTTCTATTTCCCGCTGGGGGCGCTGGCGGCCTACAAAGCCTTGCACGAGATGATCGCGCAGCCGTTCTTTTGGGACAAGACCCAGCATGGTTACGCCGAGGCGACCGAGGATGTTTAGGGTTGATAGGCGTCTATCACAGCCTTGGCGTAGCAAGGCGCGCGCTGTTCCAGATCCTTGAATTTGGATGACGTCGGGTACCAGACGCGCAAGAGGTCCCCCTTGAAGCGGTCGGATGCAAGCCAGTCTTCGGTCGGAACCAAGGGCGCAAGCGGGCTGATCAGATCCAGCCGAGCCTGCTGACTGCCCCGCAAGTGAAACAATACCCCCATGACGTCCTCGGCATTCTGGGGACATGCCGCACGCACCACCGCGGCCATCGGGGCCAGCTTTGGATGCTGCAACAGGTCCGCACCGCGTGCGCGCCATGCGTCCTCTGACTCTTCCCATGACACTGCCCCTTTGGACGAAAAGAACGGCGACACCAAAATCTGATCTCCGCTGTCCAGCGCAGGCAGCGATTGCCTCAGGTCCGAGATTCCATTGGCAAGGTCCTCATATTTGGTCCCACGTGCACCCGCCTCAAATGCCTGCATAAAGGGAAATAGCGCAGGTCCAGTATAGGGCAGCAAGACCGGATGCCCCAATGCGCGCATTGTAGAAAGGGTATCGCCAAGGTTCATTGGCATATTCGCGTAAGTAACCGCAAGGCCGATCACGCCCGCATCGGCCAGTGCCCCGGAATGGGCCGCATAATCCGAACCCTCGTAGGGCATCAGCAACGCCGCGAAGGGACTGTTGGGGGCCGCGAACCTGATCCAAGGGACACCGAACCGACCGTTCGGTTTGCGAAAAATCGCCTTTCGTGAATCGGGGGAAAGCCTGTCAGCCAGGTAGAAATGCGTCGGAAACGCAAATTCAAGCATGCCAAGCGTCACCTGTGCCGCGACATTGCCCTCGTTCGCCAAAGCAGCCATCTCACGCAGTGTGGCCAGATCATCCGCGCCTGCCAGCCACTCTGTCCGCAGCTTTTGATAGCGTGGATCGTCTTGCCCCTGCACCTGCGCCCATAAAGCCAGGGGAAACAGGGCGATCCATGTGATGCTCAGCAAAAGACGTGCCATAGGCTGGCTCCTTGGGGCTCAATCTGTTTGACCAGACAGCTATACGGCGAATGTGGGCAAAATCGGGCGTTGCGCGGGCAAGGCCAGCAGCACTGCCTTTTGGTCTTCGGTGATTGTCTTGATCGCTTCAGGATGGTCCAATACGCACGCGTGTTTTCGCAACTGTGTGCCAGCGAGGGAGACGTTTACTTCAGCCCTCTTCCTCGCGCCGTGCAGCATCCAGTTTCAGCCGTGTCATGAACGCCACCGAGATGTGTTCGCGCAGCGCCGCCCCGGCTGCGGCGCCATCGCCCGCCTCGATCGCACGCACGATGGCGTCGTGTTCCTGTTGGGCAATCTCGGCACGCCCCTCGGCGGCCAGTGTCGTGGTGGCCATCAGCGCCATGCTGCGGTGCACCAGATCCAGTTGCTGCACCAGATAGCGGTTGTGCGAGGCCAGGTGGATCTGCTTGTGAAACCGCCGGTTGGCACGGGCCATGGCGGCGGGATCGTTCAGCAGCTTGTTGTCCGCCGCGACCATCTCGCGCAGCACGCGGACCTCTTCGGCGGTGGCATGGCGGGCGGCCAGGTTGGCGGCCAGCCCTTCCAGTTCGCCGCGCACCACGTAAAGCTCGGCCATCTGGTTGTGATCCAGCGACGCCACGATCAGGCTGCGCCCGTCGCGCGCCAGCAGCGATTGCGTCTCGAGCCGCTGCAAAGCCTCGCGGATCGGTGTGCGCGACATGCCGAACCGGTCGGCCAGCTCGCTTTCCACCAGCCGGTCGCCGGGGCGGTATTGCCCGATGTCGATGGCTTCGAGGATCATCGAATAGGCGTCGGTGTTCACTGGTTTCATCATGCGCTCCGGCCTTGGGCAGTCTTGCGCGCACCCTAAGGGCGCGGGGTGCGGGTGCGCAAGCCTTGGCGCTTGCACAGCGGCGCGTGCGGGCCTACCACGGGGGCCATGCCAGCATCTGATTTCTCTCATGTGACGTCCTGGGTCTTTGACCTCGACAACACGTTGTATCACCCTTCGGCGCGCCTGTTCGACCAGATCGAAGTGCGCATGACTGCCTATGTGATGGACGCGCTTGGCGTGGACCGGACCGAGGCGGACCGCCTGCGCCTGCACTATTGGCGCACCCATGGCACAACGCTGGCGGGGCTGATGCGCGAACATGATGTTGATCCGGCGCCGTACCTGACGGATGTGCATGACATCGACCTGTCGCATCTGACGGCGGATGACGTGTTGGCCGCGCGCCTGCGTGCCCTGCCCGGACGGCGGATCGTGTACACCAACGGTTGCGGCCCCTACGCCGAGCGGGTGCTGGCCGCGCGTGGGCTGGCGGGGTGTTTCGATGCGATCTACGGGGTCGAGCACGCCAATTTCCTGCCCAAGCCTGACCGCGCGGCGTTCGAGACCATTTTCGCCACCGACGGGCTGCGTCCCGAGGTCGCCGCGATGTTCGAGGATGACACCCGCAATCTGGCCGCGCCCCATGCGATGGGGATGCGCACCGTGCATGTGGCCGATCTGGCCGCGCCCGCCGATCACATCCACCACCACACCGACGATCTGTCGGGATTTCTGGCACGGCTGGTGGGATAGGACGCTTTGCCGCCTTTCCTCTGCTGCGCCCCGCTCTAGAATTGCATCATGATTGAAACCGATATCCTGATTTCCGGCGGCGGTGTTGCCGGGCTGACTGCGGCGGCGGCCTTTGGCACGGCCGGCTTTGACGTGATCTGCGTCGATCCGGCCCCGCCCGTCACCGAACGCGAGGCCGCGGGCGCCGACATGCGCACCACGGCCATGTTGCAACCCGCCCGCGAGGTGCTGAAAACCGCGGGGCTGTGGGAGCAGTTGGAACCCCATGCCGCGCCGCTGAAGATCATGCGCATCGTCGATGCGGGTGGCGCGGAAGGCATTCCGCGTCTGACCCGCGATTTCCGTGCGGCGGATATTTCCGACCTGCCCTTTGGCTGGAACCTGCCCAACTGGCGGCTGCGGCGCGAGATGGTGGCGCGGCTGGAGGCATTGCCCAACGTGGATTTCCGCCCCGGCACCGGCACCGCCAGCCTGCTGACCCGCACCGCAGAGGCGCGGGTAAAACTCAGCGATGGCACAAACGTGCGCGCCAAGCTGGTGATCGCCGCCGACGGGCGCAACTCGCCCATGCGGCATGCGGCGGGGATTGACGTGAAAACAACGCGCTACGGGCAAAAGGCGCTTGCGTTTGCCGTGACCCATCCGATCCCGCATGAAAACGTTTCAACCGAAGTGCACCGCACCGGGGGGCCGTTCACGCTGGTGCCGCTGCCCGATCACGAGGGGATGCCTTGTTCGGCCGTGGTGTGGATGGACGATGGCCCTGCAACCGTTGCACGGATGGCGCTGGATGCCGAAGCCTTCGAGGCCGAAATGTCCACGCGCAGTTGCCACCTGTTCGGGCCGCTGACGCTGGCGTCGAACAGCACGATCTGGCCGATCATCAGCCAACAGGCCGAACGCCTCAGCGGGCAACGCATTGCCCTGATGGCCGAGGCCGCGCATGTGGTCCCGCCCATCGGCGCACAGGGGCTGAACATGAGCCTGTCGGATCTGTCCACCCTGTTGGAGCTGGCGCTGGCGCGGCACGACCATCTGGGCGATGCGCAGATGCTGGATACCTACCACGACACGCGCATCCGCGACATGCGCGTGCGGGTGGCGGGGATTGACGCGCTGAACCGCGCATCGCAGGTCAGCACGCCCGCGCTGCGGGATGCGCGGGCGGCGGGATTGAACGCGCTTTATGCGCTGGCACCGGTGCGCAAGACCCTGATGCAGATGGGCCTTGGGGTGCGTTAAAGCACTTCTCGGAAAACCGAAAATAAAGGTTATCACTTAACGCGTTGAAATCTATGATTTCAGGCGGCGTTAAGTGATCCAGTTTTCTTTCAAAAGTGCTATTAAAGCACCTTGTCCAGTGCCGTTTCCAGACGCGCCAGCGTGGCGTCGACGTCATAAAGCTTGTCCAGGCCGAACAGTCCCAGCCGGAAGGTCGAGAAATCCGCAGGCTCGTCACAGGCCAGCGGCACCCCGGCGGCAATCTGCATCCCTTCGGCGGCGAACTTCTTGCCGTTCTGGATTTGCGGATCGGCGGTATAGGACACCACCACGCCCGGCGCGCCAAAGCCGTCTGCGGCGACGGAGGTCACGCCACGGTCTGCCAGCATCTTGCGCACCGCATCGCCCAGTTGCCACTGCGCCTCTTTCAGACGGCCAAAGCCATAGTCGCGGGTTTCCACCATCGTGTCACGGAACGCGCGCAGCGCGTCGGTGGGCATGGTCGCGTGATAGGCATGGCCGCCGTTTTCATAAGCCTGCATGATCTGGTGCCATTTCTTCAGGTCGATGGCAAAGCTGTCCGATGTGGTCTGCTCCATCCGTGCCAGCGCGCGATCGGACATCATCACCAGACCGGCGGAGGGGGCAGCGCTCCATCCCTTTTGCGGGGCGGAGAGCAACACATCGACGCCCAGCTTTCGCATATCAACCCAGGCGCAGCCAGAGGCGATGCAATCCAGCACCATCAGGGCGCCGACCTCATGCGCCGCTGCTGCCATTGCCGCCACATAGTCATCGGGCAGGATCACACCGGCGCTGGTTTCGACGTGGGGCGCAAAGACGATTTCGGGCTTGCCCTCGCGGATGGCGGCCACGACCTCTTCGATGGGTGCGGGGGCAAAGGGTGACGGTGATGCGTTCCCCGACTGGCGCGCTTTCAGCACGGTCGCCTCGCCGGTCAGATCGCCGCTTTCGATGATCTGGCTCCAGCGGTAGCTGAACCAGCCGTTGCGCACGACCAGCACACGCGCGCCGCGGGCGAACTGGCGGGCGACCGCTTCCATTCCGTAGGTGCCACCACCCGGAATGATCGCCACCGCATCGGCGGCATAGACCTCTTTCAGCATCGCCGAGATGTCTTTCATCACCTTCTGAAAGGCGGCAGACATGTGGTTCAGCGAGCGGTCGGTGAAGACCACCGAAAATTCATCCAGCCCTTGCGGGTCAACAGTGTCGAGCAATGCCATGTGTGGCCTCCTTCAGTCTGACGTTGCGCCAGTCCTACGCCCGATGTGTGACAAATGCCAGATCAGCCGATGGGGCCGGTCAGCCGCTCCTCGCTCAGCAGCACGTTGGCCTCGACGTCCCCTGCCCCCGGCAAAGTCATGATCCGCCGCCGCAGCACCCGTTCGAAATCGGGCAAGTCGCGGGCCACCACGCGCAGGCGGTAGTCGTACAGGCCAAGGACGTGTTCCACCGTCTGCACCTCGGGGATGGCGGTAACGGCGCGTTCGAAATCCTCAAGGCTGACGCGGCCCTTGGTGGCCAGTTTGACCCCCAGAAACACCGTCACGCCAAAGCCCACGGCCTCGGCATCAATCTGCAAACGGTGGCCCGCGATCACGCCGCTGTCTTTCAGGCGTTTGATCCGCCGCCATGTGGCAGGCTGCGACAGGCCCAGATCGCGGCCCAATGCACCCGCGCTTTGCGTGGCATTCAGCGCCAGCGCGCGCAGCAAGGCGCGGTCGATGTCGTCCAGCTCCATCATATCGGCAACCTTTCGTCCGCCTTGATCCGCGCCACATGCATCAACGGTTCGATGTCCGCGATATGCGGCAAGGTCAGCACCCGCGTGCGGTACACCCGCTGGTAATGCCCCATGTCCTGCGCAATCACCGACAGGCGCACATCGACGCGGCCCAGAAAGGTCTGGATCTCGACCACCTCGGGCACCTCTCGTGCGGCGTTCAGAAACTCGTCAAAGGCCGCGGCGACCGTCTTGTCCAGCGTCACGCGCAGCGATACCTCGACGGAATAACCCAAAGCCTGCCAGTCGATCACCGCCCGCACGCCCTTGACCGCGCCGGTGTCCATCAGCCGCATCTGCCGCCGCTGCACCCGCGCAGGTGTCATACCACAGCGTTCCGCCAGTTCCGCCGGTGACAGCGTCGGGTCGGCCTGCCATTGGCGCAGAATGCGCCGGTCCAGATCATCAAGCATGAATTTTATGCCTTTTGCAGTTTAGGCGAATGATTCACCCTTCATCTTGCCAAATAAACTCAAAATCCAACGCTGACCATCCCCGATGCGGGGCATATGGTGCGGCCCAGAGACATATGGAAGGATACCAACATGCGCGTTTACTATGACCGCGATTGCGACATCAACCTGATCAAGGACAAGAAAGTGGCCATCCTGGGCTACGGCTCCCAAGGTCACGCCCACGCGCTGAACCTGCGCGACAGCGGCGCCAAGAACCTTGTCGTCGCCCTGCGCGAAGGGTCGCCCTCGATCGCCAAGGCCGAAGGCGAAGGCCTGAAAACCATGGGCATCGCAGAGGCAGCCGCATGGGCCGACCTGATCATGTTCACAATGCCCGACGAATTGCAGGCCGAAACCTACAAGAAATACGTGCATGACAACATCCGCGAAGGCGCTGCCATCGCGTTTGCCCACGGCCTGAACGTGCACTTTGGCCTGATCGAGCCGAAAGAAGGCGTCGACGTCATCATGATGGCCCCCAAAGGCCCCGGTCACACCGTGCGCGGCGAATACACCAAAGGCGGCGGCGTGCCCTGCTTGGTGGCCGTGGACAAGGACGCATCCGGCAAGGCGCTGGAAATCGGCCTGTCCTACTGCTCGGCCATCGGTGGCGGCCGTTCGGGCATCATCGAAACCAACTTCCGCGAAGAATGCGAAACCGACCTGTTCGGCGAACAGGCGGTTCTGTGTGGCGGTCTGGTTGAACTGATCCGCATGGGCTTTGAGACACTGGTCGAAGCTGGCTATGCGCCGGAAATGGCCTATTTCGAGTGCCTGCACGAAGTGAAGCTGATCGTCGACCTGATCTATGAAGGCGGCATCGCCAACATGAACTATTCGATCTCGAACACAGCCGAATACGGTGAATACGTGTCCGGCCCGCGCATCCTGCCCTACGACGAGACCAAGGCACGGATGAAAGCGGTTCTGACCGACATTCAAACCGGCAAGTTCGTGCGCGACTTCATGGCGGAAAACCAGGTGGGTCAGCCGTTCTTCAAAGGCACCCGTCGCATCAACGACGAACACCAGATCGAAGCCACAGGCGAGAAACTGCGCGGCATGATGCCGTGGATTTCCGCAGGCAAGATGGTCGACAAATCCAAGAACTAATAAGTTCCGACCTTGCACCACCCAAAGCCCCGGCCACTGCGCCGGGGCTTTTTGGTTTAAGCCTTATCCTGCCGTCCTTGCAATCAGAACGGAACAGCCCGCATCACTCGGGCGTTGCCATAGTGATCACCGTAACAAGGACAATTCCATGTTGAAGTTTGCTCTGCCGATTTTGGTACTGACCGCTGCGTGCAACATGGTTGGCAGCCCTGCTGTCTCGGGCAACATTCCCAAGGCGCTGGTGGGCGCATGGGGTATCAACCTTGCTGATTGTAAAAATGATGCCGCCGCCAAGGGGCTGGTGAGGATCTCTGACACGACGCTGAAGTATTACGAAGCGCGCGGTACCTTGACCGGCACGATCGACCAGTCGCCAACGCGCATTGTGGGCGACTTTGCCTTCGAGGGCGAAGGCCAGACATGGCAACGGCAGATGGTTCTGGATGTGCAGGACGATGGTCAAACGCTGATCACCCGCGAATATGGCCCCGGTGCGATCCCCGGTGCGCAGAAATATTCGCGCTGCCCCTAAGCGCGAACGGCCCCCCCCTCGACATGACCTGAAACAGATGCTTTGAGCGTCATCAAAGCATCGCGCGCGCCATACGTGCGAACGTGTCTGCACCGGTTTGCTGCCGGGGGCACCGAAATATGAAGAAACTGAAACGATGACGCAAAATTCAGAGATCACCGGCAAAAGCTGGATCATGGTGGCGGTGCTGGGGTTCACGTGGGGCGGCACGTTCCTTGTGACCGAAGTGGCCCTGACCGGCATCACCCCCTTCTGGCTGGCCGCAGGGCGCATCGGATTTGCTGCGGTGTTGATGCTGGCGATATGGCAAGCGATGGGCGGGCGGCTGTTCGCACAGCCACCGCGCGCTGACGCATGGGCCGCGATGGTGGCGATTGGCGCGTTCAGCTCGGCCATTCCGTTCATGTTACTGGCTTGGGGCCAACAGTTTGTCACATCGGGCTTTGCCGGTGTCACCATGGCATCTGTGGCGCTGACGGTGCTGCCGCTGGCGCATTTCTTTGTGCCGGGCGAGCGGTTGACGCTGCGCCGCACCATCGGGTTTTTGATCGGTTTTGTCGGTGTTTGCGTGCTGATCGGGGGCCGTGCCTTTGAAAGCACGGGCGCGGGGCTGGAAACGGCGGGGCGCATGGCCTGTGTCGGGGCTGCGCTGTGCTATGGCATTTCGTCGGTGCTGATGCGGCGGTTGCCGCAGATCGACCCCATCGGGCTGAGCACCGTATTGTTGCTGATCGCTGCGGCCATCGTGGTGCCCGCCGCGCTGATCGTCGAAGGACTGCCGCCCCTGCCCTCGACGCAAACGCTGTTGGTCATCGCCTTTCTTGGGCTGGTGCCCACCGCAGCGGCCAACTTCCTGCGCGTCACGGTGATCCGCACGGCGGGACCGGTGTTCATGTCCCTGACCAACTATCAGGTACCGATCTGGTCGGTGCTGATGGGCATCGTCTTGCTGGGCGAACCTGCGCCACCCTCGTTGTTTCTGGCGATGGCGCTGATTTTGGCAGGTGTCGGCCTGAGCCAGTATGGTGCGTTGCGGCGCCTGTTTGGTGCCAGCCGCGCGGGTCAGTAACGGCCAAGGTCCATCTTGGTTTTGGCCAACACTTTCCCTTGGGCGTTGATCGCCTTGATCTCGGCCTGATACTGGTTGCCCTTGCCACCGGAACAGGGCGGAAGGTAGCCGGCGGAGGCATATTGGCCCGTGCTGCGCGCCTTCTTGATCACGCGCACACCGCCCGGCAGTTTGGCGGTCAGGCCGGGCACCGCCGCAAAGCTGCCCGCGCTTCCCTTGACCGGATAGCCCAGCGTGCCGTGCCCGCCCTTGGTCGACAGCGGGCGAAAGCTTTTGTCGTTGTATTCCACCACCAGCATCACCGTGCCGTCGGGAAGACCCGAGACTTGAAAGGGCGGAGTTTTACCCTTGCCGCCGTGCAGGGTGCATTGCTGGCCTGCGGGCACGGTCTTGCCGTTCCAAGGGGCACTGATCTGGGCGCGCATTTCAGCGCTGGCCAGACCTGCGGACATGGCAAGGACGGGCAAGGCGAGGAAAAAGGATTTCATGACAAAGGCTCCTGACTGAATATCAGGCCAGTTTTGCCCAAGCGCCGCCCCCGATCAAGTCGCGACAGCAGCCTCGACCGCGTCCACGACCGAATTGACCGCGCTTTCCAGCACCTGCGCATCTTCGCTTTCGGCCATGACGCGGATCAGCGGTTCGGTGCCCGAGGTGCGGATCAGCAGACGGCCATTGCCGCGCAACTGGCCTTCGGCGTCCGCAATCGCGGTTTTGACCGATGCGGCGTTCAGGGGTGCCTGCCCTTCGGCATAGCGCACGTTCTTCAGCAATTGCGGCACCGGATCGAAACTGTGCAACAGCGTGCTGGCCGGTTGCCCCGATCGGATCATCTCGGCCAGGAACTGCAAGCCCGCCATCAGCCCGTCGCCGGTGGTGGAATGGTCGGTCATCACGATATGGCCCGACTGTTCACCGCCCAGGTTGAACCCGCCCTCGCGCATCCGCTCGACCACATAGCGGTCGCCCACGTTGGTGCGTTCCAGCCGCAAGCCGCGCCCTTCCAGGAACCGCTCAAGCCCGAGGTTCGACATGACGGTGGCGACCAAGGCGTTGCCTTTCAGCGTGCCATCCTCGGCCATCCGCGCCGCCATCAGCGCCATGAACTGGTCACCGTCGCCGACCTTGCCATGTTCGTCGATCAGGATGACGCGGTCGGCGTCGCCGTCCAGGCAAATCCCGACATCGGCCCCGTGCGCGACAACCGTTTCGGCAGCGGCCTGCGGGTGGGTCGACCCACAGCCCTCGTTGATATTGTGGCCATTGGGGCTGACGCCTACGGGGATCACGGTGGCGCCCAGCTCCCACAAGGCTTCAGGTGCGACGCGGTGCGCGGCCCCGTTGGCGCAGTCGATCACGACCTTCAGACCGTCCAGACGCATTTGGCGCGGGAACGAGGATTTCAGCCGCTCGATATAGCGAAAGCGCCCGTCGTCGATGCGTTTGGCGCGCCCGATCTGGCCTGCGTCGATCAGGTCCACCCCGTCACGCACCAGTGCCTCGATCTCGGCCTCGGCGGCATCGGACAGTTTAAAGCCATCGGGGCCAAAGAACTTGATGCCGTTGTCATGGGCCGGATTGTGGCTGGCCGAAATCATCACCCCCAGATCGGCGCGCATGGAACGGGTCAGCAGGCCGACCGCCGGTGTCGGCACCGGCCCCAGCAGCAACACGTTCATGCCCATCGACGTCAGACCCGCCGTCAGCGCGTTTTCGAACATATAGCCCGACAGGCGCGTGTCCTTGCCGATCACCACGCGGTGCACGCCGCTGGCTTCGCGTTTGAAATAGCGCCCGACCGCCGCGCCAATGCGCAGGGCGGTTTCGGCTGTCATGTTGCCGGTGTTCGCAGTGCCGCGAATGCCGTCTGTACCAAAGAGTTTTTTCATGACGCCTGATGTGCCACAGAGGCGCGCCAAAGGGCAATGGCCTGTGTGTGCAGCGCGACGTCATGGGCGCGGATCAGCTGAACCCCCTGCCCCAATGCCGCCAGCGCCACACCGACCGAACCGGGGCCGCGTCTGGCCGCGTCCGGCGCGTTCCCCAGCGTGCCGATAAAACGCTTGCGCGACACACCCAGCAGGATCGGCACACCCAGCCCGTGAAACAGCGACAGGCGGTTCAGCAGCGCCATGTTGTGATCCAGCGTTTTGCCAAATCCGATGCCGGGGTCGGCGATGATCTGATCGCGGGCGATGCCCTGGTCGGTCAGCGTGGTGATGCGCGCATCCAGGTCGTCGTACACATCCAGCAGCACATCGTCATAGTGCGGATCGTGGTGCATGGTCGCCGGTTCGCCCTGCGCGTGCATCACACAGACCGGCGCGCGGCGAAAGGCACACAGCGGTGCAAGCGCTGCGTCATAGGTAAAACCAGCCACATCGTTCACCAGATCCGCACCGGCATCCAGCGCCGCCGCCGCGACCGCCGCCTTGCGGGTGTCGATGGACACAGGCGTGTCGACGCCCGCCGCGCGGATCGCTTCAATGACGGGGGCGGTGCGGGCAATCTCGGCTTGGGGGTCGACAGTTTCGGCGCCCGGGCGGGTGGATTCGCCGCCCACGTCGATCATGGCAGCGCCGTCCTGCACCATCTGCACGGCATGGGTGGTGGCCGCATCGCCAGAATGCTGGCCACCGTCCGAAAAACTGTCAGGCGTCAGATTGAGAATGCCCATCACATGCGGCGTGTCCCAGCCAAGGCCCGCAATCGCTGCACGTGGAGCGGTCAGCGCAGAAAGGTCGCTATATGCCTGATCAGCAGACATGACCACCGGCGCGCGGCCGCGTTCCAACACTTCGACATGGGTGAACCACCCCCAGCCACCGGCCAGTGTCAGCGCCGTGTCGGGCCGCGTCGGCCCGACCTGCACCAAGGGCCTGAAGTACTGTTTCACAGCGCGGCCTCGGTCACCGGCACCGCGCGCAAGGGCACAGACGCATCTGCGGGCAGGTCCGCACCGATCACCAGCAGCTCGGACGCGTGATAGGTCGAGGCGAACCACGCCGCCAATGCCACCGCATCACTGGGCTGTACCGATGGCCCCGCCACCGCATCCAACACGATCTTGGACGGCGCCCAAACGCAGCTTTGGCCGTTCTTCATCGCCCAATCCAGTTCGGTGTGGGTTTCGACAACCACGCAACGCGCGTCGCGCGCCGCCAGCACCCAGGCGTTCTGTTCAATCGCCAGCAGGTCGATGCGCCGCTGGGTCCAGAGGTGGCCGGTTTGCGGCGCAGGGACATCTGACGGGCCGACGCAAAAAATCAGCGGGCGGCCTGCGGCCTGCAACTGGTCGATCCAGCCGGTCAGATGCGGCGAAGCGATGGCCGCGTTGCCAAAGAACACCAGTTCGGGATGCAGCGGGTCGTCATCTTGGGCGGGTGCTGCGTCCTCGGTTCGGGCGCGCACGATCTCGACGCCCAAGGCGCCCGGTCCGCGATCCATCTTTTCGATGCGCACAAAGGCGCGGACCGCCTGCGGTTCGATCAGGATACGGTCGGCCACACGTTCCGCCAGCGTTTCAAGCAGGTTCAACCGCTCGTCTGCCAGCTCGTGGGCAATCGCCTCGGTGACTTTGTCATAGCTCAGGATGCGGTCCACATCGTCGTCGATAGGACCGGTCAGCGGCTGCACCTCGACCACGATGTTGAACTTGATGCGCTGGGTTTTGCCACGTTCCGCCTGAAAGGCCCCAATTTCGATATCCACCGCGTAATCGCGCACCGAAATCCGGTCGAGCGGCATTCCGTCATCAGTGGCCGCCGATCGTTCCGACGGGTGCGCAAAAGCAAGGTGGATTTCAGAGGCCATAACGTCGCATTCCAAGAGCAGTTCAATGCCCTTCTAACGCCCACGCCCCCAAAGCGACAGGGTCAAAGGCGTCACAGGAACGACCAAAGACGGCGCGGCGTCAGTTCGACGCGGTCATATACGTGTCGCGGTAGAACAGATGCACACCGATGCGCGCCGTCTGCGTATAGACCTTGCTCCAGCGTGGGTTCACGGCAGTGGTGTGATAGTGTGTGGCACCCGATGTCAGCTTGGGTGCGGTTCCGTCCAGAACAGCGCGGGCCACTTTGGCCACGCGGTTATAGGCTGCCTGCTCTCGGATTTTGTCGGCGTGGCCGTCACAGGTATAGGTGAACTGGCACTGATATTTCTTGCCGGTGCCCTGTTTGATCACACCGCAGACCGATCCGGGGAAGCGGCCCGATTTGACACGGTTCATAATCACCTCGGCCACGGCAAACTGGCCTTTGACCGTCTCGCCACGCGCTTCGAAATACAGCGCCTCGGACAGACAACGCCATTGGTCGCCGCCGGTGGCCTTGGGCTGGTGGTCCAGCCATGTACTGGTGAATTGCAGGCCCTTGTGGCTGGTGGTGGGGGGCGAAATCATTGCTTGCAGGCGTTCCTGGGACAGTGACTGAAGACCCTGACGTTCGGTCTTGAGCAGGCTCAGCGCCTCTTTTTCCGAGGCATGAGCAGGAACAGAACACAGACCAAAGGCCAGTGAGAGGCACAGCAGCAAAAATTTCATCAGATCCATCACACGCAGTTTCAATGGCGGTGATCTAACGAAACAAAGGTAAAGAATCCACCTCTGATGCCTTTATGTCGCAGGCAGCCCTGTTCCGACACTGCATTTGGCGGCAAAAACAGGGGTCGGCTACCCGGTCTTGTGGCCTATCGCCAGCTGCGCCGCAGCAAGCCGTGCAACCGGTACGCGAAACGGCGAACACGAAACATAGTCGAATCCGGCCTGCCGTACGAAGGCAATCGATTCGGGGTTGCCGCCGTGTTCGCCGCAGATCGACAGCACGATGTTTGGCTGCGCACCGCGCCCGCGTTCGGCGGCCATCTGCATCAACTCGCCCACGCCGTCCACGTCCAGCGTGTGGAACGGGTCCTCGGGAAAGACGCCCTGTTTGACATAGGTCGACATGAACCGGCCCGCATCGTCGCGCGACAAACCATAGGTCATTTGGGTCAGATCGTTGGTCCCAAAGCTCATAAAAGCGCAATAAGGCGCGATTTCCGCGGCCCTGAGCGCGGCGCGTGGGGTTTCGACCATCACACCCAAACGATAGTCAAAGGCCGCACCGCGTTCGTTGCGCACGGCGGCGGCAATGCCATCCACACGGGCACGCACCAGTTCGACCTCGCGCTTGGCACTGACCAGCGGGATCATGATTTCGGGCACCACCGGCTCGCCGTCCTTGCTGGCGTCGATGGTCGCCTCGAAGATGGCGCGGGCCTGCATTTCGTAGATTTCCGGCACGGTGATCCCCAGCCGCACGCCGCGCATCCCCAACATAGGGTTGTATTCCATCAGGCTGTCGACCCGTCGGGTGACGGTGGACAGCGGCAGGTCCAGCGCCTCGGCCAATTCCCGCTGACCGGACCGGCTGGTGGGCAGGAATTCGTGCAAGGGCGGATCAAAAAGCCGGATGCACACCGGCTGGCCCTGCATGATGCGGAACAGTTGGGTAAAGTCGTCGCGCTGCATCGGCAGCAGCCGTTCCAGCGACGCACGCCGGTCGTTCGAGCTGTCGGCGAAGATCATTTCGCGCATGACCGTCAGGCGGCCCGGCTCGAAGAACATATGTTCGGTCCGGCACAGGCCGATGCCCTGCGCATTGAAGTTGCGCGCGGTCTGCGCGTCGGCGGGCGTGTCGGCGTTGGCGCGCACGCCGATGTCGCTGGCAGCACTGGCCCAGTCCATCAGTTCCTGAAACGCATCGTCCAGCGCCGCCTCGTGCATGTCGGGCGCACCCAGCAGCACCTGCCCCGAGGTGCCGTCGATGGTAACAACATCGCCTTCGCGCAGGGTGCGGCCATCGCTGGCCTGAATGGTTTTGTTGGCAATGTTGAACTTCATGTCCGAAATGCCCACCACGCAAGGCAGACCGATGCCGCGCCCGATCACCGCCGCGTGGCTGGTGATGCCGCCGCGTTCGGTCAGCACCCCCTTGGCCGCGTGCATCCCGCGAATGTCCTCGGGCGAGGTTTCGCGGCGCACCAGGATGCAAGGTTCGGACCGCGCGGCACTGGCTTGCGCCTCGGTCGCGGAAAACACCAGCCGTCCGGTGGCGGCACCGGGGCTGGCGGCGATGCCGTGGCCCAGCACGTCGCGCGGCGCGTCGGTGGCGATCTGGCGGTGCAGCAATTCGTTCAGCGCGCGTGGCTCGACCCGCATCAGCGCTTCTTCGCGGCTGATGATGCCGTCGCGGGCCAGTTGCACGGCAATGCGCACCGTGGCGCGCGACGAGCGGTTGACACGCACCCCGTCCAGAATGTGCAAGCTACCGTTTTCAATGGTAAATTCCACCTGCATCTCGGCGCGCAGGCGGGAGCGCATCAGCGCGGCATGGGATTTAAGCTGGGCAAAACATTCGGGCACCAGCTCTTCCAGGGAAGGACCGCGCGGGTCGCGGGTGATAAAGATGCTCTCGGCCTGTGGGCTCAGCGCGTCGCGGCCCTGGCTTTGCCGCAAATAGCGTCCGGTGATCTGTTTTAGCCCAGTTTCGGAATCGACCAGCTGCAACACACCCGAGCCACATTCGCCGCGTCCTACGCCCAGTGCCATCTGTTGCACCACCAGCCCCAGCCCCGCATCGGCTGGCGCCCCCTTGGCCATGCGCAACAGACGCGCCGAGGTGCCCTCCCACGCACGGGCCATGGATTTCAAAACACCGGCCAACTGGGTGCCGATGTCTTCGGGAAACGGCTCTTCGGTCTCTTGTTCATAGGCGAACAGCGTCGCGTCCAGCGCCGCGGCGTCCTCGCCGTCGATGGCGTCGAACATATCCGGGTCCAGACGTGCGACGTGCACGGCATAGCCCTGCACGAACCGCAGGAAAATCTTGGTCGCGGCCTGTGTGCCCAGCGTCTCGCACAGTTCGGCATGGCGGTCGTGGTTCATGCCGATGTTCAGCACCGCGCCGGGCCCGCCCCAATCGGGGTCTTGCGACGACGGTCGCACGCACAGCAGCGCGCGGGACGGGAATGCGGAAAGGATGCCGGGAATGTCCGGCAAATGCCCCGAGGCGATGTTGTGCACCGCGCCAAAGCTAAGCGCCACGGTCGCGGGCACCGGCAGGTCCAGCCGCACCAGCCGTTGCAGACACTTTGCCCGACCGCCGTGGGTTTCAGCGGTGATCGGGGCGGTCTGCGTGACCAACGTCGTGTCGGGATTATTCTGCACTGCGGCACCTTTTGATTTGGGGGCAGCATAGAAGGTAATGATTATGTGACAAGGGGGCGCGGGGGCCTTTGGAGGAGACGCTTAGGGGGGGCACTGCCCCCGGCGCTTTGCGCCTCCCCCGGAGTTTAATGGGCAAGATGAAGGGGCTTAGCCCTCGATGCGTGTCAGGTCGGCCACGGCCAGACAGATCTGGCGGATACGGCTGAGCAGGTTCAGACGATTGCGGCGCACGGTGGCGTTGTCGGAATTGACCTGCACAGCGGTAAAGAACGCATCAATCGGCGCGCGCAGGCCGGCCATCGCAGACATGGCTGTGGTGAAATCCTGCGCCTGCATCGCGGGGGTGATCTGTGCCTCGGCGGTGTCAAGGGCGGCGAACAGCGCGCGTTCCTCGTCAGTTTCGGCAAATTTGGGGTCCGCACCGTAGGAGTATTCGACGCCGTCGGCCTCTTCCGCCTGGGTCAGGATGTTGTTGGCGCGTTTGAAGCCCTGGATCAGGTTCTCGCCGTCGTCGGTTTTCAGCGTGTCCGACAGGGCGCGGGCGCGTTTGACCAGCAGGTTGAGGTCGTCGTTGTTGGGCATCGCGATGCAAGCGTCGATGATGTCGTGACGGATGCCTTGATCGCGCAGGTAGACTTTGAGGCGGTCGTGGATGAAGGCTAGGAGGCTAGTGATATTATCGTAATAGCTAGCGCTCAACGCCTCAAATTCGGAAATTGGCTTCTTAGCGGCTTTCATACGCTCAGCAAGGTTTGTCTGCTCGTAACTAAATTTCTTTAGCAGGAAATCTTCAACACTTGTGCCCTGCAAATTTTCAAAAACCTGCGTGTAATCATTGTAAATGGCTGAAATTTCCTGATTTTCTAAATCAGAATCTTTAAGTCTTTCTACAAGGTTTAACATTTCCCTCGAACTAAAGTAGACTTCTTCACAAACGGGAAACAAACTTACACTCAGCTCATTCTCAACCAAAGTCCGAATAACCCCCAAAGCCGCCCGCCGCAGCGCAAAGGGGTCCTTGCTCCCTGTCGGCTTCTCGTCAATCGCCCAGAAGCCTGTCAGCTTGTCGATCTTCTCGGCCAGCGCCACGGCCACGGACACCGGTGCGGTGGGCACGTCATCTGACGGCCCCAGCGGCGCATAGTGGTCTTGGGCGGCGGCAGCGATGGCTTTGTCCTCGCCCATCGCCTCGATGTAATAGCGGCCCATAAGCCCCTGAAGTTCGGGGAATTCATAAACCATTTCCGAGGCCAGGTCCGCCTTGGCCAGACGCGCGGCGCGCTCGGCCTGATCGGGGTCGGCGCCCACGGCAGGGGCAATTTCGCGGGCCAGTGTCGCCATGCGGTCGACCAGATCGGCCTGTGTGCCCAGCTTGTTGTGAAAGGTCACGTTTTTCAGCGCGTCCAGCCAGTCGGTCATGCCTGCATTGGCGGTGCGCAGGTCGTTTTCCCAGAAGAATTTCGCATCCGCCAGACGGGCCGACAGCACCTTTTGGTTGCCCGCAAGGATGGTCGCGCCATTGTCGGCGGTTTCGCGGTTGGCGACGGTGATGAACCGTTCGATCCGGCCCGACTTGGGGTTGCGCACGGAAAAGAACTTTTGATGCTCTTTCATCGAGGTTTGCAAAACCTCGGGCGGCAGGCCCAGAAAGTCGTCGTCGATCTTGCCCATCAGCACCACGGGCCATTCGACCAGCCCCGCAACCTCGGCCAGTAGGCCCGCATCCTCGACCACCTCAAGCCCTTGGGCAAAGGCCTGATTGCTGGCGTCGTGCCAGATCGCATCGGCGCGCTCGGATGCGTCCAGCACCACGTGAGCGCGTTGCAGTTTGGTGGTGTAGTCGTCAAAATTGCGCACGGTGATCGCACCGGGCGACATGAAACGGTGGCCTTGGGTGGTGTCGCCGGCCGCGATCCCGTCAATGTCCATCGGCACCACTTCGGCGCCCTCTTCCGTCACCAGAATGCACAGGATCGAATGCAGCGGGCGCACCCATTTCAGCGTGCCGCTGCCCCAGCGCATGGACTTGGGCCATGGGAAATTGCGAATGGTCTGTTCCAGCACCTCGGCCACGATCTCGGCGGCGGGGCGGCCCGGTTTGGTGATCTTGGCGAAGAGGATCTTGCCCTTGGGCGTGTCGCGCTCTTCCAGATCGTCGCGGGTCAGCCCGGCACCGCGCAGGAAACCTTCGATGGCTTTTTCGGGCGCGTCGGCCTTGGGGCCTTTGCGTTCTTCGACCGTGGTGGGGGACGCGGCCAGCGCGCCCTCAATGGTCAGGGTCAGACGGCGCGGCGTCGAAAAGGCGGCGGCGGACGCATAGGTCAGACCGGCCTCGACCAGCCCGTCGGTCACCAGCTTTTTCAGGTCACCTGCCGCGCGGGTTTGCATCCGTGCAGGGATTTCTTCGGAAAACAGTTCGATCAGCAGGTCGGGCACGGGTATTTCCCCATCAGATTGCGCTGCGGGGTGGATAGCGCCCCTAAGCCCAAGGGTCCAGAGGCGGAACAGCAACAATCGTCGCGCGCGGTGTGGAAACTGTTTAAGACATCTCGTCAGCCAGCGTCGTCACGTCTGGATCGGAGATATGCGGGATCACCCGATAGGCGGCTTCCACCAGATTGTAGACGGCAAATCCCATCAGCCCCAGCCCGGCCCCCGCCAACAAGAAGCGACCCCAGGCCAGGGTGCGCAGCGTGTCCAGCGCCTGCCCGATGCCGCCCGCATCTGACGGGTCGGTGTTCAAGGCGGCAAAGGCCAGCGACATGCCGACCAGCGCCAGCATGGCACCGTGCACCACAAGGCCGAACGTCAGCACGGGCTGGGCGCGTTGCGTAAAGGGGGCGTTGGAAAGATGGCTGCGATACGATCCGGTCACGCCCTTGCGGGCATAGTAGACACCTGCGGCGACCATCACAGCGGCTGCCACCGCCACCAGCGTCGGTCCCATCGGCATCTGCATCAGGCGTGCGGTCCAGTCCCGCGCACCGCTGTCATCGGCGGCCCCGCCGCGTGCCAGTCCTGCAACCGACAGGCCGATGGCCCCGTGGATCACGCCGGTGGCCGCCGTGCACAGCCGGGCAAAGATGCCCTTGGCGTCGTTGCCGTGGTCCTCAAGGTCCAGTGCGGCGTTGACGAGCCGCCAGACCATATAGGCCGCCAGCCCCGCCGCGATGCACCATAAGAGCGTCAGCCCCATCGGTTCGTCCTGCAAAGTGGCCAGCGCGCCCTTGGTGCCCTTGGCGTCACCGCCGCGCAGGGCCGCCGTCAGCGCCAGCCCTCCAACAATGACGTAGATCACCCCACGCGCGCCATAGCCCGCGCGCATGATCCACTTTGTTCCCTGGTGTGCGGCGTCGGCCATGTGGCAAATCCTTTATGCGATACAAAGGACAACTCACAGCGTCGTGAAAAGGTTCAATCCGCGTCGGGCCGTTCGGGGCATTCCTCGCCTACGACGGTGCCATCGTATGCCTTTTCGCCGCAGTCGTTCAGCTCGTGCCAGACATAGCCGCGTCC
Organism: Sulfitobacter sp.; assembly: GCA_034669925.1. Lineage (GTDB taxonomy): Bacteria > Pseudomonadota > Alphaproteobacteria > Rhodobacterales > Rhodobacteraceae > Pseudosulfitobacter. The sequence goes on from JAXMOM010000002.1 coordinate 53,714, forward strand.
GTCCTGCGTGATTGCCACAACACGGTCGACACCGTAATGCACGTTCTTTTGCGACAGGAACGGCAGCGCGGTCCCCGCCTCAAGCTCGGCGCCGATGGCAGCGGCGTCAAAGCAGTCGAACCAGTCCGGCGCATTGCGCGGTTCGGCCTTGTCCAGACCGACAAAGGTTTCTGTCAGCGTGGCCAGCGACATTTCGGTTCTGAAACAGGCGCGGTAGCGGATGGGTGAGCTGTCGGCGTCGATCGCCTGAAAATCGGTGAAGGGGATCGGCTCGGGCTGGTCCGAGACCACCGAGACAAGGTTGACCTCTTCCTGCGTCACCTCGTCGTAAAAGCCGTAGACTTGCAGGTAATACATGCCTGCGCCCGCGATAAGTGCCGTGATCACGATCAATACTGCCAGTATCTTGCCGGTCATGCCGCAGCGTCCGGGGTCCAGCCCCCTGCCCGCGTCTGCACAAAGGCGTCTGCGCAGGCCTTGGTCAGCGCACGCACGCGGCCAATGTAGGCCTGTCGTTCGGTGACCGAGATCACGCCGCGCGCGTCCAGCAGGTTGAAGATGTGGCTGGCCTTGATCGCCTGATCATAGGCGGGGTGCGCCATCACGATGCGTTTGCCGGTTTTGGGATCGTCGTGTGCCTGTTCAAGGATCGCCTTGCACTCGGCCTCGGCCTCTTCGAAATGGCGCAGCAGCACGTCGGTATTGGCCACGTCGAAATTCCAGCGGGCGTATTCTTCTTCGGTTTGCTTGAACACATCGCCATAGGTCAGCGGGATCGGCGATTGCGGATCGTTGAACGGCATGTCCATCACGTGATCGACCGCCAGCACATACATCGCCAGACGTTCCAGACCATAGGTCAGCTCGCCCGAGACGGGGCTGCAATCGTGGCCGCCGACCTGCTGGAAATAGGTGAACTGCGACACTTCCATGCCGTCACACCAGACTTCCCAGCCCAGCCCCCACGCGCCCAGCGTCGGGCTTTCCCAGTCGTCCTCGACAAAGCGGATGTCGTGCAGGCTGGCGTCGATGCCGATGGCCTGAAGGCTGCCAAGGTACAGCTCTTGCAGATCGGGCGGGCTGGGTTTGATCAGGACCTGATACTGGTAATAGTGCTGCAAGCGGTTGGGATTCTCGCCATATCGCCCGTCTGTAGGACGGCGCGACGGTTGCACATAGGCGGCGGCCCAAGGTTGCGCGCCCAGCGACCGCAGCGTGGTTGCGGGATGGAAGGTGCCTGCGCCCACTTCCATGTCATAGGGTTGCAGGATGGCGCAGCCTTTGGACGCCCAATAGGTCTGAAGCCGCAGGATAATCTCCTGAAACGAACGGGGGGCTGTGGACGTGTCGGACATGGGGGATACGCTTTCCAGTTTCGTGCGCGCCTTACCTACGCAGCCCCCCGACAATGGTCAATCGCGGCTTTGTCGCAGGTCGCGGGCACATGCACATCAGAATCGGCCCCGAAACCGCAAGAATAGATGCAGGATCGGATGAATTCCCCGTGTGGCCATATGGTCAATGCAGCGAATTCCTGCTTAATTGTGTCAAATAATTTCCGAGCAGGAGTTCAGGTTAAGATGATGCGCAAGATGGTAGTTGCGGCAATGCTGGCAACAGGAATGTCAGGGTTGACAGCAGGAGTGGTGGCGACACCTGCGGCGGCTCAGTCCGCGCAAGAGGTTGTTTGGGTGCAGATCGAAGCGCACCCCAGTCTGGCCACCGCGACCGCCCGTGCCCGCGACTATGCAGGCGCCATCGAAGATGTGAACGGCTTTGCCTTGGGTGGCGGCTGGTACGGCATCGCTCTTGGACCTTACGCCCGCGATGACGCCGAACAGGTGCTGCGCGTCTATCGCGCCGACGGTCTGATCCCGCGCGATGCGTATATCGCCGAAACCTCGGATTACCGGCAACAGTTCTGGCCGCTGGGGGCCAACGTGCTGAATCGTGGCGTGATCGACGCGCCGGAAGGTGTGGCATCGGACGCCGATGCGCAGACCGACACGCAGGTCGCGACCACAGAAACCGCGCCCGAAACCACGCCCCAGGCGACCACCGAAGCCACAGCCGAAGCAGCCCCCCTGCCCGAACCCGAACCGGCGGACGAAACCCCGACCGAGGCCCGCCGCAGCGAACAGTTGCTGACCCGCGACGAGCGAATGGAATTGCAGATGATGCTGAAATGGGCCGGCTTCTACGAGGCCGCAATCGACGGCGCCTTTGGCCGTGGCACACGCAACTCCATGGCCGCATGGCAAGAGGCGAACGCCTTTGACGTCACCGGCATCCTGACCACGCTGCAACGCGCCACACTGAAAAAGCAGTACAACGCGGTGCTGGACGGCTTGGGGCTGGAACGGGTCGTGGACGCGCAGGCGGGCATCGAGATGATGATCCCCACCGGCGTGGTGGCCTTTGACCGCTACGAGCCGCCCTTTGCCCATTACGACGCCACCGGCGACATTCCGGCCAAGGTGCTGCTGATCAGCCAGCGCGGCGATCAGGACACGCTGTATGGCCTCTATGACATCATGCAGACGCTGGAAATCGTCCCGCTGGAAGGGCCGCGCGAACGCCGCAAAAACGACTTTGTGCTGATTGGTGAAAACGGCGTCATGGTGTCGGAAACCCGTGCCACCCTGCAAGACGGCAAAATCAAGGGCTTTACGCTGATCTGGCCTGCGGGCGACGAAGAACGCCGCCGCCGTTTGATTGGTGAAATGGACAAAAGCTTTGTCCGTCTCGAGGCGGCGCTGGACCCTGCTGCCGGCGAGGCCAGCGAACAGGCGATTGATCTGGTGTCGGGCCTGGACGTGCGCAAGCCGCGCATTGCACGGTCGGGGTTTTACGTGGACAACGCCGGTCTGGTGATGACCACATCCGAAGCGGTGCAATCGTGCACCCGTCTGACCATTGACGACGAATATGACGCCACGGTCGTGGCCGATGACGCCGCAACCGGCATCGCCGTGCTGCGCCCGCAAGAAACGCTGGCGCCGCTGTCGGTCGCACAGTTCAGCGCGGGCGCGCCCCGGTTGCAGTCCGAAGTTGCGGTTGCAGGCTACAGCTATGACGGCGTTCTGAGTGCGCCCAGCATGACCTTTGGCACGCTGGCCGATGTGCGCGGTCTGCAAGGCGAAGCCGGTGTTTATCGTTTGGCCATGACCACCCTGCCCGGCGATGCGGGCGGTCCGGTGTTTGACGCCACGGGTTCGGTCATGGGCATGTTGCTGCCCAAACCCGGCGGTGCGCGCGCTTTGCCGGACGAGGTGGTTTTTGCCGCCGATGCGGATGTGATCCGTCGCGTTCTGGCCGGTGCGGGCGTCAGCATCAAGGCGGCTGCCGAAACGGCCGTGTCCGAACCCGAGGACATCACCCAGACCGCTGTGGGCATGACCGTTCTGGTCAGTTGCTGGGACTGAACGGCCCATCGTTTTAAACAAATACGCGGCACTCAAGGGTGCCGCGTTAGGCCCGCGTTAAGGGCTGTCCATCATTTTGACGATCAAGCGTGGGGGCACGTGAATGTCGATCAAAGTGGAGTGGACCATGATTACCAAATTTCTGAGCATTATCGCAGTTGGCGCAACCGTCCTGACGGCATCGCAGGCGGCTGCAACCGTTGCAACGCCGCCTGCGACCCATCAGGGGCAGTGGTGGACGAACCCGCTGGGGTGCGAATATTCCCGCGCCGGACGCCCCGGCGAAACCATGTGGTTCCTGATCATCAACACGGCCAAACCGGGCTGCCCGACCTATATCGCGGGCACCACATGGGGCGGCGTCTATCGCGCGCATGGCAAAATCTTGAAATGACAACGTCAAATCGCGCGACCTCGTGGGGTGGCGCGGGCTTGGCATAGGGCAACGAGGCAAACGCAGTGAACAGGTGCTGCAACAGGCAAACGGGCGGGACCAAGGGTGCCGCCCGTTTCTCTTGGCGCCTTGTCACGGGGTCAGGCTGCAGGGCTGGCCAAGTGACAAGGACTTATTGAAGCCGGTTTAGTCGGTGATGTCGGGCGTAAGGTAGATCAGCGTCGGGCCATCCGCCTCGAAGGCCCCCAGGACAGCCTCCTGCATCTGTTTGATGGTTTTGGGGGCTGCAGCATAAGCGCCAAAGGCTTCGGCCAGTTTGCAGAAATCGGGATTGCGCGCGATCACCGCGTTGGGGGCGATCTGGGCGCGGGTCATGCTGTCTTCGATCTCTTTCAGCTTGCCGTTGTCCCACAAGATGATCGGCAGCGGCAGGCCCAGTTCGACGGCAACACCCAGTTCCTGCATGGTGTAGTGAAAGCCATAATCGCCGATGATCGCCAATGTCGGCTTGCCAGGGCGTGCGATGGCACCGCCGATGGCCGCAGGCGTGGCATAGCCCAGCGTGCCAAAGCCGTATGGATGGTGCCAGTGACCGGGTTTGGTCATCGGCCAGACATCCTGAGCGACATAGGCAAACTGGGTCATGTCCGAGTAGATCATCGTGTCGTCAGGCACCACGTCGCGCAGCGCATCGCACAGCGGCGCAATGCCGGGCCGTGCCGCGTCGGTGTCGGCGCGCCATGCGGTGCGGGCCTTGGCAACCTCGTCCGCCGACCAGCCCGAGGCGGTCTTGTCCATCGCTTCGGCCCGTTCCAGCAGCGCGCGCATCAGCAGCGGGCCGTCGCACAGGATGTTCAGCACGCCCGCGTCGGTGTTGGTAAAGGCCTGCGGGTCGATGTCGACGCGCACCAGCAGGCTTTGATGCCCCAGATGGGCGCGCCACAGGTCAACCTCGGCCAGTTCCGATCCGACGACCACAACCACATCGGCCGACCCGATCACATCTGCGCTGGAAGGCTGCGACAGCGCCGCGCCAAAGTGCAGCGGATCGTCGGTGCCGACAATGCCGCGCCCTGCGTAGGTGGTGAACGATGCAGCGCCCAAGGCTTTCAGCGCCTTGCGGGTCACATCGGCGCCAACGCGTGCCCCGCCGCCAAAGACGAACAACAGCCGCTCTGCGCCCAGGATACGGTCCAGCGCATCGCCCATTTGCGGCAGGCTGGGCGCCGTATAGGGGCGCGGTGCGGGTGCCGCGTCGGCTGACGCCTCAAGGACGGCGATCGGCACCTGGATGTGCTTGGGACGTGGCCGCTGCGCCGTCATTTCGGTCAGCGCGCGGTCAATCAGCGTATAGGCCGCATCGGCGGTGCGCGCTTCGGCGGACCAGTCGCAGACGGTGGCGGCCGCCGCGCGCTGGTCTTTCATCTGGTGCAACTGGCCTTTGATGCCCTCGACTTCGTCCAGACAGGACGACACCACCAGCACCGGCACGGAATCGGAATAGGCCTGCCCCATCGGCGTCATGATGTTGCACAGCCCCGGCCCGGTGATCACATAGGCCACCCCCGGTTTGCCCGATGCGCGCGCATAGCCGTCAGCCATGAACCCCGCGCCCTGCTCGTGGCGGGCCAGCACATGGGTGATCCCCGCCTCTTCGATCCCGCGGTACATTTCCTGATTGTGCACGCCGGGAATGCCAAAGATCGTATCGACCCCGCGCGCCTTCAGCATGTGGGAAATTTGGGCTCCAAGGGGTCGTTTCATCAGGCTCTCCAGAATTGAACGGTCACGATGGCATAGACCACCATCAGTTCCAGCCGTCCTACCAGCATCCCACCCGCAAGCAACCATTTCGCCGTGTCGTTCAGCGGGCCAAAGTTGCCCGCCGGGCCGATCGTGTCGCCCAGACCGGGGCCGATGTTGGCCAGCGCCGTCGCTGCTCCGGACAGCGAGGTGACGAAATCCAGCCCCGTCATGCCCAGTGCGACGGACAAAAGGCCCAGCGACACGACAAAGAACACAAAGAACGACATGACCGAGCCAAGCACATCCGCATCCACCGGGCGACCGTCATAGCGCGGGGTAAAGATGCCGTGCGGGCTGCGGGTCTTGCGCAATTGCGCGCGGATCGAAGAGAACAGGATTTGATAGCGGAAGATCTTGACCGAACAGGCCGTCGATCCCGCGCAACCGCCAATCAGGCCCGCAAAGAAGAAAATCGCGATCAGGAACGGCCCCCACGCCATGTAATCCACGCTGGAAAAGCCGGTGCCCGACATGACCGAAACCACGTTAAACAGCGCCTCGCGCACCGCGCGTTCAACGCTGTGGGGGAAAATATAGGTCAGGGTAAAGGCGCTGACGCCGACGATGACGGCGATGGTGCCCAGAAACGCGTGCACCTGCGTATCGCGCCAGATCGCCGTGGTGTTGCCGTTGATCAACTGCACATAGCGCACAAATGGCAGCGCCGCGAGGATCATGAAGAACGAGGCCGCGTATTCCTTGACCCCGACAAAGGTGCCAAAAGATGCATCGTAGTTCGCAAAGCCCCCCGTGGACACCGTGGTGAGCGCGTGAACCGTGGCGTCAAAGACGTTCATCCCCAGGATCAGGTAGACCAGCGCACAGGTCAGGGTGATCGCGATGTAAATGCCCGATATCTGGCTGGCGATCTGGGTGGCACGGGGCAGGATCTTGCCCATCGTTTCAAAGGCTTCGGACCGGAAAATCTGCATGCCGCCAACCCGCAGTTCGGGCAGGAACACCATGGCCACAACGATGATGCCGATGCCGCCCAGCCATTGCAGGATGCCGCGCCACAGCAACAGCCCCTTGGGCAGGCCGTCCAGGCCGGTGAACACCGTGGACCCGGTGGTGGTCAGCCCCGACATCGCCTCGAAGAACGCATCGACATAGCGCGCTTCGGTCGCGCCCAGCACGAAGGGCAGCGCGCCAAAGATCGGCAGCATCAGCCACACACCGGTGGTCAGCAGGAAAGTTTGTTGGATGGTCAGACCTTCGCGGACACCGTTGGAACAGCTCAGCGCCATAACGCCGCCGGCCAGAATGGTGATCAGGCCGGATTCAACAAATACCGGCCAGTGTTCCCTGCCCTCGGCAAGATCCACCAGCATCGGAACGATCATGGTCAGCCCAAGAGCGGTAACCAAAAGTCCGATGACATATCCAACGGGGCGCAGGTCTAACATTTCGCCAGCGTTGGCGCGGGCCGCGCCGACTGTCAAGGCAGTCTCAGGCGCAGCCCAGCATCAATTTGCACTTAGACGTAGTACAGGTCGCGAAATACGTACGCGGGGATGTTTTCGCGTTCGATTTTCAGTTCGGCCAGCTGTGCATCGGACATCGCGTTCAGACGGTCGATCAGATGCATGCGTGCTTCCATGCTGCGCGATTTCTGACCGGCTTCGATCAATGCAACAAAGCCGCGCGAAAACGCAGCGCCAATGCTCGCGAAAAAGCTTGGGACGGGTGAGTTGGAAATGTGAGTGGCGGTTTGGGTAGCCATGATAATCTGCCTTTTTGGTTTGGAGAGTGAAACGCTCCTCCTGTAGACCATCATATAGGTATGCGCGTCTGACCTACCACCGACGATATTGCATAGCTGCATTGCAGCATTTCGAATATGCTTTCGCACGTTTATTGTGCAATTCGCCTGATTTATCCCCGCTGCACCGCAGCGCAGCAGGGAAAGATCAGAGCTTCAGCCGACGTGGAACAGCGACTGGAACAGGCGCGGGTCCAGGCTGTCGGCGGCAAATGTTTCGCCCTCGGTCAGCACCGAAACGGCGTCATGGCTGTGCAGGCTTTCCTGATGGCTGGCGACGACACGGAAATCGCCAACCCGGTGGTCGGCCAGCAGTTGTTCGCAAAACAGACGCGCCGCATCTTCGACAAAGATCGGGTTGGCGGCGTTCAATTCGGCAAAGGCCTGTTCGTCTTCGCGTTTGACCATCGCTTGCGTTTCCGTCGGCACCGCACGGCGGCAGGCGTCGATCAGATCCTCGAACCACAGCGGGCCCGCATCGCAGTCCAGAACCACCGAAATCCGCGCGACCGAGCGTTGCGAATGGGGCGTCGCCAATTGACCGCGGGTGGCACGGGCGTGCTCGCTCAGTTCCAGCGAACAAGGGCATGTGGACGAATACACATAATCCAGATGCACGATCTTCTTGCGCACACCGTTTTGTTCGACCAGCTCCAGCGCAATGTCATAGTATTGATAGCCCGACAGACCCGAACGCAGGCTTTGCACCTTAAGGGGCAATGAAAACCGCATCTGAATGCGGGCATCAAAGCTTTCCAGATCGGTTTTGTAATCGTCCAGCGCCGCCTCGATCACCTCGAAGCTGAAAGTCTCGTCGGCGTGGGCATAAAAAGACCGCATGATGCGGCTCATGTTGATGCCCTTTTTGTCCGCCTCAAGGCTGACGGTGCCGGTCACGGATGTTTCCAGCAGCAGCGGCGTGTCCGTATCGCGGCTGCGATAGCGGATCGGCAGGCGAAAATTCGAAATGCCGACGTGCTGAATTTGTTGATGCGCGCCCTTGATCAGGCTGGATGGCCCGTTTTGCAGGTCGGGCAGCGTGCCTTTGTAGCCTTCGTCCACAGCGAACCCTTCGGGATAGCTGCGTGAAAAGGCGGGATAATCGGAACCGGAATCCCCCGGCAACAGGCGCGCGACAGAGGCGTCCAGTTCCAGAATTTCGGTGGGTGTCGCGGATTTCGCCCAGCGGCGCAGCACGTCAAGTGCGGCCTCGGCGTCGTCGCGTTCGGGTATTTGTTGGATATCGGGCGTATGAATGTTCACGCAGTGGCCCCCCTTTATGTATCAATCCACACTCTACATAGGTGTGCGACCGATGATTGCCAATGTATTGCAAAGGATACGTACGGTTGTGCACATTGGTTCAAAGTTTCAGAACATATCCTGCGGGGGCGCGAAATTTCGTGGAACAAAGACGACGAAAAAACGCCCGAAACCGCAGCTTCGGGCGTTAATTTCATAGCTTAGACCTGATCGAGGGCCTGAAGCATGTCGGCGATCAAATCCGCTTGATCTTCCAGCCCGACCGACACGCGCACCAGACCGGGAGTGATGCCCAGCAGATTTTTTTGATCCTGGGGCAGTCGCTGGTGGGTGGTGGTGGCCGGATGCGTCAGGATCGACTTTGCGTCGCCCAGATTGTTCGAGATCACGCCGATCTTCAACGCATTCAGAAACCGGAACGCCGCCTCTTTGCCGCCCGCAAGGTCCAGCGCCATCAGCGTGCCGCCCTTGCCCATTTGGCGCATACACAGGTCATGCTGCGCGTGCGACGCATGGCCGGGATAAACGGCGCGTGCCAGTTTTGGGTGGCCCACCAGCGCCTCGGCCAAGGCTTCGGCAGTGGCGGTTTGTGCACGCACGCGCAGGTCGATGGTTTCCAGACCTTTCAGCATGATCCACGCGCTGAACGGCGACATCGCGGGACCGGTGTGTTTCAGGAAAGGTTCGACCGTCTTGCGAATGTACTCTTCCGACCCCAGGATCACACCGCCCATGGCGCGCCCCTGCCCGTCGATATGCTTGGTCGCGGAATAAATCACCACATCCGCGCCCTGTTCAAACGCACGGCTGTAGACCGGCGAGGCGAATACGTTGTCGATCACCACTTTGGCGTTCTGCGCATGGGCCAGCTTGGCCACGGCGGCAATGTCGATCACCTCGAGCGTCGGGTTCGACACGCTTTCAAAGAACACCACGTCGGTTTGGGGTGTAATCTCGCGTTCCCATGCGGCCAGATCGGTGCCGTCCAGCAGCACGATCTCGACCCCGTAGCGGCCCAGGATCTCTTCCAGCACGTACAAGCACGACCCGAACAAGGCCCGCGCCGCGACCACGCGGTCGCCCGCTTTCAGCATCGACATCAGCGCACCGCTGACCGCCGCCATCCCCGATGCGGTGGCAAAGGCGGCCTCGGCCCCTTCCAGCGACGCGATGCGGTCTTCGAACATCGCAACGGTGGGGTTGCCGTAGCGGGCGTAAATGAACTCGTCCTCGCCCAATGCCTCGAACCGGCCTTCGGCGGCTTCGGCGCTGTCATAGACAAAGCCCTGCGTCAGAAAAATCGCTTCGCTGACCTCGCCATACTGGCTGCGGCGTGTGCCTGCGTGAACAGCGCGGGTGCGTGGTTTCCAATCGGTCATATCAGTCATCCTTACGGGCCAAGAAAGGGCTGGCCACAAAAAAGCCCCCGAAACGCGGTCAAGCGAAGGGAGGCTTCATCCTGACCTTTTAGCGGGAATATTTAACGTGGCCCGCAATCCGGTAACAAATCGCCACGGCACCACGGATAGGCGCTTAGACTGCCGGCGTCAACACCGTGCTTCTGGGTCATGTAGAGTTTACATAGATTGCCTAGAGCTTCGCCAACAGCACCGAAACGTTGCAAGGAGACGCTCTTGCCCGTCCTCAGAGTGAACGCCGCCCCCGACGGCCCCTGTCTGCACCTCACCCACGCGCCCCTGCGCCCGGCCCTGATAACCGCCGCCCGCGGCACCGGCCCGATCATCGTGATGATCCATGGATACAGTTACGATCCCGACCTGCCCAACCATTGCCCGCACCGCACATTGCTGCGGCGCGACGGGGCGTGGCTGCGGCAGATGGGGTTCGGCATGGGCGATCCCGACGAAGGGCTGGCGCTTGGCTTTGGCTGGAACGCCCGCGGATCGGTCTGGAAGGCCGCGCGCCGTGCACGGGTCGCGGGTGGCCAGTTGGGTCGCGTGCTGCGCATCCTGCACCACGCCGCCCCGCACCGCCCCATTCACCTGATGACACATTCCATGGGCGCCGAAGTTGCGATGGCGGCGCTACACGTGTTGCCGCGCGGCGCCGTGGCCCGGCTGCTGACACTGACCCCGGCCACCTATCGCAGCACCGCAGATGATGCCCTGCGCGCGCCAGCCGGGCGCGCGCTGGAATGGATCAATGTCGCAAGCCGTGAAAACGCATTGTTCGATCTGATCTATGAACGCCTCGTCGCACCGCCCCGCCGCCGCGACCGCGTCATTGGCGCGCGCCTGCAAGCGGCCAACGCGACCACCCTGCGGCTGGATTGCCCGCGCACGCTGGAGCGGCTGCAACGCTTTGGCGCCCAAATCGCGCCACCCACCGCGCGCATCTGCCATTGGTCGGGCTACACCCGTCCCGGCGCCCTGGGGTTCTACAACCGCCTGCTGCGCGATCCCGCGCGTGTGCCCCTGTCAGCCTTGCAAGCGCCCCTGCCCTCGGGCCCCGCACGCTGGCGGCTGCCCCTGCCCGGATGGCAAAAAGCGGCCACCTGATCCGGCAACCGCTTTCTTTTGGCATCAAATATCCCCGCCGGAGGCATCAAGCCTGTCGGGCGCGCTGTGGCCTATGTATCAGTCTTGTCGTCCTTGTCGTCCTCGATCCCGTAGGTCTGAAACAGCTTGCTTTGGAACATAAAGAACCCGAACACCGCGATCGACAGGCCGAAAGTCTTGAAATACACCCAGGTTTCGGTGCTTTGCGTGCGCCAGATCGCTTCGTTCAGCACAGCCAGCCCGAAAAAGAACAGCATCAACCGCTTGGTCAGGATCATCCATCCCGCATCCTCCAACGGCATCATCCCCTCCATCACATATTTGAGGTAGGACGTGCCGCGCAGCAGGCCAAAGCCCAGCACGCCGCCGAACAGCAGATAGATCATTGTCGGCTTCATCTTGAAAAACCGGTCATCGTTCAACCACACCGACAGCCCGCCAAAGACCACCACCAGCACCAGCGTCGCCACCTGCATCCGGCTTAGCTTGCCCGTCAGAAACCACAGTGCGCCGGTTGACGCGATCAGCAACGGAATAAACGCCGCCGTGACCACGATAAAGCCGTCATACTCCGTGCCGCCAATGGTAAACACGCGGTCCTTCAGCATCACGTAAGCGACGAAAAACACAAGGATCGGCCCGAAATCCAGCGCCGATTTCAGGAACGGGTTGATCTCGCGTTTGTCTGTCACAGAAGTTTCCTTGGTCATCCGCCCATCTCTACAATCACGGCACCCACAGCAATCAGCGCCATCAGCGCGATGCGGCGGGGGCCTACGGTTTCTTTCAGCACCAGCCAGCCGATAAAGGCGGCAAACACCGTCGAGGTTTCGCGCAACACGGCCGCTTCGCCGACCTTGTCCAGCCGTGTGGCCATCATGATAGAGCCAAAGCTGAGGAACGCCACCAGCCCGCCCAACACGCCGCGCCGCATCAGCGGGGCCACGTCGGGCCGGTCCGGCATCGCCCGCCAGCGCAGGTATGCAATCGGCGGCATCACCAGCGCGTCGATCATGAAAAACCACGCCAGAAAGGTAAACGGGTTTTCGGTCGCACGGATGCCATAAGCGTCATATGTGGTGTAAAGCGCCACAAACAAGCCGGTCAGAACCGCCAGCCCCAGCGCCATGTTCAACGTGTCCCGCGCCGCCGTCAGATTGCGCAGATTGTAGACCGCCAGCCCGAAAATGCCGCACAGCAGCACCCCGACGCCGGCCCACTGGACCCACGTGAACACCTCGTTGAAAATCAGATAGGCCCCGATGACCGCAAACAGCGGTCCGGTGCCGCGCACCACAGGGTAGACGACGGTATAAGCCCCCTTGGTATAGGCCCAGGCCTGCAACAGCTTGTAAACGGTGTGGATGGCCCAGGCGCCGAAGAAAATCAGCCACATATGCGGCTCGGGCCAAGGCACGACAAACAGGGCAAAGGGCGCTGCCATCACGCCGTAACTGGCGTCAATCGCACCGCGCGTCAGCCACGGGTCGTGCCGCCCCTTTTGCAACGCACCAAACACCGCGTGCAAAAATGCCGCCATCAGCGCAAGGACCAACGCCAGTTGGTGGCCTGCGGCGGTGCCTTCGATCCCGATCAGCCAGTCGGTCACAGGCTGCACCCGCGAAGGGGGCTGTCTGCCCCCCGGCTTGCGGCTGTCTCCCAAGGATTTTTTGAAACCAGAGAAGGAAAGTGTGTTGCGAGATCAGAAATCATGGCACAGGCAGTGACGCGGAACGCGGCGGGCTGCAAGGTGTTTTGACACGCGCTGGTCCGTGATGTCAGACATCGGCGCCGGTCAGGGCGCGGGCAAAGTCTTCGGGGTCGAAGGCGTCGAGATCGTCGATTTGTTCACCCACTCCAATGGCGTGAATCGGCAGACCGAACTTGTCCGCCAGCGCCACCAGCACACCGCCCTTGGCGGTGCCGTCCAGTTTGGTCATCACCAGGCCCGAGACATCGGCAACCTCTTGGAAAATCTTGACCTGATTCAGCGCGTTCTGCCCCGTCGTCGCATCCAGCACCAGCAATGTGTTGTGCGGCGCGCTGGGGTCTTTCTTGCGGATGACGCGCACGATCTTGGCCAGCTCTTCCATCAGGTCGGCGCGGTTTTGCAAACGGCCTGCGGTGTCGATCATCAACAGGTCGGCCCCGTCCTCTTGCGCCTTGGTCATCGCGTCAAAGGCCAGGCTGGCAGGGTCCGACCCTTCGGGCGCTGTCATCACCGGCACGCCGGCGCGTTCGCCCCAGACTTGCAGTTGTTCGACCGCAGCGGCGCGGAACGTGTCACCGGCAGCGATCACCACATTCTTGCCCGCCGCGCGGAACTGGCTGGCCAGCTTGCCGATGGTCGTGGTCTTGCCCGAGCCGTTGACCCCCACCACCAGCACCACTTGCGGTGTCTTGGGGTAGATCGGCAAGGGCCGCGCCACCGGTTCCATGATGCGGGCAATCTCGGTTGCCATCAGGTTCTTGATCTCGCCCACCGACAGCTTTCGCCCCATGCGCCCTTCGGCCATGTTGGCGGTCACCCGCAGGGCAGTGTCGACCCCCATGTCGGTGGAGATCAGCAACTCTTCGAGCCGTTCCAGCATGTCGTCGTCCAGAACGCGGCGCACGACCGGCTGGGTTGCGGGCGTGCGTTTGAAAAGACGGCCCAGCAGGCCGCCGGATGCGGGCGCGTTGGTGGTCTCTTGCTGGCCCGGATCGGTGGCGCGGGGCATTTCTGCCGTGGCGGCGGCAGGGGTTTCCATCAGCGTATCAACGGCCATTGTCGCAGGCCCCGGTCCGGGGGACGGCGGCAGGTCGGGTTGGGGGGCAGGCACCGGCTGAGGTTCGGGCGTAGGCTGCGGCTCGGGGGTGTTCGGGATTTCCGGTGTGGGGTCAGGCGGCAGGTCCGGTTCCGGGGCCGGGATCGGCGTCGGTTCGGGCGTGGGCTCGGGTTCGGGCGCAGGGATCGGATCCGACGGCAGGTCGGGCGCGGGAACCTCTTCGGGTTGCGGTGCGGGGACAGGATCGGGTTCAGGCACCGGTTCTGGCGCGGGGGTCGGCTCGGGTGCAGGCGTGGGGTCAGCCGGTTGCGGCACCTCGGGTTCCGCCGCGCTGATTTCGCCGCCATCTTCGACAATCGCTTCCAGACCCTCGTCAATCCTTGACGACGATTTGAACATACGGTCCTTGAGTTTCTTGAAAAACGCCATAATGCCCCGTGAGTTGCTATAAACCCTAGCTAGTATGCAGCGCGGGGTAAGAAAAGGGCCAGCATGAAACGAAGCGATGTCAAAGCGGCCTGCATGGCCTTGCTGCTGTGGCTGGCACCGATGGGCGCTGCGGCCCAGATCACCGATCCGGGCACCCTGTGCAGCGATGGCACGCTGGGGTCTTACCAGTGCATCCGGCCGCAGTATTTTGCCTTTGACACCTGCCAGTTGATCGCGGACGCGGCACGGCGGAACGGGCTGGACGCCGGTTTCTTTGCGCGGCTGCTGTGGCAGGAAAGCCGGTTTGATCCCAATGCATTAAGCCCAATGGGCGCGCAAGGAATCGCGCAGTTCATGCCCGCAACCGCGCAATTGCGTGGCCTGTCGGACGCCTACAATCCCGCCGAGGCCATGGAGCGGTCGGCGCAATATCTGGGCGAGCTTCAGCTGCGATATGGCAACGCGGGGCTGGCCGCCGTGGCTTATAACGGTGGCGAGCGTCGTGCGGACGGGTTCACGCAAGATGACAAGGGACTTGCACAAGAAACGTGGGATTATGTACGTATTGTCACCGGCCTGGGGGCCGAGGTCTGGCGCGACGATCCGCCTAAGATGCATGATTTTCGGCTGGATGCCACGCGGCCCTTCATGGCGGCCTGCCTGACACTGGCCAAAGACCGGCGCATGACCCCGTTGAAACCACCCGTGAAACCGTGGAGCGCGCAGTTGGCCTATGGCAAAACGCGCGCGCAGGCGCAGGCCAACGTGAAACGGCTGACGGCGCAATGCAGCGCCCGTGTCGCCCGTGAAACGGTGGAATATGTGACCGTACCCAACCGCGTGCGCGGGCAGCCGCCCTATCACCTGGGTCGGATCGCGCGGGACACGCAGGACGGCGCCAATAAAATCTGTGCGGCCCTGCGCAAGGACGGCTGTTTGTGCCGCGTGCTGAAACACAAAGGCTGAGGTCAGATTTCGTCCGCGAAATGTTTCATCGTCAGCCGGATCGGGTTTGGTGCCGCCTGCCCCAGCCCGCAGATCGACGCATCGGCCATGGCGGTGCACAGATCCTCCAGCAGCGGTTGGTCCCACTGGTCCGCCTGCATCAGCTTGACCGCCTTTTCACAGCCCACCCGACAGGGCGTGCACTGGCCGCAGCTTTCATCTTCGAAGAAGCGCAGCATGTTCAGCGCCGCATCACGCGCTTTGTCGTGATCAGACAAGACAACCACCGCTGCCGAGCCGATAAAGGTGCCATGTGGTTGTAATGTGTCAAAATCCAACGGGATGTCATCCATCGACGCCGGCAGCAAACCTGACGACGGACCACCCGGTTGGTAGGCTTTGAAGCTGTGCCCGTGGGCCATGCCCCCCGCTGCTGCGATCACATCGGTGATGGTCGATCCGGCCGGCAGCAAATACACCCCCGGCTGCGCCACACGGCCCGACACGGAATAGCTGCGCAAGCCTGTACGGTCGTTCTTCTGCGTCGCCGACAGCACGTGCGGACCTTCCCGGCAGATGCGGGCGACCCAGTGCAGGGTTTCGACGTTGTGCACCAGCGTCGGGCGGTCGAAAATGCCCACCTGCGCCACGAACGGCGGACGGTGGCGCGGGATGCCACGCTTGCCCTCGATGCTTTCGATCATCGCGCTTTCTTCGCCGCAGATATAGGCGCCCGCCCCGCGCCGCAGGTCGATAAACCCCTTGTCCACAAGACCTGCGTCCTCCAGCGCCTTGATTTCGCGACGCAAAATCTCGATCACCGCGGGGTATTCGTCGCGCATGTAGATAAAACAGGTTTGCGCCTCGACCGCCCATGCGGCGATCAGCATCCCCTCAAGGAACAGATGCGGTGTGCGTTCCAAATAGTAGCGATCCTTGAAGGTTCCGGGTTCGCCCTCGTCCCCGTTCACCGCCAGATAGCGCGGACCCGCGTTGCCACGCACAAATCCCCATTTCTTCCCTGAAGGAAAGCCCGCACCGCCCAGACCGCGCAGGCCGCTGTCTAGAACCTCTTGCTGAACCGCCTCCCAGTTTCCGCTCCTGCGCAGCTTTAGCAATGCCTCGTAACCACCTGATACGCGGTATTTTTCAAGGCCTTCGTAGCTGGGGATAACTGTGTGGATATCTTTCGCGGCAATCGCTGCGTGTACTTTTTCCGGCGTGGCGTGATCGACGTGGTTATGCCCCAGCTCCAGCACCGGTGCAGTGTCACAGCGGCCCATGCAGGGCGCGCGCACAACGCGGACCTCGGCAGGGTCAAGCCCGTCTTCCAGGGCGGTTTTCAACGCTTGCGCGCCCGCCAGTTCGCACGAAAGGCTGTCGCAAACGCGGATGGTCAGCGCGGGCGGCGGTGTTTCGCCTTCTTTCACCACATCGAAGTGGGCGTAAAAGGTCGCAACTTCATACACTTCGGCCATGGACAGGCGCATTTCCTCGGCCAGCGCGCGCAAATGGGCCGCAGAAAGATGACCGAACCGGTCCTGAATCAGATGCAAATGTTCAATCAGCAGATCACGACGGCGCGGTGCATCCCCCAACAGCGCGCGCACCTCGTCCCAGGCTTGATCGTCCAGCGCGCGGCCCTTTGGGCGCACACGGCCCTTGCCCTTGCCTGACTTCCAGACACCGCGCCGGTTATCGCCCTGTTTTTCCTGATCAACTGCCATGGTTCGTCCCTGCCCAAGCGCCCCCAAGGGGGGCGAATTTCAGGCACACTAGCCCAACACCGCCCACCGGTTCAGCCCAAAAGCGACCCTTGAACGCGCATTTCTGGCCACACGCCTGCGCGGATTGTGGTGCGCTGAGACGCATCGGAAACGCAAGCCTACGCATATTCGCCGATCCGTGCATCACAGGCTGGCGCCGGGGCTGCGTGTCTGGCAAGCTGGCGATATGATGACACGTATTTTCCTGCTCGCCGCCCTCTTCGCTGCCCCCTTGGCCGCCGAGCCGATGGATGGCGCCGCCTTTGAGGCCTACACCAAGGGCAAGACATTGTTCTTTGGGTCCGGCGGCGCGCCCTATGGGGCCGAGGTTTACCTGAACGACCGCCGCGTGCGCTGGTCGTTCCTGGATGGCGAATGCAAGGACGGCTATTGGTACGAAGACGCGGGCAACATCTGCTTTGTCTATGAAGACCGTCCCGAGCCGCAATGCTGGACCTTCGAGCAGCGCGGCGGAGGGTTGCTGGCACAATTCCAGAACGAACCGGGTGCGCTGTCGCTGTACGAGGCGCAGGATCTGGGCGAGGAAATGCTGTGCCTGGGGCCGAAGATCGGCGTGTAAGCGCGACCTTCTGACATTCAGAAGCGACTATAACAGACTGAAATTCAGACAAAACACCAAGCGCATGAGCACACTTGCGCCAAACCCTTCCCACGCGCCATGATGGCGGCACACAAGGGGGAGGAGACCCGCATATGACAGACCGATGGACCCACCGTCCGCCCGGATCAAACTGGGGCGATTTCGGCCCCGATGACCAGATCGGGCGGCTGAACCTGATGGACCGCGCCAAGGTCAAACAAGGGCTGGCCGAGGCGATCGAGGGGATCACCTTTTGCCTGTCGTTGCCGTTGGACTATCCCGGTGGCAGCGGGCTGAACCCGCGCCGCAAGCCGCCCGTGGTGCGGCCCACACTGCGTGAGGGTGCGGTGAACTTTAACGCGACGTTGCCGGGGGCATCTGACGTGCTGTGCGATGATCTGGCGATCATTCACCTGCAATATTCCACCCAATGGGACGCGCTGTGCCATGTGGGCGGTCAATTCGACAGCATGGGCACCGGCACGGCGGACAAGGTGTTTTACAACGGCTACCGCGCGGGCGAACACATCATCGCGCCTCAGGCGATGTCGGACGCGGGCGTCGGCCCGGAGATGAAACCGCACAGCACCTCGCAGGCCACCGCACTGGGCATCGAAAACGCCGCCGCGCATGGCATTCAGGGGCGCGGCGTGATGGTGGATTTGCGTGCGCATTTCGGTGATGACCGCACGTTGGTTACCTACGACATGCTGATGCAAGTGATGCAGGACGACGGCGTCAGCGTCGAGCCGGGCGACATGCTGGTGCTGCACACAGGGTTCGCGCAGGTGATTCTGGACATGCACAAAACCCCGGACGAGGAGCGTTTGCACAACGCCTGCGCGGTGCTGGACGGGCGCGACGCGCGGCTGTTGCAATGGATCACCGACAGCGGGATCGCAGCGATTGCCGCTGACAACTACGCGGTCGAGGCCACACCGGCCAGCCCCGGCGAGGGGTGTTGTTCCACCCTGCCCCTGCACGAACATTGCCTGTTCAAGAACGGGATCATGCTGGGCGAGCTGTGGCACCTGACACCGCTGGCGGACTGGCTGCGGGCCAACGGGCGATCACGGTTCCTGATCACGGCGCCACCTTTGCGCCTGCCTTCGGCGGTTGGATCGCCGGTGACGCCGGTGGCGACGGTTTAGAACAGCGATCCTTGGTCCGGTGCTTCGGGGGGGGCGGCTTTTTTCGGGGTCGCCCCGCCGGCCTTGCCGCCGACCACCAGCTTGCCGTCCGCGAATTCGATCTCAAGCGTGGCGGCTTTTTTCGCCCCTGCCTTGGTCGTGACCACATCCCCGTCGCCACGCACCACGGCATAGCCGCGCGCCAGCGTCGCCTTGTAGCTGAGGGTTTCGCGCAGGCGGTCCATGGCGTCGATCTTGCGGCGCAGGGTTTGGGTTTGGCCCTGTCCCGCGCGGGTGATCCCCGCAATCAAACGGTCCAGATCGCGCCGCGCAGTTGCAGTTTGCGCGGTCAGGGCGGTGGGGTCAAAGCGGGCGGTGCGGGCGGTAAACCGTTCCGATTTCGCGGCAACCGCGCGGGCCAGCGCCGGCGCCAGTCGCGCCGACAGTCGGTCCAGATCGCGCCGCGCAGTCTGCACGGTGCGGCGCAGTGTGGCGGGGCGCAGGCTGCCAGAGGCCTCGGACAGTTTGACCTTGCGCCGCTGCACCCCGGCAATGAGGGCAGGCCCCAGACGGTCGCCCAGCACGTCAAGCCGCTGGCGTGGCCCTTCGACCAGCACCTCGGGGCGCGGCAGGGCGCGGCCCAGATCGGTCAGGCGCTGACGGCGGCGCACCAGTGTGGTCGACAATGCCTGCGACATCCGCGCGCCCTGCCCGCCCAGCCATGCCAGCAATTCATGACGCACCGGCACGGCCAGTTCGGCGGCAGCAGTGGGCGTGGGCGCACGGCGGTCCGAGACATAGTCGATCAGCGTTGTATCCGTCTCATGCCCCACGGCAGAGATCAGCGGGATCTCGGAGGCCGCCGCCGCCCGGGCGACGATTTCTTCGTTGAAGCCCCACAGGTCCTCGACACTGCCGCCACCGCGCGCAACGATCAGCAGGTCGGGACGTGGCAGCGCGCCCCCCGGTGTCATCGCGTTGAAACCGGCAATGGCGCGGGCCACATCCGCCGCACAGCGTTCGCCCTGCACGGCCACCGGCCAGATCAGCACCTTGCGCGGGAACCGGTCGCGCAGGCGGTGCAGGATGTCACGGATCACAGCCCCCGACGGCGACGTGACCACGCCGATGATGTCCGGCAGATAGGGCAAGGGGCGCTTGCGCGATTCGTCGAACAGCCCTTCGGCCTGCAACATGCCCTTGCGCTTTTCCAGCAGCGCCATCAGCGCGCCCATGCCAGCGGGTTTGATGTCTTCGATGACGATCTGGTATTTCGATTGACCGCCAAAGGTGGTGATGCGCCCCGTGGCGATCACCTCCATGCCTTCTTCGGGCTGGGTTTGCAGACGGCTGGCCACGCCTTTCCACATCACGCCGGAAATCACACTGCGGTCGTCCTTGAGGTCCAGATAGACATGCCCCGAGCGCGGACGCGACACGCGGCCCACCTCGCCGCGGATGCGCACATGGCCAAATTCGCCTTCGATCACCCGCTTGATCGCACCAGAAAGCTCGGTGACGCTGAACTCGGGAGAGTTTCCAGCCTCGGAAGGGTCGTCGATCAGGTCCATAAGCTGTGCCTTGCGTGCTTGTGTGGCGGATGTGCGCAGACTAGAACGCGGGGCAACAAAGGCCAAGGAGTGTGCGGCATGAATATTCTGATCCTCGGCGGTGGTGGCCGCGAACATGCGTTGGCATGGGCGGTGGTGCAAAACCCCAAATGTGACAGGCTGATCGTCGCCCCCGGCAATGCGGGCATCGCCACCATGGCAGAATGCGCCACGCTGGACATCGAGGACGGCGGCGCGGTGGTGGCGCTGGTCGAGGCGGAATCAATCGACTTTGTCATCGTCGGCCCCGAGGCACCGCTGGCCGCCGGTGTCGCGGACCGCTTGCGCGATGCGGGTGTGCTGGTGTTCGGTCCCAGCGCGGCGGCCGCACAACTGGAAGCGTCCAAAGCCTTTACCAAGGAAATCTGCGATGCCTGCGGGGCGAACACCGCCGCCTACGGCCATTTCACCGATGCCGCCGCCGCGCGCGCCTATGTGCAACAACAAGGCGCGCCGATTGTGGTCAAGGCCGACGGTCTGGCCGCTGGCAAGGGCGTGATCATCGCCGAAACCGTGGCCGAAGCCGAAGCCGCCATCGACGACATGTTCGGCGGTGCCTTTGGCGGGGCCGGTGCCGAGGTGGTGATCGAGGAGTTCATGGAGGGCGAGGAAGCGTCGTTCTTCGTGCTGTGCGACGGAACCGACGTTTTGCCGATGGGCACCGCACAAGACCACAAGCGTGTGGGCGACGGCGACACCGGCCCCAACACCGGCGGCATGGGGGCCTATTCGCCCGCGCCGGTTCTGACGGACGAGATTGCGCAGGTGGCGCTGGACCAGATCATCAAGCCCTGCATGGACGAAATGACCAAACGCGGAATGCCCTATCAGGGTATTTTGTACGCGGGCCTGATGATCAAGGACGGCGTGCCACGTCTGGTGGAATACAACGTGCGCTTTGGCGATCCCGAGTGCCAGGTGCTGATGATGCGCCTGGGTGCGCAGGCGCTGGACCTGATGCACGCCGCAGCCCAAGGGCGTCTGGCCGGGGCACGGGTGAACTGGGCGGATGATCACGCGATTACCGTGGTGATGGCGGCCAAGGGCTATCCCGATGCCTACGAAAAAGGCAGCGTGATCGGCGGACTGGATGCCCTGCCCGAGGACAGCAGCAACATGGTGTTCCACGCGGGCACCAAGCGCGCTGGCGGTGATGTGGTCGCCAATGGCGGGCGGGTTCTGAACGTCACCGCCCGTGGCGCGTCGCTGGCCGAAGCCCGCGACCGCGCCTATGCGATGGTTGACGCGGTGGATTGGGATGGCGGGTTTTGTCGCCGCGACATCGGCTGGCGCGCACTGGACTGAGACGGCGCAGGGGGCTCAGCCCCCGCGTCTGCGACGCGCCCCCGGAGTTTATCTGGCAAGATGAAGGGTTAGCGGCAGCTGAGCGCGCGGCGCATGGCCGTGGTGCCGTAGCGGCCCAGAGGGCGCGTTTGCGTGCGTCCGTTGACCAGGCGGGTGGCTATGATATGCGACCAGTCGGTATTGGCGGTCAGGATTTCGGGCGGGCCGTCACAGGTGCGCAGCCCGCCGGCGATGCTTGTGTCGCCAATGCGGTGGTTGGTCAGCCCGTTTTGATCCGTGACATGGTGCAGCGCGCCGTTTTCATACCGCCAGATGCGCAGGACTTTGGCCAGATGCGGACGGTCGACATAGGCGATTTCCACCGCACCATCGCCGTCCAGATCGCCGATGCCCGCAGGGGCAAGCCAGCGGTTGCGCCTGCCGATATGTGGCGTGGCGATGCGGGTCAGCGTTGTTTTGTCCAAACGGTAGACGACCAGCGCGGCGCCTTGGGTCATGGTGCTTTCCACAACGACCACCTCGGGGATGCCGTCGTGATCCAGATCGGCCAGACGCGGGGCCATATCCTCGAACACCGCGGTTTCGGGCAGGGTCACGCAGGCCTGCGTTGCCGGGCCAGTCAGGCACAGCCGCCCCCATTCGGGCAGGTCGCCCATGATGGCGTGGCCATAGTGGTGGGTCGGTGCCTGAAACTGCGCAGTGTAGGCGCCCAGACGCGCATCGCCCGGCGGCGCCGCAGTGGCGGCACCGGCCAGCAGCGCCCAGCAAAGCGCCGCCAGCCGCATGATCAGATTTGTTTTTCGGGCATGTGGACAACCAGACCGTCCAGCGCATCGGTGACTTTGAGCTGGCAGGTCAGACGCGACCGCGCGGGATCGGCTTCGTAGGCAAAGTCGAGCATGTCTTCTTCCATGTCGTCCTTGGCCGGCAGTTTTTCGACCCAGGCCGGATCGACATAAACGTGGCAGGTCGAGCAGGCGCAAGCGCCACCGCAGTCGGCCTCGATGCCGGGAATGTTGTTGTCGCGCGCGCCTTCCATCACGGTCATGCCGGTCGCAACGTCGACAACATGTTCTTTGCCGCCGTGTTCAATGTAGGTAATTTTGGCCATTGCTGCCCCCTTGGTGCGAAATCCCTGCATGTTTATCCAGCCGCCGTGGGCTGCGCCAGCCCCTTTTGCACCGCCACGTCGGCGGGTTGCGCGCGGCACACAGTTTACCCTTTGTGCCCTGTGCCGCGCAGGGCTGGTCACCGCAGCACGATGCCGCTAGCTTGGCGCGCAAAGCCGCCCCTGAACCGGCCCGAGGACACGAGCAATGATCCACTTTCGAACCGCAACCCTTGGTGTGTTGTTGCTGGCTGCCTGTACCCCTTTGACGGGCGGTGGCGGGCTGGATGGTCCGGGCATGATCCGCCTGACCGCAGAACGCCCTCAGGGCGCTGCCCCTGACACGTGCTGGGGCAAGAAAACATCGCCCGCCATTATTGAAACGGTCGAGCGCGAGGTGCTGTTACAGCCCGCGCAAGTCACCGCCGAAGGGGTGATCCAGCAGCCTGCAGTTTACAGACGCGAAAGCGTGCAAGAGATCGTGCAAGAGCGCGTGGACACGTGGTTCGAGGTGCCCTGCGCCGACGAGCTGACGCCCGAATTCATCTCGTCCCTGCAACGGGCACTGGCGGCACGAAACGTCTACAACGGCCCAATCACCGGAGAGATGTCGATGCGCACCCGCGCGGCCCTGCGCCGGTTTCAGGCGCCTGATGGCTTTGACAGCGATATATTGACCATCGCAACGGCACGCAAACTGGGTCTTGTTGCGGTGGAACGCCAGCCTGACGAATAGCAAAAGGCCGGGCACATCGGCCCGGCCTTTCAAGGTTTCAGTCGTCAGATGCCGTCAGTCGGCAATGCCAAGTGCGACAAACCGCGGGTCACCGCCACGGCGTACCAGCAGCAAAAGCGATTTGCGGCCGGCCTCTTTGACCTCGGACACGCGGGTTTCAAAGTCGGCAATCGTGGCGACCTTTTGTTGACCGGCTTCGGTGATCACGTCACCGGGACGCAACCCCTTCTCGAACGCCTCCGAGCTTTCGTCGACAGCGCCGACCGCCAGCCCCACCAGATCGTCACCGACACCCAGCTCGCTGCGCATCTCGTCGGTCAGCGGTGCCAACGTCAGGCCCAGAACCTCTTTGGTGGTTTCAGGTGCCTGCGCGGGATCGTCACCTTTGGCCACGGCCGGAACCGCACCTTCGGCTTCTTCACGACGGCCCAGCGTGACCTTCAGCGTCACTGTCTTGCCGTCGCGGAACACAACCACACGCACCGCTTCGCCCACGGCGCTGTTGCCCACCTGGCGCACCAGGCCACGGGTGTCGGCCACATCGACACCGGCAAAGCTAAGGATCACATCGCCATCCTTCATGCCGGCTTCCATCGCGGGGCCTTCGGGCACCGATGTCACCAAGGCACCGGTTGTCTTCTCAAGACCCATCGCCTCGGCGATATCCGGCGTCACGTCCTGAATGCGCACGCCCAGCCAGCCGCGGCGGGTTTCGCCGTATTCCTGCAACTGTTTGACGACGCGGTTCACCACGTTCGACGCCATCGAGAAACCGATGCCGATCGAGCCGCCATTGGGCGACAGGATGGCGGTGTTCACGCCGATCACTTCGCCGTCCATGTTGAACAAGGGGCCGCCCGAGTTGCCGCGGTTGATCGCAGCGTCGGTCTGGATGTAGTCGTCATAGGTGCCGCTCAGCGCGCGGTTGCGGGCCGACACGATACCGGCGGACACCGAAAAGCCCTGGCCCAGCGGGTTGCCCATGGCAATCACCCAGTCCCCCACACGCGCCGCGTCGCTGTTGCCAAAGGGCACGAAGGGCAGCGGGCCGTCGGCCTCGACTTTCAGCAGGGCGATGTCGGTGTTGGGATCGGTGCCCACAACCTTGGCATCCAGTTCCTTGCCGTTGAAGAATTCGATGGTAATCTCGTCCGCGCCTTCGATCACGTGGTTGTTGGTGACCACATAGCCGTCTTCGGAAATCACGAAACCCGACCCCAAGGCAGACGACCGGCGGGGGCGGTCGCCGTTGTTGTTGCGGTCCTGGAATTCACGGAAGAAATCTTCGAACGGGCTGCCTTCGGGCACTATGCCCTGTGGACCGGTGTTGCCTGCCACCACAGTGGAGGTGGTGATGTTCACCACCGAGGGGCTGATTTTCTCGGCCAGCGGCGCGAGGCTTTCAGGTTTGGCCTGTGCCGCAATCACCTGCGCCAGCACAAGGACCATCGCCAGGGCCGTCAGCCACATAGCGCGAATTTGGAAAATGGGTGTGCGTGTTGTCGACACCGCGACCGCTCTGGTCTGCATACGACGTTCTCCTGCTTTTCATGCGGGCGGGACGCCCGCTTTTCACACATTACTGCGCGTCTGCGCACTACCGTGCATCTAGCGTTGCTGGCTTGCAACATGAAAGATGGAATTCAATCGCACCCTGTCAACACCACGTTACCCATCTGTGAACCCTGCCCGCCACGGACAAGACCGGCACGCAAAACTTCTTTTGGCCCGAAATATCCCCGCCGGAGGCATCGCACCAAAATTCGGAGAATTTTGAATAAAATCAAATGGCGCGCCAGCGCCGCGATCAGTTCAGGCCGAACTGGAAGGCCGCCCAGACCAGCAAAAGACCGCTCACCAAAGCGAGAAGACCCATCTGCCGTCGCATTCCCTCGGGCAGGCTGCGCAACATCTCAAGCACCCGTTCAATAAGCGAAGGGGCCAGCGCATAGGCCAGCCCCTCCACAATCATCACAAGTCCAAGGGCCATCAGGACCCAGGCCATGTTATTCGCCTTCAGCCGACCGTGCGCCCTGATCCGAGCGCAGGTAGTTGAAGAACTCGCTGTCGGGCGACATCACCATCGTCGAGTTTTCACCTTTCAACGCCCGCTCGTAAGCGGTCAGCGAGCGGTAGAACTCGAAGAATTCGGGATCGGCGCCAAACGCGGTGGCAAAGATACCGTTGCGCTCGGCGTCGGCTTCACCGCGAATGATGTCCCCCTGCCGTGTTGCGTCCGAAGTCAGCTCGACCACGGTCCGGTCAGCCTGCGCACGCACCCGCTGGGCGGCTTCTTCACCGCGCGCGATTTCGTCCGCCGCTTCGCGTTCCCGTTCGGCCCGCATCCGGGCGAATGTCGCATCAAGGTTCTGCTCGGGCAGGTTGGTCTGCTTGAGACGCACGTCGATGACTTCCAGTCCCAGAGGCAGCGCACGCTGGCGTGCCTGTTCGGTGATACGCGCCATCAGGCCCGCACGGTCCGCTGACAGGATGGTGTTGGATGTCACCCCGTTCGAACCCAGCACCGCCCGGATCACCGGGTTCAGGATACCCTCAAGCCGGTCCTCGGCCCCGCGCATCCCGTTGGCGCCCACCGCTTGGCGGAACTGCACCACGTCCGAAATCCGGTAGCGGGCAAAGGCGTCGACGACCAGGCGGCGGTCATCCGAGGGCGTCACCTCGGTGGGATCAGTGTCCAGCGCCTGAATGCGGTCGTCGTAACGCACGACTTCCTGAATCAGCGGGATCTTGAACGCCAGTCCCGGTTCTTCCTTGACCGATTTGATCTGGCCGAATTGCAGCACCAGCGCCTTTTCACGCTCGTCCACGATAAAGACAGAGCTGAGCAGGATGGCCACCAGCACGACGACGGCGGGAATGATAATTGTTGTGTTCCGCATCAGTTCGATCCTCCACGGCGCAATTCATTGAGCGGCAGATAGGGCACGACGCCCTGCCCGCCGTTGCCACCGGATGAATCCTCAAGGATGATCTTGTCCACATCCCCCAGGATTTTCTCCATCGTCTCCAGATACAGGCGCTTGCGTGTCACCTGCGGCGCCTTGGAGTATTCTTCCAGAACCGAGGTAAAGCGCGCGGCCTCACCCTGGGCTTCGTTCACTTGCTGGGCGCGGTAACCTTCGGCCTCTTCCAGCGTTTGTGCGGCTTCACCACGGGCGCCGGCAAGCACACGGTTGGCATAGGCGTCCGCCTCGCGTTCCAGACGGTCGCGTTGCTGCTCGGCTGCCTGCACTTCGCGGAAGCTGTCGATCACGTCGCGTGGCGGGTCGGCTTTATCAAGGTTCAGACGCAGGATGTTCACGCCGCTGTCGTATTGGTCCAGCGTTGTCTGGATCAGTTCCTGCGCTTCATCCGCGATGACTTGACGGTCGCGGTTCAGGATCGGCGCCAGTTCCGACCGTGCGATGACTTCGCGCATGGCCGATTCCGACACGGCGCGAATGGTTTCTTCGGGCTCGGCCAGGTTGAACAGGTATTTCGCAGCGTCCGAAATGTTCCAGACCACCTGAAAATCAATGTCGATGATGTTTTCGTCGGTGGTCAGCATCAGGCCGGTTTCGCCACGCGTGCCCGTGCCGATGGTTTCGGTCTGTTCGCGTGTCACCGGCAGGACCACTGCCGTGACCAGCGGCCAGGGCGCAAAGTTCAGGCCGGGATTACCGGTTGCGGAATATTTGCCCAAAAACAGCTCGACCGAGCGTTCTTCGGGTTTCACGGTGTAGAAGCTTGCAAGCCCCCAAGCGATAACCGCCACCAAAACCGCGATGCCGACAGTCCCGCGTGTCAGACGCGGTCCGCCACCACCACCGCCCGGACCACGTCCGCCGGTGCCGTTGTTGCCACCACGTCCGCCCATCAGGACGCGCAGTTGTTCCTGGCCCTTTTTGACCAATTCATCAATTTCGGGCATCTGCCCGCCGCCTTCTCCGGGGCGACGACCGCCACCGGGTTTGCCGCCATTGCCTGCACCATTGGTGCCGCGATCGCCCCCGCGCCCGTCATCTCCGCCAGAGCCTCCGCCGCCCCAAGGGCCGCCTGTGTTGCCAGCCATATGTCTTCTGTCCTCCTGTTCGCGACCCGTTGGGGCCGCGCATCACTCTATTACCTGTGTATTTTACTTGAGAATTCAAGCAGTGCGCGTCGGCGTCCGCATTGTCACGATTTCCTCGGACATGGTCGGATGCACCGCGCAAACGCGGTCAAAGTCTTCTTTGGTTGCGCCCATCTTGATCGCGATGCCCGCAAGCTGGATCATTTCGCCCGCATTGGGCGCGACGATATGACATCCCAGAACCACGCGCGTTTTCTTCGATACGATCAGTTTCATCAGCACCCGGTCGTCGCGTTTGGCAAATGCTGTCTGCATCGGCCGGAAGCTTGAGGCGTAAACCTCGATCTCTTCCTGCTCGGCTGCGGCCTCTTCGCTCAGGCCGATGGTGCCCATTTCGGGCTGTGTGAAGATCGCGGACGGGATCAGGTCGTGATCCACCGGCGTCGGATTGTCACGGTATACGGTCTCGACAAAGGCCATGCCCTCGCGGATCGCAACCGGCGTCAGGTTCACCCGGTCGGTGACGTCACCAATGGCATAGATGTTGTCCACGTCGGTCCTGGAATACTCATCGACCAGAATTTCCTGTCCACGGCCCAGCTTTACGCCCGCTTCTTCCAGCCCCATGTCGTGCGTGTTCGGCGCGCGGCCCGTGGCAAAGAACACCACGTCAAAGACCTTTTCGCCGCCGGTGGTCGATTTCACCCGGATCGGCCCGCCGCGCGTGCCGGCATCGGGGTCGGTTTTGCGGTTGGCGATTTCGGCGCTTTGCTGGGCATCGGCGCCCATTGCGGCGTCCGATCCCACGTGCGGCGCATGTTCTGCGGTGTCGGGGCACAATTCGACGATGTTGGTGCCCACGCGCAGGTCAATGCCGCGTTCACGCATCGCTTCGGCCACCAGCCCGCGCGCCTCGTCGTCGAAACCACGCAGGATCTGCGCGCCGCGGTAGTATTGCGTCACCTCGACACCCAACCCATGCAGGATGCAGGCAAATTCACAGGCGATGTAGCCGCCGCCGATGATCAGGATCGACTTGGGCAATTCTTCCAGATGGAAGATGTCGTCGCTGACAATCCCCAGATCGGCATTGGGCAGATCGGGGCGCACGGGGCGGCCGCCGGTGGCCACCAGTATCGTCTTGGCGGTCTTTTCCTCGCCGTTGGACAGCACGACGGTGTGCTTGTCCTTCAGCGTGGCGCGGCAGTCAAAAGTCTCGACGCCGGAATTGGCCAGCAGGTTGCGATACACATCCTCAAGCCGGTCCAGTTCCGTGTTCAGACGCTCCTGAAACACCGGCCAGTCGAACGGTCCCTCTTTCAGATCCCAGCCATAGGCCGACGCATCGCGCACTGTGTCGCGGTATTCGCTGGCGAACACCATCAGCTTTTTCGGCACACAGCCACGGATCACACAGGTGCCGCCATAGCGGCTTTCTTCGGCCAGCCCGACCTTGACGCCGTCGCCAGCCGCCACCCGCGCCGCACGTACGCCGCCCGAGCCGCCGCCGATTACAAAAAGGTCAAAGTCATATGTGGATGCCATGAAAGCGCGCCCCTTAGGTTGGTTAGTCAGCAAGGTCGGTGAACAGGTTGTCCGTCTCGACGAATTCCAGACGGTCCTGTTCGATTGTGCCTTCATTTATGTCGCGCACTTCGACCCGTCCATCGCCATAGCCGATCACAACTGCGTCACAGATGTCGATGAACAATCCGTTTTCGACGACGCCGGGCATCTGGTTCAGCACCAGCGACAGTTGCCGTGCGTTGCCGATACGGTGCAAATGAAGGTCAAGAATGTGGTTGCCTTCGTCGGTGATGAAGGGCCGCGCGCCGTTCATGCGGAGCGAAGACGACCGGCCCAGAACGTCCATAGAAATCAGCGTTTCCTCGACCAGCGCCTGCGTGGTCTGCCAGCCGAACGGAATCACTTCGATCGGCAGGGGAAAGGCGCCCAGCGTCTCGACCTCTTTGCCGATGTCCGCGATCACCACCATCTGGTCGCTGGCCGTCGCCACGATCTTTTCTTGCAACAGCGCCCCGCCGCCGCCCTTGATCAGGTTCAGGTCGCCGTCAAATTCGTCAGCCCCGTCAATGGTCAGGTCCAGCCACTTGGCCTCGTCCAGCGACATCACCTCGATGCCCACCTCGCGCGCCAGTTGCGCCGTGCGGGTAGACGTGGGAACGCCCTTGATCCGCAGCCCGTCGTTGCGCACCATCTCGCCGATGCAGCGCACCAGCCATGCGGCGGTGCTGCCAGTGCCCAATCCCACACGCATACCGTCCTCGACATAGTCGGCGGCGCGTTTGGCGGCGACAAATTTCGCCTTGTCAATCGGGGACAATTCTCCGGACATGGGGCAGCTCCAATAGTGTCTTGTGCTGCTTATAGGAAAGATGCGCCTTGGGTGCTATGGGCAATTGTCGCGGCAGATTGCGGATGACATCGCTGCAAGCGCCGGTTTCGACATTGTGCCTGCCTGATCCAGCATCCGCCGCCATTGCCCGACCCGCAGACAGGGGCGCGCGAACGGCATGTCAGCGGACGGCCCCAGAAGCACCGCGATTTCCTCTTGGGCAACCGCGCCCATTTCAAGAACGCATATCGTGATATTGCCTGCCGGATCGTTCGAGCCGACAGGCCGGATCACACAGGCATATTCAATCTCGATCTTCTGGCCCGGGCCGAAAGGTTGCCCCGCAGTCGTCCCCATAGGTGAAGGGGCGACATACGAACACTTATATCATTGATTTTGTTTATATTTACGTCGCGCGAAAATGTGATGTTCCGGCCTGTGGTACGCCAATACCAGCGCGCTATCTACGTTAAGTGTACGCTTTAGAAAGGCGCAATCATGACACGTTATTCAGTATTGCCATCGGTCGGCACTTCTCCCGTCAACTCAGTCACCCACGTCACGCTTGCAGGGCTTGGCACCGCGCTGCCGCCCCATGCGATGCCGCAATCCGTGGTTCTGGATCAGGCGCGCAAGCTTCTGGCGCCGCATTATCCCGCGTTTGAACGTCTGGTGCCCGCTTTCGAGAATGCAGGGGTCGACACCCGCTTTAGCGTGATGCCGCTGGACTGGTTTGCCGAACCACATGGCTGGGAGGATCGCGGGGCGGCCTATCTTCAGGGCGCCACCCGGATGTTCATTGACGCCGCCCGCGCCGCGCTGGACGACGCGCAGATGACACCCGATCAGGTGGATGTCATCGTCACCGTGTCCTCTACCGGCATCGCCACCCCTACACTCGAGGCACAGGCGTTCCGCGACATGGGGTTCCGGCGCGATGTGCAGCGGGTGCCGGTGTTCGGTCTGGGCTGTGCGGGCGGTGTCAGCGGGCTGGCCATCGCACGGCGGTTGGCGGCAGCGCAGCCCGGCGCAACCGTGCTGATGGTCGCGGTCGAGGCCTGTTCGCTGTCGTTCCGGTCAGACCGTCTGCAAAAGGCGGACATCATCGCCACGGTCCTGTTCGGAGACGGCGCGGCGGCAGCGGTGCTGAAATCCGGCCCAGCGCAGGGGCGCGTGACGCTGCTGAACGGACACGAACGCCTGTGGCCCGATACGCTGGCGATCATGGGTTGGGACGTGGATGAAACCGGACTGGGCGTGATCTTTGACCGCTCGATCCCCGGCTTTGTCCATGCCGAGTTCCGCGCGGCCATCACCACCATGCTGACGGCTGCCGATCTGACGCTGGACGACGTGGACCGCTTTGTCTGCCATCCGGGCGGCACCAAAGTCGTCGAGGCGATCGAGGCGTGCATGGACCTGCCTGCCGGATCGCTGGATGCAGAGCGCGCCACCCTGCGCGCCAGCGGTAATATGTCGGCCCCGACGGCGCTGTTCGTGCTGGACCGTGTGTTAAAGGCCGGACAGACCGGCACCCTGCCCCTGTGCGCGCTGGGGCCGGGATTCACCGCGTCGATGCTGCCGGTGGTGGTGCAAGCATGAGCTGGGGCGCGGTCGCCTTTCTGGCCTTTCTGATTGCCCAGCGCCTGTCGGAACTGGTGATCGCGCGGCGCAACACGGCACGGTTGCTGGCGGGGGGCGCGCGCGAGGTTGGGGCCGCGCATTATCCGGTCATGGTGGCGCTGCATTCGGCATGGGTGCTGGCGCTGGTGATCTTTGGCTGGGACCAACCTGTGCATCCCGTCTGGCTGGCGTTTTACGTGCTGCTGCAAGGGCTGCGTGTCTGGATATTGACCACGCTGGGCGGCCGTTGGACCACGCGGATCATCGTGACCGACACGCCGCTGGTGCAATCCGGCCCGTTCCGGTTCATCCCACATCCGAATTACACGCTGGTGGTGGCCGAGATCATCGTGGCGCCGATGGTGCTGGGCCTGTGGTGGGTCGCCGTGGTCTTTACCGTGCTGAACGCCCTGATGTTGCGCCATCGCATCCGCATCGAGGATGGTGCGCTGCGTCCGTAGGGTCAGCTTTCGCTGCTGATCGGTCGCAAATGGAGCGCATCGACTGTCTGCCGGGCGCTATGTCTGCGGACATGACCTATGTGCTGCACTTTGCCCCTGACAATGCCTCGCTGATCGTTCGGTTGGCGCTGGACCATGCCGGACTGCGCTACCAGACGCGTCTGGTGGACCGTGCTGCCCGTGCGCAGGAAACAGCCGCTTACCGTGCACTGAACCCCAACGGGTTGATCCCGACGCTGGAAACCCCGAACGGGGTGCTGTTCGAGACAGGCGCGATCCTGCTGTGGCTGGCGGACAGCCACGGCGGGCTGGGCCCTGCGCCGGACGATCCGGGGCGGGGCAACTGGCTGAAATGGCTGTTCTTTGTCGCCAACACCGTGCATCCGGCCTTGCGGATGACCTTCTATCCCGACAAATACACAGGCACAGACCGCCGCGATCAGGCCCGCCTGCGACAGCACCTGCAAACCCAGCTTGCAGATCACCTGCGCAGGCTGAACGATGCCGCCGCCGACTGGCATCACGACACCCCGACCGTGCTGGATTTCTACATCGCGGCTTGCCTGCGCTGGTGTGTTCTTTATCCTGGCGACACCGACCGCAGTTGGTTCGACCTGTCCAGCTACCCCGCCCTGCACGCCACCTGTCTGCGCGTCGAAACCCTGCCCGCCTGTGCCACGCTGATGCGTGCCGAAGGTCTGGGCGACACGCCCTTCACCGCGCCCCGCGCCCCCACCCCACCATATGGAAGTGCCACCTGAATGTTCCTATCCGTCTTCGAGATGTTCAAAGTGGGCATTGGCCCGTCGTCCTCGCACACCATGGGGCCGATGGTCGCTGCCGCCCGGTTTCTGGACATGATGCGCGCCTCGCCCTTCCAGTTTGCAGGCGTGCGCGCGTCGCTGCACGGGTCGCTGGCCTTTACCGGCGTGGGTCACGCCACTGACCGCGCCACCATTCTGGGCCTCGCGGGGTTTGTCCCCGACACCTATGACAACGACAAGGCCGAGGCGGTGCTGGCGGATCTGGACAGCACGCACCTGCTGCACCCCGACGGCCTGCCACCGCTGAAATTCGATCCCAAGCGTGATATGGTGTTCGATTATGATACCCAGCTGAAAGGCCACGCGAACGGCATGATCCTGATGGCCACCGATGCTCAGGGCGACGTCACCCTGCGGCAGGTGTTCTATTCGATCGGCGGCGGCTTCGTGATGACCGAGGAAGAGCTGGCCGCAGGCAAGAACACCGATGAGGGCGACCCCGTCCCCTTTCCCTTCAAGTCGGCCAAGGAAATGCTGGAGATGGCCAAAACCTCGGGCAAGACCATCGCCGGCATGAAACGCGCCAACGAGGAATCGCGCGGCGGGGCCGACAACCTGAAACGCGGCACGGCACGGCTTTGGCAGGTGATGAACGACTGTATCGACCGGGGGCTGAACAATGACGGCATCCTGCCCGGCGGCTTGCAGGTCAAACGCCGCGCCAAGGCGATCCATGACGCACTGCAAGCCGAGCGCGGGATGAACCAACAGGCCCCGCACACGATCAATGACTGGATGAGCGTCTATGCCATGGCGGTGAACGAGGAAAACGCCGCCGGTGGTCAGGTCGTCACCGCCCCCACCAATGGCGCGGCGGGCGTGCTGCCTGCGACCTTGCGCTATTATCTGGACCATGTGCCGGGGGCGTCGGAAAAACATATCGAGGATTTCCTGCTGACCGCTGCTGCCATCGGCGGGTTGGTGAAATACAACGCCTCGATCTCGGGCGCCGAAGCGGGCTGTCAGGCCGAAGTGGGCAGTGCCGCCGCCATGTCAGCCGCCGCCCTCTGCGCGGTGATGGGCGGTACGCCCGAGCAGGTCGAGAATGCCGCCGAGATCGCGTTGGAGCATCATCTGGGCATGACCTGCGATCCGGTCAAAGGCCTGGTGCAGGTGCCTTGTATCGAACGCAACGGGCTGGGCGCGATCAAGGCGGTCAGCGCCGCATCGCTGGCCCTGCGCGGTGACGGCACCCATCTGGTGCCGCTGGACGCTTGCATCGAAACCATGCGCCAGACCGGCGCGGATATGTCCGAGAAATACAAGGAAACCTCGTTGGGCGGGCTGGCGGTCAACGTTCCAAACTGCTGACATTTTGCGCACCGGCAATTGCCAATTCCAAATGCCGCACCTAGCGTGCGGCTTATGGATCAGGATCGCCCCCTTTTAGGTATCATGTTGATGCTCGGCTTTTGCGTGGTTGCCCCGATGGGCGATGCGCTGGCCAAGGTCATCGGCCAGTCGCTGTCGCTGGGGCAATTGCTGTGGTGCCGGTTCATGGTGCAGGTGATTGTGCTGATCCCGCTGGTCTGGCTGACCGGACGCCAATGGAAAATGCGGGGCCGTGTGCTGCGGCTGACGTTCATCCGCACGTTGCTGCACATCGCGGGCATTGGCGGCATGTTCACCGCCCTGCGCTACCTGCCGCTGGCCGATGCGGTGGCGATTGCGTTCGTTATGCCGTTCATCATGCTGCTGCTGGGCAAATACGTTCTGGGCGAAGAAGTCGGCAGCCGCCGCCTGATCGCCTGCATCGTCGGGTTCCTGGGCACGCTGCTGGTGGTGCAGCCCAGCTTTGCCGATGTGGGATGGCCCGCGCTGTGGCCGATTTTCGTGGCCTTTACCTTCGCGCTGTTCATGCTGGTGACCCGCCAGATCGCCAAGCAAACCGACCCCGTCAGCTTGCAGGCCGTGTCCGGCGCAATGGCGATTGCGATCATGTCGCCGCTGCTGTGGCTGTTCTCGGATGATGTGGCCGGGCTGGCGATGCGCCTGCCGGACGGAACCGAGACGCTGTTGCTGGTGGGGATCGGCCTGTTCGGCACGCTGGGACACCTGATGATGACATGGTCGTTGCGCTTTGCGCCCTCGGCCACGCTGGCACCGATGCAATATCTGGAAATCCCCTTTGCCACCGCCATCGGTTACGTGGTGTTCCGCGATCTGCCCAACGGGCTGGCGACGGTGGGCATTCTGGTCACGGTTGGGGCGGGCCTTTATGTGGTGCTGCGCGAACGCAGCGTGGCGCGGCGGCAAATGCGGGTGCCACCAGCAGCTTAAACCAGCGCCTGGACCAGCTCTGCCAGGATACGCCGTGGCGCGATACACAGCATTCCCGGCCCGTCCATCCACAGCCGAACCGGCCCCGTCGCGCGGTTCGATGTGCCGATCAGGTGCATCGGGTGAAACTCCAACCCGTCAATCGGCCACTGCAAACCAGTCGACCGCCCCGATACTTTCTGCATCGGAAACAATGATACGACATCGCCCGCAACCACAGGCAAGGCCACCTGCGCGGGACAATGAAAGATCACCTCGGTCGCCCCCAGCATGATGCAGGGGCGCGCGCTGCGGGCCGCGAGAACGTGAAAGGCAGCCAGTTGATGATCCAGCCGTTCCCCTGTAAAACCGACAGCAATCACCAAAGGTGCCGCAATGCTGCGCAGCGCCTTGTCAAAATCGGTGCTGGACTGTTCCGTTATGTGATGCAGGCGATTTTCGGGGATCTGGGCGCGAATTTCGTCCGGCAAACTGTCGAAATCGCCAATAACCGCATCGGGCAGGACACCTGCGGTCAGGGCCAATGCGGCCCCTCCGTCGGCTGCCACACAGACCGGCGCCAGCGCAGCCGCCAAAGCCACATCGGCGGCAGTGCCGGCACCCCCGCCGATCAAAGTTACTGGCGCTGAACTTTCAACGATCACACTGTCTGACACGGTATTAGCCTCATATTTGGAAACAAGTCACAAAGTCGCCTTAAAATGATACCGTGCTGGGCACAGATTCGGGCTGCTTTGGCCGCGCCGTTCAACAATACCAAAGCCTGCAGCACCGCAGAGGACGCCTATCATGATCAGTAACAATAAAATTTTAACGGTCTCCTACGGCACCTTCTCGTGCACGTTGGAAGGGTTTGACGATTCTTTCCACACAATGAAAGCCATTGCCGAGTATTTCCGCGACTTGGCCAGCGACGACCGGTACTTTGGCGCTGAACCTCCGCAACCTGACGCCGAGATGCTGGCACGTATCGCAGAACGCGAAATTGCCCGCCGGGTCGAGGCGCGCACCAACGATGGCCGCATCTTCCTGAGCGCGACAGCGCCGCAGCCCGAGGCACCGCTTGCCCCGAAGGCCGCCCCTGCGCCCGCCCATGCACCCGTTGCCGAAGCTGTCCCGCAAGAGGCCGCGCCCGAAGTGGCACCGGACGTTGCCCCCGAGGTCATGACCGCCGAAGCCGACGCCGTGCAAGTGCAAGACGACGCGGCGGAAGCGGACGTGCAACAGGGCGACGACATTGACGACGCCTTTGACCATGCCAAAGCGGGCGACATGCTGCAAACAGCGCCCGAAGCACAGGTTGAGGACGCACAGGACGACACCGAGACCTTCTTTGCCGACACCATTGAAGACACCACAGAAACGGTTGCCGAAGAAGACGAACAGCCCGAAATCGCCGAGGCTGAAGCCGTCGAAAGCGCGCCTCGTGACCGTGTGATTCCCCACGCCGACAGCATCGCGGCCAAGCTTGAGCGTATCCGCGCCGTCGTGTCGCAAGCCGACGACGACGATCAGGACGACGATTATTCCGAAGACGAGCATGCCGAGGAACTGGTCTCGGACGCCGCCCCTGCGGGCGACGACTATGAAGACGAAGACGACGCACAGACCGCTCAGGACGATGCCCTGATGACCGCGATGATGGCGCAGGCACAGGACGAAGACGACGCCCAGGATGCGGCCGGTGAATCCGCCGCCAACCTGACAGCCCAAGCCGCCGCCGATGTCAGCGCCGCACTGGACGCAGACGACGCGATGACCATGGCCGAGGATCAAGACGACGGCGACGTCGCCGAAATCCTTGCCCGTCTGGACGGCGAAATGTGCGACGACAGTGACGACACAGCGACGGCGCATCCGGCCACAGAAGACGACGCCGACGACGATATGTCCGACGATATCGACGACATGAACCTGTTTGACGACAGCGACGACGCGGATGACGACGACGAAGAAATCATGATCGTCGAGGAAGAGGACAGCGCAGAAGACGCCGCAGCCCCTGCCCCGCGCATCACCCGCATCGTCAAGGTCAAGCGTTCCGAACTGGAAGCCGCCATCGCGCAGGGCAATCTTGAAGAGATGTCCGACGAGGATGAGGAGGACACCGATGCGCAGGCCGGCGGCCGCGAATCCTCGTTGTCGGATGAAGACGAAGACGCCTTGCTGCGCGAACTGGCCGATGTCGAGGCCGGTCTGGATGATAAAGATGATGCCGCCGACGAAGCAGCCCGTGCCACTCACGCGGCCCGCACCGCCGCGGCCAAACTGGACGATGCGGCTGACGACGGTGACGTCGACCGCCTGATGGCCAAGACCGATGCCGAGATGGGCGAACCCGAAAGCGCGCGCCGCCGCGACGCCTTTGCCCACCTGCGTGCAGCCGTGGCCGCCAAGAATTCGGACGACGGGATTGTTGGCGCCAAACTGGCCGAGGATGCCCTGGAAGTGCGCGCCTATCAGACCGATCTGGCCGATGTGGTCAAACCGCGCCGTCCCGAAGCGCGCGGCACTGGCCGCGACCGTCGCCCCGATGTGCAACGCCCGGCCCCGCTGAAACTGGTGGCCGAGCAACGTGTGGACACGGCCCAACCCGCAGCACTGGCCACACCTGTGCGCCCGCGCCGCGTGGAACAGCCTATCGCGGTTGTCGAACCCAGCAGCACCAGCTTTGCCGAATTTGCGGACGAGATGGGCGCGCACGAGCTGCCCGACCTGTTGGAAGCCGCCGCCGCCTATCTGGCTTTTGTGGAAGAGCGCGACCAGTTCTCGCGTCCGCAACTGATGACCAAGGTGCGACAGGTGATCGGCACCGAATTTAGCCGCGAAGACGGCCTGCGTTCCTTTGGCCAACTGCTCCGGGCCGGGAAGATCGAAAAGATCAAGGGCGGGCGCTTTGCTGTCTCTGGCGATATCGGGTTTCGCCCCGACCAACGCGCCGCAGGCTGACTGCCACAGCTGAATGAGACTGAAACGGCGGGCCTTCGGGTCCGCCGTTTTGGCATTTGGGGGTTAGCTGTCCGACACCGGCGTGCAAAAGATCAAGCGGTTGCCAAAGGGATCGGCCACGCTCATATCGTCCATTCCGTAAGGTTGCCGCTGGACGCCCGGGCGGGCATGCCCGTAATTCTTGTCGCGCAAGCTGGCGGCATAGGCGGCCACATCCGGCACCCCGATGCGCAGCGCAGCCCCCGGCGACGCATCGCCATGATGTTCGGACAGATGAACCTCGCAGGCGCCCATGCGCAGGCTCAGGTACAACGGCAGGTCGGGCGCAAAGCGGTGCTCGAACACCACCTCGAACCCCAGGAAATCCACGTAGAATTCGCGCGCCTTGGCCGCATCGAAACTGCGCAGGACCGGGATCGGTGCCGCGGCCTGCATCATTCGCCCGTGCTCTGGTCGGCGTTGGGGTCCGGTTGCCCGACCCCCTTGAACACGGCCTTGAGCGGGAAGGCCCACAAGACGCCAAGCCCCACATAGACCAGCAGTTCGACCCAGATCGACGGCCGGTCGAACAGCGCCACGATGTTGACCGCAAGGATCACATAGAGCGGCAGCCCCACCAGCAGGATGATCAGCGACCAGCGCCGCCGTGCTTTGTAGTTTAGCGCCATATGGCCCCCTTAATCAGCGAACGGATCGCGTACCAGAATGGTGTCTTCACGCTCGGGCGAAGTGGACAACAGCGCCACAGGGCATTCGATCAGCTCTTCGACGCGGCGCACGTATTTGATCGCCTCGGCGGGCAGATCGGCCCAGCTGCGCGCGCCTTCGGTCGATTCCGACCAGCCCGGCATTTCCTCGTAGATCGGAGTGCAGCGCGCCTGTTGGTCGGCGGCGGTGGGCAAATAGTCCATCCGTTCCCCGTCCAGTTCATAGCCCACGCAAATCTTCAGCGTCTCAAAACCGTCCAGAACATCCAGCTTGGTCAGCGAAATGCCATCAACGCCGCTGGTGGCACAGGTCTGGCGCACCAGGCAGGCATCGAACCAGCCACAGCGACGCTTGCGGCCTGTTGTTGTGCCGAACTCGTGGCCCCGTTCGCCCAGACGCTGACCGTCTTCGTCCAGCAGTTCGGTCGGGAACGGGCCTTCGCCCACGCGGGTGGTGTACGCTTTGACGATGCCCAGCACGTAATTGATCGCACCGGGGCCCATGCCGGTCCCTGTGGCCGCCTGCCCGGCGATCACGTTGGACGAGGTCACAAAGGGATAGGTGCCAAAGTCGATGTCCAGCAGCGCGCCTTGCGCCCCTTCGAACAGGATGCGTTTGCCCGCCTTGCGCTTTTCGTTCAGCACTTTCCAGACCGGAGCGGCAAAGGGCAGGATTTGCGGTGCAATCTCGCGCAGCTGCGCCAGCAGGTCGTCGCGGTCCACCGGTTCCAGACCCAAACCCGCACGCAGCGCGTTGTGGTGCACCAGCGCTCGGTCTACCCGCAGTTCCAGCGTGGCATCATCCGCCAGATCGGCCACGCGGATCACGCGGCGACCCACTTTGTCCTCGTAACACGGGCCGATGCCGCGCCCTGTGGTGCCGATCTTGGCCACCGAATTCTGACCTTCGCGCGCGCGGTCCAATTCGCCGTGGAACGGCAGGATCAGCGGCGTGTTTTCGGCGATCATCAGGGTTTCAGGTGTGATGGTCACACCCTGCTCGCGGATGCCTGCAATTTCCTTGACCAGATGCCAGGGGTCCAGCACCACACCGTTGCCGATCACCGACAATTTGCCGCCCCGCACCACGCCCGAAGGCAGCGCGTGCAGCTTGTAAACCGTGCCGTCGACCACCAGCGTGTGGCCCGCATTGTGCCCGCCTTGGAACCGGGCAATCACATCGGCGCGCTCGCTGAGCCAATCGACGATCTTGCCTTTTCCTTCGTCACCCCATTGGGCGCCGACAACGACGACATTGGCCATGATGCAGGTCCTTTTTGATTGCAAACCGGGTGTGGTATAGTCCGCCCGCACAGGGCGCGAAACCACAAACTGAAACCACGGCCCGCTAATCTGCAATTAAGTGTGGACAAGGGATGTTGACCCAACGCCCTTTACACAAGGGGCAGTTTTGGGCAATTCCTTTGGAAACCAGACACCGGAGATCGCGATGGGCTTTATCCTGCGCTGGCTGGCGGCCTTTGTGCTGCTGGCCCTGACCTACAATCCGACCGAATTCAACTACGTGCGGTGGGTGCGGGATTACGGTGCGAAAAACCTGTCGATCGCGGTGCTGGTGGGGCTTTTGTTGATGATCGGGTACATCATCTATTTGCGCGCGACGCTGCGTTCTATCGGCGGCTTCGGAATGGCGCTGGTGCTGGCTGTGATGGGATCGGGGCTGTGGGTGCTCTATGATCTGCATCTGCTCAGCCTCGACAACACCAGCATGAACACATGGCTGGGCCTGCTGGCGCTCAGCTCGGTTCTGGGGATTGGCCTGTCCTGGAGCCTGGTGCGCCGCCGTTTGTCCGGTCAGGCCGATATCGACGACGTCGACGAATAGGATCAACCGTCCAGCGTCACCGGATCGCCGTGCGGGGTGCGCAGATAGGCCGCCTCCCACGCGTCGCGCATTTCGGCCACGGCAGCAGCCTCAGCCCAGCCCTTTTCGGCCAGCAGCCCCTCGAGCGTTTCAAGCCACGCCGCGAAATAGTCATCACCGCCGTTCAATTCACGAGTCAGCCCGTGCCGCGCCAAAGTCGTGGAAAACCGCCCGGCCCAGTCGGGCCAGTCGAACCGCCCCGCTTCGTTCAAATGGACCGTCAGCGCAAACAGTTGCGCGTGCCACGGCGCTTCGAACACCGGTTCGGGACGGGTCACGTTGCAGCCTCCAGATAGCTTTGCCACAGGTCCAGCACCACCTCGTCGCGCGGATGTTCGGGGCGCGCCCACAATTCCGACGCGGCAAACGCCACGGCATAGAGCGGCTCGGGACGGTCCCCCAGCCCGTGCGCGGCGGCATCGGGCAGGACATGGTGGCCGTGCAGCCGCACGATGCGCCCCACAGCCCCGGCCGCGTAATCCGGCAAACGGGTGTGGCCCCCGTCGACAAATGCGTTGTGGGCGTGCCGCCGCGTGCGGACCTTGTCACCGGCAGAAAAGCTCGGCGCGATTTGCGCGGGCCGGTCCGCAGGGCCACCACGCGCCAGAACACCGGCCACCGCATCCGCCGTCATCTTGCGGTCGGCCAGCGGCGACGGCCCGATGGCATGACCACTGGCCAGCTCCTCGGGCGTCAGCACGCCCTTGTCCACCAGCATATCGGCCAGCCCCGCCATCCACTTTTCGTAATAGCTGAAGGCGGCGTAATCCATGGGTGCCAGCCGTTCACGGGCATGGCGGCTGGTGTCGATGTTCCATTGGCCCAGCGACCCACAGGCCAGCGTCACCGCCAGCGCGCGCGGATGCCAGTCGGCATGGAACACCTCGGTTTCGGGCTCGGGCACGACCGCGCCATCGCCGTAACGCCCGCCCATGTCGTGGACGCGGGTCACGCGTCTGCGCCTTTATTGATGTGGACACGGGTCACGCGTCTGCGCCTTTATTCAGTTGGAAACGGCTCATGGGTTCAACGCCAGTCCGGTGCCGATCATCGAATCGCGCGTGACCAGATCCATCAACGCCGCCTCGTCCATCCCTTCGGTGCCCGCCGGGCGCTGCGGAATCACCAGGTACCGCACCTCGGCCGTCGAATCCCAAACCCGCACGGCGGTGTCTTCGGGCAATGTAACGCCGAAATCGGCCAACACCTTGCGCGGCTCGCGCACGGCGCGGGCGCGATAGGCATCGGATTTGTACCAGCCCGGCGGAATGCCCAGCAACGGCCACGGATAGCAACTGCACAGGGTGCATACGACCATGTTGTGCACATCATCGGTGTTCTCGACCGCAACCATATGTTCGCCTTGGCGTCCGTAATACCCCAGATCGGACACCACGGCGGTGGCGTCGTCCAACAAGGCCGCGCGGAACGCAGGGTCGGACCACGCACGCGCCACCACATGCGCACCGTTGCGCGGGCCGACGCGGTTTTCGTAGGTGTCGATGATTTCATCCAGCGCCGCGGGGTCGATCAACCCCTTTTCGGTCAGGATCGTCTCCAGCGCCTTGACCCGCAAAGCAGGGTCCGGCGGCAGCAACGCATGGGCGTGATCGTGGTCATGATGGTCATGGGGCATGACCGCAGCATGGCGCGCAGGCCGGCCATTTGTCCAGACCCATCCGCATTACCGGCCACGCACCCTTGCCCCGCCTGCGAAACTTGCATAGATACCCGCAAAACCGAACGTGAGCATCGTGAGCATCCATGGAAAATGTCGTCCTGATCATTCACCTTATCCTAGCCTTGGGACTGATTGCCGTTGTGCTGCTTCAG
Organism: Sulfitobacter sp.; assembly: GCA_034669925.1. Lineage (GTDB taxonomy): Bacteria > Pseudomonadota > Alphaproteobacteria > Rhodobacterales > Rhodobacteraceae > Pseudosulfitobacter. The sequence goes on from JAXMOM010000002.1 coordinate 96,271, forward strand.
CGCTCTGAAGGCGGCGGTCTGGGTATGGGCGGCGGTGGTGGCGGGGCCATGACGGGCCGTGCAGCCGCCACAGCCCTGGGCAAGGTCACATGGATTCTGGCGATTGGATTCATCATCACCTCGATCACGCTGACGATCATCGCAGCCGAAAAGGCCGCAGGATCTTCGGTTGTCGACCGGTTGGGTGCCGCACCTGAAACGCAAGACAGCACACCGCTGACACCCCCTGCCGATGGTCTGACACCGCCCACACAAAGCGACGCCGACGCGCCGCTGGTTCCCGCGGGCGACTGACCCTTTAATCGCTATACCTTGAGGCAAGATGCCGCGCTGCAACATCATGTTGCGGCACGGCTTGCCTTGAACTGAAATCATCTGTTATACTGAGGCCCCGTGGTGCTGTGAAAATCGCAGCCGATTCTGGTGGTTTTGGTTCATCCGAAAATCGCATTTGCAACACGGGGAGCATCCGAACTCATGGCGCGTTATATCTTCATCACTGGCGGTGTGGTCTCTTCACTTGGCAAGGGGCTCGCGTCGGCAGCGCTGGGGGCCTTGCTACAGGCACGCGGCTTTTCGGTCCGGTTGCGCAAGCTTGATCCCTACCTGAACGTCGATCCCGGCACGATGTCACCCTTCGAGCATGGCGAAGTTTTCGTCACCGACGATGGCGCCGAGACCGATCTGGACCTTGGTCACTACGAGCGGTTCACCGGTGTGCCTGCGCGGCAAACCGATTCCGTGTCGTCGGGGCGCATCTATTCCACCGTGCTGGAAAAGGAACGGCGCGGTGATTACCTGGGCAAAACCATTCAGGTGGTGCCGCACGTTACCAATGAAATCAAAGACTTCCTTGACATCGGGGATGACGAGGTTGATTTCATGCTGTGCGAAATCGGGGGCACCGTCGGCGACATCGAAGGCCTGCCCTTCTTCGAGGCGATCCGTCAGTTCAGCCACGACAAACCGCGCGGGCAGTGCATTTTCATGCACCTGACGCTGCTGCCCTATCTGGCGGCAAGTGGCGAATTGAAAACCAAACCGACGCAACACTCGGTCAAGGAACTGCAATCCATCGGCATCGCCCCAGACATTCTGGTCTGCCGGTCGGAACAGCCGATTCCCGAAAAAGAACGTGAAAAAATCGCCCTGTTCTGCAACGTGCGCAAAGAGGCGGTCGTGGCGGCCTATGACCTGCCCACCATCTACGACGCGCCGCTGGCCTATCATGAACAGGGTCTGGATCAGGCGGTTCTGGACGCCTTCCAGATCAGCCCGGCACCGCGCCCTGACCTGACCACATGGCAAGACGTTTCCGACCGCGTCCATCACCCCGAAGGCGAGGTGAAAGTGGCGATTGTCGGCAAATACACCCAGCTGGAAGACGCCTATAAATCCATCGCCGAGGCACTGACGCACGGCGGCATGGCCAACCGTGTGAAAGTGCGGATCGAATGGGTCGACGCCGAAATCTTTGACAAATCCGGCGATGTTGCAGCCCACTTGGACGGCTTTCACGCGATCATCGTGCCCGGCGGTTTCGGCGAGCGCGGCACCGAAGGCAAAATCAAGGCCGCAGAATATGCCCGCGTGAACAAGGTGCCCTACCTGGGCATTTGTCTGGGGATGCAGATGGCGGTGATCGAGGCCGCGCGCAACGTCGCGGGCATTGAGGCCGCAGGCTCGGAAGAGTTCGACCACGAAGCGGGGAAAAAGCGTTTTGAACCTGTGGTCTACCACCTGAAGGAATGGGTGCAGGGCAATGCCAAGGTCACCCGCAAAGTCGGCGACGACAAGGGCGGCACCATGCGCCTGGGGTCTTATGATGCCGTGCTGAAAGAAGGGTCAAAGGTGGCCATGGCCTATGGCACCACCACCATTGATGAACGCCACCGCCACCGCTACGAAGTGGACGTGAAATATCGCGAGCAACTTGAAAAAGCCGGACTGGTGTTCAGCGGCATGTCACCGGATGGCCGCCTGCCCGAGATCGTGGAATGGCCTGATCACCCGTGGTTCATCGGTGTGCAGTTCCACCCCGAGCTGAAATCCAAACCTTTCGCCCCGCACCCGCTGTTCAAAGACTTCGTGCGTGCCGCGAAAGAGGTCAGCCGGCTGGTCTGATTTCTGAACACGTCGGCCAAACGTCCACTCATCCCGCCGTGGCAGCGAAGGATCAATAGGGTCTAGCGTTGCGCGCGGTGCGGGAGCACCGCCTTGCGGTCGCGTTTGTTGGTGTACATCCGTGCGTCGGCGGAATTGGCCAGCGCTGCGTAATCCGACCCGTCCTGCGGATAGCAGGCGATGCCAAAAGACGCGCCGACGACCAATTCCAACGCCTGTCCATCCGGTCCGCGCCAAGACACCGGGCGTTCGATCTGGCGGCGCAGACGGTGGGCAATGCGGGTGGCAATCGCCGCGTCTACGTCGGCAATCCAGAACGCGAACTCATCCCCGCCCAGACGGGCAGACACATCCTCGCCGCGTTTGTGTTCCAACAGCCGCTGACCCACATGTTCCAGCACCGTGTCGCCCGCGCTGTGCCCATAGGTGTCGTTGATTTCTTTAAACCCGTCGAGGTCCGCAAACAGCAGCGCGCCGGTCTTGGTTCCGCTTTGCAGTGCATTGGTCACTGCACTGCGCAACTCCTGACCCGTGGTCAGGCCAGTCAGTTGGTCGGTGACGACCAAACGGCGCAGGTGTTGCGCCTCGGTCTTGAGCTGCTGGGCCACCTTCAGTTCACGGGCGCGGCGGTGCTCGATATTGGCAATCTCGTTGCGCAACAGCATGAACCGGCTGCGCAAGACGCCCGAGGAATCGCCGAACAGCATCACCATTGCGCCCCCGTCTTCTGACGGGGTGCCCGTGATGCGCCATGCCTTGAACCAGACAGAACCGGACTTCAGCCCGACCCTTAATGGCAGCGTCACCGAAGATCGCAACACCTGCCCCAACTGCGGCACGATGGCAGCGATCAGCCCGTCGTCCGTGCCGTCCGGCCCTGCGACCAGCAAGGCGCGTGCCCGCTGGTTGGCATAGGATATCTTACCTTGTTCCGACAACAGCATCACAGGTTCGGGTGCGCGTCCAAATACAGCATCTAGTTGCTGATCCGATCCCCCCGGATCAACGGAAAAATTCGTGACCATTGGTGCTGTCATCCGGCTTGAGACCCAAGGTTACACGGCACCGTGCGTGGCCTGCCGCAATTGATTCAGCGACATGAACGCGCGCATATCCCGTAGCATTTGCGGCGATCCGCCCGAACACATTCGTTGTCATCATGCACAGCGACGGCCGCCCCTCGACCCGCTTGCCAAAAGGACAGTCGCAATTGGTGAACACAACGCCATCCTCGCTGATCTCTTCCACGGTAAACGTACCGCTGATCTTTTCCTTCAGATCGACGCAGATGCGCGCGATGTCCTCAGGGGTGTCAGTTGGAAAATCAGTTGACCGGGCATAAAGCTGCGACAGGTCATCCCCGATCCGGTTGCCAACCATCGCCACAAAACCTGCGGCATCTTCCAGCCCGATCACCTCTTCAAGGGCGCCGGCCAGTTCACCAATCATGTCGGCAAAGAACACATCGCGCGTCAGCGCCGGGGGCCCGGCCTCGGACGGGGAAGAAACAGTATCTTTCATCGGCTTATCCAACATAAATTTCAGTGCAGGGCTGCACCTTCGCATCAAGGTCTGAACAAATGGTTAGCCCGCCCCAATCGTGCAGCACCGGCCCCCCCTGCCTTGCGCGCAGGCTGCACATGCCGCACAAGGACTTATGCTCAGCTATCAACACATCTATCACGCCGGAAACCTGGCAGACGTTCACAAGCACGGCCTGCTGGCGTGGATGCTGGACTATCTCACGCGCAAGGACAAACCGCTGTCCTATATCGAAACCCACGCGGGGCGTGCCAGCTATGACCTGGACGCCGACGAGGCGCGCAAAACCGGCGAGGCCCTCCAAGGCATCCGCCGCGTGCAGGACTGGTTCGCACCCGACCACCCCTTTGCCCGCGTTCTGGCGCAGGTGCGCGCGCAGGACGGCCCACAGGCCTACCCCGGATCGCCGATGATCGCCGCGCGCCTGCTGCGCCCCACCGACACCATCCATCTGGCCGAACTGCATCCGCGCGAACACAGCGCGCTGGACTATGCGATGTCGCCCTATCCCGTCACCTGCCACCAACGCGACGGCTTTGACATGGCGCACAGCCTGCTGCCCCCCACCCCGCGCCGCGGGATGCTGCTGATTGATCCGTCCTACGAGATCAAGGACGACTATGACGACATCCCCAAACACATCGCCAAATTCACCCGCGCGTGGAACGTGGGCATCGTCGCCCTGTGGTATCCGGTGCTGACCTCGGCCCTGCATGTGCCGATGCTGAAAACCCTGTCGAAAACCTATCCCGACGCCCTGCGCGCCGAGGTCCGCTTTCCCCCTGCGCGCCCGGGTCATGGCATGATCGGCTCGGGGCTTTTCGTGATAAATCCGCCCTTCGGTCTGGACGCCGAAGCAAAACGGCTGAAAGATCGTTTCGACACACTGACCTAAGGACAAGACAATGGCCGCCAAAGGATACTGGATCGCACACAACGTGGTGCATGACGCCGAAGCCTACAAGAAATACCAGGCCGCCAACGCCGCCCCCTTGGCCGAATATGGCGCGCGTTTCGTCGTGCGCGGCGGCCAGCAGACCAACCCCGAAGGCATATGGAACAGCCGCACCGTGGTGATCGAATTCCCCAGCTATGCCGACGCGGTCGCCTGCTACGAAAGCGACGCGTACAAGGCCGCCTATGATCTGCGCAAAGACATCTCCGAGGGCAATCTGGTGATCGTCGAAGGCTATGATCCCTAAGGGGACATCCCCCTGCTGCGGTGCCTGCGCCGCACTGTTTTTCGCAAACGCCGCTGCGGCCTGCGATGCGCCCGTTTGCGTCGTGTCGCCCGCCTCGCTGGCGCTGACGCAGATCATCACCTTTGACGACCAACAAGCCAGCTTTGGCCCCGGCCGCCATCTTGATACGGTGCTGGCGCTGAAAGGCGCGCGGTTCGGAGAACGCTTCTCGGGCCAGGGCCTGACCGCAACAGGCCCCCACGACAGCGTCACCGGTGCCGCATTCGGCCCGCCGCTGGCGGTGGTGGCGGGTGACGCAGGGCAAAATCTGGCGCTGGTGCATATGGGCGGCGCGGCCCGGACGGTTCTGGTGGGCTATGGCATGGCAGGTTTTCCCAAACGCGACGCCCAGGGCGAAGGGGCCATCGCGGTGCAATTCGACCGCGACCAGCCGGCGCTGGCCTTTGATCTGCGCGGTGGCGAAGGCGGCACCGCACAGGTGCAATTCCTACGCCGCGACGGATCGGCAATCACCACCCTGCGCCTGGGCCCTCTGGCCGAGGACACCTTCGGATTTGTGCGCAACGACGGCACCTCGGACATCGCGGGCTTTGTGCTGACAAATTTTGACGAACAAGGCCTGGCTTTGGACAATTTGCGCTTTGGTCCGCCACCCGACTTGGGCTAGAGTCGCACCATGTTTGATCGTCTTTTTCCCCGCCGTCCCCGTGACCAGAAACCGCTGCCCGAACCTGACGCGCAACTGGCGCTGGGGGCTTTGCTGGTGCGCGTTGCCCTGGCCGACCGCAGCTATACGGTCGAAGAGGTCAGCCAGATCGACCGCATCCTGCAAGCGACCTTCGGGCTGAAACCGCTTGCCGCTGCGAAACTGCGCGCATCTTGCGAGGCATTGGAACGGCACGCGCCGGGCACCGAAGAATTCGCCCGCATCCTGCGCCAGGAGGTCGGCTATGACGACCGCCGGTCGCTGGCCATGTCCATGTGGAAGGTCGTGCTGGCCGACGGACGCCGCAAAGCATCCGAAGAGCTTTCGCTGCACCAGATCGAGGCGGCCCTTGGCATCACCGACGCCGACAGCGCCGTGATTCAGGCCGAAGCCACGGGCGCCGCCCCCGGTCATTAAACTGTGCATTGGCCTTCGTCCCGGCGCCCCCTATATCTGGCCTATGTTTGCTGATTTCCTCAAACGGCTGACCCAGCCGGAGCCCGCCCAACTGCCCGACACCGACGCGCGCCTTGCGCTGACCGCACTGCTGGTGCGGATCGCCCGGTCTGACGGCACCTATGACACTGGCGAAGCGGCCACAATCGACAGCGTGGTCGGCGCCCGCTACGGGCTGACACCTGATGCAGCCACCGCCCTGCGCCGCGATGCAGAGGCGTTGGAATCAGAGGCCCCGGACACCGTCCGCTTCACCCGTGCGATCAAGGACGCCGTACCATACGAACATCGTCTGGGCGTGATCGAGGCGATGTGGACCGTGGTTCTGGCCGACGGCGAACGCGCGCAGGAAGAAGACGCCGTGCTGCGGCTGGCCGCGAACCTGCTGGGCGTCACCGACCGCGACAGCGCCATCGCCCGCCAACAGGTCACGAACAGCTAGACGCGCCTGCCCGACGACAGGGCGGGGCCTTGTCCCATCCTCACCGGCCAGGCTTTCTTTTGGCCGCAAATATCCCGGGGGTGGCGCGCCAGCGCCGGGGGCAGCGCCCCCAGACCACCGCCGCCACAACCGCCTTCTTTCGCGGCATATGCCTGTTGCCTTTGCGTCAATCACCCCCGACAGATCACTTTGACTGCAAATCCAAGTTGCAAACTGCCTAAAATTTGTCCCTTATACCCTCTAACCTGTAATCAAGCCCAAAAGGCCTGCCCTTGTCCGACACCTCGCCTGTCATCGAAATTCGGAACCTGCACAAAGCCTATGGCGCGCTTGAGGTGTTGAAAGGCGTGGATATTTCCGCGCCGCGCGGCAATGTGATCAGTTTGATCGGGTCGTCCGGCTCCGGCAAATCCACGCTGCTGCGGTGCTGCAACCTGTTGGAAGACAGCCAGCAAGGCGAGGTTCTATTCAAGGGCGAACCGGTCACATGGCGCGGAACCGGCCACGGCCGCCGCCCCGGCGATGCGGGTCAGGTTTTGCGCATCCGCACCAATCTGAGTATGGTGTTCCAGCAGTTCAACCTGTGGGCGCACATGACGATTCTGCAAAACGTCATGGAAGCGCCGGTAACGGTGCTGAAGCGCGATCACAAAGAGGTCGAGAGCGCCGCCCGCGCCTATCTGGACAAGGTCGGCATCGGCGACAAATGCGACGCCTATCCTGCGCAACTGTCCGGCGGCCAGCAACAGCGCGCCGCCATCGCGCGCGCACTTTGCATGGAGCCCGAGGCGCTGCTGTTCGACGAGCCGACCAGCGCGCTCGACCCAGAGCTGGAGCAGGAAGTTGTTAAGGTTATCAAGGATCTGGCCGCCGAAGGCCGCACCATGATGATCGTGACGCACGATATGAAACTGGCCGCTGACGTGTCGGATCACGTGGTGTTCCTGCATCAGGGCCTGATCGAAGAACAAGGGCCGCCCGACACGCTGTTCGGCGCGCCCTCATCCGAACGACTGCGCGGGTTCCTGTCTGCGACAACCCACGCTGCGTAAACAAAAAAACAAAACGGGAGTTAATCATGAAAAAGATCATCCTTGCATCCGCCGCGCTGGCCGTTAGCGCCACCTTTGCGCTGGCCGCCGGCCACGAAAAGACCATCCGCATGGGCACCGAAGGCGCCTACCCTCCGTATAACTTCATCAACGACGCCGGCGAAGTCGACGGGTTCGAGCGCGAGCTGGGCGACGAGCTGTGCAAGCGTGCCGAGCTGACGTGCGAATGGGTCAAGAACGACTGGGACAGCATCATCCCCAACCTGGTGTCGGGCAACTATGACACCATCATGGCGGGCATGAGCATCACCGACGAGCGTGACGAAGTCATCGACTTTACCCAGGATTACTTCCCCCCCACCGAGTCGGCCTATGTCGCCGCAGCCGAGGGTGTGGACGTGAAAGAGGCCATCGTGGCCGCACAGACCGCCACCATTCAGGCGGGTTACATTGCCGAAAGCGGTGCCACACTGGTTGAATTCGCAACCCCCGAAGAAACCGTCGCCGCCGTGCGCAACGGTGAAGCGGACGCGGTGTTCGCCGACCGCGACTATCTGGTGCCATTGGTCGAAGCGTCGAACGGCGAACTGGTGTTCGTCGGTGAAGACGTGGCCCTGGGCGGCGGCATCGGCATGGGTCTGCGTGAAAGCGACACAGAGCTGAAAGAAAAATTCGACGCCGTCATCACCGAGATGAAAGGTGACGGTTCGCTGAACACCCTTCTGAAAAAGTGGTTCGGCGACGACACCGCGACCTATTGATAAAGCATCAGGGCGGGCTGGCCCCGCCCTGAACACCCATGTTTTCATATTGCGCTGATCCATCGACACTGGGCGGACTGACCTGGCTCTCCTGTTTTCTGACAACAGGGGTGCATCTGTCGTTCTACCTGTCCTTCTTCAAGGTGTTGGGCCTGTTGGCCGTCACCGCCCCCGTGGCGCTGGCCTTTGGCTTTCTGGGGGCCATGGCCGCCCGCGCCAGCTTTGCCCCTGTCTCGTGGCTGGGCAAAGGATACATCGCCGTTGTACGCGGCGTGCCGGACATTGCATTTTTCCTGTTCTTCGTGATCGCGCTGGACCAGTTGTTTGAATACACCCGCCACCGCATCCTGTGCCCCGATTGGGACCAGCCGGTGCGTCAGGGCAACGATTTCATCGTGTGTCAGGCGGCCAAGCTGCCCTTGGGCAGCAGCCCCGAGTGGATGCATGAAACCTATGCCTTTGGCCTGGCCGTCATCACCTTTGCCATCGTGTTCGGCGCCTTTGCCGCCAACGTGCTGTTCGGCGCGATGCGCGCCGTGCCCCGCGCGCAACTGGAAACCGGCGAGGCCTACGGCATGACCCAACGCCAGACCTTCTGGCGCATCCTTGTGCCGCAAATGTGGGTCTTTGCCCTGCCCGGCCTGTCGAACCTGTGGATGGTGCTGATCAAGGCCACGCCGCTGCTGTTCCTGCTGGGCATCGAAGACATCGTCTATTGGGCGCGCGAACTGGGCGGCACCAAAACGTCGCAATTCACCAGCTACCCGCACGGCGACTGGCGCATGTGGTATTTCCTTGCCTTGCTGATTTTCTACCTGCTGATGACCAAAGTGTCAGAAACCCTGCTGGGCCGTCTGATGGCACGGCTGACGCGCGGACAGGCCACCGCCGGCGGCGAAGCCCAAAGGAAAGCGGCATGAGCTGTATTGAAACCATCCAGTCCTATGCCTTCCGGTCGCTGGGTTTTGGCGAACGGCTGCTGCCCCGGTCCGACTTTACCTTGTGTGAACAGGTCACGCTGATCGGCTCGGGCATGATCTGGAACGTCTATTTCGGCATCTGCGCCCTGCTGACGGGTTTCTTCTTTGCCACAGCCCTTGCCGTGGCCAAAGCATCGCCCCGTGCATCACTGCGCAAACCCGCGGAATGGTTCATCTTCCTGTTCCGTGGCTCGCCGCTGTTCATCCAGTTCTTCTTTGCCTACTTCCTGTTTTTGTCGCTCAAAAGCAGCTATCCGTTCTTCAGCAACTTCACGGCTGCATGGCTGGGCGCGCTGATCGTCCTGTTCCTGAACACCGCCGCCTACTCGGCCGAGATCTTTTACGGCGCGCTGCAATCCATCCCAAAGGGCGACACCGAAGCCGCCGACGCCTATGGCATGTCCGGCTGGCCACGGTTCCGACGCATCATCTGGCCCACCATGCTGCGGCTGGCGTGGCCTGCGTACACCAACGAGGCGATCTTTTTGTTTCACGCCACGACGCTGGTGTTCTTCAGCGGCTTTCCCGCATGGCAACAACGCGGCGACGCGCTGTATTACGCCAGCTATTTCGCGGACAAGACGTTCAACCCGTTCGTGCCCTACCCGATCCTTGCGGGCTATTTCATCCTGCTGACGTTGGTGATTGTCACCCTGTTCGGGCTGGTAAACCGGCACCTGAACCGACACCTGCCTGCGAACACGCGACCACGGCTGAAAATTCGGATGAATTTGATCAGATAGTGCTGCCCCAAATTTGGTCGAATAAAGGGTTTCGGACGGCCTGCGGAAACTTTTGATCAAATTACATAGACTTTGCACCCCGCGCGGGGATATTCATGGGCGGAATAAAACGAGAGCATCCCATGGACGACTGGCTGAAATCCAACCCCGACATCCGCGCCATCCGCGTCGCGGCATCTGATCTGAACGGACAACCCCGCGGCAAACGTGTGCCTGTGCGCTTTGCCGACAAGGTGATCGAAGACGGAACGCGCTTTCCACTTTCGGTGATGAACCTTGATATCTGGGGCGAAGACATCGACGACAGCCCGTTGGTGATGGAAAGCGGCGACCGCGACGGCGTGCTGAAGCCCACCGACCGCGGGTTCGTTCGGATGCCGTGGCTGGACACGCCCACCGGCCTGATGCCGATCTGGATGTTCCACGAGGATGGCCGCCCCTTCGAGGGCGATCCGCGTCATGCGTTGGCCGCCGTTCAGCAACGGTTCACCGATCTGGGACTGACCCCCGTGGTGGCCGTTGAACTGGAATTCTTCCTGATTGACGATTCGGGCCGTGACCTGCGTGTTCCCATCTCGCCACGCTCAGGCAAGCGCCGCGTGGCGGGTGAAATCCTCAGCCTGCGGGCGCTGGACCAGTTCGACCAGTTCTTTACCGAACTCTACGACGCCTGCGATTCGATGGACATTCCCGCCGACACCGCGATTTCCGAGGCCGGTCTGGGCCAGTTCGAGATCAACATGATGCACCAACCCGACGCGCTGAAAGCTGCGGACGATGCGTGGTTGTTCAAGATGCTGGTCAAAGGGCTGGCGCGCAAACACGGCTTTGCCGCGTCGTTCATGGCCAAACCCTACGAGGATTACGCAGGCTCGGGCCTGCACATGCATTTCTCGGTGCTGGACAAGGACGGCAAGAACATCTTTGACGACGGCACCGAACTGGGATCGGACGCGCTGCGCCATGCCATTCAGGGCTGCCTTGCGGCGATGCCCGGCTCGACACTGATCTTTGCGCCGCATCACAACAGCTTTGACCGTCTGGTGCCGGGCGCACATGCGCCCACCGGCGTGGCGTGGGCCTATGAAAACCGCACGGCAGCCATCCGCGTTCCTTCGGGCGCACCGGCGGCGCGGCGGATCGAACACCGTCAGGCGGGCGGCGACGTGAACCCCTACTTGTCCGTTGCCGCGGTTCTGGGTGCGGCGCTGAACGGTCTGGAAGACAAGGTCGCACCACCCGCGCCGATCACCGGCAACGGCTATGATCAGGACCTGCCACAGGTGCCCGAAAACTGGACCAAGGCGATCGACGTCTTTGAAACCAGCCCCGAGATTGCGCGCATCTTTGCCCCCGGGCTGATCCGCAACTTTACCATGACCAAGCGCCAGGAAGCCAAATACATGGAAGAGCTGACCCCCGAAGAGCGGGTCGAAGTATATCTCGATACCGTGTAGGCTGCACACCAACGCAGGGCGGCTGCCGTCGCCTTGCGGAAAATTTGATCAAATCAGGTGACTCATGAAGATCGGCATTCTGCAAACCGGCCACGCCGCGGCGGAAGTATACAAAGACCACGGCGACTATGACGCGATGTTCCAACGCTTGCTTGGAGGGCACGATCTGGAATTCGTGACCTTCGACGTGGTGGACATGAAATTTCCCGACAGCATCCAGGACGCCGACGGTTGGCTGATCACCGGCTCGAAACACGGCGCCTACGAAGACCTGCCCTTCATCCCCCCGCTGGAAGCGTTCATTCGCCAGATCCGCGACGCGGGCCAACCGCTGATCGGGGTCTGCTTTGGCCACCAGATCATCGCGCAGGCCCTGGGCGGTAAGGTGGTGAAATACGACGGCGGCTGGTCGGTTGGGCGCACCGAATACGACCTGCACGGGGCCAAGATGGCCCTGAACGCATGGCATCAGGATCAGGTGGTCGAAGTGCCCCCCGGCGCCCGCGTCGTGGGTGCCAGCGATTTTTGCGCAACGGCGGCGCTGCTTTATGGCGACAGCATCTGGACGATCCAGCCGCACCCCGAGTTCGACAGCGGCGTTATCGACGGGTTGATCCGCTATCGTGGGCCCGGCGTGGTGCCCGATGCGCAACTGCAAGACGCCGCCACCCACCTGAAGGACGCAGACAACAGTTCAGACATCGGCACGTTCATGGCCGAATTTTTCAAGAAAGAGAGAGCATAATGGCCGAGAAAAGCTGGTTGGAGAACCTTCCCGAAGCCGCGCAGGCCTATCTTGAGGGGCGTCGGCTGGACGAAGTGGAGTGCATCGTTTCAGACCTGCCCGGCATTGCCCGCGGCAAGGCGGTGCCTGCATCGAAATTCATGCGGCAGGATTATTTCCACCTGCCCGACAGCATCTTTTTCCAGACCATCACCGGCGACTGGGGCGAAGCGGCAGGCGCCGACGGTTTTATCGAACGCGACATGATCCTGCGCCCCGACCTGGACACCGCTACGGCCGCGCCGTGGACCGGCGACTGGACGCTGCAAGTGATCCACGACGCCTATGACCGCGACGGCGTGCCGGTGCCGTTCAGCCCGCGCAACGTGCTGCGCCGCGTGGTGCAACTGTACCGCGACAAGGGGTGGGAGCCGGTCGTGGCCCCCGAGATGGAATTCTATCTGGTGGCGCGCAACATCGACCCTGCCAAGGAAATCGAGCCGATGATGGGCCGGTCGGGCCGCCCTGCCGCCGCGCGGCAGGCCTATTCCATGACCGCCGTCGACGAGTTTGGCCCAGTGATCGACGACATCTACGACTTTGCCGAGGCCCAAGGGTTCGAGATCGACGGCATCACCCAAGAGGGCGGCGCGGGCCAGTTGGAGATCAACTTGCGCCACGGCGATCCGATCAAGCTGGCGGACGAGGTGTTCTATTTCAAACGCCTGATCCGCGAGGCGGCCCTGCGCCACGACTGTTTCGCCACCTTCATGGCCAAACCCATCGCGCAGGAACCCGGCTCTGCCATGCACATCCACCATTCGGTGCTGGACGTGGAAACCGGCGAGAACATCTTTTCCGACGCTGACGGGGCAGAAACGCCCGAGTTTTATCACTTCATCGCCGGGCTGCAAAACCACATGCCCGACGCGCTGGCGGTGATGGCGCCCTATGTGAACAGCTACCGTCGCTACGTCAAAGATCACGCCGCACCGATCAACCTGGAATGGGGCCGCGACAACCGCACCACGGGCATCCGCGTGCCGCTGTCGTCCCCCGGTGCACGGCGGGTCGAGAACCGCATCGCCGGCATGGACTGCAACCCCTACTTAGGCATCGCGGCGTCGCTGGCCTGTGGCTATCTGGGTCTGATCGAAGCGACACAGCCCAAGCCCGAGTTCAAGGGCGATGCCTATGAAGGCGAAGGCGACATTCCCCGCGACATGGGCCAGGCGCTGGAAGGGTTCGACGCCGCCGACGCGCTGCAAGAGGTGCTGGGGCCCGACTTTGGCCGGGTCTATTCCATCGTAAAACGCGCGGAATACGACGAGTTCCTGCAAGTCATCAGCCCATGGGAACGCGAGCACCTTTTGCTGAACGCGTGACGATCTTTGCCCCCCGGTCCTCCGGAGGGGATTTTTTGAACCAGAGAAGAGAAGCCCCTTCGTGAACCTGCTTTACGCCAATGATGCCTTGGGCGCCTACCCCGACAGTTGGTACGCCGCGACAGCCAACACCCTGCCCCCTTTTGACCCGCTGAAAGGCGAGACAAAGGCGGACGTCTGCGTGGTGGGCGGCGGTTATACCGGCCTGTCAGCCGCCCTGCATCTGGCAGAAGCGGGGCGCGACGTGGTTCTGATCGACGCGCAGCGCGTGGGCTTCGGGGCGTCTGGGCGCAACGGCGGGCAATTGGGGTCGGGCCAGCGGGTCGAGCAACCCAAGCTGGAAAAGATGATGGGGATCGAGGCCGCGCGCAAGCTGTGGGATCTGGGCGAGGATGCGAAACATCTGGTCAAAAGCCTGATCGCCAAGCACCGGATCGACTGCCACCTGAAACCCGGCGTCGCGTGGAGCGCCTCGGACAAGGGCGACGTGGCAGGCTTGCATGACTATGCCGAACATATGGACCGCGTGTACGGCTATCAGATCGAGACATTTGACGCGGACCGCTTTGCCGCCGAAGTCTGCCCGTCGCCCGACTATTGCGGCGGCATTCTGGACCACGACGCGGCGCACCTGCATCCGCTGAACCTGGCGCTGGGACTGGCCCGGGCCTGCAAGGCGGCGGGCGTGCGGATATTCGAAGGGTCTGCGGCCCAACACATCGACCACGGGGCCAAGACTGTCGTGCGCACCGACGGCGGCCGCGTGGTGGCCGATCACGTTCTGCTGGCCTGCAACGGCTATCTGGGCGGGCTGGAGCGCAAGACGGCTGCGCGGGTCATGCCGATCAACAATTTCATCGCGGCCACCGAACCCTTGGGCGCTGCGGCGCAAGAGGTGTTGCGGCGGGACGTGGCGGTGGCCGACAGCCGCTTTGTCGTGAACTATTTCCGGCTCAGCCATGATGGCCGCCTGCTGTTCGGCGGCGGCGAAAGCTATGGCTACAAATTCCCCACCGACATTTCGGCCAAGGTGCGCGGCCCCATGTCGGTGGTGTTCCCGCATCTGAAAGACGTGCGGATCGACTATGCTTGGGGCGGCACGCTGGGCATAACCATGAAACGCCTGCCCTATCTGGCGCGGGTTGCGCCCAATATCCTGTCGGCCTCGGGCTATTCCGGTCACGGGCTGGGCACTGCCACGCACGCGGGGCAACTGATGGCGCTGGCCGTTGAGGGGCAAAGCGACGGCTTTGACGCCATGGCCGCGATCCCCACGACGCCGTTTCCGGGTGGCCCAGCCATGCGCACGCCGCTGCTGGCGCTGGCGATGACATGGTACGCGCTGCGCGACCGTCTGGGCATCTGACGCGCCCCTTCACGCATCCACCCAAAACTGCACATGACCGCCGAAAACGGGTGCCCCGTCACAAAAGCGTTTCCTTTTCTGCGTAACTGTTTTACGAAATTGAAAACTGCAGTTAAGGAAACACAAATATGTCCCTGCCAAACATGCATCACGCCGAGCCGATCCCAGAGGCTGCAAAGGCCGAGATTGACCGGCTTCTGCAATCGGGCGACCTGTTCCGCTATACGGCGGCCTCCGACTCTCCGGTGACCCTGCTCGAGGCCGAGTTCGCGCAGATTATGGGCAGCAAATACGCGCTGGCCGTGTCGTCCTGTTCGGCGGCGCTGTTCTTGTCGCTCAAGGCGCTGGACCTGCCCCGTGATGCGCGTGTGCTGATCCCCGGGTTTACCTTTGCCGCTGTCCCCTCTGCCGTGATCCACGCCGATTGCCTGCCTGTGCTGTGCGAAGTTGGCGAAAACTACCGCATCGACATGGCAGATTTTGCGGCCAAACTGCCGACCGTCAGCGCCGTGATCGTCAGCCACATGCGCGGCCATACCTCTGATATGGATCAAATCATGGGCCTGTGCGACGCCGCAGGCATTCCGGTGATCGAAGACGCGGCCCATTCGCTGGGCACGTTGTGGCATGGCCGCAAGATCGGCACATTGGGCCGCATCGGCTGTTTCTCGTTCCAGTCCTACAAGATGATCAACGCGGGCGAAGGCGGCATTCTGGTCACAGACGACGCCGACCTGGTGGCGCGCGCAGTGATCATGTCGGGCGCGTACGAGCACAACTGGAAGAAACACCCCGTTCTGCAAGACGCCTTTGCCGCGCATCAGAACACCCTGCCCCTGTACAATCTGCGCATGGGCAACCTCAGCGCCGCCGTGATCCGCCCACAGCTGCCCGAACTGGCCCGCCGCGTCACCGACGGGCTGGCAGGCCACGACCATGTTGCGGCGCAGTTGAACACCAGCACATGGATCGACGTGCCCGCCCCGATGGCCCCCGAAACCCGCGCGCCGGATTCGATCCAGTTTAACGTGCAGGGCGTGTCGGACGCGCAGGTTCTGGATTTTGTCGCCGCCGCCAAGGCGCAGGGCGTCACCGTTCAGGTGTTTGGCCTAAGCAATGACAACGCCCGTGCCTTCTGGAACTGGAAGTTCATCGCCGACCTGCCCGACCTGCCGCAAACCCGCGCCATGCTGATGCGTGCCTGCGACGTGCGCCTGCCCGTGCACCTGACCTGCGCGGAACTGGACACGGTGGCCGACATCCTGCTGAATGCAGCCGAAACAGCCTTTGGCGAAACGCGCGCTTACGGGACCTGAGGTCACCACGACACTCACTGACCATTAAAAAAGGCGGCCTCAGTGGCCGCCTTTTTCCTGTGTCAGTTCCTTGAGAAAGGCGCGCACCGCGTTTTGTTGGCCGGGCTGCATCATGTGTGCGGCAATGTCCTCGGGCGAAAGCTTCATCAGGTTGAAGCGGGCAAAAACATCGCCCTGAAACCCCGTGCTGACCGTGGACAGCACCAACCTAAGCTGCGCCAGCATATCGTCCCCGCGATGCGACGCGTGCAGCAAGGCGACAGGTTTAGCAATAATCTCGTCCCTTGAGACCAGCCAGTCGATTGCGTTCTTCAACCCACCCGGAATAGCGCGGACGTATTCGGGGCTGGAGACGATCAGGCAGTCGCTGTCGGCGATGCTGTCCACCAAGTGCTGCACCCTTTCGGGCGGGGCCTGCAGCTCGAGGTCGGGGGAAAACACCGGCAGCGCGGCCACATCGGCAAAAACTGCCACCTCATGATCGGGCTGCGCGATCCGGGCCACGGCGTGCAACAACGCCGTGTTGGTCGAACTTGCGCGCCCGCTGCCAGAGATTGCGAGAATTTTCATGGATCTATGTCAGAATGTTCGGGGCGTGTTAGAAAACAGCCACGCCCCGCATGTGCAGGCAACCGCACCGCGCATTACTTCAGCTTGGACAGCTTCGCCTGCAACTCGGCCAGTTGTTTCTTGATCGCGTCCAGATCTTCGGCGGGCGCTTCGTCTTCGGTCGCCTCGGACGGGTCCATCTGGGGTGTGGTCGACCAGTTGGTCGGGATGCCGCCAATGCCGCCTGTCATCGCTTTGACAAAGGCCGCCTGCTGCTTTTGCATCGCCTCAAGGCCGGGCATCTTGGCAATCGGGTTCATCGCGCCCATGTTTTCCAACATGCGGCTTTGCCCGCTGCGCAGCATCTCGAACGACGCTTCCAGGAACTGCGGCACGACGCTGGCGTTGCCGCCCATGTAGCTGCGCACCAGATCGTTCAACACATCCACCGGCAGAACGCTTTCGCCGCGGCTTTCGTGTTCGGCGATGATTTGCAGCAGGTATTGCCGCGTCAGGTCGTCGCCTGATTTCAGATCGACAATCTGAACCTCGCGCCCGTCACGGATAAATCCGGAAATATCTTCCAACGTCACATAATCGGACGTTTCGGTATTATACAGCCTGCGGCTTGCATACCGTTTGATCAGCAATGGTTTGTCTTTGGTCGTCACGGAAAATCCTCCCCAGACTACGTGCTGCAATGCAGCTTAGGGGGCCAAATCGAAAATGGAAAGGAAATCATCGCGCTGTGGGTCGCACACGCCAAACGTGTGCCCGCAGATCATCAACCCAAGGCAGCCAGACATAAAAAAAGGGCGGGTCCCTTTCGGAACCCACCCTGATTTACCGCGAATAACAGGGAGGAAATCGCGCGGTTATCTGTTGCGAATTACTTCGCTGTCGCTTTTTTCACAGCCGCTTGCGCGTCTGTCGAAGCTTTTTTCATCGCTGTCTGAGCTTCTTCGCTCATGTCTTTGCCAGCGGCCATCATCAGTTCAACTGTTTCCATCTGAACTTTTTTGGCGATCTCGGCGAATGCGGCCATGTTTTCAGCAGCCACTTCAGCAGTGGACGACGCGAAGTCGGTCATTGCTTTGGCGTAATCTGCGGGCTCGGTTTTCGCTTTCGACATTTCTGCCAGCTTGGCCAGCGTTTCCTTGGTCCATTTGTTGGACACTTCGGTCGATTTCTCAGCCGCTTCCAGCGCAACACCGGACAGTTTTTCGTTCAGTGTTGTTGCGGATTTGAATGCATCTTCCATCGAAGCTGTGTCGACGGGAAATGCGCCCATCATGTCTTTGAACATCGCGGTCATATCTTGTGTCTTGGCCATTTTACTTGTCCTTTCGGGTTGCAAAGCGGGGCAGCCCCGCATTCGGCGTCTCGTTGCGGGGCATCCCCGCGTTTGGCGTCTGACATCAATATAGATGCTGCACTGCGGCATTGCAAGGAAAATGCTGCGCCGCAGCAAAAAAAGATGACCTAGGGTAATTCCCTAAAAATATCAGCCCTTTGGCTTGTTCGAAACATAGGTTCCGGGGGCCTCGCACAGCACCGGGTGCGTAGAATCACCCGGAATACGTGCAGAAACCAGCTTGCCCGACCGCTTTTTCAACCATACGCCCCAGCGTGGCCACCACGACCCTTCGTGGAACTGCGCGCCGTCCAGCCAACTGGCGTGATCGCCCGACAGGTCGGTGTTGGTGTAGTGGCCGTACTTCTTTTTCGAGGGTGGATTGACGATACCCGCGATATGACCCGACTGCGTCATGACAAATGTCTTTTGCTTGGAACCCATCTGTTGCACGCCGCGAAAGCTGTCTTTCCACGGGGCGATGTGATCTGTCTCGCAGGCGATGGCACAGACAGGCAGCTCAAGATCGGCCAGCGACAGCTTGTGCCCCAGCAGCTCCATCTCGCCGCGGGCCAGGCGGTCTTCCTGACACAGGCCGCGCAGATATTGCATGGCCATCTTGGCGGGCAGGTTCGTGCCGTCACCGTTCCAGAACAAAAGATCAAACGCAGGGGGCGTTTCGCCCATCATGTAGCTTCGGATTGCAGGTGCGTAGACCAGATCGTTGGACCGCAGAAACGAAAACGTCCGCGCCATGATGACCGACGGCAATACGCCCTTGTCCTCGACCTCGGCGGCGATGCCGTCGATAAAGTCGTTGGTCAGGAACGGCGCAAATTCACCCTGCTCGCTGAAATCGGTCAGCGCGGTAAAGAATGTGGCGGATTTGACCGACGTGTCGCCGCGCTGCTTGAGGATCGACAGGGTCATCGACAGGGTCGTACCCGCGATACAATACCCCACCGCATTGACCTGCTTCTGCCCGGTGATCTTTTTCACCTCTTCTATGGCGGTGATATACCCCTCCTCTACATATTCCTCGAGCCCGACCTCGCGGTAGGACGCGTCGGGGTTCACCCACGACACGATGAACAAGGTGTAGCCCTGGTCGACGATCCATTTGACCAGCGAATTCTGCGCCTTCAGATCCAGAATGTAGAACTTGTTGATCCAGGGCGGGAAGATGATCAGCGGGGTGGCGTGCACTTCGTCGGTGGTGGGGGTGTACTGGATCACCTCCATCATGCGGTTGCGAAACACCACCTTGCCCGGCGATGTGGCAATGTTGTTGCCAATGTCAAAAGCCTGTTCATCGGCCAGTTTGACCACCAGCTCGCCGTTGTTGGTTTCCAGATCCTTGATCAGGTTCTCCAGCCCGTCGATCAGGCTTTGGCCTTCTGTGGCCACGGCCTTTTCCAGCGCGTCGGGGTTGGTGGCCAGAAAATTGGTCGGGCTCATCAGGTCGACGATCTGGCGGGTGAAATAGCCCAGCCTGCGTTTTTCGTCAGGGTCCATATCATCGACGTTGCTCACGGCCTCGAGCAATGCGGCCGAGTTGATCTGGTACTGTTGTTTGACGAAGTTGAAATAAGGATGATGGTTCCACATCGGGTTGGCAAAGCGGCGGTCCGTCGGGCCGGTGTCCTCGGGCGCCGACATGCCCCCTTGGGTCAATGCCTTCTGCGCCTCGACAAAATGGGCCATCGTCTTGGACCAATAGCCCATCTGCTGCTCGATCAGTTTGGCCGGATTATGGATGGCATCCTGCCAATACGCGGTCGCAGCCTTGCCGAACAGCTCTTGATTCGGGCCATCTAACGCAGCGTTATGTGTGCTGCGCTGCGTCATGACACGCGACAGGCGTTCACGCAGTTCGTCCACTTTCGAAAGGTTTTCTGTCAATTTATCGAGAGTTTCACCCGACATTTCACCAGATACTGTGTCTTTTGTTGTCATAGTGAAACGAACCTCGTACTTTGCAGTTGCAGCATTATGTAGTATCGTACCCTTTATTACGTCGCCGACTTCGGGGAGGCTATGCGACGACTGCGCCGGGCACACCCGGCAGAAACAGGAGACCCGAAATGCGTAACATGGCCACATACGATCTGATGGAGACAATCAGAACGACGAATCAATGGCTTGGCGCTTCGGCCCTTGCGATGGGATCATACCCTGCCTTCTCCATGATCCCAAACCCTGCATTCGAATGGATGCGCGCATGGGGCGAAGTCACCGAGCGCAGTTTCCAGCGCATGGTTGTCAAACCCGACTGGAACATCCCGCACTTCACCGCCAAAGACGGCAAGGACCACATCGTTTCGGTCACAAAGGTTGTCGAAGACAGCTTTGGCGACCTGATCCACTTTGACGTGGCAGGCCACAGCGATGACAAACCCACCGTGCTGCTGGTCGCCCCCATGTCGGGCCACTATGCCACGCTGCTGCGCAAAACCGTGATTTCGCTGCTGCCCGACTGTGATGTCTACATCACCGACTGGCACAACGCCCGCGACATCCCTGTCAGCGCCGGCAAGTTCGACATCGAAGATTACACGCTGTACCTTGTGAACTTCATGAAACATCTGGGGCCGGACACCCATGTGATCGCGGTGTGCCAGCCTGCCCCGCTGACACTGGCTGCAACCGCCTATCTGGCCGAAGAAGAACCCGAAGCCCAACCGCGCAGCCTGACGCTGATCGGCGGGCCGATTGATCCGGGTGCTGCGGCGACCGAGGTGACCGACTTTGGCCACAGCGTCACCATGGGCCAGCTTGAAAAGGCGATGATCCAGCGCGTCGGGTTCAAATTCGCCGGGGTCGGACGAAACGTCTATCCGGGCCTGTTGCAACTGTCGTCGTTCATCTCGATGAACGCGGACAAGCACGCCAAGGCGTTCAACGACCAGATTTCCCGCGCCGCACGCGGCGAAGCGTCGGACCACGACAAGCACAACGAATTCTACGACGAATACCTTGCCGTGATGGATATGACCGCAGAATTCTACCTGTCCACGGTCGAACGCATCTTCCAGAACCACGAGATTGCCAAGAACGAATTCGTGGTCGCGGGCCGTCAGGTCGACATGGGCAAGATCACCACGGTTGCCGTAAAAACCGTCGAAGGCGGCGAGGACGACATCACCGCCCCCGGCCAGTGCATCGCGGCGCTGGACCTGTGCACCGGCCTGCCGGACGAGAAAAAAGCCAGCCACGTGGAACCCCACGCCGGTCACTATGGCATTTTCGCGGGCAGCAGCTGGCGCAACAACATCCGCCCGATGGTGCTGGAATTCATCAAGAAGAACAGCGGCACCGACGCGCCTGCCAAGGCAGCCGCGAACACCACGCAAAAGCCGGATAGAACGCCCAAGGCACTGCGCAAGAACGGAACGACCGACCAACCGGTCTGACACCTCTCTGACATGCCGCACCACCCTGACGAAGCGCCCCGCCGATAACACCGGCGGGGCGCTTTTCATATTATGTGGTCGTTTTTGTTGAAATTGTCGCTTTTACCCTATTTCATGGACCATGACGAAAGAGCGCGATGACCGCGTTCGAAGCGACCGTGCCCGTTCTGGCGCATCGTTTTAGGCTGCTCACCACAAAAGATGAGAGTTTCATGACAGTTTCCAAAACCATCCACCCCGCCGCACGTGACTATGCCGCCGAAGTGTCCGCGGGCACCTTGTCGCGTCGCGAATTCATGACACGCGCCACCGCATTGGGTGTCAGCGCCAGCGCCGCCTATGGTTTGCTGGGTCTGGCCAAGCCGGCCCATGCCGCGGCCCACGCCCAGTCGGGTGGCACGCTGCGCATCGAATCCTCGGTCAAGGCGCTGAAAGATCCGCGGACGTATGACTGGCCGCAAATGTCGAACTTTACCCGCGGCTATCTGGAATATCTGGTCGAATACCAGATCGACGGCAGCTTCAAACCTGCCCTGCTGGAAAGCTGGGAGGTCAACGACGACGCCACCGAATACACGCTGAAGGTCCGTCCCGGCGTGACCTGGAGCAACGGCGACGCGTTTACCGCCGAGGATGTGGCGTTCAACATCGCCCGCTGGTGCGAAAAAAGCGTCGAGGGCAATTCGATGGCATCGCGCATGTCGTCGCTGGTGGACGAGGAAACCGGCATGGCCCGCGAGGGCGCGATCACCGTGGCCGACGACAGCACCGTCGTTCTGACACCGGCCAAGCCTGACATCACCCTGATCGCAGGTTTTTCCGACTATCCTGCCGCGATCGTGCACCAGTCGTTTAACGGCGACCCGCTGGACAACCCCATCGGCACAGGGCCCTACATGCCCGAGGAATTCGAGGTTGGCAGCCGCGCGGTTCTGGTCAAGAACACCGACCACCAGTGGTGGGGCGAAGGCGCCTATCTGGACCGCATCGAATATCTGGACTTTGGCACCGATCAGGCCAGCATCGTGGCCGCTGTCGATGCGGACGAGGTCGATATGATTTATGAAAGCATCGGCGAGTTCATTCCGATCCTGGACGACATCGGCTGGAGCAAATCCGAAGCCGTCACAGCCAACACCGTTGTGATCCGCGCCAACCAAGAGGCCGAGATCGACGGCAAAAAGCCATATGCCGACGCCCGCGTGCGCCGCGCGCTGGCTATGGCAATCGACAACAGCGTGCTGCTGGAGCTGGGCTTTGCGGGCAACGGGCGCGTGGCCGAAAACCACCATGTGTCGCCGATCCATCCCGAATACGCCGAACTGCCCGCCCCCGTCTTTGACCCCGCCGCCGCCAAGGCGCTGATGGAAGAATCAGGCATGGGCGATTTTGAGCACGAGCTGATCTCGATCGACGACACCTGGCGCAAGGACACCACCGACGCCGCCGCTGCCATGCTGCGCGACGCGGGTATCAACGTGAAACGCACGATCCTGCCCGGGTCGACCTTCTGGAACGACTGGCTGAAATATCCGCTGTCGTCCACCGACTGGGCGCAGCGGCCTTTGGGTGTGCAGGTTCTGGCGCTGGCCTACCGCTCGGGCGAGGCATGGAACGAAACCGCGTTTTCCAACGCCGAATTCGACAGCCTGCTGAGCGACGCGCTGGCGATTGCCGATGCGGACCAGCGCCGCGAGGTGATGGCCAAGATCGAAAAGATCATGCAGGACGAAGGGGTGATCGTGCAGCCCTACTGGAGGTCGATCTACCGCCATCACAAGCCCGAGGTGATCGGTGCGGAAATGCACCCGACGTTTGAGATCCACGTCGCCAAACTGGGTTACGCGGCTTAAACGCCCTCGTGACCACGGTCCGACCCTGCCAAGGGGTCGGACCTTCTAATTGCGCAGCACCAGCGGCTGTTTCAGCCAATCCTTAAGCGCCTGGGTGGTGTCTTCGGGCTGCTCCAGCGTTGGCATATGGCCCGAGCTGTCCAGCACCACCAGCTTGGCATAGGGGATCAGTTCCGCGATGAAGTTGTGGTGCTTAACCGCCATTTCCGCGTCATGTGCTCCGCACAGCACCAGCGTCGGAACCTTGCATTTGCGCAACGTGCTTTGCTGGTCACGGCGCCGCTGCATTGCGCGCGATTGACGCACGAATACATCCGCACCCAAATCGCGCGCCATATAGCTCATCAACGATCGCGCCTGCGCACTCCATTCCGTCGACGCAAGATCTTTCGTTCGGGCAATCGAGGGCATCGCTTCGCGCATCCGACCACTGCGCGCAGCCACAATCTGCGCCTCGCGGTCGGCTGCGATTTGCGGTGTTTCCGCCAGCGCATTCGTCGAAATCAGCGCAAGGCGGCTCACACGGTCCGGCGCACGGCGCAGGATCTCCATAGCCACCATCCCGCCAAATCCCAGCCCCGCAAGGGCAAAGCGCGCGGGGAGTTGATCCAGCAGGTTCGATGCAATCTCTTCGATCCGTTCCCCTTGGGTCACCGGCGCGAAGGTCACACAAATGTCTTTGGAAAATCTCGCTATCTGATCGTGGAAAACGCGTGTATCACACATCATTCCGGGGATGAGGACCAAGGGTTCGGCCATGCCTGTCTCGCGCTTGTTGCTGCTGCGTTTGTCCGGCACCATGTCGCATGCACGCGTCTGTCACAAGTGTTAACCCTTGTGGGGGGCAAGCACTTGCCTAAGTGGGAACGCAGGACATTACGTTCGGCTTTTAGTCAGTGGAAAAGCCGTTCCAAACAGGGCGGCGCCCGACCGCGGGTGGGCATCGGAACATCTGTTCTTGCCACTTAATTTCTAATCTTTGACGTGGGGATTAAGAGGTGCAAGCCGGTGAGGAAGCGCCCGCCCATGGGGCGGTCGGGCGCTGCCCGGCGGCACTGCGTGCCTTGTTCCGGGCTTTGAAGGCGTGGCAAATGTTTGTAATACCCTTCGCAAAAGGTTGTTTGGATACACGAATACACTTCACAGGTTCACTCACGCCTTTCATGGCAGCTCCAGCCCGCGATAGCTGGGAAAATCCGCATAACGCGCACGCCGCGTCGTCTGCCCCTCTTCGGGGTCTTCCCCTGCCCGCAACAGCATCCCCCGCGGCGCGATATAGCTTGAAATCGTGCGCAGCGGCGCGGGCCGCCAGTCCAGATTGAACGCGCACAGCTTGGGAAAAAACCAGATCGCGGAATAGGGCAGATGGTCGTGCAGCCACCACGCCAGATCACGCCAGTCGCGCCCTTGGGCATAGCGGTCGGAAAACCACGGGATCGCCAGCGAGGTGCCCGCGATGGCCGCGTCCCCGCCTGCCCGGTCCCAGATGTGGCATTCCATCGGGTTGTCGTTGCGCGCACAGTTCAGCCCGTTTTCGTTGCCAAAGCGGTTCAGCTCAGGCGACCGATAGCCCGAGCGGATCGCGATCCGGCCAAAGGTTTCGGTCAGCGGGTCCAGCAGTTCGGTGCACAGCATCCGCCCGTTGGCGATGGCCAGATCGGGATCGACGGGCAGGTTGGCAATGCCGTGCAGGCTGCCAATTTCGGAATAGAGAAAATCGCGCATGAAGAAATGTTTCGACAGCCGCACGCGCCCCAGCTCTTCCAGCCCGCGCATACTGCGCGGCGGGCGCATCAGGCGGCCCCGTTCCACTGAAATGCACCGTCCGGTCCCAGTGGCGCAAAGGGGTTGTGCGCCACCTCCCAGATGTGCCCCTCGGGGTCGGCGAAATATCCGATATGCCCGCCCCAGAACACGTCATGCGCGGGCTTCAGGATACGCGCCCCCGCAGCCTCGGCACGGGCCAGCAGCGGGGCCACCTCGTCCTTGTCGCGCACGTTGTACGACAGGGTCATCGCCCCGCGCCCCAGTTCGCCCTCGGGCAACCCAAGATCACGCGCCAGATCGGCCAGCGGGTACAGGCCCAGCGTCTGCCCGATCAGGTCAAAGGCCGTAACGCCGTCAGGGCTGTCCACCGCCTGCCAGCCCAGCGCCGTGTAAAACGCCGCCTGCGCCGCCATATCGTGCACGCCAAGGGTGATCAGGCTGATCCGCTGTTCCATTATTCGATGTCCTTCAACCATCCCAGAATGCCCGCGACCATCATATCCGTCTGGCTGGGCGACATGATAGCCCCGGCAATCACATGGGCGGCGGGGTCATCGCCCGGTTGCAGATCCGGATAGGCGCGGGTCGCCACGGTGCCCCAGTCGGCCCCCCACTGGCGGCGGATGCGGTCCGTGGCCTCGGCCTGCACCACCTGATCGTTGTCGGAATACCAAAACAAGGCGGGCGTCAGGAACAGCCCGTGGTCCAGCCCGTTCACCGCCTTGATCAGCGCGCCCATCGGCAGCGTGGCGACAGACGGATAGGACGTGGTCCAGTATTTCGCCTGCCCAGCATTGCGCGGCGTAAAGCTGATGGTGTCGCCGGCGATCCACGGTGCCCATATGCGCGCGGCAGGCCACGTCAGGATGCGGGCAAAAGGGTTGTTGACGCCGTAGTTGGGCGAGACAAGGACCACCGCCGCGACGTTGTCCATATGCGCGGGGCTGTTCACCGCCGCCGTGATCACCGTGGCCCCGGTCGACGTGCCGATCAGCAGCACCTGGTCGCCCACGGCCTGTGCAGCGGCCAGCCCTTCGGCCATGTCGGCCATCCAGCCCGCAACGGTGCCCTCGGCCATCGCGGCGGACCCGCGTCCGTGGCCTTGCAGACGGGTGTAGATCAGGTTCGCGCCCAGCGCCTGCGCCACGCGGTCCGGCACGGGGCGGATTTCCTCGGAGGTGGCGGAAAAGCCGTGTACATAGAGCACCGACCACTCGGTCTTGGCCTCGGGCGCCCCCGCCCAGATCACCCGCTTTTCGGTGCCGGGCGTGATGTCGTCAAAGCGCGCCTCGGTGCGGGCGAAATACGCGGCAACCCCACCGTCAAACTGCGTTGTGTCGAAATACATGTCCAGCGGTGCCGGTTCGCGCGGGCCAAAGGCCACCAGTGCGGCCACCGCCAGCAGCAGCCCCATGTACACCCAGCCCAGCGCGCGGCCCATCAGGACGCCGCCGCGATGACATCCGTCACCGCCTGTTCGATCAGCGACAGACACGGCCCGTCGGAAAAGCGGTGGTCGGCGTCCTTGACCAGCAGCAGCCGCATGTCGGGGCTGTCGGCGTGGTTCAGCAACCGCACGGCGGTTTCGGTGCTGACGGCACTGTCGGCGGTGCCTTGCAGACAGCGCACGGCAAAGGGCAAGGACAGCGGATCGCGCAGCACCAGTTGATTGCGTCCGTCGTCGACCATGCGTTTGGTGATGACATAGGGCTCCATATAGTCCGACGGCATGGCAATCTGCCCGTCGCGTTCCAGCGCCGCCTTTTGATCGTCGGTGAAGTTCGCCCAGTATCCGTCCTCGGTGAAATCGGGCGCGGCGGCGATGGTCACCAGCCCCGCAACCCGTTCAGGGTGCGCACGGCAGAACAGCAGCGATTGCCAGCCGCCCATGGACGACCCCACGGGGATCACCTTGCCGTCTGTCAGCGTGGTGATCGCCGCCGCCGTATCCTCGGCCCAGTCACCGATGCAGCCTTCCTCGAATGTCCCACTGCTTTGGCCGTGGCCGGAATAGTCGAACCGCAGGAACGCACGGCCCTGTGCTGCACACCATGCTTCCAGATGCACCGCCTTGGTGCCTTCCATGTCGGATTTCAGGCCGCCCAGAAACACCACGCAAGGGCCGTCCCCCACCGTCAGATGATAGGCGATGCGACGCCCTTGTGGCGTTTCCAGATACTGCGGGTCGGACATGGGTGGCTCCTGTGGGTTTTGGTGTTGCGCGCAGTCTGCGCAGGGTCGCGCGCGCGTTCAACACGATTGTTGCGCCCATGCCCGCGGCTTGCGGCTTTGGCGTGGGCTGTTGCCATGGTGGACGCTGCGCGCCATGACCTTACGTCAAAAGTTCAGCCTTCTTGCGGGTCTTGCGCTTTCTACGCTTGTGGATCACAAGCAAATTCATGCAAGCGCCCCCGAAAATGTTGATCCCCGTCCTGACCCTGTCGAACTTTCTGATCGGCGTCGGGGCGTTCATTATTATCGGTATGCTGGAGCCGTTGGGTGCCGACCTGAACATCACGCCCGCCCACGCCGGACAGCTTCTGACCGTCTATGCGCTGGCCTATTCGGTGCTGTCGCCGGTGCTGGTCGCCGTAACGGGCCGCATCGGGCGACGGCGGGTGATGGCGCTGGGGCTGTCGTTGTTCGGGCTTGCCGCGCTGATGTCGGCGCTGGCGCCGTCGATGCTGGTGCTGAATATGGCCCGCGTCGTGGCCGCTGCGGGCGCGGGGCTGTTCACGCCCGTAGCCGCCGCCACTGCCGCCGCACTTTTCCCGCCGCACCAGCGCGCACGGGTGCTGGCGATGGTGTTCTTCGGCTTTAGCGTCGCACAGGTGCTGGGCGTGCCTGCGGGCAGCTACATCGCCTATACCTTTGGCTGGCGCTGGGGGTTCTGGAGCGTTGTGGCGCTGGCCCTGCCCTGCATTGCGATGATCTGGCGCCATGTGCCTGCGGGTCTGAAATTCCAACCGATCACGCTGCGCGACCTGCGTCAGGTGCTGGGCAATCTGCGGATGATCCTTGCGGTGCTGTTCACCAGCTCGTTCCTGGGGGCGACCTATATCCTTTACACCTACATGGCCCCGTTGCTGAGCGAAACGATGGGCTATGGCCGCAACGGCGTGACGCTGGTGCTGGCGGTGTCGGGCGTGGGGGCTGTGATCGGCAATCTGGCCAGCGGTCTGCTGACTGACCGGCTGGGATGGAAGCGCACGCTGGTGTCGCTGTGCCTGTGCCAGATCGTGCTGTTGCCGGTCTATTCACTGTTGCCACTGTCGGATATCATGCTGATGGGCCTGACGACCGTGTGGGCGATGACCGGCTGGGCCTTCATGGCCGCCCAGCAAACGCGGCTGATCGGGCTGGCCGGGTCGCAGGCCACCGTGGTGCTGGCGCTGAACGCGGCCGCCATCTACGTGGGTGCGGCCGTCGGATCGGCCATCGGCGGCTGGGTGCTGTCGCACGCGGGCCTGTCCGCACTGGGATTTGCCGCGACTTTCGGCATGGTGGCGGCCCTTGCGCATTTGCTGCTGTCGGCCCGAATGTCGCCCTCGACCGCCTCAGCCCCTTGACGCAGCCGCGCAGCCCCGCCAAAAGGCTGCCACACATATAACCCGCAACCGGGCGTTCCGTGGGCGCCAAACTGACGAGGAGTGCCAAGATGGCCCAAGTCTCCCTTACCTTTCCCGATGGCAATGCACGCGACTATGATGCCGGCATCACCGCCGCCGAAGTCGCCGAAAGCATTTCGAAATCCCTGGCCAAAAAGGCCATCAGCGCGACCGTAGACGGCCAGCACTGGGATTTGCAGTGGCCGATCAACGCCGACGCGCAGATCGCCATTCACACCATGCAGGACGACGAGCAGGCCAACGAACTGGTCCGTCACGATCTGGCGCACATCATGGCCCGCGCCGTTCAGGAAATCTGGCCCGACACCAAGGTCACCATCGGCCCCGTCATCAAGGACGGCTGGTACTATGACTTTGACCGCGCCGAGCCGTTCACCCCCGAAGATCTGGGCGAGATCGAAAAGAAGATGAAAGAGATCATCAACAAACGCGACCCTGTCCGCACCGAGGTGTGGGAGCGCGATGTTGCGATCAAATACTACGAAGACCGGGGCGAGCCCTACAAGGTCGAGCTGATCGAAAGCATTCCGGGCGACGAGCCGCTGCGCATGTACTGGCATGGCGACTGGCAGGATCTGTGCCGTGGCCCGCACCTGCAGCACACCGGCCAGGTGCCCGGCGATGCGTTCAAGCTGATGTCGATCGCCGGTGCCTACTGGCGCGGCGACAGCAGCCGCCAGATGCTGCAACGCATCTACGGCGTGGCCTTCACCGGCAAGGAAAAGCTGCGCGCGCACCTGAACATGCTGGAAGAAGCCGCCAAGCGTGACCACCGCAAGCTGGGCCGCGAGATGGACCTGTTCCACATGCAAGAAGAGGCCCCCGGTCAGGTGTTCTGGCACCCCAACGGCTGGACCATCTACACCGAATTGCAAGATTACATGCGCCGCAAGCAACGCGTGGGCGGCTATCGCGAGATCAACACACCGCAGGTCGTGGACCGCAAGCTGTGGGAGGCCTCGGGGCACTGGGACAAGTACCAGCATCACATGTTCATCGTTGAAGTCGACGAAAGCCGCGATGGCGAAAACGACGACGCCGAGGTCAAGAACAAGGCCCAGACCCGCATCAACGCGCTGAAGCCGATGAACTGCCCTTGCCACGTGCAGGTGTTCAATCAGGGCCTGAAATCCTATCGCGACCTGCCGCTGCGGCTGGCCGAATTCGGGTCCTGTGCACGGTTCGAGCCGTCGGGTGCATTGCACGGCATCATGCGGGTGCGCGGCTTTACCCAGGATGACGGGCATATCTTCTGCACCGAGGATCAGATCGAAACCGAATGCGCCCGGTTCATCGAATTCCTGGCCGACATCTATGCCGAGCTGGGCTTTCCCACCTTCGAGATCAAATTCGCCACCCGCCCCGAAAAGCGCGTGGGCACCGAGGAATCGTGGGATTACGTCGAAAACGCGCTGGAAGAAGCGATCCGCAAGACCGGCCGCACCTACACGCTGGAACCCGGCGACGGCGCCTTCTACGGCCCCAAGCTGGACTTTTACCTGACCGACGCCATCGGTCGCGTCTGGCAGTGTGGTACATTCCAGGTCGACCCCAACCTGCCCGAACGGCTGGATGCGACCTATATCGCGCAGGACGGTGCCAAGGTGCGCCCCTATATGCTGCACCGCGCGACCTTGGGCAGTTTTGAACGCTTCATCGGCATCCTGATCGAAGAACACGCAGGCAAGCTGCCCTTCTGGCTGGCCCCGCGTCAGGTTGTGGTGGCGTCGATCATTTCGGATGCGGATGACTACGTGCAAGAGGTCGTCGCGGCCCTGCAAGCGCGCGGCGTGCGCGCCGAGGCGGATTTGCGCAACGAAAAGATCAACTACAAGGTCCGCGAACATTCGGTCGGCAAGGTGCCTGTCATCCTGGCCGTGGGTGCCCGCGAGGTCGAGGAACGCACCCTGTCCGTGCGGCGTCTGGGCGAAAAACAGACCAGCGTGCAATCGCTGGATGACGTTCTGGTGACGCTGGCGGATGAAGCCACCCCGCCCGATCAGAAAGCCTGACACATTTGGCGCGGCACCGGCATCAGCTCCGGTGCCGCACCGCAGAAATTGTTACAGAACACGATCAAAGCCCGCGATGCTGTGGCCGGATTGCCGAAATCCTGTAAGATTTGCACCCCTTGTGCGGCCACCAGCTAACACACATGTGAATAACAGCCTCGTGAGTGGTAGAGTACACACACGCATCACTACTCTGGATGCAAGGGCCGCCAGTGCCCGCACCAAGGTGATATGTTTAAGGGAGATTGAAGATGTCCAACACCATGAAAACCGCCGCCCTGCTGGGCGCTGTCGCCGCTGCGATGACCGCGCAAACCACAAGCGTCAGCGCCGCGACCAAAGAGAAATGTTATGGCGTGTCGCTGGCGGGTGAAAACTCGTGCAAGGCGGGCGAAGGCACCACCTGTGCGGGCACCTCGACCGTGGATTACCAAGGCAACGCCTGGACGCTGGTTGACGCCGGCACCTGCACCGACATCGCGCTGCCCGCGATGGCCGACGGCACGCCGCGCACCGGCGCGCTGGAAGAGCTGGACCGCGATCTGCCCTCTGCCTAAGGCACCTGTTGCACCGGGTCCTATCCGGCCCGGTGCACGCCCCCCTGCGTGAAAGGCCACCCCCATGCTGGACGCACGCCGCACCCCCAACACATTGCCAAACGCCCCCGGCGTCGGCTTCAAGCCTGCGCATTTTCAGGCGCTGACCGATGATCCCGGCCCCGTCCGCTGGATCGAGATCCATGCCGAAAACTACATGGGCGACGGCGGCCGGCAGATCGCGCAACTGCGCGCGCTGTCCGGACAATTTGCCACCTCTGTGCATGGCGTGGGGCTGAGCATCGGCGGGGCGCAGGAACTGGACACCGACCATCTGGCGCGGCTGAAACACTTGTGCGACTGGCTGAAACCCGACAGCTTTTCCGAACATCTGGCGTGGTCCACCCATGGGGCCGAGTACATGAACGACCTGCTGCCCCTGCCCTACACGGACGCGACGCTGGCCCATGTGGCGGCGCATATTGATCAGGTGCAAGACACACTTGGCCGCCAGATGCTGCTGGAAAACCCATCCAGCTATCTGGCCTTTGACGACAGCACATGGTCGGAAACCGATTTTCTGGCCGAACTGGTGCGCCGCACCGGCTGTGGGCTGTTGCTGGACGTGAACAACGTGTTCATTTCCGCCACCAATCTGGGCACCAGCGCCGAAGCCTATATCGACGCCTACCCGCTTGAGGCCGTGGGCGAATTGCACGTGGGCGGCCATGCCGAAGATGCCGACGACCACGGCGCGCCGCTGCTGATCGACAGCCACGGTGCGCCTGTGGCGGGTGCGGTCTGGACCTTGCTGGACCGCGTTCTGGCGCGCACGGGGCCAAAGCCGGTGCTGGTGGAATGGGACAATGATGTGCCCGACTGGCCCACCCTGCGCGCCGAGGCCGACCGCGTCGCCGATGCACTGGCGCCTGCATGAAACAAGCGCCGTTTTACACCGCCCTGCTGGACCCTGACCAGACCGCCCCCGACGGGTTGACCGACGGGCACGGGGCGCCGGCAGGCAAACGCTTTGACGTGTACCGCAACAACGTGATGCAATCGCTGACGGATGTGATGCGCGCAGGCTTTCCGGTGGTGCGCAAGCTGATCGGGGCGCAGAATTTCGACATCGTGGCCGGGGCCTTTATCCGCGCCCAGCCCCCCGGCGAACCGATCATGCAACGCTATGGCGCGGGGTTCGACAGTTTTCTTGCCGAGGTGCCGCAACTGGCGCATCTGGGCTATCTGGGCGATGTGGCGCGGCTGGAACAGGCGCTGCGCCTGTCCTACCACGCCGCCGACAGCGTGCCGCTGGATGCCGCGCGGCTTGGCGATCTGGCACCTGATGCGCTTGGCACAGTGCAGTTGCTTTTTGCGCCTGCCGTGCACCTCATCCCCTCGGCCTGGCCGCTTTGCGATATCTGGCGGTTCAACACCGAGGATGGCGCGCCCAAGCCGCGGCCTGTGGCGCAGTTTGTGCTGGTCACACGCGCCGAATACGACCCGGCCCCGCACGCCCTATCACCGGCCCAAGGCGCGTGGGTTGCGGCGCTGATGTCCGGCGCGACCTTGGACGCCGCACAGGACACGGCCACCACGGTCGATCCCGACTGCGACGTTCCGGCTGCGATGGCGCTGCTGTTTGCGCAGAACGCCGTGACCGGCCTGAAGTTGAAAGACGTAGCGAAAGACCCTGCATGATCCAGCGATACACCCGCCTGACCGCCACCCTGGACCGCGCCGACTGGCTGCTGCCCACGCTGGCGCGCGTGGTTTTTGTCGGTGTTCTGTTGCTGTATTTCTGGGTCTCGGCGATGACCAAGCTGGGCGATGGCGTCGCGGGCTTGGTCTGGCTGTCGGACACCGCCTATGTGCAGATGTTCCCCAAGGCAGTCGAAGCGGTAAACTATGATGTCACGCAACTGGGCTGGGGCTATTGGCCCATTGCGGTGCTGGGCACGTGGGCCGAATTTCTGCTGCCGCTGTGCATTGCCATCGGGTTGCTGACGCGGTTTGCGGCCTTTGGCATGATCGTTTTTGTCGCGGTGCAAAGTTACGTGGACATTCACGGCCATGACGTCGGCCTTAAAACCACGGGCGCGTGGTTCGATCATGTCTCGGGTGCCGCGATTTTGGATCAGCGTGCGCTGTGGGTGGTGTTGCTGTTGATCCTTGTGATCAAGGGCGCAGGACCGGTCAGCCTGGACGCGGCCCTGCGATCAGTGCGCCGCCTGGACGTGTGACAAAGGGCGGTCGTGCCACCCCTAAGCGCTGAGCCCCAAGGCATCGCGTGTGGCCGCGTCCCAGCCCAGATACATCCGGTCCCCGTCCACGATCAGCGGGCGTTTCATCAACGCGGGATGTTCCGCCAGCAGTGTCGTCTGCGGCAGCGCCCGTGCGGCGTCGTCCAGCCCGCGCCAGGTGGTGCTGCGGGTGTTGGTCAGCGCATCGCCAAAGGTGGCCTGCGCCTGCGCCATCACATCCTCAGGAACCCCCTCCTTGCGCACGTCGACAAAGGTCGCCTGCGGCAATGCCTTGATCGCCTTGCGGCAGGTGTCGCATGTTTTCAGCCCATAAATCCGCATCATCGTCCTCCTATTGGGCATGACATAGGAAATCTGACCCCCGATTGCATGGCTTTTTCTTGATTTTTTCCAAGGTTGAACAATCTTGATAGGTGTGGCGGTGGCATCGGGCCTGAACCCCTTGCGAAGTCACGGTAATGTCCCGTGGGGTCACGGGAGTGAATGTAAGGCAGAAGGAGGCACGGGAATATGCCAACTGGCACCGTGAAGTGGTTTAACACCACAAAAGGTTACGGCTTCATCGCACCGGACGAGGGTGGCAATGACGTATTTGTACATATTTCAGCAGTGGAAAGATCCGGTTTGACGGGCCTGGCCGACAATCAGAAGGTCAGCTTCGAGCTGTCCGAAGGCCGCGACGGGCGGCAGATGGCTTCGGATCTGACGTTGCTTTGAAACCTGCGCAGGTCGACAGGCCCGGACGTTGGTTCGGGCCTGTCGATCTGGTGAGGCGGGGTCAGTCGTAGGTGCAGCCCTTGGTGCCGATGGGGCAGTCGTAGGTGCTTTGACGGGCTTTGCGGCGCTGGACCGGGTGCTGCATGACCTGGCTGTAGGTCACCGGCTGGTTCGGGGTGCCGCAGCAGATTACGCCATTGATTGTAATGGGTTGCAGTCCGGCGGGGCAGTAGTTGGCGCTGCTGGGATAGGCATAGATCGCGGGTGTGTCAGAGGCCAGTGCGGGCATGGCGCCCAGCAGGGCCAGGCCGAATGCGGCGGTCAAAATGGATTTCAGGTGCATGTGATCCTCGTCTCGGATGAAGGGCGGTCAATGCGTCTTAGTTTGGCCACACTTCGTTAACCTGTCCAGTTTTTTCTGTAGTTTCACAGGGTTGCACGAAGGGACGTGTAGCCGCGAAAGCGGATGCGGCCGCCGTGTGTGCGGGACGTGATGGTGTAATTGGGGTAGCGTTGCACGAAGCGCGCGATGGCGATGCGGCCTTCCATGCGGGCGAGGGTCAGGCCGACGCAGACGTGGGGGCCGCCGGCGAAGGCAAGGTGGCGGTTCGGGCTGCGGGTGATGTCGAAAACATCTGCGTTCTCAAAGGCTTGGGGATCACGGTTGGCTGCACCGATGCACAGGTGCAGGTTGGTGCCAGCGGCGATCTTGTGACCTGCGATTTGACAGTCGGTGGCGGCCGTGCGGTTGCCGAACTGGTTGGGCGAGGCGCAACGCAGGACCTCTTCGACGCAGGGGTTAATCAGGTCCATGTCACTGATAAGACTGAATTTTTCTGCCGGATGATCGTGCAGCAGGGCCAGTCCGTTGCCGATCAGATTGGTGGTGGTCTCGTGGCCTGCGTTCAGGATGAAGATGCAGTTCTGGATCAACTCGATCTCGGTCAGGGTGCCGTCGCTGTCGCCCTGGATCAGACGGGTCAGAACATCGGTGTCGGGGTCCCCCGGATGGGTGGTGCGGCGGGCGATAAGTCCTTGAAGATATTCCTTGAATTCCGATACGGCCTGTTGCCCTGCAGCCAGTTGGGCGGGGGTCAGAACGGGTTCCAGCGCGCCAAGGATGGCCAGCGACCAGTCGCGCAGGGGACCGCGTTCGGACTGGGGAATGTCGAGCAGGTTTCCGATGATCTGGATGGGGATGGTCGAGGCGAAATCCTCAATAAGATCAGCGTGTTGCGGCAGGTTGTCCAGCAGGTGATCGACGGTTTCGATCAGGCCGGATTCCATGCGCTGAATGGCACGCGGGGCCAGCGCCGAGGCCATGATGCGCCGCACACGGGTGTGCAGGGGCGGATCGTTGAACACCAGCGAGGTGGTGTGGTGTTCATAAAGCGGCGTGCCCGCGCCGAATTTCGGTTTGAAAACAACACGTTTGTCGGAGGTAAAGGTGGTGGTGTCCTTGTAGACAGCACCCAGATCGGCGTGACGCGACAGCAGAACCGAGCCGTCGGGCTGCGGACAGACGGCGGCGGTTTCCAGCAGCCGGTCGTAGTGGGGGAACGGGTTTTCGTGGAAACCGGCGGGAAGGTTTGCAAGGTCAATCATGAGGACAGTTTAGCGCGAAATTTACGGAACGCACGGGGGATTAATGCCGGTTTCTTGCGGCGATCCGCGGCGTGGGACGAGGTGAATTTGTACGTATTGCGGGCAATCTTGTACAAGATTGCGGTGGGAATTTGGCACAAATTCCCGTGTTTTTGCGGTGTTGTACGTATTTGGGCGAGATGTGTACGGGATTTGGAGCGGGTTAAGGATGGGTTAACGGGAATGGTTAATTTGGGGGGTAAGCGCCGTCTTGGAAAACGTCCCGTGGACGTTTTCAGGCGCGAACGGGCGGAGCCCCGGGGGTGTGGAGAGGTTTGAGCGTTACGTCTGATTGGAAGGGCCGCGCCCGTGTGTGGGGGTTGGCACCGGACCGGGCGCAGCCCGGCAATTGATCCGGGGGATCAATTGAGGTGGCAACGGGCGGAGCCCAGAGAGGCGCGGTCCGGCGCAGCCGGATTGGATAGTCCGGGGGACTGTTCAAAGTGCCGAACGCACAATCCGCGAGGATTGGGCCGGGGATACAGGTGGTTTGGGTCAGTGTGATTTGGAGAGGGCCGCGCCCGGACCGAGGGGCTGGTGCGAAGCGCCCGCCCCGTGGGGGCGGTTCGGGCGCTGCCCGGCGGTGCCGCCGGGCGGGATATCGAGATATGAAACTCTCAGAGCTTCTTCAAATCCTATCAAAAAATTTGCTGCGGATCACAGGTGCTAACGCAGTCAATTTAGGGCTCACTTCATCTTTAAACTTACGATGAGCATCAACTGAAGATTTATGATCTTCTTCGCTATACGCATTTTGATAATCCCGATGAACTTCAAATAATTCAGAGGACAAATATTGCATGTCTTTATAAATCGGCTCCTCAATAAAAACCTGATTCAGAAATATGTAGTTTTGAAACTGAATGATTGATTTGTTTGCAACATTTCGCCGAAGCCAAAAATTTTGCTTTATGAATTCACTTGTTCTGTCTGTTGAACCAAGTATTCCATCAACTTCTGACTTACTAAAATCATATTGATCTAGATATTCAACTAGTGCTTCATCAGTCATTTTATTGACATCTGCATAGGACTTAAACCGATTGACGAACTCACCCGTCGTTCCATGAGCGACACCAGCAAGCCTCCAGGACTCAGTGAGAACTTCAAACTCTTTCTCTTGAGATTTAACCGTTCGACTTAAAGCCCCATCCACATTGGCCCGTAAAGATTGGAGTTCTTTTGCATTCTCATGTCGATAAGCTTCTAACCTTTCTTTGAATTTGCTTTCCAGCCAAGACGTAGCAAGATATCGAAAAACAACAAACGCAACCGCGGATCCGCCGCCACCTGCTGCAATTATTGTAAGAATTAGATCAGAGAAACTCATTTTACTCTCCCCCAATATCTGGCCGCGCCTCGCGGCGCGCCCGTTTTGAACTTGGAAGGCTCCACTGGAGCCTTCCACCCCCGCTAGGCGGGGTCGTTCAAAACTCCCTCAAACTCCCGCCACTCCCCTTTAGACATCCCGCTGTTCTCCTGCGTCACCTCTTCGCCCTTGAGCATCCGGCGCACGCAGTCCAGCCCCTTGGCCGACAGTTGCGCGCCGCCCATGCGGTAGTCTTCGAACGCGCCGTAGGCGGCGGGCACCCAGTCGGCCACGATGTTGGCAATCGCATCGGCATAGACGCGGATTTCGTATTGGGCGTGGGCGTCAGCGCGCAGGCGCAGGAAGTGGAAGAGGTTGTGCAGGTCAACTTTCCAGTACCATTGGGTGTAGATGTTGGCGGGCAGGTTCATGCGGGCCAGCTCTCGGGCGAGGCCGGACTGGCCGTCTTCGGAGATCATCTGTTCGTAGTGGTCGTAGGCGCGGTTGCTGTCGGCCTTGAGGATGTCGAGGACGCGGGCGGCCTCTTCGCCTTCGAGCAGCGCGCCGCGGCCCTGGTTGTTGACCACGGATTGCGCGTTCAGGTGGTCGGGGGCGGGAATGTAGAATTCGCGGTCGAGGATCGAATAGCGGGCCGAGTATTCGTTGACGTTGGCGGTGCGGTGGCGGATCCACTGGCGGGCGACGAAGACGGGCAGTTTGACGTGCAGCTTGATCTCGCACATCTCGAAGGGGGTCGAGTGCCAGTGGCGCATCAGGTAGCGGATCAGGCCTTCGTCGTTCTGCACCGATTTGGTGCCGCGGCCATAGGACACGCGGGCGGCCTGGCAGATGGCTGAATCGTCGCCCATGTAGTCGATGACGCGGACAAAGCCGTGGTCGAGCACGTCGTGCGCGCGGTAGAGGTGCTGTTCGATCCCGGGCACGGTGGCGCGCAGGGTTTGCTGGGGGGTGTCACGCAGGGCGTCTACTTCGGCTTGTTGGTCGGGGCTGAGCGGCATTGCGCGAATCCTTCTGGCAGAGAATCTGATAGGCGCTCACCTTATCTAGCGGGGCGCCCTGCGTGAACCGCAATATCGTGGTCGCCGTTAAGACACATCACGCGGGGGTTGTTCACAGATTCGTTGACTTTGCGTGGGTTTGTCGTGAATTTGGAGCCAATAAGAGGCAGCAGTTCAAAAAAAGGTGGTCGCAAATGACCCGTTTCTATTCAGGCATCGCCATTTTGGCGTTGGTTGCCGCGTGTGGCGATGGCAATCCTTTCTCAGGCACTCCGACAGACACCGATGGTGATTCAACCACTGGCCCGATTCCGGCGACGCTGGCCAGTGATCTGGACAGTTTCAGTTACAACCCGACAACCGGCACGTTGACCGTCACCGGCGTCAGTCTGGACGAAGACGCGCTGGAAACGGTGTACCGCAGGACGCCGGGGCTGGATGTGCCGGGCTATGTTGCGTTTACCGCGCAGGATGATCCGCTGGACCAGCATGCGACGGCCTATGTGCAGGACATCAACGGCACGCGCGCCGGTATTGTTGTGACAGGCGGCCAGTTCGGCACCTACAACGGTGGCGGTGCCTATGCCCGCGAAGGCGCGTATAGCCCGCATGTGGTAACAGCCGACAGTGGTCAGGTGACCTATGCAGGCAACTATGTCGGGCTGACCAACCTGCCCAGCGACCGGACGGATATTGCCGATGTGCCGCCGGGCACACCCGATGCTTTGGTCCCGGATCAGTCGGCCAAGGTGACGGGCAAGATTTTCTTCAACGTAGACTTTGCGGACAACACCTTGAAGGGTGCCATCTACGACCGTGTGCTGGATGTTGACGACAGCTTGTTGCCGCCCGGTGAAACGGTTCTGGCTGTGGGCGACATCGAATTCGACCCGACGACGATCGACAGTGACGGGACCTATTTCGGCAACGTGCGTCTGCGTGGCGACACCACGGACATTGGTGACTATGGCGGGATATTTGGCGGAGACGAAAGCGAAGTCATGGCCGGCGTGGTGTTCATGGAAGACCATCTGGTCACCACCACCACCGACGAGGACGAATACGGTGTCTGGGTTCTGGGCAAATGTGGCGGCCCGCAAGCGACAGCCGCGATTTGTGCGGACGTCGACGATTAAACCGGGCGGACGGTCTGATCCGGTGAAACGGTCCCGAAATATGGTGGGGTTGGCCACCATCGCCGCACTTGGACTGGGTGCAGCGATGGCTGTGGCACAGCCCGTTGCTGGCACCCGTGCGCAAGCGGCTGACGGGCGAAACGTCACCCTGGGCGAGGCGCGGGCGTTGGCGCATATGGCGCTAAGCCGTGGTGATGCCGATCTGGCGTTGAAACTGGGGCAAAGCCTTTTGCATGTGGATGCGCGGGATGCGAATGCGCTGGCCATCGTGGCCGCAGCCGAAGCCCAGCGCGGCAACCACCGCGCATCGCGGGTGGCGGCGGGGCGGGCCTATCGCGCCAGCGACACACCGAAAGCGCGCCTGAAGGCAGCTCAATTTGCCGCCCGCGCTGCGATGCTGGACCATCGTCCGACATTGACACAGATATGGCTGCGCCGCGCGGCCACCAACACCACAAACGAAAACGACATTAAACGCATCGGCGCGGATTACGCGCGGGTGCGGCAGATGAATCCGTTCAGCTTTCGCATTAACGTAGGCGTCACCCCATCCGACAACGTCAACAACGGGTCGGACAGCGCGTTGCAGTTGATCGACGGCGTGCCGATTGTCGGCTATCTGAGCGGCAGTGCGCAGGCTCTGTCGGGCACCGTTGCAACCACCGACATCGCCTTGGGCTATCGCATTGCGCAATCCAAGACCGCTGTCACGCAGCTTGGTGCGCGGCTGTATGTCAAACAGATTTCGCTGTCCTCGGACGCCAAGGCGCTGGCACCGGGGCTGAGCGGGTCGGATCTGGGCAGTACCTATGCCGATGTGTCCATTGACCGGCACTTTCGTTGGGGCAAACCGGGCAACACCGCCTCGGTCGGGCTGGGTGTTGGCCGGACGTGGTCGGGGAACGACGAAAACTATGATTTCGCAGTGATACGCGGCAGCCGTTCGGTCAAGCTGGGGGATCGCACCCGGTTGAGCTTTAACGCATCGCTTGAAGAACGCCTATCGTCGGTGCGCGACAGTCAGGACCAGACGCTGACCACCCTGGGCGCACATATCAGTCACAAGCTTGACCGCGGTGACACCATTGGACTGTCGTTTTCGGTGTCCGACGTGGATGCAGACCACATCAATATGCGCCAGCAATCGGGAAGTGTGCGGGCGTCCTATCATTTTGGCAAATCCATCGGACCCGCGCAGGTCACTGCATCGGTGACCATGGGACAGTCCCAGTTCGACGATTACCGGGTCGGCTGGATTTCAGTGCCCGGCGGCCGAAAAGACAATTCGATCTACGGCGAAGTCACGTTGTTCTTTGAAGACTATGACTATGCGGGTTTTGCGCCGTCGGTCAGACTGCGCGCGGGGCAACGTCAAAGCAACATCAGCCGCTTTGAGGGCGACGAATTTTCGGTCGGCTTCGAAATCAAGTCCCGCTTCTAACCCCCTGCCCCTGCGTCCCACGGCAATGTGCACGGCAATGTGCTCTGGCCCTCAGCCCTGTGCGTGCTAGTCTTTGGCCTGACTTCAAGGACGAAAGGACGCGACAATGGCGCTGAAGTATTTGCACACGATGGTTCGGGTGAAGGATCTGGAGAAATCCATGGCCTTTTTCGAGATGCTGGGCCTGAAAGAGACCCGCCGCATGGACAGTGAACAGGGGCGGTTTTCGCTGATTTTCATGGCGCCCGGGGGGCAGGAGGAATGCCCTGTCGAGCTGACCTATAACTGGGACGGCGACGACAAGTTGCCCGATGACAGCCGTCATTTCGGGCACCTGGCCTACGAGGTCGATGACATCTATGCGATGTGCCAGGCATTGCAGGACAACGGTGTGACCATCAACCGCCCTCCGCGCGACGGGCATATGGCGTTCGTGCGCTCGCCCGACAACATCTCGATCGAGCTGTTGCAGGCCGGTGACCGGCTGGACCCGCAAGAGCCGTGGGCCAGCATGGAAAACACCGGTCACTGGTAAGCCCCGGTGAAGCATGCCCTGATCGCATTGTGGTGGGGCCTGATGGCCCTGCCCGCCGCCGCCGAACAGTGCCGGTTGGCGCTGGTTCTGGCGCTGGACGTGTCGTCGTCTGTGGATGCCACCGAGGACACGTTGCAGCGGCAGGGGTTGGTGGCGGCGCTGACCGCGCCCGAGGTTCGGGCGGCTTTTTTTGCCACCGACGACCCCGTGGCGCTGGCGGTTTACGAGTGGTCGGGGCGGTACAATCAGGAAATGGTGCTGGACTGGGTGATGGTGCGCGGACCGGCCGAGTTGCTGATGGCGGCCGAAACCGTGGCCGCGTCGCAGCGGTCGTATAATGATTTTCCCACCGCGATGGGCTATGCGCTGGGCTATGGCGCGGGGGTTCTGGCGCGCGGGCCTGTCTGTTTGCAGCAAACGCTGGACATGGCGGGCGACGGGCAGAACAACGAGGGATTTGGCCCGCAGGCGGCGTACCGCGAGTTTGGATTTGCGGGCGTGACGGTCAACGGGCTGGTGGTGAACGCCGCCGATTACGAGGCCGAGGTGGGGCTGATCGCCTTTTACAAGGCCGAGGTTCTGCACGGGCCGGGTGCGTTCATGGAAGTGGCGCAGGGGTTCGAGGATTACGAGCGCGCGATGCGCCGCAAGCTGGTGCGCGAGCTGTCGCCGCCGGTGTTCGGGGCGTTGCCACGCCCTGTGTTTCAGGGCGGCGGGCCGGGATGATCCGGCTGGCGGTGCTGCTGTGCGCGCTGGTCGCGGCGGGGTCTGCGCAGGCGGCGTGCCGTCAGGCGCTGGCGCTGGCGCTGGATGTGTCGGGGTCGGTGGATGCGCGCGAATACCGCCAGCAGTTGGACGGGCTGGCGCTGGCGTTGGATGCAGGGCCGGTGCGGCAGGCGTTGATGCAACAGCCCGACAGGCCGGTGGCGCTGTCGGTTTATGAATGGAGCAGCCCCGACGATGTGACGCTGTTGGTGCCGTGGACGCCGGTCACATCCGAGCCGGTGCTGGACGGGATCATCGCCACGCTGCGCAGCACCACGCGCGCGCCGCGGACGCCGGGGACGGGGTTGGGGTCGGCGATGCTGTATGGCGCGGCCCTGCTGGAGCAGACCGACTGCACCCTGCGCACGCTGGATGTTTCGGGCGACGGGCGGTCGAACCTGGGGCCACGTCCGCGCGATGTGAAGACCCTGTTGGCGGGCCGCGACATCACCATCAACGCCCTGGTGATCGGGGAGGATGCCCCTGCGACCGGCGACGACCGGCAATCGGGGATCGGGCCGCTGAGTTCGTATTTTCGCGCCGAGGTGATTTTCGGGCGCGATGCCTTTGTCGAGACCGCGCTGGGGTTTGAACACTATGCGCAGGCGATGCAGCGCAAGCTGGAACGCGAGTTGCTGACGCTGGTGATCGGGCGGCTGGAGTAGTCCCTGCCCTGCCCGGCCGGGTCAGTAGATATAGCGGATCTGGTCGGTCCAGTAGCGTTCGACGCGTTTGAGGGTGCCGGTGATGTCGTCGATGCCGTCGGCCTGTAGCACATTGGCGGCTTGCAACCCTTCGGCGTGGCGTTCGAACAGGTCGCTGACGGTGGTGCGGATCATGCGGCCGTTTTCGGTAAGGCGGACGCGGACCGAGCGGCGGTCGATCTCGCAGCGCTGGTGGTGCATGTAGCCCATTTCGACCAGCTTTTTCAGGTTGTAGCTGACGTTGCTGCCCTGGTAATAGCCGCGGCTTTTCAATTCGCCGGCCGTGACCTCGTTGTCACCGATGTTGAACAGCAGCAGCGCCTGCACCGCGTTGATTTCCAGAACGCCGACGCGTTCGAATTCATCCTTGATCACGTCCAGCAGCAGACGGTGCAGTCGTTCGACCAGCGACAGCGCCTCGAGGTAGCTGAATATGAAACTTTTCCCCGGGGGGCTGTTTGCAGCTCCGGGCACCTGCGGCGCAGGCTGTTGAATGCTCATTGCACATCTCCGACTCGTTCATTCTGAGGGGGAGAATGGGGAGAATTTGACAATAAACCGTTAAGTCGGGTTTTGGGGGGAGTGGGGATCCTGGATCGTGCCGCGCTGACCTTGGCCGTAATGGCGTGCCCGGGCTGCGGATCACTCGGTCCGCAGCGCCGCCCAAAGCCGTGCAACGCGGTCCATCCGTGCGTCCATCTGTGACCGGTCCAGAGGCCATTGCCCTTCGTCGTCCGGGTCGAATGCGTCAAACCACTCTTCGTGGGACAGGCTGATATAGAATTTCGAGACCCGGATTTCGCAAAAGGCGAGGACCGCTGTTCTGGGATGCCCGTATGGGTCGTGAAGCATCTGGACACCGGTGATGCGGCGGATGCGTTCAGACCTGGCGATGCTTTTGCCCGCGCGCAACCATCGCTGAGGCTCGTGCTCGCAGAAAACAGCATACCTTTTTCCGCGCTCTTCCAAAGGCTGACTGCGCGGCGTGATCTGAAATTTGGTCACCCCGTCAATGCGCCAGTCTTCATTCCAATTGACGTGGATATCGTCGTGATCCCCGATGTCAATCATGCCACTTGTCTGGTCCAGATCATCAGCCGTGCTCCAGGGGGGCAGCGGGATGCACAGATGCAAGTCCGGGGTCGATAAAGACAGCACGTCTGCGTCGACATCATCGGGGACGCTTTCGGGGCGCGGCGTCAGGTAGGGCGTGACATCGTTGAGAACATGCATCGTGGCATTCAATAAGGTCACGCAGGTTTCGTCAAGCGGACGCCCCGAGGGGAGCACCATTCAAGCTGTCGCGGACCAAAGCCCCATGCTGCGCGGCACTCCAAGGTCGGCTGTGCGCAGGGAGGGGGCAAAACCTCACTCCAAAGAGGCATGCTGCAGTAAGGAGGGCCCAATGCCGACATTTGTTTCAGGTGCCGCGGATGACCGGAGGTAGCTATTGCTTCCTCAATCAGTCTTCTTCGCTGTTTCTTCGGTTGCATCCATGAGCTGGTGGCCATCCAAAAGACTATCGTCGCCTTCCCAGAGTTCATCTCCTGGAATCTTATACATCTCACGCCAGTACTTGACGCTTTCCCAGTCGATATTTTCCGCTGTGGTAGCCTCTTTGGCTGAGTGCTTTACATCCTTTTCTTCGCTTGTGTTGAAGATTTCTAGAAGGTGCGAAGTGCCTGTCGAAAATCCCTTAAGGTCTGCGAATTCTTGTATTAAAAGGATTAGGCCTGATACGCATCTAAATGCGCTATTAAAAGGTACTGCGCC
The DNA here is from genome assembly GCA_034669925.1 of Sulfitobacter sp. GTDB lineage: Bacteria > Pseudomonadota > Alphaproteobacteria > Rhodobacterales > Rhodobacteraceae > Pseudosulfitobacter. Next base: position 140,947 of record JAXMOM010000002.1, read on the forward strand.
GCCCTTGTGGGCAAAATCATTCCTAGCTTTCCGCGCGACGGCTAGCGTCTCATAGGCATCTTCCGAGATTATCTTGGCCAGAGCTAAAAGCTCCAGCTTTTGCGCGACATTTCTGGTCTCTTTCAGGCCCTTCCTTCGCGTATTCGTGCCATAAACGTCTTCATCTCCGATCAAGAATTCGTCCCATATTTGCTGGATGACTTGCTCGCAGGCCACCCAGCCAAAGACTAGAGCATTACGTGTTTCCGAGCGGCGCAGACTGGAATATGCCAAAGAGAGGTATGCGGCGTTAAGCTTGGTCAAATGGCTGAAGACCTTCTGGCCCTCGGCATATGCAACCTCGACTTCCTTTTGGGAAACCCGCCTTGGAGATAGCAACGAAATATTCAGATAGCCACCTGCGCCGCCTTCTTGGAGCGCTTGACTGATTTGGGCTTCGGAGCCCAATGCGCGAGTATATCTGAAGTAGCCGGTTGTTTGTAACTCACCAAATCCCATCATCCCATGGGTTGATGCATCCAGCGCTAGCCCGCCCAGCATCATCGCAGCCTTGACGCAGTTAAAACAATCCATCGCAGCGTCGGGCGTAGACACCGAGGGAGTTCGAGGGATTAGCATAGACCCGTCGAAGCCGAAGCCCATGGGACTCCCACCTTCCAATCCAGCATCTAAGAAGAAGGACACACGATGAAGCTTCAGTGGACTATAGGTACCCGAATTGACCTTCTCGATGTCGATGTCGAAGTCGTCATCTTCGCTTCGTGTAAAGAAATAGATAGGGGATGGTGCTGAGATAAGGATAGGAAACAAGTTTCACCCGTGGGCTGAATTTGATAATTGAACCAACTTAATCATCCTTGCGACAAGTTTGGAAAGAGGCTTCTGCGACACTTCCTCTTCCTGCCGCTCCACGCCGCTTTCTCTCCAGGCAGACCCGAAGCGCCAGCTATCTGGCCGCTACTGCCGTACATCCTAGCCGCAGTGAAAGTCGGCTTCCCGCCTGATCTGCATGAGCAACTTTTAGGCCGGGTAGGCAGACAGTAGGTCTCCTCCGGGCTGAAAGCGCCCTTCAGGTCTGTAAATCTGAATGCAGTGTCGCTGCAGACTTGCTGCCGCACTACCGCTACGCAGCTTTCAGCCCAGAGTGACCTCTCCAAACAGGGCAGCGCCTGACCGCGGGTGGGCGCCGATACCTTTGTTCATGCCACTTTATCTATCCGCTTTGGTGTGCGGTGTATGTGGCACTCGACGGTGAGGAAGCGCCCGCCCATGGAGCGGTCGGGCGCTGCCCGGCGGTGCTGCGCACCTTGACTCCGGGCTTTGGTGAATAACAGTCTGGTTGCGCCCCCCTAAACCGCAATCCCCTGAAACTGCACCGAAATCCGCGCGATCAGTGCCTTGAACCGCTCGGGCGCTTCGGCCTGACCTGTGACCCACTGGTACAGGTCCTGATCGTTCTCGTTCAGCATGTCGTCATAAAGCGTCAGGTCGGCGTCATCCATCGTGTGCAGCGTGTCGTCGGCGTAGGCGGACAGGATCAGGTCCATTTCCTTGATCCCGCGCCGCATCGAGCGCATTTTCAAACGTTTCAGGCGGTGTTCGTGAAGTTCAGACATCGGGGGTATCCTGTAGGATCTGGCGCAGGGTTTTCTCCATGCGGGCGACTTTTTCGGCCTTGGCCACCAAGTCGGCGCGCAGGGTGCGCAGGTCGGCCAGCAGCAGGCGCATGTCGCGGGGCATCACGTCTGTGTCGGGGGATGGCAGGCCGTCGCCCTCGCCGTTGATCAGCCACATCATCGAGACATTGAGCAGCCCCGCCATCATCGACAGGCGGTTGGCGCGCGGCTCTGACCGGTCGTCTTCCCAGCCGCGCACGGTGGACAGGCGCACGCCCAGGCGGCGGGCCAGTTCCTTTTGGCTGAGGCCCGCGGCGTCGCGTGCGGCGGCCACGCGGTCGCCGAAGGTGGCGGCGTCCTGGCTGTACCAGTCGTTGCTGTTGGCGCTGTCTGTGCTGTCGTCGGTCATGTAGATGTCCCTTTTGCCATGGTTCGTTAACGTGCTTGAACGCGCATCGGCCCGCGCCTATGAGTCTCGGGGTAATCCTAGACCTGCGAGGCTCAGATGAAACTGCTTTCAACGACACTCGAACGTGTCAAACCGTCTCCGACCATTGCTGTAACAAACAAGGCGGCGGAATTGAAGGCTGCGGGGCGCGATATCATCGGTTTGGGTGCAGGCGAGCCGGATTTCGACACGCCGCAGCACATCAAGGACGCCGCCGTGGTGGCGATTGCGCTGGGCAAGACCAAGTACACGGCTGTCGATGGCATCCCCGAGCTGAAGCAGGCGATTTGCGCCAAGTTCAAGCGCGACAACGGGCTGGACTACGTGCCGGCTCAGGTCAGCGTGTCGTCGGGTGGCAAGCAGGTGTTGTACAACGCGCTGATGGCGACGCTGAACGAGGGCGACGAGGTGGTGATCCCTGCGCCCTATTGGGTGAGCTATCCCGACATGGTGTTGCTGGCCGGGGGCACGCCGGTGGTGGCCGAGGCGTCGTTGCAGACGGGGTTCAAGCTGACGGCGGACCAGCTGGAGGCGGCGATCACGCCCCGCACCAAGTGGTTCATTTTCAACTCGCCGTCGAACCCGACGGGTGCGGGGTACAGCCGGGACGAGCTGAAGGCGCTGACCGATGTGCTGATGCGGCATCCGCATGTCTGGGTGATGTCGGATGATATGTACGAGCATCTGGCCTATGACGGGTTCGAGTTCTGCACGCCGGCCGAGGTGGAGCCGCGTCTGTACGACCGCACGCTGACGGTGAATGGCGTGTCCAAGGCCTATGCGATGACCGGCTGGCGGATCGGCTATGCGGCGGGGCCGCAAGAGCTGATCGGGGCGATGCGCAAGGTGCAGTCGCAATCCACGTCGAACCCCTGTTCGATCAGCCAGTGGGCGGCGGTCGAGGCGCTGAACGGGCCGCATGATTTCATCGCCGAGAACAACGCGGCATTCGTGCGGCGGCGCAATCTGGTGGTCGAGATGCTGAACGCGGCCGAGGGGATTTCGTGCCCCACGCCGGAGGGGGCGTTTTACGTTTATCCCTCGATTGCCGAGCTGATCGGCAAGACCAGCCCTGCGGGGGTCGAGATTGTCGATGACGAGGCGTTCGCCACGGCGCTGCTGGAGGAAACCGGCGTTGCGGTGGTGTTTGGGGCGGCGTTCGGGTTGAGCCCGAATTTCCGGGTCAGCTATGCGACGTCGGATGAGGCGCTGAAAGAGGCGTGCACGCGGATACAGGGGTTTTGTGCGGCGCTGCGTTGAGAAGGCACATTAACGGCGCCACACAGGGCTGCGCCAGACCGCGGGTGGGCATCACGGCGTTGGTGGGTGACACTTTATGTCTAGTCTTTGGCGTGGGGGCTTAGAGGCGCAAGACGGTGAGGAAGCGCCCGCCCGTCGCACCAAAGGTGCGCCGATACCTTCAGGCACGCCTTTGGCGTGACGGGCGGTCGGGCGCTGCCCGGCGGTGCTACGCACCTTGATTCCGGGCTTGGGTGGATAACCACCTTGTCCCGCATCGCCGCACCTCGGCCCGTCGTTGCGCGGCTTTGTGGCCGCCCCTGCCCCCTCATCCAGCACCCTCAAGAAACGCGGCTTCGGACACCACCCGCGCCTTGTCGTCGGGGCGGGTCAGGTCGATTGTCACGATCCTGCGCGTGGTGTTGTCGGCACCCACGCGGCGAAAACGGAATGTCGTCTCCGCGAACTGGCCCGGGACCATCACCCAGCGGGTGATGCTGGCGGCCAGCCCTTTGTAGGGGGCGATCATGTCGATCAGCCACAGCCGGTCGCCGGACTGCCAGTCCTCGGGGTCCAGCAGGTCGCCCGAAACATATTTGCGTTCGGCCTCGGCGCTCATCCACGCCCAGGTGATCAGCCCGCGCGGCACGCCGTCAAAGCGGAAGATCCGGTATTGGTCCAGCGCGATGGGTGTCTCGAAGGCCGAGCGCAGGTTGGCCATGGTCATGCGCTGGTGCCAGTCGCTGCGAAAGGCCAGGAACAGGAAATCGCCGTAGGCGCGCAACCGCGTGTCGCTGGGCGCCTCGCTTTCGGGCAGGGTCGCGCCCGTGGTGTCGGTCAGGGGGGACATCAGTACACCTCGTGGCGCAAAACGGCGGCTTCGGTCACTTTGACCGAGGCGCGCGCCGCGGGGCCAAAGCCGCCGGGGTCGGTGAACAGTGCGGGGAACAGTGCCGCCAGTTCGTCGCGCACCGGCTGGTCCAGCGCGTCCATCACGTAGTCGCCGGGGTAAAAGCTTTCTGTCGGGGCGCCGTTCGTCAGCATAATTTCGTGATGGTCGAACAGGACGTGGAAATATTCCACATCGTCAAGGTCGTGGGCGGTGGTGATGTCCAGATCGTTCACCAGGCTTTTGGCGGGGACCAGCACTTCGGACACGCCAAAGTGCAACTCGGCGCGCCAGCCGGTCACCAGCACGCGGTGTTGGGGTGACACCACCAGCGCATCGTCCGGGCACTGCGCGCCCAAGGCGCCGGCGGCCAGCCGGATCGGGCGCAGTTCGGGCGCGCGGTCCAGATCGCGCCGGGTCAGCCGCCGCGATCCCAGCCAGCGGATCGGTTGCAGCCCTGAATCCAGCGTGCGCACCCGGTCGCCCACTTTCAGATCCTCGACCGCGACGCGCCCCCGTGCGGTGTCGATGCCGGTGCCGCGCAGCACGCAGATGGCAATGTTGATCACCACGCGGTCCGCATCCGAATTGAACCCGCGCGTGCCCGTGATGGTGAATTCGACGGTCTGGCTGGACCCCGACGCGATCACCGCCGCCTGATTGATGGTAAAGGTGAACTTGCCGGTGCTGGTGTTGAAGCTGAGCGTGCCGTATTTGTTCGTGCTGAGCGCCGAGAACCGGTAGCTTGACGCTTCGCCGTCGCTGATGCCGTCCTGATTGGTGTCTTCGTCGAAATCGCCGCGCACGACGGCATCGGACAAGGCCACGTCGAACGTCCAGGCATCAAAGCCCGTCGACGCGCCACCCGTGGAGTTGCCGGATGTTTCACTGATATTATAGGCCATAACGTACCTGCTTGCCTTCGGTGCCTGCCTTTTTTGTTTGCCCTTTTCAGGGTTGTGCAGTGCCAAGACACTATCTCATAGGTTGAAACATTCGTCCAGTTTCTTAAGGCGGGTCTTTTGCTGAAAACCGCTCATTCGGGTGCGGGCTGGCCAAGGGCTGTTGCTAGCAACTGTATCTTCAACTTGCTGGAACGCGACGCTGGGCAGAGTTGGGCCGCCTTGGGCTGTGGTGCGGCGACAGGGCGGCGCGGCCCCTCACGCCGTAAGGTCACGGGTTGATCGGTGCGGTGGCTGTGCCACAGTGCCCGCGCGACGGCCACGGGCGGGCGCACAGGGCACCGGGGGGCATTGTCCCCCGGGCTTTCGGGACCAGACAGAGAGGGAGAGCTGTCATGACCACCACATTGAAATCGGTTACATTGGGCCTTGCGGGGATCGGCGCGGCGGGGATGCTGTGTGCGAACCCGATTGACCAGATCCGCCCCGACGCGCCGGCGCTGGCGCCTTATGGCGACTATGTGATCGGCGTGCAGACGCTGGAGTTTACCCATGCGGGCCAGATCGACATCCTGAACACCACCGCGGACAACGCCCCCACCTATGACCGTCCGCTGACGGTCGAGGTGTGGTATCCCGCCGCGACAGGCACCGAGCCGGGCGGCGAATACACCACCACCCTGCGCGACGGCAAAAGGCAGGCGGCGCTGACGGGACGGGCCGCGCGCGATGCGGCGCCGGTGGAGGATGCGCTGTTTCCCTTGATCGTGATCAGCCACGGCTATCCCGGCAACCGGTTCCTGATGAGCCATCTGGGCGAGAACCTGGCCTCCAAGGGCTATGTCACCGTGTCGATCGACCACACCGACAGCACCTATTCCGACAAGGGCGCGTTCGGATCGACCCTGTTGAACCGGCCCATCGACCAGCGGTTTGTCATCGACAGCATGGCGTCGCTGAACGGGCCGCTGGGCGCGATCATTGATGGCGATACTGTCGGGGTGATCGGCTATTCCATGGGCGGCTACGGCGCGATGATCTTTGGCGGTGCCGGGGTCACGCAGGCGTCGACGGAATACAGCTGGGGCACGCCGAACGGGTTGCTGGCGGCGCATCTGGCGGGGTCGGAGAGCCACGAGGCGTTGATCGACGACCGCGTCAAGGCGATCATCGCCATCGGGCCGTGGGGCAACAACGCGGGGTTCTGGGATGCCCAAGGGCTGGCCGGTTTCCGCAAGCCGCTGATGCTGATGGCGGGCAGCGTGGACGACACGTCGATCTATGACGCGATCCGTGGCATTTTCGACGGCACCACCGGCACCGACCGGCATTTGCTGACCTTTGACAATGCGGGCCACAATGCCGCCGCGCCGATGCCGGCACCCCGCGAAAGCTGGGGCATTGACGAAGGGCTGGGCTATGCGCCGTTCGAGCATTACGCGGATGCGGTTTGGGACACCAACCGGATGAACAACATTGCCCAGCATTTTGCCACGGCGTTCATGGACGTGCATTTGAAGGGCGAGGTGGATAAGGCGGAGTATTTCGATCTGGTCCCGGTGTCGGGCGACGGTGTCGTGGCGCTGGATGACGCGGGCAAGCCGACCGACGCGCACACCTATTGGAACGGGTTCGGAGCGGGCACCGCCGCCGGGCTGCGGTTCGAGAGCAAGGCCAAGGGAGAATGACCATGCAGGCGGGGATGCGCGATCTGAACGGGCAACAGTTTTACGTGCGCACGTGGGGCGACCCCACCCTGCCCCGGTTGCTTTTGTTGCACGGGTTTCCCGAGTATGGCGGCGCGTGGGACGACTTTGCCCCGCTGCTGGCTGAGCGGTATCACGTGATCGCCCCCGACCAGCGGGGATACGGGCGCAGCTGGGCGCCTGCGGATGTGGGGGATTACACCGCATCGGCGCTGGTGTCGGACATGGTGGCGCTGATTGGCGATGGGGGGCCGGTGACGGTGCTGGGGCATGACTGGGGCGCCGGCGTGGCCTATGCGCTGGCGTTCATGCACCCCGAACGGGTGTCGCGGCTGATCATTGCCAACGGGGTGCACCCCGCCCCCTTCCAGCGCGAGATGGCCAAGGGGGGCCGGCAGTCCGAGGCGTCGCAATACATCAACTATTTGCGCGCCGAAGGGTCCGAGGACCGGCTGGCGGCCAATGATTTTGAGAAGCTGCTGGCGCTGTTCTCGGCCAAGATGGATATGTCGTGGCTGCAAGGCGATGTGCTGGCGCGCTACAAGGAAGCGTGGGGGCGTCCGGGGCGGTTGCGCGGGATGATCAACTGGTATCGCGCGTCGCCCTTGGTGGTGGCTGATCCGGGCAAGCCCGTGACCGATCTGCGCCCGATGCCGGTGGAGCGGTTGCAGGTGCGCTGCCCGCATCTGCTGATCTGGGCGGCGGGCGATGTGGCGTTGATGCCCGAGGCGACCGAGGGGCTGGAGGAATACGCGCCGGACCTGACGCGGGTGGAGATTGCGGATGCGGACCACTGGCTGTTCCACCAGAAGCCGCAGGAGATTGCGGGGGTTGTGCTGGATTGGCTGGCGGGGGGTTAGGACGGGATGCGTCGGTGGGTGTTGGCCCGATCGGCGTGGACCGAAGTGGGGTGGCATAGCAGACCTTGGCGAGGATCGCAGCGAAGGTGGGGTTTGAGGACTTATTGCCGGATGCTGCATGTCCCAGGAATGTCGGCTTTGCGCGATGAGCCCTTGACCAGCATGGCAAAAAACCACCGGGTGATTGATAGAGGTAGACAGCAATTCGCTGGAGCGAACGCAGAGGGTAGGAGAATGATACCAGACAAGATTATTCAAGGAATGTACAAACATGGCCCGAAGGCCAAACGGCCATCAGAGCAATCTGAGGTAGTAAGAGAGAGCTTGGCTGAGTTGGATTTACTTCAACATGATCAAGTTAGAGAGATTTTTGAAGTATACAATTTCGCGGCGATTTTAAGTAGGCAGCTCGGCGAATTGTTAGACATTTTCTCACCAACTAGGCAAATTTTTGAGGCAACGGAATTTGGCCGCGACATCTACAACCTTCCTGACGGCTATATTTGTCTTAGCTCGGGTGAGGGTGAAGGGTTCATTCTGTATTCAAAAATAAATCAGAAAGTGTACGATTTAGAAGTCGCAGAGTTTGATGACCTAGAGCAAGGCAAGGCAGAACCGACTTGGGAATCGTTTTTCGAACTGATTGAGTGGTATGTTGCTTAGGTGACGTGCCGCAGATCATAACACCTTTGGCGAAAGCTGACATTGAGTTCGTCGAAGCAAACGGCGGCAAAGTCCCGCACAGCCGTCCTTGGCCCGAATTGCGTCGAAGCTCATCTTCGTGCCCTCTCCGCCCTCCCCCTGCGCAGGATTTCGCCTGTCTGACCCCCTCGGGGCAATCGAATTTTCGGACAGGGATGCGACGCGGTGCTATGATGCGCGACCGCCTGTTTGGCCCCATTTCGGGCGTCGGCGCACCCTTGTTTGAAAGATCCCCGACATGCTGTCCATGCATACGATTCCGCAGGCCTTTAGCGTCGGCGAATGCGACGCGATCGTGGCTGCCATATCGCAGGCCCCCAGTGACCCCGCCCTGCTGGTGGGGCGCAACCGTGACCACAATATGCGCAGTGCCGATCTGGTGTGGACCGACGAGGTCGAGGGGCTGGCTTGGGTCATGGACCGGCTGATTGATCTGGTGCGGGTGGCGAACCGCGATCACTTTGGGTTTGATCTGACGGCCTTCGAGGAAAGCCCGCAGGTGGCGATCTATCGCGCCAGTGCGGCGGGGCATTTCGTGTGGCATTCGGACATCGGCGGCGGGCCGATTTCGGCCAAGCGCAAGCTGACGCTGGTGCTGCAACTGTCGCCGCCCGAGGATTACGAAGGCGGCACGTTGGAGGTGATGCCCGGCGCGCAGGTGCTGGAGGCCGGCCGCGCGCAGGGCTGTGTGACCGTGTTCCCCAGCTTTACGCTGCATCAGGTGACGCCGGTGCGCAGCGGCGTGCGCCATTCGCTGACCGTCTGGGCGCACGGGCCTGCGTTCCGGTGAGCGGGGGGCATGAATTTCCGGGGAATTTAGTCTTTTATCCGTATCGTTTGCCGTTAAGTTCAACTTATGAACAGCTATCTCAACACGCTGATAGATGCTTGCGATCGTCTGGACGGTAGCGCATCGCCCGAGGTGTTCTGGCACGCAGGGCGCGATCTTTTTACCGATATTGGCAGCGACTGGGTCACAGTCGGGTCGTCGAGCCTTGGAGGCTATACCGCACCATTGGTGCGCACGTCCCTCCCGCCCGCGTTGATGGACAGTTATATTTCCGAACGCATACACTTGCGTGACCCTTGGCTGGCACATTGCGCAAACTCGAATGAGACCGCCACGCTTGACGTCACGCGAAAGCTCAGCACGCGGCCCCTCGATGTCGAAGCGCGGCAATGCGAGATATTCGAGGGTCACGGCATTTCGACCGCAAGCCTATTCCCTTGCAGCGGGCTCAGGTGGCGCGGGGGTATCGTGCTTTATGCAAGGGACGTGGAAAGCGCGCTGAAACTGAGCCGACCGCAATCTCAGGATGTTGCGCGCCTTCTGGTGGCGCTTTTTTCGGCCAAATATCGTCCCCAGCAAGAAACGGCATCATCGGAAAGTCTGTATGATCTTGGCCTGCGCATGTCACAGCGCGAACGCGAGGTTTTGCTGTGGTTGGCACAGGGCTACAAGACGGCAAGGATCGCCGAGAAGATGGGGATCGAACCGGTCACAGTGAGCAAGCATCTTGCATCGGCCCGCCGCAAGCTGGGCGCCAGGACCAGCGCACAGGCGCTTGCGATCGCGATTTGCAATGGCGCACTGCCGCTTTAGCCCGCGTGCAGGCAAGAAAAACCATCATATAAATGATATAACTTTTGATACCTTGTCCGTGGCACGCACCGCCGGAATGATAGTTCAGACATCGAGGTCCTGACGATCAGGGCCACTTCAATTGTCAAAGGAGCTTTCAACATGAATATCATTAAATCGACATCAATTGCGCTGGTCGCCGGGCTTTCGGTTATGACCTTCGCCACGAATGTGCAGGCGGACAGTTCAAACAAGGTGAAGTTCAGAAGCAGTATTTCACTTAAAGTGGGTCAGGCGATGATCGTGCATGGCATCCGTGGTGCCTGTGGAAAGTTGCCCACCAAGGCTGATCTTGCACAAAGCAAGGGAAACCTGGATGCCGCTTTGAAGACTGGTCACATTGCATTTGGCAAACCCGGTGTGCGCAAAAGCGGTAGCTGCAATGGCTGGACCCCCGTGTATGAAACAATCTTTGTTGCGGACAGACCTGGCAAGGAAACCGTAAAAATACATGGCGACACGGTGCGGATCACCGTGAAATAAAAGCGCGAGCTTGCCTTTGAAAGGCTATGTTTTCAAAGGAAAGATTTTCAAACCGCGCGCGCCAGAGCGTTTGGCGCGCGCGCAGGCGGTTTCGCCAGTCGTGTCAGCGCAGCCGTTTGCCGCGCGGTGGGGACTGGCGGATTTTTTCCAGAAGTGCGGTTTTCAGCAGTTCGCTGTGTCCGATCAGGCTTTCGTCCTTGCAGACCGACCGCGCGATGGCGTCGGCGTTGGCAAAGTCATAGCCGAAATCCACCAGATCCTGGACAAAGTGGCCTTCGGGTGCGTCCCAGATCGTGGCGTGCAGCGGGCCGCGGTAGCAGGCGATGTGGATGGGCTGTTGTGCGCCCAGCGTTGATCGGCCGCTTTCGGCTGCCAAGACGGGGTGCGCGGTGAATGTGCCGGCAGCAAGCGCGGCAAGCATGAGAGATTTCATGATGGTCTCCTGAGGGGACAGTGCCTAGCCGATTTCGAATGCGGCCAGCATTTCCCTGGGTTTCAATGTGGGACGGGCAGAGGCAAATGCGGTTTGTGCGGACCTGTCTGCGTCGGGGGCGCGCAGGCAGGGAAACAGGCTGTGCAGTTCGGTTTGCACGCGGCGTTCCATGCCATCAACCATGCGCGCGGCAGGCTGAAAGCTTTCGGTCCACAGGCCGTCAGACAGCACGATTTCATGGCGTTTGAACAGAAGGTGAATGTAGCTTGCGCCGGTGTCCGGTACGATTTGGGTGACACCTTGCCGGGTCTTGAGCCCCGTTGCCGGGACCAGCATTTCGGGTTCGCTGAATTCGACCGCAAGACCGGGACCGCGCACCAGGAAGCGGTGTTGGGGCGACACCAGCATTTCGCGGCATGGCAGGTCATCACCCAGCGATCCGCGCGCGATGCGGATCGGCGCCAGTGCCGGATCGGCGGCGATTTGCGCGGCGGACAGGGTGCGCCGTCCGACCCAGACCACCTGTTGCATGCCGCTGTCACGGGTCAGCAGATGGTCGCCGGGCCGCACGTCCTGGACGGCGATGCTGCCTGCGGGGGTGTAGACGCGCGTGCCGGGGGTAAAGCAGGGCACCGGATCGCAGTCATCCTTGCCGCCGCCCCAATGTGGCGGGTGCCAGGGTTTCCACCAGTGGAACCAGTGCCATTTGGCATGGCCCGGGAGGCGCGAAAACGTGCAGTGTCTGAAGTTCAGGGTCATGGCAGTGGTCCGTGATCTGGGAGCGGAAATTACGCGGGTGTGAACGAGGCCATCAGTTGCGTGGCGTCATCGTCCAGCGGGTCGCGGGCCTGGCGGCCGATCAGCACATAGTCGGCGCCGCCGTGCCGGAACCATGCGCCCCTGCCGTCGGCCAGTGCCAGGCGGCTGGGTGCGTGGGGGGCGTCGTCCTGCGCCTGTGCAACATAGAGCGTGACCATGCCGTCGGCGCCCGCGTCGAATGTCATCAGCACCGACGCGCCGCTGTCCGACGGGATCACCTGGGTGTCGCGCAGGACCCATGTCGCGGGGTGACCGGGCAGCGACAGGCCCGCCAGACGTTTGATTTCGGCCAGGTCGACCGAGGTGTCCTCGTCCATCGAGACCATGTTGAGACGCAGCTCGGCCAAGGCATTGGCACGCAGGGCTTCGCCGATCAGGTCGTCGCCTGCACGCGAGCCGGTGCCGAAGGGCAGCAGCGTCAGCCCCGCCACAAGAACGACCGAGGCCAGCGAGACGCCAAAGCCGAAGCCCACGGCCATCTTGCTGAACGCCTTGGGTTCGGGCGCTGTCGGCAGCGGTCCCGGCAGGGTCGGATAGTCGTCCAGCACCTTGCGCAGGCCCAGCGCCAGAAGCAGCTCTTCGCGTTCAGCGATGTGGCGGAAGGTTTCGGCGGCGGCCTGGGGCTGGTCGGCCAGCACGCGGGCGACGGTGATGCGATCCTCGACGTCCAGCGTATCGTTGGCAAAGTCCAGCATCAGGTCCGGGCGCAGGGCTGTCTGATCCTGAGACGCGTTGTGATCGGTCATGGTTTGAGTCCTTTCACCATTTCGATGGCGGGGTCGTTTTCAAAGGCGCGCAGGCGCTGGCGGGCGCGTGCCAGCCGCGACAGCAGGGTGCCCATGGCGATGCCTTCGAGATCGGCGGCGTCGCGGCAGCTGAGCCCGTCGATGGCCACCAGTTGCAGGGCGCGGCGCTGGTCGGGGGGCAGATGGGCAAAGGCGGCGCGGATCTGGCCCAGCCGGACCTGCATGTCCTGCATGGCCGGTTGGTGGTCGTCCTTGATCCATTGCAAGGCGTCCTCGCGGCCTTCGCGCGCCTGTGCGGTGCGGCGCAGGTCGATCAGGCGGCGGCGCATGATCTGGAACAGCCATGCGCGCAGGCCCTCGGGGTCCTTGAGCAGGTCACGGTTTTCCAGCGCGCGCAGCACCGTTTCCTGCACCAGATCGTCACGCATCGCCGGATCACGCGTCAGCATCATCGCGAAACGGCGCAAATCGTCCATCACGTTCGTGATCGCCTGAGGAAAGGGTGCCTGTGTCATATGAGAGTAACGGAGCCGCCGCGGGGTTTAATCCGCGCGGTTTCACATTTTTTTTCGCGGGTGTCGCCTGCCCTGGGGGTCCGGCCCCTAGCCCTGGAACGCCGGAAGCGGGAACGGGGAGGTCACATCCTCGGGGCGGCGCTTTTCATAGAACGCGTTGCCGCCCGTGGTCACCACGTAGTGCATGTTGTTGTAAGATGCCTGATACCACGCCGCGTGAAAGAACTTGGCCTGCGCGATCCTGGGGTGTCTTTCGCCCGCGTAGACCGACATGGCGGCCTCTTTGGCGAGTGTGGCCGAGGGGCCGGACATTGTTTTGGTCATCACACCGGGGGCGAACTGGTTCGGCTGGCCCACCACGCCGCAGATGGTGTTGGGAAAGGCATCGGAGGTCACGCGGTTCATCACCACGGTGCCGACCGCGATCATGCCGTCGCGGCTTGAGCGGTGCGATTCAAAATACATCGCGCGCGCCAGGCAGTCGACCTCGGCTGCCCGTGCGGGATGTCGGCGGTCGGAGCCGCCACAGCCGGCCAGCACGGCCAGACAGGCCAGCGCTGCGGTGATCTGTCGTTTGGTGGTCAGGTGCTGCACAGTCATCGGGTTTCCGGCGTTCGGGGCATCGGGTGTGATTGCGCGGCAGTCTTTCAGCAATCTTGTGGCGCAGGCAAGAGCACGGTGCGGGTTTTTAGGGTCAGGACCCATTAACCCTGCACCGTCAGCGGCAATTCCACGAAATTTCAGTGGTTTGGGTCGTGCAGCCAATAGTGGTTCTATTTGCAAGCGGCCCAAGCCGCTGAAATAAAGTGAAATCGCCGCCCTTCGGGTTCGACGGATTTTCCCGATGCCTGCGGCGCATCTGCTTGAAATAGAACCACTATTACTGCACAGATGCTGCTTGTCAGCGGAAAAATCTGTCGAACTGACGGTGCAGGGTTAATGGGTCCTGACCCTAGGCGGCGGCGCCTGCGGGCGCGCGGCCCTGCCGGCAAATCTTCGCTTGCAGGCAGGCGGGTGCCTGCGTTGTCGCACCTGTGGCTGCGGTGTGTCGAACGCGGTCCACTTATGCTAGAATGGGCCAGTGCGCCTGATCCGTATCCGTGCACCCGCAGGGCAAAGCGCCTGTTTGCCCCCCAACACAAAGGTCCAAGACCATGATGACTGTGACCAAACCTACCGCGAACCGTGTCGATGTCGTGCTGTCCGGCCCGCTTGAGGCTGCGATGATGGCCGAGGCGCTGGACCAGATCATTGCCGCGTCGCAGGGCGTTCACCACGGGCAGATGCTGTTTGCGATCGAGGATTTCGAGATGCCTTCGATGGGGGCATGGGCGGCAGAGCTGGTGCGGTTTCCCAAACTGCTGGCGGCGGTGATGCGGTTCGACCGCTGTGCGGTGCTGTCCGATGTGGCGTGGCTGCGCACGACCGCCGAGGTCGAGGGCGCGGTGATTCCGTCGCTGGAGATCAAAAGCTTTGCGCTGGCGCAGGGGGATGCGGCCGAGGCGTGGCTTGCGGGAGAGGACGGGGAAGAGGACGAGAATTTTCCGGTTTAGGGGCCGGTTATTAGAGATATGTGTTTAGGGGTGTGATGAGCCAAGCAAAACCGGCTGTTTGCGTCAGATGAATGCCCCAGCGCATCGGTTCAGAGTGGACGTTGGCTGCGGAGGATGCCGAGGTCCGCTGTGTGGGACGGAGTGACAACGGCACCCCTTAAGGTTTTCCGCTACTTTGATACTCAGAAAACCATACTTCCATCCCGACCATTACGAGTGTTTGCATCGCTGAGACAGACAGGGTGCCACCGCCGCCACTCGCGTCTGCTCTTAGGCTAAAACCGATATCAGCAATGTAGCTTCCCTTCGGAAGGTTCTTTCCGTCTTTCTCAAGCCAACGTTCAAATTCAAAGAGTTGGGCGGGTAATTCCCAGTCATCATCGCAAAGCCACGCTACAGATTTGGGTTTCTCCTGAGAGGGCGCGGCCCCCTCGAAGTTGGCTAAAACATTGATGGGCACTCAGAACCTCATTATTTGGCGATGCCGCTACCATGCAAGAATTTTAGGGCGCAAAACAAGAAGAACTCGTCGAGTACTCTGGGTATCTATTACTGTCCGAAAGGCCTCAAACCGGACATTTGCTGCACCTACAAGCATGATCGGTGCCGAACCTGACAGCCAACGGCATATATGCGGGACAAAGCTGCTGTTCACCAAGCCCGGAATCAAGGTGCGTAGCACCGCCGGGCAAGGTCACTCTGGGCTCAAACCTGCCGTGCGCCGCACGCACAAGCATGCTTGGAGCTGAACCTGATGGCAACGGCAGCTATGCGGACTTTGCTGCCATTGAATTCATTCTTATTTCTGCGACGATCAGGCCATTAAACAAGGAATGCCTAAATGATCCTTCCCGGAAAGTTCTACTTATTAGCCATATTCAGCCTGTTTTCCGCCTCTGTCGCCAATGCCACCGACCAGCCGGGCCTCGGGGGCTTCATGCTGGGAGGCTCGTTTGAAGTGGCGCAACAGCACGCGCTCGAACAGGAATGGAAGCTCCTGCCGCTTTCGGACAACTTGCCGGGACAGTGGGTTGTTGAGGAGACGAACCTATCCCTGATTGTTTGTAACGGAATAGTCGCTTCAGTCTCAGAACAGTTGGAAGGCGACCTAGAGGAGTTTGCGACACTCGTTTTTACGATGCAGCTTGAATTTGGGAAACCCGACATTCAGATCCTGAGCTTCCCTTCCGGCGGAGTAATCATATCAACGATAGATGCCCGTTTCGACACCAATAATGGTGGAGCCACGGTTCAGCTTCAAAGTATTGGCGGAAAAAGAAGCTTTTCGGAAAATCACTGGACCGAAAATGAATGCAACTAAAGACCAGAGGCTCCGCCCCCCGTGGAAAGGCGACAATGGGCTCGAAGCCGACCTTCGCTGCACCCACAAGCATGATCGGTGCCGAACCTGACAGTCAACGGCAGCTATGCGGGACGGAGCTGACGTCCACCAGAGCCCGGAGTCAAGGTGCGCAGCACCGCCGGGCAGCGCCCGACCGCCCCATGGGCGGGCGCTTTCTCACCGTCTTGCGGCTCATCACCCACACGCCAAAGCATAGAAATAAAGTGGCACACACCAACGTCTCCGATGCCCACCCGCGGTCAGGCGCTGCCCTGTGTGGTAACGTCAAGGTAGCCTCGAAGCGGTCGTTCGCTGCATAACCAGCCGATGTCCATTAAGCGGGACTAAGCGGACCTCCGACGAACGGCAGCTTCCGGCGTTGGACACAAACGGTCCTTATCGCCGGCAACACAAACGCATGAGTTTTGTCACGTCACGCGTTTGCGGTGAAGACCTAGATAGAGCTTGGCTTGACGGATGCTGCGAAACAAACTGACGACAGGTTTCATCTGAACCAGTGACGATCCGCGGACATGTCTCCTACTCCGCCTGCCGATAAATCGGTCCGCCGTCGTCGCAATCTATCGCAACGATGCGATTGTCGAGGCTGAGGTATAGCCGCAGGACGTTGTCAGCGACAATTCTCTCGGGTGGTGCAGAGCCGAACGGAACCTGCGACCACCGCCGGGGTAGGCCACTACGATCAAAGGTCGCGAATCCCTGACCGAGAAGTTGAACATAATCTTCGGCATTGCACGACTGGCGCGTGCTGCCGTTCGGGTCAAGAGCGCGCCGCAGCTGTCGCTCGCAGGAGGCGGTCGTCAGGACGATAGCACCACAGAAAAAAACGCTCAGCAGGACTAAGCGACAGATATTCTTCATCGAGAACTTCCTTTCGAGGATTGACGAATGTGACGCCGACAAAATGCTCAAGCCGCCTTACAAATCGCACCGACGAAAGCCGCCATTCATTATGGAAAGCTAAGAGTCCACAGCAAGCCACGCGCCAAATCTCGGCCAGCGTAATTCAAGCCAGCCGTCACTCAAAGCTCTGTCCAGACTTTCGTCGCGAACTTAACGAACAATGATAGCGGAAACAAACCCCTTCTCAGAACCATCCGTTTTAAATCGGCCGTTTCTGTCCCTCCCTAAAGATGCTTGCGTTTACAGAAGGTTAGCCGGAACATGACTCCAAGGCAAAACCCATGTGGTTCCGGCACGTTTTTGAGCTGCTCGCGAGAGCGGCCGTTCTCTGCAGCCCGTCGAATGAGCAGGAAGGGCTCATTCCGACCGTCCGCCGCGACCTGAGCCAAGGTCCGGTCAGCGGGCCGCGCTGTCCTCGCGCAATGTGTCGCGGACGGCCATCAGGCAGAAGCCCAGCAGGTTTTCGCCCTGCCATTTCCCGGGCCGTGTGGCGTTGGCGTCGTCGCGGCCAAGGCCGATGCCCCAGATCGGGTCGACCGGGCTGGCCTCGACCAGTATTTTCGGGTGCGTTTTCAGCAAAAAGGCCGCCATGTCCTTGTGCGCGCGGAATTTTTCCAGATTGCCCGCATAGACGATGCCGACCTTGTGCCGGTTCCAGACCTGCGCATCAAAGCCCGCGATCTTGCGGCCCAAGGCCTTGACCTCGCGCGGGTCGTCCGACGCGACGATGGCGCGTTCTGTCGTGGCATCCCCGAACAGCCGCGCCTTGCCCGCCATCATCCAGTGTTCGGCGGTGGCATAGCGTTGTCCCTGGTGGCGGAAGGGGCTGGGAAACCACTGGCTGAAACAGGTTTCGCGGGCGGGCTGCCCCTTGCGGGCACGGTGGCCCCAGAACATCACAAAGCCGGTCTTGGGGTGGCGGGCGGCCTTGGCGGCCCATGCGGTGTCATAGGGCAGCACCAGACCCTGATGTGGTGAACTGTGACCCTGATCTGGCATTGGGGTTCCTTGACGGTTGCGGCGGTCTGTTGTGGTCGGTGACAGGGTGTATCAGAGGCGGCGGCGCGGGTCCAACGGTGCGGGCGTGTGCGGGGGTGCGGCGGGCGATCCGGTCCCCTGCCCTGTTCCCTCTTTCGTCATCCGCCCTGCTCTGCCATTATACCCGCCAAGCATAAAAAAGTGAGCAGCCCCCATGAGCGATCTTCTGTCCGGGTCCGAGCCTTCTTCGGATTATGATGCCTCCTCGATCCAGGTGCTGGAGGACATGGAACACGTCCGCCTGCGCCCCGGCATGTACATCGGCGGCAAGGACGACCGTGCGCTGCATCACATGGTGGCGGAAATCGTCGACAACTCGATGGACGAGGCGGTGGCCGGGCACGCCACGTGGATCGAGGTGGAGCTGCACGAGAACGGCCATGTGTCGGTGCGCGACAACGGGCGCGGGATCCCCATCGGGATGCACCCCAAGGATCCGACCAAATCGGCGCTGGAGATCATTTTCTGCACGCTGAACGCGGGCGGCAAGTTTTCCGGCGACAGCTATGAAACCTCGGGCGGTTTGCACGGGGTCGGCTCGTCCGTGGTGAACGCGCTGTCGGACCATTTGCGGGTCGAGGTGGCGCAGAATCGCGAGCTTTATGCGATGGAGTTTTCGCGCGGTGTGCCGCAAGGACCGCTGGCCAAGGTCGGAGCCGCCCCGAACCGGCGCGGCACGGCGGTGACGTTCCACCCCGACCCCGACATTTTCGGGTCGCTGAAGCTGAAGCCTGCGCGGCTGTTCAAGATGGCGCGGTCCAAGGCGTATCTGTTCTCGGGCGTCGAGATTCGCTGGAAAACCGCGATCAACGACGGCGAGACGCCGCAAGAGGCCAAGTTCCACTTTCCCGGCGGTCTGGCGGATTACCTGAAAGAGGCGATGGGCGGGGCCACGACCTATGCCGAGGCACCGTTCGCGGGATCGGTGTCGTTCGAGAAGTTCAAGGTGCCGGGCAAGGTGGAATGGGCGATCAACTGGACGCCCGCGCGCGACGGGTTCATCCAGTCCTATTGCAACACCGTGCCCACCCCCGAGGGCGGCACCCACGAGGCCGGTTTCTGGGCCGCGATCCTGAAAGGGATCAAGGCCTATGGCGAGCTGGTGAACAACCGCAAGGCCGCGACCATCACCCGCGAGGATCTGATGACGGGCGGCGGTGCGCTGGTGTCGTGTTTCATCCGCGAGCCGGAATTCGTGGGCCAGACCAAGGACCGGCTGGCCACGGTCGAGGCGCAGCGGATGGTCGAAAACTCGGTCCGCGACCATTTCGACAACTGGCTGGCGGCGGATACGAAATCGGCGGGCGCGATCCTGGATTTCCTGGTGCTGCGCGCCGAGGAACGGCTGCGGCGGCGGCAGGAGAAGGAAACCTCGCGCAAGACGGCGACGCAAAAGCTGCGCCTGCCCGGCAAGCTGACCGACTGTTCGTCGAAATCGCGCGAGGGCACCGAGTTGTTCATCGTCGAGGGCGACAGCGCGGGCGGGTCGGCCAAGATGGCGCGGGACCGCAAGACGCAGGCGCTGCTGCCGTTGCGGGGCAAGATCCTGAACGTGCTGGGGGCGGCGTCGTCCAAGCTGGGGTCGAACGCGGAGATTTCCGATCTGTCACAGGCGCTGGGCGTGTCGCTGGGGGCGAAGTTCAACGTCGATGACTTGCGGTATGACAAGGTCATCATCATGACCGATGCGGACGTGGACGGCGCGCATATCGCGGCGCTGCTGATGACGTTCTTTTTCACCCAGATGCGTCCGATGATTGATGCAGGGCATCTGTATCTGGCCTGTCCGCCCTTGTACCGGCTGACGCAGGGGTCCAAGCGGGTGTACTGTCTGGACGAGGCCGAGCGGGACATTTGGCTGGAGAAGGGGCTGGGCGGGTCGGGCAAGATCGACGTGTCGCGGTTCAAGGGTCTGGGCGAGATGGACGCGAAGGACCTGAAAGACACCACGATGAACCCCGAAACGCGCAAGCTGATCCGGGTGACGATCGACGAGGACGAGCCGGGGCAGACCGGCGATCTGGTCGAGCGGTTGATGGGGAAGAAGCCGGAGTTGCGGTTCGAGTATATCCAGGAGAACGCGCGGTTCGTTGAGGAGTTGGATGTTTGAGGGTTTGACTTCAAGCGCCAACACAAGCGCCTGACCGCGGGTCTGTAGCCGTCTTGCAAAAGGTCCGGTGGACCTTTTGAGGCGAAAGAAGGCGCAAGCCTCGGGGGCGTCGCAGACGCGCCCGCCCATGGGGGCGGTCGGGCGCGGCGAAAACGCGGGGCGTTTCCGCTGGGGTGATACACATAGGTTTCAATTCGCGGTCGACCTCTCGCACGATGCTGCGCATCATGCTGCCGGTTGACGCGCAGGCCTGCGGCCTACGCTGAGGCGCTTGTGTGGTTCTATTCGGGCAATCCTTGTGTAAGCTGCCCACACCCCACCACAGGACACCGCTCATGACCCCCACCGCCGCCCAAGACATCCTTGATACCATGTTCGCCCCCTGGGTGCTGGCCTTGCAGCCGCGCGTTGCCTCGATCGACGCGGAGCATTGCACGCTGAGCATCCCGATCACCGCTGATATTGCCCGCGCTGGCGGGATCGTTTCGGGGCAGGTCATGGCGACGCTGGCGGATACGGCGATGGTGCTGGCGTGCATGGGGCATGCGGGCGCGATGATACCGGTGTCGACGGTCACGCTGGACACGCAGTTTCTGCGCCCCGGCAGCGGCGACAGCATCACCGCGCGGGCCGAGGTCATGCGGGCCGGAAAGGGCACCATATTCACCCGCTGCACGCTGACGGCACACCCGTCTGGCAAGGATATCGCGCTGGCCACGGCCACTTTTGCCAGACCTGCGGGATAATGCGCGTCGAAATTGCTTGATGCGTCATCTTTTTTGCACCGAAGCGGCCCATTCCCCTGTCCCTGCCCCGCGATCCGTGCCAGAGCAGGCGCAAAGAGGAGACCGCCATGCCCTGCCCCCTGTGCGACACCGACGCGCCGCTGAATGACACCACCGTGACCGGTGGCCCCACGGGCCGCGTGGCGATCTGCGCGACCTGCGCCGAACAGCTTGACGCGCCACAGGCCGATCATTTCCGCGCGCTGTCTTCGACCATGTGGTCCGAGGACCCCGCCGTGCAGGTGCTGGCTTACCGCATTCTGAAAAAGCTGGACACCGACTGGGCCCGCGACGCGCTGGATATGCTGTATCTGGACGAGGACACGCTGGCCTGGGCGCAGGATGTGCCTGCCGACACCGGTCACCGCGATGCCAACGGGGTGCCGCTGGCCGTGGGGGACAACGTGGTGCTGATCAAGGATCTGCCGGTGAAGGGCGCGAATTTCACCGCCAAGCGCGGCACGCCCGTGCGGGGCATTTCGCTGGTCATGGACAACCCCGAACACATCGAAGGCCGCGTCGAAGGCCAGCGCATCGTGATCCTGACCCAGTTCGTCAAGAAAAAGTAAGGCAGCGGGCGGTTTACCCCCTTGCCTGAGGCGGCGATTGCCGCCTTAGTTGGGTCTATGCTGAAACGCCCGATGATCGCCCTTTTGTTGCTGCTGTGCGCCTGCGGGCGGCCGATGACACCGGCCGAGGTGGCGTTTTCGAACACCATTCACGGCACCGGTCTGGACACGTCCAAGGTGCGGCTGGTGGACGGCGCGCCGACGCGGTCGGTCACCTTCCAGCGCAAGGCGCGGCCCCGCACCACCTGCCGCGAGCGTATCCTGCCGCCGCCCACCACGGAGATGGTCACGGCCAAGCCTGCGGCTGTCACCCTGTTCAACCATGTGCTGTTCGACAAGGATTGGTATCTGGACGATTACCTGCCGGACTACCCCGACAAGATCGGCCTGATCGCCGCGATGTTGCTGAGCCACGAGCTGACCCATGTGTGGCAATGGCAGAACCGCAAGACCACGGGGTATTCCCCGCTGAAGGCCGCGTCGGAGCACGAGCGCGGGGCCGACCCCTATCTGTTCGATCTGGAGCGCAATCCGAAGTTTGGCGATTACGGATATGAACAACAGGGGTCGATCGTCGAGGAATTCGTCTGCTGTCGCGCGCTGGCCCCCACCGCGCCGCGCACGAAACGGCTGCACGCGCTGATCGCGCAGGTGATGCCGGTGGCCCCCCTGCCCGACCGGCGCCAAAGCGATGTGCGGATGCCGTGGGACGGGGTCGAGCTGAAAGGCATTTGCGACTGATGCGCGACTTTCACCAGATTTTCGACATTGCCGCCGCGCGCAAGGGCGGTGCCGAAGCGCTGGAGGACATGTTGGGAAGCGGGCCGCTGTCTGAGGACGCTTTGGCCGCCATCCCCGAAGACCGCTGGCTGTCGCAGATGACGCGCTGTGTGTTTCAGGCCGGGTTCAACTGGAAGGTGATCGAGGCCAAGTGGGAGGGCTTCGAGGCGGCCTTCAAGGGCTTTGACGTGGGCGCCTGTGCGATGATGGACGACGACTGGTTCGACCGGCTGATGGCGGACAAGGGCGTGGTGCGCAATGGGCCGAAGCTGGCCACGGTGCGCGAGAATGCGACGTTCCTGCTGGAGTTGCGGGCCGAGGGCGGCGCGGGTGCGGTGCTGGGCGGTTGGCCGTCGGGGGATTACATCGGATTGCTGGAGATGCTCAAGACGCGCGGCGCGCGGTTGGGGGGTATGACGGGGCAATATGCGATGCGGTTCATGGGGCGCGACAGTTTCATCCTGTCGCGCGACGTGGTGGCGCGGCTGGTGGCCGAGGGTGTGGTGGACAAGGCCCCGACCTCGAAGGGGGCGATGCGGGCGGTTCAGGGTGCGTTCGATACGTGGATGGCGCAATCGGGGCGCGGGCTGACGCAGATCAGCCGGGTTCTGGCGATGAGTGTTTAGGGGTTTGGGCTGAGAGGTTTTTGCGGGTCTTTGGCGCTTGCGGCGGCGTCCGCCCTGCCCCGGTTCTTGCTTATCCCACGGGCTTTTGCGAGATAGCTGGCATGGATCACACCCGCACCTTGACCGACCAAAGCCCCAACCGTGCCGATCTGGAAAAGATCAGCGTCGCGGGTGAGAGCGCGACGCTGGACACCTGCGATCTGGGCGGGCTGGACCTGTCTGACCTTGACCTGACGGGGTGGCAGTTCACCGGCTGCAAGCTGGCGGGCACCAAATTCAACGGTGCGCGGTTGGACGAGGCCCGTTTTGCCAATTGTCGCGCGGCGGGGGCCAGTTTTGTCGGGGCCAACCTGCAAGAGGCCACGCTGGACGGCGGGGATTTCAGCAACGCCAGCTTTCGGGCGGCAACGCTGACCGCAGCCCGGCTTGTGAACTGCAAGATGACAGGGGCCGATTTCACCGATGCGAAAACGCTGGGATTTTCCGTTGCGGGCGTTTTGCTGGTCATGGCGGTTCTGCCGCGCATTTCCTTTCGCAAGGCCACGCTGAACGCGGTGGATTTTACCGATGCCGACCTGCGGTCCTGTGATTTCCGAGAGGCGGTTTTCGAGGCGTGTTCGCTGCGCGACGCGCATCTGCCGGAGTGCCGGTTCGAAGGGGCAGACCTGCGCGGGGCGGATTTGGGCGGGGTCCGGCTGACCGATGCGCGGCTGTTCAAGGGGGCGGTTATTTCCAAGCATCAGGCGGCTGACCTGCTGGGGCAGCTTGGGTTGACGGTGCTGTGACGGGTTAAGGCAGCTTTGCGTCCGTAGGGACAAACACCACCGCTTTGTCGTCCACGGGCGCGGTCACGCCGGTCAGGGTGATCGTCGCGCCGGTCGACAGGGTGACGACCACGCCGTGATCGGTCATGTGCTGGGTGGCTATGGACAGGCGTTCGGGTTGGTCTGCCGTGACGACGATGCAGTCGGTGGCAGGGTCGAAGTGATCGACGGTCGTGTTGCCGGTGCTGTCGTGTGCCGACGCGTGCGTGTCGCTTAGAGGGTCGGCCATGATGCCCGCCGCCTCGTCCGGTTCCGCTTCGACGAAGGTCACCGCGTCTTCGGGGATCATCGCGCCCTGCCCTTCGAGCAGCACGGCCTCGCCGGTGGAGAAGGTGACCCACAGCCCGGCAGGCGTGACCCGCTGGCCGGTGATGGCCGCGTCGACGCCCGGTGGCACCTCGATCAGCAGCACGTCCTCGGCGGCGTCAAAGCCTGCGATGGTGCTGTGCGGTGCGGCCACAGGGGCGCTGAGGGGCGGGATCAGCGCGTCGGTGTCTGTGCTGTGATCTCTCATGTCGCCGGTGCCTCTGGTCGGTCCGCGCCAGTGCGGTCGCGCACAGCTTAGCGCAAAACGCGGGCCATTTCACCAGCGCCGTTATGGAAACAGCATGTTTCCAAAAGCAGAGCTCAGGTGGACAACCTGCCTGCGTCCATCCGCACCACGCGGTCCATGCGCGCGGCCAGTTCCATATTGTGCGTGGCGATCAGCGCCGACAGGCCGGTGCCGCGCACAAGCTCCATCAGCGCGCCGAACACCTGATCGGATGTTTCGGGGTCAAGGTTGCCGGTGGGCTCATCCGCCAGCAGCAGGCGCGGCTGGTTGGCCAGCGCACGGCAGAAGGCCACCCGTTGCTGTTCGCCCCCCGACAGGGCCGCGGGGCGGTGATCGGCGCGCGGGGCGATGCCGACGCGGTCCAGCAGGTCGCGCGCGCGCGCCTCGGCGGCCTTGCGGGCGGTGCCTGCGGCCAGTTGCGGCAGCACGATGTTTTCCAGCGCCGAAAACTCGGGCAGCAGGTGGTGGAACTGGTAGATGAAGCCGATGTCGCTGCGCCGTGCGGCGGTGCGTTTGCGGTCGGAAAGGCCGGTCATGTCCTGCCCCACCAGACTGACGGTGCCGCTGTCGGGCACGTCCAGCAGGCCCGCGATGTGCAGCATGGTGGATTTGCCGGCCCCCGAGGGGGCGACCAGCGCCACGACTTCGCCTGCGGTCACGGTCAGATCGACGCCGCGCAGCACCTGCACCTCGCCGGGCAGGCCGGTGTTATAGGTCTTGTGCAGGCCTTGCAGGTGCAGAACAGGATCACTCATAACGCAGCGCCTCGACAGGGTTCATCCGCGCCGCACGGCGGGCGGGGAATATGGTGACGATGAACGACAGGCCCAGCGACAGGCCGACGGCCTTGAGCACGTCCGACAGGTTCAACTGAGCGGGCAAGGCATAGATGCCGCGAATGGACGGGTCCCAGACGCCGCCGCCCATCATCACGTTCACGAAGGAAAAGATCGGGTCGATGTAGATGGCAAAGAGACAGCCTAGGATCACGCCAAGCGCCGTGCCGATCAGGCCGGTGAAGGCACCGCAGATGAAGAACACCCGCAGGATGGACCCTTCGCTGAGGCCGATGGTGCGCAGGATGCCGATGTCGCGGCCCTTGTTTTTCACCAGCATGATCAGCCCCGACACGATGTTCATCGCGGCGATCAGCACAAGGATCGACAGGATGATGAACATCACGTTGTCTTCAACTTCGAGCGCGCGCAGGAAGCCGCCCGAGGCGTCGCGCCATGTCCATGTCTGGGCACGGTCCCCTGCGGCCTGTTGCAGGGCCTGCACCATGGTGTCGACCTGTTCTGGGTTTTTCACCATCACCTCGATCTCGGTGGCGACGCCCTCGCGGTTGAAGAAGCTTTGTGCCTCGGCCAGTGGCAGGTAGACGCGGGTGCGGTCGATGTCGTAGCGGCCGGCAGAAAACACATAGACGACTTCGTAGGCGTTGACGCGCGGGCTGGTGCCGAAGGCGGTTTTCACGCCGTTGGGCGAGATCAGCTTGATCCTGTCGCCCACGGTTGCGCCCAGTTCGCGGGCCACGCCCGAGCCGATGGCGATGCCTTGGTCGAAGTTGTCGATGTCGCCAAGGCTGGTGGTGGGGTCCGCGATGCGCGGCAGGCCCTTGAGGTCCTTGAGTTCGATCCCGAACACCTCGACGCCCGCGTTGGCCTGACGCATGTTGGCCATGACCTGCCCGCGCACCAGCGGTGCGGCGCGCAGCACGTCGGGGACGCGGGTCAGACGTTGCGCCATTTCGGTATAGTCGGGAATGGTGCTGTCAAGCTGGCCGGTGGCGGTGGTTTCGCCCAGATTGTAGACGGTCACATGGGCGTTGGCGCCCAGGATCGTGTCGACGAATTCGGCGCGAAAGCCCGACCGGACGGCGAGCGTGGCGATCAGGGCGAACACGGCCAGCGTGATGCCGATCAGGCTGATCCATGTCATGACGCTGACGCCGCCCTCGGCGCGGCGGGCGCGCAGATAGCGCCATGCGATCATCCATTCGAAGGGGGCAAAGGGGGCGGTGGAATTGGCCATTTCGGCTCCTGCTCGGGGTCGCGCGCACGTTGGTTTGTTTGTCGGGTGGGGTCAAGCCGTGGCGCGGTGGGAGGTGGGTTTGGTCACGCAGTTTTGCGTGTGGGGGGTGGCGTTGCGAAGGGCGGAAATGCGGGCAGAGAAATCTTGCCACAGAGGGCAGCGCCCGACCGCGGGTGGGCATCGGAACGCCCGTGGGTGCCACTTTATTTGTAATCTTTGGCGTGTGGTTGATGAACCGCAATACAGCGAGGAAGCGCCCGCCCATGGGGCGGTCGGGCGCTGCCCGGCGGTGCTACGCACCTTGATTCCGGGCTTTGGGGATTGGCAACAACAGCCGCAGTATCCCAATCAGCAGCAGCATGGCGACAAAGCCCGTGGCGGCGAAGATGCCGCCTGCGAAGGTCAGCGGCACGGCAGGCTGGAAGGCGGCCCATGCGGCGCGGGCGACGTCCCTGTCGGTCATGCGGCTGGCGTGATAGGCGCGCATGAAGGGGCCCGCACTGTCGAGTGCCACCAGATCGGCGCGCAGTTTATCGTAGCGGGCAAAGGTGCGGGTCATGTCGGTGCGGCGGCGGTCGATAAAGGGGGTGCCGCGCATCTGTTCCAGTGCTTGCGTGCGGGTCAGCCCCTCGGCCTGGGCCGAGGCGTCGAAATCGGCCACGACCTCGGCCAGTGCATCGACGGCACCGCCCAGACGCTGCGCGTATTGCTGCGAGAATTCAGGGAATTGCGAGGTGGCGGCCCCTGCGGTCAGGGCCGCCACCAAGGTGAGTGTGCGCACGATCATGGTCCGGTGCCGATGCTGTGGATGTGAAACGTGCGCATGGTGTCCTCTTAGATGCCTGCGTAAATCTCCGCGATGCGGGCGACGGCGGCGTCTGCTGTCATCTCTTCACTTTCACCGGTGCGGCGCGAGGTCAGTTCGACCACGCCGTTTTTCAACCCACGGGGCCCGACGGTGATGCGCCACGGCAGGCCGATCAGGTCCATCGCGGCAAACTTGCCGCCTGCCCGCTCGTCGCGGTCGTCATAGAGCGGATCCAGGCCCTTGGCTTTCAACGCTTTATAAAGCGCCTCGCAGGCACCATCGGTCGCCTCGTCGCCCTGACGCAGGTTGACGATCCCTGCGTGGAAGGGGGTCACGCCCTCGGGCCAGATGATGCCGTTGTCGTCGTGGTTTGCCTCGATGATGGCACCCAGCAGACGGCTGACGCCGATGCCGTGGCTGCCCATGTGCACGGGCACCTGTTTGCCGTCCGGTCCCTGCACCACCGCGCCCAGCGGTTCGGAATACTTGGTGCCGAAATAGAAGATCTGGCCCACTTCGATGCCACGCGCCACGCGGCGGCGGTCCTCGGGGACCTGTTCGAACAGGGCGGCATCGTGGGTTTCGTCCGTGCGGGCGTATTTGGTGGTGAATTCTTCCATCACGGCGGCGCAGTCTTCGACGCTGTCGTAGTCGATCTCGCGGTCGCCGAATTTCAAATCGGTCACGGCGCTGTCATAGAAGACCTCGCTCTCGCCGGTTTCGGCCAGCACCAGGAATTCATGCGTGTCGTCGCCGCCGATGGGGCCGCTGTCGGCGCGCATCGGGATCGCTTGCAAGCCCATGCGTTCGTAGGTGCGCAGGTAAGTGACCAGGTGACGGTTGTAGGCGTGCAGCGCGTCCTCTTTGGTCAGGTCGAAGTTATAGCCGTCCTTCATCAGGAATTCGCGGCCGCGCATCACGCCGAAACGCGGGCGGACTTCGTCGCGGAATTTCCACTGGATCTGGTACATGGTCAGCGGCAGATCCTTGTAGCTGCTGACGTTGGCGCGGAAGATGTCGGTGATCAGCTCTTCGGCGGTGGGCGTGAACAGCATGTCGCGGTCGTGCCGGTCCTTGAAGCGCAGCATTTCCGCGCCGTAGGCGTCGTAGCGCCCGCTTTCGCGCCACAGGTCCGCGGACTGGATCGTGGGCATCAGCATCGGCATGTGACCGGCGCGGGCCTGTTCCTCGTGCACGATGTTTTCGATCTTGCGCAGGACCTTGAAGCCCAGCGGCAGCCACGAATAGATGCCCGCGCTGGCTTGTTTGATCATGCCCGCCCGCAGCATCAGGCGGTGGCTGACAATCTGTGCCTCGCTGGGGGTTTCCTTGAGAACGGGCAGAAAATAACGGCTCAGGCGCATCATGGCCTCCTTGGAACGGGGTTTGCGCCTGATTAGGGCATTGGCGGCGCTGTCGCAATTGGGAAAGCGGGGCAAGATCGCCGCCTATGTCATAAACGCCAACGGCCCCAGCAAGGGGGCCGCCAGCCGTTCAGGTCATGCGATCTGCGATCAGGTTGTCGGGTTTTCGACCAGGCCACCCAGTTCGTGATCGTCCAGGTTCATCACGTCCTCGTTGGATTTCTCCCAGTCGCGGCGGTCCTGTTCCGTGGCTTTGGGCGAGAACAGCCCCGTCAGCGCATAGAGGATGCCGATCACGGGTGCTGTCCAGCAGGCAAAGGCCAGCGGGATATACAGCAGGTTTTCCAGGTTGCCGCCCATCACGCCAAGGCCCAGCGCGCTGATGACGAATGCGCCGCCCGCGTTCCACGGGATCAGCGGACTCATCAATGTGCCGCCTTCTTCGACGGCGCGGCTGAGGTTCAGGGTGGAATAGCCCATCCCCCGGTACAGCGGCGCGTACATGCGGCCCGGCAGCGCGATCGAGATATAGGGGTCACCCGCCACCAGATTGGTGGCAAAGGCCGTCCCGATGGCCGAACTTTGCACGGCACCAAAGCTTTTGACGCGCGCGATGATGGCGTGAATGATCGCTTCGAGGCAGCCGGTGCGTTCCAGCGCACCACCAAAGCCAAGGGCGATCAGCATCAGCGAAATGGTCCACATCATCGACTGGATGCCGCCCGCGTTCAGCAGGGTATCAATGTCGGCAACGCCGGTTTCGATGGCATAGCCCGATTGCGCATAGGCAAAGACCGAATGCAGCCCCTCGCCCTGCCAGAAGACGGCGACCAGTCCGCCCGCGACGACGCCGGCAAACAGCGACGGCAGCGGCGGCTGGCGCAGCAGGGCCAGGCAGATCACGATCAGCGCAGGCAGCAGCGGCACCAGGCCGAGCGCAAAGGTGTCGTCAAGCTGGGCGGTGATTTGCGAGATGCTGCTGACGTCGCCCGTGGCGCCGTCTTCGATCATCACGAAGCCCACGACGACATAGATCGTCAGCGCAATCAGCATGGCGGGGACCGTGGTGGGCATCATGTTGCGGATGTGGTCAAAGACATTTGTCCCCGTCACCGCCGGGGCAAGGTTGGTGGTGTCCGACAGCGGCGAGATCTTGTCCCCGAAGAACGCGCCCGAGACGATGGCCCCTGCGGTCCAGTAGGCCGGAATGCCGAACCCCGCACCGATCCCCATCAGCGCCAGACCGACCGTGCCGACCGTGCCCCAGCTTGTCCCCAAGGACAGCGAGACCACGGCGCACAGGATCATGGCGGCGGCAAGGAAGATGGAAGGTGTCAGCAGTGTAAGGCCATAATAGATCAGGGTCGGCACGGTGCCGGCCGCGATCCATGTGCCGATGATCATCCCGACGACGATCAGAACGGCAAGGGATGGCATGGACACATGGATCACGTGAAAGACGCCTTCGCGGATGTCGAGCCATGTCTGTCCGCGCAGCACCCCCAGAAGCGCGGTGATGGCAAGGCCGATGGCCAGCGGAATATGCGGCGTAAAGTCGCCGTAGTAGAACAATTGCAGAGCCAATAGCCCCAGTGTGAGTAAAACAGGTAAAAGCGCGAGCGGTAGGCTGGGCAATTCCTTTTTCATGAATGCTGTCCTTCGTTTTTGCGTTTTATGACTTGATCGTCCTTTGGCCAAACGCGGGTGAAAGGGGCTGAGTTCCAAAATTGGTGCCGGTGCCAACTGACGCAGGGTGCGCGCCGCGTGACTTTCGCCAAGGATGGAGGGCCGACAGGCCGGAGCGGCGTGGCGCTGGTTTCACCCCGAAACGGCGCCGTCAAAGGCGGGATCGGACGCGCCTTTGACTGCGGCCTTTTGGACGGGACCAAGCAGATTTCAAAGCGTTAGGGTCAGAGCCTACCCGCCGATATTGTTGTCCTTGCGGAAATCGCTGCACATGCGTTCTGTTGCATATATGCGCTCTGCGTCGCGCACCGGATAGTGGTGGGCGCCATCCACGCGGGCGCTGCGGGCGATGATCTTTGCCAGACCGCAGGCCATGATTTTCATCGCATGACCGCCAATCAACGATTTTTCCTGCAGTTGCAGGCCGATGTCATAGCGGTTGAACCGGGTCGAGGTTGTGTAAGCGGCGGCATTTCTGACGATTCCCAGAATCTCGCCGCTGTGATAAACGCGGTAAATGACCGGCCAGTCCTCGTTGATGTCGCCCTTGAACACCATCCAGGACCAATTTGTCACCGGCGTACTGTTAAAGGCGTAAGCGGCCCCGACCCGTTTAAACCGATAGGCCGCCATCTGTGCGAGCCCGCCGCCCAGCGAATGTCCGGCGGTATAGACCGAGGCCCCTTTGTAAGGGCCTTCGCCCAACGCTTTGAAAACTTTTACAAGTTCGCCCTCTGCCACCCTGTATTGTGGAGGTTCCAAACCTGTGGCGGCAGAGAGGTTGGTGCTCCAGTCGCGCAAGCTGGGGCTTTCGGTGCCGCGAAAGACGATCGCCACCTCCAGCACCTTGTTGCTGGACGTCCTGTAGGCGAAGGTTTCGTAGAACAGCCCGTTTGGGTGATCGAGGCAGAAATTCGCATCCTTCGTGTTCAACACCCGTTCCCAGCGGCCGGCGGGTCCTGCGGTGCGCTGGGTTCTGTCCACCACCGGCAGCTGCAAAAGGTTGCGATGCACCGACGCGTCACGGCAGGTTGCGCCCCTGTTTTCGCGCCCGCCCTTTTCCTCGCGGTAATAGACCATTTCCGACAGAAGCGCCATGAAACCAAAGCGCAGGGCAATGTCCTGCACCAACGGATCCTGTCCGATCACCGGCTCTTTCACCTTGTCCTTGTGAATGGCATGGGCAATTGGCGTCACCAGCATCCCGCAGCTTGCCATGCAACTGAACACAGCAACAAACAGACAAGATTTCCTGAGCCACGAGGGGCGCAACAGCCCCGTTGTTTTGCGAAATAGCATATGCGTTATCTACCCTGTCTGCCGGAAATTTCAGAAACGCCATCATGAATAGCTGCGATAAATAGCTTTGAATAAGCACGCCAATGGGAACAGGGTGCCCCCTGTTTCCCTGCTGATCAAGGTTTTTTGGGTTCTATTCCGGTCCGGTGGGAAAGCCAGGCAATGCAGCCGGCGCAGATGAATACGCCGGCCCTGCCCTTGCGCCGTTATGCAGGCGCGTCCAGTTCGGCCACACCGGTGGCCAGATTAAGCGCCACCAAAGTCGCCTTGGCCATGTCCTGCACCGACACCCATTCCAGCGGGCCGTGCACGTTTTGCATACCGCAGAAGATGTTGGGGCACGGGGTGCCGAATTCGGTCAGGCGTGACCCGTCGGTGCCGCCCCGGATTGCGCCGGACACAGGTTCTATCCCCGCCTTGCGCACTGCAGCGGTGGCCATGTCGACGGGTGTCATGTCTTTCTCCAGCCAGTAGCGCATGTTGCGGTACTGGTGGCTGATCTCGCAGGTGATCTGCGCGCGCGGTTCGGTGGCGGCCACCGTCTCGCAGACCTGACGCAAGAGCGCGCCCTTGGCTTCCAGCCCCTCCATTTCAAAGTCGCGCAGGATGAAGTGCATCTCGACCTCGGCCGCGCTGCCGGTCATCGACACGGCATGGATAAAGCCGTCGCGGCCCTCGGTGGTTTCGGGGGTCATGGTGACGTGGGGCAATGTCATCAGCACCTTGGCGCCCAGATGCAGAGCGTTGACCAGTTCGTCCTTGGCCCAGCCGGGGTGGATCGACACGCCGGTGATTTTGACAACGCCCGCGTCTGCGGAAAAGCTTTCGTATTCCACATCGCCCGGCATGGAGCCGTCGAAGGTATAGGCGAAATCCGCCGCCAGATCGGCGGGCAGGTTCGGCGTGACGCCGCGCCCGATTTCCTCGTCGGGGACAAAGGCCAGACGGATTTTGCCGTGCGGGATGTCGGGGTTTTCCAGCAGGTGCCGGGCGGCGGTCATGACCACGGCGACGCCGGCCTTGTCATCCGCACCCAGCAGGGTGGTGCCGCTGGCGGTGATGATATCCTCGCCGTGTTTTTCCGCGAGGAACGGGTATTCGTCGGGCGACAGGCGCAGGTTCGGCGCGTCGGCAAAGCTGATGTCGCCGCCGTTGTAGCTGCGGTGCACCACGGGTTTGACCCCGGTGGCGTTGAACTGGGGGGCGGTGTCGACATGGGCCATCCAGCCCATGACGGGAGCGGTGACGCCTGCGGTGGCGGGGATGGTGGCCAGCACGACGCTGTCCTGGCTCAGCGTCACGTCTTGTGCGCCCATCGCGGTCAGTTCGTCCATCAGCAGGCGGGACATATCCAGCTGGATTTGCGTGCTGGGCACCGATGCGCTGTGCCCGTCGCTTTGGCTGTCGATCTTGGCGTAGCGGACAAGGCGGTCTTCCAGCTCGGTGTCGAAATCGGTGCGCATCGGGGGCTCTCCTGCATCTGGGGGTTGCGCGCATCTGGGATCGTGGGTGGCGGAGTGTCAAGGGATTGACGCCGACGGACACGGGCGCAATGTAACGGGTCTGTAACAGGAGCCTGCCCCATGACCACAATCCTTGAGCCCGCCCGCGAAACGCCCGTGATCCATGACACCGAGGTGCTGGTCGTAGGCTCGGGGCCCGGTGGGCTGGCGGCGGCGATTGCGGCGGCGCGGGCGGGGGCGAAGGTAGCGTTGCTGGACCGGTTCGGCTGTTTTGGTGGCAATATCACGGCCGTCGGCGTCGAAGGCTTTGCCTGGTATCGCCACGCGGCCACCATCGAGGCCGGGGGCCTTGGCACCGAATTCGAGGAGCGCGCCAAGGCGATGGGGGCTGCCACGCCCGAAAGCCAGTCGCTGAGCTATGAGCTGGACAGCGAAGGGTTCAAGCTGGTGGCGGACCGGATGGTGCAAGAAGCCGGGATAACGCCGATGCTGCACCGCCAGTTCGTCGCGCCGATCATGGAGGGCGACCGGATCACCGGCGTGATCGTGGAATCGAAAGCGGGCCGCGAGGCGATCACCGCGCGGGTGGTCATTGATGCCACGGGCGACGCCGACGTGGCACACCGGGCGGGGGCTGCCACGGTGAAAACGCCCGTGGAAGAGATGCAGGCCGCCAGCGTGATGTTTCACATCGCGGGCGTGGACAAGGCGGCGTTCCTGGCGGGGGTCAAGGCCGATCCGCAGACCTACAAGGACTGGTCGACCGGCGAATGGGTGGTCGAGACGGACGGGAAAGAGGACGATATGTATTCGCCGTTCCTTGGCAAGCCGTTCGAGCGGGCGATCAAGGAGGGGCTGATCCCGGCGCATCTGAACACCATTGGTGGCACCTGGGGCGCGGTGCATGACAGCGGCGAGATGACCTATATGAACCTCGTGCATCTGGCGGGCTGCGACGGGACCGATCCCGACAGCATGACCCGCTTCGAGATGGAGGGCCGCACGCAGGCGATGGTGGCGATCGATGTGCTGCGTGCCTATACCCCCGGCTGCGATGCGGCACGGTTGCGCAATTTCGGGATGACCATCGGCATCCGCGACACCCGCAAGATCGACGCGGTGTACAATATGACCGAAAACGACGTGCGCCACGAGGCGCGGTTTGACGACAGCATCGGGATCTACCCCGAGTTCATCGACGGCTACGGCGTGCTGATCCTGCCGACCACGGGGCGGTACATGCACATCCCCTATCGCTGCATGTTGCCCAAGGGGGTTGCGGGCCTGCTGGTGACGGGCCGCGCCATTGGCGGCGACAAGATCGCCCATGCCGCCACGCGCAACATGGCGTGCTGTGCGGTTGCGGGGCAAGGTGCGGGCGTGGCGGCAGCGCAGGCGGTGGCGCGGGGTGTGGCGTTGGAGGCGGTGGATGTTGCGGCGGTGCAGGATGTTTTGCGAGGGCAAGGCGTGCGGGTGCATTGACACGGTTGAGCGTCGGATGGTTTTGACCTTCGCGTTATAGATCGGACCCGAGGCGAAAAATCGGCGCTTCGCGCAAGGTGCCGTGAGGGTCTGCTTGGACGCCACATTGCATTTCTTCTGATGCGCAGCGAGTGTTTCTTATCATGGTGAGGGCAAAACCGTTCAACAACCACTTGGGGTTTGAACGGGGGTTTTGGAAGGGCAGAGCGAGGGGTGTTTTTACCCAGATCAGCCGTTCGTGCGTCGCGCGGCGAATGCCGGGAACGAGCCCTTTCCGTATTCCCCCGCGCGGAGTCAAGGCCGCAGGCCGCCGCGCATCGACGGGCCGCCCCACGGCACGGCGATTTGGTTGCTGTTGCGCGTGACGGACAGGTGGGATGTGCTTGGCCGCCATAAAGTGGCATGCACGACGGTCGGATCGCCGCACCACGGCCCGACGATGCGCGGCTTCGCACTCCATTTCAAAGGGCAGCTTCGTCCCGCACTGCGGACAGTGGTTGGCTCGTCCTTGAAGGTCCGCTGTCAGGTGCTCTCTGGTCAGAACTCAACCGTTTCTGCCGCAGGCGGAAACCACCGTTTGTTGAACGGTTCACCAGCCGAACTTTGATGACGCGCGGCGGCTGTCTGCAAAATCTGTCAGCCCACCGCCTTGGAGATCGCAGCCAAGCACATCCGACACGGCGATGCGCCCCCTGCCGCCACCCTGCCCCTTGAAACCAAACGTCCTATGGGCGATGTGTAAAACTGACTTGTGCAGGAGCATCACATGGGTTTGCCCGTCCGCGATCAGATGAAATACTGGGGCTTTGCCGCGGTGGTCTTTTTCGTCCTGCTTTGGGCGCTGGGGGATGTGCTGGTGCCCTTCCTGCTGGGCGGGGCCATTGCCTATTTCCTGGACCCTGTGGCGGACAAGCTGGAACGGCTGGGGGCCAGTCGTGTGCTGGCCACGGCGATCATCACGCTGGTGGCGCTGCTGCTGTTCGTGCTGATGGCGTTGCTGGTCATTCCAACGCTGGTCAACCAGTCGGTGCAACTGTTCAACACCGCACCCGATCTGGCCAAGAATTTCGGCACGTTCCTGACCGAACGCTTTCCGTCGCTGCTGGATTCCGGCAGCACATTGCGCCAGTCGCTGGACAGCGTGGCCGCCACCGTACAGGAACGCGGCGGCGAGCTGGTGACCACGGCACTGAGCAGCGCCGCGTCGCTGATCAACATCGCGGTGCTGTTCGTGATCGTGCCGGTGGTGTCGGTCTACCTGCTGCTGGACTGGGACAACATGGTGGCGCGCATCGACGAACTGCTGCCGCGCGACCATGCGCCGACCATCCGCAAACTGGCGGGCCAGATCGACAACACGCTGGCGTCGTTCATTCGCGGCATGGGCACGGTCTGTCTGATCCTGGGGGCCTACTACGCGATTGCGCTGATGCTGGTGGGGCTGCAATTCGGGCTGGTCGTGGGGTTTGTCGCGGGGCTGATCACCTTTATCCCCTATCTGGGGGCGCTGATCGGCGGGGCGCTGGCCATCGGGCTGGGGCTGTTCCAGTTCTGGGGCGATTGGGTGTCGCTGGGGCTGGTGGCAGGCATTTTCGTCGTCGGCCAGGTGGTCGAGGGCAATTTCCTGACGCCCAAGCTGGTGGGCAATTCGGTGGGGCTGCATCCGGTCTGGCTGATTTTGGCGTTGTCGGTGTTCGGCACGCTGTTCGGCTTTGTCGGGATGCTGGTGGCGGTGCCTGTGGCGGCCGCGCTGGGCGTGGTCACACGCTTTGCCGTGCAGCAGTATCAGGACAGTCTGCTGTATCGCGGGCTGTCGGACCATCACCTGACCGACGAAGACGAAGTTGTCCCCGACCAGCGCGACGCGGACTAAGCCATGTCGCAACAGCTTAGCTTTGATCTGCCGGTGCGCACCGCACTGGGGCGCGACGATTTCATGGTGTCGCCCGGCAATGCGGTCGCGGTCAGCCTG
The DNA here is from genome assembly GCA_034669925.1 of Sulfitobacter sp. Taxonomy (GTDB): domain Bacteria; phylum Pseudomonadota; class Alphaproteobacteria; order Rhodobacterales; family Rhodobacteraceae; genus Pseudosulfitobacter. The sequence continues at coordinate 177,159 of JAXMOM010000002.1, forward strand.
ATCGAGAACTGGGCCAACTGGCCCGGGGGCAAGCTGGTGCTGACCGGCCCGCCCGGCGCAGGCAAGACGCACCTGACCCATGTGTGGGCGGGGCTGTCGGGCGCGCGCATCGTGGCGGCGGGCGATCTGGCGGTCGCGGACATCCCCGACCTTGCCAGCGCCCCCATTGCGGTCGAGGATGTGCCGCAGATTGCGCAGGACGCCGATGCGATGACCGCCCTGTTCCATCTGCACAATCTGGTGCTGGCCAATGGTCATGCGCTGTTGATGACGGGGCGCGGTGCGCCGGTGCACTGGGGTCTGGCGCTGCCCGATCTGCAAAGCCGCGTGGGCGGGACGCCTGCCGCCATTCTGGAGCTGCCGGATGACACGCTGCTGGCCGCCGTGCTGGCCAAGCTGTTTGCCGACCGGCAACTGAAACCGCGCACTGACGTGATCCCCTATCTGGCGCTGCATATGGAGCGGTCGTTCGAGGCCGCGCGGCGGATTGTGGCGGCGCTGGACACAGAATCGCTGAGCGCGCAAAAGCCGCTGACGCGGGTTATGGCGGCGAAGGTTCTGGGGCGGGACGAAGGGTGATCGGCCTCATAAGCGCCGATCTGCCATCCTAACGTTGTTTCAAAGGCTTAAAGCTGGACATTTAAGTCGGATAGGCGCCAAGCTTGTTATATCTCCGTTACAATACCGGTCTATCAGCGCGCCATGTCACAAGCAGATTTCCTGAAGCACCCTTTCCCCGAAGCCCAGACGCTGGACGATCTTGATCTGTCCGGCCCCGGCCGTTTCGTAAACCGCGAGCTGAGCTGGCTGGCTTTTAACTGGCGCGTGCTGGAAGAAGCCGAGAACGCGCGTGTGCCGCTTCTGGAACGCCTGCGGTTTCTGTCGATCAGCGCGGGCAATCTGGATGAATTCTATACCGTGCGCGTGGCCGGTCTGCGCGAGCTTGCGATTGCGGGCAACACCACGCCCGCCGCCGACGGGCTGACCCCTGCCGAGCAACTGGTGCTGATCAACGAAAACGCCCGCGCGCTGATGCTGTCTCAGCAACGGGTGCTGTCGGACCTGCTGGCCGAGATGGAGGCCGAGGGCATCGACGTGCTGAAACGCGAGGAACTGACGTCCAGCGACAAGACGTTCCTGGCCGACTATTTCCTGAACCACGTCTTTGCGGTTCTGTCGCCGCTGGCCATCGATCCGGCACACCCCTTCCCGTTCATTCCCAACACCGGCTTTGCGCTGGCGTTGCAGCTGGAACGCAAGTCGGACAAGCGCCCGTTGCAGGCGCTGTTGCCGATCCCCGCACAGATCGACCGCTTTGTCGCCCTGCCCGGTCAAGGCACGCGTTTCCTGCCGCTGGAAGAACTGCTGGTCGAACAGATCGGCACGTTGTTCCCCGGCTATCAGTTGACCGCGCATTTCGAGTTTCAGGTGCTGCGCGACAGCGACCTTGAGGTCGAGGACGAGGCCGAGGATCTGGTGCGCGAATTCGAGGTCGCGCTGAAACGCCGCCGGCGCGGCGAAGTCGTACGGATGCTGCATTCGGCGGGCGCGCCCGAGCGGTTGAAATCCGTGATCATGCGCGAATTGAACGTCATGCACTCGGAGGTGATCGAGATCGACGGGATGATCGGTCTGGCCGATCTGGGCAAGCTGGTGCTGGACAGCCGTCCCGACCTTTTGTGGCCCACGTTCACCCCGCGCGTGCCCGAACGGGTGACGGATTTTGACGGCGATATGTTCGCCGCGATCCGTCAAAAGGACATGCTGCTGCACCACCCCTACGAGACTTTCGAAATGGTGATCCGGTTCTTGCAACAAGCAGCGCGCGACCCGAATGTGGTGGCGATCAAACAGACGCTGTACCGGACCTCGAAACGCTCGCCCATCGTCGAAGCCTTATGCGAGGCGGCGGAGGACGGCAAGTCGGTGACGGCGCTGGTCGAGTTGAAGGCCCGCTTTGACGAGGCTGCGAACATCAACCAGTCGCGGCGGCTGGAGCGCGCTGGCGCGCATGTGGTGTACGGTTTTATCGACCTGAAAACCCATGCCAAGATCAGCACCGTGGTGCGCCGCGAGGGTGACGAACTGGTGACCTACACGCATTACGGCACCGGCAACTATCACCCGATCACTGCACGGATTTACACCGACCTGTCGTTGTTCACCTGCGACCCCAAGCTGGGGCGCGATGCCACCAAAGTGTTCAATTTCCTGTCCGGCTATGCCGAGCCGGAAGCATTGGACAACCTGGCGATTTCGCCCACGACGCTGAAACCGCGCCTGCTGGAGATGATCGCCAATGAGGCCGAACATGCCGCCGCCGGACGGCCTGCGGAAATCTGGGCCAAGATGAACGCGTTGATCGACGCCGAGGTGATTGATGCGCTGTATGCCGCGTCGCAGGCCGGCGTGAAGATCAGCCTTGTGATTCGCGGCATCTGTGGCCTGCGGCCCGGTGTGACGGGGTTGAGCGAGAACATTCGCGTCAAATCCATCATCGGACGGTTTCTGGAGCATTCGCGGATCGTGTGTTTTGGCAACGGAAAGGGGCTGCCCCACAAGAAGGCGCGGGTGTTTATCTCGTCTGCCGACTGGATGGGCCGCAACCTGAACCGACGGGTGGAAACGCTGGTCGAGATCGAGAATCCAACGGTCAAATCGCAGATCACCAGTCAGGTCATGGCCGCAAACCTTGCGGATGTGGCGCAAAGCTGGGTGATGGCGCCGGACGGGACATTTGTGCGCCCCGATCTGCCCGAAAGCGGATTTGCCTTTAACTGTCACCGGTTTTTCATGGAAAACCCGTCGCTTTCGGGCCGTGGTTCAGCGGGCGCGTCGGATGTGCCGCAGCTGACGCACACCGAGGACTGATTGACCACGGCCCCCCCGTGGGCCATGTTCGGCAACGACACTGCGGCGGCCATAGGGAACCGAATGACCGATCAGACCGAACAGGCCAGCACTCCGGCCACCGATCCTGTCGCACCGCATGACTGGGGCCCTTTCGGGCGGCCGTTGTTCGAAGATCCCGGCGCGCGGGCGCTGGCCCGTGTGGGCGTGGTCGACATCGGGTCAAACTCGGTCCGGCTGGTGGTCTTTGACGGCGCGGCGCGCAGTCCGGCGTATTTCTACAACGAAAAGATCATGTGCGCCCTGGGTGCGGGTCTGAGCGAAAGCGGCACGCTGAACCCGTCGGGGCGCAAGCGGGCGCTGGCGGCGTTGATCCGGTTCAAGCATCTGGCCGACGGGATGAACCTGCCCGAGCTGACGCTGGTGGCCACGGCGGCGGTGCGCGATGCGTCGGACGGGGCCGAGTTCTGCGCGGATGTGCTGCGCGAGACGGGATTGCGCATTTGGGTCATCGACGGGCGTGAAGAAGCGCGGCTGTCGGCGCAGGGTGTGCTGTTGGGCTGGCCGGGGGCATACGGTCTGGTTTGTGACATCGGCGGGTCGTCGATGGAGCTGGCCGAGATTTCCGGCGGGCGTGTGGGCCGGCGCGAGACATCGCAGCTGGGGCCGCTGAAGCTGGTGGATGTGAAGGGCGGCAAGAAGGGCCGCCGCGACCATATCGCTGCCGTCATGGACCAGCTGCAAGAGGCCATGGGGATGCAGCGCGACCGTCTGTTTCTGGTCGGCGGGTCGTGGCGGGCGATTGCGCGCATTGACATGTACCGGCGGAACTATCCGCTGCACGTGCTGCACGAATACCGCATGACGCCCAAGAGCGTGGCCAAGACGGTGGCCTTTATCGCCGAAAACGACCCGGAGGAGCTGCGCAACAAATGCGGTATCTCGGCGCAACGGATGGGGCTGGTGCCGCTGGCCGCCGAAGTGCTGTCGCGGCTGGTGCGCACGTTCAAGCCCAAGGACATTGCCGTGTCGTCCTATGGTATCCGCGAGGGGTTGCTGTACGAACAGATGCCCCAGCGCCTGCGCGACCGCGATCCGCTGATCGAATCCTGCCGCTTTGCCGAGGCCAAGGACGCGCGCCTGCCCGGGTTTGGCCGCACACTCTATGAATTCATCATGCCCTTGTTCAAATCCGCGCCGGTGCAGCGCAAGCGGCTGATCAAGGCGGCCTGCCTGTTGCACGATGTAAGCTGGCGCGCGCACCCCGATTACCGCGCTGAGGTATGTTTCGACAACGCCACGCGGGCGAACCTGGGCGGGCTGAAACATTCGGAAAGGGTGTTCCTGGGGCTGGCGCTGTTGCACCGCTATTCCAACAAAAGCGAAGGCACGCCGTTCGAGAACCTGTACGAGATGCTGGACGAAAAGACCCGGCTCGAGGCCGAGATACTGGGCAAGGCGATGCGGTTCGGGGCGATGTTCTGGATGCAGAAGGATGCGGACCGGGGCGAGTTTCGGTGGTATCCGAAGAAGAAACAGCTTGAGCTGCATTTGTCGCCCGCCGTGGTGCCGTTGTACGGCGAAGTGGCCGAGGCACGTCTGGCATCGCTGGCCAACAGTCTGGGGGCCGATCTGACGGTCAAGACACGGCGGCGCACGCCACGGGTTTCGGGCGATGCAGGGCCGACAGAGGGCAGCGCCTGACGGTGCAGGATTAATGGGTCCTGACCCTAGATCTCGACTTCGCCCTCTTTCGGCACGTATTCGGGCGCGTCGGGTTTGCGGCGGATGATGATGTCGCCGTTGGGCAGCACTTCGGGCGCGTTGTAGACGCTCCAGTCTTCGACCTGATCCATCAGATCACCCAGAGCGGGGCCCATTTCCTGGGCAAAATTGCGCATGGCAGGCCCGAAATCTTCCATCAATCCGCCCAGATCGTCGATGGCAGGCTCCATTTCCTTCATGATGCCTTCCATGAACATCCGCGCGCCCCGCTCCATCAGCGACAGACCTTCGCCGTCGTCCTGTGCATAGGACGGCGTCGCCAACGCGGCCACGAGAGTGACGGGGATAAACAAACGTTTCATGCCCCCAATATGGGGGCGAAGTGTGACATTTCAAAGAGGGTTCAGATTTCGATGTCCAAGGTCACCGGAAAATGGTCGGATGCCGTCACCAGCGCATCGCGTAAATCGGGCACATGCCAGCAGTCGGGATCGTCCAGCGGATGCCAGATGCGCCAGTTGGGCGCGCGCTGCCGCAGGTCGGGCGAGATCATGATATAGTCCAGCAACGCCTGCAAATAGCGTTTTTCGGGGCGTATCCAGAACCGCGCGCTGGTGGGCATGACCCCCAGACGCCGCCCCAGCGCCAGTCGCGCGTGCGGGTCGTATAGCTGCGGCTGCCCTTCGGACCCCAGCAGGATTTCCACCGACGAGCGGCCAAAGAGGTGTTCGTATTCGTCCAGCCCCGGCCCGTCGTTCATGTCGCCCATCACCATCAGCGGCGTGCCTGCGGTCAGATGGTCGGTGATGCGGGCCCGCAGCCAGATCGCCTGTGCCAGTTGCTTGCGACGGTTGGCGATGGAATGGTGGGTGACCTCGGCTTCGGTGACAGCACCATGGGGCGCTTTGGATTTCAGGTGCGCGCCGATCATGCGGAATTCAAAGCCGGTGGCCAGCGCGCGCATGGCCAGCTCCAGCGGCGGCTTGGAAAAGCGGATCAGGTCCTCGGTGTCGTCCACGTCCAGATCAATGCGAAAGGTGCCGTCAAAACGCGGCGCGTCGCGGGCGCCCTTTTTGCCGGTGTCGTGGCCGACGGGATCGTGGGTGGCCGCCAGCACGTCGGGATCATAAAGCAGCGCGATTTCCTGCTGCGTGTCGTTGGCAAAGCCGATCACGGCGCGACGTGCGCGCAGGTCGAACAGACGCGCAAAGGCTTCCAGCGCGCGGACCGTGTCGCGGTGGCGGTTCTGGTCGGGGGCTTCGATCACCATGACAGCGTCCGCATCCAGCGCGGTAAAGACGATGCCCAATGCTTCGAGCTGCTGGGCGCGGGTGATGTTGTAGCGGGCGGACCAGCCGTCGTCTGACAGCGGCGTGCCATCATCGTCGAACAGCGCGTTGAACCATTCGACGTTGTATGTGGCCAGCCGCATCAGGCCGCGCCAGAGGTGGTCGTTTCCTGAATTTCGTCCCAAGCGCGGTTGATCTCGATCAGCCGTTTCTGCGCCATGCCAATGGCCTCTTCGGGCAGGCCGCGCGACATCAGCACGTCGGGGTGGTTCTCGCGCACCAGTTTGCGCCACGCGGCACGGGTGGTGGCCAGATCGGCACCGCACGCGACGCCCAGAACCGTGTAGGGGTCGCATTTCTGATTGGGCACAGCGCGGGCGCGCAGGGCGGCAAAGCGGGCGGGGGGCAGTTCGAAAATCTCGGCGACCTGTTCAAGAAAGGCGGCCTCCGCCTCGTGATAGAGACCGTCGGCCATGGCGATGTGAAACAGCCCTTCCATCAGGTCATAAAGCGTTTCGGGCTGGTCGCGGAACATCGACTGGATGCGGCGGGCATAGACGTCAAAGCCTGCGACGTCCTGACGTGCCAGATTGAACACGCGGGCGGCACCGGCTTCGTCCTCGGGGGCGATGTGGAACACCTCGCGAAAAGCCATGACCTCGGAGCGGGTCACACGCCCGTCGGCCTTGGCCATCTTGGCCGACAGCGCAATCACGGCGATGGCAAAGCCGACCGAGCGTTCGGGGGGCGTGCGCAGACGGTCAAAGACCGCGGACAGGCCTTCGCCTGCGGTCAGGGCGCTGAGCGCTTCGGTTATGCGGGTCCAGATCGACATGGGGCGCACCATAGAGATGTTGTGTGACAGTGTCAGGATGGGAACGAGGTCAAATCCAATAAATCTGACTAAATCGCTTTGTGCATCAAAATCAGGTCGAACCACTTGCCGGATTTGTACCCTGCCTGTGGTATGCGGCCCGACTGCGCAAAACCAAGGCGGTTGTGAAAGGCCACGGCGTCGGGATTGCCGCCGCTGATGCCAGCCACCAGCAAGTGAATTTCGCACGCTGCGGCGTCCGATTCCAATGCCGCCATCAGCGCATGGCCCAGCCCCTGCCCGCGCGCCTGCGGCCCCAGCATGATCGAATGTTCGGCGGTGTGGCGATAACCCGGACCGCTGCGAAAGCTGCCGAAGGTGGCGAACCCTGCGACCGCGCCTTCGATATGGGCCACCCGGAACGCGCCTGCCCGCTCGGCTATCATCTGCGCGACGGCGGCGTCGCTTTTGGTGTCGGTGGTAAAGGTGATGTGCGGCTGCGCGATCACGGCGTTCCAGAGGGCGGCGATGGCGGGGGCATCGTCGGGATCGGCCGCGCGGATCACAGGGCGCGTGGCCCATAGGGGGTGTCAAACTCGGCCCGCAAGGCGGCAGGGCCTGTGTCGAACACCACGCGGGCGTCGTGCAGCATGGGGGCCAGTGCGGCGCGCAAATCATCCGCCCGCGGATGGCTGACGATCAGGCGTTTCAGGCGCACGCCGCTGGCGGCCAGACGGTCGGCGGGGTGCTGAGTGGTTTGCCACTGGATCAGCGCGGGCCAGCAATTGTCGTAGGGCAGCACGCCGCCGGGTGGCACCGCCATCCGCCAGCGCAGGTCGCCGCGTTGCAGGTCGACCGGTTGCCCTGCCCCGTCGGGCGGCAAGTCGGGCATCTGCGCCAGCAGCGCATCCATGTCTTCGCAGCGGCAGATCCAGTTGGTCAGCCGCGCAGGCCCGCTGAACCGGTCCAGATCGAACCAGCGCGCGCGGTCGGGCTGTGGGGCTGCGGGATTGATGGCGATGGCTTCCAGATAAAGACCGTCAGCCAGCCCCAGCAGCGTGTTGTGCGTGTGAAACACGGCGTGCTCTCCACCCGGCTGCATTTTCACGCCCAGCGCGGTTTCAACATACTCTGTCGCCTCGGCCAAAGTGGTCGCGGCGATGGCGATGTGATCGAACTGCATCATACCCGGTTTCCTATGTCAAAAAATGCAAGACTGTGCCGGTTTATCGCACTTCGGTGCATTGAAGTTAATGATGAAACAAGCATTTGCGCCCCAAAGGCACGGTTGTGATCGGCCCTGCCCTGCCGCTGGGCGTGGTTGTCGGGGTCGGGTGTGTCGGGCCTAGTGGGCTATGGCGTCCTGATCTGCGCAGCTCGGGACACACCGGTCGGGGCAGAGGCGTCCTGATCAGAGGCGTCCGCTATACAACTATTTCGGGAAATTTATTGACATGAATGCCGCCATTCCTTCAACTTGAGGTAGTGGTACGAGTTCAGTTTTGTTTATTTATTGACGTAGCAGAGCGTTACGCACGAAATTTGAGATAGCCGTTTCGCCTGCATAACAGGGACACTCTTCATGATGACTTCTATCAAATCGCACATGCTGCGTATGGGCGCGGTTGTGGCAACCGCTGCGGCGCTGGTTCTGCCCGCTGTCGAGGCGCGCGCACAGGAATTTTATACGGGCACCATTCAGGCCTATGGGTTCAACTTCTGCCCGCGCGGGACCATGCAAGCTGCCGGGCAGGTGTTGCCGATTGCGCAATACCAAGTCCTGTTTTCGTTGCTGGGCAATCAGTATGGCGGCGATGCGGTCAACACCTTTGGCCTGCCCGACCTACGCGGGCGCAGCATGGTGGGCTTTGGCACACAACCGGGGCTGGACCCGATCAGCATGGGGCAAAAGGTTGGCTCGAGCAGTTTTACGCTGAGCGCCCAGCAAATGCCGCAACACAACCACATGATTGCGGTGACCAGCTCTGTCGGCAACGAAAAAGGACCGGCCAATGATATCTTAGGCGCGTCGAGCACGGATATGACCAAGCGGGACGTCTACACCTATTCCAACGCACCTGCGAATTCGTACTTGCGCACCGACGCCGTAACATCGGCCGGCAACAGCGCACCGGTGAACCATCGCAGCCCGGTACAGGGCGTGAACTTTTGTATCGTGACTGACGGGATTTATCCGCCGCGTCCGTAAACGGCGCGCAAAGGACACAAAGCGCGGGCCGCTCCCATACCGGGGCGGCCCGTTTGCCGTTTAGCTGCGGGTTTCGCGGATCAGGCGCAGGATGTCCTGTGCGGCGTTTGGGATGTTGGTCCCGGGGCCAAAGATCGCCTTGACGCCTGCGTCATAGAGGAACTGGTAGTCCTGTTGCGGGATCACACCGCCGCAGATCACCAGAATATCCCCCGCACCTGCGTCTTTCAGCGCCTGCACCAGTTGCGGGGCCAGTGTTTTGTGACCTGCCGCCTGGCTGCTGATGCCGATGACGTGCACATCGTTGTCCACCGCATCCTGCGCCGCCTCGGCAGGCGTCTGGAACAACGGGCCCACGTCCACGTCAAAGCCGATGTCGGCAAAGGCGGTGGCAATGACCTTGGCGCCACGGTCGTGGCCGTCCTGCCCCATTTTCACCACCAGCATACGCGGGCGGCGGCCTTCTTCCTCGGCAAAGTCCTCGACCGATTTCTGGATCGCGGCAAAGCCTTCGTCGCCTTCGTAGGCCGCGCCATAGACGCCTGCCAGTGTTTTGACTTCGGCGCGGTGGCGGCCGAATACTTTTTCCATCGCCATGCTGATTTCTCCGACTGTGGCGCGGGCGCGGGCGGCTTCGACCGCTGCGTCCAACAGGTTGCCGCCCTCGCGGGCGCGGCGGCTGAGTTCGTCCAGGGCGGCCGTGCAGGCCGCATCGTCGCGGGTGGCGCGGATTTTTTCCAGACGCGCGATCTGACTGAGGCGCACGGCGACGTTGTCGACATCCAGGATGTCGATCGGATCTTCCTTGTCGCGGCGGTATTTGTTGACGCCCACGATCACCTCGTCGCCGCGGTCGATGTTGGCCTGTCGGGTCGCGGCGGCCTCTTCGATGCGCAGTTTGGGCATGCCGGAGGCAACCGCCTTGGTCATGCCGCCCAGTTCCTCGACCTCTTCGATCAGGGTCCATGCGGCCTCGGCCAGATCATGGGTCAGCTTTTCGACATAGTAAGAGCCCGCCAGCGGATCGACCACGTTCGTCACGCCGGTTTCTTCTTGCAAGATCAACTGCGTGTTGCGCGCGATGCGGGCGGAATGTTCGGTGGGCAGGCCGATTGCCTCGTCCAGCGAGTTGGTGTGCAGCGACTGGGTGCCCCCCAACACGGCGCTCATCGCCTCGTAGGCGGTGCGCACCACGTTGTTGTAGGGGTCTTGTTCCGCAAGGCTGACGCCGGATGTCTGGCAGTGGGTGCGCAGCATCGAGGATTTGGCGTCCTTGGGGTCAAACTCTGCCATGATACGCGACCACAGCAGGCGCGCGGCGCGCAGCTTGGCGGCCTCCATGAAAAAGTTCATGCCGATGGCGAAGAAGAACGACAAGCGCGGGGCGAAACGGTCAACGTCCATGCCGGCGGCAATGGCGGTGCGCACGTATTCGCGCCCGTCGGCCAGCGTGAACGCCAGTTCCTGCACAAGGTTCGCCCCCGCCTCTTGCATGTGATAGCCCGAGATCGAGATCGAGTTGAATTTCGGCATGAAGTCCGAGGTGTATTCGATGATGTCCCCGATGATGCGCATGGATGGTTCGGGCGGGTAGATATAGGTGTTGCGCACCATGAATTCTTTGAGAATGTCGTTCTGGATTGTCCCCGCCAACACCTTGCGGTCGTGACCCTGTTCTTCGCCCGCGACGATAAAGCTGGCCAGGATCGGGATGACCGCGCCGTTCATCGTCATCGACACAGAGACCTTGTCCAGCGGGATACCATCGAACAGGATCTTCATGTCCTCGACACTGTCGATGGCCACGCCTGCCTTGCCCACGTCACCGACAACACGCTCGTGATCGCTGTCGTATCCACGGTGCGTTGCCAGATCAAAGGCGACCGACACGCCCTGCTGCCCTGCGGCCAGGTTGCGGCGGTAGAAGGCGTTGGATTCCTCGGCGGTGGAGAAACCGGCATATTGCCGGATGGTCCACGGGCGGCCTGCGTACATCGTCGCCTTGACGCCGCGCGTATAGGGCGCGGCACCGGGGATGGTGCCCAGGTGGTCCACGTCTTTCAGGTCGTCAGCGGTGTACAGGGGCTGTACGTCGATGCCTTCCAGCGTTTTCCACGTCAGGTCGTCCACGGGGCGGCCCCGCAGTTCAGCCTCGGCCAGGGTGCGCCAGTCTGCCTTTTTGTCGGTCATGGTTTTGTCCTTCTTTCTGTGGGGCGCACGGCAGGGTTTGTCCCGCTCTGGTGCGTCCCGGATCCTGTGTCAGTGTTGCAAGCCCGTCCGCGCCAGCGGCCAGCCACGCCAGATCGCTGGCATAGGCGGCGCGCAGGTGCGCGGATTGGTCGGGGGTGAAGGGGGTCCAGCGGCCTGTTGCGCCGTCGGGAGAGGTTTTGGGCGTGCCACGTTCGGCCAGCAGGGCGTGCAGGGCAGCGGCATCGGGGGCGCGGTTCAGCCGTTGGCCTTGCGCGGGCAAGGGCGCAGCACAGCCTGCGCCGGCGTTCAGGATAGCGTCGCTGCGGCCCGCAAAGCGTTCAAAGGGCAGAATGCGCAGGTCGGCCTGTGGGAGGGCGCAGGCCAGATCGGTGATGACATCGCGCCAGCTTCGGCGCGACTGGGCGATGGCGCTTCGCGCCTGATAGCCCGGCACCGGTGCGCCGCGTGCCACATCGCAGGCGATGGCGGATGACCACCACAGGTCCTGCGCGCGAATGTTCAGCACGACGCGGCTGATGCGCCCGTCAAAGGTCTGGGCGATGCGCGCCATGCGCAGTCCGATGTCAGGGTACAGGGTGCGGGCGCGAATGTTGGTGCGGGCCGCGCCGATCATGGTTTCGTCGCTGATCAGCAGTGTGGAGATCCCGGTGGCGGCGGTCTGGTGCAGGGCCAGCCGCATCCGCCCCGTGGCGCGGCGCGCGGCGCGGGTGGCATCGGTTCCCGGTCGGGGCAAGGTGCCAGCCAGCAAGTCGCGCCCCGTGCGGGACGGCCCCCAAACACCGACACCTGCCCGTTTCAGCGCGTCATCGTTGCGGCGCAATGTGTCCCGAAAGCTGGCAGTGGCGGTGCGGTGGGCACCCAGATGCAGGATCACGTCCATGGGCCTGATGTCCTTTCGCAAGACATGCGCCCCGTATGGCACTGTGCGGTGAAACCGCGCGGATCGGAGCGTTTGGATCATGCCCCTGCCCCCGTTACCGCCGGTTTAATCGCCCCTGCGCGCATTTTGCCCATCGAATTTGCCGCACAAGCCCTTATCTTAGAGAGGACGGGAGACACCATGAAAAGACTTATCGCCTTTGTTTTCATAGCTATGGGGGCATTTCCGGCCTGGGCCGATGACACCACCCTAACGCCCGTGGACGAGCTGTTCGCCACGGCGGATGCGGAAGATTTGGCGCAATTCGTCTGGACAAACCGCCCCATCGTGGTCTTTGCCGACAGCCCCGCCGACCCGCGATATGTGGAACAGGTGGCGCTGTTGCGTGCGCGGGCGGCTGATTTGCTGGAATACGACGTGGTTGTGCTGCTGGACACCGATCCCGCCGCCGCGTCGCCGCTGCGCAAGAAGCTGCGGCCACGGGGGTACATGATGGCGCTCATGGACAAGAACGGCGATGTGCTGATCCGCAAACCGTTTCCCTGGGATGTGCGCGAGATCACCCGCAGCCTGGACAAAACCCCGCTGCGCCAGCAGGAATTGCGCGGCGCGATCCAGTCCGAAGGCTGACGTCGCCCCCGGACTAAGGCCCGTGTGCGGGCGTTATGCAACGCGACACGGGCCATGGCGGTTTATTCGAACTCCATGATGATTTCATCCACTGCAAGGCTATCGCCCTCGCTGGCGTTGACCTTGGACACGGTGCCCGCTTTTTCGGCGCGCAGGATGTTTTCCATTTTCATCGCCTCGATGGTGCACAGGGCCTGACCCTCTTGCACCTGATCGCCTTCGGCCACGTTCAGTTTCACCACCAGACCCGGCATCGGGCACAGCAGCAGCTTGGACGTGTCTGCGGCGACTTTCTCGGGCATCAGACGGGCCAGCTCGGCCTGACGCGGCGTGCGCACATGCACCTTGAGGTCCGCGCCACGGGTGCGGATGCGGAAGCCACCGCTGATCTTGCCGACCTTCAGCACCAAGGGCGCGTCGCCCACGGTCATCTTGGCCAGTTGGTCGCCGGGGGTCCAGTCGCCCTGCACCCGCAGACTGTCACCGCTGTCAAAGGTGACGGTGGCACCGGTGCTGTCGGCGGCGCTGATGGTCACGTCGAAAGACGCGCCTTGCAGTGCCACGTTCCAGTCTGTGCCCACCTTGCGTTCGTGGTTGTCCATGCGGCCCGACACGCGGGCGCGGCGAATTTCGCTGATGCGGTTCATCGCGGCGGTGGCGGCGGCGATGCGTTTCAGGTCGTCCTCGGGCAGCTCCACGCCGGCGAACCCGTCGGGGTATTCCTCGGCGATAAAGGCGGTCGTCATCTCGCCCTTGATAAAGATCGGGTGGTCCATCACGGCGGACAGGAACGGCAGGTTGTGCCCGATGCCTTCGACCTCGAAGCTGTCCAGCGCCACGCGCATGGCTTCGATCGCTTCGGCGCGGGTGGGGGCCCATGTGCACAGTTTGGCGATCATGGGGTCGTAATACATGCTGATCTCGCCGCCCTCGAAGACGCCAGTGTCGTTGCGCACGGCGACGGGGCCAGCGGCTGCATCACCCTGCCATTTGTCGTTGTCCAGCAGCGGGCCGGCGGCCACCTCGGCGGGGGGACGGTAGCGGGTCAGACGGCCAATCGACGGCAGGAAGCCGCGATAGGGGTCCTCGGCATAAAGCCGGTTTTCGATGGCCCAACCGTTCAGTTGCACGTCGTCTTGGGTGATCGTCAGTTTCTCGCCATTGGCGACGCGGATCATCTGTTCGACCAGATCGACGCCGGTGATCAGTTCGGTAACGGGGTGTTCCACCTGCAGGCGGGTGTTCATTTCGAGGAAATAGAAATTCTTGTCGCCATCAACGATGAATTCCACGGTGCCCGCGCTGGCGTAATCCACGGCCTGTGCCAGTGCCACGGCCTGTTCGCCCATGGCGCGGCGGGTTTTTTCGTCCAGGAAGGGGCTGGGCGCCTCTTCGACAACCTTCTGGTTGCGGCGCTGGATCGAGCATTCGCGTTCGCCCAGATAGATGCCGTTGCCGTGGCTGTCGCACAGCACCTGAATTTCAATGTGGCGCGGCTGGGTCACGAATTTCTCGATGAAAATCCGGTCGTCGCCAAAGCTGTTGGCGGCCTCGTTCTTGGACGACTGGAAACCTTCGCGGGCCTCGTCGTCGTTCCACGCGATGCGCATCCCCTTGCCGCCGCCGCCGGCGCTGGCCTTGATCATCACCGGATAGCCAACCTCGGTTGCGATCTTGACCGCGTGTTCCGCGTCGTCGATCAGACCCATGTAGCCGGGCACGGTGCTAACGCCGGCCTCTTGGGCGATTTTCTTCGAGGTGATCTTGTCGCCCATCTTCTCGATCGCGCCCACCGGAGGGCCGACAAAGGCAACACCGGCGGCATCCAGCGCCTCGGCGAATTTCGAGTTTTCGGACAGGAAACCGTAACCGGGGTGGACCGCTTCGGCGCCCGAGGATTTGATCGCCTCCATCACCTTGTCGATGACGATATAGGACTGGTTTGCGGGGGGCGGGCCAATGTGCACCGCCTCGTCCGCCATTTTCACGTGCAGCGCATTGCGGTCGGCGTCGGAATAGATGGCAACCGTCTGGATGCCCATCTTGCGCGCGGTCTTGATGACACGGCAGGCGATTTCACCGCGGTTGGCGATCAGGATCTTTTTGAACATTGCGGGTCCCTTAAGTTGGTTGTGCCGAACGCCAAAAACCGCCGTGCGAAAGCAGGGCGGTTGCAGCATTGGTTTGAATTTCAGATTGGATCAGACGTGCGCGCGCAGAGGCGTCAGAAGCCCCTGCCCGCGCGCGATGATCAGTTACATTTGTGCGGGTAAGCCTGGCAATAGGCGACGTTGCCTGCCACGCCGACAGCGGCACCCGTGAGTACGCTGCCCGATGTGACCGCGGCCGCACCTGCGCCGACGGCACCGCCGACCAGAGCCTGTTCACCGATGGTGTCGCCGCAAGCGGCCAGTCCTGCGCAAGCGATGCCTGCGATGATGATGGATTTGAGGGGCATGATTTTTGTCCTTGTACTGCCTGATATGCCTGCTCAACGCATGACAGATTGATCGGTTCCGGCAATGTAAAAAGACATGAGCCCCCCATTTGCGCCGGTTTCCGCCGCATCGGGCGGGTCCGGGAAAAGGCGGGCGGCGTCTGACGCGTGTCAGACCGCCGCCCGTAAGGGGAAGGGGTATGGAGATGGTGATCAGGTGCTGCACAAGAATGGGCCGCAGCACCCTGTGGTTGAACCTGACACGGCACAGGCACAGCCGCCAAGTGCTGCGTTTGCGCGTCGGCCAATGCTTGCCAAAGGTTGCTATTTGCAAGCAAAATCATGCCGAAGGCCCGTCAAACGCTTCGGGGAATGATGCGCGGGCGACGGCCTCGTCTATGACCAGAAGCGCGTCATAGGCTTCGGGGTCGAAATCGTCCATCGCGGGGATAACCTCGCGGCCGAACAGCCACGACAGACGGCCCGCGTCCAGGTTGCCGCGCTCGAACGGTTCAGCGCCGAAATTTTCCCACAACGCTTTCATAAAGCCCAGATCGGCGCGACGGTCCGCAGGCTTGCGGTCGCGTTTGCGTTCGCGGCGGATCAGCGGGGTGGCGCCCTTGGGGTTGGCGCGGCGCAGGGTGAATTGGAAATCGGTGCTGGCCAGACGACCGGGGAAACCGCGATGCTTCAGCATGGGACACCCCCATGCGAGATCTGCGGGGCCAGAGCAGGCCCAAAGGCCTGCCCTGAAATGGTATTACTTGTATTTGCCGGTGTAGACTGGCTCGACCGAGATGGGCTCGGGATCGACCACGACAAATTCTTCGGCCTGCTGCTCGCGCGCACAGGCGGCAACAACGGCGGTAAGGCCGAACATTGCCAAAAGTATGATGTTCTTCGACATCTGTAGCTCCTGTTTTGTTGCACAAGGCGTTGCCCGCACAGATGCGCGGACCCTGCCTCAATAGAGGTAAGGGACCCTTCGGGTTTCCTCGGAGCAATCATAGCGGATTCCAAATGTGAAAGATATGCGCGCTGCGTCATCGCGCCGCGCTGTGACTCCAAAGACGCAACTTCCCGCTCACATGAAGGGTGCGCCGCAAGATATTGTGCAGGCATTAAAAAGCCTCCCAGATACAGGTGTTATCTTGGATGCGGAAAGCATCGAAGAACTGGGTTGCGTCGGGATCGGGCTGGCCGAATTCGACCGCGCGGTCAGCCAGAGAGATCACCACGATCTCCGGCGTCAGGGTATATTCCGCAAGATAGGGAATGACGGTTTTGGCGCACAGATCCTCGATATCGGGGGCGCTGTCGGCATAGGTCATGGTGCCGCCGTCGCGGGCGATGGCAGGGGCCAGAAACCGGAATCGCAGAATGTTGGTGCCGCTGGTGTCGTCGATCAACACCTCTTGCAGTTCAATCGCCTGCCCCGAGGGCACGTCGAAGGCCCACAAGGGACTGGCGGCGAGCAGCGCGGCGCATATGGCGGCACGTCGCATCATGCCGCCTGCCCGTTCAGCGGTTGCGCAATGCCTTGATCAGGTCGTCCTTGGTCATGTCCGAGCGCCCGTCGATGTCCAGTTCCTGCGCGCGGGTGTACAAGTCGTCCTTGGTCCAATCCTCGTAGGGCGGCTGCTTGCCGCCCTTTTCGGATGGATGCTGGTCGCTGTTGGCCTGTGCATTTGCAATGCGCGCAGCCTTTTGCTTCGATGCGCCATCCTCGCGCAGCGCTTCGTAGGTCTCGTCGTCCTTGACGGACGGGCCGTGGTCCTTGGTCATGGCTTGCTCCTTTCGGAGCCAACGCGAACAGGTGCATCTGCGTTCCCTCACCGATCACAGCGGAATGTTGTCGTGTTTCTTCCACGGGTTCGTCAGCTTCTTGGTGCGCAGCGATGCAAACGCCTTGCTGATCCGGCGACGGGTCGAATGCGGCATGATCACCTCGTCGATGAACCCGCGTTCGGCGGCGACAAAGGGGTTGGCAAAGCGCGCCTCGTAGTCGGCGGCGTGCTTGGCGATCTTGTCGGCATCGCCAAGATCACCGCGGTGGATGATCTCGGTGGCACCTTTCGCGCCCATCACCGCAATCTCGGCCGTGGGCCAGGCATAGTTGAAATCGCCGCGCAGGTGCTTGGACGCCATCACGTCATAGGCGCCACCGTATGCTTTGCGGGTGATCACGGTGACCTTGGGCACCGTCGCCTCGCCATAGGCGAACAGCAGTTTCGCGCCGTGTTTGATGACGCCGCCGTATTCCTGGCCGGTGCCGGGCAGGAAGCCGGGCACGTCGACCAGCGTCAGGATCGGGATTTCAAACGCATCGCAGAACCGCACAAACCGCGCGGCCTTGCGGCTGCTGTCGATATCCAGACATCCCGCCAGCACCATCGGCTGGTTGGCGACAACGCCCACGGTCTGACCCTCAAGGCGGATGAAGCCGGTGATGATGTTCTTGGCGAAATCTTCCTGAATCTCGAAAAAGTCACCCTCGTCCGCGACTTTGTGGATCAGTTCCTTCATGTCGTAGGGGGTGTTGGCGTTTTCGGGGATCAGCGTGTCCAAGCTGTCTTCGACGCGGCCCGGTTCGTCAAAAAACGGGCGCACGGGGGGCTTTTCGCGGTTGTTCAGCGGCAGGAAATCGACCAGCCGGCGCACTTCGGCCAGCGCCTCGACGTCGTTTTCAAAGGCACCGTCCGCGACGCTGGATTTCTTGGTGTGGGTGGACGCCCCGCCCAGTTCCTCGGCGGTGACCTGTTCGTTGGTCACGGTTTTCACCACGTCGGGGCCGGTCACGAACATATAGGACGTGTCGCGCACCATGAAGATAAAGTCGGTCATCGCGGGGGAATAGACAGCGCCACCCGCGCAGGGGCCCATGATCAAGCTGATCTGCGGCACCACGCCCGAGGCCATGATATTGCGCTGGAACACCTCGGCGTAGCCGGCCAGCGAGGCGACCCCTTCCTGAATGCGCGCGCCGCCGGAATCGTTGATGCCGATGACAGGCGCACCGTTCTGGATCGCCATGTCCTGAATTTTGCAGATCTTCTGGGCGTGGGTTTCGGACAGCGAACCACCGAACACGGTAAAGTCCTGACTGAACACATAGACCATGCGACCGTTGATGGTGCCCCATCCGGTGATCACACCATCACCGGCAGGCTTTTGTTTTTCCATGCCAAAATCGGTGCAGCGGTGGGTCACGAACATGTCGAACTCTTCAAAGCTGTCCTCGTCCAGCAGCAATTCGATCCGCTCGCGGGCGGTCAGTTTGCCACGGCCGTGCTGTGCGTCGATGCGATTTTGCCCGCCGCCCAGCCGCGCCTGTGCGCGACGGTCTTCCAGTTCGGTCAGAATGTCTTTCATGTCAGGCCCCTGTTTCGATTTGGCACAGGGTATCAGGCCAGCGGCGCGCGCAAAAGCATCTTGTGGAATATTTGCAAATCCTTTGCGATGTAAGATGTGCTAATTGCAAATCCGCAAACCATACGTGAACGCATGGCTGCTATGCGCCAAACGCAATGGACACCGGAGTGGGCGCAATCTACCTTCCTGAAATGCAACATATACCATCTGTGCGCTTTCTCAAACGCTCGACCCCGCCCCATTTGATGACCTTGATTATGCTTGCGGGCATGTCGGCCATGGTCATGAACATGTTCCTGCCGTCGCTGCCGAACATGACAGAGTATTTTCATACTGAATACAGGCTGATGCAGCTTTCAGTGGCCCTGTTTCTAGGGGTCAGCGCGATGCTTCAGATCCTGATCGGGCCGATCTCGGACAGCATCGGGCGCAGGCCGGTCTTGCTGGGCGGGCTGTCGTTGTTTCTGTTGGCGACGCTGGGCTGTATCTTTGCGCCCACGGCCCATGTTTTCCTTTTCTTTCGGATGTGCCAGGCGGTCAGCGCCGTGGCCATGGTGCTGAGCCGTGCGGTGATCCGCGATATGTACGATCAGAACGAAAGCGCGTCGATGATCGGCATCGTCACCATGTTCATGTCGGTCGTGCCCATGATCAGCCCCGCCATCGGCGGCGTGCTGGACGAACTGTTCGGCTGGCGCGCGAACTTTTGGGCGTTTTTCATCATCGGCGGCATCACCCTGTGGGTGGTCTGGGCCGATCTGGGCGAAACCGCCACCAGCACCGGCAAGACATTGGGTGCACAGTTCCGCGAATATCCTGAACTGCTGCGCAGCCCGCGGTTCTGGGGGTATTCCCTTGCGTCCGCCTGCTGCTCGGGATCGTTTTTCGCCTATCTGGGCGGTGCGCCCTTTGTCGGGTCGGTTCTGTTTCACATGTCACCGTCCATGCTGGGGCTGGTGTTCGGCGCCCCCGCCATCGGCTACATGGCCGGCAATGCGATCACCGGCGCCTTTGCCACCCGGCTGGGCGTGAACCGGCTGGTGCTGTACGGGTGCGTGTCCAATCTGTTCGGGGTGGCCGGATCGCTGACGCTGTTCCTGCTGGGGTTCGGCAGCCCGTGGTCGTTCTTTGGCATGATGATGTTCGTGGGGCTGGGCAATGGCCTGACGATCCCCAACGCCACCGCAGGGATGCTGTCGGTGCGCCCGCACCTGGCGGGCACTGCGTCGGGGCTGGGTGGTGCGATCCAGATTGGCGGCGGCGCGATGCTGTCGGGGCTGGTGGGCACCATGTTGACCATTGAATCGGGCGCGTTCCCCTTGCTGTACATGATGACCATCACCTCCATCATGGCGCTGACGGCCATCGGCACGGTCTATTGGCGCGAGCGCCAGCTTGCGCCGACGCCCTTGTCGGACTGACTTTGCAAAGCTAACGTGCCCCTTGTGCAAAGTTGCAAAGGGGCGCACCGATGGCTCAACAGAAACTATATGCAGGCGCCAAGTTGCGCGAGGTGCGCACGCGCATCGGCATGACGCAAAAGCATTTCGCGGCCAAGCTGGGCGTGTCCCTGCCCTATCTCAACCAGATGGAAAACAACAACCGGCCCGTCAGCACCACCGTGGTGCTGGCACTGGCGCAAGAGTTCGGTCTGGACGTGACCGAACTGAGCACCGGTGACAGCGAGCGGTTGGTGTCGGACATGCGCGAGGCGCTGGCCGACCCGGTGTTTTCCGGCGACATGCCCCCCATGGCCGATCTGCGGCTGGCCGCGTCCAACGCGCCCGCACTGGCCCATGCATTTATCGCATTGCACCGCAGCTATCGGCAGACCCACGAACGGCTGGCATCGCTGGACGAGGCATTGGGCCGCGAAGATGCCCGCACCCGCCCCAGCCCATGGGAAGAGGTGCGCGATTTCTTTCACTATTGCGACAACTACATTGATGCGGTCGACCGTGCCGCCGAGCATTTTGCCACCGCCGAGGGCCGGATCAACAACATTCGGGTGGCGGTCGTCGCAGGTTTGGGCAATGCGGGCGTGACTGTGCAATTCGACGATATGGACCTGATCCGGTCCTATGATGCACAGGCCAAAGTCTTGCGCATCTCGTCGCGGCTGTCGCCGGAAACGCAGACCTTCCAGATGCTGCTGCAACTGGCGCTGGTGCGGCAGGATGCGCTGTTGGAGGCGACGCTGGATCTGGCGCGGTTCCAGTCGTCCGAGGCGCGCGCCATCGCCAAGATCGGGCTGGCCAACTATTTCGCCGGCGCCACGCTGATGCCCTATGGGCGATTTCTGCAAGCGGCGCAGGACTGTCGCCACGACATCGAAATTCTGGCCAGCCGGTTCGGCGCGTCGATTGAGCAGGTGGTGCACCGACTGTCAACGATGCAGCGCCCCGGCGCCAAGGGCATTCCGTTCTTTTTCGTGCGCGTCGATCAGGCGGGCACGATCACCAAACGCCATTCCGCCACGCGGCTGCAATTCGCGCGGTTCGGCGGGGCATGTCCGCTGTGGAACGTGCACCGCGCGTTTGAACAGCCTGGCCAGTTTCTGCGCCAACTGGCGGAGACGCCGGACGGGGTGCGTTACCTGAGCCTTGCGCGGGATGTGTCGAAACCGGCGGGACGGTTCGGCGCGCCGGTACGGCGGTTCGCCATCTCGTTCGGCTGCGAGATCAGCCATGCGCGCAATCTGGTTTATGCCGACGGGCTGAATCTGGGGCGCGATGATGCTTTCGAACCTATCGGCATTTCCTGCCGGATCTGCGAGCGCAAGCAGTGCCACCAGCGGTCGGTGCCGCCGTTGGAACGCCAGCTGCAGGTCGATCCCGATATGCGCGACGTGCTGCCCTATCAGGTCGGATAACGGTCTATCTGCGGGCGGGCCGCCAGCCTGCGGCGCGGGCCTGTGCCGCCGAGCAGAACCAGCGTTCGCCGCGCGTGGTGTCGATGCCGGTGCGGTCGTAGAACTCTTGCCCCGGCACGTGAAAGATGCGTCCGTTTTTTGAAATGTTGCCCTTGATCACGCAGGCCGGATCGGGGGCGGTGCGCCCCTTGGTCCTAAGGGCGCGGAACTGGGCGGGGGATTGCACGCGCATGGCGTGCAGGCCGCGGCTGTTCACGGCAGCACCCTTTTCGTCCAGCACATAAGCTTCGGAATAGCGGGTGTAGGCAAAGGCCAGCCCAAGGCTGACGATTTCGCGGCCCATGTCCACGTCACCCACCAGACAGCGGGCCACGGTGCGGCCATAGCGGTCAATGTCTATCTGCTGACAGCGCGCCAGCCGGTTCTGGAACAGCGCCCGCACCTGTGCCGTGGCCCAACGTCCGCATTCATAGGCGACGCCCTGTGCGGTCAGACATTCCTGATCCATCTCGGGCGCGTCGATGCCGTGCAGGCGCACGCGGGTTGTGCCCACGTCGATGGTGTCGGCGTCGATCACCCGCACGGGGCCGGAAAATTCCCCTGCCCCGGCCATGACAGGCAGGGACAGGAGAAGAATGAGGGACCAAATTCTTAACATTCGGTTAATTAGTCGGGGCACGTGCCCCGCTTCAACCGAATTCGTCGCTAAACGTTAACGCTGCTGGGTTTCCCAATCGGGGTGAATCCAGGGTTCGTCATTCACCGCAGGCAGGCTGCGGCCAAGGATATGATCGGCCATCTTTTCGCCGGTCATGATCGACGGACCGTTCAGGTTGCCGTTGGTGATACGTGGGAAAATACTGCTGTCCACCACGCGCAATGCCTCGACCCCGATCACGCGGCCTTGGGCGTCGACCACGGCCATCGGATCGTCGGCACTGCCCATCTTGCAGGTGCCGCAGGGGTGATAGGCGCTTTCGACTTCGTCGCGGATGAAATCGTCCAGCTCGTCGTCGGTTTGCACGTCGGCACCGGGCTGGATTTCGTGTTTAAAGTAGGGCTTGAACGCCTCTTGCGCGAAAATCTCGCGGGTCAGGCGGATGCAGGTGCGGAAATCTTCCCAATCCTGCGGGTCGGACATGTAGTTGAACAGGATATTGGGCGCATCTTCCGGATTGGCCGAGGCCAGCGTGACCGCCCCGCGCGAGGCCGAGCGCATGGGGCCGACATGGGCCTGATAGCCGTGACCTTCGGCGGCGGCCTTGCCGTCATAGCGCACGGCCATGGGCAGGAAATGGTACTGGATGTCGGGGTATTTCACGCCTGCCTTGCTGCGGATAAAGGCAGCACTTTCGAACTGGTTTGATGTGCCCAGCCCGGTTTTCGACAGCAGCCACTGCGCACCGATCCGCGCCTTGGAGAACAGGTTCCAATAGCGGTACAGCGTGATTTTCTTGAGCGAGGCGACCTGCAGGTACAGTTCCAGATGGTCTTGCAGGTTCTGGCCCACGCCCGCGCGGTCGGCCACGACGTCGATGCCGTGTTCGGCCAGATGGGCGGCGGGGCCGATGCCCGACAGCATCAGGATCTTGGGCGAGTTGATGGACGACGCGGCGATGATGACCTCGCGGCCTGCGCGCACGATCTCGCCGCCTGCCAGTTGCACGCCGACGGCACGCCCCTCTTCCATCACCACCTTTTCCACCAGCCCGCGCCGCAGCGTGCAGTGTTCGTGTTTCAGCGCAGGCCGCAGATAGGCGTTGGCGGCGGACCAGCGGCGGCCTTTCCAAACGGTCTGTTCCATCGGGCCAAAGCCCTCTTGTTTCTCGCCGTTGTAGTCGTCGGTGACCTGATAGCCCGCCTGCCGTCCGGCATCGACAAAGGCCTGAAACAGCGGGTTCTTACGGGGGCCGCGTGCGACATGCAGCGGGCCGTTTTTGCCCCGCCATTCGGGATCACCGCCGTGTCCGTTGGCATGCCAGTTTTCCATGCGTTTGAAGTAAGGCAGCACGTCGGCATAGCCCCAGCCTTCGGCACCACTGTCGCGCCAGTGGTCATAATCCATCGCGTGGCCGCGCACATAAACCATACCGTTGATGCTGGACGATCCGCCGATGACCTTGCCGCGCGGGGTCGCCAGACGGCGGCCGTTCAGGTGCGGTTCGGGCTGGGATTGAAAGCCCCAGTCGTACATCGACATGTTCATCGGATAGCTGAGCGCCGCGGGCATCTGGATGAACGGCCCCGCATCCGTGCCGCCGTGTTCGATGACCAGCACGGATTTGCCCGCCTCGGCCAAGCGGTAAGCGACAGCGCAGCCTGCGCTGCCTGCGCCGACGATGATGTAATCGGCTGTCATCAGAAGGGGGCCTCCATATCGTCCATGCGCACAAAGACGGATTTCACTTGGGAATAATGCTCGATCGCCGCCTTGGAGTTTTCGCGGCCCACGCCCGAGGCTTTGACCCCGCCAAAGGGCGCTTCGACCGGTGCGTCGTTGTAGGTGTTGATGAAACAGGTGCCTGCCTCGAACCCGGCAGCGACGCGGTGGGCGCGGGTCAGGTCGTTTGTGAACACCCCGGCGGCAAGGCCGTATTCGGTGTCATTGGCGCGGGCCATCACTTCGGCCTCGTCGTCGAAATCCAGCACCGCCATCACGGGGCCAAAGATTTCCTCGCGGGCGATGGCCATGTCATCGGTGACGTCCGCAAAGACCGTGGGCTGAATCCAGAAACCGGGCTGGTCGATGCGGTCGCCGCCATAGGCCAGACGCGCGCCTTCGGCTTTGCCCTTGGCGATATAGCCGTCCACGATGTCGATCTGGCGCTGGCTGACCATTGGGCCAAAGCTGGTATCGGGGTCCATCGGGTCACCGATCACCGCGTTGTCCAGACGCTCAGCCAGACGTTTCAGAAACGCTTCCTTGATGCCCTTCTGGACGAACACGCGGGTGCCGTTGGAGCAGACCTGACCGGTGGAATAGAAGTTGGCCATGATCGCGCCGCTGACGGCGTTTTCAAGGTTGGCGTCGTCAAAGATGACCAAGGGCGACTTGCCGCCCAGCTCCATCGTGACGTGTTTCATGCCAGCGGCAGCGGCGGCATAGACCTTGCGGCCCGTGGGCACCGATCCGGTCAGCGACACCTTGTCGACGCGCGGATCAACCACCAGTGCGGCACCCACATCGCCCAAGCCTTGAACGACGTTATAGAGGCCCGCAGGAAGGCCAGCCTCGTGCAGGATCTCGGCCACTTTCAGCGCCGACAGGGGTGTGGTTTCGGACGGTTTGAACACCATCGCATTGCCGCAGGCCAGCGCCGGTGCGCCCTTCCAGCAGGCGATTTGCGTCGGATAGTTCCACGCGCCGATGCCGACGCAGACGCCCAAGCTTTCGCGGATGGTATAGACCCAGTTGCCACCGCCCAATGCGATATGTTCGCCCGTCAGGCTGGCGGCCAGACCGCCGAAATACTCCAGCGCGTCAGCGCCGCTGGTGGCGTCGGCGACGGATGTTTCCTGATAGGGTTTGCCGGTGTCGTAGGTTTCCAGAATGCTCAGGTCGTGGTTGCGTTCGCGGATCATGTCTGCGGCGCGGCGCAGGATGCGGCCACGTTCGGTGCCGGACATCGCGGCCCATGCCGGTTGTGCCGCGCGCGCGGCGTCCAGCGCCTGACTGATGATGTCGGGGGTTGCCGAATGCATCTTTGCAATCACCTCGCCCGTGGCGGGATAGATCACGTCAAAAGCTTCACCACCGGTGTCTTCGACGTATTGGCCGTTGATGAAATGGCTGGCGGCGGGTTGGGTTTGCATTCGAAGCCTCTTGGATTTGAAAGGGCGGCCCGGCCCACATCATGCAGGCCGGACAACCGTTAGGTTTGCATTATTCGGCCGGAAGCGGCCGCGTTTTGGTCATGTCGGAGATCACGTCACGTTTCCCGATCACATAGATCAGACAGGCGACGTACAGGCCGATCACCACGGTGCCGACCCATTGGATCTGCAGCCACTGGCTTTGGAACAGCAGGGTCAGCACAAACAGCAGGGCGGCGTTGCCCAGCACGTATTGCACCTTGCCGTAGCGGTCGGTGGTCAGGTTCAGGTTGTCGGTGTACAGCCGGATCAGCGAGTCAAACGAGTTGATCACGAACAGGATGCCCACGACGGTCATCGACCAGTTGACCAGTCCGGTCATGTCGATGGCGTTCTGGTGGTAGTAGTAGGCAACCGAGAACCAGATCACGAGCGGGATTGACGGGAACACCAGCAAGGACGCCAGCAGTTGCCATGTCTTCAGCCCTCCGACAAAGCGCGAGGTGAACTGACCGATCATGATCGACCACGCGAACCACCAGAACAGGTAGAATTCGTGGTATTCGGTCAGCGGGATCACGAACTTGTGGATGTTGCCGAAATAGCCGCCCACAAGGCTGACGGTGTCGACGAACTCGCCGCCCGACATGCCTGCGTTGATCCACATGCCGACAATCAGCGCAAAGAACACCAGCGTTGAGCCGACCGACAGGATTTTCACGTATTTGATGTCAGTGGACGAATAGGACGCTGCAAGGATCACCAAGAAACAGATCAGGTAGAAGGCAGGGATCA
This sequence comes from Sulfitobacter sp., assembly GCA_034669925.1. GTDB lineage: Bacteria > Pseudomonadota > Alphaproteobacteria > Rhodobacterales > Rhodobacteraceae > Pseudosulfitobacter. The sequence goes on from JAXMOM010000002.1 coordinate 203,056, forward strand.
CCGTTTCGCCATCGCCCATTTCGGGGATGTAATAGGGCATGTAGATCAGGAACAGCGCGCCGGTGAAGGCACAGGTGGTGATGATGACAAGGTTGTTGATCAGCTTCACAAGGCCATGCTGAAAGAATTTCACCCGCGGCTCGATCGCGCAGAAATAGAACGCCGTCAAAAAGTAGAACGCCCAGATCAGAAAGCCCCAGAACCCGAATTCCAGCGCCAGCGGGTTGGTAAACCCATAGGCCGGTTCGGTCGCCACATCCGCATACAGCGGAAAGTCAAAGGCGATGGGGAACATGATCAGGCCCACGTCCAGACCGGATGTGAACAGGATCGCGATAAAGGTGAACAGGCCGACGGGGTCAGGCCCCACCAGCCGCAGGTTCCACCATTTGATGGTGCAGAAGATCACCAGCGCGAACGCCAGCAGAACTCCGAATGAGATGATATAGGTTAGCATTGGTCCCTCCGTGTTGGCCCTTTGGGCCTTGATGTGCGTGCCGTCAGCTTATTCTTTTCCGACGTTTCACGCTACAACGCAGCGATTTCACTCGCCGCGCGGATATCTTGCGTTTTCTTCGACCACATTCAGGTCCATGTGGTTGCGCATGTAGCGTTCCGATGCCTTTTGCAGCGGTTGGTAATCCCACGGGTAATAGCCGCCCTGGCGCAGCGCCTCGTAGACCACCCAGCGGCGGGCCTGGCTGATGCGCACATCGGCGTCGTATCGGTCCAAGTCCCAGCGGGTGTCGGCCATCGCGCGGAAATCTTCCAGCGTGTCGGCATGGGCCGGATCATCGGCCAGATTGGTCAGCTCATGCGGGTCGGCGTCCAGATCGAACAACTGGTCCGGGTCCAGCGCGCAGCGGTTGTATTTCCATCGGCCCGACCGCAGCGACACCATGGGCGCATAGGACGCTTCGGCGGCGTATTCCATTGCCACGGGGTCGGTGCGCGTGGTCCCCTGCCCTTGCGGCACAAGGCTGACGCCCGTGGTCCAGGGGGCCACCTCGGACATGCTGACACCGGCCAGATCGCAAAGGGTTGGGCAGACGTCGATGTTGCTGACGGGTTCGGTCACAAGGCCCGGTTCCATCTGCGGCGCGCTGATCATCAGCGGCACGCGTGACGATCCTTCGTAGAAGGACATCTTGAACCAAAGCCCACGGTCGCCCAGCATGTCGCCGTGATCGGAGACGAACAGGATGATCGCCTCTTGGCGCGTGCCTTCCAGCGCTTCCAGCACTTCGCCGATCTTGTCGTCCAGATAGCTGATATTGGCGAAATAGGCGCGGCGCGAGCGGCGCACGTCGTCGTCCGAGATGTCAAAGCTGCGCCAGTCGTTGGCGTCGAAAATGCGCTTGGAATGGGCGTCCTGTTCATCATAGGGGATCGGCGCCACCTCGGGCATCAGGTGTTCGCAGTCCTCGTAGAGATCCCAGTATTTCTTGCGCGCGACATAAGGGTCGTGCGGGTGGGTAAAGCTGACGGTCAGGCACCATGGACGGGGGTCGTGACGGCGGCCCAGATCATAGACTTTGCGGGTGGCGTGATAGGCGACCTCGTCGTCATACTCCATCTGGTTGGTGATCTCGGCCACGCCCGATCCGGTGACCGACCCCATGTTGTGATACCACCATTCGATCCGCTCGCCCGGCTTGCGATAATCGGGGGTCCAGCCGAAATCGGGCGGGTAGACATCGGTGGTCAGACGCTCCTCGAAGCCGTGCAGCTGGTCGGGGCCGACAAAGTGCATCTTGCCCGAAAGACAAGTGTGATAGCCCGCGCGGCGCAGGTGGTGCGCATAGGTGGGGATGGACGAGGCGAATTCTGCCGCATTGTCATAGACGCCCGTGGCACTGGGCAATTGCCCCGACATGAACGCAGCCCGCCCCGGCGCGCACAAGGGCGACGCGGTGTAGGCGTTGCGAAACCGCGTGCTGCGGGCGGCCAGTTTCTTGATGTTGGGCGCATGCAGCCAGTCGGCGGGGCCGTCAGGGAACAGCGTGCCGTTCAACTGGTCCACCATGAAGATCAGGATGTTGGGTTGTTTGGCCGGAGTGTCAGTCATGATTGCCTCTGGATCAAAGTGTTCAGGGTGCGCAGGGCTGCGTCGCAGGCGTCGTGATCGTCGCGGCCCGACAGCGCTGCGCGCAAATACAGACCGTCGATCAGGGCCGCCATGGTTTCGGCGTCGTTCACCGGATCGGCGCTGACCCCGCGCAGGGCATGGGTCAGGTTCGAGCGCAACCGCCGCTGGTACAGATGCAGCAGCCGCAGGGTTTCAGGATGCGACGCGGCGCGCCCGTAAAAGGTCATCCACGCGCTGATCGTGGCGGGGGCAAAGCAGGATCGGGCAAAGCTGCCGCGCACGATGGCTGCGGCCCGGTCGGCGTGGCTGGTGGCCTTGGCCAAGGCGGCGCGCACTTCGGTGGCGTATTCGGTCAGGATGTGGCGCATGGCAGCCAGAAAAATCTGGTCCTTGCCGCCGAAATAATGATGCGCCAGGGCCGTGGACATGCCCGCACGACGCGCGATCTGGCCCACGGTCACATCCAGCGATCCCGCGGCCCCAATTTCGGCGATGGTGGCCTGCACCAATGCGGATCGTCTGATCGGTTCCATTCCCACTTTGGGCACGGCCATATCCCCCATATTCCATGGGAGCACAGGATCAGGGGTTTTTACTGACTAGTCAATCAATAAAAAATGTCAGACCTTTGTGGCGTTGATCGTGGGCGTGATCGGACGGCGTTTCAACTGCGCCTCGCGCCATGTGATGAAGGTGACAGAGGCCAGGATCAGCACCCCGCCCAGCACCACGTAGATGTCCACCGGCTCGCTGAACACCAACGCGCCCAGAAGCGTGGCCCAGACCAGTTGCAGGAAGGTGATGGGCTGCGTCACCGTCACCGGCGCTGCGGCAAAAGCCAGCGTCATGGTGTAATGTCCGGCTTGAGCAAACACCGCGACAAGCGCCAGAATACCGATCTGCCCCCAGGTGGGCGTGACCCAGACGATTGCCGCCAGCGGGGCAAGTCCCAGGCTGACGAAAACCGTCATCATGAACACCACCACCGTCGGCTTTGCCTCGTCCGACAGGATCTTGGCCAACAGGTAGGACCCCGAGAACACCGCCGCTGCGGCCAGCATGGCGATGTGACCGTTCGCGACCTCGCGGAAACCGGGGCGCAGGATAATCGCGGTCCCGACCAGCGCCACGACCACCGCAAAGATACGCCGCGCCGCCAGCCGTTCGCCCAGAAAGATCGCGGCCCCGATCGAGACAAAGACCGGCGCCAGATAGTTGATCGCCGTCAGTTCGGCGATGGGGATACGGGTCATGGCATAGAACCACAACGACACGCCCACGGAATGCAGCAACCCGCGCAGGGTGAACAACTTCCACTGGCGCGGTGTCAGGTTGGCATGGCGCACGTCCTTCAGCATCGGGATCAGGAACACCATCCCCAGCACATAGCGCAGGAACGCGGCCTGCGACGGCGGCATCACCGGCCCCATCCATTTGACCAAAGCAGTGACGGCGACAAAACACAGCCCCGTCACAAGCATCCACAAAATGCCCGTCATCGGGCGCGGTTCTTGTCCATTTATCATGGGGCCATCAATGGGCACGCGCGCGAAGAGGTGCAAGAGCCCGCGCGCAAGGATTTGCAAGACAGCCGTGTATAGTGTTGACTGCGCTTATTGTTTTCGCAAATGCGCGCAGCTTAGCTGCGGGCCAATTCGCCCGTCACCGCCGTCAGCAGAGCCGCAGTAGGTTGCGCCCCGTACAACCGCAGCACAGGCACGTCCAGCGTACCCAGCCATTGATCATGTTGCGCACGATTGCGCCCCGAAAACGCAGGATCGTCATAGCGCGACGCCCAGTCCCGAAAGGCCCGATGCGCCGCGTGCATATCTCCGCCGGGCAGAATACGTGCGCCGTGGCGCTGCGCCTCTCGGGCGTCCAGCCGCTGCATCCGCACCGGCGTGGGCGTGTGCACAAAGATGACCAGGTCAACGTCATCCACCAGCGCCTCGCCCCAGCCGATGAAAGAGCCGGACAGGATCCAGCCATCGGTGCGCGCCTGTTCGGCCCGGATCATCTGCACACGGTCTTCGGGCGCGCGTTTGGTGGTATAGGGCGGGTCGGTCGGCAGCCAGTAAAAGCTGTCCACATCCAGCTGCGGCACCCCAAGCTGCGCCGACAACGCCTGACCCAGCGTCGACACGCCGGAACAGGATGCGCCAAGGATGTAAAGCTTTGAAGGTCGGATCATATCGTCACCACACGGTACGCCGACCGGTTACCATGCGGCGGGCTGCCTCGCAACGATACGGGTGTGCGTCACATCCAGATCAGCTTGATCGCGATAGCCCACATGGTAAGCGCGATCAGCGCGTCCAGCACCTGCCAACTGCGCGGATTGGCGAACAGCGGGCGCAGCCGCCGCGCGCCGTAGCCCAAGCTGAAGAAAAACACGAAGCTGGCCGTCACGGCACCGGCGCCAAAGGCCAGCTTGTCAGGGTATTGCGCCGACACAGCGCCCAGCAGCATCAGCGTGTCCAGATAGACATGCGGGTTCAGCCACGTCAGCGCCAGCACGACCAGCAACGTGGCGCGCAACGATCCGCCCCGCGCATCGGCCGCATCCAGCGCCTGACCGCCCCGCCACGCGCTGACCGCGTTGCGCCAGCCGTACCACAGCAAGAACGCCGCCCCGAACCAGCGCATCACGGGTTCCAGCCATGGCACCGCCTCGGCCAGCGCACCGAAGCCCGCCACGCCCGCGCTGATCAGCAGCGCATCGGACAGCGCGCAGGTCAGGCAGACCCAGAACACATGCGACCGCATCAAGCCCTGCCGCAAGACAAAGGCATTCTGCGCGCCAATCGCCAGGATCAGCGAGAATCCCAGATAAAACCCTGGCAAAAACGATGTCATATGATGTCTGCCCCGTGCACGAATTTCGACTGGATACTGCAACGCAGCCCCCTGCGCAAACTGCGAAGTGCAATCACCGATGCGTGAGAACTGTCATTTTTATGTCATAAAACGTCGAACAGGCCTTGGCGCGGCACAATTCTTGCACCATATGCCCAAGACTTGATCAACAAAAGGAACACCAAGATGTCCGCCCTGCCCCAAAGCCTTGTTCTCTCAGCCTCTGAATTCGAGATGATCGAAAGCGCTTTGGAAACCCAGGAAAAGATCTTGTCCGTTCAAGTGCGCGCCGGAGGCGAAACCGCCGAAGTGCGGCTGACAGCGTTGCGGTCCGTTTTGCGCCGGCTGCGCCGTCAGCGTAAGCAGGCCGATGCGCCCCAAGGGTGGGGCAGCATCGCACGCGGCCTGTTCTGCAACAAGAACGCCGCCCCGGATGCAGGGCAGCGTTCCGAAGTGATCAACCGCCCGGCTTAATCTTCGCCCAACTGTTCCATCACCTCGTCCGAGGCTTCAAAGTTGGCGGTGACGCGTTGCACGTCGTCATCGTCTTCCAGCGCATCAATCAGCTTCATCAGCTTTTGCATGCTTTCCAGATCCATCTCGGTGGTGACGGTGGGTTTCCACACCAGACGCGTGGCGTCGCTTTCGCCCAGCTCGGCTTCCAAAGCCGTGGACACTTCGTTCAGATCCGTGTCGGCACACCAGATCACGTGCCCGTCCTCGGTGCTTTCCACGTCTTCGGCGCCGGCCTCGATGGCGGCCATCATGACTGTATCGGCATCACCGACGGCGGCGGGATAGACAATCTCGCCCTTGCGGTCGAACATGAACCCGACGCTGCCCGTCTCGCCCAGATTGCCGCCGTTCTTGGTGAACGTCGAGCGCACGACCGATGCAGTGCGGTTGCGGTTGTCGGTCATCGCCTCGACGATCACGGCCACTCCGTTGGGGCCATAGCCCTCATAACGGATTTCTTCGTAATCCTCGCTGTCGCCGCCCTGGCTTTTCTTGATCGCGCGGTCGATCACGTCCTTGGGGACCGACACCGACTTGGCCTCTTTGATCGCCAGACGCAAACGCGGGTTCTTGTCGGGATCAGGGTCGCCCATCTTGGCGGCCACGGTGATTTCCTTGGACATCTTTGAAAACACCTTGGCGCGCAACTTGTCCTGACGCCCCTTGCGGTGCTGGATGTTCGCCCATTTTGAGTGGCCTGCCATAACGCCTCCGATTTGCAACTGACATACGCCGCCACGCGGCTTTGACGGCTGCTATAGTGCACCATGCGGGGGGGCCGCAAGCCTTGGCGCATATGCACGCCGGTGCTGTTTCTTTGGCTCTAAATATCCTGGGGGAGGCGCGCAAGCGCCGGGGGCAAAGCCCCCTGCGGATTGCCATCTAAACGAACCTGCCAAATTGCACTGGTCGCGCCGCTGCCTGCGTTCTAGGTTGCGCGATATGACAACAGATCAAATCATCCTCTTCACCCTGTTCGGCGCTGTCTTCGGGCTGCTGCTGTGGGGCCGCTTCCGTTATGACCTTGTGGCCTTTGCCGCGCTGATGACCGGCGTGGTGCTGGGGGTGGTGCCGGAAAAAGACGCTTTTTCCGGGTTCGGGCATCCTGCAACGCTGATCGTGGCGCTGGTGCTGGTGGTGTCGGCGGGGCTGGTGCGGTCGGGCGCAGTCATGTTGATCACCCGCACGCTGATCGACGCCAGCCGCAGTCTGGGTGCACATATCACCATCATGGGTGCTGTGGGCGGCATTCTGTCAGCGTTCATGAACAACGTGGCGGCGCTGGCGCTGCTGATGCCGGTCGACATTCAGACCGCCCGCAAGGCGGGCCGCCAGCCGGGGCTGAGCCTGATGCCGCTGAGCTTTGCCACCATTCTGGGCGGCATGGCCACGCTGATCGGCACGCCGCCCAACATCATCATCGCCTCGATCCGGCAGGAATCGCTGGGCGCGCCCTTTGGCATGTTCGACTTTGCCCCCGTCGGCGGCATTGCTGCCATTGCGGGTCTGGCCTTTGTCGCGCTGATCGGCTGGCGGCTGATCCCCAGCCGGGAAGACGCGACGCTGAACCGCGAAGACATCTCGCAGTACATTGCCGAGCTGATCATCCCCGAAGACAGCAAGCTGATCGGCCAGCGCATCGCCGAGCTACAAGAAGAGGCGGACAGCGCCGATGTGGCCGTTCTGGGCCTGATCCGCGACGGCAACCGCCGCTATGGCCAGGCGCGCAACATCGCATTGCAGGCCGGTGACGCGCTGGTGATCGAGGCGACGCCCGACGCGCTGGACGAATTCCGCTCGACCCTGAAGCTGAGCGTGGCGGATGCCGAGCGTGAAGAACGGCTGAATGCCGACGGCGAAGGCGTCGAGATCATCGAGGTCGTGGTCCCCGAAGGTTCGCGTCTGGACGGGCGGTCGGCGCAGACCGTGGGTCTGGCTTGGCGTCAGCGCACCGTGCTGCTGGGCATTTCGCGTCAGGGGCGCAAGATCACCTCGCAACTGCGCAAGACCCAGTTGCAGGCGGGCGACATCCTGTTGCTGCTGGTGCCCCGCGACACTGCCGCACACGTCACCGACTGGCTGGGCGTTCTGCCGCTGGCGGACCGCGGGCTGGCGGTCACCGACAATTCCAAGGTCTGGCTGGCCATCGGCCTGTTCGGCGGGGCTGTCGCGGCTGCCAGTTTTGGCCTGATTTACCTGCCCGTGGCCCTGGGCATTGTGGTCATCGCCTATGTTCTGGCGCGCATCGTGCCGCTGTCGGAACTTTACACCCACATCGAATGGCCTGTGGTCGTGCTGCTGGGGTCGATGATCCCGCTGGGCGCGGCCCTGGAAACGTCGGGCGGCACCGAACTGATCTCGGGTGCGTTGGTCAGCCTGACCGATGGAATGCCCGCCTGGGTGGTGCTGAGCGTGCTGATGGTGGTCACCATGACCCTGTCGGACGTGCTGAACAACACCGCCACGACCATCGTCGCGGCCCCCGTGGGCATCCAGATGGCGCAAAGCTTGAACGTATCCCCCGACCCGTTCCTGATGGCGGTCGCGGTAGCCGCGTCCTCGGCGTTCCTCACGCCCATCGGACACAAGAACAACACCCTGATCCTTGGCCCCGGTGGCTATCGCTTTGGCGATTACTGGCGGATGGGTCTGCCGTTGGAGATCATCGTGGTCTGCGTGTCGATCCCGGCGATCCTGTTTTTCTGGCCGCTGTAAGGCGCCCCAAAAAACGCTAGCCCCCTGCCCCCTGCGCGTTTACGCTTCCCTTCAGGGGGGAGCATCATGGAACAGGCAGACGCCATCATCGTGGGCGCAGGGCTGGCCGGACTGGCCGCTGCCGCCGAACTGGGCGATCGGGGCAAGCGGGTGATCGTCGTCGATCAGGAACCGCGCAGCGGGCTGGGGGGACAGGCGTTCTGGTCGTTGGGCGGGCTGTTCATGATCGACACCCCAGAACAGCGGCGCATGGGCATTCGCGACAGCCGCGAACTGGCCCTGTCCGACTGGATGGGCAGCGCGCAGTTTGACCGCGCCGAGGACGCGTGGCCGCGAAAATGGGCCGAGGCGTACATCGACTTTGCCGCAGGCGAGATGCGCCCGTGGCTGCACCAGATGGGCCTGCGCTGGTTTCCGGTGGTGGGCTGGGCCGAGCGCGGCGGCGGCTTTGCCGACGGACATGGCAATTCGGTGCCGCGCTTTCACATCACATGGGGCACCGGCCCCGGCACCATGGAACACTTTGCCCGCCGCTGTCTTGAGCACGAAGGCGCGGGGTTGTTGTCCTTCCGCTTTCGCCACCAAGTTGACCGCATCGACATGACCAACGGCGCCGCCAGCGGCGTGTCGGGAACAAAGCTTGCCGACGACACAGCCCCGCGCGGCGCATCGACCAACCGCGATGCGGTGGGGGAATTCACGCTGAACGCCGCGGCGGTCATCGTCACCTCGGGCGGCATCGGCGGCAATTTCGAGATGGTGCGCAAGGCGTGGCCGACCGCCCGGCTTGGCCGCGCGCCGAAAGAGATGATCGCGGGCGTGCCCGCCCACGTCGACGGGCGCATGATCGCCATAGCAGAACAGGCGGGCGGCCATGTGATCAACGGTGATCGCATGTGGCATTACACCGAAGGGGTGCAAAACTGGGACCCGATCTGGCCCGCCCACGGCATCCGCATCCTTCCGGGGCCATCGTCGATGTGGTTCGACGCCACCGGCAAACGATTTGCCCCGCCTGCCCTGCCCGGTTTCGACAGCATGGGCACGCTGCGGGCGATCCTGTCCACGGGATATGATTATAGCTGGTTCATCCTGACCCAGAAGATCATCAAAAAAGAGTTTGCCCTGTCCGGATCCGAGCAGAACCCCGATTTCACCTCGGCCAGGTGGTCCGAGGTGATCCGCCAGCGCATCCTGTCAGGCAAACGCGCCACGGGTCCGGTCGAAGCGTTCAAGGAGCACGGTGCGGATTTCGTGGTGGCGGATGATCTGGACACGCTGGTGGCGGGCATGAGCCGGATCGGAGATGTGCCGCTGGACGCAGACGCCTTGCGCGCGCAGATCGTGGCGCGTGATTTGCAGGTGGACAATCCGTTCAGCAAGGATGCGCAGATGATGGCCATTCACGCCGCGCGCCACTATCGCGGCGACCGGCTGATCCGCACGGCCAAGCCGCATCGCTTTCTTGATCCGGCCAATGGCCCGCTGATCGCGGTCAAGCTGCACATCCTGACACGCAAGACGCTGGGCGGGCTGCAAACCAATCTGGACAGCCAGATGATCGGCGCAGACGGCGCGCCGGTGCCGGGGCTGTTCGCTGCCGGAGAAGTTGCGGGCTTTGGCGGCGGCGGATACCACGGCTACAACGCGCTGGAAGGCACGTTTCTAGGCGGCTGCATCTTCTCGGGGCGCAATGCGGGGCGGTCGAAGGCGATTGGCTGAGGGGGTTGTTTGACAAGCAACCCCGCAGGCGCACACGAAAAACGCGCTGACCTGCCAGGTCGATTTGATCCAAAGGTTTCGCAAATATGCGCCGAACCGGACCTGTGCCGCAGGGGGCAGAAATATCCGCTCAGCGGACTTAGCGGACGTTGACCTTTTCTGTTCAAATGCCAGCTTTGCCCAATGCAGACGTGAACTAGGATGCGCGTGCGAGGTGGTGTTTGGGGGAGCAACCAAATTTGCGAGAGTAGTCGCGACTGAAATGCGTGGAGCTCTCGTAGCCGACTTCAAATCCTGCAACGGAAACAGAAGGGGCACCGCGTTCTAAAAGAGCGCGTGCCTCGATCATTCGAAGATCTTTTAGATATTGCAACGGTGAGGTGCCAGTCACAGACTTGAAGTGCTCATGAAACGACGACTGGCTCATCCCCGCCACTTCGGCCAGTTCACCCACGGCCAACGGCTTTCGAAAATTGATCCTGATGTGTTGGATGGATTTGGCGATACGGCTGGCATGGCTGTCGACCGACAACAGGTTCCTCAACATGCCGCCAATCGGCGACAACAAAAGACGGTAGTGGATTTCTCTCAAGATCATCGGGCCGAGGACCTTCACGTCAAGGGGCGCATCCATCAATTCCAGATAGCGCAGTATAGGATCGACCCATGCGGGATCAGCGACACTCGCCGAGAGAGATTTCGCGTCATGCGCGTCAGAAACCGTTTCTCCGACCTGTTCATAAAGGCTGCGCAGAATACCTAAATCCAAAGACAGAATAAGTGCGCGATACGGAGCATCGGAACTGGCTTCGGTTATTTTGGACGTCACAGGCAATTCGTGGCTGACCAAGAGCGCATCCCCCTCAGCCAGAGAGACCAAGCGATCGCCGACGTTCATTTCCTTTCGTCCCTGTAGGATCAGACAGATTACAGGGTTATAAACGACAGCTTCGAACGCGGTAATTTCGTCGCGTTGAAATATATGCGCAGCAGGAAGAATTCTTCCCGAACCTGCTATTTCGCGGACTGAAAGCTCTGCTGACAGGTGCTGCAATCTCTCAAACATCATCGGCGTCTCCTCTAGCGATCCCTATCAGGAGTGTTCCGTGAGATCACGCAATTTCCCAACCATTCGGAGGAATCGGCAGAAGTACCGGAGAATTTGGCAGGACGGATCGTCGCCATGCACATAGCTTCCAACCAACAAGACGCATGAATGGAGCATTGCATGTCCGGACCACAAACCGCCTTCCCTCAACTCTGACACCTCGATCCCCGCAGTCGGGTTCGGTACATATCTTATCTCGAACGACGATGCTGAAACCGCAATCCGTTCGGCAATCGCCGCAGGCTACAGGCACATCGACACCGCTTCGGGCTATCACAACGAGGAAACGGTTGGAGCCGGGATTAGGAAAGGGCTGCAGGCCGAAGGGCTAACGCGTGCTGATCTGTTCGTGACGGCCAAGCTTTGGCCCGGAAACCCCGCATGGGGCGACGCGCCCAAAACCGGTGCGCAAACCCTTGAGGAATGCGACGCAAGCCTGTCGCGTCTGGGATTGGATTATGTGGACCTCTATCTGATCCACGCGCCTTACGGTGGCGAAATGCGGCTGGAACAATGGCGCGCCTTGCTGGAGTTGCAAGCCATTGGCAAGGCCCGTTCCATTGGCGTGAGCAACTTCAATGAAGGCCATCTTGATGAGATCAGCGCCGCTGGCCTGCCGATGCCAGATGCCAACCAGATCGAATTGCATCCTTGGTCCCAGAAACCCGGCCTGCTTGCCCATATGGCCCGGCACAACATCGCACCGATTGCCTATAGCAGCCTTGTCCCGCTCTCGACTTGGCGCACAGAGCCCGGTCCAGACAGTGCCAAGACCGATGACATGAAGGGTGATGGTGCCGCCTTCAAAGATATGGCGCATAAGTACGGCGTGTCCGAAGCACAGCTTTTGCTGCGATGGGGCGTACAGAACGGCTATGCCGTTCTGCCCAAAAGCCTGAACCCGGAACGGATGGCTCAAAACCTGGATCTGTTTTCTTTCACCATCGACGACGCAGACATGGCGCAGATGGCGACCATGGGTCGCGGTGATGGCGTGGCCTGGGCATCAGGCGATCCCAGCAAGTAGCAGCGCCTTCATCCAAACTTTCCGACACCGAAACACAAACTCAATTGGTATCACCATGAACAATTCATTTCCCTTCACATCAACCGCACTTGCCGCCCCATTGCTTGCAATCGCGTTCAGCACACCTTTGGCGGCAGACACGTCCTGCGATGCACGCTTGATGAGCGGCAGCATCGCGCAACTCAGCCCGACCCATGCAACAGTCGATACATCGGTGCTTATCAACGCCGTCCCGAAGGATGTCTGGGCAACCCTGACCGACTTCGACAACATGGCTGGCTGGAGCACCAGTACATTGCAGGGCATGACCGGAGACATCCAAGACGGCGGGAAGGTAACGATCAGCTTTATCTTTGGATCGGATGAGAAAGGTGAACCCAATTTAATGGAGATCCCTCACACGCTTGTTTATGAAGATGGACAATCCTTCGGTTGGTCCGACCCGTTCTCTGACGACATTGGCGGCGGTTACGACAACCATCTCTATCGCGTTGAAGCCTGTGGTGATCAGACCCTGTTCGTCCAATCCGACGAGATAGTCGACAACCCCTATGCGGCGAACTTTGTGGCTCAGTTGTTGCCGATGTATCAAACCTTCAATGCGCAGCTAAAAGCGTCTGTCGAGGACTAAGCATCAGTATTTGTGGCGCGAAGCTGACTGATAAGTATTCGCGCCACTCCGGCCAAAGCTGACGTTCACTGCGATACAGAAACGGCGTAAAGAGGCCTCAACCCCGGCCCTTCGCCGCAGCTATCGCGAAGGTCGGCTTACTCGGAATTCGGTCAGATCATTCCCTCGTAAGCGGGGCATCTCGCCCTAACCGCCGATGCGCGCCGCGCCCTCAGATCTTGCCGCTGGCCGACAGCAGCACCGCAATAGGCCGCGCCGACTGGATCTCGGCCAGCACGATCACCAGACTGGCAGTTAGCGGCACCGCCAATAGCGCACCGGGCAGGCCCCAAAGCGTGCTCCAGAACGCCAGTGCCAGCAACACCACAAAGGGGCTAAGGTTGAACGCCCGCCCCATCATGCGCGGTTCAAGATAGGCGCCCACCACCACCTGCGCCGTGGTCAGCGCCACCAGCACCGTGGCAGCCATGCTCAGCGTGCCGAATTGCGCAAGGCTCAGCAGCACTGGAAACAGCACGCCGATCAGCGATCCGATATAGGGAATGTAGTTCAGGAAGGCGATCAGCACCGCCCAGAACAGGGCAAACTCGATCCCCAGCACCAGCATGATGACATAGCAGGCAACGCCAAGGATCACGTTCAGCGTGGTTTTCACGAACAGGTATTGCCCGATCCGCTCGTTGACCCGCGACAGCAGCGAAATCGCGCGCCCGCCGGCCTCTTCGCCGCCCATGGCGACCACCACCTTGCGGGTCATTGCGCCGCGTTCCGCAATGAAAAAGCTGGCGTAGAGCACGACCAGAAACAGCGTGGTGCCAAAGCCGCGCAAGGACAGCAGGGCCGGCGCGATCCACGACCGGAAATCAACCTGATCCAGCGTGACTGCGCGCACGTTGGCCCATGTCGGCTCGTCTTCGATCCCCAGCAGGCTGGCGTTGCGGGTGATCAGGTTTTCCAGATTCTGTTCGTAACTTGGCAGGGCGGCGGCCACTTGCGACAGGTTGTTCAACACCAGAATGAACAGCAGGATCACGAACAGGGTGAACACCAGCAGGATCAGCCCCCGCCGTGCCCAATCCGGCAGGCGGCCTACGACGGGCAGTTTCTGCATACTCTCTGCAGCGGTCAGCAGGATATAGACCGAGATCAGCGCCGCCAACACCGGCAACAGCACAGGCTGTCCGATCCACAACAGCCAGCCGATCATCAGGGTCAGGGCAATGCCATAGGTTGCGTTCCGCAAGGTTTTCCCGTCCTTCCCCATATCCACCTGTCCGGCTGCCTCGTCGCGCATGATTACAACGGCCACAGGAACGGGATCACCGCCGAGGCCAGCAATCCGATGCTCAGGTTCAGCGGAATGCCCACCTTCATAAAGTCGGTGAACTTGTAGCCGCCGGGGCCATAGACCAGCATGTTGGTCTGGTACCCGATGGGCGTGGCGAAAGATGCGCTGGCTGCCACCATCACCGCCACCACCAGCGCGCGCGGATCAATGCCCAGCGCCGTGCCTAGACCGATGGCAATCGGCGTCATCACAACCGCCACCGCGTTATTGCTGACCAGTTCGGTCAGCACGCTGGTCAGCAGGTAAATCGCCCAGATGATGAAGAACGGCGGCAGGTTCGAGATTACAGGAGCGATGCCATTGGCAATCAGCGCCACCGCGCCCGACGCCTCAAGTGCGGCGCCAATCGCCAGCATCGCAAAGATCAGCGCCAGCAGGCTGCCGTCGATGAATTCAAACGCCTCGTCCGCGTCGATACAGCCGGTGATCAGCACAATCGCCACCGCCAGCACGCTCAGCAGCAGGATCGGCGCCACGCCAAAGGCCGCCAGCGCCACGATGCCAATCAGCGCGCCGATGGCGATGGGCGCATGGCCGCGCCGGAACGCACGGCTTGAGGGATGCGAAACATCGACCATGTCCATGTCGGACGCCAGCCGTGCGATGTCTTCCTGCGCGCCTTCCAGCAGCAGCGTGTCGCCCACGCGCACCACCAGGTCGTCCAGTTGCTGGCCGATGTTCTGGTTCCGCCGGTGCACCGCCAGCGTATAGACACCGTACCGCCGCCGCAGCCGCATCGACCCAAGCGACCGCCCGATCATCTTGCAGCCGGGCGTGATCAGCACCTCGACCGTCTGGGTTTCCACCGCAGAGACCTGGTCGACGCGCTTGAGTTCCTTGTTGCTTTGCAGGCTTAGCAGTTCCGTCATCTGCGTGCGCAGCACCACGCGGTCGCCCACTTGCAGGCTGACCCCCGCCAGATTGCGCCGCAGCGACTGGTCACCGCGCACCACGTCGATCAGCCGCACGCCTTCGCGTTTGAACAGTTGCACGCCCGACACCTCGCGCCCGATCAGGTTGCTGTCTGGGGGGATCACGGCCTCGGTGAAAAACTTCATCTTGCGCTTGTCGCTCAGCAGGTTGGCCATGCTGTCACGGTCGGGCAGCAACCAGGGTGCGACAAACCGCAGATAGATCATACCCCAGACCACCAGAATGGCCCCCAGCGGCGTCACCTCGAAGATCGAGAATGGCGCCATTCCGTTGGCGCGGGCCGACCCGTCGACCAACAGGTTGGTCGATGTCCCGATCAGCGTCAGCGTGCCGCCCAGGATCGCCGCATAGCTCAGCGGGATCAACAGCTTGGACGGGGCCAGCCCCATGGTTTTTGAAATCTGCATGAACACCGGGATCATCACCACAACCACAGGCGTGTTGCTGACAATCGCGCTGGACCCCACGACAAAGGCCATAAGCATGCCGATGGCCAGCGCCGGATTGGTGCGTGCATGGCGACTGGCCAGCGCAGTAAACGCATCCAGCGCACCAGTGCGCACCAGCGCGCCCATGATGATAAACATCGCGGCAATGGTCCAGGGCGCAGGGTTCGCCAGCACCAGCCGCGCCGCGTCATAGGGCAGAACGCCGGTGGCCAGCATCACGGCAGCACCGGTAATCGCAACAACCTCGGTCGGAAAGGTCTCGCGCAGGAACAGGATGAACATGATCCCGACGATGGTCAGCGTCAAAACCGCACTGCCGGTCTGCGAAAGCTGGAAAATGCCCATATGTGGCGGCTCTACCTTGTGAAAATGTCCGTTGGACACTTTTGCCGATCAGGCAGTGCGCTGCAAGCACCTGCTTGCATACGCACGCTTGTCAGATCAACAATGCGGCCCGGACACCGCATTTTCACTCAACCGGCGACGGCCCCGCCGCTGGCAACCGCCCGCCCTGACGCACCATTTCGATCCGCGTCGCCTTGCCGGTCTTGTCGTCGGTCTCGATGTAGACGCCTGACAAGGTCACTTCGCCCAGCGCCGGCGTGAACCGTTCCTTGGGCATACCTGTGATGAACCGGCGCAACGGCTCGTCGCGCTGCATTCCAATGACGCTGTCGTAATCGCCACACATGCCCGCATCGGTCAGATAGGCCGTGCCTTTTTTCAAGATCATCGCATCCGCCGTCGGCACATGGGTGTGGGTGCCCACGACCAGAGACGCGCGCCCGTCGCACCAATGGCCCATCGCCATCTTCTCGCTGGTCGCCTCGCAATGAAAATCGACAATCACCGCCGACGCCTGACCGCCCAGGGGATGGGTGCGAAACACCTGTTCCGTGGCCGAGAAAGGATCGTCAAAGGGGCGCTTCATGAACACCTGCCCCAGTGCCTGACAGACCAGAACCTTGCGCCCGCCGCGCGCCTCGAACAGGCGCGCGCCCTTGCCGGGGGCCGATTTGGAGAAATTCAGGGGCCGGATAATGCGCGGCTCGGCCTCGCAGAACTGCAACATGTCCTTCTGGTCGAACGCATGGTCGCCCAACGTCACACAGTCCGCGCCTGCCTCGAGAATGCCGCGCGCGTGCGCTGCCGACAGCCCCATCCCCGAGGTCGCGTTCTCGCCGTTGACCACGACAAAATCCAGCTTCCACGCCTCGCGCAGCTTGGGCAGCCCCTGGGACACCGCCTGTCGGCCCGCGCGGCCCATCACATCGCCTAAAAACAATATCTTCATGCGGCCCTCATAAGCGCCCCGGCAGGCCCCGAACAAGCCCCTGCCCTTCTTTTGGCCAAAAATATCCTGGGGGAGCGCCGCAAGGCGCGGGGGCAAAGCCCCCAAAGATCGCCATCAGAACGAGATCACCCCCGCCTCGGTCACGATCATGTCCAACGGCTGGTCAGTCTCTTCCAGCGGCAACGCCCCGGCCTCTTGCGCGGCAAAGGCAAAGCCCACCGCCAGCACCGGCCCGCGCGCGCGCAGCTCTTGCAGCGTGCGATCATAGAAGCCGCCGCCATAGCCCAACCGCCCGCCGCGCCGGTCAAAGGCGACCAGCGGCACAATCACGATCTGCGGCACCATCCACGCGTCGACCATCGGCACCCGCGCGCCAAAAGCGCCGTCGCGCAGGGGCATGTCGGGTTCCCATGCCGAGAATTTCAGCGGTTGCCCTGCCCCTTGGATCACCGGCACGCCGACGGGACCATAGGCCGACGCTTCGGCCATCGCCGCCAGCGGGTCGATCTCTGTTCGAATGGGTACGTATCCCGCCAACGGCACACCCCGGTGCCCTGCCAGCAGTTCCGACAGCACACCGCAGGCGGCAGGTGCTGCGGTGTCAAACGCCACCTTGCGGCGGGCAAAGGCCGACTTGCGTGCCGCTGCCTTTTGCGCCTCAAGCGTCACAGCAGCACAGCCGCCGCCAGTCCGAGGAAGGCAAAGAATCCGACCACATCCGTCACCGTCGTCACGAACGCGCCCGAGGCCAGCGCCGGGTCGACGCCGACACGGTCAAGGATCACCGGAATGACCGTACCGGCAAAGCCTGCAACCACCATGTTCACCACCATCGCGGCGGCAATCACATAGCCCAGTTCGGGTGAACCGAACCACGCCAGTCCAACCAGGCCCATGACCACCGCGAACAGAAGCCCGTTGAACAGCCCCACCAGCACCTCGCGCCGGATCACCCGCCAGACGTTGCTGCCGGTCAAATCCTTGGTTGCGATGGCGCGCACGGCGACGGTCAGCGACTGGGTGCCCGCGTTGCCACCCATGGACGCCACGATGGGCATCAGCACAGCCAGCGCCACGATCTGCGCAATCGCCACCTCGAACTGCGCAATCACCAGCGACGCCGCGATCGAGGTCAGCAGGTTCACCGCAAGCCACGGCATCCGCTGTTTGGTCGTCTCGATCACACGGTCCGACAGCGACCCCTCGCCCACACCGGCCAGACGCATGATGTCTTCTTCGTGTTCTTCGTCCAGCACGGCCATCGCGTCGTCGATGGTGATCAGGCCGATCAGCCGACCCTCGTCGTCGACCACGGGCGCCGAGATCAGGTGGTACTGGTTGAACGCATAGGCCACGTCGCTTTCGGGTTGTGTGGCGGGGATCACCTGAAAGGTCGGCTCGACGATGTCCAGCAACGGCACATCGCGGCGCGAGCGCATCATCTTGCCCAGCGTCACGTTGCCCACGGGGTGCAGGCGCGGATCGACCACGACGATGTGATAGAACTGGTCTGGCAGGTCTTCTTCGGACGAGCTGCGCAGGTGGTCGATGGCGTCGCCCACGGTCCAGTGTTCGGGGGCCATCACGACCTCGCGCTGCATCAGACGGCCGGCCGAAAACTCAGGATACGACAGCGCCTGTTGCACGGCCAGCCGGTCGGCATCCTCAAGGGCGTCCAGAATCGCCTCTTGCTGGGTGTCGTCCATGTCCTCGACCAGATCGACCACATCGTCGCTGTCGAGATCACGCACCGCTTGGGTCAACACCTGCGGCGTCAACACCGCGATCACCTCGTCGCGGATGCTTTCATCCAGTTCCGACAGGATGTCGCCGTCAAACTCGCGGTCGTACAGGCGGATCAGCCGCGAGCGGTCGAAGGCGTTGACCTGTTCGAGAAGGTCGGCGATGTCGGCCGGGTGCAGCGGCTCCATCAGTTCGATCAGCTTGGCCTGATCTTCGATGTCGACCGCGTAAAGGATCGCGCTGACCGCTTTGCGGTCAAGCTGATAGGCCTCGTCCGAGCGTTCCTCTTCGACCTTGGCTTCTTTTTCAATCGTCTCGATGTCGTCAGCCATGGCCCGGTCCCCGCGTTGCGTCCGCGACCATAGGGGCGGCGGTTTCGGTACACAATGGTGCGGCGGCGGCAAAGGTCAATTTACCTTTGCGCTTTGCCCGCTTAACGTGCGCTGCATGAGCAAACAGATCCTTTTGACCGGCCATGTGCTGGTGACCACGGGCGACCCGTTCGCCGACCCGAATGCGGTGCAGATCCATGCCGGTTACGGCGTACTGATCGAAGGCAGCCGCATTGCCGCGGTGGGCCCCGCCGAAACCTTGCGCGCGCGGGCACCACAGGCCACGGTTCACGATCACGCAGACCGGCTGATCCTGCCCGGTTTCGTCGATGCCCACGTCCATTACCCGCAGACCGCGATCATTGCGAGCTGGGGCAAGCGGCTGATCGACTGGTTGAACACCTATACCTTTCCCGAAGAATCCCGCTTTGGCGGTGCGGACTATGCAGCACAGGTGTCCAACAGCTATCTGGATCTGGCGCTGGCCCATGGCACCACGTCGATGTGTTCCTTTGCCACCATCCACCCCGCGTCGGTCGATGCGTTCTTTCAGGCGGCAGCGGACCGCGACATGCGTGTGGTGGCGGGCAAGACCTGCATGGACCGCAACGCCCCCGAGTCCTTACGCGACACGGCGCAAAGCGCCTATGACGACAGCAAGGCTTTGCTGACCCGTTGGCATGGTCAAGGCCGCGCGCAGTATGCGATTACGCCGCGCTTTTCGCCCACCTCGACGCCCGAACAGCTTGAGGCGCTTGGCGCGCTCTGGGCAGAGCATCCCGATTGCCTGATGCAGACGCATCTGTCGGAACAGGTGGACGAGATTGCCTGGGTCCGCGACCTGTACCCGCAGGCCCGCGACTATCTGGACACCTACGAGGCGCACGGGCTGCTGGGCGCGCGCGGGGTGTACGGCCACGCGATCCATATGGAGCCGCGCGAATTGGACCGGCTGGCCGAAACCGGCGCGGCGGTGGTGCATTGCCCCACCTCGAACACGTTTATCGGATCGGGCCTGATGGATCTGGCGGGACTGAGCGCGCGCGGGATTGCCGTGGGGCTGGCCACGGACACCGGCGGCGGGTCATCGTTTTCGATGTTGCGCACGATGGCGGCGGCCTACGAGATCGGCCAGTTGCGCGGCACACCGCTGCATGCGCGGCAGTTGCTGTGGCTGGCCACCGCCGGATCGGCGCGCAGCCTGCATCTGCACGACCGCATCGGCACGCTGGCTGCGGGATACGAGGCCGACATCTGTGTGCTCGACCTCGCCTCGACCCCCGCCATTGCCCAGCGGGTGGCCAATGTGTCGGACATCTGGGAGGCCGTCTTTGCCACGATCATGATGGGCGACGACCGCGCCGTGGCGCAGGTCTGGGTGAACGGGCGGGCGGTGGGTTCGCCCGCGCGTGCCCTCCCTTAGCGCGTCGGCAGCTTCTCAAAACAGGGCAATCCTTCGGCCACCGTGTGAAAAGGTTGCTGGTCGCAGGTATAGATCGCCGCAGCAGGCCCGCCATAGGCCCGTGACGGATCATCCAGCGTGCCGACCTTTACAATCACATGCCCGCCCCGACGCGGATTCAGCGTGACCAGATGCGTGCCGCAGTCTGCGCAGAATTCGCGCGTGACGGGGTCGTCCAGATCGGCGCGTTTGAACTGCTTTGGCGCACCTTGGGTATAGGAAAACCCTTCACCCGGCATCAGCATGAAAAAGTTTGGACCGCCGCCGGTCAGGTATTGGCATTCGCGGCAATGGCACTGCGCCTTGAACATCGCATCGCCCGCGGTTTCATAGCGCACAGCGCCGCAATAACATCCGCCTGTGTGGACCGTCATGATGGCATCCTCCCTTGGATTGCCACCACTATAACGCCTCGCGCAGCCGACCGGCGAGCTTATTCTGCCGTGCAATCACCGCCCCCATGTCCAGCGTCTTGACCTGCCCGTCGCGCACGATCTGGCGGCCTTCGACGAACAGGTCGCGCACCGCAGTCGGCCCTGCCAGCAACAGTGCCGCCGGGTCCCAGCTGCCGGCGCTTTCGATGCCGCTGACGTCCCAGATGGCCAGATCGGCGCGTTTGCCCACCGCGATGCGGCCACAGTCGGGGCGGCCCAGCACATCGGCGCCGCCACGGGTGGCAATCTCCAGCGCCTCGCGCGCGCTCATCGCATCGGCCCCCATTGCGACACGTTGCAACAGCATGGCCTGCCGCGCTTCGGAGACCAGATTGCCCGCGTCGTTGCTGGCCGATCCGTCAACACCAAGGCCCACCGGCACGCCTGCGTTGCGCATGGCACGCACAGGGGCGATGCCGCTGCCCAGACGGCAGTTTGAGCATGGACAATGCGCCACGCCGGTGCGGGTGCTGGCAAACAGCGCGATCTCGGACGCGTCCAGTTTCACGCAATGGGCGTGCCAGACATCCGATCCGACCCAGCCCAGGTCCTGCGCATATTCGCCGGGGCGCTTGCCATAGGCGGCAAGGCTATAGGCGATGTCCTCGTCGTTTTCGGCCAGATGGGTGTGCATCATCACGCCTTTGTCCCGCGCCAGCAACGCCGCGTCGCGCATCAGCTCGGTGCTGACCGAGAAAGGCGAACAGGGGGCGACGCCGACGCGGCACATCGACCCTTCCGCGGCATCGTGAAAGGCGTCGATCACGCGGATGCAATCGTTCAGGATCGCGGCCTCGTCCTCGACCAGCGTGTCGGGGGGCAGGCCACCCGCACTTTCGCCAATGCTCATCGCGCCGCGCGTGGGGTGAAAGCGCAGTCCCAGTTCGACGGCGGCGTGAATGGTGTCTTCCAGCCGTGCGCCGTTGGGATACAGATACAGATGATCCGACGACAGCGTGCAGCCCGACAGCGCCAGTTCGGCCAGACCAACCTGCGCAGAGGTAAACATATGGTCGGGCGTGAACCGCGCCCAGATCGGATAAAGCGTTTTCAGCCAGCCAAACAACAGCGCATCCTGCCCGCCGGGCACGGCGCGGGTCAGCGTCTGATACAGGTGGTGGTGGGTGTTCACGAGGCCGGGGGTGACGACGCAGCCCTTGGCCAGAACCGTTTCGCCGCTGGTCCGCAGCCCCTGCCCCACGGCGGCGATCTGTCCGTCGCGCAGCAGGATGTCGGCACCGGACAGCTCGCGGCGGTCGTCGTCCATCGTCAGGATATGGTCGGCACCCTGGATCAGCACCTCGGTCATGCGTGTTTTGCCAGAATGGCCAGCGCCTGCGCATGGATGTCGGCATTGGCGGCGGCCAGCGCACGCCCGCCGTTGTGGGCGGGGCCGCCCTGCCAGTCGGTGACGATGCCGCCGGCCGCTTGAATCAGCGCGATAGGGGCTTGAATGTCATAGGCGTTCAAACCGGCCTCGATCACCAGATCAACCTGTCCTGCGGCGACCAGCGCATAAGCATAGCAATCCATGCCATAGCGCGTCAGCCGCGCGCGCCCTGCCACGTCGACGAAAGCTGCGGCGTCGGCGGGGGTGCCGACCTCGGGGAAGGTGGTGAACACCGTGGCCTGCGACAGCGGACGCGCGGCGCGTGTCTGCAACGGCGCGCGCCCTTGTGGTCCATGCACCCACGCGGCCTGTGGCGTGCCGATGAACCGCTCGCCAATATAGGGCTGGTCGATGATGCCAATCTCGGGGCCATCCGCCCCGCCCACCGCGATCAGCACACCCCATGTCGGCGTGCCGGACACGAAACCGCGCGTGCCGTCGATAGGGTCCAACACCCAGGTCAGCCCGCTGGTGCCTGCAACGCTGCCGAACTCTTCGCCCAGAATGGCATCGTCAGGGCGCAGCTCGGCCAGCACGGCGCGCATCGCCTGTTCGGCGGCGCGGTCCGCGATGGTCACGGGATCATAGCCGCCGTCCAGCTTGTTTTCAGCCGTCAGCGCGGTGTTGCGAAAATGGGGAAGGATCGCGGCGCGGGCCGCATCGGCCAACTGTTGCGCCACGTCCAGCAGGGCATCATGTATCTGTGTCATGCTGCCGAGGTGCCAGTTTGACGGATGCAAAGCAAGTGCATCCCCCACCTGTCAGCACGGTTTATGCAACGTCACTGAGAACGCGGGCCAGTTCGAACAGACGACGGCGCTGGTTCTTGGGGATTGCGTAGTACGACCGCACCAGATCCATCGCTTCCTTGTCTTCCAGCAGATCGCCGGACACGAAACGGTTGGTCGCCGGTGCACTGTGCGCGCCATCCAGCCCCTCGAAGAAGAACGCAACATTAACGCCCATCGCCTCGCCGATGTCCCACAGACGGGACGCGCTGACGCGGTTGGCACCGGTTTCATACTTCTGGATTTGTTGGAACTTGATACCGACCATTTCGGCCAGTTTTTGTTGGGTCATACCAATCAACCAACGACGCTGGCGAATTCGTTTCCCGACATGCTCGTCAACCTTGTGAGCCACCTTATACCTCCTACAGAAACGCCATGCTGAAGAAGATACATTCAAATTCAGGCTTGGACACACTTACACAATTATGCCTTAAAATATACGCAATTGACGAATGAAATCAACTGTTCTGGCATTCAACTTAGAGTATTTTGCCCAGATTGCGCACATGAACCGGCCAAATCTGCCAGCCGCTCACGACCCGCAGTCAAGATGACCCAAGGTAAAGAAAGAGTTTTGCACACCGCAAGCAGCCAAAAGTGATTCGCACCAGCATATTATGGCTATTAGCGACGAAATCGCGATCCGGATGCCTTTGGCCAATCCGCACGGTATGATTGTCAAACATCCCGCTGCAGGCCGACGAGGGGTTCAGGCCACCCAACTTAAGGTAGAACTGACCCCGCCAACGCCCGTCCGAAAACCACGTTAAACGGCGCGCAGTTTGGTTTGCTCTTCCGCACCGAAAGACCGCCGCAACAAGTCGGCCAAGGCGTCGTGCACCACATTTTTTGATCTGGTCGCGCCATACAGGTTAATCATCTGTGCGGGCAGGTCCGGCAGATGGCCGCCGTGGTCAATCCGCTCAAGATGCGGCGGCTCGGTGCCCTCGATCATGGTGTTGATGGCCAGATCGGCGCTGACCGTGGCCTCGATGGTGCGGTCGCTGTCGGTTTCCACGATCACGTCCCAGTCGATGCCCGCCTTGTCCAGGCGTTCGATGACACGCGGCCGGAACGTGCAATGGCGGCCAAAGGCCAGTTTCAGCGGGCGTTGCCGCCACGCCGACCCGTTGGGTGCGCCCAACCAGCACAACGGCTTGACGCACAGGGTTTCGCCCCCCGCATCGACAAAGGTTTCGGTGGTCAGGATCAGGTCACATTCGCCTTTGCCGAAATCCTCTTTCAGCGCCTTGGTGTAGCAAGAGATCAGATGCACCTGCACCCGCGGGAAAGCGGCGTTGAACTGTTTCAGCACGCGCGGGATCGCCGGATAGACGATGTCGTGGGGCACCCCCAGCCGGATTTGCCCGACAAAGGCCTGATCGGTCAGGCGCACGATCACCTCGTCGTTCAGCGCGACCATACGTTTGGCGTAGACCAGCAACTGCTCCCCCGCCGAGGTCAGCGCGATGGTGCGCCCCGACCGGTCCAGCAGCTCCAGCCCCAATGTTTCCTCAAGCCGTTTAAGCTGCATCGACACCGCCGATTGGGTCAGATGCAGAAATCCGGCCGCACGAGTCACGCCCCCGGTTTCGGCAACAGCGGCAAACGACCGCAGCGTGGTGATGTCCAGATTTCTCATACATCAAGCTCCTTGATACATCGCAGCACAAACATTCGTTTTAAAAATGTTACATGAATTGGCATATACATCAACAGAATTGATGGAAACCCGACGTTTCATGCGCCGACCCGAAGGATAGACTCAGATGACCATGATAGATGCAATCGCCCGCTCGACCTTGTTTACAGCGACAAAAGGCACAGGACCGACCCGCGCCAGCCTGCTGGGCCTGTGGCGTTCGCGCCGCGCGCTGGCACAACTGGACGCCGCCGCGCTGGACGATATTGGCGTGTCCGCGCAAGAAGCGCGCGCAGAGGCCACGCGCCCGGTTTGGGACGTGCCTGCCAACTGGACAAAATAATCCCGTCCCGGTGAAAAAAATATTCGGCGGTCGCCTGCAAAAAGCAGGCGACAACGCACCGAAAACACTTGAAACCTTGGCCATGCATCCCGATATTTGAAGCACTAACGCCGCAGGCTGAAATCTGCGGATCATCAGTGTTAATAACGGAGGCTTTCAATGGCTGACATCAACACGATCCGGACAGCAGCAGCTGGCACACGCTCTGCCGAGATCGACGCCGGGCTTCGCGCCCACATGAACAAAGTCTACGGCACCATGTCCGTGGGCATGTTGCTGACGTTCCTCGTGGCATGGGCCGTGGGGTCGAACCCCGACCTGTTGGGGATTTTCCGTGATCCCGCAACGCTGCAACCCAACATCCTGGGCTGGATCGTGATGTTTGCACCGCTGGGCATGATCTTTGCCTTTGGTGCCGCGATCAACCGCCTGTCTGCGGCGGGCGCACAACTGTTCTTTTACGCTTTCGCGGCCATCATGGGCCTGTCGCTGAGCTGGATCTTTGTTGCCTTTACCGGCATGTCCATCGCGCAGGTGTTCCTGATCACCTCGATCGCCTTCGCGGGTCTGTCGCTGTGGGGCTACACCACCAAGAAAGACATCTCGGGTTGGGGTTCGTTCCTGATCATGGGTGTGATCGGTATCCTGGTGGCCTCGATCGTCAACATCTTCTTGCAGTCGCCGGCGATCATGTTCGCCGTGTCGATCTTGGGCGTGCTGATCTTTGCCGGTCTGACCGCCTATGACACGCAGAAGATCAAAAACGACTACATCCAGCACGCGGCCCAAATGGACAGCGAATGGCTTGGCAAAGCGGCGATCATGGGTGCGTTGAACCTGTATCTGGACTTCATCAACATGTTCATGTTCCTGCTGCAACTGTTCGGCAACCGCGAGTAACGCGCGTTCCAACAGAACCTCTTTTGAAAGGGCTGGTCGCAGGACCGGCCCTTTTTCTTTGTCCGCCCGTTTGAGGGATCACACCATGATCACCACCCTGCCCCCCGACCGCGCCGCCGTGCTGGAGCCGCTGCTGCGACAGGTGCATGACCTGCATCACGCGCACCAGCCGCAGCACTATCTGCCCACGCCTGCGCCGTCGGTGCTGCGCGGGTTCCTGAGCGACTGGCTGGCGCAACCGCAGGTGACGGCGCTGGTGGCGGGGGATGTCGCGGCGCCGACGGGCTATCTGATCTATGAGGAGGAGCGGCGCGCGGCCTCGGTTCTGAAGCCCGCCCTGCACCGTGCGGTGCTGCACCACATCTGCGTGGACGCGGCGCACCGCCGTCAGGGGATCGCGGCGGCGCTGATCGCGCAGATGCGGATGCAGTGCCGTGCGGCGGGGATAGTACGCATTCGGGTGACCTATGCCTCGTTCAACACGGCGTCGGCGCGGACCCTGGCGCGGGCGGGGCTTGACCCGGTTACGATCATTGCCGACGGTGCGGTATAGACAGGAGAGCGATGATGCTGGAACTGCGCCCCAACTGCGAGATGTGCGACGTGGACCTGCCGCCCGAGGCAGAGAACGCGCGCATCTGTTCTTATGAATGCACCTTCTGTGCCGATTGCGTTGACCAGCATCTGCACAACGTCTGCCCGAACTGCGGCGGCGGCTTTGTCCCACGTCCGATCCGCCCCAAGGGTGCGCATCGCGCGGGCACGGGGCTGGGCAACCATCCGGCGGGCACCAAGAGACGGACCATGAACCATCCGCCTGACGCAGTGACATCCCTGTCGGCCAAGCTGCGCGACGTGCCGCCAGCCGAACGCTAGGCTTCCAGCGCCCGTTCCATGCGGATCGCGGGGAAGCTGACCTGATCGCCCATGCGCACATCCAGCGGCCCCAACGTGCGGAAGCCCACAGCCTGATAAAACCGCTCGGCTGTGCGGGTCGACCAGCACTCCATGCGCCGCACCCCCGCAGCACGGGCGGCGTCAAAGCTGTGGTACATCAGCCAATTGGCCACGCCTGCGCGCAACTGGCGGGGGTCGGTGACCAGATGACGAATGTGGCCCAACATGGGATCACCCGCATCCCGCGTCCAGCCCCCGGCCCCGATCACGGCACCGCCGTCTTCGACCACGTAATAGGTGCCACTCTCCAGCAGCTCGGGCCGTGCGCGGGTCATCAGCGGCAAGGCCGGGGCAAGCTCGTGGGGCGCATAGTCAGCGGCCAGCAACACAGGATAGCTGCGTATCAACAGCGCATCGACAGCGGCCCTGTCTGTGGCGGTGGCGGAATGGATGAACATGGTCGGTCTCCTGTCGGGCGGCTGGAGCGCGCCTGCGGGGGGATTGGGACCGTGCCTGTGGTGCAAGGGGGGTAGAAACGCAAAAGGCCGCGTCCTTGCGGCGCGGCCCAGCGTATCGAAAGTTGAAAGCGATCTTACTTGATCTTGCCTTCTTTGTATTCAACGTGCTTGCGCGCAACGGGGTCGTATTTACGGACCGACATTTTTTCGGTCATCGTGCGTGCGTTTTTCTTTGTCACGTAGAAGTGGCCTGTGCCCGCGGACGAGTTCAGACGGATCTTGATCGTGGTTGGCTTCGCCATGTCTCTTCTCCTGCTGCGCCGGTGGCCTCGGTAGGCGGGCGCGTAAATCCTGAACCCCGCCTTCTAAGCAGATCGCGGGGTGAGTCAACCGCAAAAGAGGCACGCAGGCCGGAATTGCAGCAAGTTCTACGCGCGTTGCCTGCGTGGTGGATTCACGGGGCCGCGTGCGCTTGCGTCGTCTATCCTGTCACATCGGGCGACACAACGGGAATACGGTGCTGACACCCCAAGATTGCACCCTAGTTTCCGGCAAATCTGTCGGCTGTCAGCCCGTCAAAGGAAATCTCGGGTGTCTTGCCCATGACCACGTCGGCCACCGCCCTTCCCGAGCCGCAGGCCATGGTCCAGCCCAGCGTGCCGTGGCCGGTGTTCACAAACAGGTTTTCGTATTTGGTCGGCCCCAGCACGGGCGTGCCGTCGGGGGTCATGGGGCGCAGTCCGGTCCAGCCCTCGGCGCGGGAAATATCGCCGCCCTTGGGAAACAGATCGCTGATGACATGTTTCACCGTATCCGTGGCATGTGGCCCCAAGCGGTTGGAATAGCCTGCAATTTCGGCAGTCCCTGCCACGCGGATGCGGTCGCCCAGACGGGTGATGGCAACCTTGTGCGTTTCGTCCATGATCGTCGACTGCGGCGCGAATGCGTCGTCGGTGACCGGCACGGTCACGGAATACCCTTTGACCGGGTAGACCGGCAACCTGACCCCGATGGGGTTCAGCACGTTCACCGCGTAACTGCCCATGGCGCAAACGTATGCATTGGCGGTGATGCGGCCCGCAATCTCTGTGTCCACGCCCGCGATCTTGCCGTCCTCGATGGCGATGGATTTGATCGCCTGCCCGTATTGGAATTCAACGCCCATTTCCGCGCATTTTTCCGCCAGCGCGATGGTGAACATCCGGCAATCACCCGTGCGGTCCGCGGTCAGGCGCAGCCCGCCCACGAATTTGTTGCGCACCTCGGCCAGTGCCGGTTCGACGGCGATACAGGCGTCGCGGCCCAGAACCTCGTAGGGGGAATCATATTCGGCCAGAATCTCCTGATCGGCCTTTGATCCCTTCATCTGTTTGGCGGTGCGGAACAGCTGCAAGGTGCCCTGCTCGCGGCCATCATAGTCAATCCCCGTCTCGGCAATCAGATCGGGCATCACGTCGCGCGAATAGTTCGACACCCGCACCATGCGCCCCTTGTTGATGCGATAGCTTTCGTCGTTGCAGTTGCGCACCATGTCGATGCACCATTTCCACATGGTCGGGCTGATCAGCGGCCAGATGAACAGCGGGCGGCGTTTCATGAACAGCCATTTGACCGCCTTCATCGGAATGCCCGGTGCCGCCCAGGGCGATGTCATGCCATAGCTCAGCTCGCCCGCGTTGGCATAGCTGGTTTCCAGCCCCGGCCCGATCTGACGGTCGATAACCACGACCTCGGCACCTTGCTTGGCCAGATAATACGCGGTGGTGACGCCAATGACGCCAGCGCCCATTACGACAACTTTCATCTGCGTGGCCTTTCGATTCCATAGAAAAAACAGCGTGGTTCGGCGCGATGTTAACACGGCTTTCGGCGCATGGGCGTTTATTCGCCCTGCGGCGACGATCATCGGATTGGTCCGTGTTCGGTGGCCATGGCACTGCCGGAAAAAGATGCAGATGTAAAAAAGGCCAATTGCGCGGAAGGCCTGTAAGCCGGATTTTGTCCAGGGGGTTGCCCCCCGTGGATGGCCATTCATCTTGGCACAGAGTTACCCCTGCGCCTCTAGCTGCCAACCCGGACCTGCTCGGGCCAAAGCAGCCCTGCGGCTTGCGCCACACGCGGTCCCTATTTGGCATTGCTCCCGGTGGGGCTTGCCGTGCCGGTCCGGTTGCCCGTCCCGCGGTGGTCTCTTACTCCACCGTTTCACCCTTACCTCTATGTGATGTCGGTTGCCCGATCCGCATAAAGGCGGTCTGTTCTCTGTGGCGCTTTCCTTGGGGTTGCCCCCGCCGGGCGTTACCCGGCACCGTGTCTTTGTGGAGTCCGGACTTTCCTCGGACGCGAAGTTGCCCCCGCCCCCGCGGCCATCCAGCCTTCCGCGCACCGGCGGCTTAGACGCTTGCAGGTGCGCGCGTCAATGGGGCGTCGGGCGTTTGTGGCGAAACGGCCCTCCGGGGGGGAGTTTATCTGGCAAGATGAAGGGGCGTGTAGTCGTCGGGCGTCAGTGGTCCCGTGGCGTCTGGACGATAGCGCAGGCGCACCGCGTGCAGCAGCGCGTCGTCGGTGACATCGGCAGTGTAGCCTGCGGCGCGGGCGGCGGCGCGGAAGGTTTCGGGGGTTGGCGCGCTTGGGCCTGCACCCGTGCCGCGCGGCGCGGCAAGGCCTGCGGCCTCAAGCCGGAGCCAGTCGAAATGCGGGCCGGGGTCGAATTTGCGGTCGGGGGCCATGTCGGAATGACCGATCACACCGTGCGCAGGGATCGACCAGCGGTCAAGGATACCGCGCAGCAGAACCTCAAGGCTTTGCATCTGCGCCTCGGCAAAGGGGCGCTGGCCATCGTTGTCCAGTTCGATCCCGATCGAGCGCGAATTGACATCGTCGCGCCCCGCCCAATGGCCCGCGCCCGCGTGCCATGCGCGCAGGTGTTCGGGCACCAGCTGCGTCACGGTGCCATCTTCGGCGATCAGGTAATGGGCAGAAACTTCGTATTGCGGATCACACAGGCGTTCCAGCGCCGCATCGGCGCTGTGCATCGCGGTGTAATGGATCACCACCAGCTCGGGCACCAGCCCGTCCCTGCGGGGGCCGCAGTTGGGGGACGGGTGGCTGTGGATCTGCATCAGTTCTGCGCGGCGCGCCGGAACGGGCTGGGGTCCCAGTTGCAGGCAAATCCGTCGCCGTCGGGATCAAGCCCCTTACGGTCGCGCGACGGGCCGCCACTGGACAGGAAATCAATCTGCGCGTCATCGTCGTTGGGATATTTCGCACAGTTGCGCGCCATCTTCGACTGACCGCCAAAGCCAAGGCGCGTGTACACTTTGGTGCCGCGTTCATGTTTGGTTTGCAGGGCGTATTGAACCACATTGGGACCGGCCGAGCCATCGCGGGCAGGCAATTCGGTGGGTTGAACCACCTCGTACTGCGCGGCGTTCTGGGCAAGGCGGGCCTTGTCGCTGGCGATGGTCTGGCGCGAGGCCACGGCGTCAAAGTCGTTCTCGTCCGAGATGCCGGGATTGCTGACCGGCGCGGGCGCGGGGTTCGAGGGGCTGGCGTTCACCACCTCACGGCCCGAGTTTGCGGCGGCCGCGCGTTCGTCCTCGGCCAGCGAGGCGGCGACCAGATCGGGGTCAAAACCACCCGTTGCCGCAGCGGGTGCGGCAGGTGCAGGTGCGGCGCCACCATCCAGCGTTTGACTGGACACGGCAGGCGCAGCAGGCACCGATTGCGCATAGCTGTCAAACCCTACACCGCGTCCGGGGCTGCCCACGCCAGCGGCGCTGTCAGGAACGGACGGTTGGCACGCGGCCAATGCACCCAGTGCTGCGGCGATCAGGTAAAATCTCATGCTCTTCTCTGCCCATTTGCGTGGGTCTGTGCCCACTGTTTATGGCTGCTTACCACCATTTTCCAGGTTTTGCCACAAATCCGGCCGCTTGTTCGAGCGCATAAGCGGAAGACAGCAAATCTGCCTCTTCCCAGGGCCGTCCGATCAATTGCAGACCCAGCGGCAAACCTTGCTTGTCCAGCCCCGTGGGCACAGCCACGCCCGGCAGGCCCGCCATGTTGACCGTAACCGTGAACACGTCGTTCAGGTACATCTGCACCGGATCGGCATGGGACATCTCGCCCAGACCAAAGGCCGCCGAAGGGGTGGCCGGTGTCAGGATCGCATCGACGCCTTGCGCAAACACGTCCTCAAAGTCTTTCTTGATCAGTGTGCGCACGCGGCGGGCGCGGTTGTAATAGGCATCGTAGAAACCGGCGGACAGCACGTAGGTGCCCACCATCACGCGGCGCTGCACCTCGGCGCCGAACCCTTCGGCGCGGGTTTTCTCGTACATCTCGGTGATGCCGTCGCCCGGGGCCATTTTGGCGCGGTGGCCAAAGCGCACACCATCATAGCGCGCCAGGTTCGACGAGGCCTCGGCGGGGGCGATCACGTAATAGGCAGGCAGCGCGTATTTGGTGTGCGGCAGCGAGATATCGACGATCTCGGCCCCCGCATCACGCAGCATGGCCGCGCCATCGTCCCACAGCTTTTCGATATCCTCGGGCATGCCGTCCATGCGGTATTCGCGCGGGATGCCGATTTTCTTGCCGCGAATGTCGCCGGTCAGCGCCGCCTCGAAATCGGGCACGGGCAGGTTGGCGCTGGTGCTGTCCTTGGGGTCATGGCCGCACATCGCGCCCAGCATGATGGCACTGTCGCGCACGGTCTTGGTCATTGGGCCCGCCTGATCCAGCGAAGAGGCAAAGGCCACGACGCCCCAGCGCGAGCAACGCCCGTAGGTCGGCTTGATCCCCACGATGCCGGTAAAGGCCGCAGGTTGGCGGATCGACCCGCCGGTGTCGGTGCCGGTCGCAGCAAGGCACAGATCGGCCGCCACGGCAGCCGCCGATCCGCCGGAGGAACCGCCCGGCGTCAGATGCGTATCGTCATTGCCGCGCCGCCATGGGTTCACCGCGTTGCCATAGGCGGATGTTTCATTGGACGAGCCCATGGCGAATTCGTCCATGTTCAGCTTGCCCAGCATCACCGCACCGGCGGATTTCAATTGCGCCGTGATGGTGGATTCGTATTGCGGCAGGAACCCTTCGAGGATGCGGCTGGCGGCCTGTGAGGGCACGCCTTCGGTGCAGAACAGATCCTTGATGCCAATGGGCAGCCCGCACATGTCGGGCGCGTCGCCTGCGGCGATGCGCTTGTCCGCCTCGGCGGCACGCTCCAGCGCGATCTCGGGTGTGTGGTGGACAAAGGCGTTCAGCGCCCCTGCCCCGTCGATGGCCTTCAGGCAGGCTTCGGTCAGTTCCTTGGACGTGGTGTCGCCGCGGCGCAGGGCATCGCGGGCATCGGCCAGTGTCAATGTGTTCAGATCGGTCATTATTCCACCACCTTCGGCACGGCAAAAAATCCTTCACGGGCGTCGGGCGCATTGGCCAGAACCTTGTCCTGCTGGTCGCCGTCGGTCACCACGTCATCGCGGCGCGTCAGGCGCTGCGGGGTCACGGATGTCATCGGCTCGACACCGTCCACATCCACTTCGTTCAACTGTTCGATGAAGCCGAGGATGGTGTTGAATTCAGCCGCCAGCGCGGGCAACGCATCTTCTTCCACCTTGATCCGGGCCAGCTTGGCCACGCGGGCCGCCGTGCTTGTATCAATCGACATCGGAACTCTCCTTCATCTGCTTGGCAAGGGCTTTACCGCCCTGCCCGCCACGCTGCAAGGGCCACGCCGCAACGGGATGCGCCCAACGCACACAGTGGCTGCAAAAATACGCGGGCCCTGCCTTCTCCGGTTCAAAAAAATCCCCGCCGGAGGCTCCCCAAAGCCGCCAGATGCACTACCATCGGCGGTGAACAAAGGAGACATCGCATGAACATCATCTGGCTGGGCCACGGATCATTCCGCATCGAAATCGAGGATCAGGTGCTGCTGATCGACCCTTGGCTGACCGGCAACCCGATGCTGGACACGGACAAGGCGCGCGCCGCCTGCGACGGAGCCACGCAAATCCTGGTCACCCACGGGCATTTCGACCACACGCAGGATGTCGCGGACTATAGCAAGGACAGCGGCGTGCCGATCTCGGGCATTGTCGAACTGATCGACTATCTGGTGTCCAAAGGCGCGGTCGAAGGCACGGCGTTCAACCGGGGCGGCACGATCCAGCTGGGCAAAGTGTCGGTCACGCTGGTGCCTGCGTCACATTCCTCGTCGATCAATGATGGCGATGTGCCACTGTATATGGGGCAGGAATGCGGGTTCATGATACGTGGCGAAGGCAAATGCATCTATGTCTCCGGCGACACCGATATCATGGCCGACATGGAATGGATGGGCGACTATTACAAACCCGACGTGGGCATCCTGTCGGCGGGCGGGCACTTCACCATGGACATGAAGGCGGCGGCTTACGCGGCCAAGCGGTATTTCAACTTCTCGACCGTGATTCCGTGTCATTACCGCACCTTCCCGCTGCTGGCGCAGGATGCGAAACCGTTGGTGGACGGGCTACCAAACGTCGATGTGATCGAACCTCAGGTGCTTGAGCCGATCACGATCTAACGCCGCGCGGCAAAGAACGCTTTCAGCATCGCTTCGGCTTCGGCTGCGGCGATGCCGTCGTAAACCTCAGGGCTGTGGTGGCTTTGCGAATGGCTGAACACCCGCGCCCCTTGGGCCACACCGCCCGATTTGGGGTCAGACGCCCCGTAATACAGCCGCCCGATGCGCGCGGCGGCGATGGCGGCAGCGCACATGGCACAAGGCTCTAACGTCACATACAGATCATAGCCCACCAGCCGTTCCGACCCAGCGGCTGCACAGGCTGCGCGAATGGCCAATATCTCGGCATGGCCCGTGGGGTCGCACATTTCGCGGGTGCGGTTGCCGGCCACGGCCACCACCTGCCCCGCCGGGTCCACGATCACAGCGCCAACCGGCACCTCGCCCCGTGCGGCGGAGGCGATGGCGGCGTCCAGCGCGCGATCCATGTAGCTGCGAAAACTCATGTCGTCACATGGCCCGATAAGGGACGCTTTCGCAAGGCCGCGAATTGCTCTATGCCGCGTGACATGAGCACAGACACACCCCAGGGCGATCGCATCGCCAAAGTCCTCAGCCGCGCAGGCGTCGCCAGCCGCCGCGAGGCCGAACGCATGATCGAAGCCGGACGGGTCACCGTCAACGGCGTCAAGATCGACAGCCCCGCGTTGAACGTCACACCCGGCGACATGATCGTGGTCGACGGCAAACCGGTCGCCGAACCCGAACACGAACGGCTGTGGCTGTACCACAAACCGGTCGGGCTGGTGGCGACGGATTCGGACGAAAAGGGCCGCAAGACCATTTTCGAAGACCTGCCCGAGGATATGCCCCGCGTGATGAGCGTCGGACGGCTGGACATCAACTCCGAAGGGTTGCTGCTGCTGACCAACGACGGCGGCATCAAGCGCAAGCTGGAACTGCCGTCGACCGGCTGGCTGCGGCGTTACCGCGTGCGGGTCAACGGGCGGCCCACCGAAGACACATTTGCCCCGCTGCGCGACGGCATCACCGCAGATGGTGAACGTTTCCAGCCGATGCAGGTGACATTGGACCGCCAGCAGGGCGCAAACGCCTGGCTGACCGTGGGCCTGCGCGAGGGCAAGAACCGCGAGATCAGGCGCGCCATGGAAGAAATCGGACTGAGCGTGAACCGCCTGATCCGGGTCAGCTATGGCCCCTTCCAATTGGGTGATCTGAAACCGGGCGCCGTGGAAGAAGTGCGCCGCAAAATCCTGCGCGACCAGTTGGGGCTTGAGGCGCTGGAGGTGGCACCCACCGGCACCGCCACACGCAAGCCCACCGTCAAACGCCCCAATGGGCCGAAAACATCCGGCCAGCGCCCCGGCGCTTCCGGCGCTCGGGCGGGCGGGAACTTTGCAGGTGGCAAGCCTGCGGGGCGCACGTTCAGTTCAGGTGGCAAATCCGATGCGGACAGGTCAGAGCGGCCGGACGGCACGCGCACAGGCGGGGCCAAGCCATCGGGTGCGGGCCGGACGTTCAGCAGCAAGCCCTCGGGCGGCGGCAAGACATTCAGCAGCGGCAAGCCAGCGGGCGGCAAACCAACGGGCAGCAAACCCGGCGGCGCGCGTCCCGCACGCGGCGACCCCGCGCGCCCCTCCAAACCGGGCAAACCGCCACGGCGCTAGGCAGACACGCGCCGTGCAGCGCCCGCGCGCAGTTTCCCCCTTGCGCCCTGATCTGATTGTCACAATCCTGCTGTAGCCGAAAACCACGACGATACGCCCCGCACGCAGACCACTGGTAAAATCCGGCAGTGTGCGTATGTATTAGAGCACTGTTGAACAAAGGCCCCGCGGATGTCCCGACTGATCCTGTTTGCGATACTGATCCTTGCCATCGTGGTGGCCGCCGGTGCCGTGGCCTCGGTGTTTCGCCAGTCGTCCAAGCCTGCAAAACCCGATGGCGCGCCCACGGGTGCGATCCCCAAAGTGGCCTTTGGCCTGCTGATGGTGGTGATGCTGGGCGTTGGCTCGGGCATGATGGGGGCTGACTGATGGCGCAGCGGTACGGCGGCAAGTTCAGCGCCCAGGGCGATACGTCCAAGGACACCGGCAAGAGCCGTGGCTTTGTGCAGGCCCCCGCGCAGGTTGATCCGGCGGGGCTGCGGTCGAACCTGATGTTCCTGCCGCCGCTGGCGCTGGCGCTGACGTCATTCGGGGGTGGTCCTGTCTATCTGGCCACGGGGCTGGTCGGGGCTGGCATCTGGGCGCTGGCCGCCGTTCTGACCCGCGAAGGGCTGCGCGCCGAGGCGGCCTATCATGACCGCAAAGTCGCCCGTCGGCCTGCGCTGCCGCGCAAGATGCTTGGCAGTGTCGCCGTCGCCGCGGGCGCGGTTCTGGCCGGCGTGACGCATCAATCAGACATCATATCGTCGGTCTTTTACGGCGTGATTGCCGGTGGCCTGCATGTCGCCGCATTCGGCATCGACCCGCTGCGGTCCAAGGGCATGGAAGGCGTCGACACCTTTCAACAAGACCGTGTGGCCCGTGTGGTCGACGAGGCCGAGAATTACCTGCGCGAAATGTCCGACGCCCTGCTGCGCGCCAACGATCGCAAGATGGAGACCCGTCTGGCCCAGTTCCAGGCCAAGGCCCGCACCCTGATCCGCACAGTCGAGGAAGACCCGCGCGATCTGACAGCAGCACGCCGATACTTGGGCGTCTACCTGATGGGCGCCCGTGATGCGACGATCAAGTTTGCCGACATCTATGCGCGCACCCGCGACGCACAGGCGCGGGCCGATTACGCCGCCCTGCTGGACGATCTGGAACAGAACTTTGACGCACGCACCCGGTCGCTGCTGTTGGACGACCGCAGCGACCTGAACATTGAAATCGACGTATTGCGCGAGAGGTTGCAACGCGAAGGCGTGCACATCGGCTCTCAGAAAAACGAGTAAGGTAAGGAAAAAGTCATGTCTGATAACGTGCGCCAACAGGCGGAAAAATCACTTGCCGAGGTCGAGCAGATCAACGCGGTTGTCCTGCCCGAACCCAAAGAAGCCACCGCCGTTGTCGCGCTGAAAGACGCCGACGCGCCCGTCAGCGCCGAAATTCGCAAGCGCATGGATGAAATCGACATGTCCGACACCCAGTCGATCGTGTCGTTCGGATCGGCGGCACAGGCCGAATTGCAAACCATCTCGCAGGCGATGCTGAGCGATGTGCGCAACAAGGACGTAGGCCCCGCGGGTGACAGTCTGCGCAACATCGTCTCGACGATCCGTGGTTTCAGCGTATCCGAACTGGACGTGCGCCGCGAACGGTCGTGGTGGGAAAAACTGTTGGGCCGCGCCGCGCCTTTTGCCAAGTTTACCGCCCAGTTCGAGACCGTGCAGGCGCAGATCGACAAGATCACCGACAATCTGCTGACGCATGAGCACACGCTGCTCAAGGACATCAAATCGCTGGACGTCCTCTATGAGAAGACCCTGAATTTCTACGACGAACTGGCGCTGTACATCGCCGCGGGCGAGGCCAAGATCGAAGAGATGGACGCGGATGTGATCCCCGCCAAAGAGGCCGAGGTGAACGCCGCACCCGAGGACGAACAGGTGATGAAAGCGCAGGAACTGCGCGACCTGCGTGCCGCACGTGACGACCTGGAACGCCGTGTGCACGACCTGAAGCTGACCCGTCAGGTCACCATGCAGTCGCTGCCCTCGATCCGTCTGGTGCAGGAAAACGACAAGTCGCTGGTGACCAAGATCAACTCGACCCTCGTGAACACCGTGCCGCTGTGGGAAACCCAGCTGGCACAGGCCGTGACCATGCAGCGCAGCGCCGAAGCCGCCACCGCCGTGCGCGATGCCAACGACCTGACCAACGAGTTGCTGACCGCGAACGCGAAGAACCTGCGCGAAAGCAACACGATGATCCGCACCGAGATGGAGCGCGGCGTGTTCGACATCGAAGCGGTGAAACAGGCCAACGCGGACCTGATCGGCACCATTCAGGAAAGCCTGGCCATCGCCGACGAAGGCAAGGCCAAGCGCGCCGCCGCCGAGGCGGATCTGAAAAAGATGGAAGCAGACCTGCGCGACACGCTGGCTTCGGCCAAGGCGCGCAAGGACGGCACCGGTGATGTCGCCGGCACGTCCGTTCCGAACTAAGGCGGGGCACATGACCGGGGTGAACGCAACGCGGTGGACACGCAGGCTTGGCGCATTGGCTTTGGGCCTGGTTGTCGCGGCTTGCGATATGGTCGCCCCGGTTGAACCCGTGCTGACCCCGCGCGCACGCCCCGAGCGTCCGGCGGCCCCCATCCAGGTGGCCAAACCCACGTCCGAGCGCAGCGCGGCCAAGCGCAGCTATCTGGCACAGGTGCAATCGGCGCAACTGTCCCAAGGGCTGTTGCGCCAGGACGGCGGCGGGCCGGACACGCCGTTCAGCGCCGACATGCTGGCGCGCAACTTTAACCAGATCGTGTTTTACAACGAATATGGTGCGGGCAATCTGGCCTCGGGCGTATCGGGCAGCCTGCGCCGCTGGGCGGGGCCGGTGCGCATGGGCGTCGAATTCGGCGGATCGGTGCCCGCATCGCAACAACGGCAAGACCGCAGCGATGTGACCCGCTATGCCGCAAGGCTGGCGCGCGCCACCGGCCACACCGTCACGATGAGCAACGCGCCCAATTTCATGGTTCTGTTCGTGTCCGAAGACGACCGCGCCGAGGTGCTGACCCGTCAGGCCACGCGCATCCCCGGCATCACCAAGGCGTCGCTCGCACCGCTGCTGAACCTTGGCGATGACATCTATTGCGCGGTTGCCGCCTATGCCACCGGCCCGGACCCGCACACCTATACGGCGGCCATCGCGGTGATCCGCGCCGAAAACCCCGACCTGATGCGCCTGTCGTGCATTCACGAAGAGCTGGCGCAAGGACTGGGCGCCGCCAACGACAGCCCGCAGGCGCGCCCGTCGATCTTTAACGACGACGACGAATTCGCGCTGCTGACCGATCACGACGAGATGCTTTTGGGGATGCTCTATGATCCGCGCCTGAAGATCGGCATGACCCTGCCCGAGGCCGAACCCATCGTGCGGATCATCGCGCGCGAAAAGACCGGTGGGCCGGTTTAGGCGCACCGCCTGCACCGCACGCCAGCCCCGGGGGCGACTTATCCGGGCAAATTCCCCGCAGTTTTGGTGGCGAGCGCCGCCAAGCTGTGACAGGCTGCCAAGGCAGCACATCTAATGCGAGGGCCACATGGGCATTTTCGATTTCCTCTCCGGCGAATTCATCGACGTTATCCACTGGACCGACGACACCCGCGACACGATGGTCTGGCGGTTTGAACGGCAGGGTCACGAGATCAAATACGGCGCCAAGCTGACGGTGCGCGAAGGTCAGGCGGCGGTGTTCGTGCACGAGGGGCAGTTGGCGGATGTGTTCACGCCCGGCCTCTACATGCTTGAAACCAACAACATGCCGATCATGACGACCCTGCAACACTGGGATCACGGGTTCAAATCGCCCTTCAAATCCGAGGTTTATTTCGTCAACACCACCCGTTTCAACGACCAGAAATGGGGCACCAAGAATCCGATCATGGCCCGCGATCCCGAGTTTGGCCCCGTGCGCCTGCGCGCCTTCGGCACCTATTCGGTCAAGGTCTCGGACCCGGCCAAGTTCCTGCTGGAGATCGTCGGCACCGATGGCGAATTCACCATGGACGAGATCAGCTTTCAGATCCGCAACATCATCGTGCAAGAGTTCTCGCGCACGCTTGCAGGCTCGGGCATTCCGGTGCTGGACATGGCCGCCAACACCCGCGAGCTGGGCACGCTGGTGTCCAAGCAAATCGCGCCGGTGATTGCCGAATACGGGCTGATGCTGCCCGAACTTTACATCGAAAACATCTCGCTTCCCCCTGCGGTCGAGGCGGTGATGGACAAACGGTCGTCGATGGGTGTGATCGGCAATCTGTCCGAGTACATGCAGTTCCAGACCGCCGAGGCCATGGGCCGCGAAGGTGCGGGGGCCGCGGCCATGCAGACCGGTCTGGGCGCCGGTCTGGGGATGCAGATCGGTCAGCAGGTTGCCGGCGGTGCAGGCCCGTGGGGTGCGCGTCCGCAAGCGGCGGCACCGGCCCCCGCCAGCGTGGCCCCGCCCCCGCCGCCTGTTGAACACGTCTGGCACATCGCCGAAGGCGGCAAGACCACCGGACCGTTCTCGAAGGCATCGCTTGGCCGCATGGCCGCCGATGGCGCGCTGACCCGCGACAGCTTTGTCTGGACCGCAGGTCAGGACGGCTGGATGCGCGCCGAAGATGTGGCCGAGCTGGCGCAGCTTTTCACCATTCTGCCACCGCCCCCGCCGCCTCCGGCAGGTTGACGCATGTCCGGGATCGAGGCGCTGTTTGCCCCGCCACCCGGACGCTGGGGCCTGCGCGGTGACCCGCTGTTGTGGGACGCGCTGCGCAGGCTGTTTGACGGCATGGCAATGCCGGACGATCTGGACACATTGAACCGTGCGCTGGACATCGGATTTGCCGAACTGACCGGCACGGCGCTGGCCGATGCGCCCGACACCTTGCCCGTGTCGTGGACCAAGGGCACACAGGGCGGACTGTCGAACGGCATCGTCTCGCCCCCGTTCTGGCGCGACGTAGGCTTTCCCATGATCCGCGACCGCTGGGAGGTGCTGCGGTGAAACTTTTGCCGCCCGCCCCGCGTGTCAACTGACATGACAGCCGCCACCACCCCACGCTTTGCCCGCCTGCGCAGCCGCCTGCCATCGCGGCGCGTGGCGTTGAAGTGGCTGCACTGGATCATGGTGCCGCTGTTCATCTGGTTCCTGCTGGTCCAGCCCAAGGATGTCGTCCCCTTTGGCCCCCGCGCCTTTCAGGCCCATTCGATGCTGGCGCTGGTCTTTGTGTCGCTGTCGCTGGCGTGGACCGCCGACCTGATGCGGCGCGGGCTGGCCAGCCGGCCGGGGCCGAAACTGCGCGGCTGGCTGCGCCTTGCGCACCGCTGGCTGCATCTGACCTTGATCTGGGGGTTGTTCTTTGTCGCCTTCACCGGTTTTCTGCTGGGCCTGACCTCGACCGTGCTGCTGAAAGCGGGCGGCTTTTTGCCCATCGCCCCGCCGCTGGGACTGCGCACCGCCAACCAGATCATCGGAACCGTGCATATCGTGCAGTTTTACGCCTTGGGCGTGGTTGCAGGCGGCCATGCGCTGTTCCACATCTGGCGGCATTACCGGTTGCACGACAACGCCTTGCGGATCATGGTGCCCCAGCGGTTTCACCGCTATTTGTAACGGCCCCAGTGACGGACAAAGACACCAGATGACACCTCTGACGATCAATGGCATGGTCTGATCCATGAGCTTTGCAGACGACCGAACCGCGCCCGCCGACGAACACCGCTTTCCCTGCGACGCCTGTGGCGCCGACATGCGGTTTTCGCCCGGTCAGGGGCAGTTGAAATGCGACCATTGCGGCCATGTGCAGGCCCTGGACAGCGCCAGCCCGAAGCGTCAGGCGATCCGCGAACTGGACTTTCGCGCCGCCCTTGATGCGCGCCTGCCCGAGGCCGAGATCGAAGAAACCCGTATCTCGAAATGCCCCAACTGCGCCGCCGAAGTCGAATTCGACCCCAAGGTGCACGCCACCGAATGCCCGTTCTGCGCCACGCCCGTGGTCGCGGACACGGGGCTAAGCCGACATATCAAACCGCGCGGCGTGTTGCCCTTTGGCCTGACCGAGACGGCCGCGCGCGATGCAATGACCGACTGGCTGGGCCGCTTGTGGTTCGCGCCCAACGGCTTGCAGGAATATGCGCGCAAGGGGCGGACGATGCAGGGCATCTATGTGCCCTACTGGACCTTCGATGCCGACACCAAAACGTCGTACACCGGCGAGCGCGGCACCGTCTATTACGTGACCCGCACCGTCATGCGCGACGGCAAACCGACCATGGTGCAAGAGGCCAAGGTGCGCTGGAACCGCGCCGCAGGCCGTGTGGCGCGGTTTTTTGACGACGTGCTGGTGCTGGCCTCGACCAGCCTGCCGAAACGCTACACCGACGCGCTGGAACCCTGGGATCTGGCAGCGCTTGAACCTTACGCACCCGAATATCTGGCAGGCTTTCGCGCCGAGGCCTACTCGGTCGAGCTGAAGGACGGCTACGCCGAGGCCCGCGCGCATATGGACCGCGTGATCGAACGCGACGTGCGGTTCGACATCGG
The DNA here is from genome assembly GCA_034669925.1 of Sulfitobacter sp. Taxonomy (GTDB): domain Bacteria; phylum Pseudomonadota; class Alphaproteobacteria; order Rhodobacterales; family Rhodobacteraceae; genus Pseudosulfitobacter. The sequence continues at coordinate 244,900 of JAXMOM010000002.1, forward strand.
CGGCGACCGCCAGCGCATTCACAACATGGACACCACGCTGGGCGAGGTGACGTTCAAACACATCCTGTTGCCGGTCTGGCTGGCTGCGTACAAATATCGCGGAAATACGTACAGATTTGTCGTGAACGGGCGCACGGGCCGGGTGCAGGGCGAACGCCCATATTCCGCCATCAAGATCACCATCGCCGTAATCCTTGGCCTGATCGCGGCAGCCGCCATCGGCTATGTCGTGGCGCAAAACCAGTAAGAGACTGACATGACCCAGATCGACACGCTGAACGACATCTGCGACGCGCGCTATTCCTGCCGCGCCTTCCGCCCCGATCCGGTGGACCGCGCCATCATCGAACGTATCGTGGCCACAGCGCAGAAAATCCCAAGCTGGTGCAACGCGCAGCCGTGGCAACTGACCATCGCCAGCGGGGCCGCCACCGATGCTTTCCGCGAGGCGCTTTATGCCCATGCGATGACCACCGCCGCTGTGCCCGATCTGGACTGGCCCGAGAAATATCAGGGCGTCTACCTGGAGCGCCGCCGCGCCTGCGGGTTCCAACTCTACAACGCTGTCGGCATCGAAAAGGGCGACCGCCCCGCCGGGGCCAAACAGATGATGGAGAACTTTCGCCTGTTCGGCGCGCCGCATGTGGCGCTGGTGACCGCGCCCAAGGAACTGGGGCCTTACGGCGCCATGGACTCGGGTGGCTTTGTCGCGGCCTTTACCTTGGCCGCGGCGGCGCAGGGCGTCGCCACCATCGCACAGGCCGCCATCGCGGGCCACGCGCCGATGGTGCGTGAACATTTCGGGCTGCCCGAGGACCGCAACCTGCTGTGCGCCATCTCGTTCGGCTATGCCGATCCCGACCACCCCGCCAACAGCTTTCGCACCGCGCGCGCCACGCCCGCCGACGTGATCGACTGGAAAGACTGATGCGCGCGCTGTTGCAACGGGTTACCGAGGCTTCGGTGAAGGTAGACGGGGCGCAAGTGGGTGCGACCGGCCCCGGTCTGCTGATCCTTGTCTGCGCCATGCCCGAAGACGATCAGGACACCGCCCGCGCGCTGGCCCTGAAAATCTCGAAACTGCGGCTGTTCAAGGACGAGGCAGGCAAGATGAACCTTTCGATCCTGCAAACCGGCGGCTCGGCCCTTGTGGTCAGCCAATTCACGCTGGCCGCCGACACGTCACGCGGCAACCGCCCCGGCTTTTCCGGGGCTGCCAAACCCGATCAGGCCGAAACGCTGTATCTGCAATTCGCCCACGCCCTGCGCGATCTGGGCATCGCAACGCAAACCGGCCAGTTCGGCGCGGATATGGCGGTGAGCCTGACCAACGACGGCCCCGTGACCCTGTGGCTGGACACTGCGGATTGACCGCGCCGGTCCTGCTTTTCTGGTTCAGGAAATCCCCGCCGGAGGCGTCTGCACCAGCCACCTGCACACCCGTCGAAATGGACCAAAACACGACGACAAAACACAACGAGGGGGCGGTTGGGCCACCTGCCCTCCACCCCTCACGTGCCTGCCAATCTGATCTGCCGAACGCCCCTAAAGGGCGCCACCGTCTGTGCCTGTATCGGATTGAATAATATGATATTTTACAGCCTGCCCACATCGCTGCGGGCCGCACAAAAACACCAGCTTACACCATCCGGGGCCAGTACCGCCGCCCGTCTGATGCGGGCTGTGGCGTGATTTGCCTGACTTGGGGTGATTCTAACCGAATCATGATTCGGCGGATAGAGTCTTTTTGACTTTTTTCATCTTTCTTCGGTGGCTCGGCACGCCCCTGCGCGCTACCATCCCCGCAACCGGCCAGATCAGCATCCCAGATCAGCATCACCAAGGACGCCATGACCCCGCTTTCAGACCTTTGGCAAATCGGCGTTGATGCCGTCGGTGGCGACACCAGCGTGCGCCAGTCGCTGCGCGCGCAGCCCATCAAACCGCCCGACCGCATCATCGCCGTGGGCAAGGCCGCCACCGCAATGGCCCGTGCGGCTGCGTCGCTGTTCCCCGAAACCCCTGTGCTGATCGTCACCAAGGACGGCCATGCAGACGGCGCGCCCGCCCATGCACAGGTGATCGAGGCCGCGCATCCGGTGCCCAACGCCGCCAGCCTTACGGCCGGTGAGGCGCTGCTGGACACGGTGCAGGGCTGTGGACCGGATGCGCATCTTTTGATGCTGGTGTCGGGCGGTGCATCGGCGTTGGCCGAGGTGTTGGAAGGTGACCTGACGCTGGAGGATCTGGCACAGCGAACCCGAGACAAGCTGGCCTCGGGCGCGGACATTCACCAGATCAACGCCATGCGGCGCGGGCTGTCGCGGATCAAGGGCGGCAAGTTGCTGTCGACCTTTCGCGGGGCCAAGGTCACCACGCTGGCGATTTCGGATGTGGAGGGTGACAGCCTGGGCGTCATAGGCTCGGGCATCGGGGATGCGCCCAAAAATGCGGCATTTGTCCATGACGCGCGCATTGTCGCATCGAATGCCATCGCGCGGACGGCGATCGCCGAGGCCGCCGGGGCGGACCTGCGCTACAATACCGAGACGCTGTATGACGATGTCGCTGCCCTTGCCCCGCGCATCGCGGCGCATCTGAAAACGGCGGCGCCCGGCCTGTACGTTCTGGGCGGCGAACCCACTGTGATCCTGCCCGATGCCCCCGGTCTGGGCGGGCGCAACATGATGCTGGCCTTGCGTCTGGCCCGTGAAATTGCGGGGCGCAATGACCTGCAAATTCTGGTTGCAGGCACCGATGGATCGGACGGCCCGACCGACGCCGCAGGGGCCGTGGTGGACGGAAAAACATGGGATGCCAGCGGTCAGGACGCCATCGACGCAGCGGCGCCTTATGACTGGCTTGCGGCACGCGGTGCGCTGCTAAAGCCAGGCCCCACCGGCACAAATGTGATGGACCTTTTGATCGCACACAAACGGTGATCGGGTTGACATCTGCTGCCAGAAAGGAAAATCAAAGCCCATGAGCGACGCATCCAACACCCCCCGCGACATCACCGAAGATCCTGACCACGCCATCGTCATGTCTGACGGCACCCGTCTGTCCGCTCGCCTGTGGCGCCCCGCAGACGAAAGCGAACAGGTCCCGGCCATTCTGGAATTCCTTCCCTACCGCAAACGCGACGGCACCTGCGCGCGCGATGCGCTGACGCATCCCTACTTTGCCCGCCACGGTTATGCCTGTGCACGTGTCGATATGCGCGGCAATGGCGACAGCGAAGGGATCATGGAGGACGAATACAGCCAGCAAGAGCTGGACGACGCCGTCGAGGTGATCCGCCATCTGGCGTCGCAGCCGTGGTGCAACGGCAATGTGGGCATGATGGGGATCAGTTGGGGCGGGTTCAATTCACTGCAAGTGGCGGCCATGACCCCGCCCGAGCTGAAGGCGATCATCACCTTATGTTCGACCGTCGACCGCTTTGCCGACGACATTCACTATAAGGGCGGCAACCTGCTGAACGAAAACCTGGGCTGGGGGGCGACGATGTGGTCGTATTCCAGCCGCGCACCTGATCCTGCGTTGCGCGAGAACTGGCGTGAGATGTGGATGGAGCGGCTGGAAGCCGAACCTTTCCTGCCGTCACTGTGGCTGCGCCACCAGCGGCGCGACAGCTATTGGGAACATGGCAGCGTCTGCGAAAGCTATGACACGATCAAGGCCAAGGTGCTGGCCGTGGGTGGCTGGGGCGACAGCTACAAGAACACCGTGCCGCAGATTGTGCGCAACGTTCCGGGGTCCAAGGGCATCATCGGCCCGTGGACCCACAAGTACCCGCATTTTGCGGTGCCCGAACCGCGCATCGGGTTCCTGCAAGAGGCGCTGCGCTGGTGGGACCGCTGGCTGAAAGACATCGACACAGGTGTCGAGGATGACCCTGATTACCGCGCCTATCTGATGGACGGCGTGCGCCCCGCGACCTGGTACACCGACCGTCCGGGCCGCTGGGTCACGCAGGACGCTGCCATTGCGGGCCGCGAGACGATGCACGATGAACCGGTGATGAACCGCGATTTCTGGCTGGGCGACGGGGTTTTGTCCTCGGAACCGGACGTCGCTGACACCACCGTTCAATCGCCTGCGCACATCGGTGCGGATGCGGGCGAATATTGCGCGATCTGGCTGGGCCCCGAAATGCCGGGCGACCAGCGCCGCGATGACGGGCTGTCGGCCACGTGGACGTCGGCGCCGCTGGACAAGGACATGGACATTCTGGGCGCGCCCGCGATCGAGATGATGCTGCGCAGCGATGCCCCGCAGGCTCAACTGGCCGTGCGGCTGTGCCATGTGCATCCAGATGGCGCATCGACGCGGATCACCTATGGCGTGCTGAACCTGAGCCACCGCGACAGCGCATCGGACCCTGCGGCAATGCCCGTGGGCGAGGACCAGTTCGTGACGCTGGCGCTGGATCACGTCGGCTACCAGGTGCCCAAGGGTCACCGCCTGCGCGTGTCGATCTCGACCGCCTATTGGCCGCTGATCTGGCCCACCCCCACCGCCGCTGCCGTGCACATTCACCGCGCACAGGTGGGCGTGCCGCTGCATGAGGCACGCGCGCAGGACAAGACCGTCGCCTTCCCGCCCCCTGCCGCCGCCGAACCGTGGAACGTCGAGGAACTGCGCCCCGAAAACCACGTCCGCCGCCAGGACACCGACATGGTGACCGGCACGACGACGCTGGTGATCGAGGATGATTTTGGCAAATGGCGCGACGGCGATCACGGGATGATCAACGGATCGGTGGCCCGCGAAAGATGGTCGATCCACCCCGACGATCCGCTGAGCGCGCGGGGGACCTGCCACTGGACCGACGAGATCGAGCGCGGCGACATCCGCCTGCGCACCGAGACCTACAGCGAGATGTGGTCAGACGCGACGACCTTCTACCTGACGGCGAAAGTCGAAGCATATGAGAATGACACATTGATATTCGACAAAAGCCTGGAGGACAGCATACCGCGTGATCACCTCTGATCACACACCGGCAAAGCGCGGGAATAATCCTTGCGACAACGCCACAAATGCGCAACGTTGACTCCATAGTCAATAATAACGCGCGCGACAGTCGGGCGACTGGCTTGATTGCGCTGATGCGCGAAAACAATCAACGGGAGACCTAATGATGAATGAACAACTGCAACACATGACCAGCGAAGTGGCCAAGGGCCGCATGACACGCCGCGAATTCGTCGGCCGCGCTGCGGCCCTGGGTGTGACGGCTGTTGCCGCCAACGCCATGCTGGCAGGCCACGCACAGGCCGCCGCACACGAAACACCGAAACGGGGCGGCACGATCAAGATCGGCTCGTCCGGTGGCGAATCCACCAACACGCAGGACCCTGCGCTGACCGCATCCGAAGTTCCATTGAACAACCTTTATGCCTGGGGTGAAACCCTGGTGGATGTCGACCCGGATGGCCAAATTGATTTCCGCATGGCCGAAAGTGTCGAAGCTTCGGCAGATGCGAAACAATGGGTGTTCAAGATCCGCAAGGGTATCCCATTTTCGAACGGCAAGGACATGACACCCGAGGACGTGCTGAAAACCATGCAGCGCCACTCGAACGAGGACAGCAAATCGGGTGCCCTTGGCATTATGAAGGGCATTGCCGACATGAAAGTGGACGGCGACAATTTCATCGTCGATCTGGAATCGGCCAACGCCGACCTGCCCTATCTGATGGCCGACTATCACCTGATCATTCAGCCCAACGGCGGTATGGATGACCCCACAGCGGCGATCGGCACAGGTGCTTATACGCTGGAGATTGACGAACCTGGCGTGCGTCACGCGTTCAAGCGCCGCGACGATTTCTGGGATTCGGAAAACCGCGGCTTTGCGGACGAAGTCGAAATTCTGGTGCTGAACGATGCCACGGCCCGGACCGCCGCATTGCAGTCCGGTCAAGTGCACGCAATCAACCGCGTTGACCCCAAGGTGGCCAGCCTGCTGGACCGTGCGCCCAACCTGTCGGTGCAATCGTCGTCGGGTCGCGGTCACTATGTGTTCATCGCGCACATCGACACCGCACCCTTTGACAACAACGAACTGCGTCTGGCGCTGAAATACGCGATCGACCGCGAAGAGCTGGTCGACAAGATCCTGCGCGGCTATGGCTCGGTCGGGAACGACTTTCCGATCAACGCATCCTATCCGCTGTTTGACGCTTCGATCCCGCAGCGCGAGCATTCGATCGAAAAGGCCAAGGAACACTACGCGGCGTCGGGTCACGATGGCAGCCCGATCATCCTGCGCGTGTCCGACGGTGCGTTCCCCGGCGCGGTCGATGCCGCATCGCTGTTCCAGCAGTCGGCCCAGGCGGCAGGCATCCCGCTGGAAATCAAGCGCGAGCCGAACGATGGTTACTGGTCCGAAGTGTGGAACGTGCAACCGTTCTGCGCATCCTATTGGGGTGGCCGTCCGGTACAGGACCAGATGTATTCGACAGCCTATCTGTCGACCGCAGACTGGAACGACACACGCTGGAAACGCCCCGAGTTCGACGCCATGCTGAACCAAGCCAAGGCCGAGCTGGACGACGCCAAGCGCAAGGAAATCTATTCCCAGATGGGTCAGATGCTGCGCAACGAAGGCGGCCTGATCCTGCCGATGTTCAACGACTTTGTGAACGGTGTCAGCAATGATCTGGGTGGTTGGATCAACGATCCGAACGGCGAAATGATGTCCAACCAAGCCGCGATCAAGTGCTGGCTGAAGTCGGCATAAGGGCGCAAATCAGATGCACCCTGTCCTAAAACTGATCACCCAGCGCGTTGCGCTGGGTGTGGTTTTGCTATTTGCGGCCTCTGTCCTGATCTTTGTTGGCACCACGATCCTGCCGGGCGACGTCGCACAATCCATATTGGGGCAATCTGCCACCCCCCAATCCCTGGCCAACCTTCGTGCTGAACTGGGGCTGAACGATCCTCCTGTTGCCCGCTATTTCGCCTGGCTGGGCGGCGTGTTGCAGGGTGATCTGGGCACCGCGCTGACCAATGGCCGCGACATTGCCGAAAGTCTGGGCGGCCGGTTCAAGAACACCATGTTCCTGGCCTTTTGGGCCGCAGTGATTTCGGTCCCACTGGCGATCCTGCTGGGGCTGATCGCGGTGCGCTATCGCGACCGTTGGCCGGACAAGTTGATTTCCGGCATCACGCTGACGTCCATTTCGATCCCCGAATTCCTGATCGGCTATGTGCTGATGTTCTTTGTTGCGGTCAAACTGGGTTGGGCGCCCTCTGTTGCAATGATCAACGATTCCATGAGCTTGGGGCAAAAGCTGAACGCGATTGCCCTGCCCGTCGCCGTGCTGACGCTGGTGGTTCTGGCGCACATGATGCGTATGACCCGTGCCGCGATCCTGAACGTGATGCAGTCGGCCTATATCGAAACCGCCGAGTTGAAGGGCTTGAGCACCTTCGAGGTGATCCGCAAGCACGCCTTTCCGAACGCCATCGCGCCAATCGTCAACGTCGTGATGCTGAACCTGGCCTATCTTGTGGTTGGCGTCGTGGTGATCGAGGTGGTCTTTACCTATCCCGGGATGGGTCAGTATCTGGTCGACCACGTGTCGAAACGCGACGTGCCGGTGGTGCAGGCCTGCGGGCTGATCTTTGCCGCCGTCTATATCAGTCTGAACATGATCGCGGACATCGTGTCGATCCTGGCCAACCCAAGACTGAGGCATCCGAAATGACATATGCTGTAATTACAACCGCAAACGTCGTCCGGCCCTTCGGCTTGGGCACCGGGGGGCTGATCTGATGCGCATTCCCCTGTCTGCCCTGATCGGGCTGTTTTTCACGATAACCTATTTCCTGATGGCGATCCTTGCGCCGTGGATCGCCCCTTATGGCATGGCCGAAGTTGTGGGCGATGTCTGGGAGCCGTCATCGGCCGAGCATTTGCTGGGCACTGACACCATCGGGCGCGACCTGCTCAGCCGGATGATTTATGGCGGGCGCACCACGATCTTTATCGCCACCATGGCAACCGCGCTGTCGTTCATCACCGGATCGGTGCTGGGCTTTGGCGCCGCTGTGCTGGGCGGCTGGCCCGACCAGTTGCTGTCGCGGTTCGTCGATCTGATCATGTCGATCCCGTCGCTGATCTTTGCACTGGTGGTGCTGTCGGTCATGCCGGTCACCGTGCCGGTGCTGATCGTCGTCATGGGCCTGCTGGACAGCACCCGCGTGTACCGTCTGGCGCGTGCCGTGGCGGTGGACATCACCGTGATGGATTACGTCGAAGCGGCCCGTCTGCGCGGCGAAAAGCTGATCTGGATCATCTTCCGCGAGGTTCTGCCCAACGCCTTGTCGCCGCTGGTGGCGGAAATGGGGCTGCGGTTCATCTTTGCGGTGCTGTTTGTATCCACCCTGTCGTTCCTGGGTCTGGGCGTGCAACCGCCGCAGGCGGACTGGGGCGGCATCGTCAAGGAAAACAAAGAGGGCATCGTGTATGGCATCGGGGCTGCGCTGTATCCGGCGGTGGCGATTGCCACGCTGGCGATCAGCGTCAACCTTGTGGCTGACTGGATCCTGAACCGCACCACTTCACTGAAAGGGGGCCGGGGATGAGCGATCCTTTGGTAAAAGTCCGTGGGCTGAAAATTGGCGCAACGGTGTATCCGCCGGGCGAGAAACCGCACGACATTGAAATCGTCCATGGGGTCGATTTCGACCTGAAAGCGGGCGAGGTTCTGGGCCTGATCGGGGAATCCGGTGCGGGCAAGTCCACCATCGGACTGGCGACGCTGGCCTATGGCCGTGGTGGTGTCGAGCTGACCGGCGGCGAGGTCTGGGTGAACGGGCGCGACCTGTTGAAGGCCAAGTACCGCGACATCCGCCGTTTGCGCGGGGCCGAGGTGACCTATGTGTCGCAATCGGCGGCGGCGTCGTTCAACCCCGCCAAGAAGATCATGGAGCAAGTGACCGAGGCCGCGATCAGCCAGGGCAAGTTCAGCAAGAAAGACGCCGAAGCCCGCGCTGTCGAGCTGTTCAAGGCGCTGGGTCTGCCCGATCCCGAAACCATCGGAAGCCGCTATCCGCACCAGGTGTCGGGCGGGCAGTTGCAACGCTGCATGACGGCGCTGGCGCTGTGCCCCGAGCCCGATCTGGTGATCTTTGACGAACCCACCACCGCGTTGGACGTGACCACCCAGATCGACGTTCTGAAGGCGATCAAGGACGCGATTGCCGTCACCGGCGTCGCGGCGCTGTATATCACGCACGATCTGGCGGTCGTGGCGCAGGTTTCCGATTACATCATGGTGCTGCGTCAGGGCGAAATGGTCGAATATGGCACCGCCGACCAGATCATCAACAGCCCGCAAGAAGAGTACACGCAGGCGCTGGTGTCGGTCCGATCGATCAAACATATCGAAAAAGAGCCAACCGACGAAGCCGTGCTGCGTGTCCAGAACATCACCGCCCGTTACAGGGGCACCAACTTTGACGTGCTCAAGAACATCAACGTGGAACTGCACCCCGGACAAACGCTGGCCGTGGTGGGGGAAAGCGGGTCGGGCAAGTCGACGCTGGCACGGGTGATCACCGGTTTGCTGCCGCCCACAAAGGGCAGGATCCACTTTGCCGGCCGCGATCTGCCGCCTGCCCTGCCGCAGCGCCCGCGTGACGACCTGCGCGAATTGCAGATGATCTATCAGATGGCCGACACCGCGATGAACCCGCGCCAGACCGTCGGTACGATCATCGGGCGCCCGCTTGAGTTCTACTTTGGCCTTAAGGGCAAAGAAAAACAGGCCCGCATTCAGGAACTGCTGGACGAGATCGAATTGGGCGACGGCTTCCAGGACCGCTATCCGGCGGAGCTGTCGGGCGGGCAGAAACAACGTGTCTGCATCGCCCGCGCGCTGGCGGCCAAGCCCAAGCTGATCATCTGCGACGAGGTCACCTCGGCGCTGGACCCGCTGGTGGCAGACGGCATCCTGAAACTGTTGCTCAAGCTGCAAAAGGTCGAGGATGTGGCTTATCTGTTCATCACCCACGATCTGGCGACGGTGCGTGCCATCGCGGACAGCATCGCGGTGATGTATCAGGGCGAGGTCGTGCGTTATGGTCCGAAATCGCAGGTGCTGTCGCCGCCGTTTGATGCCTATACCGACCTGCTGCTCAGCTCGGTTCCCGAAATGAAAATCGGCTGGCTGGAAGAGGTGATCGAACACCGCCGCATGGAAAGTGCCGGCAACTGAAACACAGGCGGGGCGCGTCTGCGCCCTGCCCGTTGCTTGATCAGTCCGCGGTCAAGGTGACCAGCGGCTCGAACCCGCCCCACATCATACGTTTGCCGTCAAAGGGCATTTCCGTCATCTCTTGCATGCGCGGGTCGCTCATCATCTTCTCGAACCCTTTGTCGGCCGTCGCCTTGTCCGGCCAGATCATCCACGAGAATACGACCACTTCACCTTCCTCGCGCTTCACCGCCATCGGGAAGGACGTGACTGTGCCGTCTGGCGTATCCACGCCCCAGTTTTCCTGAACCGATAAACAGCCATATTCCTTGAAGAGCGGCCAGACCTTTTCGGTCATGTCCTTGTAGGCGGCCTTTTTCGTTTCGGGCACGGCCAGCAGAAATCCGGATACATATGACATTCTGTCACCTCCTTTTCCTAGATTCGTATTTCAGATTGACATCTATATACGTTGATATCAACTTATATAGACATGATTGACCCCTCCCTGCCCCTTTCAGTCACCCTTGAGGTGCGCGATCGCTGCCTGTGTCTGCATGTCCAACGGGCCGCGCGTGTGCTGGCACGGCGCTTTGACGATGCGCTGCGCCCCTTTGGTGTGACCAACGGTCAGTTTTCCTTGCTGACGTCCCTGAACCGCCCCGACGGGCCACGGATCAGCGATCTGGTCGACCTGCTGGGCATGGACCGCACCACGCTGACGGCGGCGCTGAAACCGTTGGAACGCAAGGGGCTGGTGACCGCTCAAGCCGACAAGGCCGACCGCCGCGCACGCCGGCTGCACCTGACCGATGCGGGCCGTGCGGTGCTGGCCCAAGCCTTGCCCATTTGGCGCGCAACCCATGATGCCGTTGACGCCGCACTGGCCCCCACCAGCCCACAGGATCTGCGCGACGGCCTGATGGCGCTTGCCTGGGCGTAATACGGGATTTGCCATTGCCCCCGTGCGGCACCTGCGGTCAAATGCGGCGCAAACACCACAGGGGGCTTTCATGGACAAGAAACTGTTGCTGATCATTCTGGACGGCGTGCCGTGGCGCAACTGGCGGCGGCTGTTCGGCAATCTGGAAGGCTGGGTTGATTCAGGTGATGCCCGCGTGTGGAAGCTGCGTGCGGTGCTGCCGTCGATCTCGGCGTCGTGCTATGCGTCGATCCACACCGGCGTGGCCCCCGCCGAACATGGCTGCACCGGCAACGGCAACGTGTTTCGCATGACGCACCAGGATGTGTTTTCGGCCACCCGTGCTGCGGGCGGTGTCACGGGGGCGGTCGCGCACAGCTTCTGGTCCGAATTCTTTAACCGCCACCCTTTCGATTATGTGCGCGACATCGAATATGACGAGGCAGACAGCGACACCATCAACCATGGCCGGTTCCACACTATGACCGGCTATGGTCAAAGTAACCAGATGACGCCATCCGACGTGGACCTGTTCGGCACGCTGACCAACCTGTGCCTGCGCTTCGGGCTGAATTACGGGATGTTGCACACCTGCACGCTGGACAGCATGGGCCACCGGTTTTTCCACGAAAGCCAGGAAATGGACCACGCTTGTTTCGTCATGGACGAGATGCTGGCCCCCTTTATCCCGCGCTGGCGGCAGATGGGATACGAAGTGATTGTAACCGCCGATCACGGTCAGGACGACCGCGGCCACCACGGCGGGCGCGGTGCCTTGCAGCAAGAGGCGGCGCTGTATTATTTCGGGGATGCCGAAGGGCCGCACGAAGATACGGTCATTGAGCAACTGCAACTGGCCCCCACCATCCTGTCGCGGCTGGGTGCGCCGATCCCCGACACGATGAAGGCGAAACCGTTCCTGACCTGATCCGGCCTGATCGGTCTCAGTCCAGATCGGTGATCTGACCCTGACGCAGCAGGGTCAGCGCCTGTATCATCCGCGCAAAGCTGGTGGCGGCACGTTTCGACATGTGCCGCGCCCGCAGGTGGGCATGAACCAGCCCCGCCTCTTCGATCCACACAGCACGGCCTCCGGCATCCTGAATGGCATCGCGGTAGGCCTCGCCATCGCTGGACAGCGGGTCGAATTCGGCCGTCAGGATCACCACCGGCGGCAGGCCGGAAAAATCGATGTCCTGCAAGGGCGCAAAGCGCGGGTCGCCGGTGCGGTCCTGCCCGCCGGAGCGCAGCGTGTTATAAAACGCCATGTCCCGCACGCTTAGCCCCGGCGCGTCGGCGTGGGTGACATAGCTGCCGCGGGTGCGGTCGCCGCCCAGTCCGGGATAGATCAGCAGACTGCCCGTAATCCGTCCGTCGATGCGCCCCCGTGCATGGTGTGCAATTGCCGCGACCAGATTGCCGCCTGCACTGTCACCCGCCAGCACGATTGCACCGTCTGTTTCGGCACAGACCGCTTCGAACGCGGCCCATGCATCTTCGAAATCGCCGGGAAAGGGGCGCTCGGGCGACAGGCCATAGTCGACCGCAATCACCCGCATTCCTGTGCCTGCGCAGAACTCGGCGCAGATGCTGTCGTGGCTGTCCAGACCGCCAACGACAAAGCCGCCGCCGTGGCAATAGAACACGGTGCCCATGACAGGTGCCGTGCGGCTATAGACCCGGCACGATACCCCGCCAAAGGCGCGGTCCTGCGCCGTTACATCGTCGGGATAGCCCACATCGAAATCCGCACACATCGCGTTGTAGACGCGCCGCTGGTCGTCCACGGTCAGGTCCACCGCATCAGGCGGATAATGCAGTTCGGTCCGCGCCATGAAGGCACGGACCTCGTCGTCCATCAACTGATCATAGTCGGGCACAGGCCTATTCCGCCGCGACGGCTTGGCTTTCCAGCTCCCAGCCCTGAATGAACGGCCCCAGAACCTTGCCGATGGCCTCTTGGCTGTTACCGTTGGCCGCAACCTGTGCTGTCAGCCCGCGTTTCTTGTCGTCCAGAACCGATGTAACGCGTGCTTTCAACCCTGCGTCCGACAGCGCGCCGTTGTAGACCCGCGTGATGGCATCCTTGCGCAGGTCGGGCTTGAACACCTTGCCCACTGCCGTCTTGGGCAATTCGTCCATGATGGTCATATGCTTTGGGTGTGCTGCACGTTCGTGGACGTGTTTCTTGCAATACTCCATCAACTCGGCTTCGGTCACTGTGGCCCCTTCGACCAGTTCGACATAGGCGCAGGGCACCTCGCCCGAATGGGCGTCGGGCTGGCCGATGGCACCCGCAAAGGACACGGATTTGTGGCCTTGCAGCGCGTCCTCGATTTCGGCGGGGTCGATGTTGTGGCCGCCGCGAATGATCAGATCCTTGGCGCGGCCGGTGATCCACAGATAGCCGTCGGCATCCACCCGCCCCAGATCGCCGGTGCGCAGGTGCGTGTCGTTGTAGAACAGATCCTTGTTCTTGGCTTCTTCGGTATAGGTGTGTCCGGTGTAGACACCGGGGTTGGCGATGCAGATCTCGCCGATCTCGTCCACGTCACATTCCAGCGGACCGTCGTTGGTCTGTTTCACGATCTTGACATCCGTATAAGGGAACGGGATGCCAATGCTGCCGATCTTCTTCACCCCATCCACGGGGTTGCCAGAAACAAGACAGGTCGCTTCGGTCATGCCGTAGCCTTCGACGATGGTGACGCCCGTGGCCTCTTCAAAGCGTTTGAACAGCTCCTTGGGCAAGGGGGCGGAGCCGGAGAAGGCGGTTTTCACGGTGCTGACATCGGCATCAATCGGGCGCTGCATCATCGCGGCCAGGGCGGTGGGCACCGACACGATAAAGGTGATCTTCCACCGTTCCGTCAGCTTCCAGATGTTGTCAAACACGCCTTCGCCGCGATAGCCCTGCGGCGTCGGGAACACCACATGCGCACCGCTGAACACCGCGCCCATCAGGATCACATGCACCGCCATCACGTGGAACAGCGGCAGCGGGCACAAAAGCACGTCGTTCTCGTTCAACAGCAGCTCGCCGCCGACCCAGCCGTTGTAGACCAGCCCCGAATAGCGGTGCTGCGCCACCTTGGGCATACCCGTCGTGCCGCCGGTGTGGAAATAGCAAGCCACGCGGTCCTGCTGCACGTCCTCGAAATCCAGCGTGGTGTTGTGCTTTTTCAGCTCGGCGTTGAAGTTCAGGTAATCGGCATGGCGCGCGCGCGCTGCCTTGGGACGGATCATAGGGATGATCCACGACTTTGGCGGCGTCACATAGCGCAGCAGATCAACCTCAAGCACGGTTTTGACGTTGGGGGCGTGTTCGACCGCCTGGGCCACTTTCTCGGCCACATCCGTCTTGGGAAAGGGGCGCAGGGTGACGACAACCTTGGCCCCTGTCTCGCGCAGGATCGACGCGATCTGTTCGGGATCCAGAAGCGGATTGATCGGGTTCACAATGCCCGCAGTCGCCCCGCCCAGCATGGTCAGGATCGCCTCGTTACAGTTGGGCAGCACATAGGCCACCACATCCGTCGGGCCAATGCCCATGCTGCGCAGCATGTTGGCGGTCTGGGCCGTCTTGGCCTTCAGCTCGCGCCAGGTGAAGGTCTCGGCCTTGTCTTTGGGGCCCGAAAAAATCTGGTAGCTGACCGCCTTGTGATCCGGAAATTTCTCGGTCGTATTGCTGAGCATTCCAAACAACGTCACCGGCACATCGCGCGACGCCCAGGGGCCCTCGGCTTCGATGCGCTTGCGGTCTTCGATCCCTGCATAGGTCATGGTATATCCTCCCTGTCGCCACCGCTCCCGTGTGGCGTTTCCCTTACCTGACAAGATGCGGTGGTTTAAGCAATTGCGCAAGCATATCAGGCGCAAAGCCGCCTTTGGTCGACGCAGCGTAAGCCACGCCGCCCTTTATCTTGCCAGATAAACCCCTGGGGGAGACGCGCCAGCGTCGGGGGGCTGGCCCCCTGCCCGCCTTGCTATTGCGCCGCCAGATCTGCGGTGAATTGCAACTTGGCCAGACGCGCGTACAGCCCGTCCTGGGCCACCAGTTCGTCATGGGTGCCCACGGCCACGATACGGCCCTGCTCCATCACGACGATCCGGTCGGCTTTCTTCACCGTCGCCAGACGGTGTGCCACGATCAGTGTGGTCCGGCCCTGGCTTAGCGTCTCGAACGCCTCTTGCACCGCGCGTTCGCTTTCGGCATCCAGCGCGCTGGTCGCTTCGTCCAGCAGCAACACAGGCGCGTCGCGCAGGATGGCGCGGGCGATGGCGATGCGCTGCTTTTGCCCGCCCGACAGCATCACGCCGCGTTCCCCCAGATAGGCGTCGTACCCATCGGGCAAGGCCATGATGAAATCATGGGCGGCCGCCGCGCGCGCGGCGGCTTCGATCTCGGCCTCGGTCGCACCGGGGCGGCCAAAGCCGATGTTGTCGCGGGCCGAGGCGGCAAAGATCACCGGATCTTGCGGCACCAGCGCGATATGGCGGCGGAAGACGTCGCGGGCCAAAGTGCTCAGGTCCACGCCGTCGATCATGACCCGGCCCGTTTGCGGCTCGTAGAACCGCAGCAGCATCTGGATGATGGTCGTCTTGCCCGCACCCGACGGGCCGACAAAGGCCACGGTTTCGCCGGGCGCGATCTCAAGGGTCACATGGTCCAGCGCCGAAACATCGGGGCGCGACGGATAGCTGAACGACACATCGTCAAAGCGGATGGCACCCTGCACCGGCACCGGCAGTGCCGCGGGTGTTGTGGTGTCCTGCACGCTGTCCTCGACGGTCAACAACTCGACCAACCGTTCGGTGGCACCAGCGGCGCGTTGCAATTCGCCCCAGATTTCCGACAGCGCCGCGACGCCGCCTGCAACCATCACCGCGTAGATCACAAACTGGATCAGCGCGCCGGAAGACATCACGCCTGCGCGCACGTCGTTGGCGCCGATCCACAGCACACCGACGACGCCCGCAAAGACCAGAAAGATCACGATCATCGTCATCAGTGCCCGCGTGCGAATACGCCGCCCGGCCGCGTCATAGCTGCGTTCGGTCACATCGCTGAACTGCGCCCGCGTCGTGGCTTCCTGGGTGAAGGCCTGCACGGTCTGCACCGCCCCCAAGGCTTCGGAGGCACTGCCCGAAGATGCCGCGATCCAGTCCTGATTTTCACGGCTGATCACCCGCAAGCGCCGTCCCAGCACCAGAATGGGAATGACCACGGCAGGCACAATCAACAGCACCAGCCCCGTCAGCTTGGCCGAGGTCAGCAGCATCAGCACCAGACCGCCGACAAAGATCAGCATGTTGCGCAGGGCAATTGACGCACTTGACCCGATCACCGACAGGATCAGCGTGGTGTCGGTGGTGATCCGGCTGAGCACTTCGCCGGTCATGATCTTTTCATAGAAAGCGGGGCTCATCCCGATCACGCGGTCGAACACCGCCTTGCGGATGTCGGCCACAACCCGTTCGCCCAGTCGCGTGACCAGCGCATATCGCAGCGCGGTGCCCACGGCCAGCAATCCGGCGATGCCGATGGCGGCCATGAAATACTGGTTCAGCAACTCGCCGTCCTGCGTGCGAAAGTTGTCAACCACACGGCGCACCGCCAGCGGCAGGGTCAGCGACACCACAGCCGTCAACACCAGCGCCGTGATCGCCGCGACCATCAGCCTTTTGTATGGCGTCACGAATGGCCAGAGCGCGGCCAGATTGCCGATGCGCTTGGAAGCGGCACGCTGGTCATCGCCCTTGCCGGGCGCATGGGGGGTGTTCGGGACGGTTTGCGGGGCTTGCTCGGCCATGACGGCTCCTGAATTCACTTCGCGCCGACTTGTGGCGGCTGCGCGCCACGGGGTCAATGCGACAAAGGCCCCACTTTCGCAGGCAGATCGTTCTGGCAAGGGGAAAGCTTGGAGCGGGCGGCGGGAATCGAACCCGCGTCATTAGCTTGGAAGGCTAAGGTCTTACCACTACACAACGCCCGCGTAGCACCGGTTAGTTATGGCATGGGCCAGCAGAGGTCAAGAACACCTGCGCGGGGTGGGTGCACAAAATCCGGCTGATTTTGCGGAATCCTGTCAGTCCGTCGCGTCAGGCATTTCTGCCAAGAACCGGACCTTCCATACAATGTGTCCGAAGGTCCGCTGTGCGGGACTTTGCTGCCGTTCGCTGCGGTTGTGCGAAGGTCAGCTTTCGGGTGTTGAATCTACTTCGTTAGGTAGTTTTGGATCTACGAACCGAAGATATAGAAGCGATCCGCCAAAGAAAGTGCCCGCTAGACCTAACCCGAAAATGGTATTTGGCGGCACGCCTTGTTGATCCAACCAAACCATTCCCAACGACCAAACCAAAAATATTCCATACAACAACAACGCCCCCGAAAACCGCGCTCGTTTTCTTGTCAGCCATTTAGCTATGAAAAACGCTACCAAGAACGGAACCCATGTTTCGGCGACATGGTCTAAGTAATGCATTTCGATTGGAGCGCCGCCGGGAAAGCCAATACCCAAGAACAATGCCAAAACCGGGTGTTCCCACGGCAAGAAGGGGTTGATTGCTTTCACCAACACGAGACCTATCCACACTGTGAAAGCGCCAACGAAGGCAGCAAAAAAAGTTGCTAGTTGCCGTATCATTTGAATGGCATCCTAAGCTAAATCCTACTGTTGAAGAAGCCGACGTTAATGGCAGGCGCAGCATAGGAGACTTTGGGCTCAAACCTGCCGCTCGCAGCGGTCTTCACGAACGTCCGTCCTCCATCGTGGGTCTGGCAAAAATGCAAATGCCGCGTTCACCTGACCTCACCTTCTAAATCTCAGTCCTCGATGCCCTTGTCCGACGCATCCGCCTGCCCCGCCACCCAGTAGCCCGAGGCTTTGATCCACTGTTTGTCGTGTCCATTGTCCAGCAGATGCGTGCGGATGGCGCGGGCCACCATGGCTTCGGCTGCAATCCAGACAAAGGTGCGCGGGCCAAGGGGCATGGCGTCGAGTGCCGCGAGATAGGGCGCTGGATCGGTTGCCTGATCCAGCGGGCGGTGCAGCCAGTGCGCCGTCCAATCGGCGGCGGTGTCCAGCGACTGTTCGTCCGCCGTATCGGGCACGCCGACGATGCTGGTCACGCGCGTCGCGGCGGGCATCTCCTCGATCCAGCGACCAATGGCAGGCAGCGCGGTTTCGTCACCGATCAAAAGCCAGTGGTCGATGTCGCCCTCGATCCGCTGGCTGCCGCGAGGGCCGCCGATGGTGATGGCATCGCCCTGCACAGCGGCCCGCGCCCAATCGGCGGCCGGGCCGCCGGGGTGGTCGACCACATCCACCACCAGTTCCGACGTACTGAAACGTCGCGGGGTATAGTCGCGCATTTGCGGGGTATCGCTGTCTGCGTTCAGAACCAGCTTCATGTGATCATCCGGTGCGGTGCTGGCAAAATCATGCAGGTCCGCGCCTGTCAGGGTCAGGCGGATCATATGAGGGGTCAGCCGCTCTGTGGCTGCAACGGTCAGATTGCGGCGGCGCAGCTCGTGGCGGGTGCGCACGATGCGCGGCGCGGCGATGGTTTCATCTGTCATGGTATGTCCCTTGCAACAGCGTTCAGGATATACCTGTCTATTTTTGTCGGAATTAGCAAGTGCACCAATGCACAGACCCCGGCGCGCAGATGCTCAGACGGAAACGCCGCGCAGCACTTCGGCCTTGGGCACGTCGGCCTTGGCCCCTTCCAGCACCACCGCCCCGCGTCGCAGCACCACGAAACGGTCGGCCAGATCATAGGCAAATTCGAAATACTGCTCGACCAGCACGATCGCCATGTCACCCTGATCGCGCAAAAGGCGGATCACGTTGCCGATTTGCTGAATGATGTTGGGCTGGATGCCTTCGGTGGGTTCGTCCAGCAGCAAAAGCTTGGGCTTGGTGATCAGGGCGCGTGCAATAGCCAGTTGCTGTTGCTGCCCGCCCGACAGATCGCCGCCGCGCCGCGATGTCATGTCCTTGAGCACGGGGAACAGCTCGTAAATATGGTCGGGAATGAAATGTTCCTCCGGCGGCAGGCAGACAAAGCCGGTTTCCAAGTTCTCTTTCACCGTCATCAACGGGAAAATCTCGCGGCCCTGCGGAACATAGGCCACACCCAGATGTGCCAGCTTGTGCGCGGGCAGCACCGGCAGGTCCTGCCCGTCCAGCGACAGCGTGCCCGCCGTGCGCGGGTGGGTGCCTGAAATCGCCTTGATCAGGCTGGTCTTGCCCACGCCATTGGTGCCCATCACGCAGGTGACTTCGCCCTGTGCCGCCTGCATCGAAATCCCGTTCAGGATCTGGCTGTGGCCATAGTGCAGCGTCAGGTCATTCAAACTCAGCATATTCAGCGCCCCAGATAGACGTCGATGACGTCCTGATTTGATGTGACGTGGTCCAGTGATCCTTCGGCCAGAACCGCCCCTTCGTGCAGCACGGTGACCTTGCAGTTCAGGCGGCGCACGAACTCCATATCATGTTCCACAACGACCACGGCGCGGGTCTTGGCCGCCTCGACCAGAATGTCGGTGGTTTTCTCGCGTTCTTCCGGCGTCATACCGGCGGCCGGTTCATCCACCAGCAGCAGGCGCGGTTCCTGTGCCAGCAGAATGCCGATCTCCAGCCATTGCTTTTGCCCGTGGCTCAGCTCTCCCGATTTACGCATGAGCGCGTCGCCCAAGCCGATGTCGCCCGCCAGTGTGGCGACCTTGGCCAAGTCTTCCTCGGACGGACGATAGGACAACACCGGCAACCAGCCGCGCGGCTTTTTCAGCGCCATCAGCAGGTTCTCCTGCACGCTTTGATCCTCGAACACCGTGGGCTTCTGGAACTTTCGCCCCACACCCGCCTGCGCGATCTTCGCTTCGGACATTTTCAGCAAGGACACGGACTTTTCGCCCCACAAAACGCGGCCTTCGTCAGGCTTCGTTTTGCCTGTGACGATGTCCATGAACGTGGTCTTGCCCGCGCCGTTCGGCCCGATCACTGCGCGCATTTCGGCATCCGCGATGCGGAAGGACAGGTTGTTGATGGCACGAAAGCCGTCAAAGCTGACCGAAACGCCGGAGACTTCCAAAAGCGTGCTCATTGCTGGGCCTCCTTCTCGCGCAGCGATCCCTGATCGGGGCCAAGGTCAGCGCCGTGCCGGTTCGGGCGCAGCCGGTCGCTGATCAGGTCGAACAACCCACCGATGCCTTGCGGGGCGAACAGGGTGACCGCGACGAAGGACAGTCCCAGCAGCACCAGCCACCAGTCGACCCATTTGATCGTGTAGAACCCCAGCGGAATATCAGGCGCCTGCCCGCCGGTGAACCACGTGGACAGCAGGCTGACCACGGCGGCACCGATAACCGCGCCATACAGCCGCCCGCGCCCGCCGATGGCCACCCAGACCGCCAGATAGATCGACGCGATGGGGGCAATCTCGGCGGGGTTGATGATGCCCGCTTGCGGGTAATACAGCGCTCCTGCGATGGCGGCGATACAGGCGGTCAGGGTAAACAGGGCCAGCTTGTACGCCTCGACCGAATAGCCCAGGAACCGCACGCGTGCCTCGTTGTCACGGATGCCGCGAATGACCGAGCCGAACTTGCCCGACACTACCCATGCCGCCAGCAGATAGCCCAGCCCCAGCGCCAGCGCCGAGCCCCAGAAGAACCACATCGACACCACGTCCTGCGATGCGGTCACGCCCGGCAGGTTTTGCAGGCCCGACAGGCCGTTGTTGCCGCGCAGGCCGCTGTCGTTCTGGAACAGGTACAACGCCAGCGCCAGCGTCATCGCCTGCGTCAGGATCGACAGGTACACACCCGTCACACGGCTGCGGAACGCCAGCCATCCGAACACCAGCGCCAGCAGGCCCGGCACCAGCACCACCATGGCCAGCTGCAACGTCAGACTGTCGGCAAAGGCCCAGATGGCAGGAAAATCACTGCTGCCGACGACGCCGAAAATCTGGTTGCCGATGCCGTCCACGACCTCTTGGGGCGTGGGCGGGATCTGCCCTTGGGCCAGTGCATCGACCACGATCAGGCGGGTGCGTTCATACATCAGCCACATGCCGATCATGTAGCCGCCCAGACCGAAGAACGCGAAATGCCCCAGGCTGAGGATACCGGCATAGCCCCAGATCAGGTCCATCGCCACGGCCACCAGACACAGGCACAGCGTCTTGCCCAGTGTCTTGACGAAGCTGGTGGACACCATGCCCACGCCAAAGCCCTCGGACAGGATGGTGACGCCCAGCGTGAACAGCGCCAGCAGGGCAAGGAAGATCAGGACCGACGGGTTTCGTGCAACGAATGAACGGTTCATGGTCTCAATCCCCCGCCGCGCGGCCCTTGAGGGCGATGATGCCCCTTGGCCGGAACTGGATGAAAATGATGATAAAGACGATCATATAGGTCTGTGCCGCCAGCGTGTTGCTGGGGTTGCCCCATTCGATGCCCTTTTGCAGAAACCCGATCATCGCAGCCCCCGCCAGCGTGCCCCAGATGTTGCCGACGCCGCCGACAACCACGGTCATGAAGCTTTGCACGATGTAGTCTGATCCAAGTTCCGAGGTCACCTTGGCGAACAGACCAATGGCCACGCCGGCAACTCCCGCGATGCCGGACCCCAGACCAAAGGTCAGCATGTTCACCCGCCCCGGATTGATGCCCATCGACGCCGCCATGCGCGGGTTCTGCGTCACGGCGCGGGTCTCAAGGCCCAGCCGCGTGCGCTTCATGATGAACAGGAACACCGCGAGGAAGAACAGCGCCAGAAAGAAGATCGCGATGCGGATATAGCTGATCGACACCACGTCATTCAACGTCAGCGCCCCGTCCAACCACGCGGGCGAGGTCAGCGGGCGGGCTTGGGTGCCGAAGATGTTCTTGGCCAGCTGTTGCAGCGCAATCGAGATACCGAACGTCGCCAGCAACGTTTCCAGCGGACGGTTGTACAGCCAGCGGATCACCAGCCGCTCCATCGCCACCCCGGCGGCGAATGTCACCGCAAAGGCCAGCGGGATCGCCACGATGATCGACACGGTGTGGTTGGGAATGATCTGTTGGACGACATAGCCGGTATAGGCGCCCATCATGATGAACTCGCCATGCGCCATGTTGATCACCCCCATCACGCCAAAGGTGATGGCAAGGCCGATGGCGGCCAGAAAATAGATCGACGCCAGCGACAGCGCATCCAGCGTCAGGTCGGCGGCCTGGTTCATCCCCACCTTCAGCTTGATCGCGTTCAGCGCATCATTGGCCGCGTCAGTCACCTGCGCAGAGGGATCAAAATAGGCGTCGTAGAAGGTAAAGCCGTCCAGCGTATCCTGAACCGCATCCTCGGAAATGAACGGCGGCACGGTGCCTGCGTCGGCCAGCGAGATATAGGCCGCGCGGCGGGTGGCATCGCTGTCCAGCTGCTGCACCGTCACGCCGCCCACACGCCCGTCCTGGATGTTTGCCTCGAGTGCCGCGCGAATCGCGGCATCTGTTACGCGCGGCGGGGCCAGATCGGCAGAGACCAGCATGTCGTATGCTTCTGCCTTGCCCAGCGCTTCGGACCCCGGTTTCAGGATCGCCGCCACATTGGTGCCCGCGGGCACATCGCCCTGCACCACGGCTCGGCGGGTGGCGACTAGCGGGTTCAGCGTGGCGCGCACGTCTACGCCCAAGTCGCCCGACATATCGGCCATCGCCTGTACCCGCGCATCGGGGTCGGCATCATAGCCGATGGTCAACAGCCGCTCCAGCCGCAGCTTTTGCGCCTTCAGGGTCGCGTCGGTCTCCATCCCGATCGAATTGCGCAGCGGTTTCAGCAGCGCTTGATCAGGATCACGGGAAATCGAGGTCAGCGCGTCCTGACGGCGCTTGGGATCGGGATCTTTCAATTGGAACTGCACCAGCGCCGTGCCGATCAGCGCGCGGATGCCGCTGTTGGGCTTGATCTGGTCCAGCGCGTCCTTGTCGAAAACGCCAACCACATCGCCGGTGTCGAAATCGGTCAGCGCATATCCGCCCTCGGCTTTCTCGGCACGAAAAAACAGACCGTCGGCCTCGCGCAGCCACATATCCTTGTCCGACCATGCCTCGAGCACCGCCTGCGCCTGTGGCAGCCCGCTGTCGGCCACTGCGTCAATCGCCGGACCAATGGTCGTGCGCGAGCTTTTCAGGATCGTGTCGCGGTGCTCTTGCAGCACCTGCTGGATGGATCCCGTCGTGTCCTGCGCATAGGCACTGACGCAGGTCAGCAACAGGGCCAGCGTGGCGGCAATAAGTCTGGTCATGTGAAGGAATTCCGCATTGGGTCAGAGAGGGCGCAGAATGCGCGCCCTCTCAGGTCAAGCTCAGTAGTTCGACAGGATCTGAACGCAGGTCTTGGTTTCGGTGTTGTACATACCGCAGCCCAGATCTTTCCAATCCGATTCCAGCACGGCGGATTCGGGCAGGAAGTCGGTCCATGCGTCACCCGGAACCGGATCGGTTTCCGAGATGATGTCAAACTGGCCGTCGGCCTGGATCTCACCGATCAACACGGGCTTGGACAGGTGGTGGTTCACGCCCATCACGGCGGTGCCGCCGGTCAGGTTCGGGAATTCCTGCCCGTACATTTCGGCGCGCACAGCGTCCACATCGGTGGTGCCTGCCGCCTCGACCGCTGCAACCCACATGTTGAAGCCGATATAGTGGGCCTCCATCGGGTCGTTGGTCACACGCTTGTCGTCACCGATAAATGCGTGCCAAGTCTTGATGAATTCGGCGTTTTCCGGCGTGTCGGCGGACATGAAATAGTTCCACGCGGCCAGGTGGCCAACCAGGTTAGACGTGTCCAGACCCGACAGTTCCTCTTCGCCGACCGAGAAGGCCACGACGGGGATGTCATCCGCCGAAATGCCGGCCGCTGCCAGTTCCTTGTAGAAACCGATGTTTGCGTCGCCGTTGATGGTCGAGATCACGCCGACTTTCTTGCCATCGGCGCCAAGTGCGACCACATCGGCCACGATCTTGGACCAGTCCGAGTGTCCGAACGGGGTGTAGTTCACAAAGATGTCTTCGGACGCGATGCCCTTACCCTTGAGATAGCTTTCAAGGATGTTGTTGGTTGTACGCGGATAGACATAGTCGGTGCCCAGCAGCGCGAATTTCTCGATGCCCAACTCGTCCAGGAAATAGTCGGTCGCCGGGATCGCCTGCTGGTTCGGAGCCGCACCGGTGTAGAATACGTTCTTGGACGATTCCTCGCCCTCGTATTGCACAGGGTAGAACAACAGGCCGTTCAGCTCTTCGATGACTGGCAGCACGGATTTTCGGCTGACGGATGTCCAGTTGCCATAGATCACGTCGACGTTGTGCACGGTCAGCAATTCGCGCGCCTTTTCCGCGAACAGCGGCCAGTCGGATGCGGGATCGACCACTACCGCTTCGAGCTGTTTGCCCAGCAGGCCACCCTTGGCGTTTTGCTGTTCGATCAGCATCAGCATGGTGTCTTTCAGCGTGGTTTCGGAAATGGCCATCGTACCGGACAGCGAATGCAGCACACCGACCTTAATGGTGTCATCCGCCGCCAGAGCAGCCGAGCCAAGCGATGCGGCCACAAACGTGCCGGTCAGCATGGATTTGAGAAATGTCATATCTGTCTCCAAAGCAGGCCAGCCAGACAGGTACGGCTTGCGCCGCACACACAGTGCCTTAAGCTGATCCTGCAACTTTAGCGTTGCAATACCGTGTGGCGGCCCCTCGAGGTCGAAATCGCAAGGTCGCCACACACCCCCCCGTTGGCACTTGTCTCGTGCAATCAGGTCGTCCCAGCGTCAGTTCAAGTGATTGTGAATGGCAAACGAGGATGCAGGTGCAGCATCTTTGATCGCGAGATCACGCACAATTTTAAGGCGATCCGTCGGAGCATGATCATTTTTTGTGCGATAAAAACCAGAAACACGCTGAATGGATGGGCAATCTGCGCCCCGGATGCTCTAGTCACTGGGCGCGGCGTGGGTGACTCGCAGCGCGGGGCACCGCAGTTTTTCGCCTTTGGGGGGCACGCAGATCACGCATCACATGGTCATACCACCGGCAACGGTGCGACATCCGCAACAACCCCGCGCGCGCGGGCGCATGGTGGTGTCGTCCAAGCTGGCGCGCGGGCGGTCGGTGCTGGGCCAATTGCATCAGGCCGGATCATCAAAATGCCTGTTTCCGCGCGGCAGCGGCACAGCCTTGGACGCCGTGGTTCTGAACACTGCGGGCGGGGTCACCGGCGGCGACCAATATAGTGTGACCGCCGAAGCCGAAGCAGGCACAACCCTGTGCCTGACCACCCAAGCGTGTGAACGCGCCTACCGCGCGCAGACCGGCGAAGTGGGCCAGTTGCGCAACACCCTGACCGTCGGACCACAGGCGCGCATCGACTGGCTGCCACAGGAAACGATTCTTTTCGAGGGGGCCGCCCTGGACCGCCGTTTGCAGATCGACATGGCCGGGGATGCGCAATTGCTGATGGTCGAGCCGCTGGTCTTTGGCCGCGCTGCCATGGGCGAACGGCTGCACAGCCTGCATCTGCGCGACTGCATCATGATCAACCGCGACGGCGTGCCGCTATATCACGACGCGATCGTTCTGTCGGGGGATGCCACCGCGCATCTGGCCAAACCCCATGTTGCACAGGGCGCGGGCGCGATGGCGGCAATGGTCTACATCGCTCCTGACGCCGCCGGACAGCTTGCCCCCGTGCGCGCCATGCTGCCCGAAACCGCAGGGGCCAGCCTGATCGGTGACGACATGTTGGTGGCCAGATTTCTGGCCATCGACAGTTTCGAGTTGCGGCGCAGCCTGCTGCCCGTTCTTATTCGCCTCAAGGGTGGACCCCTGCCAAGAACCTGGATGATCTGACATGAACCTGACCCCCCGCGAAAAAGACAAACTGCTGATTGCGATGGCCGCCGTGGTCGCGCGCAAACGGCTGGAGCGTGGCGTAAAGCTGAACCATCCCGAAGCGATTGCGCTGATCACCGATGCGGTGGTCGAGGGCGCGCGCGACGGGCGCAGCGTGGCCGACCTGATGGAGGCAGGTGCGCAGATCATCACCCGCGATCAATGCATGGAAGGGATCGCCGAGATGATCCACGACGTGCAGGTCGAGGCCACCTTTCCCGACGGCACCAAGCTGGTGACCGTCCACAACCCTATCCGCTAACAGGAGCCTGACTTGATGAAATCCGTGACAACCGCCCTTGGCCTTGCCCTTCTTGCTGCCCCCGTGGCCGCACACACCGATGCGGGCCTGCACCTGCACCCCCACGTCACCGACGGGGCGGCATGGCTGCCGGTTCTGCTGGGCATGGCGGCCATCGTGGTGGCCGTGGCGCTGACCGCCACCCGCGCGACAATCCGCGCACGCAGCGCGCGGAAATCCCGCAAATGATCCCCGGCGAGTTGATACCGGGCACCGGCGACATCATCTTGAATGATGGTGCCACGGCCATCACGCTGATGGTCGCCAACACCGGTGACCGCCCTGTTCAGGTCGGCTCGCACTATCATTTTGCTGAAACAAATGCTGCGTTGGACTTTGACCGCGATGCCGCACGGGGGATGCGTCTGGACATCGCGTCCGGCACCGCCGTGCGTTTTGAACCCGGCCAACGGCGCGAAGTCTCGCTGATCCCCTATGGCGGGGCGCGGCGGGTGTTCGGGTTCAACCAGCAGATTATGGGAGACCTTTGATGGTCACGAAACTGCCGCGCTCTGCCACCCCTGCCGATCTGATGGGGTCGTGGATGAATATGTCGATGCTGATGGTGGAAACCGCCAGCGTCATGACGATGCGGATGATGGGAATGGCGGGCCTGTGGTCCGTCACCAAATCCGAAAACGACCGCATGGTGTCGGAAAAATCCTCGGCGTTCCTGGACAGCGCCACCGCCGCGTCGATGGCCACCATGAGCGGCAAGCGCCCTGACGAGGTGATGAACGCCGCCGTGAAACCGCTGCGCCGCAAGACCCGCGCCAACGCCCGCCGTCTGGGCAAACGCGGCCCCGCCCTGCCCGGCACCAAGAAACGCTGACGCTTACCAAAGGACATACCCCATGCCCAAGCCCATTGCCCGCGCCGACTACGCCGCCATGTTCGGCCCCACCACCGGCGACCGGATGCGTCTGGCGGACACCGACCTGATCATCGAGGTCGAGCGTGACCTGACCACCTATGGTGAAGAGGTCAAATTCGGCGGCGGCAAGGTGATCCGCGACGGCATGGGACAGTCACAGGTGACACGCGCCGAAGGGGCGGTTGATACGGTCATCACCAACGCGTTGATCGTGGACCATACCGGGATCTACAAGGCCGACGTGGGTCTGCGCGACGGGCGCATTCACAAGATCGGCAAGGCGGGCAACCCGGACACGCAGTCGGGCGTCGACATCATCATCGGCCCCGGCACCGAGATTATCGCGGGCGAGTGCCGCATCCTGACAGCGGGGGGCTTTGACAGCCACATCCACTTTATCTGCCCGCAACAGATGGAGGACGCGCTGCATTCGGGCGTGACCACCTGTCTGGGCGGCGGCACCGGCCCCGCGCATGGCACGCTGGCCACCACCTGCACGCCGGGGCCTTGGCACATCGGGCGGATGTTGCAGGCCTTTGACAGCATCCCGATGAACATCGGCCTGTCGGGCAAGGGCAACGCCAGCCAGCCCGCCGCATTGGTCGAGATGATCAATGCAGGCGCCTGCGCGATGAAACTGCACGAGGACTGGGGCACCACCCCCGCCGCCATCGACTGCTGCCTGTCCGTGGCCGACGACATGGACGTGCAGGTGATGATCCACACCGACACGCTGAACGAAAGCGGCTTTGTCGAAAACACCGTGGCGGCGATGAAAGGCCGCACCATCCACGCCTTTCACACCGAAGGTGCAGGCGGCGGGCACGCGCCGGACATCATCAAGATCTGCGGCGAGGAACACGTTCTGCCCTCGTCCACCAACCCGACGCGCCCCTTCACGGTGAACACACTCGAAGAGCATCTGGACATGCTGATGGTCTGTCACCACCTGGACAAATCCATCCCCGAAGACGTCGCCTTTGCCGAAAGCCGCATCCGCCGCGAGACCATCGCCGCCGAGGACATTCTGCACGACATGGGCGCGTTTTCGATCATCGCCAGCGACAGTCAGGCGATGGGCCGCATCGGCGAGGTGCTGATCCGCACATGGCAGACCGCCGACAAGATGAAGAAACAGCGCGGGCGTCTGGCCGAGGAAACCGGCGACAACGACAATTTCCGCGTGCGCCGCTATATCGCGAAGTACACCATCAACCCCGCCATCGCCCACGGCATCAGCCGCGAGATCGGCAGCATCGAAGAGGGAAAGCGCGCCGATCTGGTGCTGTGGAACCCGGCGTTCTTTGGCGTGAAGCCGGAAATGGTGCTGATGTCGGGTACCATCGTCATGGCGCAGATGGGCGATCCCAACGCATCCATCCCCACCCCGCAGCCGGTCTATTCGCGGCCCATGTTCGGCGCCTTTGGCCGGTCGGTCGAACATTCGTCGATCACCTTTGTCAGTGCCGCCGCACAGGACGCCGACATTCGCGGCACGCTGGGGCTGGCCAAGCAAACCGTCGCGGTCAGCAACACCCGCAACATTGGCAAGTCGGACCTGAAACTGAACACCGCCCTGCCGCACATCGAAGTGAACCCCGAAACCTACGAAGTGCGCGCCGACGGCGAACTGCTGACCTGCGAGCCCGCCGAGGTTCTGCCGATGGCGCAACGCTATTTCATGTTCTGAAAGACCAACCATGCACACCCTGACCGCCCGCCACTATCATGACCACAGCCACACAACGCCCTTCGCGCAGATCACGCTGGACTACGACACGCGATTTTTGCGCCGCAAGATGCTGGAAACCGACGACGGGCAACCGATCCTGATCGACCTGCCGCAAACCACATCGCTGGACCACGGCGGGGTCTTGGTGCTGGCCGATGGGCGCGAGGTGCTGGTTCAGGCCGCCGCACAGGATCTGCTTGAGGTCACCGGCCCCGACATGCCGCGCATCGCCTGGCACATCGGCAACCGTCACACCCCCTGCCAGATCGAGGACCGCCGCCTGCTGATCCAGCCCGACCACGTGATCCGCGACATGCTGGCCAAGATCGGCGCGGTGGTGCGCGAGGTGAACGAACCCTTTACCCCCGAAGGCGGGGCTTACGGTCACGGACGCACCCACAGCCATGCCCATTGACGACGCGGTCCTGACGCTGGCGCAATGGTTTTCGCCGTCGTTTCCGGTCGGGGCTTTTGCCTATTCGCACGGGCTGGAATGGGCCGTGCAGGCGGGCGATGTGACCGATGCAGCACAGACCCAGGACTGGATCGACACGGTGCTGCGGCATGGTGCGGGCTGGAACGATTGCCTGTTCATCGCAGCCGCCTATCGCACCGATGATGCGGGTGCGGTAGACGCGACGGCGCGGGCCTTTGCCGCCTCGGCGGAACGGCTGCGCGAGACCGATCTGCAAGGGGCGGCCTTTGCTGCTGCGGTGGCCAATCTTTCCGGCACCACCGCCACACCGCGCACCTATCCCGTGGCAGTCGGTGAAGCGGCGCGCGCCGCCGACCTGCCGCTGGAACTGACGGCCAAGATGTACCTGCACGGTCTGACCAGCAGTCTGGCGGGTGCCGCCATGCGGCTTGTGCCCTTGGGTCAAAGCGACGGACAGGCGATCATCCGCGCCCTGACCCCCGTGGCGCAATACGTGGCCACCCGCGCCTGTGCCGCCAGCCTGGACGACCTGACCGCCACGGCGTTTGCCACCGACATCGCGTCGATGAAACACGAAACACAATATTCAAGGATTTTCCGCACATGACCCAGATGAACGGCCCCCTGCGCGTGGGCATCGGCGGCCCCGTGGGTGCTGGCAAAACCACCCTGACCGCGGCCCTTTGCGAGGCGCTGCGCGACAGCCATTCGGTCGGTGTTATCACCAATGACATCTACACGCAGGAAGACGCCGAGGCCCTGATGCGGATGCAGGTGCTGCCGCAGGACCGGATCATCGGGGTCGAGACCGGCGGTTGCCCACACACCGCAATCCGCGAGGATGCATCGATCAACCTGGCCGCAGTTGACCAAATGGTGAAACGCCACCCCGAGATCGAAGTGCTGCTGATCGAAAGCGGCGGTGACAACCTGTCTGCCACCTTCAGCCCCGAGCTGGCGGATGTGACGCTGTATGTGATCGACGTGGCCGCGGGCGAGGAAATCCCGCGCAAGGGCGGGCCTGCGATCACAAAATCCGACATCCTGATCATCAACAAGACCGACCTTGCGCCCTATGTGGGTGCGTCGCTGGACGTGATGGAACGCGATGCCACGCGGATGCGCGCGGGGCGGCCGTTTTTGTTTACGTCCTTGCGCCAGCGCGAAGGGGTGGATGCAGTTGTGGCAGAGTTGAAGAAGGTGGGTGGGTTGGCGTAACGCCCGTTCTGCACACCAAAGCCCGGGGCAAAGGCACGCAGTGCCGCCGGCCTCTCGGTGTTCGCTTTGCGAACACCGAGAGGCAACACATTGCTTTGCAATGTGTGAGAGGCAGCGCCCGACCGCCCGTCACGCCGGAGGCGTGCCTAAAACAATCGGCGCACCTTTGGTGCGACGGGGCGGCGCTTTCTCACCGTCTTGTGCCTCTTCACCCCCACGCCAAAGCATAGAAATTAAGTGGCACCCACCAACGGCGTGATGCCCACCCGCGGTCAGGCGCTGCCCTCTGTGGCTAGGTCACGACCAATACGCCGCCCGCAGGTCCTTTTTCAAAATCTTCCCGATCGAACTGCGCGGCAGCATGTCGCGCACTTCGACCGCACTCAGCCGGTGGCTCTTGCCCAGCTTCTCGTTCGCCCGCGCGCGGATCTCTTCACCCGTGGCCTCAGCCCCCTCGCGCAGCACCACCAGCCCCAGCGGCGTCTCGCCCCACTGTTCGGACGGCACGCCGATCACGGCGGCGTCGGTCACTTCCGGGTCTGCCAGCAGTATCAGCTCCAAATCGTTGGCATAGATGTTCAGCCCGCCGGAAATGATCATATCCTTCTTGCGGTCGGACAGCACCAGAAAACCGTCTTCGTCAAACGACCCCATATCGCCCGAGCGGAAATAAACCTGCCCCTCGGCATTGCGCCACAACGTTTCCTCTGTCAGATCATCGCGGCCATAATATCCCGCCATCATCGTCGCAGACCGCCCGCAAATCTCGCCCACTTCGCCGGGGGCAACCTCGGCGCCGTCCGGCCCGATCAAGCGGATGTCGCAATTGGGTGCAGGTTTGCCCACGGTATGAAGCTTGGTCGGGTTCTCGTCGGCAATCAAAACACTCACGCCGCCACCTTCGGTCAGACCGTAATATTCCACCAGCTTGCCCGGCATCTGCGCCAGCACCTTCTGTTTCACATCCGCACGCAGCGGAGCGGAAGTGGACAGTTTCAGCCGCATCGCACTGAGGTTGTAGTCGGCAAATGTCGGCAGCTCGACGATGCGCTTGTACTGCACCGGCACCAGCATCGTGTGCGTGGCGGCTTCGGCCTGAGCCAGCGCCAACCACCCCTCGGCGTCGAATTTCGACATCAGGATCACGGTCGATCCGCCCACAAGCGTCGGCAGAAAGGCCACGATGGTGGTGTTGGAATACAGCGGCGTGGAAATCAGCGTGCGCGCGGAATCGTCATAGCCGTTGGCGGTGACACGGTCCATCTGCGCGGCGCGCAGGAAATGGGTGTGAAAGATGCCCTTGGGCGTGCCCGTGGTGCCTGACGAATAAATCAGGTTGAACCCGTCATCCATCTCGACCGGCAGCATCGGGTCGGTGGTGTCGGCGTTGTCCATGGCGGCGGCGTAGCTTTCGAACCCGTCGGCTTCGAAGTCCAGCGCGATGCGGGTGATGTCCATCGCATCCACAAAGGGCACCAGATCGCGGTAGGTCTGGGCCAGGCAGAACACCCGCGCACCGCAGTCTTTTACCATTTTCTCAAGCGCATCCGACGACGCCATCGTCGACAACGGCACCACACAGCCCCCTGCCCGCAAGATGCCCATGAACAGCACTGCATAGGCGATCGAGTTCGGCGACAGCACCGCCACACGGTCACCGCGCGTGACCCCGCGCGCGATCAGCATGTTGGCAGCCTGATTTATGGCTTGGTCGAACTCCGCCCAGCTTAGCCGTGTGCCATCGCAGACCACCGCGTCGCGGTCGGGGTTGACCCGCGCCACACGGCGCACCGCTGCGACGACTGTCTCGGTGGGCATGTTTTCAGGCATGTTCGGGATGATTTCTAGCATGGGGCCTCCTCCGCTCGGCGTTGGCGCGATCCTTGCGCGGGACGCGGGCGATTTCCAGCCCCCAAAGCGGTGTGAACCGGGCTGCGTGACGTAACGGCGCGTTTTTCAAGGGCTTGAGCCAGCCATGCACCTGCTGCAATGCGGCAATTCCACAGCCCGCATTGCTGCATCGCAGCATCCAGCCTATGTTAAGTCCAAGCATAGGAGAGACGACAATGTCCAAACTGATCGCGAAACTTAATTTCCGCAACGACGTGCCCACCATGGCCGATCAAGCGATGGCCCTGCACGCGCTGAGCGATGCCGAACTGGCTGACCGCAACATGAACCGCGCTGACATCGCGCGCGAGATCATGGTCAACGGCACCTGGGCTTAAGCCTTTAGCAACCGGCCCGGTCCCGTCAATGGCACTGCGGCCAGTTGCGCCATATGCCAGGCCAGCACCAGATTTGACGACAGGACAGGCAGGCCAACTGCGGCCTCCAGCCTGTCGATCACCGGCAATGTCCGCAGGTTGGTGCAGGACACAAACACCCCGTCCACATCTGCGTCGGCACACAGGTCCGTCGCCGCGTCCAAAACCGCATCGGGTGCGATGCGCGCGACCCTGGCCTCTTCCGCCTCGGCAAAGGTGCCGAACACCGGCGTGTCGATGCCCTGCGCCCCCAGCACGTTGCGCAAATGGTCCGATACCGCCGCGACATAAGGCGACAACAGCGCCAGCCGCCGCAGCCCCAAATGCGCACAGGCCGCAATCAGCGCCGTGACGGGATCGGTCACCGCCGCGACCGGCCTGCCCTGTCGCACCAGCCGCGCCACCTGTTCGGGGCCGATTTGCGCCGCCCCCGACGTGCAGCCATAGGCCACCACAGCCAGATCCGCCGCAGGGGGCAGCAACGCCGCCGCCCTGCCCAGATGTGCGGCCATCTCGGCCAATGTTTCGCGTGTCACCTGCGCCCCGCTGGGCACGCGGCTGACATAGACCTGCGCATCGCCCAAAAGCTGGCGCATGTCGGCTTCGATCGTCTCGTCCACCTGCAACACCACCAGCCCCAGCGACGGCCCCGCCGCAACGCTGTGGTAGGGATAGATGCTCACAACTGGACCATATGTTCATCGCTGGGAATGCTCAGCCATTGTGGCCCCTCTGCGGTGATCACGATGTTTTCCTCGTGCACCAGCATCCGTCCGCGCGCCAATTCAATCCCCGGCTCCAGCGTCAGCACCATGCCCGGTTCCAGCACCGTGTGATCGGCGGGCATAAGCGACGGCCATTCCGTCAACTGCATCCCCAACCCATGCCCCAAGCGTCCCGCGTCCGATCCGCCCGCGCCACCCGTCACCACGCGGTCCATGGCGTGAAACAGGTCTGCTGCTGTGGCGCCGGGTTGGGCCGCCTCGAACCCCACTTCGGTCGCCTCGATCAGCCGCGCGTGGGCATCGTGTGCCGCTTGGTCCACGTCGCCCACCGCAAAGTTGCGGTCGAAATCACAGAAATACCCGGCCTTGACCGCACCGGTGTCCAGCATCAGCACATCACCATCCATCAGCGGCACATCCGTCGCGGGCGAGATCACGTCCCCGTACCCGCCCTGCCCCGCAGCCCCCGCCAGATAAGGCAGCCAATCGGCCCCTTCGGTCAGCAACAAAATCTGAAAGCGGCGGAACACTTCGGACAGCGGCAGGCCCGCGCCGATGACCTCGGGCACGCGGTCGAACGCGGCATTGGCAATCTGGCAGATGGTGGCGATGCGGTCGATTTCAGCGTCGGATTTGATCAGCCGCAGGCGCTGCATGATCCCCGCATCATCGCGGAAAGCAGCGGCGGTTTGCAGCCCGGCCCATGTGTCCAGCGGCATCCGCAAATGGGTTTCCGCGCCGCTGGGCACACCGACGGGGCCGCCCACCTCGGCCAGCGCGTCGCGCAGCAGGCTCATGCCGTCGTCCCCAGGCTGCGGGCTGCGCCACGTGCGGATGTCTGTGATCCAGCTTTGCCCCATCAGATGCGCGCCGATGGACGGAATCACCGCCACCGGATCGCCGCTGGCCGGTACGATCAGGAACCAAGGGCGCGCGGGGCTTTCCCAGAAACGGGTCAGAAAGCCGGTGAAATAGCGCACCTCGGGTTCGGTTGTCAGCAACAGGGCCGCCAGCCCTGCGCGGTCCATCATCGCCTGCGCACGGTTCAGGCGGGCGCGGTATTCTTCGGGCGCGAAATCGGTCATCGGTTATTCGGGTCCTTCGCTGAGGATACACAAAACGCGGCTGTCCGGTCCCAGGTTCAGCGCCTGCGCAGCGGTGATCAACCCCGAGACGCCCGCAGCCCCCGACGGTGTGGACGACAACCCGTGCTGCGCGCAAGCCGCAGCCCCTGCGGCACCTTCGTCCTCGGAGATCAACAAGAACACATCCGCATCGCGCGCCAGCCCTTTCAACGCGATCAGTGACGGTTCCTTGCAGTCCAGCCGCCCCATTGCGGACACCGGCCCTTGGGTCGTCACCGCCTTGCCTGCGGTCACCGACGCGTGCAGCGCGGGCGCGGCGTCGGGTTCCACCACAACGATCTGCACCGCCTCGCCCCAGGCCTTGCGCGCCAGCGCGGCACAGGCCCCCGCCAGCCCGCCGACACCGGCCTGCAAGAACAGATGCGTCGGCGGTTGCGGCATCTGGCGGATCGCCTCGTCCATCAGCACAAGATACCCCTCCATCAGCCGGTGCGGGCGGTCGTAATAGCCGTCCCACGAACTGTCGGACAACAGCGCAAAGCCTTCGGCTTCGGCGGCAGCCATCGCCGCGGCCATGCTGTCCTCGTAAATCGCGCCTTCGCGGCGCACCTCTGCCCCGATATCGCGCAACCGTTTGGCAAAAGCCTCGGGCACCGTTTCCGCGATGTAAATCACCGCCTTGGCCCCGAATGCCGCCGCACCGGCGGCCACGCTCATCCCGTGATTGCCGGCACTGGCGGTCACATATGTGCGCCCCCTTGCCGTCCCGTCGCTTGCGTCGCAAGCGATCACATAAGCGGCCCCCAGCGCCTTGAAACTGCCCAGCCCCATGCGGTTGCGCTCGTCCTTGATATGCAGGCTGCCAACGCCCGCCATCGCGGCCAGTGCAGGCGCCTCTACCAGCGGCGTCGCCCCTGCGACGGGGCATTGCGCCACCAGCAGCGCCGCGCGTTCGGCATCGACCGACGGGGCGGGCACATCCAAAGGTAAGTCAACAGGGCGGCGCGGGGTGTTGTTCAACATGTCCATGCCGCCATTAGGGGCGGCGTCCCCACGGCGCGTCAAGCGCCAATCCTCCCGTGGCGCGTCAAGCGCAAATCTCCACGGGCCGGAACGACCCACCACGGCTGCGAAACACGTCGCGCAGCCCACACGCGCGTTCACGACATGATCACGCGACTGGTCGCAACCAACGCACAAAACCTAATATTTCTTAGCAATTACAATTGCCTAATCGGAAAACCACACCGCACAACAGCGTGAATTTACATTCCCGCCCGACAGGCGCTGATTTAAGAAAGATGCAGTCCTTGGGATTTGTTCACAACTCCCCCACCGCTCCAACAGGCTGCATCACTGTAAAAAGCATGGGAAACATCATCATGACCAAAAGAACCCTCCCGGTGTTGGCCACAGCCACTGCCGCGTTGCTTGCGTTGAACAGCTTTGCGATGGCGGCAGGTGCTGTGCACACCGCCGTGTCGGACGACATCATCGCCCAGCAACGCGCTGCATTGGCCAAGAATACCAACGGTGCAGGCTTTGGCCCGCAGGCGCCGCGCGACATCGACGTGGCAACGGGCAGCAACCACCGCGCCTTTGGCACGGCACCGGCCTATACCCAGATGAACCTGTGCGACATCCACTTTCACGAAAACGCCGAACACCGCGGCGGCGAGTTTACCCACTATGCGGGCAACGGCGACGGACACGGCTATGACACCGGCTATCAATACGACAGCGCGCTGACCGAAGCCGAGCTGAAACCGCTGGACCATCCCGTGGGCAAAACCGAACACGGCGATCTGCAACCGGGCGACACCATCGAGGCGCATTTTGTCTACAGCACCGCGCAAGCCAAGCCGGGACCGACCCTTGGCACCTGCCTAAGCGATGCGATCAGCAACCCGCAACTGCGCGTCGAGGCGCAGGTTTTTGTGCTGGTGAACGATCCGAACGCGCTGGATTTCACCAAACTGGCCGATGTTGAAACCGTGAACGGGCTGTATCAGGCCCCCAACATCCCCACCAACACCGGCACGCCGGTGGTCTACGCAGGCTCGACCACCGGACCGGGCTATAACGAGACCGGCTCGCCCTTCGAAGTGACGTGGAGCGTGCATCCCAAGGTCGCCCGCGTCGACATCAACTCGGTCGACAAATGGCTGGGGCACAACGCGTTCAAAGAAGACCACGCGCACGCGGTCCGCAATCTGGTGACCAACCCCGACTTGCTGGCGCAGATCGGTCAGTGATCAGATGGCCGCTTCCCGTGCAGGGTGGCGGCCTGCCTGCTTGGTCAGAGGTTGCCCGACGCAGGCGCTTTCGCGGGTCAGGCTGTGTGCTTGCAAACGACATGGCGTCTACAAGCGCGCCTTAGCCCCCGTTACATCCAGCCCAGCGTCGGCTCTGTCGGCCCACCGGGCTTATACTCGGCCCCGACGGGCGCGTCCCAGCCCAGCCGCGTCAGCACGTCCCACACATGACCGTAATGCAACTCCCCATGATCCGGCGCGCCGCGATCGGGGACGGACGCCACCTGCACATGCCCGATCAGCGGCAGCAGCCGTTCCAGCCGGTGGGTCACGTCGCCTTCCATAAGTTGCACATGGTAGCAGTCGAACATCAGTTTCAGGTTCGGCGCGCCCACTTCGGCAATAATCGCTTCGGCCTGCGTTGTCGTGCGCAGGAAATAGTCCGGCGCGTCGTAGTGGTTCAGCGGCTCGATCAAAATCGTGCGCCCGTCCGCCCTGTCACAAGCATAGCGCAGCGTGTCGACAAAGGCCGCATGGGCTGCAGCACCTTGCGCGAAACCGGCCATCACATGAACCGCGCCCGTATCGGTGGCCGCGGCATAGGCCAGCGCCTGATCCACCGCCGCGCGGGCATCTGCGCCGCGACCGGGCAGCGCCGACAACCCGTTTTCGCCCGCCGCCCCGCGCCGCGTGTTCAGGCCCAGCATCGGCAGGCCCGTTTCGTGCAGCGCATCAGCCACATCCTGCGCAGGGACATCATAAGGCCAGTGACATTCCACCGCATGAAACCCCGCCGCCGCCGCCGCGCGGATCGCATCGGGCAGCGCCAGTTCGGTCCACAGAAACCCCAGGTTCGCCGAAAACCGCATCACATCACCGCTCCGATCTGCCAGGGCACGAATTCATAATCGCCCAGACCCTGCGCCTCGGATTTGCTGACCTCGCCCGAGGCCATGCGCAGCCACATTTCGTAAATCTCGCGACCCACCTCCTCGACGCTACGGCATTCGGACAGGATGGTGCCTGCGTTCACGTCCATGTCTTCGTGCAGGCGGGTGTACATTTCGGTGTTGGTCGCCACCTTCATCGACGGCGACGGCTTCGCGCCAAAGGCCGAGCCGCGCCCGGTGGTGAAACACACCAGCGTGCAGCCGCTGGCGATCTGGCCGGTGACCGACGCGGGGTCGTATCCGGGGCTGTCCATGAACGTGAACCCGCGTGCTGTCACGGGTTCGGCGTATTTATAGACACCCATCAACGGTGTCGTGCCCCCCTTGGCCACCGCCCCCAGCGATTTTTCAAGGATGGTGGTCAGCCCGCCTGCCTTGTTGCCGGGGCTGGGGTTGTTGTCCATCGAGCCACGGTTGCGGGCGGTGTAATCCTCCCACCAGTGGATCAGCTCGATCAGCTTGTCGCCTGTGGCGCGGTCATGCGCGCGCGCGGTCAGCAGGTGTTCGGCGCCGTAAACTTCGGGTGTTTCGGCCAGCACGCCAGTGCCGCCCTGCGCCACCAGCAAATCGCAGGCATGGCCGACAGCCGGGTTCGCCGTCACCCCCGACCACGCGTCCGACCCGCCACATTGCAGCGCCACCATCAGCTCCGACGCAGGCGCGGGTGCGCGCGTGGCCTTGTTCACCTCGGGCAGCATCGCGGTGATCTTGCTGACCCCCAGCTCGACACAGCGGCGCAGCCCGCCCACGTCCTGAATGTTCATCGTCTGGAACAGCGGCCCCGGCGTCAGGCCATAGGCCTCGATCAGCCAGTCGATCTGCATCATCTCGCAGCCCAGACCCGCCAGCAGCACCCCGCCCACGTTGGGATTGCGCGCATAGCCCCACAGCGTGCGCTGCAACACCTCAAAGCCCGTGCCATCGCCGCCCATCGCGCAGCCGGTGCCGTGGACAAAGGCCACCACGCCGTCGACATTGGGATACTCCGCCAGCTTGTCCGGCGTGAAATGCGCCGCGATCTGGCGCGCGGCGGTGGCCGAGCAGTTCACCGACGTCAGCACCGCAATATAGTTGCGCGTGCCGACACGGCCATTGGCGCGGTGATAGCCCTGAAAGGTGTCTTGCGTGGTCGCGGGGGCCACGGGGCGCAGGTTGGTGCCGAATTCATAGTCGGTATCGACGGCGCGGAATTCCAGATTGTGCGTGTGCACATGCGCGCCTTGGGCAATGTCCTCGGCGGCATAGCCGATCAGGTTGGCGTATTTGCGCACCGCTTCGCCCCTGGCAATCGGTTGTGTCGCCATCTTGTGACCACGCGGGATCAGCATGGTGGCCCCCTCGTCGCCCACTTGCAACGGCTGGGTGGCGGTGACGACATTGTCGTCGGCAGACAGTCGAACAGTCTTCATGGTCTCACTCCCAATCCACGTCAAAGCGGGTGACGATATCGTTGATCTGTGCATCGCTCAGCGGACGGCGCGGCAGGCCATGCGTCAGCAGCGCCAGCCGCGCGGTGTCTTCCAGCTCTTCGATGGCGTAACAGGCGGCTTCCACGTCCTTGCCCGCCACCACCGGCCCGTGGTTGGCCAGCATCACCGCCGACCGTTTCCCCGCCAGCCCGCGCACCGCATCGCCCATCGCCGGATCACCGGGCAGGAACACGGGCAGCAGCTTGACCTTACCCAGTTTCATGATCGCATAGGGCGTCAGCGGCGGCAGGAAATTGTCGGGGTCCACACCCTCTAGCATTGACAATGCGACCGCATGGCACGAATGCAAATGCACCACCGCCCCCGCCGTGCTGCGGGTCTCGTAGAACGCGCTGTGCAGGGGCATTTCCTTGGTCGGTTTATCGCCACCCACGTGGGCGCCAGTGCCGTCGAACAGCGACAACCGCGCCGGGTCAAGGCGGCCAAAGCTGGACCCCGTCGGCGTCACCAACAGCCCGCCATCGCCCGTGCGCGCCGAGATGTTGCCCGATGAGCCGCCCGTAAGGCCCCGATCATACAGCGATTTCGCCAGCGTACAGATCAGCTCGCGCAGGTCGGCCTCGGCGCTCATGTGTCCAGTGTCCCCAATGCGGTGACAAAGAAATCTTCCGTGCCAAAATTCCCCGACTTCAACGCCAGCGCCACGTCCTGCCCGCCACTGCTTGCTGCACACCATGGCACGCCGGGGGCAATCTCGGGGCCGATGTCCAGCCGCGTGACGCCCAGCGCCTGTGTCACGGCGCCCGAGCTTTCGCCGCCCGCCACCACGAACCGCCGTGTGCCTGCGTCGCGTGCGGCGATGGCGATCTGTCCCAGCGCATCCTCGACCACCGCGCCGGCCTTGTCACGGCCCAGCTTGTCCTGTGCGGCGCGCACCACCTCGGGGGCCGCCGTGGCGTAAATCATCGGTGCGCCCGATTGCGCCGCCAACCAGTCCAACACCGGCTGCACCCCGTCGCGCACCAGCGCCAGCGGGTCCAACTGATAGCTGGGGTTGGCAGCCGCATAACACGCCACCTGCGCCTGTGTCATGGCCGAGCACGACCCGGACAGCACCAGCGCAGGCCCATCCGCCGAACGCCACGCTGCCGCCGCATCGCCGTCCTGCAACAGCCCCGCCGCGCGGTAGAGATCGGGTAGCGGCATCGCCACCGCACTGCCTCCGGTCATCAGAACCGCATCGCGGCAGGCCTCGGCGATCACATATAAATCGCTGTCGGCCACCGCATCCACAACCACATGCGGCGCCGCCTGCGCAAGCGCCGCGCGCAACGCATCCGCCCCGCGCGCCACCGTCAAACGGTCGATCAACCCCACATCTCGCGTCACCTGTGGGGCCAGAAGCCGCATAAGATTGCTGTCGCGCATGGGCGTCAGCGGGTGGTCCTTCATCGGGCTTTGTGCCAGCGGCACCTGCCCCACGAACAGATTGCCCATGAAAATCGTGCGCCCGTTTTCGGGGAAAGCGGGGCAATAGATCGTCTGTCGCGCCCCAGTGGCCTCCATCAACGCCTCGGCCACGGGGCCGATGTTGCCCTGCGCCGTGCTGTCAAAGGTCGAGCAATATTTCCAGAAAAACCGCTTTGCCCCCGCCTGCTCCAGCCATCCATGCGCCGCGCGCGCCTGCGCCACAGCGTCCGCCACAGGGGCGGTGCGGATTTTCAGCGCGATCACCTCGAACGGCGCGGCATCCTCTACCGGCCCCTCGGGCACACCGATGCGCAAAGACACCCGCGCCCCGCTGCGCGCCAGCAATCCGGCCAGATCGGTGGCCCCGGTAAAATCGTCGGCAATCGCGCCCAGTATCGTGCTCATGCGTCCCCCGGCAGGGTGATCCCGGCGTTGCGGGCGTAAACCTTGGCCACCGCCGCGTCATCCTCGCGGCCCAGACCCGAGCCTGACGCCGCCAGCCACTGTTGCAAGGCCGCCGCCGTGATCGGCGCGCCGAACTTCGCCGACTTGGCAATGTCCATGACAATGCCGAGATCCTTGGGCCAGATGTCCACCGCACTCAGCGGTGTGTAATTCCCGTCACGCACATGCGGCCCACGGCTTTCCAGCGCCCAGGACGTGCCCGCACACTGCGAAATCACCTCAAGAAACTGATCAGGATCGACCCCTTGGGTCATGCCGAATGTCATCGCCTCGGCCATGGCGGCGATGTGGATGCCCACCAGCATCTGGTTTACCGCCTTCATCGACGACCCCGCGCCGATCTGATCGCCCAGCTCGAACACCTTTTCCGCGATCGCATCCAGCGCGGGCCGCGCGCGGTCAAAGGCCGCCGACGATCCCGACGCCAGAATGGACAGTGTTCCGTCGGCTGCACGGATGGTCCCACCGGACACCGGCGCGTCCAGATATTCCAGCCCCAGTGCTGCACAGCGCGCCGCCATGTCCCGCGCAAACTCCGGCGGCACCGTGGCGCAGGCCACCACGACCGTGCCCTTGGCCAGCTTGCCCGCGATGCCATTGGCCCCGAACAACACGTCCTCGGTCTGCGCCGCATTCACCACGACAACCACAACCGCGTCCAGCGTGTCGGCTA
Source organism: Sulfitobacter sp. (assembly GCA_034669925.1). Lineage (GTDB taxonomy): Bacteria > Pseudomonadota > Alphaproteobacteria > Rhodobacterales > Rhodobacteraceae > Pseudosulfitobacter. The sequence continues at coordinate 286,864 of JAXMOM010000002.1, forward strand.
CCTCTTCCAGCGTGCCATCCGCCCCACCCGCCGCGCGGAACCGCGCCACAGCGTCGGCGTTCACATCAAACCCGTGCGTCACCAGACCGGCACGCAGCAGCGCCCCCGCCATGCCGCTGCCCATAGCACCCAGCCCGAAAATGGCCACTGTCCCTTGTGTCATCCGACACCTCCTTATTCGATTTCACATTGGGGGCCGCCGCCGACACGCGCGGCCCCTTGGGATCAGCCGCGGCCGATGTAGGGCATCGCTGTCGCCATCACGGTCATGAACTGCACGTTCGCATCCAGCGGCAAGCTGGCCATATGCAGCACCGACGACGCCACGTTGGCGACATCCATCACCGGCTCAATCGCGTTCGACCCGTCGGCCTGCGGCACGCCCTTGGTCATCTTCGCAGCCATGTCGGTCAGCGCGTTGCCGATGTCGATCTGCCCGCAGGCAATGTTGAACGCCCGCCCGTCCAGCGAAATGGTCCGCGTCAGCCCGGTCACCGCATGTTTCGACGCTGTATAGGGCGCCGAGCCCCAGCGCGGCACATAGGCGCTGACCGATCCGTTGTTGATGATGCGCCCGCCTTGCGGGTCCTGTTTGCGCATCAGGCCAAAAGCGGCACGCGCCGCGATGAAGGCGCCCATGATGTTCACGTCCAGCAGGTTGCGAATGTCCGCGACCTTCAGCTCGTCCAGCGGCGCACCGCCCAGCGACACGCCTGCGTTGTTGAACAGCGCGTCCAGCCGCCCCCAGCTTTGCGCCGCCTTGCCGAATGCCGCGTCGACCGCATCCTCGTCGGTCACGTCACACGGCAGCACCAGCGCACCGCTGTCGCCTGCGGTTTCCTCCAGTGAAGCGACGCGGCGCCCCACCAGCCCCACGTCCCAGCCCGCGTCGATAAAGGCCCTGGCCGTGGCGCGTCCCACGCCGCTGCCGGCGCCGGTGATGATAATGGATGGCATGGTCTCTCTCCCGTTCTGCGCAATGCTTGCCGCAAGTTGTCAATTTGGTATACCAGTTGCAAGAGGAATGCGCAGCAAAGGCCACCCCAATGAGACTTATCCTATGCGCGGCCGTTCTTGCCGCCCTTGGCAACCCGCTTGCCGCCCAGGTTGCCGGGGCCGAGGCCTGTCTGGCCGCCGCCGTCAACGACGGAACCGACCCGGCGCTGTGCCTTGAGGCCTCGGACGCCGCGTGCATGGACAATGCCCCCGAAACGCCCGCTGTCAGCACCGCCTGCTTTGCCGAAACCCGCGCGCAATGGGGCGCTGCCATCGGCAAGCGTATGCAATCGCTGCCCGATGACACCGCCACCACCGTCGCGCGGATCGAGGCGAAATACGACGTGATCGGCGGCATGGTGCAATGCGACCGTATCGAGGCCCTGGCCAAGGCGGCCTCGGACCTTGATGGCCCGCAGATCGCCCTGCAAAAGGAACGCTGCCTGTCGCGCGCCACTGCCCTGACATACGTGCGCCTGTTTGCACGCACGCATTCTGCCGATCCGGCGTCGGACTGATCCACGTAGCCACGAAAAAGCCGCCGGGACAACCGGCGGCTTGGTCTAGGGTCATATGCTCTTGTGCGCGGTCTGCCGTTCGGGTCAGACGTTGCTTTGCAGCTTGTCAGTACATTTAAGATAAATGTTCCACATCGGCACATCGCCCGCCATGAACGGGCCATACCCAAAATTCACCAGCCCGGGGTGAAGGTTTTCGGGACACAGGTTCAACGCCCTGTAAGCATCGCGGACCATGTTCTGAACTTCGGTGTCATCAGCGGTTGTCGCGGTAAAGGCCTTGCCCTTGCTCACGTAGGTCAGAACCTTGTCCAACCCGAAATTCCCTTTGCCTTTTTGCTGCACAAAAAGCGTGTAGGTCTTTCCGGAGGCTTTGTAGGTGAGCTCTTTAAAGCCTTTGCTCTTGTAAAGCTCCGGCGAGAAAGGTTGGGTTTTCGGGGCGGCTGCGGGGGTGTCCTGACCGGTTGATGTACCGCACGCGACAAGTCCGACGGCACAAAGGGCAAAGCACAAATTTCTCAGTAACATGTTGTTCAACCTATATTTCCTGTTTCCGCGCAAAGCGCCCGAAGTGGATACATCGGGCAAAATCTGCTCACAAGCCCAGAACAGAGCGGCACGTCAAAAGCGGCCTCTGCAGACGCTCATCCCCGCCCCTTTTTCGCCTCTTCCGCCATGTCCATCCCGTTCAGCGCCGCCACATGGTCGGTGATCTTGGGCACGTAATCCTGCCCGTTGCCGCTGGCCTCGACATGGGCGAAATACTGTTTTGCCGCCGCCGCCATCACCGTCATGATGCCCGCACCATCCGCCATCGCGTTGACATAGCGCAGGTCCTTGGCCGCGTTCGCGATGGTGAACTTGTGCACCTCTTCTCGGTCCACGGCATAGGTCATGAACGTCTCGAAAAACCCGTTGGTCAGCCGCGATGACCCGATGACCTCACGCACCTTGGCGGGCGGAATGCCGACACTGGCCCCAAGCACCGTGGCTTCGGCATAAAGCGACGCATAGCCCATCGAGATAAAGTTCATCAGCAGCTTCATCTTGTGCCCCGCACCGCTGTCGCCGACGTGGGTGATGTTGCCCGCCCAGCATTCCAGCACCGGCCTGATCCGGTCGAATGTCGCATCGTCACAGCCGACCATCGCGTCCAGCGTGCCGGCTTCGGCCTCTTTCGGGGTTCGGCCCAGCGGCGCATCCACCAGTGTGCCGCCCGCCTGCGCCAGTTCAGCCGCCAGCACGGCGGTCGAGGTCGGGTCCGCCGTGGTGGTGTCGATCACGATCAGCCCCGCCCGCGCGCCCGCCAGAATACCATCCGGCCCGCGAAACACCGCTTCGACCTGTTCCGAGTTGGACAGGCACAGGTGGATCACATCGCAATTCTGCGCCAGATCGCGCGCCGTGGCCGCCTCTTGCGCGCCCATGCCCACCAGATCATCCACCGGTGCGCGGTTGCGGTTGCCCTTGACCCACAAGGGATAGCCCTTTTGCAGCAGGTTCTTGGCCATGCCATGCCCCATGAAACCGACGCCGATGAAACCGATGATGCTCTTGCTCATGTGATGCTCCTCCCAAAGCTGTGCCTAAAGACTGGCGGTGATCCCGCCGTCGACGAATATGGTCTGCCCGTTCACAAAGCTGGATGCCTTGGACGACAGAAACACCGCCGCCCCCACCAGTTCCTCGACCCGCCCCCAGCGGCCTGCGGGGGTGCGTTTCTCCAGCCATTCGGTGAAGCCAGGATCGGCCACCAGCGCCGCGTTCAGCGGCGTTTCAAAATAGCCCGGGGCAATGGCGTTGCAGTTCAGCCCGTGCCGCGCCCAATCGGTCGCCATGCCCTTGGTCAGGTTGGCAATCGCGCCCTTGGACGCGGTGTAGGGCGCGATGCCCGGACGGGACAGCGCCGTCTGAACCGAGGCGATGTTGATGATCCGCCCGTGGCCTTGGGCGATCATATGCCGCGCCGTGGCCTGGCCCACGTAAAAGGCCGAATTGACGTTGGTGCGCATAAGCCGATCAAAGGCTTCGACTTCGAAATCCTCGAGCGGGCCGCGATGCTGCATCCCTGCGTTGTTGATCAGGATGTCGATGGGCCGCTGCGCTGCATAGCCGTCAACTGCCGCGCGCACCGCGTCGGCATCCGTCACGTCAAAGGCCAGCGTGTCCACATCATGGCCCGCGTCCCGCAGCCCTTGCGCCGCGTCCTCCAGCCGCGCGGCATTGCGCGCGTTCAGCACCACACGCGCCCCCGCCTCGGCCAGCCCGCGCGCCAGCGCCGCCCCAATCCCCATCGACGCGCCAGTGACCAGCGCCGTGCGCCCGCCCAGATCAAACAGGTCCATATATCCCTCCCAAAGCTATGCGGGTGCCATTGACACCCCGCCAGAATCCGCATTTGATGAAATGGTATACCATTCCGTTCCGGTTGCAAGAACCACCGAAAGGCCCCTCATGCCCCATGCCCTGTTCGCCCACGCCGCCCGCGACCTGCGGCTGGCCGAGGTGCCCGCCGAAACGCCCGGCCCCGGTCAGGTCCGCATCACTATGCAGCGCGGCGGCATTTGCGGATCCGATTTGCACTATTACAACCACGGCGGCTTTGGCACCGTGCGCCTGCGCGAGCCGATGATACTGGGCCACGAGGTTTCGGGCGTGATCGACGCGCTGGGTGAAGGGGTCGAGGGGCTGGCCCCCGGCGATCTGGTGGCGGTGTCACCGTCCCGCCCCTGCCATCAATGCGCGCAGTGCCAGCGCGGCCTGCCCAACCAGTGTCTGAACATGCGGTTCTATGGCTCAGCCATGCCGTTCCCCCACATTCAGGGCGCGTTCCGCGACACGCTGATTGCCGACGCCAGCCAATGCGCGCCCGCCCGTGGTCTAAGTGCCGCACAGGCCGCCATGGCCGAACCGCTGGCCGTCGCCCTGCACGCCGTGAGCCGCGCGGGCGAGATGCTGGGCAAGCGGGTGCTGGTCACCGGCTGCGGCCCCATCGGCATCCTTGTGATCCTTGCCGCCCGCCGCGCCGGAGCGGCTGAAATCATCGCCACCGACATCGCAGCCCCCGTACTGGACATCGCCCGCACCGCCGGCGCCGACATCACCTTGAACACCGCCGACCACCCCGAGGCGCTGCTGCCCTACACCTCCGACAAAGGCAGCCTTGACGTATTGTTCGAATGTTCCGGCGCACAATCCGCGCTGGTCGCGGGCATCGGCGCGCTGCGTCCGCGCGGTCATGTGATCCAGTTGGGCCTGTCGGGCGACATGTCCCTGCCAATGATGCAGATCACCGCCAAAGAGCTGTCGATCAGCGGCTCGTTCCGCTTTCACACCGCCTTTCCGCTGGCGGTGCAGATGATGCAACAAGGGCTGATCGACGTGACGCCGCTGTTGACCCACAGCTATCCACTGGCCGAATTCGAACAGGCCTTTGCCATGGCCGGTGACCGCTCTCAGGCGATGAAGGTGCAGCTGGTGTTCGGCGCATGATCCTGTTTGCGGCAGCGGTGTTCTTCTTGCTGATCACACCAGGCCCGGGCGTGCTGTCCACCGCCGGCGTTGGTGCGGGGCATGGGTTTCGCGCCGGGCTGCGGTATCTGACGGGGCTGTTCATCGGCACCAACATCGTGGCCTTCGGCGTGATCTCGGGGCTGGCGGCAGTGATACTGGCCGAACCGGTGGTGCGCTGGGTGCTGATGGGGGCGTCGATCCTGTACCTTTTGTATCTGGCCGCGCGCATCGCCTTTGCCGGCAGCAAGGTCGCTTTTATCGCTGCCGCCACCGCACCGGGGATCGGTGCGGGCATCCTATTGCAGGCGATCAACCCCAAGGCCTATGCCGTCAACACCACCCTTTTCGCAGGCTTCCCCTATGCCCCCGACAGCCTGGTGTTCGAAACAGTGACCAAGCTGCTGATCGTCAACGCCTTTTGGATACCGATCCATCTGGGCTGGCTCTGGGCCGGTGCCAGCCTGCACCGTTTGAACCTGTCCGACACCGCCCAACGCCGCATCAACTATGCGATGGCCGCCGCCATGCTGGGCGTCGTGGCGCTGGCCCTGATCGCGGGCGACACGAGATGACCCGAACCCAACCCCGGCAACCCGTTGCCGCAGACGACTGACCACGAAAAGGGAGAGAGATGAATATTCTGATTATAGGCGGCGGCGGTGTCGTCGGGCAGAAACTGGCCAAGGCTCTGGCCGCCAAGGGCACCCTGCGCGGCACGTCCATCAGCCGCCTGACACTGGCCGACGTGGTCGATCCCGCCCCCGTCGATGCACCTTTCCCCGTTGAGACGACCCGCTGCGACATCGCGGACGCGGCGTCGGTGGCTCAGGTCGTGACCAAAGACACCAACGTGATCTACCTGCTGGCCGCCATCGTGTCGGCCCACGCGGAGGAGGATTTTGACGCAGGGATGCAAATCAACCTTTTTGGCACCTACAACGTGCTGGAACGCTGCCGCACCTTGGGCACCGCGCCCGTCGTGGTGTTTACATCCTCCATCGCCGTCTATGGCGGCGAGGCGCAGAACCCGCTGGGCGATCACAGCTATCCCAACCCGCAAACCTCATACGGCGGGCAAAAGGCGATCGGCGAGATCCTGATCAACGACTATTCCCGCAAGGGCTTTATCGACGGGCGCGCCTTCCGGCTGCCCACGATCTCGGTGCGCCCAGGCAAACCCAACCGCGCCGCGTCATCGTTCATGTCCTCGATCCTGCGCGAACCGCTGAACGGTCAGACGGCAATCTGCCCCGTCGACGGCGATTTCCTGCACTACTACCTCAGCCCGCGCAAATGCGCCGAGAACCTGGTTAAAGCCGCCGAACTGGACGCTGCCGCCATCGGTCAGAACCGCGCGATGCAGATGCCCGGCAAGGTCTGGTCGATAGATCAGGTGATTGCCGCGATGACCGCCGTGGCAGGCACCGAACCCGCCAAACTGATCCGCTGGGAGGCGCAGCCCGAAGTGCAGGCGATTGTCTCGGGCTGGCGCTGGGACATCCACGCCGACAAGGCGCTGCGACTGGGGCTTGAGGCGGATGCGTCCTTCGAGGACAACATCCGGTATTATCTGGAGGATGATAAGCCTGTGGGGTGAGGATGAATAGTATGACCTAGCCGCAGAGGGCAGCGCCTGACCGCGGGTGGGCATCATGACGTCTGTGGGTGCCACTTTATTTCAATACTTTGGCATGGGGACGAAGAAACGCAAGACGGTGAGTAAGCGCCCGCCCATGGGGCGGTCGGGCGCTGCCCGGCGGCACTGCGTGCCTTGACTCCGGGCTTTGGTGGTTGGGGAAACCCCTTAGAAGCACTGCAATGACAGTCCGGTTGCGAATTTAATCGTTTGAAAGAATGTCTTCGATGGCCAGTGCAATATTCTGGGTATACGATATGAGCTGAGTTGAAGTGCTTTTCCAACTTTCGAGTTCGGCCACGACTTCCATTGATGCGCCGTGAGCTTGCAAATTGCTGCGATTGTCTCGCACTTGATTTAGCACTGTTTCGCATTGGGGAAGCATGTCTAACAAGTTTTTGAGCGCTATTTCGCGCGAGATAGACTTGCTGTCGCATATCTTTCCCAACCGATGCACCTCGAATTCAATACAGCTTCGTGCAGCTTCCGTATTCATTTGAACCTCATCCAAAAGCGCACTAGCTTTTAGGTAGAGGTCCTCACGCCGATATTGCAAATTTTGAGCAAGCCCTAAAATGGACAGCATGTTCCCTAGCAAGTTTGCGCCTCCCCAACTGTTTTTTGCCAAGGCTTCCTAAGGTGGCGTTTTGGAGCAAAGGGCAAAAGCGCCAAAATCGGCGGCGATCATTATCTTGCCGGTACTACAGTCTGCTGCGCGGTACAGGTCAATCCAGTACGATCTTTTTTAGGATAAACAACCGCTGCGCCCACATCCCCGACCCAGTGCAAATTCTGGCAAAACACCGTTCTTGCAATTACCCCCCTCAGTTCACCGGCGTCAGCAACTCACGCCCCGCCAGATGCGCTGCCACGTTGTCGCGTTGCAGCTTGGCCATTGCCGCCCGTGTCTCGTGCGTGCCAGACCCCTGATGCGGTTGCAGCACCACGTTGTCCAGCTTCTGGAAGCGCGGGTTCAAATGCGGCTCGCCCACGAACACGTCCAACCCGGCCCCGGCCAGCGCACCGCTTTCCAGCGCGTCCAGCATCGCCTCTTCGTCAATCGTGCTGCCGCGCGAGATGTTGATGATCACGCCCTTGTCGCCCAGCGCCGCGATCACCTCTTTCGAGACGTATTTCTCGGTCGCGGGGCCACCGACCAGCGCCACGAACAGGAAATCCACCGCACGTGCCAGATCCACCGGATCGGCGTGATAGGTCCAGCCGGGCGTCTCCTTCTCGGACCGCGCGTGATAGTGGATGTCGCATTTGAACGCCGCCAGACGGTCCGCAATGTCGCGCCCGATGCGGCCCATGCCCATGATCCCCACGGTGCCGCCACTGACCTTGCGGTTCAGCGGCACCGGACCCTTTTCGCCCCAGGACCCGTCGCGCACCCATGCCTCGGCCTGCCGCATTTCGCGGCCCTGCATCAGCCACATGGCAATCGCGAGATCAGCCACATCGTCGTTCAACACATCGGGCGTGTTCGTCACCTTGATCCCGCGCGCGGTGGCGGCGTCCACGTCGATGGCGTCATAGCCGACGCCGTAATTCGCAATCAGGCCCAGATTGGCAAAGCGGTCCATCTCGGCCCCGCCAAAGGCATGATGCCCCTTGTAGGCAATCGCCTTGACCGCGGCACAGGTTGCATCATCCAGCGTGTTCAGGTCGTCGGGCGTGGCGACAAACGCGGGCTTTAGCGTGGCGGCAAAGGCATCGCGTTCGACGTCGGTATAGGGGCCGATGGCAAGGGTGGCGGACATGGCGGGCAACTCCTGAGAAAATGGTATACCAACGTGTCGCGGCATTTCCCGCCCATGTCAACTGCGTCAACGGAACGTCAGCCGCGCGTCACCGCCCCCTTGAAGGCATCCAGCGCCGCCGCCAGTTCGGGATGGTCCGCCGCATAGGTCCGCACGTCCACGCCTGCCGCCTGCGCTGCCGCCGCCTGCCGGAAACTGGTGATGCCCGCCGCAGGCCCTGCGGGGTGGCTCATAATGCCGCCGCCTGCGCAAATCAGGAAATCATCGTTGCCCAGCGCATCGGCACTTGGCCCCACCTGCCAGGCGGTTTGACCGGACGAAAACACCGGCAGCGCCCCGTGGTCGTGGCCGTCCGAGACCGGCGCCTGCACCGCCCGTGCGGCCTCGATCACCACGTCGTCGGGTTCGGTAAACTTGCTGGCCAGCCCGTTCACATGCAGATGATCCGCCCCCGCCAGCCGCCACAGCTTTTGCATCGCGGGATACGCGATCCCGATGTGGGGCGAGCGCGACAGCAGCCCCCAGCCGTTGCGATGTGCATGGATCGGCAGGGGCGAGCGGTCGCGCACCGCGCGCAGCCCCGCCAGCCCGATCGCGTTCAGCGACACCATCGCGCAGGTGGCGCCCAAGCCTTCCAGCATCTCAAGGTGCCGCCACATATCCGTAATCTCGTCTGTGATGTTGAACGCATACATCGCCTTACGGCCCGTTGCTTGCGCGGCATCGTCCAGCGCGTGCATCACCAGCCGCGCGCGATCCTCCAAGGGACAGGCAGGCCCGTTGCCCTGCAATTCGTCGTCCTTGATAAAATCAATCCCCGCCCGCGCCAGATCACCGGCCAGTGCTGCGGTCTCCGCCGCACTCAGGCCCACGCTAGGCTTGACGATGGTGCCGATCATCGGCCCCTTATCCACCCCCATCAGCGCCCGCGTGCCCGCAACCCCGAACTGCGGCCCCGGACAAGCGGCGGCGATGCTGTCGGGGATGTCCAGCGACAGCAACCGGATGGCCGAGACCTCGGCCAGCTCGAACAGGTTGCCCGCCACCGTCGCCAGAATGTTGGGCAACGACGGGCCAAAGGTATCGACCGGCCAGCTCAGCGTGATGCGCCCCTGCTCGTAGCGGTCGGCCTTGAGCCGACACGGCAAGGCCGGATGGTCCGACGATCCCGTAACCTCGACCGCCTCGACCCGTGCGGCAGAGCGCGCGCGCAGGTCATCGGTTTCCGATGCCAGCCGGATAAAGGTGCCGGTGGATTGCTCCCCCGCGATCACCTCTGCCGCGCGGGCCACGCCCACCGGGCTTTCAATCTCATACGTTGCCTGCAACCGTGTCATCGCGCGCCGCCTCCGTCCCGTATCCATCCAAAATAGTCGCGGCTGCCCATCTGCCCGCCCTTCAACGCCAGATGCAGCCCGTCCATCGCCCCCGTCGCATGGGCACGGCAAATCGCGGCCCCTGCAATCGTGGGCGCCACCGCCGTCAGCGCGTCGATCCCCAGCGCGGTGCACACATGCCCCGAGGTGTCGCCGCCCGACACCACCGCACGGGTCAGCCCGCCCCGTTCGATCAGCGCCCGCAACACCCGACCCAGCGCCGCGCCGATGCGGTCGTTCACCGCAGGCAGGTCCGCCCCCGCTGCTGTCCGCAAAGCTGCCACCGCCGGATCATCCGGCCCGCGCGCCGTATAGATCAACGGCACCTGCCCTCCGTCCAGCGCCGCCAGCCCTGCGCTGACCGCCGCGTCCTCCGCGGCGGACAACCCGTCACCACAGGCGGCCAGCACATCAAACGCCACACCGGCAAACCCGTTGTCACAGGCCCATGCAATCTGATCTGCCGTGGTCGGCGAAACCGATCCGCTGACCACCGCCATCCGTTCGACCCGCCCCAACCCGGCAACTGGCGCCGCCTCAGGCAACCACCCTTGTGCCCGGAAATAGGCGACCAGCGCATAAGCCGTCCCTTGCGACCCCACCACAAACCGGTTCGCCGCGCGGTTTTCCCACAACAGCCGCCCCACGGCGACCTCGTCCGCGGGTCCCATCATGTCCACGGTCACACCCTGCCCCGCGACCAGCATCGCATCGGCGCGGCCCGCATCGTGCAACCCTTCCAGATCCAGACAGCGCAACGGCATATCCGTCTGCGCCGACAGGTGCCGCGCCACGTCGGCCTCGTCCATCGGGGTCACAGGATGGCGCGCCATCACCGGATGCCGGTCCAGCCGGAACACCCCCGCATCGGTGCCCGCGAACAACTGCCCGAACGCCTGATACCGCCGCATCTGCGGCGCCGCGACCACCACCGGAACCGCGCCGCCAAAGCGCGCCTGCCCGATGTCCATCGCCCGCCCGATGCTGCCCACATGCGGCGCGGAATCCAGTGTCGAGCAAACCTTGTACTGCACCAGCGCCGCCCCAGTGGCGTCCAGCGCGTCGAATAACGCACGCAATTCCGCGTCCATCCACGCAGGCGACCGCGTGCGCGCCATGCTGGCAATGCCGATCCCCCGCAGTCCCGGAAACTGCGCCAGCCGCGCCGCATCGGGCACCTGCAAGAACAGCGTGGTCGGCAATCCGGCAAAGGCCAGCACCTCCATCACCGCCGCCGCCCCGGTGAAATCATCGCCCAGCCACGCCAGCACCGGTGTATCCAAGTCTTGACCAATCATCGCTTATCTCATCATACCAGTTGCAACCCCAGAACGCCGGAGCCGCCATGTCCACGCCCACCGACCCGATCCCGCGCCGCAAGCTTTCGGACGAAGTCTTTGACCGCCTGCACGCCATGATCGTCGAAGGGGCCGTTGCCCCCGGTGATCCGATGCCGTCCGAGCGCGCACTGATGGACCGGTTCGGCGTTGGCCGTCCCGTGGTGCGCGAGGCCTTGCAGACCCTGAACACCATGGGGCTGATCACCGTCAGCCACGGCGAACGCAGCCGCGTCAACGCGATCACCCCGAAAAGCGCGCTGGCGCAACTGGACGGCATGGCGCAAACGCTGCTGTCCATCGCACCGGAAAATCTGGGCCACCTCAAAGACGCGCGTCGCATGTTTGAACTGGGCCTTGTCCGCGTCGCCGCCCTGCAACGGACCGAGGACGACCTGACCGCCCTGCACCACCTGATCGCCATGCAATCCGCCGCCCGTGATGTGCCGGAGGATTTCGTCGCCGCCGACATCGCCTTTCACGCGCGCATCATCGCGATTGCAGGCAATCCGGTGATCACCGCGCTGGCCGATGCCATGCTGAAATGGATTTTCCACAACCACGGCACCCTGCTGCGCTGGTCGGGTCACGAGGACACCACCCTGTCCGAACACCGCCAGATCGTCGCCGCCATCGCCGCCCGTGACGCGGATGCGGCGGTGGCACTGATGGCCACGCACCTTGACCGGTCTGCCGGATTGCAACCGCGCGACTGACATTCAGGTGATGCGCTGGATGCTGGCCGCGATCTCGTCGGGCTCGAACACCCGCTTCCAGTCGTCGCGCATCAGCATCGGCTTGCCGAATGTGATCGCCTTGTTGCAGGCGTCCGAGAACACGCCGTCGATCTCGTCAAAGATCACCGCACCCAGAATGTTCATGTGCCCCAACAGGAAATCGCGTGCCGCCTCTTTCGGCACGCCGCGCCGCACGACCTCGTCCATCGCCTCGCGCATCACGTCGAGCAGCGACGCACAGACAGTTTCGGAGAGCCCCGGCTCCAGCAGCGCCATCTGTTCGACCGTCACACGGTGACTGCGCGCGACGGGTGCATAGATCGCGCGGCCCACTTTTTCGCCCAAGGCATAGTGTTCTTCCGGCCCCTGCATCAGCGCATTCACGATGCCCTGCTGCGCCGCAATCCCGCCAAAGTAATCCTTGCGGCCTGCCTCGGTCTGTTCATCGTTGTAGATCGGCGGATGGCACGGGTGGGTGACGAAATAGGTCACGTCGTCCCGCTTGGGCAGATGCCCCGCAAACGGCCCCGCCGCGTCCAGACAAACCACCATCGCGCCCGCTGGCACCATGTCGATGATCGACGCCGCAACCGCGCGGATGGCCGTATCAGGCACCGCCAGCAGCACCACATCGGCGTCCTTCAGCGCCTCTTCGACCGGCACGCAGTCGACGCCGATGGCATCCTTCAGGCGCGCACGGCCAGCCTCCGAAATCTCGACGTGGGCCACGTCAAAATCCGATTGCAGCAGGTTCGTGGCACTGCGCACGCCCATCTTGCCGCCTGCGCCCATCAACGCCAGTTTATGTGCCATCTGTTCGATCCTCTTGTGCAAACCTTCAACTGGTATGATGAGATGATATATTCATAAGTTAGAGTCAAGCACGCCCGTCACACCCACGCCAGCGTCAGCGCCGCCAGCGCCAGATAGCGCGCGCCCTTGGCCACCGTGACCAGCACCAGAAACGTGGCGAACGGTTCGCGCATAACGCCGGCCACCACGGTCAGCGGGTCACCGACCAGCGGCAACCAACTGCCCAGCAGCGACCAGCGGCCATAGCGGTGATACCACCCTTGGGCGCGGTCCAGTTGCCGGTCCGACGCGGGAAACCAGCGCCGGTCTCTGAAGCGCAACAGATAGCGCCCCAGAACCCAGTTGATGACAGAGCCCAGCACATTGCCCACCGTCGCCACCAGCAACAGCGCCACGACAGGGTGGTTGTCCGCCACCAGAAGGCCAACCAGAACCGCCTCGGATTGCATCGGCAGGATCGTCGCCGCCACCAGTGCGGACGCGAACAGAACAAGATAGGCGGTCATGGGTGGATCACTGTCATCGGCCTGCGGCTCCAAGGGTCCGCCCCTGATAGCCACCCCCACCCCGCCCGCATAGCGGGTAATATGCCTTGAACACTTGAAAATCCCCTCCCTTTGGATCACTGAAATATCAACCAGACAGATCATGCACATCAGGGAGGATACGATGATCAACTTCAACCGCCGCCAGACACTGGGTCTGATCGGGGCCGCAGCCGCCACCGGGCTTGCCGCCCCCGCCATTGCGCAGAACAAGAAAATCGTCGTGGGCGCGCTGCGCTTCACCTCGCATTCCGCCAGCTTTGTCGCGGTCGAACGCGGCTATTTCGCAGAAGCGGGCCTGGACGTCGAACTGCGCTTTTTCCAAGCGGCACAGCCGATGGCCGTGGCCATTGCCTCGGGTGACGTGGACTATGCCGTCACTGCCGTCTCGGGTGGCCTGATCTCGCTGGCCGACAAGGGTGCGGTCAAGGTGATCGGTGGCGGCCTGACCGAAGAGCCGGGCATTGACGGCCAGAAAATCCTGGCCTCGGATGCGGCGTTTCAGGCCGGTCTGACCGCGCCTGCGGGCCTTGCGGGCAAAAAGTTCGGCATTTCCACCGCCGGATCGTCGTTCCACTACATGGGGTCGAAAGTGGCACAGGCCGAAGGCATCGAGATGTCGTTCACGCCCTTGCAAAAGGTCGGCGCGATCATCGGCGCGCTGAAGTCGGGCCAGATCGACGCGTGGTCCATCGTGCCCCACATCGCCAAGCCGCTGGCCGGTTCGGGTGCTGTGCACATCATCGGCAACATCTCGGACTACCTGCCCAACTACCAGGTGACCACGGTCTTCACCTCGACCGACAACGCCGACAACCAGCGCGACCAGACACAAGCGTTCCTGAACGGCTTTTCCAAAGGTGTGGCAGACTACAACGCCGCGATGATCGAAAAGACCGGCGGCGCGGAAGGCGAGAAAGAGATGGTCGACCTGATCCACAAATATGTCTACGCCGACCAGCCCATCGAAAAAGCGTCCAAGTCGATCATCAACGGCACCATGCGCCTGAACGAAGGGGCCAAGATGAACGTGGCTTCGCTGCGCGACCAGCTTGAGTGGTTCCAGTCCGAAGGTCTGGTTGATGCGGGCATCACGCTGGATACTTTCGTCGACACATCCTACGTCGAAACCTACGAGGCCTGATCGGCCCCACGCGGCGGGCGCACCGGCCCGCCGCACCCCATTTCCCAAGGACAGCATTATGGACATTCGCCTGGACGCGATCAGCCACAGCTATGGCGACACCGAAGTGTTGCGCGACATCTCTCTGGACATTCCGGCGGGGCGGATCGTGTGTCTGGTCGGTCCGTCGGGCTGTGGCAAGTCCACGTTGCTGCGCCTGATCGGCGGGCTGGAGCGGGCAGACGCTGGCCGCGTGTTGCAGGTCGGCACGCCGCCCACCGACAGCCTGAACCCGCTGACTTACGTCTTTCAGGACTTTGCCCTGCTGCCGTGGCGCACGGTGCATGGGAACATCTCGCTGGTGCTGGAAGATCACGGGATACGCGGCAAAGCCGCCGATGCGATCATCGGCGATGTGCTGGCCCGCACCAAGCTGTCGGATTTTGCACAGGCCTTGCCACGGCAGTTGTCGGGCGGCATGAAACAGCGCGTCGCCATCGCCCGCGCGCTTGCGGTCAACCCCGCCGTGATGCTGATGGACGAACCGCTGTCGGCGCTCGACAGCCAGACCCGCGAGCTGCTGATGGACGATCTGGTGGCGCTATGGATGCGCCAGCCGTTCACATCCGTCTATGTCACCCACAACCTGGCCGAAGCGGTGCGGCTGGGCCACAAGATCGTCGTGCTGTCGCGCCGTCCGGGGCAGATTTGCGAAGTGGTCGAGATTGACAAACCGCTGGACCAGCGCGGCTATGCCGACCCCGAACTGGAAACGGTGCAAAAACACCTGTGGACCCTGATGCGCGACGAAGCCCGCGCAGCCGATGCGGAGCTTTTGAATGTCTGACACCACCACGCCCGACACCGCCCCTCAATCCGCCGTCGAAGTCCGCTTTCGCGGCGGTGGCTTTGCCCCCTCGGCCCGGCGCGGGGTGGGTGTGGCCGTGTTTGTGGTGCTGATCCTGTTGGTCGAATGGGGCACGCGCACGGGCTGGATCTCGCCCCTGACCTTGCCAAAACCGTCCGACGTGGCCGCCACATTTGTAGAACTGTGGCAAAGCGGGCTGTTGTTCAAACACCTGTTACCGTCGCTTAGCCGTCTGGCGGTTGGCGCGACACTGGGGGCCACCTTGGGCATTGGCGTCGGCATCCTGATCGGGCTGTTTTCCTATGTGCGCGCAGGGCTGGTGCCGCTGGTCGCCGCCCTGTTCCCGATCCCCAAGATCGCCCTGTTGCCGCTGTTCGTCATCTGGTTCGGCATCGACGAGACATCAAAATACGCGCTGATCGCCTTTGGCACCTTCACGCCCACGGTTGTCGCCACCTATGGCGCGGTGGACAACGTCGACCGGTCGCTGATCCGCATGGGCCAAAGCTTTGGCTTGTCGTGGCTGTCCATCGTGCGCAAGATCGTGTTGCCGGGGGCCATGCCCGGCATCCTGTCAGGGCTGCGGATTTCGCTGGCGATTGCAATTATCCTGCTGGTGGCGGCGGAAATGCTGGGCGCGGAATACGGCATCGGCGCCTATATCCTGGAAGCCGGATCGCTTTATGATCTGGACAGGTTGTTTGCGGGGGTTCTGATCCTGTCGGTGCTGGGCGTAGCGCTGAGCATAGTGATCGGGTTGATCGAGAAACGCCTGCTGGCGTGGCGGGGATAGGTCGGGGCGTGAAATACACGTCGCGATCCTCACCCGCGGTCTGGCGCTGCCCTCAGGGCTGGGCCCCCCCCTGTCACATAACTTTCGCAAATCTGAAACATTTCTGAATCCTGCACCCAGTACGTCCGCCTCAACAAGCCTTGGGGACATAAATGCTGGAAATCACCAACCTGACGAAAACCTTCGGCGCGAACACCGCCGTGGACAACGCCACGCTGTCGGTCAAGCGGTCGTGCATGATCGGTATCATCGGGCGGTCAGGCGCCGGTAAATCCACCCTGTTGCGGATGCTGAACCGGCTGACGGACAGCACTTCGGGCAGCTTTACCGTCGAAGGTCACGACATGACCCACCTGCGCGGCGCAGCGCGCCGCCGCTGGCAGTCGCAATGCGCGATGATCTTTCAGCAGTTCAACCTGGTGCCGCGCATGGACGTGGTGTCGAATGTGTTGCACGGCACGCTGAACCGCCGCTCGACCATGGCGACCATGTTCAACCTGTATCCCACATCGGACGTGCACCGCGCCATCGACATTCTGGACCGGCTGGGCATCGTCCAGCACGCCCAGAAACGCGCCGAGGCGCTGTCAGGCGGCCAGCAACAGCGTGTCGCCATCGCCCGTGCCCTGATGCAAGACCCCAAGATCATTCTCGCGGACGAGCCTATTGCCTCGCTCGACCCGATGAACGCTCAGGTCGTGATGGAGGCCCTGCGCCGCATCCACGAAGAAGATGGCCGCATGGTCATCGCCAACCTGCACACGCTGGACACCGCGCGTCGCTATTGCGACCGGGTGATCGGTATGCGCGACGGTCGTATCGTCTTTGACGGCACGCCCGAGCAACTGACCGTGGGTGCCGCGCGCGACATCTATGGTGCAGATGCCTCGTTCTCCGAAGCGGCCACCTCGACGCAGATCGAAACACTGCAACAGGTGAACGCCTGACAGATCACCGCCCCGGCCGCATCAAACGGTCGGGGTTTCTCGTTTCACACCAAGAAAGAAGACATCTTATGAAACGCATCCTCGCGGCCGCACTGGCCACAACTGCCCTCGTCACACCCGTACTGGCCGACGAGACGCCCATCACCGAATTCCGCATCGGCATCCTGGGTGGCGAAAACGCCCAGGACCGCCTGAACAGCTACCAGTGTCTGGCTGACTACACCACCGAAGAGCTGGGTGTTGAGACCAAACTGTTCGCCCCTGCCGACTATAACGGCGTGATCCAGGGCCTGCTGGGCGGCACACTGGATATGGCTTGGCTGGGTGCATCCGGCTACGCTGCCGTTTACCTGCAAGACCCCGAAGTGGTCGAGCCTGTGCTGGTCAAGATCAACCTTGACGGCTCCTACGGCTACCACTCGATCGGCTTTGCCCGCAAAGACAGCGGCATCACATCGCTGGCCGACCTCAAGGGCAAATCCTTTGGCTTTGGTGATCCGAACTCGACATCGGGTTACCTGATCCCGTCCATCGAGATCCCCCAAGCGGCCGAAGGCATCACCATGGAAAGCCGCGAATACTTCGGTGAGGTCAAGTTCACCGGTGGTCACGAGCAGACCATCGTTGCCGTGAACGCAGGCGACATCGACGCCGGCGTGACCTGGGCAGACGGCCAGGGCAACTGGGAAGACGGCTACAACTCGGGCGCGCTGCGCAAAGCGGTTGATGCCGGCCTGGTCGACATGAACGATCTGGTCGAAATCTGGCGTTCGAAAACCATCCCCGAAGGCCCCGTCGTTCTGCGCAAGGCCCTGCCCGCAGACGTCAAAGCCAAGATGACAGCGCTGGTTGACGGCCTGTACGAAGCAGACCCCGAGTGCGCTTACGGCGTGGCCGCAGGTGACAGCCTGGGCTTTGATCCGATCACGCATGACGCTTACGTTTCGATCGTCGAAGCGCGCAAAGCGAAATCGAACTGAGGCCTTAAGCTCTCATGATCTTTTGCAGGCCCCGACATCCCGTCGGGGCCTGCACCACATGAAGGACACCCCATGACATCCGCTGCCGACACCGCCCCCAGCCCCGCCGAAATCCGTACCGACTATCTGGCGCAGATGCGTCAAAAGCGGATGTTGAACATGATCCTGCTGATGATCTTTGCCGCCCTGATGGTGGCCGGGTTCTACACGGCAGATGCGCGCAATGCCGGCGGGTTCTGGAACGGCTGGCGGCACATTCTGGACTTTCCCGCAGATGTGATCGGCGAGGCGATCGAGCGCGCCAACCTGCTGCCGGGCTATTTCGTGAAATACCTGCCCTCGCTGCTGGAAACCATCAACATCGCGGGGGCGGCCACCCTGATCGGGGCGCTGATTGCGCTGTTTGCCTCGATGCTGGCCACCCGTGGTCTGGCGCCTGTCGGCTGGCTGATCGCCCCCGTGCGCCGCATCCTCGACATCCTGCGCGCCGTGCCCGAAATCGTCGTGGCGCTGGTGCTGATTTTCCTGCTGGGCGGCGGC
Organism: Sulfitobacter sp.; assembly: GCA_034669925.1. Classification (GTDB taxonomy): domain Bacteria; phylum Pseudomonadota; class Alphaproteobacteria; order Rhodobacterales; family Rhodobacteraceae; genus Pseudosulfitobacter. The sequence continues at coordinate 305,349 of JAXMOM010000002.1, forward strand.
CCTGTGCCCGCGATGATCGCCATCGCACTGCACACCGTCGGCGCGCTTGGCAAACTGTTCTCGGAAGTGAACGAAAACGCCTCGCTCAAGCCCGTCGAAGGGCTGGCGTCGACGGGCGGGTCGTGGATGCAGCAGATGATGCTGGGCGTGGTGCCGCAAGTGGCGCCAAACTACCTTAGCTATGCGTTGCTGCGGTTCGAAATCAACATCCGCGCTTCGGCGATCCTGGGCTTCGTCGGCGCGGGCGGCATCGGCTATGACCTGCGCAACACGATGTCATGGGGCCAGGGCAAATTCGACGAGGCCGCCGCAATCTTTCTGCTGTTGTTCGGCACGATCATCATCGTTGACCAGCTTTCCAGCACTTTCCGCAACCGCCTGACCCACGGGAAGGCGTTCAAAGACAAAGGGGCCGTGCTGTGACCGACGCCGCCATCTATGCCACCGCCGACCGTTCGCTGACCCGCAAACGCATGATCACGCTGGCCGTGCCTGCGGTCATCCTGGCCTATCTGACTTATGTTTTCTTTGCCTTTGACGTCGCGGGCCTTGCCGACCGGATCAGCGTGCGCAACATGCAAACGCTGGTGTCCGACACCTACAGCTACAAGGTCCACGTCACCCGCGACAACCGCGACGGCGCGACATCGGTTTCCATCGAAGGCGAACGCAAGGGCGAATACCCCGCAGGCACCGGCCCCGACTGGGTCGATCTGGCGGACACCACGCGTGTCGATCTGGCCGACGGATCCACGATCCTGCTGGGCGAGACCACCAGCTATGACATTCCCGGCTATGGAACCGTCACCGCCACCCCCGGCAGCAATGGGGTCAACGCCACCTTCCCGCCGGGTGACATTCCCGACTGGATCAACGCGTCGAAAAACCGCGTGGCCATCACCACCGACGCCGCGCGCCTGACCATCACCCGCAACCGCACCGAAGTGTTCCGCTATTTCTACGGCTGGGAGCTGTTCTTTTTCACCCTCGACAGCCCCTTCCACGGCAAAAGCGTGACCGAACTGCTCAGCTCGGGGCAATACGGCGCGATCTGGTCGGACTTCTGGAACAACAAGATGTGGCGGCACGCCGACGTGGCGTGGGCGTTGTTTGAAACGGTGCTGATGGCGTTCCTTGGCACCTTTGGTGCGGCGATGATCGCCCTGCCCTTGGGCTTTCTCGCGGCCAAGAACTTTACCCCGCTGGGCAGCCTGCGTTTTGCCGCGCGGCGGGTGTTCGATTTCCTGCGCGGGGTCGACGGGCTGATTTGGACCATCGTGCTGAGCCGTGCCTTTGGCCCCGGTCCGCTGACCGGATCGCTGGCGATCATGCTGACCGACACCGGCACCTTCGGCAAAATCTTTTCCGAGGCGCTGGAAAACGTCGACGACAAACAGATCGAAGGCATCGCCTCGACCGGGGCCAAGCCGATGCAACGCTACCGCTTTGGCGTCATTCCACAGATCACGCCGGTGCTGCTGAGCCAGGTTTTGTACTATCTGGAAAGCAACACCCGCAGCGCCACGATCATCGGCGCGATCACCGGCGGCGGTATCGGGTTGCTGCTGACCCAAGCGATCATCACCCAGAAGGACTGGGAAGAGGTGTCCTATTACATCATCCTGATTATCCTGATGGTCATGGCGATGGACAGTTTCTCGGGCTGGCTGCGCCGCCGTCTGATCCAGGGCACCGGCGAGGGCACGCACTGATGGCCCGCCTGAGTGCCGACGCACCGTTCCTGCACCCCGATTGTGAAATCACCGACGCGCAATTCGGCCGCTATGTCGAGATCGGTCGCGCCAGCCGCGTGGCCTACAGCACCATCGGGGATTATTCCTATTGCGACCGGATGGCGGATATCGCCAATGCCGAGGTGGGCAAATTCAGCAATATCGCAAGCTGCGTGCGCATCGGGGCCACCGACCACCCGATGGACAAGGCCAGCCTGCACCACTTTCACTACCGATCAGCAGATTACTTCGACGACGCCGAACACGACACCGCTTGGTTCGACCACCGCCGCAGCCGCCAGGCGACCATCGGTCACGACACATGGCTTGGGCACGGCGCACAGGTCCGCCCCGAAGTCACCATCGGCCACGGTGCCGTGGTGGCGGGCGGTGCCATCGTCACCCGTGATGTGCCGCCCTACATGATCGTGGCAGGCATTCCGGCGGTGCCCCTGCGCGCCCGCTATTCCCGTGACATCGCCGACCGGATGATGGCGCTGGCCTGGTGGGACTGGAGCCACGAGCGCCTGCGCCAAACGCTGGACGACTTTCGCGCACTGCCCGCCGAGGCGTTTTTGGAAAAGTACGAATAACGCCCGCGTCAGTCCCCGTGCGGGTAACGCAGTCGGGTCTGCGCGCCGGTCGTCGCAACCTCGACCCTGAACGCAGGCGCGCCGCTGTCCTCTGCCTTGGCACACTGGTCCGGGGCGGTCTGGCACAAAACGATCCTTTGCCCGGTCATCTGCTCCATCCGAAAGGCAAGCGCCCTTTCAGACAGAAGGCCAACCGCTTTGGCAGTGCTCAGCGACGTCACATCGCCATAGACCAATACCGGCCCTTCAGCGGCATTGATCGCCTGGGCCATCGCACGGGTTTCGGCCTGCCACGGGCGATAGATCGTATACAGGCTGAACGTGTGCGCCATATAGCTCAGCACGATCAGCAGCGTGAAATTGCGCGCCATGCGGTCCGCAAACCCCGGGGTCCGGCCCAGCAATGCGGCAGCCCGCACAACGATCACCGCATAAAAGATCCACACAAACAGGAAGGACCGCGACGGGGCCACAACGCCCAGCTTCAGCACCTGAAGCACCATCAGCGCCATACCCAGCCACAGCCCCGCGTGCAGGTACAACGCCTCGCGCGGAGCATGACGGATCAGCACCAGCGTGGCACCGATCATCATCGCCACGTGGAAATAGGCCGCCGGTGTGAACATGAAACTGATCTTGACCATCAGGAAGGACAAGGTTTCGGCCAGAATGGGCAGGTTGGCGATCATCCCGCTCAGGTCCGCCGCCGGGGTCGCCTGACGCCAGTCGTCCAGCGGCACGCCAAAGACACCGTGGAACTGCCAGTTCAGCGTATAGGTCAGCAGGATCGCGGCGGCAAAGCTGACCACGAACAGCACGCAAAGCCCGATCAGGTCGCGCAGGCTGTGACGTTCGGTGCGCACAAGGCACACCGCCAGCAGGATCAGCGGATAGGTCGTATAGGCCCAGAAGCTGAGGACAACAAAAACCGGCAACAGCGCGCGGTGCAGGCCGATCGACAGCCGACAGCCCAACACGGCATAGACGGCGACGATGCCCAGCCCCGGGATCAACGTGTTGAACCACAGCGAAATCAACGTGGCTGGCGGCGCCACAAGGATGAGCAGCGCCAGCACGGCAACATACCACGCCCGGCCCTCGCGCCCCATCGCGGCCACCGCCAGCGCAGCCGCCAGCACCGCCCACAAGACCTGATAGACGGCAAAGTTCAACCACGCCGGCGTGACCACGCCGCGCAGGTGCCACAGGTAATTGATCCACCGGCCCTCGTGCAGCGTCTTGCCCCAAAACAGCTCTGGCTGGGCCAACAGGGCGGGGTAATCGTCAAAGCGAATGAAGGGATCGGCAAGGTTCGGCAGCGACATCACAAGGACCGCCGCCACCGTGATCGCCACCACCGGCCACAGCCGCAACGCCTGTGCGGTGCGGTCACGGCTGTGCGGCGCGATGCCTTGCAATGCAGTCGCGACAGTTGTCACGCGGCAGACCGTTTGCCACCGGCGCGCGCGGCGATGATGCCTGCGCGGGCCTGTGCGATGCGGGTCACGGTGCCCTGCGGCAACAGCGACACGACATTGCGGCGCAGACGCCACATCGCATCCCCGCCGTTTTGCACAGGCACACCCGCGCCCAACGCGTGATCGGTTACGGCTGCGGGCAATCCGGCGCGCCCGGCCTCGTTCACATAAAGCACGGTGTTATAGCGATACCACGGCTCGATCTCGCGGTTCTTCGACAGGTGCGGGCGGACGCAGTCATAGGCGGTGTAGCCACGCGCCGCGAACAGGTCCTGCCAGAAGGAAAGCGGCTGCTCGTTGACGTGAAATTCGCCGCCCTGCCCGTTTACGGCTGCGGAAAACAGCACCCGGTCCGACGCCCGCGTCAGGCTGTCGACCAGCGTTTCCGACGCGGATGTGGGCAGGTGCTCGCCCACCTCAAGACTTTGCGCCAGATCGAACCGGCGGTTGGTGCATACGGGCGCGGTCAGGTCGGCGGCCATGAAGCTGGCGCGTGGCACCGCCAGCTGGTCCAGGTTCACATAGTCGCCATCGACCGCCAGTACATCCGCCACACCCGCCTTGTGCCACTCGTTCAACCACACGCCGCGCCCCGACCCAAGGTCCAGAACCGACGCGGGCGCAAGCCAGGGGGCCAAAAGGCCGATCACATACTGCGCCGAACGGCGCGCGCCTTGGTCGATGTAGTCGAAAAACGTATCGGAATAGATATGTGCCATGGATAAATCGCCTTCAGGTCGAGGGATGGGAAAAGACCCAGAGGGTCATGAGAACAAAATTCTGTACCGGCAGGATCACTGTCACCGCGGCGGCGGCGAACCAGTCGTCCAGCGCCAGCGCCGGCGCGATCAGGCCGGTGATCAGGCACGATGTCACCAACCCGCAGCCGACCATGACACCAAAACGCAGCATTTGCGCAGGGTCGGCCAGATCTTTCTGGAAGGTGAACGCAGCCTGCCCGCCATATTGCGCCACGATCGCCAGCCCAAAGGCCGCCACGTTGGCCGCGCCGCGCGGCATCCCGATGTGCAGGAACGCCAGGTACAGCACGATGTAAAGCGCAGCGATCAGAACACCGACCAGCGCAAAGCGCGATATGCGACGGGTGCGGCTCATGGCTCAGACCACCTTGCGCAGCGGCAGCACGTCGGCGGCGCGCGTGTCTTCGGACACGAAATACAGCGGACGGTTCTTGGCCTCGACATAAAGCCTGCCGATGTATTCGCCCAAGATGCCCAAGGTCAGCAGCTGCACGCCCGAAAACAGGCTGATCGCCAGCACCACCGACGCCCAGCCCGGCGCCGTCTGGTACACGATCAGCGAATGCAGCACATAGATCATCATCAGCGCGGAAAAGCCCAGGCTGGCAAAGGACATGCGCGTCGCGAACTTGAGCGGCTTGGTGGAAAAGGCGGTCATCGCATCCACGGCAAAGCGCACCATCTTGCGCAGGGGGTATTTCGTCTCGCCCATCGCACGGGGGGCGCGGGTGTATTCAATACCGATCTGGTTGAACCCAGCCCATGCAAACATGCCCCGCACGAACCGCGCACGCTCCGGCATCGACAGAACCGCATCCAGCGCCTTGCGGCTGACCAGACGGAAATCGCCGGTGTCGCGGGGGATGTCGACGTCGGACATGGCGTTCAGCAGGCGGTAAAAGGCCCAGGCGGTGGCGCGTTTGAACACCGTCTCGCCCTGCCGTTCGCAGCGACGCCCATAAACCACGTCATAGCCGCGATCCATCATGCCCATCATATCGCCCAACAGCTCGGGCGGGTCCTGCAAATCGGCGTCCAGCATGAAAATCCGTTCACCCTGTGCCGCCTCAAGACCGGCGGTCAGGGCCACCTGATGCCCGCGGTTCGCAGACAGCCGCAGGCCGCGCAATTGTTTGCAGGTCTGTTGCGCCGTCTGGATTGCCGCCCACGTGCCGTCGGTCGAGCCATCGTCGACCAGCAAAATCTCGGCCCGGTCCTGATAGGGCGCAACGGCCTGCATCAGCCGTTCCACCAGATGCGGGATCGACGCCTCTTCGTTCATGCAGGGCACCACAACAGAGATCAACATAACAGCCACCTTTCGTTGCTTTTGGGAATTAGCGGCAAAAAGTGGCCGGAATGTGGGTGCAATTGGGCCGTTTCAGGAAACAATGCATTTCGGATACGGTGATTGTGGGATGGTGATGAGCGGACCGCGACAAAGGGAACCCCGTGTTTCCCACCACCCTGCGCTGTTTGCGCCAGCCTCCCACCGGCTGCGACCTGACCCGGTCAACGCGACAGGGGCAAAGAATTTCTACGCTGGTGTTTTGTCTTGCGGGAACGGTCGTTGTGTCTGATATCTGGCAAACCTTTTAGATTTTCCGACTTTTCCTAGCTTGAAACCTGCCAAGTCGCTCAGAATTCACCTTTTCTGTCGGATTTTCTAAAAAGCTGTGCCATGACTTTGTTAAACCAGACCGGATATGGGTAAAAAATGCCAAAAAGACTGCTACAGATCGATTTTGTAGATCGGTTTTCGCCATATCTTCCTGAACTCGCTGCTCAAGTTCTCATCGGCTTTGTGTGTGCCACACTGGCCGTTTTGGCGCGCGGGGTTGTCGACATGGTCTTTCCTTTTGCGGGTCCATTCGCACTGACCTTTCCCTTCGTTCTGTTCGCCACCCTGTTCGGGCGGTGGGGCGCGGGGATCGGCGTGATGTGTTTCTCGGCCTTGTATGCGTGGTATTTTGTTCTGCCGGTCGTCAATTCGTTCACGTTCGAAGACCCGCGTGATGGGCCCCGTGTGATCGTCAACGTCTTATCAGGATTTCTGATCGTAGCACTTGCCGAGTATTTTCGGCGCTTTGTGCGCAAGGTCTTGCTTGACCGGGACGCAATCGCGGAAGAAAGGCGGCTATTGCTGGAGGAACTGGACCATCGCGTGAAAAACAACTTCACCATGGTAAGTTCGATGGTTCGGATGGAACTGCGGTCTGCCCCGGAGGCAGCTCACCCGTCGCTTCGGACCATCCAGGGCCGGGTCGAAAGCATCGCACGGGCCCACGAAACGCTTTACCGTGGCGATCGGGTCATTGGCGAGGTCGCGATGCAACCCTATCTGTCAAACCTCTGCACGTCGCTGAACGCCGCATATTTCCATGGAAAAGATACGATTTCCGTCGAAGCCTGCGACGTCTCGCTGCCAAGAGATAAAGCAGTCTCTATCGGTCTTGTCGTTAATGAGCTTTGCATAAACGCCGCCAAGCACGCCTTTCCCGAACGCAGTGACGGGCAGGTCCAGGTGAAATTGTTCACGACCGACGCGGCAATGATCGTATCTGTCTGGGATGACGGCGTCGGAATGGATGGCAAAGCCGTCCGCGAAGGAAGCCTCGGCCAGGGGCTTATCACCGCATTCTCCCAGCAGGCGGGCGGAGATCTCGAACGCGTCGATGTCGAAATCGGTACGAAGTTCCAGCTTGTTTTGCCGACAGGTCAGGTCTCGTAGGCGTTTGGCCTTCCTCGTCTGAACACCACCTTTCGAAAAGCACCCAAGACCAGAGACCAAAGCTATTCCCCCTCCAACGTCAGTGTAATCCGGTCACCCGCGAACCAGGTGTTCCCGAACTCCACCGGCACGCCCTCCACGTCCACGTTGATGCTGATCGCGTGCAGGACCGGTGCGCCCTCATTGATGCGCAGATGCAGGGCTTGGGTTGCGGTGGCCAGTTTCGCCTTGAGCCGGGTTGACGCGCGGGTGTAGTCCGCCACGCCGCCGCGCAGCAGCGCCGCTGTGATCGAGCGCAATTCGTGCAAGTCAGCGGGCAGGTCGGGAAAGCGGGCCGCCGGAAAGACGCTGCGCACCAGCCCGACCGGCTGGCCGTCGGACAGGGACAGCCCGTGATAATCGTGCACCTGCGCGCCGCTGCCCAGTTGCAGCGCCTTGCTTTCGGCGGCTGTGGCGGCGCGGGTGTCCAGCGACAGGATTTCCTTGGCAGGCACCCGCCCCGCCAGCGTCAGGTTCTGGTGAAAGCGCACCCGTTTGCCGATGGGGTAATCCGTCGGCACCTGTGTCACGAACACGCCTGCGCCGCGCCGCGCATAGACCACGCCGTCTTCCGCCAATGCGCCCAGCGCGTGGCGCACCGTGTGGCGGTTGACCCCAAAGCGCGCGGCCAGCGCCGCCTCGGTCGGCAGCTTGTCACCTTGGGCGAACTGACCGGCGCTGATTTCATCGCGCAGATGGGTGGCGATGGACTTCCAGATCGGGGTGCGGGCCATGGGTGTCACCAAAACTTCACAGAAGGGGGGATTGCGGTGCGGGGCAGAATCAGGGATAGATTTGTCTAGTTGTATAGGACTCTAGACAAATCGGCAAGGTGTCTACATGAATGAAAAGACCGACCCAAACGCCGCCCGCAAGGCCTGGCTTGGCCTGTTGGCCCGCAGCCCGGCGGCGGATCTGAATGCGCTGTGGACCAGCGCGGCGCTAAACCCCGATCACACTGTTTTGCGCAGCCCCGAAGTGGGCAGCGTGATGGTGCGGGGCCGTGCGGGTGCAGTGGGCAGCGCCTTTAACCTGGGCGAGGTTACCGTCACCCGCGCGTCGGTGCGGCTGGCCTCGGGGCAGGACGGGCACGGTTATGTGCAGGGCCGCGACAAGGTCAAGGCGACGCAAGCCGCGCTGATTGATGCGCTGATGCAGACGGCGCAGGCCGATGCGATCCGCGCCGCGGTGTTGACGCCCTTGCAGGACAAGATGACCCAAACCCGCGCCACCCGCAGCGCCAAGGCGGCGGCCACCAAGGTGGATTTCTTTACCATGGTCCGAGGAGAAGACTGATGCAGGCTGACGCACTCTCTGGCGGTTTTGCCAATGCCCCCATCGACGCCGCCCACGCGTTTCGCCACATCATGCAGGTGATGGCCGAACCGGGGCGGATCGAAACCGTGACCGGCGGCACGCCCCCCGCACCGCTCAGCCGCGCGGCCGGGATCGTGTTGCTGACGCTGTGCGATCCGGAAACGCCGGTGTTCCTGGCGCCCGCCCGTGACACGCAGGCGGTGCGCGACTGGATCACCTTTCACACCGGCGCGCCATTCAGCGGGGCCGAGGATGCAGCCTTTGCCGTCGGCACCTGGGACGAACTGACCGGCCTGCCCTTTCCCATCGGCACGGCGGAATATCCCGACCGGTCCACCACGCTGATCGTCGAATGTGACGCGATCACCAACACCGGCGCCACCCTGCGCGGTCCGGGGATCAAGGACAGCGCCACGCTGTCGCTGCCCGAAACCGCCGCTTTTCAGGCCAATGCCAAGCTGTTTCCGCTGGGTCTGGACCACATTCTGACCGCAGGCGACCACGTGGCCGCCCTGCCCCGAACCACAAAGGTGTCGTAATGTATGTAGCCGTCAAAGGCGGAGAGCGGGCAATTGACAATGCCCACGCATGGCTGGCCGAAGAACGGCGCGGCGATGCGTCGGTCGAGGAACTTTCAGTCCCGCAAATCCGCGAACAGCTCAAGCTGGCCGTCAACCGCGTCATGGCCGAAGGGTCGCTTTATGATCCCGATCTGGCCGCGCTGGCGATCAAGCAATCGCGCGGTGATCTGATCGAGGCGATTTTCCTGATCCGCGCCTATCGCACCACCCTGCCACGCTTTGGTGGCTCGGTGCCGATCGACACCGAAACCATGGCCTGCGACCGCCGCGTGTCGGCGACGTTCAAGGATGCGCCGGGCGGGCAGATGCTTGGGCCGACATTCGACTACACGCACCGCCTGCTGGATTTCAAACTGGTCGCCGAAGGGGACGTGCCCGCAGCGGAACAGGCCGAGGCGCGCGATGGGCAGACACCGCATATCATGAGCTTTCTCGACCGCGAGGGACTGATCCAGACGGAAGAAGACAGCGACACGACGCCGCCCGACCTCACCCGCACGCCGCTGGAGCTGCCCGCCACCCGCGATCTGCGGCTGCAATCGCTGACCCGTGGCGATGAAGGGTTCATCCTTGGCATGGCTTACTCCACCCAGCGCGGATACGCGCGCAACCACGCCTTTGTGGCGGAATTGCGCATCGGGGTGGTGCCGGTGGAGATGGACATTCCCGAACTGGGGTTCTCAATCGAAATCGGCGAGATCGAAGTGACCGAATGCGAGACGGTGAACCAGTTCCAAGGATCAAAAACCCAACCACCACAGTTCACCCGCGGCTATGGGCTGGTGTTCGGCATGTCGGAACGCAAGGCGATTTCGATGGCGCTGGTGGACCGGGCGCTGCGCTGGAAAGAGCTGGGCGAAGACAACCTTGGCGCGCCGGCGCAGGACGAGGAATTCGTGCTGTACCACGCGGACAACATTCAGGCGACGGGGTTCCTGGAGCACATCAAGCTGCCCCATTACGTCGACTTCCAATCGGAACTGGAGTTGATCCGCAAGCTGCGGCGCGAGGCGCAGGCCAATACGATGCAGGAGGCTGCGGAATGAGCGATTATAACTTTGCCTATCTGGACGAGCAGACCAAGCGGATGATCCGCCGTGCGATCCTCAAGGGGTTGGCGATACCGGGCTATCAGGTGCCCTTTGCCAGCCGCGAAATGCCGATGCCCTATGGCTGGGGTACAGGCGGGGTGCAGGTCAGCGCCGCCGTCCTGACGCCCGAGGACACGTTCAAGGTGATCGACCAAGGCGCCGATGACACCACCAACGCGGTGTCGATCCGCCGGTTCTTCCAGAAAACCGCAGGCGTGGCCGTGACCGAAGCCACGGCAGAGGCCAGCGTGATCCAGACCCGCCACCGCATCCCCGAAGAGGAGCTGCGGGCGGATCAGATACTGGTCTACCAAGTGCCGATCCCCGAGCCGCTGCGCTTTCTGGAGCCGTCCGAGGTGGAGACCCGCAAGATGCACAGTCTGGAGGAATACGGCCTGATGCATGTGAAGCTCTATGAAGACATCAGCCAGCACGGCGCGATTGCCACGTCCTATGCCTATCCGGTGAAGGTCGAGGGACGCTATGTGATGGACCCCTCGCCCATTCCGAAATTCGACAACCCCAAGCTGGAAATGGCCGCGATCCAACTGTTCGGCGCGGGGCGGGAACAGCGGATTTACGCGGTGCCGCCCTATAGCAAAGTCGTCAGTCTGGATTTCGAGGATTTCCCCTTCGAGGCCAGCAAGGCGGACCATGCTTGCGATCTGTGCGGGGCGATCGACAGCTATCTGGACGAGTTGATTGTCGATGACGACGGCGGGCGTTTGTTCATGTGTTCGGACACCGATTATTGCCAAGGCCGCCGCGCAGCGGGGCATGTGGGCGCGCAGGGCGTCCCGATTGAGGAGGACGCGGCATGACACCGCTTTTGCAGGTAGAAGGCGTGGCCAAGTTCTATGGCGCGCGGGTGGGATGTACGGACGTGTCGTTCGATCTGTACCCCGGCGAGGTCATGGGGATTGTCGGCGAAAGCGGTTCGGGCAAGTCGACCTTGCTGAACTGTCTGGCGGGGCATCTGACGCCCGACGCGGGTGCCGTGCGCTTTGACACCAAGACCGATGGCTTGCGCGACACCGTGACCATGCGCGAGCCGGAAAGGCGGATGCTGGGGCGCACCGACTGGGCGTTCGTCCACCAGCACGCCCGCGACGGGCTGCGCATGAATGTCAGTGCGGGCGGCAACGTGGGCGAGCGGCTGATGGCCGTGGGCGCGCGCCATTATGGCAGCATCCGCGACACCGCGACTGACTGGCTGGGCCGTGTCGAGATCAACGCCGACCGCATCGACGACCGCCCCACGGCCTTTTCGGGGGGCATGCAACAACGGTTGCAGATTGCGCGCAATCTGGTCACCGGGCCACGGCTGGTGTTCATGGACGAACCCACCGGCGGTCTGGACGTCAGCGTGCAGGCGCGGCTGCTGGACCTGTTGCGCGGGCTGGTACGCGAGATGGGGTTGAGTGCGATCATCGTAACGCACGATCTGGCCGTGGTGCGGCTGCTGGCTGACCGGTTGATGGTGATGAAAGACGGTCATGTGGTCGAGACAGGGCTGACCGATCAGGTCTTGGACGATCCGCAACATGCATATACGCAGTTGCTGGTATCGTCGGTGTTGCAGGTGTGACGCATGTTTCGCGCGCGAAACATTTTACATTTATTAACAATAGGTTAACAAGATGATTCAAGTTGAGAACCTGTCCAAGTCGTTCACCCTGCACAATCAGGGCGGCACGGTTATCCCGGTGATGGAGGGGGCTGCCTTTGACGTGGCGGCGGGCGAATGCGTGGGCCTGATCGGGGCATCTGGCGCGGGGAAATCCACGCTGATGCGGATGCTCTATGGCAACTATCTGGCCGCGTCGGGGCATATCCGCATTGGCGGGGTGGACGTGGCCACCGCCCAGCCGCGCGAGATACTGGCGTTGCGGCGCGACACGCTGGGTTATGTCAGCCAGTTCCTGCGGGTGGTGCCGCGCGTATCAACGCTGGACGTGGTGGCCGAGCCGCTGTTGCGCACCGGCCACGCGCTTGACGCGGCACAGGCCCGCGCGCGCGATCTGCTGGCGCGGCTGAACATTCCGGAACGGTTGTGGGGGCTAAGCCCCACGACATTTTCAGGCGGCGAACAACAGCGGGTGAACATCGCGCGCGGCTTTGCCTATGACTATCCGGCGCTGTTGCTGGACGAACCCACGGCCAGTCTTGACGCCACCAACCGCGAGGTCGTGCTGACGCTAATCGAGGGGGCCAAGGCGCGCGGGGCTGCCATCGTGGGCATCTTTCACGACGAGGCGGCGCGGGACCGGGTCTGCGACCGGGTGATTGATGCGGCGGCCTTTACCCCCGGCATGGCGGCATGAGCGGGCGGATGATCGCCGTGGTCGGCCCGTCGGGTGTGGGCAAGGACACGGTAATGCAGGCGCTGGTCGATGCGGCACCGCAACTGTCACTGGTGCGCCGCGTGATCACGCGCGAAGCGGATGCGGGCGGCGAGGATTTTGATGCGGTGAGCGTCCCGATGTTCATGGGCATGCAAGCGGCGGGCGAATTCGCGCTAAGCTGGCAGGCGCACGGGCTGCGCTATGGCATTCCGTCCAGCGTGGACACGGATCTGGCGCAGGGGCGTGATCTGCTGGTGAACCTGTCGCGTTCGGTGCTGGAGGCGGCACAGGCGCGGTTCGGCACAATGCCGGTGCTGTTGCTGACCGCCAGCCCCGCCGTTTTGCGTGCCCGTCTGACCGCGCGGGGCCGCGAGGATGGCCGCGAGATCGACGCACGGCTGGCGCGCGCGGGCTTTGCCCTGCCCGGGGGCATCAACGCGATACATATCGACAATTCCGGTCCGATTGCGGACACGGTACAGCGGGCGCTGCGCGCTCTTTACCCACAGAAAGACGTGACACTGACATGACCCAAGAGACCGTATTGACCAACGCCCGTGTGGTGCTGCCCGACGATGTGATCACCGGCACCGTGGTGCTGCGCGATGGCAAGATTGCCGATGTGGCCTCGGGCGGGACCGGCGTTGCAGCGGCGCAGGATTGCGAGGGGGATTTCGTGGCCCCCGGCCTGATCGAGCTGCACACCGACAACCTGGAACGCCACATGGTGCCGCGCCCCAAGGTCGACTGGCCCCACCGCGCCGCCATTCTGGCCCATGACCGCGAGCTGGCGGGCACCGGGATCACCACCGTCTTTGACGCCATTCGCGTGGGGTCGATCCTGTCGGGCGATCACAAACGCTATGGCAAATACGCGCGCCAGATGGCGGATGAGATACTGGACATGCGCAACCGTGGCGCGCTGAAGATCAGCCACCATATCCACCTGCGTGCCGAGATTTGTTCGGAAACGCTGGAGGAGGAGCTGGGCGAATTCGGGGCCGACGACAAGGTGGGGATTGTGTCGCTGATGGACCACACGCCGGGGCAGCGGCAGTTCCGCGACGTGTCCAAGTTCGAGACCTATGTGCGCGGCAAGCACAACATGCAGGCCGAGGGTTTTGCCGAATACGTCGAGTTCCTCTACGGGCTTCAGGCGCAGCTGGGCGCGAAACACGAGGCGGCGGCGGTCGCGGCGGCAACGCGCTATGGTGCGACGCTGGCCAGCCACGACGACACCACGGCGGAACAGGTCGCGGCAAGCCATGCGCATGGGGTGGCGATTGCCGAATTCCCCACGACGGTCGAGGCCGCAGCGGCCTGCCGCGCGTCGGGCATTGCCAACATCATGGGCGCGCCCAATCTGGTGCGCGGCGGGTCGCATTCGGGCAACGTGGCCGCGCAAGAGCTGGCGCAAGCGGGGTTGCTGGACATCCTGTCGTCGGATTACGTCCCTGCAGCGCTGTTGCAGGCGGCGGTGCAGCTGGCGGGTGTCTGGGACGACATGGCGCGCGCGATTGCGACCGTGACGGCCACGCCCGCGCGGTCCGTGGGTCTGGTGGACCGGGGCGAGATTGCGGTGGGCAAACGGGCCGACCTGATCCGCTTTGGCCTTCTGGAAGGCGCGCCGCTTGTGCAGGCGGTGTGGTCGGAAGGACGGCGGGTGGCTTGAGGGAGGCTCGTGCGGGTTTGCGTGGTCCGTCAGACTGCGAAGCCGCGCGTCATTGGGCCGAGGTGCGGCGACGCTACCTTGGTCCATGCCACTGTATGCCAGCCAAACACATCCCAACGTTCTGTCATGCACCACAGCAACCAAATCGCCGTGCCGGCGGGCGGCCCGGCGATGCGTGGCGGCCTACGGCCTTCTAGATGACAGCCGTGACATCCAAGGATGCCGCCTGTGTCACCTCGGTCGAAGGGGGTTTGACGTCCCCCTTGCGATCTTCTTCAGGTTGCACAGAAGACGAAATAGTCCTGAAGAAATAATCCTGAAATTGAGGTGAGACCGATAATTGGCCTCTGAAAAACGAGGTATTTTTCACGCATTGGTGGCAATCCGAATACGACAAAACTGGTGCAAATGCCCCGACACGCACACAAAAGGCGGCTGCATCAAGCAACCGCCTTTTTTCACGAGCCGTCGCTTCGCGTTTTATTTGGCGAACATCTGCGGCAGGAACAGGACAATGTCCGGATAGGCGATCAGCACGGCCACGATCAGCAGATCGACGATGACGAACCAGAACACGCCTTTGAAGATGGTGGACAGCGAGGCGATATTGCCCACCACGCCTTTGATCACGAACACGTTCATCCCCATCGGCGGGGTGATCATCCCAATTTCCAGCAGCTTGACCAGCACCACGCCGAACCACAGCAGGCTAAAGCCGGTTTCGTCCACCAGCGGCAGCACCACGGGCAGGGTCAGCAGCATCGCCCCCACGGGTTCCAGCATCATGCCCAGCAGCAGGTACACAACCACGATGCCCACCATGATCAGCACCGGCGATACGCCGAACGACAGGATGGATGAGGACAGCGCGTCGCCGATACCGGACAGCGCCAGAAAGCGGGTCAGCAGGCTGGCCCCGACGGCGATGATCAGCAGGGCCGCGGTTGTGGTGATGGTTTCGACAATCGCCATGCGCAGCGCCTTGAGCGTCAGCGTGCGGTAGACCAGCGCCACCAGCGTGGACAGCGTGGCGCCGATGGCTCCGGCCTCGGTCGGGGTGAAGACGCCGCCAAAGAGACCCGCAAAGACACCGATCACGATCAGCAGCACCGGCCACGTCTGGCCCAGCGCGCGGATCTTCTGCGCGCGGGTGGCCTGGGTGTGGACCGGCGGGGCCAGGTCGGGGTTCAGTTTGACCCGCACCACGATCAGCAGGACATAGGCGATCAGGGTGATGACACCCACCACCAGACCGCCCAGAAACAGCTGGCTGACCGACTGGCGCGAGATGATGCCGTAAAGGATCATCAGGATCGACGGCGGGATCAGCGCGCCGATGGTGCCTGCCGCGGCAACCGTGCCGGTGGCCAGTTCGGCGCTGTAGCGGTGGCGGATCATCTCGGGCACCGCGATTTTGCCCATGGCCGCAGAACAGGCCACGGACGAGCCGGTGACCGCCGCAAAGCCTGCGCAGCCAAAAACCGAGGCGATGGCCAGCCCGCCGGGCAGCCCCGACAACCAGACCTGCGCCGCGCTGAACAGCCCTTGGGTCAATTTGGTGTGGTAGCAGATGAACCCCATCAGCAGGAACGCGGGGATCGAGCTGAGCACCCAGCTGTTGGCAAAGTTATAGGGCACGATGCCCAGCGATCCCCAAGCGATGTTCCAGTTGAACATCGACCACAACCCGGCAAAGGACACCGCGATCAGCGACACACCGATCGGGATACGCATGAGGATCAGAAAAAACAGGGCGCCGATGAACAGGCCCGCGATTTGAAGTTCAGACATCAGGCGTTTCTTTCGACAGATAGGGGTCTTCGACGGTCAGGATGCTCAGGCCACTGTCGCGGCCAAGGGCCAATGCGATAAGCTTCCACGCCGCCACCAGCGCCATCAGGCCAAAGCCCACGGGCAGCACGAAATAGGTGGGCCAGATGATCACTTTGCCGCTGGCCTCGATGGAATAGGCACCAGCTGCATATTTCGACATGGCTTCCTGACCTGTGCGCACAGCGACGGCGGCCATGACGACGGCGGTCAGCAGCAGCGCGACAAAGGACAGAACGCTCTGGAGGGAATTGGGCAGTTTTTCGACCAGCAGTTCCACGGCGATGTGGCTGTCTTTTTCTTCGACCAGCCCCAGCGGCAGGAACGCGATGGCGACCATGTAAAAGGCCGAGACATACAGGATCGTCGCATCAAGCGGCGTCGAGAACATAAAGCGCATCAGCACGTCAAGCGTGACGTGAATAACAAGCATAAGCACCATGATGCCCGCGATGCCAGAGGCCCCCGCAGCCATCCACGAGATGAGCTTACCAATCGGTTTCATCGCAGTGAGTTTCCTTGTTCGGATATAGGAAAAGGGGCGCAAGGCCACAGCCTGCGCCCCCGTCATCGGATCGGATTACTGGCCGTATGTGGCCGGATCGACCTTGGACAGCACTTGATCCCAGTAAAGCTGTTGCAGCTCTTCCTGCGAGGAAATATCGCCAACCAGACCGTACCATTTTTCAAGGATCGGCGCGAATTCCGCGGTGATCTCTTCCGCACGTTCAACACCGTAGGTGTCTTTGAAAAGGCCCGACACGGTTTTCAGATCCTGCGCTGCAAACTCTTTCACAGCCGCCAGAAGCTCGGGCGTAGGTTCGTGGAAGGCAATGCCCAGATCACGCGATTTCTGCACAGCGGCGCTGTCGTCGCTGTAGAAGTTCCACGTTGTCGCAGCTGTCATGACGCTGCCACCCCACAGCAGGGCCTCGCGGTCTTCGGTGCTCATGGCTTTCCAGCGGTCGGCGTTCACGTTGGCCGAAGCCACGCCGGCAAAGGCACCGCCCGGCACATCCAGCGTGATGTCGGTGACAACTTCGTACAGGTTGTAGTTGGTCAACTCTGGCGCGCTGAGCATGGCGCAGTCCAGAATGCCCTGATCCAGCGCTTCATAGACTTCGTTCACCGGCAGGCGCACGCCCTGGGCGCCGAAATGTTCGGCAAAGCGGACAAAGCCCGCGCCACCGGCGCGCAGGCGCTTGCCTTTGAGGTCTTCGATGGTGGTGATCGACGTGTCTTTGCACAGCATGTTATACAGCGGGGTCACGCCGCCGCCGGTATAAACCTGGTTCTGGGCTTTGAATTCGTCCATGCACTCGGGGCAGTTGTTGAACGTATATTCCAGCATCGCACCGGTGAAGGCCAACGGCTCTTTGCCGGTGGGGTTTTCGGCCAGATTGATCAGCAGGTTCTGTTCGTGCAGGAACAGGTTGGTGCTGTATTCGGCCGGGTAATACGGCGTCAGCACAAAGCCCACGTCGGCCAGGCTGTCGCGCACGCCGGGGCTGGTTTCGGGCAGGCTAAGCAATGACATGGCAAAGCCGGTGACCGAGATGTTGCCGTCAGAGCGTTCTTCGACTGCGGCGGCATAGTCGTCGACCGCCAGACCGACAGCCGAGTTGTTCGGATAGCCGTAGGCAAAGTTCAGTTTCTCTTTGGCGAGTACAGGCGTGGACGCGATCAGTGCGGCCCCAAGCGTTGTGATGACAGTCTTGGTCGTGTTGCGTTTCATAAATGCTCCTCCCGAGCGGGTATCGTGAATCCGTGAAATAATCATGGGATTATGGCCCTGTGCAGCCTCAAGGCGGTTCTCCCCTACCGCGCAAAGCCATAACGTCGCGTGGTGTTGTCCTTGCGCAGAGGGACCGGCAAAAACATTCCCACGAGTATGTTTCTACAATTAACGCTTTTGTGGTGGTGTCAAGCTGGTAGGGTGCAAATCCAAAAGTGACGCAACGGAGCATTACAAAATGACCTTGAGAACCGGCCTGGTGGTGGATGATCCGACCTGCGGCGCGCGGGTTTAGGATGTCGCAGCCAGCTTCCGCGCCCGAGGGCAGGCATTTGTCGCGGCGCAGCATCGAAAGCCAGCAACAGATCATTCACGCGGCTGCGGTCTGCTTCATGCAGAACGGGCTGGAAAAGGCGACGGTGGACGAAATCGCGCACGTGCTGGGGTCGACCAAAGGGCGCGTTTACCACCACTTTGCGTCCAAGAACGAGATCTACTTTGCCGTTTATCGGCAGGCGATGGAATATTGTTTTGACGCAGTTCTGCCGCTGTTGGATCTGGAAATTCCCGCGCCAGAGAAGCTGACCCGCATGGCCACGGCGCACGGGCACGTGATGATGGACACCCTGCCCTTTCAGCGCACCATCCGGCTGGGGGTGGACGTGTACCTGCGCGGCTCGGCGACCGAGGCAGAGCGCAAGGTGCTGGCCGATCTGATCGCCATGCGCAACGACTACGAGGCGCTGTACCGTGCGGTTCTGCAACAAGGACAGGACGCGGGCACGCTGTCGGTGCCCAGCGTCGCATTGGCGGGCCGTGTGATCATGGGGGCGCTGAACGGGCTGGTGGACTGGTACCGCGTGCGGCCCGACCAGACACGCGCCGACCGCGACAAGATTGCGGTGTCGCTGGCCGATCTGATCGTGGGCGGGCTGCGCGCGGGGGCTGACGCCTAAACCATATCGCGCAGCGCCTTCTTGACGATCTTGCCATTGGCATTGCGCGGCAGGGGATCGGCGCTGAAGGTGACAAAGTCGGGCGTCTTGTAATCGGCCAGACGGGTCGCGCAAAAGGCTTTGACCGCGTCGGCATCCAGATCGGGGTCCGAGCTGTGCACGAAAACCTGCATCTTTTCACCCAGCACGGGATCGGGTCTGCCGATGGCCGCGCATTCGATCACACCCGGGTGAGCGGTCAGCGCATTTTCGACCTCGGCGCTGTAGATGTTGTAGCCGCCACGAATGATCATGTCCTTGCGGCGGTCATGCAGCTGAATGAACCCGTTGGCATCGCACGAGCCGACGTCGCCGCTTTTCCAGAAGCCGTCATGGAATTCGGCAGCGGTCTTTTCGGGGTTGTTCCAATAGCCCGGCACCACCATCGGCCCCTTGATCCACAGCTCGCCATGTTCGCCGGTGGCGACGTCGCGGCCTGTCTCGTCCACGATGCGAATCTCGGCGCAGGGCACGGCATGTCCCACGCTGTCGGCGCGGATGTGCCCCTGCCCCAGCGGCATAATGGTCGCAGGCGAGCTAAGCTCGGTTGCGCCGTAGGCGTTGACCAGCGTCAGGTTGGGCAGCTTTTCGGTCAGTTCGGCGATGGTCGAATGCGCCATGGGTGCGCCGCCGTAGCCGCCAATGCGCCAATGACCCAGATCATAGTCAGCGACGTTGCAGCGCAGCAGGAACAGGTTGTACATCGCGGGCACCATCAGCGTCTGGGTCACCTTCTCGCGTGCTGCAAGTTCCAGAAAGGTATCGGCCTTGAACGCGCGCAGGATCACGCTGCACCCCGCGGTGCGCAGCATGGTGAACAGCGTCGCCACCAGCCCCGTCACATGGGACGCGGGCACCGCCAGCAACGAGCGTTCCTGCGCGCCCAGCTCCATGCACAGCTCGAAATGCATTGCCGAGTGGATGATGTTCAGATGCGCCAGCATCGCGCCCTTGGGCTGGCCCGTGGTGCCCGAGGTGTAGAGGATCACGGCGGTGTCTTCGGGGTCAACATGGGCGGCGCTGGCCTGCGCCTCATGTGCGGTCAGGGCGGCGTAGTCTCGCGATGTGCCTACGGCACCCTCTATGCAAAACCGATGCTTGATCTGCGTGACCGTATCAGGCGCGGGCAGTTTGGCCGCGACATCGGTGTCGTGGACCAGCAGCATGGCGCCACAGTCGTTCAGGATATGTGCAAGCTCGGGCGTGCCTTCGCGCACGTTGATCGGAACGGCGATGGCGCCCAAGCGCAGGGCCGCCATCAAGACGATCAGGAATTCGGGCGTGTTGCCCGACACCAGCGCCACGCGGTCGCCCTGCTGCACACCATGGGCCGCCAGCCCTGCGGCCACGGCCCCCACTTGGGCGTTAAGTCCTTCATAGGTCAGCCGGACATCATCGCAGACCAGCGCCTCGCCGCCCCCGTTGCGGTCCACGGCCTGTTGCAGCATGTCGTTCAGGTTCGCAGGTCTGTCAGCAAAGCATTTCAGCCCCTCGCGGCCGAAATGTGTCTCGTGCGTGATCCGATCGGTGATCTGTGATGGCCAGTTTGTCATGCCGTGTGTCCTCCCACTTGACGTGAAGCGATACATGCCAGCCAAGTCAGGGGAAACTCAATCGGGTCGTGCATGCGCCGTTGCGGCATTTGCAAAATCAACTGTGCGCGCCGGGTGCGTCGGCCTGCTGACGGGGCAGTGTCAGCACGGCGGCAAAGCCGCGCGAACTGCCAGCGCGGGGCGAGAAGATTTCAAATGTACAGCCGGATTGGGTGCACAGATCCTGTACGATGGACAGGCCCAGCCCGTACCCGTCTGACAGCGTGGTTTTGCGCACGAAACGGGTCTTGATCGCGTCCAGGTCGGAAGGCGTCAGCGGGTCACAGTCATTGGACACGACCACCTTGCCCGGTTGGCTGGCGTCAACAACCGTCGGCCCAGGCCCTGCGGCATATTTCAACGCGTTGTCGAACAAGTTGTTCAGGATGATCCCCAGCGCGTCGGGATCGATCCGGCTGGGCCATTTGCCGGTGGGCGGCTTTAGCACCAGCGCATCGGGGGCGACGTCGCGGCGTTGCAGTTCGTTCATCATCAGCGCAATGACCGGGTTGATGTCGGCCCCCACTGCAGTCAGGCCCAGCCCGGACTGCGCCCGCGACATTTGCAGCAGCCGTTCGATCAGGCGGACCAGCCGTTTCAACCCGGCTTCGATTTCCGCGACATTGGCCGTTTGGGCCGGATCGGCCAACTGGGTGCGCAGCCGCTGGACATGGGCCAGGCAGATGGCCACGGGGGTGCGCAGTTCGTGCGCCGCGTTGGTGGCAAAGGCACGCTCCGCGGCCAGCACCACGTCCAGCCGCGACATCAGCGTGTCCAGCGTGTCGATGGCAGGAGTGATTTCGACAAAGGCGTTGTTCCTGTCGATGGGCGACAGGTTGTATTCGTTCTTTTGCGCGATGTTGTCGCTAAGCTTGGCGATCATGGCGACCGACCGGCGCACCGCCCAGAAGGACGCGATGGCAAACAACAGCCCCAGCAGGGCAAAGCCTACGACCACGCCGATGACCACGTCGGTGATCGCCTCGTTGCGCTCGATCATGGGTTCTGCGACGATCACTGTACCTGCCCCGTCACGCCGTGGGGCCAGCACGAACACACGGTGATGCTGTGCGGTGCTGAATCCCGGCACCAGCGGCGCGGGCGTGGGCAGCCCTTGCGCCGATGCAGACCGCGCGACGACGGTGCCGTTGCTGTCGAGATACCAAAACAAGGTGCGTTCAGCCGGATCGCGGGCGTCGTTTTCAAACGCCAGCAGACGCGACAGCGCCCGTTCGGTGGCATCGCTGCCGCCGATCTGGGCGCGTGTTTCTTCGATGATTTCGATCAGCAGGTGGGCCTTGCTGGACAGGCTGGAATCCAAAAGCTCGTCATACTCGTCTTTCAGAACGTGGTAGACGATGAACACCCCCAGCGCCATCACAGCGATCCCCGGCACCAACAGCGAGGAGAACAGCGATTGCAGCAAGCTTTTGCGGCGGCGCATCATGGGTTCAACGCATAGCCCATGCCACGGTGCGTGGTAATCAGGTCTTTGCCCAGTTTGGTGCGCAGGCGGCTTATGTGCGCTTCGAGTGCGTTGCTTTCGACCTCTTCGCCGTAGGCATAGATCGCAGTTTCAAGGTTTTCCTTGGCGACGATCTGCGGTTTGCGGCGCAACAGCACTTCGAGCACGCCCCATTCCTTGGCGGTCAGGCGCACGGGCTGCCCTGCGCGAATGACGCTGTGGTCGGTCATGTTCACCACAAGGTCGCGCAGTTGCACGGTCTGGGCGATCTGGTCGGCGCTGCGGCGGCAGACGGTGTGAATGCGGGCTTTGACCTCGTCCAGATCGAAGGGTTTGATGACGTAATCATCGGCACCGCGGTTCAGCCCGTCGATGCGGTCCGACACCTTGTCGCGGGCGGTCAGGATGATGATTGGGGTGCGCAGCGCCCTGCCCCGCAGCGTGCTGAGAAAACCCAGCCCGTCGCCGTCGGGCAATTGCAGGTCCAGAAGCACCACGTCGTAGTCGGTGGTGCGGATGGCGGCGTCGGCCTCGTCCAGTGTGCCGAACCATTCGACGATGTTCTGATCGGCCTCCAGATGCTCTTTGAGCGGTCGGGCCAGCGCCGCCTCGTCCTCAATCAGAAGGATGCGCATTGTCGTCCTGCCGTTTCTTTCTCTTTTCTTGCGCCAGATAGGAATAGGGCAACGAGGCCAGATACAGACAGTTGGCCACGATCAGTGTCGGCCACGGATAGACCATCAGGCACACGACCAGCGCCACCACCCCCACCAGCGCGAACGACAGGTGCGAGCGTTTGATGCTGGCGTGTTTGATCGAAATCGTGGGGATCGTGCTGATCGCCAGAAAGCCGACGCCGATGATATAGGCCGCGCGCAGCAGCGGAAAGTTGGTCTCGGTCCAGCCGTGCAGGTAGAAGAACACCGGCATCAGCGCCAGACATGCCAGAGCGGGGGCCGGGACGCCGACAAAGTGGTCGTCTTTCTTCAGCGTGACATCGGTGGCCTTGACCGACAGGTTGAACCGCGCCAGCCGCAGGGCACAGCAGACCGCCAGCACCAGACAGGCCAAAAAGCCAAGGTTGGAATCCGCGGTGCCGATGTACAGCGTGTTGTACAGCAAGATGCCCGGCACGATCCCGAAGTTGAAGAAATCGGCCAGCGTGTCCAGTTCGGCCCCGAAAGGACTGGCGCTGTCCAGGAACCGCGCCAGCTTGCCATCGGCGGCGTCCAGGAACACCGCGATCAGGATGAAATACAGCGCCATTTCGATGCGCCCGTCCAGGCTCATGCGGATCGAGGTCATGCCGGCACAGATGGCAAAGACCGTGACCATGCTGGGCACGATGTGGCGTAGTTTCAGGCGGGGGGGTGTTTCGGTCATTCGGCGATGCCTGCGCGTTGACGTGTGGGATCGGCCAGATCGGCCAGAATGGTTTCACCGGCCACCGCGGTTTGTCCGACACTGACCAGCGGCGACACGCCTTTGGGCAGGTAGACATCCAGACGGCTGCCAAAGCGGATCAGACCAAAGCGGTGGCCCGCTTGCAGACTGTCGCCCTCTTTGACGAAACAGACGATGCGCCGCGCCACAAGGCCCGCGATCTGCACCACGCCGATGCGGGTGCCATCGGGGGCTTCGATGGTCAGGCTGTTGCGTTCGTTGTGAATGCTGGCCTTGTCCAGCGAGGCATTCACGAATTTGCCGTGACGGTAGATGATGTGCAGCACCTTGCCCGCGATGGGCGCGCGGTTCACGTGGCAATTGAAAACGTTCATGAACACCGACACGCGGGTCAGCGGTTCGGTGCCCAGGCCAAGGCCCTCTTCGGGGACGACATCCTGAATCAGTGACACGATGCCATCGGCGGGGGACACCACCAGACCGGGCTGTTGCGGGATCACCCGCACCGGATCGCGGAAGAAGTAATAGCACCACACGGTCACGCCCGCGCCGACCCAGAACAGCGGCGCCCACAGCAATCCAAGAACAACGGCAATCGCGGCAAAGATGGCGACGAATTTGCGGCCCTCTTTGTGCATGGGAACCGCGACGATTTTCAGCATATTCATCAGTAAACTTTCAGGTCAGGACATCAGGCCAATACATACGAACGTAGGACAACTGCGACCAGAAAAACACCATTGGCAAAAAGAAGGCACATCGTCGCAAGCGACCCAAGGTCTTTTGCGTCGCGTGCGAACTCCTCCCATTGGGGGGCCAGATGGTCGACAATACATTCGATTGCCGTATTCAACGCCTCGACTGCGATGAGGCAGGAAAACAGGATCAGAAGGACGCAGTAGTCAATAAAGCTTGCGCCCACGGCATATAGAAGCACACCGCAGACGGGCAGAGCCGTCACAATATGCCGAAACGCAGTTTCCTGCCACAGTCTTCGTAAGCCTCCCGCAGAATAGCCTGCGGCAGCGAACACATGGGCCACACCGCTGACACGGGCGGGCTTTTGACGCGGGGTTTGGGTGTTGCTATTCATTTGCGGCCACCTGCGCTTTCAGTTTGCATCCCGCGAAGATGTCCAGTTTGGGATCACGTTCAGCGGTTTGGATATCAAGCATCCCCAGCAGCGAATGGAACAGGTTGTCATGGGACAGCAGCTTGTCCTTCTGGTCGGCGACACAGGCTTCATCAATGCCGAAGCGGTCCTTGTAGGCGTCGGACATCCACAGGATCATGGGAACATGGGTTTGCTGCTCGGGTGCCATGAAATAGGGCGAGCCATGCAGGTACAGCCCGCTTTCACCCAGCGATTCCCCGTGGTCCGACATATAGATCAGCGATGTCGCCAGCCGGTCGTGGGCATTCAGCAGGTCAATGGTCTGGGCCAGGATATGATCGGTGTAGGCGATCGTGTTGTCATAGGCGTTGGTGATTTCTTCGGGCGTGCAGCTCTTGAACTCGGCGGTGTTGCACGACGGCGTAAAGCGCGCGAATTCAGGCGGGTAGCGCAGGTAGTAGGTTGGTCCGTGGCTGCCCATCTGGTGCAGCACCAACACCGTGTCCTCGGTGATGCTGTCGGCATAGGCCTTGAGCGCGTCCATGAACACGCCGTCGATACATTCGCCCGCATCGCAAAAGCGGGGGTCCTGTTCGTTGGTGAAGGACCGCATGTCGATACGTTTGGCGTTGCCCTTGTCGCCGGTGTTGTTGTCCCACCACGCCACGTTCAGACCGGCGTGCTGGATCACGTCCAGCACGTTTTCGGTCGAGATGCCCTTTTCATAGGAATAATCGTCACGGGTGTATTTCGAGAACATGCAAGGCAGTGACACGGCTGTGGCGGTCCCGCAGGAATGGGCATTCGTAAAGTTGATGATCGGCAGCTTTTCCAGCTCGGGGTTGGTGTCAACGCCATAGCCGTTCAGGCTGAAGTTCTGGGCGCGCGCGGTTTCGCCGGCCACGACGATGGTCAGCATGGGTTTGGTGGCCCGGTCATAGGCCGGACCCTTGTGCGCATCGGTGCCGATGCTGGCGACTTCTACGTTGGTCGAATGTGACACCATGCGCGCATAGCGGATCGCGCCGACCAGCGGGGCGCCGGGCTGGTAGCTGCTCATGAAATCCTTACGCTCGCGCAGGATCGAGGAATAGGATTTCAGGTCGGCCATCAGCAACCCTGCGGCCAGTGCCAGGCTGACCACGCAGGTCATCACCGGCATGACCGCCGTGCGGATGCGACCCAGCGGTTTGATGCGGATCCAGACCAGCACCAGTGCCGGCAGCACGCCATAGATCAGCACGTGGATCACGAAACCTGCCGTGATCAGGTGACGCGATTCCGCAATTGTGGTCACCATGACATTCTGGATCATGTCGCGGTCGATGATCACGCCCAGCGCGTCGACGTAATAGGAGGTGATCGCGCTGAGGATGACGATAAAGATCAGGAACGGCTTGACCGTCCACGGATAGGCAAACAGGCTGAACAGCCCAAGCGTCAGGGAAAACACGGCCAGCATATAGCCTGCGTAGGACAACGGATGCCCCGAGAAAATCTGCGTGGCCGTGGACCAGAACGTCCCGTTGTCGGCAAGAAAGACAAAGGCGATGGTCAGAATTGTCAGCAGCAAAGGCGAGATGGCGATTTTGCTGCGCAGGGCGGACAGTCGGGTTCTGAGCGTTTGGAGAGGTGTCATTGGAAGCTTTCGCACAATAAGTTTGCGTGCGGTTGACCATCCGAAGCTTACGCGAAGCTTACGGGTGAATATTTTGCGTGTTTTCGCGCGAAAATCCGGAAACCCCGGCAACTGTGCTCGAAAAGCCCACGTTTCGGGATAAGTTCATGAAAGCACATGCTCTGCATCCGCTTCACGCGTTGCGGCATGTGCCACGACACGCTAGGCGCAAAGGCGGAAGACACCGGTGGTCTTCTGACAGCTTGCCGGATCAAGGCCAGAAGGACCAAAGGATGCGCATTCAGATCGACGTTGCAATGCAATACCGTTTCATGCGGCCCAACACCATTTTTCTGGCCATCGAGGCGGCGCGCTATGACGGTCAGGACGTGCTGCACGAGAACCTGTACCTGGGCGATATTCCCATCAACCGCATCGCGGGAGATTCGGATGTGGGCGAACGGATCTGGGCGCAGGTGCCCTGGACCGAACTGACCATGAACTATCACGCACAGGTCGAGATTACCCGCCCGCCCGCTGTGCTGGAGCGGCTGGACGCGGTGCCCGCGCATCTGATCCCGGGGCCGGTTGCCCCCTATCTGCGCCCGTCACGCTATTGCCAGTCGGACAAGTTCGTGACCTTTGTCGAGCGTCGCTTTGGCAACCTGTCGGGTGGTCAGAAAGTCGCGGCGATCCGCAACTGGATCGAGGACAACCTGACCTATGTGCCGGGCAGTTCGGACGCGGACACCAACGTTCTGGAGACCTTTGCCGGCCGTCAGGGCGTGTGCCGCGATTACGCCCACCTGATGTGCACAATGGTCCGGGCCGCGCAGATACCGGCGCGGATGGTCGCAGCATTCAGCCCCGATGTGACGCCCCCCGATTTTCATGCCATGACCGAGGTCTGGCTGGACGGCAAATGGCATCTGGTCGACGCCACAGGCATGTGCAGCGCCGACAGCACGGCGGTGATCGCCGTGGGCCGCGATGCCTATGACATCGCGTTTCTGGACTCTCAGGCGCCGGCCGAAATGCTGTATCAGTCGGTTCAGGTGATGCGGACCTAGGTTCTGGCCCCGTTGGTCACAGACGCATCGCGACTGTGGCACAGACGTTTGGGCCACCCTAGCGGCGCATCAATCGCCCCGAAG
Source organism: Sulfitobacter sp. (assembly GCA_034669925.1). GTDB lineage: Bacteria > Pseudomonadota > Alphaproteobacteria > Rhodobacterales > Rhodobacteraceae > Pseudosulfitobacter. The sequence goes on from JAXMOM010000002.1 coordinate 332,597, forward strand.
AGGTGTTGCAAAGCCCAAGGGGCGCCGCCTAGCCCCGCCAGATAAATTTTACAGGTCTTGCCCTATGTCGAGATCAAGCAACAGGTCATCGTTTTTTTAGGGTTAAAGCCCGCATATGCCCTTGGCGGCGCAGCCAGACCAAGGGAAAGTCAAACAAAACCTCCCGCAAACAACCGCGGGCAAGAAACTTTAACAAAACTTAGTTCTTTGAGGCCGTGCAAAATATGAGACGAGGCAGTTCAACCGTCCCTGTCCAAACCCTGATTGCAACCGTGTTGCTGTCCATGGCCGCGCTTGCCGGCAACTATTTCGAACTGGCCATTTCATTTTCGGTTGCGTTCATTTTCGGATCGGTCGCCGCATTGCTGGCGCTTCAGTTTCTGGGCCTGCTGCCCGGCCTGATCGTGGCAGCAGTGGCAGGCGCGTACACTTGGTTCAACTGGGGCCATCCTTACGCGTTGCTGGTCATGACGCTTGAGATCCTGTGCGTCGGGCTGATGATGCGGCGTGTCAACAATCTGGTGCTGTCGGATGCCGCGTTCTGGCTGGTGATCGGCGGGCCCTTGGTTGCCATATTGTATTGGAAACCGCTGGATCTGCCGCTGGATTCGGCGGTGATGATTGCGCTCAAGCAATCTGCCAACGGTGTGATGAATGCCTCCATTGCGACGTTCATCGTAGTGGGCTTGGCGCTCAGCCCGATCGGTCGCAACCACCCAAAGCTGGGCGTGTCCTATACGGGCGTCGTCTTTGCGGTGCTTATGTTTCTGGTCACGGTGGTCGGGGCCGCGCTGATTGTGTTGGGCAGCCGCGACCTGTTCGCGACCGAAAGGCAAAAGGTTTCGGAAACGCTGCAACTGGTGCTGTTGCTGACCCGAGAAGACCTGAAACAGGTGATAGACGGCGGTTCGGGCGAGGCTGGCTTGCAATCCACGCTGGACCGCGCGGCGGACAAGGTCGATGCTTTGATCGACAGCAAGACGGGGGTTACGGTTGGCATTCTGGACCCGCAGGGCAACCTTGTCGCACAACACGGAACGCTTCGCAGCTTTCAACAACAGACGGTCGACGCCGGAGAAGGGATGCAACGGTGGGAACCGCAAGGCGATATGGCTGAATTGCAGCGCACCGCAGCCGGCCGCTTTGTCAAATCTGTGCCCCTGGACATCGACGGAGCGCCCTATGTGATCACCGCCGAAAGTGCCGTCGCACCGATGGTGGCGAGACTGGCCCAAAGCAGCCGGAACGACATGTTTGCACTTGCGGTGATCATGCTGTTTTCAACCTTGCTGGTGCAAATGCTCAGCATGATGACGACCCGCACCATTCGCAATCTTGCACAACTGAGCAGCCGGGTCAGTCAGGCGATTACCGCAGGCGACCAAAGCCCGCCGACCTTTCCCAAAAGCAACATTCAGGAATACGAGATGCTGTCGACCTCGTTGCGGGAAATGAGCGCACAGATCGCGCATGACTTTGCCGTGCTGTCTGACCTGAAGGACACGCTGGAAAAACGCGTGCGCCTGCGCACCGCGCAGTTAAATCGGCTGTCGCAGGTGGCGAGCCAGACCACAAACGGCGTGATCATCACCGATGTGCGCGGACGCATTGAATGGATCAACGAGGGCTTCACGCGGATGACCGGCTTTGCGGCGGATCAGGTCATGGGCAAGACACCGGCCAGTTTTATGTATGGTCCCAAGACCAATATGGAAACAGTCGCGCAACTGAACGCCGCGCTGGCCCTTGAGCAGGTTTTCGAGGCCGAAATCCTGCATTACACGCACACGGGCCAAGAGTTCTGGACCGAGGTTTCGTGCAGCGCCCTGCACAACGACCGGGGCCGGGTCAACGGCTATATGGCGGTGCTGACGGATGTCACCGAACTGAAAGAAAGCGCAGCCAAGCTGGAGCGTACGTTGGAGCGGCTGGCGCTGGCGCTGGACGCGGGCCACATCGGCGTCTGGGAGTGGAACATCGAGACGGACAAAACGTTTTGGGACGACACCGTCTACGATATCTTCGGCGTGGCACCCGGGACAGAGATCAATGTGGACGTCTGGAAAAGCACCGTGCATGCCGAAGATGTGTCGCGCAACGACCAGTTGCTCGAGCAGGCCCTCGACCCCAACGACAACGTGCTTGAGGACGAATATCGCGTTCATCACAAGACCCGTGGTGAGCGAATTGTCAAAAGCGTGTCCAGGGTGGTGTTCGACGACCAGAAACGCCCGACACGGATCACCGGCATCAATTTCGACGTGACCGAAGACAGGCAGACCGAAATCGAGATCAGAGAACTGGCCGAGCACACCGAAACGGTACTGAACAACATCGTCGACGGTATCATCACCATTGACCTTCAGGGGGCAATCCTGTCGTTCAACGCCGCCGCCGAAAACATATTCGGTTTTCGCGAGGCCGAAGTCGCGGGGCGGCATTTCAGCGTGCTGTTGGACGGGGGCAACACCGAACAACTGGCTGCGCTTATTCAGGAGTACCGAGGTCTAAGCGACGCCGACAAGCGTGTGGCCCGCGAGATTCAAGGGCGGCGCAAATCGGGGGCGGATTTTCCGCTGGAATTCGCCTTTGCCGAAATTCGACGCGATGGCGAAAAAGTCTTTGTCGGCATTGCGCGCGATATCACCGAACGCAAACGGATCGAGCGGATGACCAAAGAGTTCATCTCGACCATCAACCACGAACTGCGCACACCGCTGACATCTATTCAGGGGTCTTTGAAGCTGATTGACAGCGGGATGATCGGGGCCTTGCCCGACAAGGTAAAAAAGATGGTGTCGGTGTCGCTGCGCAACAGCGACCGTCTTCGCAAGCTAATCGACGATATGCTGGACATCGACCGGATGATCTCGGGCAAGATGCGGTTCAACATGGCCCACCACCCGCTTGAGCCGCTGCTGGAACAGGTGATTTCCGACAACCAGGGCTTTGCCAACAGCCACGGGATCGCGCTGGAGTTGACCTCGGACGTGCCGGGCGTCGACATCCTGGTGGACCGGGACCGGTTTGTGCAGATCATGTCGAACTTTATCTCGAACGCGATCAAGTTTTCCGATCCCGAAGGCAAAGTTGAAGTTGCGGTGACCACGACCAACGACGACGTGACCGTCCACATCGTCGACCAAGGGTGTGGCATCCCCGTGGCGCTGCATGAGCAGATTTTTGAACAGTTCTTCCGGGTGGATTCGTCGGATTCCAGCAGCATTGGCGGCACCGGTCTTGGCCTGTCCATTGCCAAGGCGATGGCCGAGCAGATGAACGGCACCGTGGGTCTGCATTCGGTCGTGGGTGAAGGCAGCGATTTCTGGATCAAGCTGCCGCTTTGAAAGCCGACTTGCCCAGAAATATTTCTTGGGGGTGGTCGAATTTTCGCTTGAAGACGTATATATTGTAATCACGACCAAACGACGCGCCGACGCGATCACAAGACGACACCACTCGAAATCAGAAGACAGCATCGCGGGCCTTATGACAGGCAAGCGATGATCGACCGCAGCCAGGCCTGTGCCATTGTGGCACCGGATCGCTGCATTTTGGAAGGACATTCCATGGCCAAAGGCAACAACAGCAAGCGCGGCAACAAGGAAACCAAGAAACCCAAACAGGAAAAGCCAAAAGTTCTGGCGACAGCCAATTCACTGTCGGGCAAGAACGACCTGTCAATCGGGGGCAAGAAGCCCAAGTAACCACACCCGGACCGGGCCCCTTCGCGCAGAGGGGGTCCCTTCCGCCAGCCACTATGTATTGTGCAAGGCCGTGCATTCGGGCACGCTGACCCCCAGATCAATTCCAAGGATTGGTGATGTCAGAAATCAATGCAAGCGGGGTCGTCCTTGGCATTCTGGCCGCGATCCTGTCACGCCGTGTCCCTGTGCGCCGCGATCCGCCGCGCCCGATGCCGTTGTGGGCCTCGGTTCTGTTCGGGTCACTGGTGGCCTATGTCGGCCCCCCTCTCTTTGACATGATCGCCCAGTTCTGGCGCGCGGTCCCCTTTCTGCCCGAAGTCACCGAAGGCATGGTATTTCTGGGCCTGTTCGTGGGGTTTTTCCTGTATTTTGTGTTTGAGCGTCAGGACCGTCCGCGGCGGATACCTGTCTGGGCGGTGGTGGTGATTTCGATGGCCACCGCCTTTGCCCTGCCATCGCTGCTTTACCGCGTGACGGGGTCGTACTCCATGATAGCCCTGCGGGCGGATGTAAATCAGTGCACCCAAGGGATGCGCGGCGAAACTCAGCCCAGCCGGGTCAGCAACACCTGCGATTTTCCGATTGTGGTCGGCCTGTGCGCGCCGGACGAACAAAACCCAACCCCCTGCGCGCAACAGGTGACCCTGGCCCCCGGCGAAACCGCCAGCCTTGACCCCAAGGGAGCCACCCTTGCCTATGCGCCGGGCAACCGCGACGGGCTGTCCGTGGTGGCCTGCCGCCCGCCGAACCGCCCGTCGCGGATGCTGAACCAGACCAACAAATATTACACGGGCGTGTGCCTGCCCGAACTTTAGCCCGCCGACTTCAGACGGTCGCGGCCATGGCGTGCAGCACCTTGCTGAACTCGGGCGGTGTTGCGCCGTCGTTGCTGTTCCAATAGGCCGGCGTCGCCTTGTACGGCAGCCGCACATGCGCCTGAATTTGCGTGGACGCCACATAGCCTGGCAGCAGGCACAGGTTTTGCGGGACCTGATCGGCGGGCGTCTGTGCGATATAGGCGGCTGTCGCCCGCGAGATCAGACCCGGCCCGGTCTTGGCCCATGTGTTATCGTTCTCGCGCGCCAGCAGGGATGTGCGCGCCATGTCCACGGCAATTTGCAACAGCGGATGACCGGCACGCGCCAGCATCAGGTTGTTGGCAATCGACCCGATCACAGGTTCGCGAAACAGCACGACACCGCGCCCCAGCACCCGCAAGGCATCAACATCCCCCACCAACATGTCATCGGCGTCGGTGTAAATGCCGCCATCTGCCAGCAAGAGGCACAGCCGCAGGAAATCGCATTCTTCGGCCACGTTGTTGGCCATCCGAAACGCCTGTACGTGGGCCGCGTCAAAGCGGTCCTTGAGAAAGGCGATGGCGGCAGCCTTGTCATAGCGATGATAGGTGTAGCCCGGCAGATCCTGCCAGCTTTGCATGACCGACGCGACCTCGGGCGGGATGGTGGCCGTGTCCCAGTATTGCAGGATGCGGCGCGGAATGTCAGGGGGGCCGGCAGGTGCTGCGCCGGTTGCCACGGTGCTTTGCCAGCGGTCCAGCGCCAGTTTGGCGGGGTGGAAAAACACCCGCTCAAGCGCAGCCGACATATCGGGTGAAAGGCCGTCGTTCGAGCGCAGGAACAATTGCGCCTCGTTCAGCAGTGCTCCGATGTGGGTCGCGCGAAACTTGGAGTTGGCACCGCCGCCCCGCCCCATTCCCGACGATACCACACGCGCCAGCGCATCGGCGGCGTCAATCTCGCCACGGCCCAGCTTCAGCCGCATCATCTGGAACGGGTTCAACAAAGCGGCCCCGATGTCCCCCGATTGGGCAATCAGCGCGTCGGCCTCTTCCAGACGGTTGCTTTCCAGCAGGATGTGCAGGCGCATCCGCAGGACCCGCGCGCTGAGCGGGTCGGCAGAGGCGGCCAGTAGGTCCAGCGCCTGTTGCGGCGCGCCGAAACGCTGGTACGCGGTGGTCAGCAACGCCAGAAAGCGGAACGAGTTGGGCCATCGGTGGCGGCAAAAGCCCAGGTAGCGCAGGACGGTCTTGCGTTTGCCCGCCTGAAACAGAACCTCGACCAGATCAGCAGCCTCGTTCGGGGCACGCATCTTGACCCGCGCCGCGCGCGCGCGGGCCAGCGCCACGTCGGGGCCGTCCAGCAACAGATCGCTTTGCAGCCGGAACCTCGCAATCTCGTTTTCGGGCAGGCGCGATTCAAGCCAGCGGCGCACGCAAGCCAGCAGCGCGGCATCGGCAGCGGTATGCGCCAGTTTCACCGCGTAGATCGCGAGCGGCAACGACACTGTGTCACGCGCCGTAGCTTCGGCAAAGGCGGCAGCGGAAAGTTTGAAATCACGGTTCTTTTCCGCGACCTGCATCAGCCGCAGAAGTTGCGGGGATGACCAATGTTCCAGCCGCTGCGTTGCCTTCTCCAGCACCGCCTGTGCGCGGTCCGACTGGTCAAGCTTGAGCGCAAGGTCGCAGTATTTCAGCACGATGTCGGGGTCGGCGGCGCGCAGGGTCGGCTTTGGGCTGTCCATTCAGTCCGCCGCCTGAATGTGCTGTTCCAGCAGGTCCATCGCCCCCACGACATCGCCGCGTGTCTCGGCCAGTTCGGCCAGGCCAAGGATGGCTTGGGTGTTGGTGGGGTCGGATTGCAGGATTTCGGTAAAGATCGCCTGTGATGCCCCCACTTCGCCTGCGTCCAGTGCGGCGCGCGCGGCTTGCAGATGCACGGGCGATGCGGGCGGCGCGTCGGACCGCAGGGCGGACAGCACGGCAAAAGCTTCGGCGGGTTGGCCCGATTGCAGCAAGATCTGCCCCTTGCGGCGCGCAATCTCGGCGTCTTCGGGCCCCAAACGGGACAGCGCCAGATCACAGGCAGCCAGCCCTGCGTCCATGTCACCGGACAGCAGCGCCATTTCGATCTGTGCGGTCAGGGCAGCGCGATGCGACGGGGTCAGTTCCAGGATCGCCGTATAGATCGCGGCCGCCTCGTCCAACCGGCCCACCGCGCGCAGGGCAGCGGCCAGCGCGACCTGCACCGCCGTGCTGTGGGGGGCCTGTCGCAGCAGGGTCTGCAATATTCCGATTGCCTCGTCGGTGCGGCCGATCCGTTGTAGGGCATTGGCCAGCTTTTGCTGCAATGCGCTGTTTGCACCAAGCTGTTCCAGCCCCAGCTCGCACCGCGCGATTGCCAGCGGTGGATCCCCCATCGCCAGCGCCACGTCCGCCCTGCCAATCCATGCCGGTTCGGCCTTTGGGTTTTTCGCAAGCACCTGTGCAAAAATGCGGTCTGCACCAGCAAAATCCCGCACCGCCATCAGCCCGCGTGCGACGGCCAGTTTTTGTTGCTGCGTGGTCGCGGGGTCGGTCGCCAGCGTGCCCAGCACCTGTTGGGCCTGCGCCGTCTGCCCCAGCGTGCGCAAAACCGTGGCCCGTTTCAGCAGCAGCGCCGCATCACCCGGCAACACTGCCAAGGCGGCGGAGATATAGGACATCGCCGCCTGAAGATCGCCTGCCGCCATGCTGGCATCGACACGCCCGATCAAGGCCGGTTGAAAGTCAGGTGCCGTCGCCAGCACAGCATCATACAGCGGGATTGCTTGTGCCTGTTCGCCAAGACTGCGCAAAGCGGCGACAACGCCCATACGCACAGGGTTCTCGGACACATCCAGCGTGCGCGGTACCACCAGAATATCGCGCGCCGCGATCAAATGGGATATCAGAGCGGCCTTGCGATCAGAAGAAGTGGCGTCGGTCATGGACGAAGAGCCTGTGGCGAAGAGGGGAGGTGTCATCCGCATCAAGCGCTTTCAGGTGCGCACAGCGGACTCACCCGCGAGGTTAACATGTGCATAGGACACGTTCACAAAAAAGCCCAGACCACAGGATGCGGTCCGGGCCTGTCGATCTGGCGCTGGTCAGATCAGGCGACCTGACGCGCGTCCAGCCATGCGCGGATCGCAGGCGGCAACAGGCGCGCTGCGGACACACGTGGGCGGTCCATTTCAGTGATGGGCTGCGCGTCACCGTACAGGTCCAGATACTCTTGATAATTGTCAAAAGACTGGCGGGTCAGATAGTCGACGAATGTCTCGGAGGCCGCACCGTTGGCCAGGATCGCATCATGGGCGGTGGTCTCGATGTGATAGACGGTAAAGTGGGTGTCCAGTTCGGCAGGCTTTACAAAGCGGATGCTGGTGCCGTTGACCAAAGCCGACGCGTTGATGATCAGATCATTCAGGATCATGCCATGGTCTGCGGTGACGACCAGATCACGTGTGGGGACATTGTCGCCCAGCGCGCCTGCGGCGATCTTCACCGGCTCATTGCGCTTGGCCAGACCGAACATCGGCATAATGGTGCGGTGGCCGACCCATTTAACGAGGGTTTCAGCGCCATCTGCCGTGATCAGACAATCACCGATTTGCAGATCCTGAACGGCGACTTCACCAGCGGATGTGGCAATCATCGTGTCCTTGGCAAAGCACGGCACAGCATAGGTATCACCCGAGTTCACCGCCGGGTTCGCGGGAACGGACACGGGTGCTTGTGTCATGAAAACAGACACAAAATCCGGATACGCATCGTAGGAAAACACCGGCCAGGTTACACCGTCAATCACCATGGTTCCAACGTAATTCAACAGGCCATTGGTTGGGCTTGTATAACTGTCACCGGTTTCGAAAGTCGTATCAGCGTCGCCATCCGTAATGACTTCGGTCGAGAGTTGTACGGAAGCTGCCTGCGCACTGGAAAGGGAATATGTAACCGCATGGGTCGTCGTGAATGTCGCCATTTTGTGAATTGTCCTGTGTGAATTGTCACAGCCGCATTCTGAATTCCTTGCCGCCGTCAACATCTGGTTGCACAGGATCCATGATCAAGCAAGAAAATAGAATCCGGTGGCGCCGACGCGTTCGGCAGTACCTTCTGCGCGAAGGCTGTCATAAAATGCTGACGCATTTCACTTCTTTTCGCATCACCGTGAAGGTTGCATGCTCCGCAAGACACACTGTGGCGCAGCATCCTTGACGAAATTTTCGATTGTTCCGGACGCCCTCAGACCGCTGCACAATTTCACCTTAAAGTTGCGCGATCCATTGTTCAGAATCGCGCGTTTCACTGTGTTCACGACAAGGGTTTCCGGGGGCTTCTATTCGGCCCGTACTCCGACAATCACGGGTGGATCGGTGGGGTTTTCAGGATAGGCGCCAAAGTTCAGCAGGTCGCGGCGGCCATATTGGTCGGCGATGCCTTCGGCCAGCGCGCGAATGGTCAGCCCCTGCCCGCTGCAAATGTTGGTGGGACCGGTCCGCGTGCCGGTGATATCGTGGACCAGCAGCGCCGCCGCGTCTTGTACGTCTATATAGTCACGCAAGGCGGTCCCGCGCGTCAGGTCAACAGGCACGCCGCGCGCCAGTTTGTCGTGCAGTTGCGGCACCAGCCGCCGCGCATCCTCGCGGGCGCCGTAGAGATAGAACAGCCGCGCCCACAGGAATTCGATGTCGGCCGTGGCGCACCATGCGGTCAGCATGGTAAAGGCCGCCACCTTGGCCGCTGCATAAGGGGTTTCGGGGGCCAGTGGCGTGTCGACCGACAGATGTCCCACCGACAGGTCGTATTCAAAACAGGTGCCTGCGCCCACAAAACGGCGCACCCCGGCCTCTGTCGCGCCCTTGGCCATGGCCAATGTGCCGGTCAGGCAGTCAAGATTGCGCACGCTTGTCAGGTATTTGCCCGGCTCGGCGTACCACGCCAGATGCACAACGGTGTCAATGTCGACCATCTGCTCCGCCCACCAATCCGCGCTTTGAGCAAACAGGTCGTCGCAGGTCACGATCCGCGCCAGCACCCCTTCCAGCCGCGCCTCGGAGCCTGCGCGGATGACACAGGTGATGTCGTGCCCGATGGCGGCCAGCTGCTGCGCCACCGGCAGTCCGACAAAGCCGGTGGCGCCGGTGATCAGGATGCGGCTCATGGTGCGACGGCCAATTGCGTGGGGCGCGTGCGGGACATCAAGATCGGGTTGCTGTGGGTCACAGGCGATACCTTCGGTTTGTCCCCCAACACCTACCGTGCCCCCCTTGCGCAATGCAACTGCGGTCGGCCCGTCCCCGCCAGCCCGTCCTGAAAATTGCAGACTGTCACATTTCCGATGCGTAGCTGCACTAAGCCGCTGGCAACAGTGATCAGACGCGGACGGGTCAATGCGGCACCGGACAATTTTTATATCCGACGTTCATTTGGGAACACCCGGATGTCAGGCAGAGATCCTGCTGGATTTCCTGTCGAACAATCAGGCCGATACGATCTATCTGATCGGTGACATCATCGACGCATGGCGGTTGCGGCGGGGCTGGTTCTGGCCGCAAAGCCACAATGACGTCGTGCAGGAATTGCTGGCGCGGGCACATGACGGGGCCAGGATTTTCTACATCCCCGGCAACCACGACGAGGTGCTGCGTGCTTATCTTGGCACCCATTTCGGCGGTGTCGAGGTGGTGAAAACAGCGCCCCACGTTACGGCTGATGGCCGCAGGCTGCTGGTCACCCATGGCGACCAGTTCGACAGCATCGTGGTCAATGCCAAGTGGCTGGCCCACCTGGGCGACCGTGCCTATGAATTTGCGCTGTGGCTGAACACCTGGCTGAACCGGATCAAACGGCTGTGGGGCGGGCAATACTGGTCGCTGTCCAAATGGGCCAAGCATCAGGTCAAACAGGCCGTCAGCTTTATCAGCGAATACGAACATGTGCTGGCCGACGAGGCACGGCGCAATGGCTTTGACGGTGTGGTCTGCGGGCACATCCACAGCGCGTGCATCCGCAAGATCGACGGGCTGGATTACATCAACACCGGCGATTGGGTCGAAAGCTGCACGGCCGTGGTCGAGGACATGACCGGCACCCTGCGGTTGATCGACTGGGCCGAGACGATGCGCAACCGCGACGCGCGGCCCCCGAGACGGCGCATGGTGCGCCGCACCGAAACCCTGACCAAAGACAAGGAAGTGGCATAGTCCCGATGACCGACACCCCCAATATCGCCGAACAGCTTGGCGCTGCCGTCCACCAGAACGAAGCGCTGAACAGCACCGGGTTTCTGGAACGTATCTTCTCGCGGCTGTTTCAGGGGCTGGTCTATCCGCAGATATGGGAAGATCCGGTCGTGGACATGCGGGCGCTGGCGTTGCAACCGGGGCAGGATGTGTTCTGCATCGCCTCGGGCGGATGCAACGCGATGTCCTACCTGACCGCGCAGCCGGGATCGGTGACGGCGGTGGATCTGTCACCTGCGCATGTGGCGCTGGGGCGGCTCAAGGTGGCGGCGGCCACACATCTGACACAGGCGCAGTTCTTTGAATTCTTCGGGCGCGGCGACAGTGCCGCCAACGTGGCGCTTTATGACCGCAAGCTGGCGCGCGTGCTGGACGCGGACACCCGCGCCTTTTGGGAGGGTCGCGTGATGGGCCGTCGCCGGATCACGATGTTCGCACGCGGCTTTCACAGGTTCGGCGTTCTGGGCCGGTTTCTGCGGCTGGTGCATGGCATGTCGTGGATTGCGGGGCTGGATTACCGCCCGCTGCTGGAAGCGCCCAGCCTGAAGGCGCAAAAGCAGTTCCACGACACCCGCATCGCGCCGCTGCTGGATGCCCGCCCCGTGCGCTGGATGGCGCGGCGGCGGGCGTCGCTGTTCGGTCTGGGCATCCCGCCCGCGCAATATGACAAGCTGGCTGCCGATGGGGACGGCGACGTTCTGGTGGTGCTCAAGGAACGCGTGCGCAAGCTGGCCTGCGATTTTCCGATCCGCGACAATTACTTTGCTTGGCAAGCCTTTGGCCGCAGCTATGAACCCGGCGTGCCGCGTTCGGTGCCGCCCTACCTTGAGGCGCAGCATTTTGACACCGTGGCAGACAGGGCAGCCAACGTGACGTTCCTGAACCGGTCGATGACCGACCTGCTGGCCGAACGGGATGCCGCGTCGCTGGATGCCTTTGTGCTGCTGGATGCGCAGGACTGGATGAACAACGTGCAACTGAACGCGCTGTGGCAACAGATCACCCGCACCGCGCGGCCCGGTGCGCGGGTGATTTTCCGCACGGGCGGTGCCGACGACATCCTGCCCGGCCGGGTGGCGCCCGAACTGCTGGACCTGTGGCAATACCAGCGCGAGACCTCGCAAGCCTGTTTCGCCCGCGACCGGTCGGCGATCTACGGCGGGTTTCACCTGTACCAACTAAAGGGCGAATGACGATGGCCGACACGGTGTCTCATGCCGATCTGATGGACAGCACCTATCGTTACCAGCGGCTGATCTATGACATCACGCGGCGCTATTACCTGCTGGGCCGTGACCGGCTGGTGACCGATCTTGCGCCGCCGCCGGGGGGGCGGGTGCTGGAAATCGGATGCGGCACCGGGCGCAATCTGGCCTGTATTGCCGACCGCTATCCCGGCTGCGCGCTCTTCGGGCTGGATATATCGACGCAGATGCTGCTGAGCGCGCAGGCCAAGCTGGCAGATCGTGCGACGCTGGTGCGCGGGGATGCCTGCGATTTTGACGGTCCGGCGCTGTTCGGCGCGCAGGGTTTTGACCGCGTGGTGCTGTCCTACAGCCTGTCGATGATCCCCGACTGGCAAGCCGCGCTGCGCATGGCGGCGGCGCAGCTGGCACCGGGCGGCGAATTGCATGTGCTGGACTTTGGCGACCAGACCGGCCTGCCCCGCAGCTTTCGCCGCTTGCTGCAAGCGTGGCTGGTGCGGTTTCATGTGACGCCGCGTGTCGGTCTGCACGCAGAGATGCAGGCGATTGCTGCGCAAAACAATCTGACGTTGCGCTTTGAACCGCTTTATCGCGACTATGCGCGCTATGGCGTTCTGACCCGCAGAACACTGGCGGCATAGGTCAAACCTCCGCCGCGTCTATACCTGATTTTCGCTGCACCGCAGCGACTTAGCCGGTATTGAAAACGCCGCTTCGACCATTGCCAATGGTCAGGGCGCGGGATAGCAATCGCGCAAACTCAAGTGACCTTGGAGGAGGGAAAAGATGTTTTTCAACAAGATTCGCCAGACGGCTGCATTCGCCGTCGTTGCCACGCTTGCAGCGGGCGCAGTTGCCGCCGAAACCGAAGTGAAACTGGGCTATGCGCTGGCACCGGATTCGCATTACGGCGTCGCCGCGGACAAGTGGCAAGAGGTCGTCGAGGCCAAGACAGATGGCAAGTTCAAGTTTCGCCATTTCCCGTCGTCGGGTCTGGGTGGCGAGCGTGAAGTCGTCGAGGGTCTGCAACTGGGAACCGTCGAGGCGACCATCGTGTCCACCGGCACGCTCAGCAACTTTGTTCCCGCCACCGGCGTGACCGACATCCCGTTCCTGTTCCGCAGCCTTGAGCACGCGCGCCACGTTCTGGACGGCCCGATCGGTCAGGAAATTCTGGCCGAGTTCGACGATGCCGGTCTGGTGGCCATCGCATGGGGCGAGCAAGGCTTTCGCCACATCACCAACAACCGCAACCCGATTGAAACGCCCGAAGATCTGGCGGGCATGAAGCTGCGGACGATGGAAAACCCCGTGCACCTGTCGGCGTTCAACGCGCTGGGTGCGGCCCCCACACCGATGGCATGGCCCGAGGTGATCGGCGCGCTGCAACAGGGCACCATCGACGGTCAGGAAAACCCGCTGTCGGTGATCGTTTCGGCCAAGCTGAACGAAGTGCAGAAATACCTGACGCTGTCGGGCCACGTCTATTCGCCCGCCATGCTGCTGGTGTCGAAACCGTTCTGGGACACCCTGTCGGACGAAGACAAAGCCGCCTTTGAAGAAGGTGCAACCGAAGCGGTTGTGGCCATGCGCGCCTATGTCGACGATGTGGAAACCAGTGGCGTCGAGACGCTGCAAGAGCGCGGCATGGAAGTCAACGAGCTGTCCGAAGAGCAAAAAGCCGCGTTCCGCGCGTCGGTCGAAAGTGCTTATGAGGGCTACTACGAGACGTACGGCAAGGACCTGATCGACCGCATTTCGGCGACAGAGTAACCTGTACACAGGCACCAAGAGCGGCCGAAGCACACAGGCTTTCGGCCGCTTTTTCATTCGCGGAGAACACAGAGCATGATGCGCAGGATAGAACGCATTTTCGTGTCGCTGAACGAAGTGGCGGTTATCGGGCTGCTGGCGTCGATGACGCTGATCGTGGGGGCCAATGTCGCCCTGCGTTATACCACGAACCATTCGTTGCCATGGGCAGACGAGGCCGCGCGGTATTTGATGATCTGGATGACCTTTCTGGGGGCGGGTCTGGCGTTGCGCATGGGTGGGCACGTGGCCATCACCAATCTGCACGATTTTATCGGCACCCGGTCGCAACAGATCTTGCGCGCGGTCATTGTGTTGGCGCTGCTGATCTTCTTTGCTTTTATGGTTTATGTTGGCTGGCAATACATGCAGCGCGCGCGCTTTCAGCAAACCCCTGCCCTGCGTCTTTCGTTTCAATATGTCTATGCGGCGATGCCCGTCGGGTTCAGCCTGTTGATTGTCCATCTGTTATTGATCGCCAAGCCGTTCATTCAAGCCGGGTTGTACAAGCAAGATCAAGGCGTGTCCGATGCCGCCCCCGGAGCTGCCAATGGCTGAAATCCTGTTTATATCCCTGTTTGGGCTGATGATCCTTGGCCTGCCGGTGGCCTTTGCCATGGCGATATCGGTGTTTCTGGCCATCGCTTTTGGCAGCTCTTACCCCGAGATTGTCGTGGTGAAAGAGATGTTTTCGGGGCTGGACAGTTTTCCGCTGCTTGCGGTGCCGTTCTTTATTCTGGCCGCCGAGATCATGACCGGCGGGGCGATCACGCATACTCTGTTGCGCTTTGCCTCGCAGTTCGTGGGGCATTTGCGCGGTGGTCTGGGCTATGCCAACGTTATCTCGTCCACCATGTTTGCGGGCATTTCCGGCTCGGCTTTGGCCGATGCGGCGGGACCCGGTGCGATGATGATCCGAATGATGGAAAAGGGCGGATACGACCGGCCCTATGCCGGTGCGCTGACCATTTCCAGCGCCGTCGTCGGACCGATCATTCCGCCGTCGATCGTGATGATCATCTACGCCCTGCAAGATCAGGAAGTGTCGGTGGGATCGCTGTTCATGGCGGGCGTTGTTCCGGGGCTGTTGCTGGCCTTGGGCAACCTTGCGACGAACGGATACGTCAGTTGGAAACGCGATTACCGCAGCACCGAACCGCGCCCATCCAAGGCCGAGATGTTGCGCACCACGGCGATGGCGCTGCCCGCGCTGGGGCTGATCGTGCTGATCGTCGGCGGTATTCGCGGCGGCATCTTCACGCCGACCGAGGCGTCGGTGATCGCGGTGTTCTACGCGCTGTTCTGCGGGATGTTCATCTACCGCGCACTGCGCCTGCGCGACTTGCCCGCGATCATCCTGCGCGCCGCCCTGATCAGCGCCGCCGTGCTGCTGATTTTGGGCGCGGCGCGAGCCTTTGCCTGGGTGCTGGTGATCGAGGGCGTGCCGCAGTTTCTGGCCGAGACGATCATTTCGTGGAACCTGTCGCCCATTCTGTTCCTGCTGGCCGTCAACGTGTTGATGCTGCTGTTTGGCCTGTTCATGGACCCCTTGCCGGGTGTCATGATCCTGGTGCCCATTCTGGCCCCGATCAGCCACGCGCTGGGGATTGCGCCCGATCACTTTGCCATCGTGGTGATCGTGAACCTGACGCTGGGGCTGACAACGCCGCCTGTGGGCAGTCTGATCTTTGTCGTGTCATCAGCCGCCAATCTGCGGCCTGCCACGTTGATCCGCGAAATGCCGCCTTTCTTTCTGGCGAATTTTGTCGTGCTGATGCTGCTGACCTTTGTGCCGTTCCTAAGCACGTGGTTGCCACGGATCAGCGGGTTTTGAACGGACATGTGATGGATAAAGGCCCCTGCGTGCAGGCGGTCCGGTGTTCGGCATCTTGACATTCGGGTGCCGCACTTTGATTGACTGAGCCAAGGGCTTGTTCACGTTAAGGGGGAGGAAAGATGCGTTTTCTGGGAAGGGTCGCGGCGCTGATTTGCGCCATTAATCTGGTGGTCGGCAAAACATTCGCCTGGCTGTCGCTGGGCATCGTCGTTGTGTGTTTCACCGTTGTCGTACAGCGGTATCTGTTCGCCACCAGCTACGTGTGGATGCAGGACCTGTACATCTGGCTGAACGGTGCGATGTTCACCGCCGTGGCCGGTTTCGCACTGTTGCGTGATGACCACGTGCGGGTGGATATTTTCTATCGCCCCGCCAAGATGAAAACCCGCGCGATCACCGATATGATCGGTGTGGTGCTGTTTTTGATGCCGTTCATGTGGATCGTCTACGCCTATTCGATGCCCTTCGTGCAACGCGCCTGGAACTATCATGAAGCGTCGGCGAACGTCGGCGGGATGCCTGGGCTGTTTATCCTGAAATCATTCATCATCGTCTTTGCCGCGCTGATCGCGTTGCAAGGCGTGGCGATGATCATCCGTTCAATCCTGATCCTGACCGGCAACGTGCATCTGGTGCCCGCGTCGATCCAATACAGTGCAGACCGCATCGCGGCAGACCACCCCGAAGGAGCCGTTTGATGGACCCGGTGATGATTGGCGAGCTTCTCGCCGCGTTGATGTTTTTTGGCGTTATCGGCTTTTTGCTGCTGGGCTTTCCGGTGGCCTTCACGCTGGCGGGAACGTCGCTTTTGTTCGGCAGCCTAGGGCTGGCCTTTGGTGTGTTCGATCCGTCGAACTTCGGATCCCTGCCCAACCGCTATATCGGGTTCATGACCAACGAAGTGCTGGTCGCCGTGCCCTTGTTCATCTTCATGGGCGTGATGCTGGAACGCAGCCAGATTGCCGAGCAGTTGCTGCTGACCATGGGCAAGCTGTTTGGCAACATGCGTGGCGGGCTTGGCTTTTCGGTGGTTCTGGTGGGCGCGATGCTTGCGGCCTCGACCGGGGTTGTGGGTGCGACTGTGGTCACGATGGGCCTGATCTCGTTGCCTGCAATGTTGCGGGCGGGGTATGACCCCAAGCTGGCCACGGGCGTGATCTGTGCCAGCGGCACGTTGGGGCAGATCGTGCCGCCGTCAACCGTGCTGATTTTCATGGGCGACATGCTGTCAGGCATCAACAGCCAAGTGCAAATGGCCAAAGGCAACTTTGCCCCCACGCCGGTGTCCGTGGGTGACCTGTTTGCCGGTGCATTGTTGCCGGGCATCCTGCTGATTGTTCTGTATCTGTTGTTCGTCCTGTTCAAAGCCGTGACCGACCCCGAATCCTGCCCTGCCACGCCGGTGCCTGCTGAAGAAAAAAAGCACTTGCTGCGAGAGGTCTTTGTGGCCCTGGTGCCGCCGTTGCTTTTGATTCTTGCCGTTCTCGGTTCAATCCTGGGCGGTATCGCCACCCCGACCGAAGCGGCGTCCGTGGGTGCCGTAGGCGCGATGATTTTGGCGGCGGTGCGCTGGCGGTTGTCCTTTGGCGTATTGCAGCAAACCGTGATCGCGACTGCGACAATCACCAGCATGGTCTTTGTCATCTTGCTGGGCGCATCGGTATTTTCCGTCGTCTTCCGCATGATGGGCGGCGACAATCTGGTGCATGAATTCCTAAGCAACCTGCCCGGCGGCAAGCTGGCGGCTGTGGCCGTGGTGATGGTGATCATGTTCTTCTTGGGGTTCATTCTGGACACCTTCGAGATCATCTTCATCGTGATCCCGATTACTGCACCCGTATTGCTGGCGCTGGATGTCGATCCGGTGTGGCTGGGTGTGATGGTGGGTGTGAACCTGCAAACGTCGTTCCTGACGCCGCCGTTCGGCTTTGCGCTGTTCTACCTGCGCGGCGTGGCCCCGGCCGAGCTGCCGACCAGCGCGATCTACAAGGGCATCCTGCCCTTCGTGATGCTGCAGATCGTGGCGATTGCGATCCTGTTTGCCTTCCCTGAACTGGTCACATGGCTGCCAAGGTTGATCGCCAGCTAGGCGATCACACCCCCCGAAATGCAAAAAGGCCCGGTGTTTCCACCGGGCCTTTTCGTTTTGTCGGATCGCTTGGGATCAGTACTTCAGATACTTCTGACGTGCTGCAACCAGCGGCGAGTCGATGGTTTCGGTGCGGACGCGCACCAGGTTCAGCGCCTCGATGAAGCTTTCCGTGGTCTTTTTCACCAGCGGGTCGTCGCTGTTGCGCAGCTCCTCGATCACTTCGACCGACGCCTTGGCACCGGCTTCCATGATGTCGTCGGGGAAGGCACGCACGATCACGCCATGATCGTCGACCAGCGTTTTCAGAGCACGCGGATCGTTGGCGACAAAGTCAGACGCAACCTGATCGTATTCTGCCTGGCTTACGTCACGAATGATCGCTTGCAGGTCGTCGGGCAGCTCCTGGTACTTTTTCTTGTCCACGACCAGCTCGGTCGCCAGACCAGGCTCGACGAAGGATGGCATATAGTAGTTCTTGGCGACCTGATGGAAGCCCAGCGCCAAATCGTTGTAGGGGCCAACGAATTCGGCCGCGTCCAGCGTGCCAGATTGCAGCGCCTGGAAGATTTCGCCCGCTGCCATGTTGGTGACGGTTGCGCCCAGTTTTTCCCAGACACGACCACCCAGACCGGGTGTGCGGAAACGGATGCCTTTGACGTCCTCGACGCTTTTCAGTTCGTTGCGGAACCAGCCGCCGGCCTGCGTGCCGGTGTTGCCGGACAAGAAGCCCTGAACGCCGAACTGGTCATAGATTTCGTCCCAGATTTCCTGACCGCCCAGGAAGCGGACCCATGCGGTCAGCTCGGGCGTGGTCATGCCGTAGGGCACGCCGGTGAAGAACGACAGGGCGGGTGATTTGTTCTGCCAGTAATAGGCGGCGCCGTGGCTCATCTCGGCGGTGCCGTCGATGACAGCGTCCAGCGATTGCAGCGGCGGCACCAGCTCGCCTGCCGAATAGACCTGAACCGTCAGGCGACCACCGGAAGCGGCGGTGATGCGGTCGGCCAGACGCTGTGCGCCCACGCCCAGACCGGGAAAGTTCTTTGGCCATGTGGTGACCATGCGCCATGTGATGTTGCCTTGGGCAACCGCGGGTGCGGCGAGCGTCGATGCCGCAGCACCTGCCCCCAACACGCCTGCTGTACGAATGAATGAACGACGATCCACGATGTTTCCTCCCGAATTGAAATGTCGTTAAGCCTGTTTGAACCAAGTTGTCTGACAGGCTTCAAGCTGTTGATAAACCTAGCCCTCAGGGAATGTCCATGCGTTGAACGCAAAGTGATACATCACTTTTTGCGTGTACTGTAACACTGTGCCTCGGGCGGGATTTTAGATGTGGTATCAAGTATCTATGCAGCCCCGCGCAAAACGGGTTCCGGCCGGACATGCCGCATTGTGCCCGGATTGAAACATCTGCCTGCGACCTGTCGGCGCAAGGGACGGGACACAGCGATTTGACGTGCTATTTGCACAAAGACTATTCATGATACCGCTCGCTGCAACCAGACGAAAGCACCGTTGATGAAAGCGCTTCGCCAGATTGTTCTTATGCTGCTTGTCCTCGCTGCGGGGGTCTATGTGTGGGTGGCCTACGTGCCGGCCGCGCAGCCCATTTTGACGCGTTTGGGGGTCTATGACCTGCTGGGAATGACAGCCCCTGCCCCGCAGGACACCGCGGCCCAAGGTCGCCCGCGCGGCGGCGGTGCGGTGCCGGTTGTCACGGCCCGTGTAAGCGAACAGGCCCGCGCCGACCGGATCACGGCGATTGGCGACGGGCGCGCGCGCCGGTCCGTGACGGTGCGGTCCAGTGCTGTGGGCACGATCACCGAACTGCCCATCGCCTCGGGCCACTATGTGCAAGCGGGCGCGATCATCGCGCACTTGCAGGACGAGGCGGAAAAGATCGCGCTGGAGCAGGCCGAGATCGAATTTGAAAACGCCGACACCGAGGCCAAGCGCATTGCGCAACTGGAAACCTCGGGTGCCGTGACCGAGGTGCGCCTGCGCGAAAGCCAGTTGGCGCTGCGCAGTGCCGAACTGGCGGTGCGGCAGGCCCGGTTTGATTTGTCGCAACGGCAGATCACCGCACCGATCAGCGGCTGGGTCGGGATCGTTGAGCTGGAAGAAGGCGATCGCGTCAATGCGCAGGATGTGCTGGTTACGATCACCGACCGCTCGGACATCTTGATCGACTTTCGCGTGCCGGAACGTGTGGTGGGCCAGATTGCCGTGGGCCAGCCGATCATTGCAACACCGCTGGGTCAGCCCGGAACGGAGCTTCAGGGCGAAATCAGCGTGATCGACAGCGTCGTGGACCGCGCCAGCCGCACGCTTTTGGTGCAGGGGCGCGTGCCCAATGACGCGGATTTGTTGCGCGCTGGGATGGCGTTTTCGGTCAACCTGAGCTTTCCCGGTGAAACCCTGCTGTCGATTGCGCCGCTGGCGGTGCAATGGTCCAGCGACGGGCCTTTTGTCTGGGTGGTGCGCGACGGCAAGGTCGCCCAGGCCACCGTCGAAATTGTCCAGCGCAACAGCGACGCCGTGCTGGTCCGGGCCGAGGGGCTGGGACCGGACGACGAGGTTGTAACCGAAGGCGTACAATCCTTGCGCAACGGTGCCGAGGTCAGCCCCCGCAGCGAGGACGCATCGGCGCAGGCGGATGAAACCGCGCCCGGCGGCACGCTATGAGCACACCGGCGTCGTCGTCATCGGGCACCGCGCTGTTCGTGCGCAGGCCGATCCTGGCCTTTGTGCTGAATGCATTGATCGTGCTGGCCGGTATCGCGGGCCTGTTCGGCGCCGAGATCCGGGAACTGCCGAACGTGGACCGCCCCGTCGTCACTGTCACCACCCGCTTTGACGGGGCGTCGCCCGAGACGGTGGATCAGGAACTGACGGGTCGGATCGAAGGCGCTGTGGGTCGGGTTTCGGGCGTGCGGTCGATCTCGTCCAACTCGCGCTTTGGCCGGTCGCGGGTGACGCTGGAATTCAACGACAACGTCGACATCGACGTGGCCGCCACAGACGTGCGCGATGCGGTGGCGCGGATCGTCAACCAGTTGCCCGACACCGCCGACCAGCCCGAGATTGTCAAAGCTGACGCCAATGCCCAGCCGGTGATGCGGATTGCCGTCACATCTGCCGGCCGGTCGCCGCAGGAACTGACCGCCATCGTGCAGGACCGGATCGAGGACCGGTTGATTTCCATCGACGGCGTGGCCGATCTGCAAATCTATGGCGATCGCGAGCCGATCTTTCGCGTAGACATCGACCAGTTGAAGCTGGCCAGCCGGGGGCTGACGCTGGGCGACATGCAGCGGGCGCTGTCCAATCTGGCCTTTGACACGCCTGCGGGTGATCTGGCGGGGGACCGGCAGTCGATCAACGTGCGCACCACGGCCACGGTGGCCACAACCGCCGCCTTCGAGGCGCTGGAGATCAAGCGCGACGTGAAGGTCGGCGATGTGGCGACGGTCACCCTTGGCCCGGATTCAGGCGAAACCGTGCTGCGGGCGAATGGTCAGCAAGGGCTTGGGATGGGGGTGATCCGGCAGGCCACATCGAACACGCTGGAGATTTCAGCCAGCGTGCGCGCCGTGGTGGCCGAGTTGAACCAGACCCTTCCGCAGGATGTGACCGTTACCGTCACCTCGGACGATGCGATCTTTATCCAGGGCTCCATCGAAGAGGTGCTGAAAACGCTGGGCTGGGCTGTGGCGATTGTGGTCGTGGTGATCTTTCTGTTCCTGCGCGATTTGCGCGCGACATTGATCCCGACGCTGACATTGCCGGTGGCGCTGATCGGCACGCTGGCTGCGATCTACATGGTCGGGTTTTCCGTCAACATCCTGACGCTGCTGGCGCTGGTGCTGGCCACGGGGATGGTGGTCGATGACGCCATCGTGGTGCTGGAAAACATCGTGCGCCAGCGGGCGGCAGGCATGGGGCCACGGGCGGCGGCGGTGAACGGCACGTCGCAGGTATTCTTTGCCGTTGTCACCACCACCGCGACGCTGGCTGCCGTGTTCGTGCCGCTGTCGTTTCTGCCCGGACAGGCGGGCGGGTTGTTCCGCGAGTTCGGCTTTACCCTTGCGATGGCTGTGTTGCTGTCGTCGGTTGTGGCACTCAGCCTGTGCCCGGTGCTGGCCAGCCGTATGTTGACCCGCGCCCCCGACGAAAACGCGCGCGGGCCGATGATCTGGCTGGGCAACCGGCTGATGCGGATATACGAAGCCAGCCTGCGCGGCGCCCTGGCGATGCCGTTCGTAATCGTTCTGATCGCAGCCCTTGTTGCCGCCACCGCCGCGATGATGGCGGGCGGCATCCGGCAGGAACTGACCCCTGCCGAGGATCGCGCGGTGGCCTTGCTGAGCGTGACCGCGCCGCAGGGTGTGTCGCTGGATTATACACGCACCAAAATGCGCGAGATCGAAAACATCGTGGCCCCCATGCAAGAGGCGGGCGAGGTGACCAACGTGTTCTCGATCACCGGCTTTGGCGCGGACAACCGCGGGTTCATGGTGTTTACCCTGGCCAAATGGGAAGACCGCGTTCGCAGCCAGCAGGACATTGTGAGCGAGATCAACGGCAAGCTGCGCGGGATCATCGGGGTGCGCGCCTTTGCCATCCAGCCGAATTCGCTGGGCATTCGAGGGGCTGGGCGCGGGCTGGCCTTTGCGATCACCGGCGACAGCTATGACCAGTTGAGCCAGGTCGCAGAAGAGATGGTCGTGCGGCTGAGCCAGAACCCTGACATGGGCCAAGTCCGGTTGGAATACGAGCGCACGCAGCCGCAGCTGTTCGTGCAGATCGACCGCGCGCTGGCCGCCGATCTGGGGATCGACATCACCGGTTTGGGTCAGGCATTGCAGGCCATGCTGGACGGGCGCACGGTGGGGTCGGTGTTTATCGACGACAAAAGCTTTGACGTGAAAATGCTGTCCACGTCCAACCCTGTGAACGATCCGCGCGACCTGGAGAACATCTTTGTCCAGTCGGGCAACGATCTGATGGTGCCGCTGGCCAGCTTCGTGACACTGGAAGAACGCGCCGTGGCCCCCGAACTGGACCGCGAGGGGCAGAACCGTTCCGTCGAGCTGACGGCGGGGCTGACGCCCGATCTGTCGCTGGGCGATGCGCTGGCGCAGGTGCGTAAAATCGGTGACGAGGTTCTGGCCGAAAACAACCGCATCGTCCCACTGGCCGAAGCGGCGACGCTGGACCAGACCAATTCGGGCATCTTCCTGACCTTCGGCTTTGCCATCCTGGTGGTGTTCCTTGTGTTGTCCGCGCAATTCGAAAGCTTTATTTCGGCGGTTGTCGTTATGGCGACGGTGCCGCTGGGGCTGGCCTGTGCGGTGTTTGCGCTGTTGCTGACGGGGCAAAGCCTGAACGTCTACAGCCAGATCGGGCTGGTGATGCTGATCGGGATCATGGCCAAGAACGGCATCCTGATTGTCGAATTTGCCAACCAGTTGCGCGACAAGGGCGATAGCGTGCACGACGCGATCTTGCAGGCGTCAACCATACGGTTGCGGCCCGTGATGATGACCATGACCTCGACCGTGGTGGGTGGCATTCCGTTGATCCTGTCCGCAGGCGCCGGGGCCGAAGCGCGCGAGGCGCTGGGGTGGGTCATCGTCGGCGGGCTGGGGATGGCGACGCTGTCGACGCTGTACCTGACACCGGTGGCCTATCTGCTGCTGGCCCGCTTTGCCACGCCCAAGGCGCACGAGGAAGCGCGGTTGCAATCCGAGTTGCAGGCAGCCGAAAGCATCTGAAGCGCATCAGGTAGGTGAAAAAACTCTGCTTGTACTGACACCGAATGATGCTGCAAGCCCTGTCAGCGGCTTTGAAACGGGCTATAGTCTCTGACAATCCAACACCTCGGTGTGTGCAATCCCTTGCACGCCCCTTGGACCGCACATTCTGGAGCGCCACACCTAGGCCATGTCGACCGATACCCTTGCCCAAACCACGCCCGAGCGGGCGGCGATCGAAGATTTGATCGCCTGCCCCCATTGCGATGCGTTGTATGTGGCGCAGATGCCTGAGCACGGCGGGCGTGCGGTGTGCAGCCATTGTCACACGGTGCTGATCTCGCCACGCAAGAAAGCGGGCAAGAAAATGATCGCGCTGACGCTGACCGTGATGATCCTGGTGGTGGCGGCGCTGTTCTTTCCGTTTTTGGACATCAACGCCAGTGGCATTGGCAATTCGACATCCATCCTGGATGCGGCGTCCAGCTTCCGGTCGGGTTATATGGTGTTCCTGTCGTTCCTTGTGGCGGCGGCAATCATCTTTTTGCCGCTGCTGCGCACCATCCTGATCTTGTACGTGTTGGTCCCCATCGTACGCGACCGCCCCGCCCTGCCCCACGCGCGCAGCGCTTTCCGTCTGTCGCAAGAGCTGAAGCCATGGGCCATGGCCGAGGTATTTGCCATTGGCTGCGCCGTGGCGCTGGTCAAAGTGCAGGATCTGGCCCATATCGGGTTTGGCCCAGCGTTCTGGATGTTTGCCGCGTTGGTCATCCTTGTTCTTATCAATGATAATTTTTTGTGTACCTGGTCTGTATGGAAATCGCTCGAGCTGGAAGAAGACTGACGGCGCGCGATGCAGGCCTGGTGGCCTGCCGCCGCTGTGCGCGGGTCTGGCCGATGGGTCAGGCGCGCTGCGGGCGCTGTGGCAGCCACCTGCAATCGCGTGACACCAAAAGCCTGCAAAAGGTCTGGGCGTGGTGGATTGCGGGCGTCATCGCCTATATTCCTGCCAACATTTTCCCGATGCTGAAAACCAACACGCTGGTGTCGCACACCGAAAACACCATCATCGGCGGCGCGGTCGAACTGGCCCATCATGGCAGTTATGGCGTGGCCGCGATCATCCTGATTGCAAGCGTGCTGATCCCGGTGGGCAAGTTTCTGGCCATCGCCTTTTTGGCCATCACTGCGCGGCACGGATCGACCGTGACCGCCCGCAGCCGCACCCATATGTACGAGATCGTCGAATTTATCGGCCGCTGGTCGATGATCGACGTTTTTGTCGTGGCCATCCTGTCATCGCTTGTGCAGTTGTCCGTCGTGGCATCAATCCAGCCGGGCCCTGCGGCGATGACCTTTGCTTTGTCCGTTATTTGCACCATGTTGTCCGCTCAGGCCTTTGATCCCCGCCTGATCTGGGACGCCGTGCGCCGTCAACAACCCTGAAAGACCCCCTGACCTATGTCTGATAACAGTGCACCGACACCCGTTCCCGTCGAAGAAGGCAAACCCAAGTTCTGGGAAGGCATCTCGTTTATCTGGCTGATCCCCATTCTGGCGCTTGTCGTCGCCGTCGGTGCGGCGTGGAATAACTTTAACCAGCAGGGCCCGCTGATCGAGATCACCTTTGAGAACGCGGCCGGGGTCAAGGCGGGCGAAACCGAGCTGCGGTTTCGCGACATTCGCGTGGGGCTGGTGGAAACCGTGGGCTTTACCGATGACCTGAAACAGGTGCGCGTTGGCGTACGGATCAACAAGGATCTGGCCGACTTTGTCGACGCCGAGTCGCAATTCTGGGTCGTCCGCCCCGAAGTGTCGGCGCAAGGGGTCACCGGCCTGGATACGGTTCTGTCCGGCGTCTACATCCAAGGGACATGGGACGGCACGGCCGGTGGTTTCCGAACCAACTTCGAAGGTCTGGCAAACGCGCCCCTGCTGAGCGCGGACCGCGAGGGCATCCAGTTCACCCTGCAATCCCCCGACAGCTTGCCCACAGCCAATACACCCATTCTGTACAAAGGCTTGCAAGTGGGTCAGGTCGCATCGGCCGAGATCAATTCGGACGGCACAGGCGTCACGGCCAAGGCTGTGATTTATGCGCCCTACACCGGGCTGATCACCAGCGGGACACGGTTCTGGGATGTCTCGGGCTTTTCCTTCTCGCTGGGGGCCGCGGGCGCGCAGATCAACTTTGACAGCTTCGCATCGCTGATTTCAGGCGGGATCACCTTTGAGACCATGGGGTCCGGCGGCGCGGCCCTGACCCAAGACGTGGCGTTCGAGCTGTTTGCCGACGAGGAAGCCGCGCGCAACGATTTCCTGGTCGAAGGCGATGGCGAAAGCAACAGCGTGACGCTGACCATGATCTTTGATCAGAACCTGTCCGGGCTAAGCGCCGGCGCGCCGGTGGAACTGGGCGGCCTGCGCGTCGGCGAGGTTGCATCCCTGACCGGTCTGGTCGACCCGGAACGGTTTGGCGATGACAAGGTGCGTCTGATGACCACCATGCGGATCAACCCCAGCCGGATCGGGTTAGAGGATGATGCAGGGGACCAAGAGCTGCTTGATTTCCTGTCGCGGCGGGTCGCGGCGGGTATGCGTGGGCAATTGACCAACGCGTCGCTGCTGACCGGTTCGCTGAAAATCCGTCTAATCGACGTGCCCGACGCCCCCGAGGCCGAGCTGATCCGCACAGCCGAACCCTATCCGATCCTGCCCACAACCGAGGCGGACATCACCGATGTCGCCACCTCGGCGCAGGGTGTGTTGCAGCGGGTCAACGACTTGCCCATTGAAGAAGTCATGCAATCGGCCATCAGCTTTCTGGACAACGCCACCGCCCTTGTCGGCTCGCAGGCGCTGCAAGAGGCCCCCGAAGAGCTGCGCGGCATCCTGTCGGGTGTGCGTGGTGTCGTAGAAAGCGATGACGTAAAAGCGATCCCCGGTCAGGTTTCTGTCGTGCTGAAAGACCTTGAACAGATCTCGGGCAAACTGAACACAATCGTGACCGAGATCGAAACCAAAGGCGTGGTCGACCAGTTGATCAGCGCCATCGGCAGCGTCAGAACCGCCGCTGACGGTCTGCCCGGTATCGTGGATCAGGCCAGCGCCATTCTGGACGACGCTGCCGAAGTGTCGCTGAAAACGCTGGCGGACCGGACCACCGAACTGCTGGCCGCAGCAAATGCCCTGATCGACCAGCCGTCGACCCGCGCCCTGCCGCAAGAGCTGAACGAGGCGCTGGCGCAATTGACGCTGACGCTGGAAGAGCTGCGCGACGGCGGGCTGGTGGACAATGCCAACGCCACGCTGGCTTCGGCGCGTGATGCGGCATCGGCGGTCGAAGAGGCCACCAAGCTGCTGCCGGGCATCGCCACGCAACTGCGCAACGTCGCCAATCAGGCGGCGGCCACGCTGAACAACTACGGGCGCGAATCTGCATTCTCGCGCGAAACCAGCGCCGCACTGCGCCAGATCGAAGCCGCAGCCTCGGCCATCGAACGTCTGGCGCGGGCCATCGAACGCAATCCAAACTCGCTTATCCTGGGACGGTGATTTTATGAAAACGATCAACACAGGCAGCATCGCTGCCCTTGGCCTTGTCACGCTGCTGGCCGCTTGCGGATCGACCGAAGTGCGCGTTGCGTCGCCGGTCAGCGCGCCGCAAACACGGGTGAATTCCACCTTCTCCAGCCTTGAAGTGTCCGAGGTGACCCTGCCCAGCTATGCCGCCGCCGAAGATATCTATATGCGCGCGGCAGATGGCACCATTTCGCCCATGGGGACACTGTGGGCGGACCTGCCCGCACGGTCGATCAGCCTGCAGCTGGCCCGCGATCTGGGCACCATCACAGGCGTCACCGTCGCCCCCGAACCCTGGCCGTTCCGCGCCTATCCCGCAGCCAAGGTGGACGTGCGGATCGAGGAACTGCTTGCCACAGCCGAAGGTGTGTTCCGCCTGTCAGGTCAGTATTTTATCGCACCCGAAGCGGGCGGACGTGCCAGCGCGGGGTCCTTTGCCATCGAAGAGCCGATTGTCGGTGACGCAAGCTCGGCCACTGCCATCGCGGCGGCGCGCGGGCTGGCCGTGGGGCGGTTGGCAGAGACCATCGCGCGCAAGGGGCTGTGATCCAAGAGGCAGATCAGGGTGCGAAGCCGTCGCGGTCCGCCCCCTGGTTTCGCTTTCAAATCTTGCGGTGAATCTTGCCTGACGCTTTCCCAATCGGTCTGCTTGGCGCCGCGTTAACCGACGCCTGAGCAGTGATTGATGCGCCGGCGCGCGCCTCGCGTCGGGTTGTTTACGCCTATTCTTCCAGCAGATGCTCCAGCCCGCAGCGTGCGATCGCATCGGTCAGCTCTTGCGAAGCTGCTGTCAGGATTGCGCGTTCGTCCAAATCGGTCTTGCGGTGACGCATCCTGATCTTGCCGTTGACGATGACCGTGTCCACATCGCCTGCATTGGCGAATTGCGCAGCGGCGGTCAGCGGCATGATCGGCGGATAGAAATGCGCCTGTTCGCGGTCCAGCATCACGATGTCGGCCTTTTTGCCCACTTCCAATGACCCCAGATCATCCTGCAAACCGATAGCGCGCGCCGCGTCGATGGTGCACATTTCCAGCACGTCAATCGGCATCATCACGTCCGGATCGCGAAAGTGTCGGCGGTGGTAGTGCAGGCACTGGGCCATATGGCGGAACATGTCATAGCCGCGATCAGGTGCGGCCGCATCCGACCCCAGCGCCACGTTCACCCCCATATCGCGCAGTTCCGGCGCGGGACAGCGGCCATAGACCGACATGATCGCCGACGGATTGTGAATGATCGAGGTGCCGCTGCGTTTGGCGGCGGCCATGTCGCCCTCGGTCAGGTCGACCGAATGTGACAGATATGACCACGGACCGATGATCTCGAGCGTTTCGGCCAGCGCGATCGAGCCGTTGCGGTGGCCGTCCTGGGTAAAGAGCAGCCCCGCCTTTTCGCGCAGGTCCATCACGTCGCGGCACATCCGGCGGATGGTCTGCGGGTCCGCCTCAACCGCGTCCGGCTGGTAGACTGGCATGATAAGGCACACGCCTGTACCGGTGCCCAACAGGTCATTGTGTGTCTCGGCCAATTCCGCGCAGACCGCCAGCTGGTCCTCGAAACTCAGCGTGATATCGTGCGACTGGTCAAGGCTGCGATAGGTCTTGGGGAAAGGTGCGCGGTTCACACCGGCGGCCAGCATCGTGCGCAGGCCCGCCTCGCGGGTGGCGGCGCAATGCAGATCGCCCGCTTCGCGCGTTTCAGTGCGATAATGGTCCGCCCCACCGCCCAGCAACATGGTGCAGGTTGTGATCCCCGCCTTGAGCCGTTCCAGCGCTGACAAGCGCGCCTCGGCCTGCCAGAAACCTGCGGTAGAGCCACGTGTGTACAGGTCTTCGCAGGCTTGAAACCATGCGTCGCCCCCTGCCCGCGCGCCCAGATTGCGGGTCAGCCCATGGCCTGCGTGGGCGTGGCTGTCGATCAGTCCGGGCAACGTCAACGTACCTGTACCGTCGATAATCTCGGCGCCTTCGGGAATGGTCACGTCACCTGCGGCACCGACCTGTGTGATGCGGTCATCGGTAAAAACAATCGTCGCGTTTTCGATGACGCGACGCTTGGCGTCCATGGTGATGGCAGTGGTTCCGGTAATGGCAGTGGTGGTCAACTCAGGTATCCTCGGTCAGGGCTGCACCCAGAACATCGGTCGGGAACGGCTGACCATCCCCCGAGGTTTCGAGTTGCAGCGTGTGTTCAGCTTCCAACAGATGCGCGTCCATTGCGCTTTTGGCGGTGTCGAAATCGCCGCGCGCCAGCGCCTCGACGATCGACGCATGTTCGTCGGGTCCGCATTGGGTGTCAGATTTCGGCTGGAACACCGCCGTGACCAGCGTGCTTTTTGACACCAAATCGCGCAGAATGTCTGCCAGCAAGGGCGAGGCACCCAGTTCAGCCAGCAGCATGTGAAACGCCCCCGACAACCGGATGGTTTGCGACGCATCCCCGTCGCGCAGGGCCTGTCGTTCCTGTTCGATATGACTATTGAGCGCCGCAAGCGTGTCGTCGCTGACGTTCTCTTTCAACGCATCAATCACACCGCGTTCAACCACGCGTCGTGTGAAAAACACATCGCGTGCTTCGTCAGCTGACGGGGTGGACACGAAGGCCCCGCGATTGGGAATGTGGCAGACCAGCCCGTCATGCGCCAACTGGTCCAACGCCCGGCGGATGCGCGGACGGCTGACGCCGAAAATCTCGCACAGGCGCTCTTCTTTCAGGCGGGTGCCCGGCGGCAAGCGACGTTCGGCAATAGATTTCCAGATTCGTTCATAGATCTGCTGTTCCGTGAGTTTGGGAGCGTCCGACATCTCACCTCCTTGGCATGGACCGGGCAACAGGCCCGCTCTCAACTGTCGCAAAAATAGGCAGAAGGATGCAAGCATTTAATGTCATCATAAATTGTTAACAATAATTGTAGACGTAAATTGCGAATCATGTCAGCTTCCCCTCGTCATCCACGTGCAAGCCGCTTTTGTCGGCCCAATGAACCGAAAACAGGGATACCAACATGACACCACGCAAACTCTTGCTGACCGCAACCACGGCGCTGTCGCTGGCCTTTGGCGGCGCGGCGCAGGCCGAAACCTTCCGCCTTGGCACCAACGGCGACCTTTACGGTCTTGACCCCCATTCCATGACCGACAGCTTTACCGTGTCGTTCCTGAACCACATCTACGAGGCGCTGGTGCGCTATGATGCGGATCTGAAAATTGAACCGGCGCTGGCCACAAGCTGGGAACAGATCGACGAAACCACCGTGCGCTATCACCTGCGCGAAGGCGTCAAATTCCATGACGGACAGGATCTGACCGCCGAGGATGTCGTTGCTTCGGTCAACCGTGCCGCGCATGAAGATTCCCCCATTCGCGGCAACATCGCGGGTCTTGTCGGAGCCAAGATGGTGGACGACATGACCGTCGACCTGCTGCTGGACGGACCGAACCCGTTGCTGAACAACTTTCTGACCAACATCCTGATCTTTGACGCAGGCTGGCTGAAAGAGCACGACGCGCTGGACCCCATCGACGCGCAAAAGGGCGAAGAGGGCTACACCACCTCGCACGCCAACGGCACCGGCCCGTTCCATTTCGTGTCGCGCACCCCGGACGCGCAGACCGTTCTTGAGGTCAACGAAGGTTGGTGGGACACGCCAAAACACAACATCACCCGCATCGAACTGAACCCGATCAACTCGGACGCCACCCGTGTGGCCGCGATGCTGTCGGGCGAGTTGGACATGATCGTGCCGTCGCCGCTGCAAGATTCAAAACGCATCGAGGCGACCGAAGGTATGCACGTGCTCGAGGCACCCGGCCTGCGCGCGATCATGATGGGCTTTAACCTGAGCGATCAGTTGAACAATGCCGGCACCGAGGGCAATCCGCTGCAAAAGGTCGAGGTGCGTCAGGCATTGGTCCATGCGATCAGCTATGATCTGCTGCGCGACAAGATCATGCGCGGCAAATCCCGCAATCTGGGTACGCTTGTCGCCCCGCAAGTTCCCGGCTTTGACGACGCGAACGATGAAATCCCCGCCTATGATCCCGAACTGGCCAAGCAGATGCTGGCCGACGCGGGCTATGCGGACGGCTTCAGCTTTAACATGAACTGCCCCAACGACAGCTACGTCAACGATGCCGCGATCTGTCAGGCGCTGGCCGCGATGTTCGCACGTGTGGGCGTCAAGGCGGACCTGACTGCCGAGACCAAGGCGATCCATTTCGAACACGCCCGCGCCAACGAGACGGATATGTTCATGCTGGGCTGGGCCACGCTGCCGATGCTGGACGGCTATTCGGTGCTGTCGGCCATGCTGCACACACCCAGCGGGCAGATGGGCACCTGGAACCCCGGCGGCTATTCCAACGCCGAAGTGGATCGCCTGACCGAAGCCGTGGCCACCGAACTGGATGCGGACAAGCGTCTGGCGATGATGGTCGAGGCCTTTGCCATTGCCAAAAACGACGTTGCCTGGCTGCCGCTGCACGCGCAGCCGCTGTCGTGGGCCGCACGTGACGGTGTGAGCATTCCGCAAACAGGCGACGACAAAGCGCGCCTGTGGCTTGCGCGGATCGACTGATCCCCTCGTGGCGGGTGCATGCGTGCGCCCGCCACCTTCCCCCATTCCTGCCGGAGGCCGCCATGTTCGCCTTTCTTCTCAGACGCATCGTCCAAGCCGCCCTTGTGATGCTGGTTGTTGCGTCAATTGCCTTTTTGATGTTCCGCTTTCTGGGCGATCCGATCTCGAACCTGCTGCCCGAAGATGCAACGGTCGAAGAACGCGCGGACCTGCGTGAAAAGATGGGGCTGAACGACCCCTTCGTGGTGCAATACGGGCGCTTTATCGCGAACGCGGCCCAAGGTGACTTTGGCCAAAGCTACCGCAACAACCGACCCGTCTCCGACCTGCTGGCCGAACGGTTTCCTGCCACTGCCGAACTGGTGCTGGTCGCAGCGAGCCTTGCACTGGCCTTGGGCATTCCCTTGGGCATCTACACCGCGCTGAACCCGCGCGGCTGGATCAGTCAGGGGTTGCAGGTTGTGTCGCTGCTGGGGATTTCGGTGCCCACATTTGTCACCGGTATCCTGCTGATCTTGCTGTTTTCCGTCACGCTGGGTTGGCTGCCCAGTTTCGGACGCGGCGGGGTTGTGGACCTTGGCGGTTGGACCACCGGTTTCCTGACCCTCTCGGGGCTCAAGGCGCTGATCCTGCCGTCGATCATGCTGGCGTTGTTCCAGATGACCCTGATCATGCGGCTGGTGCGCGCCGAGATGCTTGAGGTGCTGCGCGCCGACTATATCAAGTTCGCCCGCGCACGCGGCATGCCCAACCGGATGTTGCATTTCAAATATGCGCTGAAGAACACGCTGATCCCGGTGATGACCATTTTTGGCCTGCAACTGGGCGGGCTCATCGCCTTTGCCATCATCACCGAGACAGTGTTCCAGTGGCCGGGCATGGGCTTTTTGTTCATTCAGGCGGTGAACTTTTCCGACGTGCCGGTGATGGCCGCCTATCTGGTGCTGGTGTCGTTCCTGTTCGTCGTCATCAACACCATCGTCGACCTTTTGTACCACGTCGTTGATCCCCGCCTGCGCGTCGAGAAATCGACCGCGCGCGGCGTCTGAGGAGACCCCCTATGTCCACTTTCATGCCTATGCTCTATTCCGCCTGGGACAGCGACATCGCCTATAGCTTCCGCAAGTCGCGGGTGGCGGTGATCTCGACGCTGCTGTTGCTGGCGATGTTTCTGGCGGCAATCCTTGCGCCCCATCTGGCGCCGCAAAACCCCTTTGATATTGCCGAGCTAAGCCTGTTCGACAGCGAACTGCCCCCCGCCTGGTCCGAGGGTGGCAACCCCGCCTATCTGCTGGGCACCGACACACAGGCGCGCGACGTGCTGTCGTCGATCATGTACGGAATGCGCATTTCGCTGGTCGTGGGCTTTGCCAGCGTGATCCTGGCCGCCGTGCTGGGTGTCACGCTGGGCCTGCTGGGCGGCTTTCTGGGCGGGATCGTCGATGCGGTGCTGATGCGCATTGCCGATGTTCTGCTCAGCTTTCCACCGATCCTTGTGGCGTTGCTGATCAACGGCGTTTTGCGCGGTGCGCTGCCACAATCGGCGCAGGCGGATTCGGCGCTGATCGTGTTGATCCTGTCCATCGGCCTGACGAACTGGGTGCAATATGCACGCACCGTGCGCGGCTCGACCATGGTGGAGCGGCGCAAGGAATACATCGAAGCGGCGCGCACCCTTGGCACCGGATCGGTGGCCATCATGGTGCGGCACATCCTGCCCAACGTGCTGGGGCCGGTGCTGGTGATCGCCACCATCAACCTTGGCATGGCGGTGTTGACCGAAGCGACGCTAAGCTTTCTGGGGGTCGGCATGCCGCCCACCCAACCGTCGCTGGGCACGCTGATCCAGATCGGCAACGAATTCCTGTTTTCCGGCATCTGGTGGGTCGTCGTCTTTCCTGCCGTGGCACTGGCCGTGCTGGTGCTGGCCGTCAACCTGCTGGGCGACTGGCTGCGCGACGCGCTTAACCCGAAACTGAGGTGAGGTGAGATCATGACCCTTCTAGAACTCGACAATATCGTCGTAGAATTCCCCACCCGCCGTGGCCCGCTTGAGGCCGTCAAAGGGCTGAGCCTTGAACTGGACGAAGGACAGATCCTTGGGCTGGTGGGCGAAAGTGGCGCGGGCAAGTCCATCACCGGCGCCGCGATCACCGGCCTGATCGAGCCGCCCGGCCTGATCCGGTCGGGTCAGGTGCGCCTGCGTGGGCAGCGGATCGACAACCTTGCACCCGAAAAAATGCGCCGCATCCGGGGCAAGGAAATCGGCGCGATCTTTCAGGACCCGCTGACCAGCCTCAATCCGGTTTACACTGTGGGCGAACAGTTGATCGACACAATGCGCGTGCATCTGGGGCTGGATCACAAAGCCGCCCGCAAGCGCGCGATCGACTGGCTGGCCGAAGTGGGCATTCCCGCCCCCGAGGCACGGCTGGACCAGTATCCGCACCAGTTTTCCGGCGGGATGCGTCAACGTGTGGTCATCGCGCTGGCCTTGTGTGCTGAACCGAAACTGATCATCGCGGACGAACCGACAACAGCGTTGGATGTCAGCGTGCAGGCGCAGATTTTGGCCCTGCTGAAACGCCTGTGCCGCGAGAACGGCACGGCGGTGGTTCTGGTCACGCACGATATGGGCGTCATTGCCGAAACCGCCGACCGTGTGGCGGTGATGTACGCAGGTCGGCTGGTCGAGATCGGGGACGTGGCGCAGGTCATTCAGGACCCGCTGCACCCCTATACCAAGGGATTGATGAACTCGATCCCGCAAATCGGCAACCGCGACGCCCGCCTGACCCAGATCGAAGGCGCGATGCCCGGTCTGCGCAACCCCGCGCCCGGCTGCGCCTTTGCGCCGCGCTGCCCGCAAGCCATGGACACCTGCCGCACCCTGCGCCCCATACCTGTGGACGCAGGCAGCGGCCAGGTTGCCTGTCACCTGTTCGGAGAGGCCCGATGAATGATCAAACCCAAAGCCCCGACATCCTGAGTGTCCGCAAGGTTTCCAAGCGTTTCGACATATCCGAACCGTTCCTGAACCGACTGCTGGAACGCCGCCCCAAACGTATCCTGACCGCCGTAGACGAAATCAGCTTTGATGTACCGCGCGGCAAGACCTTCGCCGTGGTGGGCGAATCCGGCTGTGGCAAATCCACCGTTGCGCGCCTGTTGATGGGTTTGCACACGCCCAGCGCCGGCACCATCCGGTTCGAGGACAGCGACATCACGCACATGGCTCCAGGCAAGCCGCCTGCGTTGCGCCGCCGGATGCAGATGATCTTTCAGGACCCCTTTGCCTCGCTCAACCCGCGCTGGCGGGTGCGTGATATCATCGGCGAGCCGCTGAAGAATTTCGGCATCTGCAAGACCCGCGCCGAGGTGACGCAAGAGGTCGAGAAACTGCTGGTACAGGTGGGCCTGAATGCCGCCGACGCCAAGAAGTTTCCGCACGAATTCTCGGGCGGCCAGCGTCAGCGTCTGTCCATTGCCCGCGCCCTGACCACACGGCCCGAACTGCTGATCTGTGACGAGCCGACCTCGGCCCTGGATGTCAGCGTACAAAGTCAGATCCTGAACCTGATGAAGGACCTTCAGGACGAATTCGGCATGAGCTACATCTTTATCAGTCACGATCTGGCTGTGGTCTGGTATATGGCTGATGTTCTGGCGGTGATGTATCTGGGCAAGATCGTCGAGGTCGGCCCGAAAGAGCAGATTTTCGAGAACCCCCAGCATCCCTATACCCGCCTGCTGATGGAAACCGTGCCAAAGCTGGCCATCGGCGGCGTCGAGCGGGCGCCCGTGTCAGGCGAAGTGCCAAACCCGATCTCGCCGCCTTCGGGTTGCACATTCCACCCGCGCTGCCCGCTGGCCAACGAGAGATGCCGTACCGTATCGCCCGAGTTGAATGTCAGGGCTGGTGGTGCGCAATCTGCATGTCATGCGGCAGAAGAAGGACGGTTGCCGTCCTGGACGCGCATGGCAGCGGAGTAGACACGATGGAATTTGATTTTACAGCACTTCCCGAACAGGACCGCTATCGGTTGCTGTCCAACTTTGTCGCCCCGCGCCCCATCGCGCTGGTCACGACGCTGTCGGCAGACGGTGTGGCGAATGCGGCGCCGATGAGCTTTTTCAACGTGTTCTCGCAAGAGCCGCCGATCCTGATCCTGGGCATCCAGACGCGCCCGGACGGCACCGTCAAGGACACCGTTGCCAACATCGACGCGAGCGGATCGTTCTGCGTGAACATGGTGGACATGGCGCTGGCCGAGGCGATGACCGTCTGCGGCATCAGCTACGAACCCGACGTGGACGAGATTGCCACCGCGGGTCTGACCATGACCCCCGCGACGCAGATCAGGGGCGGCTGGATCGCGGAAAGCCCCTGCGCGATGGAATGCAAGGTGGCCGAAACCATCCGCTACGAACGGCGCGTGATCATCCTGGGCGAAGTGGTGCAGATGCACGTGCGCGACACCTGTCTGGATGCCGCGGGCCGTTACGTGAACCCCGAGACCTACCAGCCCATCGCGCGGCTGCACGCCGACAATTACATAACCTCCGACCGGCAGTTCGAGTTGAAAGCCCCCGCGCAGCCTCCTGTCGGCATCAAAAGGAAAACCCCCTCATGAAAGTTTTGCTGGTCAATCCCAACTCGACCCGCGAGATGACCGACGCCATCGCGCGCACCGCGCGGGCGCTGTCAGGTCCGGGCATCGAGGTGATGGCCGTGACCGCGCGCGGCACCCCCGCCAGCATCGAAGGCTATGCCGACGAGGCGCGTGCCGTGCCCGCGATGCTGGATGCGATCCTGGAGGCCGAGCGTCAGGGAGCATCGGCACATGTCATCGCCTGCTTTGACGATCCGGGCCTGGACGCGGCCCGCGCGGTGGCCAGCGGTCCGGTGGTGGGCCTGTGCGAGGCGGCGCTGATCGCTGCCGGACGGGTGGCCAAGCGGTTCTCGGTCGTCACCACCCTGCCCCGCGCCGTGCCGATCATCGAGGATCTGGCAAGTCGCTACGGCTGCGGCCGCAGCCTGCGCCGTGTTCATGCTGCCGACATTCCGGTGCTGGATCTGGAATCCGATCCCGACCGCGTGCTGCCACTGATCGCGGCCAAGATCCGGCAGGCGGTCGAGCAGGACGGCGCCGAAGCGGTCGTGCTGGGATGTGCCGGAATGAGCACCCACCTGAACTGGCTCAGCCGCGACGCAGGTGTGCCGGTGATCGACGGCGTGGGCTTTGCCATCCGCATGGCCGCGGGTCTGGCGGGCACCGGGCTGATGACCAGCAAGATCGGCGCCTATGCGTTGCCCCGCCTGAAACAGACCGTCGCGGGCCGATTGGCCCCTGCACCCCACACTTGACCTGACAGGACACAGACATGCCCGACCGTTTGCTTTTGAAAAACCTTCGCCTGATGGGCGCGGAACCTGTGGATATGCTGATCGAAGGTGGCCGTATCTCGCAAATTGCGGCAGCCATCGCGCCACGAACCGACGATACGGTGGAACATTGCGAAGGGGCACTTGTTCTGCCCGGATTGGTCGACGCCCACGCGCATCTGGACAAGACGCTGTGGGGCATGCCGTGGCATCCGCACGCCCAGGGCAAAAGCCTGCAACAGATGATCGACACCGAGCGCAGCTTGCGGCACGAGCTGGACATGGACGCCGCCCGCCAGTCCGCGCGGCAGGTGACGCTGGCGCTGTCCAAGGGGACGACCGCCATCCGCAGTCACGTGGACATCGACACCGACCACGGGCTGAAGATGTTCGAGGGCGTGGCCGAAACCCGCGCCCGCTTTGCCGACGTGATGCAGATCGAAATCGTGGCCTTTCCGCAATCGGGCATGATGATCCGCCCCGGCACCGTCGAGTTGATGGATCAGGCGCTGCGCGACGGTGCGGATATTGTCGGCGGGCTGGACCCCTGCGGCATTGACCGCGACCCCAAGGGGCAGCTCGATGCCGTTTTTGGACTGGCCGAGAAACACGGCAAACCGGTCGACATCCACCTGCACGAAGCAGGCGAGTTGGGCGCGTTCAGCCTGGACATGATCCTGGACCGGACCGAGGCGCTGGCGATGCAGGGCAAGGTCACGGTCAGCCATGCCTTCTGTCTGGGCATGAACGACACCGCGCGGGTGAATGCGCAACTGGACCGGATTGCGACCCTTGGCGTGTCGCTGGCCACAACCGCGCCCGCATCGCGGCCCGTGCCGTCGGTTGCGGCCTGCCGTGAACGGGGTATTGCCATCTGCGCGGGCAACGACGGCATCCGCGACACGTGGACCCCCTATGGCAATGCCTGCATGTTGGAACGCGCCATGCTGGTTGGTCTGCGCAACAACTTCCGCGCCGATACCGAGGTCGCCTGGGCGCTGGACACCTGCACCACCGACGGTGCACGCGTGATGGGGCTGGACGCCTATGGCCTTAAGGTCGGCTGTCGCGCCGATCTGGTGCTGGTCAATGTCGAAGCCGTATCCGAAGCGATCACATTGCGCCCCGACCGGCGGTTGGTCATTTCCGGCGGGCAGATCGTGGCACGCGCCGGAGAAACCCTTGCCGCATGGCGCAGCGCATGAAACGCACCGCACTGACCGCTGATTGGGTGGTGGGCCACAAGGATGGCGACCACAGGCTTTTCCAGCGCGGCACCGTTGTCGTCGAAGACACCCAAGTGCTGTTCGTCGGCCACCGTTTCGACGGTCCCGTGGACGAGACGATCGACTTTGGCGCGGCGATGATCGGCCCCGGCTTTGTCGATCTGGACGCTTTGTCTGATCTGGACACCACCGTTCTGGGCTATGACAACCACCCGCCCGAACTGAAGGGACGTGTCTGGCCGCAAAGCTATTTGCAAGCGGGCCCGCGCGAAATGTACACGCCGGATGAGCTGGCTTGGCAGAAACGCTATGCTTTCACGCGCCTGATCCGCAACGGCATCACCACAGCGCTGCCCATCGCGTCGCTGTTCTATCGCGCATGGGGCGAGACGGTCGCGGAATTCGAGGCGGCTGCCGATGCTGCCGCGGACCTGGGCCTGCGGGTCTATTTGGGACCAGCCTATCGCAGTGGCAATCTGGTGGTCGGGACCGACCGCAAAATCGGCTTTCACTATGACGAAGCGCGCGGACTGGACGGCCTGGACGCCGCAGCCCGGTTCATCGACAGCCACGAAAACACCCGAAACGGGTTGGTGCGCACAATGCTTGCCCCCGACCGGATCGAGACCTGCACACCCGAACTACTGCGGCTAAGCGGTGCGCTGGCGCGCGACCACGATGTGCCGGTGCGCCTGCATTGCTGCCAGTCGCGGCTGGAATACGATCTGGTCGTTCAGCAACACGGCAAAAGCCCCCTGGAATTGCTGCGCGACACCGCGTTTTTTGCCCGCAGCACCATCCTGCCACACGGGCTGTTCCTGTCGGGGATCAATGGCATCACCTATCAGGCCCCCGATCTCGACATCCTTGTCACTTCAGGTGCGGCACTGGCCCACTGTCCGTTGGTGATGGCGCGAAGCGGCAAAGTGATGCAATCCTTTGCGCGGTTCCGCGACTTGGGGGTGACCATCGGGATGGGAACCGACACCCATCCGCCTGACATGATCCAGAATATGGCGGTCGGCGTTATGACGGCACGCATCGCCGAAGGTGACGTGACAGCCGTTCGCGCCGCCGATTATTATAATGCAGCCACGCTTGGCGGAGCAGAGGCGTTGAAACGCCCCGATCTGGGACGGCTCGCCCCGGGATGCGCCGCAGACCTGAACGTGATCCGGTTGGACGCGCCTGAGATGGGTCAGGTGATCGACCCCATCCAAACGCTGCTGCTGAACGGATCGGGCCGCGATGTGTCCGACGTGATGATCGCGGGCCGTTTCGTGATGCGCGACGGTATTATTCCGGGCGTCGACGCAGCGGCTGATCGCGAACGCGCACAAGCGCAGTTTGACAAGATGGTGGCGCAATACACTGACCGAACGCTGTTCCACCCACACCTCGATCAGATTTTCCCGCCCAGCTACCTGCTGGACTAACAGACTGCTGGAAAACAAAGCCCAAGTGCGATGTGCCTGAGGCACATGGCTGTTATTGGGACAGATTATATGCTGATAGGTTGTCTGCCAGGCTGACCCAAGCATGGCTTTATGAAGCCGACGCAGGCAGCCGACCTGAACGCAATGCGCTTGACGACAACGCAGCCTCACGAAGGGCCAGAAGCTCGCTATTCATAAACCACATCAATGCTTTGAAAGTGGTGCCCGGGGGCGGAATCGAACCACCGACACGAGGATTTTCAATTTTCCTAAGTCTCCATTCAGACTCTCGCAACATGCTGCGAACTGACGCAAAAAGTCTTTAGCTTCAATACCGTGTGGTCTCCAATCAATTGCAGGGAGAACCAGTCCGTTTCAGTCAAGCTCACTACCCTCGGCACCCATCAGGCACCCATCGGGCACCCAGCGGCCAGATTTACTGGCCATAACGCTCCAAAAGCTTGTTTTTGGCTTCCCCATTTCGGGTTTCAGGCGAGTGGAATGGCCGATATCCTAGACCCTAGTTCGTCTATTCTATCGATTTGAAAGTTCCCACATATTGATCCGTTTACAACAAAAACCGCTGGTAGGGTTTTTCCTCAACCCCTTTGGAAAACATGCCAAGTACATGGAGTACGATGGGAGCGAGATTGTCGTGCAGGCCAAGCCTTTGGTCTCCGGCACGCTGAGAGAACTAGCGTCCGCTCCAACCGTTGAGAATGGGTTTTGGGGTGCGTCTCTAACGCTCCAGTTGGATGACCAACCTGTACACTTGCTTAAGGGCGCTCGGCCCGAAGATGCGATCAATTTCTCGAACGCTATTCGGACGGACTGGGAAGCGACCATCCAAACCGATCTTGAACAAAGTCGTGCAGCCATAGATGCATTGGTATCGGAAATTGGAGATCTTTCTAACCCATCGACCTACGCAGCAGCGTGCGTGGTGTCTCCAATACTGGAGCGCGCTCGTGGTCTCGATCAGCGTCTTCTTTCCAAACTACCACAAGAGGCCCTAGAGCATGCACATCGTGACCAAATCGATAAGATACAGGGATTTGTACGAAACGCGCGGCACATACGTCAGGAAGCAATTTCAGCCTTTGAGGAACGTCAGCTGGTCGAGTGGGCAGATTTCTTCGAAACCTTTGAAAGCAATCCACTGACGCCAGAACAACGACAATCAATCGTATCTGATGAAGATGCTACACTGGTCTTGGCTGGTGCCGGTTCGGGGAAAACCAGCGTCATTACTGCCAAGGCAGGCTATCTGCTAAAGTCTGGTTCGAGGAAACCAGAAGAAGTGCTGCTTCTGGCGTTTGCCAGAGACGCTGCAAAAGAGATGAGTGAACGGATCGAGGCCAAGTGCGGGGAGCCTTTGGAAGCCCGTACCTTCCACTCGCTCGCCTATGACATCATAGGGGCCGTCGAAGGAAGTAAGCCAGCGTTGGCTGCCCATGCCACAGACGACAAGGCTTACCTTGCCTTGATCCGAGACATCCTAAGGGCTTTAGTCAGAACGGCATCAGAAGTGTCGAAGTCCATTGTGGGTTGGTTCTCTCACACCCGTCTTGAAGAAAAAAGCGAGTGGGATTTCAAGAAAAAGCACAGCTACTACACTTACATTGAAAAACTCGATCTTCGCACCCTTCAAGGGGAGCAGGTCAAAAGCTTTGAAGAGTTGATGATTGCCAATTGGCTGTATGAGAACGGTATCGAATACGAGTACGAACCCGACTACGAGCATAAGGTTTCCGAAGGCGGCTTCCGCGATTATTGCCCCGATTTTCGCTTAACAGAAAGCGGCATCTACATCGAGCACTTTGGTGTTCGACGTACAAAATCGGCTGACGGAACCTATCGGCTGACAACAGCGCCATTCGTAGACCGGGAAGAGTATCTCGCTGGCATGGACTGGAAGCGAGGTGTCCACTCCGAACACGAAACGACGTTGATTGAGACGTTCAGTTATGAGCGAGAAGACGGTTCGCTGCTGCAATCGCTCGCTGAAAAAATTGCGCCCTTTGAGACCGTCAATCCAAGGTCACCAGAAACGCTCTTTGACAGGGTAGTGGAGCTAAACCAAGCCGACAGTTTTGTGCAGCTGCTTGGAACCTTCTTGAAGCACTACAAAGGGGGTGGATACCAACTCGACGAATGTGCCGAGAAAGGGCGCGTCTTGAAATTTGGCAAGCGAACCAAGGCGTTTCTGTCCATTTTCGAGCCTGTCTATTTGGAATACCAAAAACAGTTGAACGGACGGATTGATTTTGAAGATATGATCCTTCGGGCAACCAAGTATTCGGAGACGGGAGAGTATGTCAGCCCGTTCAAGCACATCTTAGTCGATGAGTTTCAGGATATATCCCGTAGCCGAGGGCGCTTGGTCAAAGCTCTTAAAGCTCAACACAGCGATGCACGCGTTTTCGCAGTTGGCGATGACTGGCAGTCGATCTACCGATTTGCCGGATCTGACATTAACCTTATGCGAAATTTTGGTGACGAGTTTGGAGGAGTTTTTGATGGGCAATCTGGTGTTCACCGCACTGTAGATTTGGGAAGAACTTTCCGTTCAGTCGATCAGATTGCACATGCTGCAAAGAGATTTGTGCTGCAAAACCCGGCACAGTTGAACAAGACAGTGATACCAGCTGGCACGTCAGATATGCCTGCGTTGAAAGTCGTTTCGACAATCAAAGCCGACGAGAAAAACAAGCTGGAACAAGTGCTCCACTCGTTGCAAGGGGCGGCTCAACGAGAGCAGCCAGTCTCGGTTTTGTTGCTTGGCCGTTACCGACACTTAGCCCCATCCAATCTCGCGCAACTGCGTCGCAAGTTCTCTGATTTAGACATTTCGTTTCGCACGATCCATGCATCAAAGGGGCTTGAGGCTGATCACGTGGTGATCCTAAATATGTTTCGCGGCCGTACGGGTTTTCCATCAGAAATCGTTGACGACCCACTCCTAAGCCTTGTTTCGCCGGAGGCTGAGCCATTTGAGAATGCCGAAGAACGCCGGGTAATGTACGTCGCACTCACGCGTGCACGAAAATCCGTGACACTCATGGGTTCAGCATCAAAACAATCGGCTTTCATTACCGAGTTGTTGGATGATCCTGAGTACGGGACCATAGGCGATGACAACAACGTAGAATTCAACCATACCTGCGGCGAATGTGGTGGGCATCTGGTTCCTGTGCCGACCAAAGATGGCCGGATATGGTACAGGTGCGAACATGCCACCCTCTGCGGACATTCATTGAATGCATGTGCTTCCTGCGGCGTTGGTCTGCCAGTTCGGAACAAACGAACCGGTCTAAGCAATTGCTCTTGCGGTGCCGAATACCAGAGCTGCCCCAGTTGTGAAGGTGGGTGGCTAGTCGAGCGAAAGGGGCGATATGGTCCGTTTCTGGGATGTGTCAGTTTCCCGCGCTGTAAGGGCAAGGCGAAGATCGCAAAGTCAGGGGGTAAAGTTCATTAACATGCGGCCCGCTAGATCAGCAGTTATGGAAGCGCTTTTTTGAAGCACAGATTATTTTTGAAACAAAAATCAGTGCAGCATTCAGTATGCGTGGTACGAGAAGCTGGGCCCGTCAAAAAGTGTCTACTAAATTCGGAAGTCTTATGAACGATAGAAGTAAAGAATTTTCGCTGAAGTACCTGTCAGTTCTTGAAAAAGTGCTACAGGTTAATTGGGCTTCCAATGGAGACCCAATCGTTTCCATTGAAGCAATCGACGAAACAACGGTCGAAGCTCTGGCGAAAGAATTGATGGCCCTGCTTCACAGTTCAACAGCTCAGGAAGCCATAGAGTATGAAAGGCGATGTTCAAGAAACGAAATTGTAAGTGTAGGCTTTGGGCTAACTGGAAACTTTTCTGACTTCGTCAAGTTGGGGCTTCTTTGCGGAGATCGAGTTGTCTTATGGGACATTCTTGCCAGCAAGACCCTCAGATCTGGCGGTACGACCCAGAGTGCATCAGATCGGATTGCCGAACTCGCAGGTAATCTTCTAACTTTGAAACCACTTGTGGAAGATGGGGCCGTTGTAGTGCTGCCCCATCCTACGATGTGGAGTGAATTGGCGAGAGACCTTCTCACCGAACTCAAAAAAAACAGTTTGTCAACTTCGGACGTTGGTTTTCTTACAGCTCTGGTGGCAATTATTGAAGGCATGCAACTGCATCCCTACACCTTGGCTGCGCCCCCTGATCCCTCACCTGAATTACGAAATACCGATGGAGCCAAAGAGTTTTACTCCAAGTCCAACCAAGACTTTCAAAAGTCCGTTTCAGCACTTCTTGAGTTTGAGGGGATGAAATACCTGCGGGAAGTCAAGCCGACAGATTTTTATGATAGTTTGCAAGATAAAGGCGACTTCAAAAGAGCGCTACGAGGTCAGTTGGCTATGCCGGTTGAGGGGCTATCTGAGCAACAAAAGGCAAGCGAACGTGAGGCGAACATCGCGAACCTGATGTCACTACTTGAGCGACGAAATGCCAAAGTACTTAGTTATGCTTCTGGTGTCGGGGAGGCGAGTATTGGTGCCATATCGGGCACCGTTGCAGCGTTCTCCGTAGAAACAGCAATTTTGCAAGCAGCCGCCTTGGGCGTTAATTCTCTCGTTCAGTTTTGGTCCGCT
This sequence comes from Sulfitobacter sp., assembly GCA_034669925.1. Classification (GTDB taxonomy): domain Bacteria; phylum Pseudomonadota; class Alphaproteobacteria; order Rhodobacterales; family Rhodobacteraceae; genus Pseudosulfitobacter. The sequence goes on from JAXMOM010000002.1 coordinate 376,928, forward strand.
GGCCATAAGGTTCTTCAATCTCCGCCGAAGAGCGTTTTGGTACAAACTTTTGCGAGATTAGAAGGCATGCACAGACCCGCAGCCCAAGATGTTTCAATTGATCATTTTTCGAAAGTTTCAAATGCTAGTCAGGAGGCGAGAGATGCATATTTCGAATTTATGTCGTTCCACTGGACAGAAGAACGGCACTATTTCTTAAAGGGATTATCTGCTGATATGGCGCGCGAAGTCCTTAGTCTCGTAAGCTCATCTGACCTGCAAATAATCGTGAACTGGCGGCGACATCAAGAAGACTACATCGGGGACTATTTAGAATATCTTTCGAGCGTAGATAAAGATGCTTATTGGGATCATTTGTCGGCAACATTTGGTGGCGAAGATGGGCTTTTGATGTACGACAATCTTCATCACGTTGAGATGATGACGTCACGCAGTATGCCGATGCACGTTTGGGACTCAATGCTGAGTGCAATACTCAGTGTTCACTGGAAAGAAATCGAACGAAAGAAGGCCGGTTTTCCACTTGAGTACTTCCCTGAAATAATACGGTTTCAAACCATCGATGCTAGCGATCACCTTGCAAAAAGAGAGCAATTTGTAAATTTCGTCCTCGCACTTAGACCGAAGGATATGTGTACCTTTCTATGGTTTGTAGACGAGGTATACGATGGCGAACGACCAGAGTGGTTGGTGCCGGCATTGAACAGGGCCGAAAACTCCGCCAGCGCCACCCTTTAGGTTGAATCAGTAGCCTGTCCATTTCTTTTCAGCTTCACTCAGGACGCTTCCTTCTCAACGATGTTGCCCCAAACCATACCCTGACACGCGGATTCTGGGTTTCTTACAGTGTTCGTATGACACAGATCCTGACAACAAAATCACTCGACGCGCTGGCTCCAGCGACCACTAAACGGTACGAGGTGCGCGACCAGAAAGTAAATGGCCTGCATGTGCGTGTGTCGACCACAGGTGCCAAGGTGTTCTACACGATGGTGCGCCCGAACGGCTCGCGCCGACGTATCAAAATCGGCCCATTGAGGTGCCCCTAGATTTGTAGACGCTTTGCTTGGTAATTTTGGAACCAAGGAGAGACGGATATGAATAAGGGAATACGGTTTACAGACGAGTTCAAACAGGATGCTGTGGCACAAGTTATTGA
>JAXMOM010000003.1:0-271785 GCA_034669925.1 Sulfitobacter sp.
TACATTGAGATGTTCTACAACCCAACACGCAAGCACACGAACAACGGCATGTTGTCACCGATTGACTATGAAACAGAACAGAAGAAAATGAACGAGGAAGGTGTCTAGGAAATCAGGGGCACCTCACTCCGCCATCCATATCGGCGCGTCAGGGCTGGTCTTTGGCTGGTTCGGCTTCCTCGTGGCGCGAGGTCTAGTGGATCGCTCGACGGTCACGCTGGGCGCGGCACTACTGGTCGGTGTCCTGTATGGCTCCATTCTCTGGGGCGTTCTTCCGGGCCAACCCGGCGTCTCGTGGGAGGCGCATCTCTTCGGCGCCATCGCCGGCGCTGCCGCTGCAGTCCTTGTGCGAACACATGTCCATGCTCCGCGCCTCGGCCGCGTCAATCAAAAATGAAGCAACACACTCGGCCCAGAGCGGACATTGGATATATATTCGCAATACTGCAGTTGCAGCTTACAAAGAAGAACTTCGCAGCTGCGTTTCTTGTCGATGCGTAAAGCGTTTACGTAGTCTTGACTTCGCTAGATCAGAAGCTTGTGTTTTTCAAATTGCTCACTGGCCGATATGGCTTCAGAGACACAACCCATTTTTTCGAATACTTCTTTCGCTTCATTAAAATGTACTGCCGTCTTGAAATGCTTGTCCCGGCTCGACGCATCCCGCTGTGAGGCCAGCGCAGAAATTTGACCCAATGTGAATTTGGATCGCGCCCATTCAATTGGAGCGTATGAAACTTCAAATGCTCCCAATGCGCTAGCTGCTGCTTCTTGAGCACTCTGCAAAAAAGTATCAAATCTCATGGGGTCTTGTGTTGACGCACAACCAAGATAGAATTTTGCTGTTCGTGCTTTGAATAGGCCAAAATCGATTGGGTCGTTTGCCGAATCAAAGCAACTTTCACAAGTTTGGATGGCGTTATTGCCCGCACGCAAATATTGATCCATAGTACTATTTTCACGGCTTTCGCGCTGCTGGGACAAAACCTGCCCCATCAGCAATAGCCGTTCCATTTCGGCAAAGGCACAACTCATCTTGTCGGAAGTTTTAGTGGCAAGTTCGGAGCTCGCGACCAGCAAGTCCTCAGCTTCCTGCATTCGACTTGACGCAAACAACGGCTCGAAAGAAGACACCCGCCGACATGCCTTGGCCATGTGGGTCAAAAAGTCAGCTTCGTACATCTGCCCTTCGAACAAAGGACGGAACTGTTTGAAAACTTGATAAGCTTCAACTGTAGACGCGCGCGCTTCTTCCTCGCTTTGCCGATCGGCCAAGTCCATCAAGGCGAGGCCTAGTGAGTTAGCAGCATATCCTTTAACCTCGAAAGACATCCTTTCAAAATGTGCGTCGTCGATGACCTCTCTCAAATTGGCCACGGCCTCGTTTAGGAAATCCAAAGAGTTCGAACCTGGAGACCGACACGCGATCTCGATCAAGCAACTTGATCGATCAATCTCGCCAGTTGCCCAATGCTTTCGTTCCTTGTGATTGGCACAATATGGTCTGTTTGCCTCAAAAAGTGAAAGAGCGTGTTGAGCCGCTTCGGTGCCTTTACTTCTTGATTCCCTATACATTATGCAGGCGAACTCATGTTGCTTGTTGGCAGCTTTATCTTCATCGCTCAAAGAGATTAGAGCCGCTGCTGCGATGAACTCTTTTGCAGCCTCCGAAAAGAGTCCCTGACTCAGGTAGAGATTGGCGCGAGCCTCTTTAATGCTTGCACGACGTTGATCGAAGTCCGTACCCGCTTCAGTAAGCATCGAATTTGCGGAATCAAGAATCCTCAGAGCGTCTGTGGCATCTGCAAGTGATGCACTGTTTATCGCTTCCTGCACCGACCCATCAATTTTTGAAATTCCGGTATCACCGGATGCATTCATAGCAAGCAAAGCACGTTCAAGACTATCAACGGAAGCGATTGCCTCATTAAGTTGCTCAAACGTTGAGCGACGCAGCCCAGACCGCCGCTCGACTTGTTTCGCAATCTTTTCCACGGCATCCGGGCTTAGCGCAGCAGACCGACTGGCGATCTTCTGGATGTCCGTTTTTTCCAAGGTCGGACGACACGCTTCTATATCTTCGTCAGATAGGTCCAACGCGGTCTTAAACATCTTTACAGTTTTCGCTCGCGTATTAGGATACTTGCCCCGCTCAATACTGCTTAGATGAGCTGTTGAGAGTGGGGCATCTGGATAAATTTTGGCGACTAAATCAAGTACGTCTTTCTGCGTGAGACCTCTGTCCTCACGCTCACGACGAATAAGTGTCCCAAATTTCTGTCCAAACTCCAAACCACAAGATTCCGCAAATTTCCTCAACTTGAAATCAAAATTAGTCGCAAGCTACTGAAAAGTCCAGAACTTCTCAACCAATCCAGTAAGTCAATGCTTCCGCAGAATTAGGCCATTCGCAACTCGCCACTAGGCATACAGACGAAAGGTCTGAAAAACATGTTTCATCGTATCCTACACGGCTCATGCTACAGTGCGCTTTCCTACAACTACGGCGCACTTGCTGCTGAAACATACGACAAATCAGCTCTGATGAATATGGTCGCTTTGGTATACTGCATTCTTGCTCTCTATGAACTGGGTACTTGGCTGGTTTCAAAGCTCTCGAAGAAGAGCCAGGAAAAAGAGAAGTGAAAGAGGGTCAGGTCAGAACCTAGGCAGATCGCCAATGTCGGCTTTTTCGTATGCACGCTCGACGGCATACCAACGCAGCGAAGGTCCGCTTCCCGCCGTTCGTGTCGGCGCCTGGCTTAAGATTGCGCCTTACACGAATGTTGCAGGAGGGCTGACCCCCGCCATTTGCGGCCCTCAGCCCAGGCCGCTGCTATGATCTTGGCCGTCCAAAGGCGCGCGCTCGCATTAACCACTCAATGCGACAGCGGGCTGCTAGCGATGGCTTCTCCCCTGGCCAGCATGCGCGACACATGACGCAGATTGAGCTCATGCGCCTCGGCAACCTGATCGATCACCTCGCAGATCGCGCCCAGAGCTGCATCACACAGCCCCCGTCGTGCGCCCCCGCGCTCCGCGAAGGAGATGAGGTCCCCCTTACCGGGGCCGGCAAGGCGCAAGATCTCCAGACGGCTCAAGAATGGGGCCGGAAGCGTATTCAGGCTGTTCGAGGTCAGGACCCAGCTGATCCAGGACATGTCAAAGCCGACCTGGTAGTAGGGGCACTTCCATGCCACGGCAGACGACCGCTCCAGTAGCGGCAGCAGCCCCTCAGCCAAGCCGTAGACCTGCCCCTTCGTCGAGGTCGGCGTCCCGGCCTTCTCGATCTCGTCGATCACCACGACCGGGTTTGCGCAGAGGCTCTGCATGATGGTCTGCAGGGGCCGTCCCGGGAAGGCCGTGCCCCAGCCACGTTGGGAACCGTTCACGACGAAAGAGGCCTGCTCGGCAGTCCCTTCGATCCCACAGCGCGGCACCCCGAGATGGCGCCCGAGCTCGCGCGACCACACGCTCTTGCCGATCCCCGGCTGGCCGTCGAGCAGCACGGGCGGCAGCCAGAAGCCGGGTTCACCCGCCCGCACCGAGCGGCGCATCGCCTTCCACAGGAAGTCAGTCGCCGCCGCCATCCAAGGCATCTCGGCATGGATCGCGGCGGCGATCTCATCGGCGCGGTGTTCGCTGGCGATGCCGACCAGATCTGCCCCGTCACGAAACGCCTCGAGCGCGCGCCGGTCATCCGAGCTGAGATGGCTGAGCCCGGAAGCCTTGGCGCGCGCGCCCATTACCCGGCGCGCACGTCGCAGCGCCTTGTTGCGGTCCTTTTCGGAGAGCGGCACGGCGATGAGATCCTCGTTCCAGCGCAACTCATCTTCAAAGTCTCCCGGAACCTTTGGGGACACCCCGTCCTGTAGAGCGCGGAGCTTGCGCAAGTGCCACTCGAAACGGCGCTTGAGGGCGAACTCGTTCTCGTTGGAATCGGCGAAGCGGGCATCGATGAATTTGATTTTCGTCATGGAGGTCCTTTCTGGCGCAGCGCGCCATGCCCTCAGGCAGATGTTCTGCATGAGGGGGATTTTGAAAAGAACCCGGCCGGATTTGCCCTAAGGGATGCCGAAAGAGCGGCTGGCCGTCAACGGCGCCCACCAGGGTGGAGCACCCCGACGGCGCATCAAAAGCCGCAAATCCGCCAACCCTGCAAGCCATTGAAATAAAAAGAAACCACCGACTGCAGCGCAGCCGATGGTCATTAGTTCCGTGCCGGAATGGCCAAATCACCCCGGAAATGGACAAGATTTAGTGGGTCCTACAGACTCTGGCTCTCAAACTATCTTACCCGCACTTGCTGTATCCACATGACGCACAGGTCATGCAGCCTTCGACCATGCGCAATTCGTAGCTGCCGCAGGAGGAGCACGCCTTGCCGCGTGGGGCGGCGTTCTCAAGCTCGACCACTTTCGCCGTGGGGTCGGTTTTCAGGCCCATCCCCTCGCCCGCGATAAAGCCTGTGACGATCATGTGCTGTTCGATCACGCCGCCAATCGCGGCCAGGATCGACGGGATGTATTTGCCGCGCATCCATGCACCACCGCGCGGGTCAAAGACCGCCTTCAGCTCTTCCACCACGAAAGACACATCGCCACCGCGCCGGAACACGGCCGAAATCATCCGCGTCAGCGCCACGGTCCAGGCGAAATGCTCCATGTTCTTGGAGTTGATGAACACCTCGAACGGACGGCGGCGGCCACCGATCACCACGTCGTTGATGGTGATGTAAATCGCGTGCTCGCTGTCGGGCCATTTGACCTTGTAGGTGTTGCCCTCGAGCGTTTCGGGGCGGTCCAGCGGGTCGGCCATATAGATCACGTCACCGTGCGGCTGCATCGGTTCGGCGTCGGAATTGGCGATGACCTCGGGGGCGGCTTTCTTGTCTTCCGACACGCTCAGCACGCTGCCGGTCACGTCGTTGGGGCGGTAGGTTGTGCAGCCTTTGCAGCCGGTGTCCCACGCCTGCATATACACATCCTTGAACGCGTCAAAGCTGATGTCGGCGGGGCAGTTGATGGTTTTGGAAATCGAGCTGTCGATCCATTTCTGCGCGGCGGCCTGCATCTTGACGTGGTCGGCGGGGGCCAGCGTCTGGGCGTTGACGAAATAGTCGGGCAGTTCGACGTCGCCTTTCAGGTCGCGCCACAATTGCACGGCGTAATCGACCACCTCTTCCTCTGTGCGCGATCCGTCCTTTTGCAGCACCTTGCGGGTGTAGGCATAGGCAAAGACCGGCTCGATCCCCGAGCTGACGTTGCCCGCATACAGCGAGATGGTGCCGGTGGGCGCAATCGACGTCAGCAGGGCGTTGCGGATGCCGTGGGTGCGGATTGCGTCGCGCACGTCGTCGTCCATGTTCATCATGTTGCCGGATGCCAGGTAGGCGTCAGCATCGAACAGCGGGAAAGCGCCCTTTTCCTTGGCCAGGTCGACCGAGGCCAGATAGGAGGCCCGTGCAATCGCCTTCAGCCAGGCTTCGGTCTGGGCCGCGGCCTCGTCCGAGCCATAGCGCAGGCCGACCATCAGCAGTGCGTCGGCCAGACCGGTGACACCCAGACCGATGCGGCGCTTTTGCTGTGCTTCGCGTTCCTGTTCGGGCAGCGGGAATTTCGACGCATCCACCACGTTGTCCATCATGCGGATGGCGGTGGCGACAAGGCGGGTCATCTTGTCTTCGTCCAGACCGGCGTTTGCGCCGAACGGATCGGCCACCAACCGTGCCATGTTGATCGACCCCAACAGGCAGGCGCCATAGGGCGGCAGGGGCTGTTCGCCGCACGGGTTGGTGGCGGCGATGGTTTCGCAATAGCTCAGGTTGTTGGCAGCGTTGATCCGGTCGATGAAGATCACGCCCGGTTCGGCATAGTCATAGGTCGCCTGCATGATCTGGTTCCACAGGTCCAGCGCCTGCACGGTCTGGTAGACCTTGCCATCGAACACCAGATCCCAGGACGCATCGGCCTTCACGGCTTCCATGAACGCGTCGGTGATCAGGACGCTGACGTTGAACATGCGCAGACGGGCGGCGTCGGATTTGGCTGTGATGAAATCGCCGATATCGGGGTGGTCGCAGCGCATGGTGGCCATCATCGCGCCGCGGCGGCTGCCTGCGGACATGATGGTGCGGCACATGGCGTCCCAGACGTCCATGAACGACAGCGGGCCGGACGCATCTGCGGCCACGCCGTGTACATCCGCACCCTTGGGGCGGATGGTGCTGAAATCATAGCCGATGCCGCCGCCCTGCTGCATGGTCAGCGCGGCCTCTTTCAGCATATCGAAAATGCCGCCCATGCTGTCGGGCACTGTGCCCATGACAAAGCAGTTGAACAACGTGACCTTGCGCGCGGTGCCTGCCCCTGCGGTGATGCGCCCGGCGGGCAGGTACTGGAAATCCTCCAGCGCGCCATAAAAATTCTCTTCCCATGTGGCGGGGTCTTTTTCGACCTGTGCCAGGTCGCGGGCGATGCGACGCCAGGTGTCTTCGACCGTCACGTCCTTGGGCGTGCCATCGGCTGCCTTGAACCGGTATTTCATATCCCAAATTTGTTCTGCGATCGGGGCGGCAAAGCGTGTCATGGCGTCGATTCTCTGGCTTGTGGAAAGATAACCAAGATGCCTGAACCGGCCTCAAACCACAACCATTGATCTGCACTCAGACCACAACCTATTGAACTCTGCCCGACGAAGGCCACATCATACGGTGTAGGGGATATGATTCTGTGGGTAACTCTGTGAACAAACCTTGTGTAAACCTGATCAAGCTGAGCGTCGGCACCGAAAATGTCGATGATCTGATCGCATGGCAGTCCAGCAAACAGGCGCAAACCGCCAGCGGCCAGCCCCGTCATGTGACCCGTATGTTTCCCAAGCGGGTCGATGAAATCCTGAACGGCGGCTCGATCTACTGGGTGATCAAGGGCGTCATTCAGGCCCGCCAGCGCATTCTTCGCCTGGACGAAGTCATGGGCGGCGACGGCATCCGCCGCTGCGCCATCGTGTTGGACCCCGAGATCATTCGCACCCAGACCAGCCTGCGCCGTCCCTTTCAGGGCTGGCGTTACCTGACGCCCGCCGACGCGCCCCCCGACCTGCCCAAGGGCCGCGAGTCGGAAGAGCCACTGCCCGTCGAGCTGAACCGCGCGCTGGCAGAAATCGGCGTGCTGTAACCGGCATTCTTTTGGCGAAAAATATCCCCGCCGGAGGCTCCTGCCCCCGGCAAAGCGCGCATCGCTCAGCCCAGGCGCGCCAGCATTTCGGTCATCGCAGCGCGGTCCTCATCCGCCACATCGGCCACCCGCGACCGCCACAGCGTCGCCTGCGACCGCAGGATCAACCCGTCGGACAACACTTTCAGGTGGTTCGCCCGCAGCGTCTCGCCGCTGGATGTGATGTCGGCAATCGCCTCGGCGGTCTCGTTGGCGACGGTGCCTTCGGTGGCGCCCTGGCTGTCGACGATGGCATAATCGGCCACGCCTGCGTCACGCAGGAATTCGCGCACCAAACGGTGATACTTGGTGGCAATCCGCAGGCGGTAGCCGTGTGTGGCGCGAAACGCCGCTGCCGCCGCATCCAGATCGTCCAGCGTGTCCACGTCGACCCAGGCTTGCGGCACCGCCACGATCAGATCCGCCTCGCCAAAGCCCATTTCTTCCAGCGGCTCGACCTGCTGTTCCCACAGCGGTAGTTTGTCCTGCACCAGATCGGTGCCGGTCACGCCCAGATGGATGCGCCCCGCTGCCAGTTCGCGCGGGATCTCGCCCGCGCTCAGCAGCACCAGCGACACGCCGTCGATCCCCGTCACGGCGCCGGCATACTCGCGGTCAGACCCTGTGCGGCTGAGCCGGATGTTGTGGGCGGCAAACCAGTCGAATGTCTTTTCCATCAGCCGCCCTTTGGACGGCACACCCAGTTTGATCATGCGCCTGCCTCCAGTTCGGCCATCAGGCCGGGGCGCAGCACGGCCCCCACCGCCGGAATTTCCGCGCCGCCGCCCAGTCTGCGGGTCAGCGCGTCATAGCGCCCGCCGCTGACCACCGCGGGCAGATCGGCGCGCCCTGCGGCATAAAAGCCAAAGACGAAGCCGTCATAATATTCCATCGACGTGCGGCCATAGCTGGCCTCGAAATCCAGCGTATCCACGTCCACGCCCCGCGCCACCAGCGCATCGGACCGCGCGGCCAGCCCTTCGACCGCGTTCGCAATCGACGGCATGTCCACGGTCAGATCGCGCAGTTGCGACAGGGCAAAGGGCACGGTTTCACGCACGTTCAGCAGCGTATCCAGCAGGTCCATCTCGCCGTCGCTGATCGGTTTGGCGGCGGCGTCGGCGTGCAGCGCGCTGATACGCGCCTCGATCTCGGCGTCAGTACGGACACCGATCAGCGGTGCCGACCCCAGACGCGGCTGCGGGTTGGCCAACAGCGCCTTGCGGCTGGCGGGCACGGGCGTGCGCCCCGCGAACCGGTCCAAGAGCGCGCGGAACCGGCGCGGGCGCCAGATGTGGCGCAGCAAGGCGGCGCGCCGTGCCTCGGTTGTGCGCAGGCCGTTGACCGCGGCCGTCAGAATGCCGATGTCGCCGGTGGCTGCGCGCAGGTTCAGCCCCGCGACGGCTTCGGCCATCAGCGCGAACACTTCGGCATCGGCGGCTGCCGGATCGGCGCGGTCGAACACCTCGAACCCCACTTGCAGGAATTCGTTGGCGCGGTCTGGGTCATCCTCTTGCCGGCGAAACACCTCGCCCGCGTAGGTATAACGCGCGGGGTCTGCCCCGTGCGCCATGTGCATCTGCACCACCGGCACCGTGAAATCGGGCCGCAGCATCTGTTCGCCGCGCAGCGCATCGCTGGTGACATAGGCCCGCGCGCGGATGTCTTCGCCATAGAGGTCCAGCAGCAACTCGGCGCTTTGCAGCATCGGCGGCTCGACCACTTGTGCGCCTGCGGCCTCGAACCGGTCACGCAACGCAACCGCCTTGGCACGGCCTTCGCGGGTGATCATGGTTCTTGTCCTTCGAGGATTTCGCGCACCTTGGCCAGCATCTGGTCACGGGGCACTTCGAACTGGCTGGGCCGGTCCTTCCATTCCTCGTGGGTGGCTGTTTCGGCAATTTTCGCGCCAAGGATCAGGTCCTTGATCTGCACCACGCCACGCTCTTTTTCGTCGCCACCTTCGATGATGGCCACGGGGCTGCCGCGTTTGTCGGCGTATTTCAACTGGTTGCCAAAGTTCTTGGGATTGCCCAGGTAGACCTCGGCGCGGATACCTGCCTGCCGCAGCTCGGCCACCATCGCCTGATAATCGGCCATCCGCGCGCGGTCCATCACGGTGACGACCACGGGGCCTTGCACGGCGCGCTCCATCCGGCCCTTGGCGGTCAGGGCGGCCAGCAAACGGTCGACACCAATCGACACGCCGGTCGCGGGCACTTCCTGTCCGGTGAAGCGCTTGACCAGATCGTCATAGCGCCCGCCGCCCGCGACCGACCCGAACTGCCGCTTGCGGCCTTTTTCGTCAAAGATTTCAAAGGTCAGCTCGGCCTCGTAGACGGGGCCGGTGTAGTAGCCAAGGCCGCGCACGACCGAAGGGTCAATCTCGATCCGGTCGGGGCCGTAGCCGCCCGCCGCCAGCAGCGCCGCGATCTCTTCCAGCTCGTCCACGCCGGCCTCGCCGGTCTGCGATCCCGCGACGAGTTCACGCAGCCGCGCCACTGTGGCCGCACCGCTGTCGCGCTTGGCCTCCATGAAGCCCATGACCACGTCGGCCTGTGCCTCGCTCAGACCCGCGCCATCGGTGAAATCGCCGCTGTCGTCCTTGCGCCCTGCCCCCAGCAGCGCGCGCACGCCGTCGGTGCCCAGACGGTCCAGCTTGTCGATAGCGCGCAGCACGATGCCGCGCTCGTGTTCCATGGCTTCGGGGTTGGCGGGGTCCAGCACGCCCGCGACCTCCATCACGCCGTTCAACACTTTGCGGTTGTTGACGCGAATGATGTAGTCGCCGCGCGGGATGCCGACCTGTTCCAGCGTGTCGGCCAGCATCGCGCAAATCTCGGCATCTGCGCCCATGCTGGCGCTGCCGACGGTGTCGGCGTCGCATTGGTAGAACTGGCGGAACCGGCCCGGCCCCGGCTTTTCATTGCGCCAGACGGGGCCCATTGCATAACGGCGATAGGGGTTGGGCAAATCGTTGCGGTGCTGGGCATAGACCCGTGCCAGCGGTGCCGTCATGTCATAGCGCAGCGCCAGCCAGTCGCCGGGCTTGTCGCCCTCGCCATCCTCTTGCCAGCCGAAGACGCCCGCGTTGGGGCGGTCCACGTCGGGCAGGAACTTGCCCAGCGCCTCGACCGTCTCGACCGCGCTGGTTTCCAGCGCGTCAAAGCCGTAGCGATGATAGACCCCGGCAATCGCTTGCAGCATCTCGGTCCGGGCGGTGACCTCGGTTCCGAAATAGTCGCGGAAGCCCTTGGGCGTTTCCGCCTTGGGGCGTGGGGTCTTTTTGGGCTTTGCCATGACAGGCTCCGATCGGGTCAGCGTTCGCGCATGGGCTTACGATATGGGCCAGATGGGGGCAAGCACCTCGCGCCCCATTGCAAGCGATGGCAGGATGGCCCACATGGGCATCAACAAGGAGATCCCGCATGGAACAGCTCGAAGAACAGATCGCCCACCTGATCCGCACCGTCGACGATCTGTCGGATGTTGTCGCCCGCCAGGAAGGCGAGATCGCCACCCTGACCCGCCGTGTCCACATGTTGATGCAGCGCGAGGGTGAACGCGAATCCCAGACCACAGGCGGCACCGTCATCGGCGACGAACGCCCGCCGCATTACTGAGCGCTTCGGCCCAGTGGCGGCCCGACCCTTCGGGGAGAGTTTATCGGGCAAGATGAAGCTAAGGCCGCGCGTACAAGCACCGCTTTATGGCTTCTCTGGTTTTACCCCCCCCGGAGGGTCGGCTGGCGCGCGTTCGCTTAGGGCGTTTTGATCGCCGCCGCCATCACCTGACCGTCGTGCAGCAGAATGTCGGACCAGCGGGCGTTGTTGCCGAAGTGTTCGTAAGTGCTGATAAACACCGTGTCCCGCTCGAGCCGGCTGATGGCGCTGCCGCAGGGTTTGCGTTTGCCGACGCGGCAGATTTGCGATTTGATCTTATCATAGGCTTTGTCGGTGTCGCTGTAGGGGTATTCTTCGGAAGCTTGTCCATAGCGCAACTGCTCGTGCATCGACGGCGCGCCGAACATGGCCAGTGCGGCGGTGAACTGGCGCGGGCAGCCGTCGGAAAACCCGGTGACATAGAATGTACGCGCCGCGGTGCTTTGCGGGTTGCTGTCATAGAGCGTAAAGCCGTTGCCCCGTGCAGGGGCCTTGTCGATCCTGGTGCCCAGCTGTTTGGGGTTCGCATCACACACGCGCGCAATGGCACCATAGGGCAGCACAGCCCCCACCGGCACATCCAGCGTGTCAGGGCCTGAGGCATGTGCCGCACGACCGCCGCCGAACAGGCCGCGCCGTTTTGTGTCCGAAACCTGCGCTTGGGGGGCGACTTCAGGACTGTCGGGGGACAAGGATGCGGTTTGCACGGTGGCTGTCGGCGCATTGTCTTGCAGGGTCGGCGCGCCGCGCAACAGGCCGAAGAGGCCGCGGCGCTTTTCCGGCGCGACCAACGCTGTCACTGCGGCCTCCTCGGGTTCGGCTTCAGTTTCAGCGTTGGTCACATCATCGCCAGACCCGTCCTCGGCGCTCATATCTTCGGGGGTAGCTTCGGCTTCCGGTGGGGCCGCCTGATCCGGTGCGTCTGTCTCTTTGCCCTTGAACAAACCGGCAAAGAAACCGCCCTCGCGGGCCAGTTCGTCGGACGAGGGCAAGGCAGCGGCTGTGGGCTGATCGTCGGCCAGTTCCACGTCGGCGATGTGTTCGACCTTGTCCAGCGGATCACCACAGCCTGTCATAGCAAGCGTTATCGCCAATCCTGTCAAAGCCTTGCGCACGCCGCACCTCCTGCATCTGCGTGCGCAAGTGTTAACGCAAGGGTCGCGCCGGTGTCCACCAATTCGCCGAAACCCGGCAATTGGGTGTCTAGATTTCCTCGACCGAGACCACGCCGCCCAGGCTTTTGATCGCGCCCTTGATTTGCGGGTTCACCGGGAAATCATCGCCCAGTTCCACGTCCACTTCGCCGTTCAGCCCCGCGCCCATCAGGCACAGTTGCACCGGCCCGCGCCCGATGGCGCGCTGGCCTTTGGCGGCCCCTTCCAGCACCGTGGCAATCGAGCCGACCGCGCCTGCGTCGTTGATGAACACGCGCAGCCCCATGCCGCCCACATCGGCCACAACGGCATCAATCGGGGCCACGGACCGCGCCAGCAGCTTCAACTGATCGCTTTCCATCGTCGCCTCGGCGGTGATGATCACCTTGGCCCCTGTCACAAGGAAATCCTGCGATTTTTCCAAGGCCTCGGAAAACAGCGTCACCTCGTAGGCGCCCGTCGTGTCCGACAGTTGCGCAAAGGCAAAGCGGTTGCCCTTGGCCGATTTACGGATCTGACAACCCGCCACCACGCCCGCCAGTTTGGCGTTCTTGGCGCCGCGCCGTTCGACATCGGCGATGACCTCGTCCAGCGTCTGCACGCCCTTGCGTTTCAGCGCACCGGCGTAATCGTCCAGCGGGTGACCCGACAGGTAAAAGCCCACGGCCTTGAACTCTTCGCTCAGCCGTTCGGCGGGCATGTAGTCGTCCCCCGGCATCATCCGTGGTTCGGGCAGGTCATCGCCTGCCTCGCCGAACAGCGACACTTGATTGGAATTCTTCTGATCGTGGATCGCGGCAGAGTATTGCACCAGTGCGTCCAGCGCATCGAACACCCGACGGCGGTTGTTGTCGAGCTGGTCGAACGCCCCCGAGCGCGCCAGCATTTCCAGCGGACGCTTGCCCACACGTTTCAGATCAACGCGGCGTGCCAGATCAAAGAGCGTGGCAAACGGCTTGTCCACTCCGTCCACCTTGCGCCCTTCGGTCACCAGCTTCATCGCCTCGACGCCCACGTTTTTCAGCGCGCCCAGCGCATAGACCAGCGCGCCGTCGACCACCTTGAACGTCGCATCAGAGCGGTTCACGCAAGGCGGCACCCACGGCAGCCCCATCGCCTTGCGGACTTCTTCAAAGTAAATCGCCAGCTTGTCGGTCAGGTGGATATCGCAGTTCATCACACCGGCCATGAACTCGACCGGGTGGTTCGCCTTGAGCCATGCGGTCTGATAGCTGACCACCGCATAGGCCGCCGCGTGGGATTTGTTGAAACCGTAGTTGGCGAATTTGTCCAACAGGTTCCAGACCTCCATCGCCTTGTCCTTGTCGACGCCATTGGCCTTGGACCCTTCCAGGAACTTGGGCCGCTCGGCGTCCATCGCTTCCTGAATTTTCTTACCCATCGCACGGCGCAACAGGTCAGCACCGCCAAGGCTATAGCCGGCCATTTCCTGCGCGATCTGCATCACCTGTTCCTGGTAGACGATGATGCCCTGAGTCTCGTCCAGAATGTGGTCGATGGTCGGGTGCAGGTTCTCGCGCTCGCGTTGGCCATTCTTGACCTCGCAATAGGTCGGGATGTTTTCCATTGGGCCGGGACGGTACAGCGCCACAAGGGCCACGATGTCCTCGATACAGGTCGGCTTCATCCGTTTCAGCGCGTCCATCATGCCGCTGGATTCCACCTGGAACACGGCGACCGTCTTGGCGGCGGCATAAAGCTTGTAAGAGGCTTCGTCATCCAGCGGGATGGCGTTGATGTCGTTCTCGGTCCCCGGCGCGGGTTCATATAGCTGCGTGCCGTCGGCCGAGGTGTGCAGGTCGCGCCCGGCGCCACGGATCTGGTCCACGGCGTTCTGGATCACGGTCAGGGTTTTCAGGCCCAGAAAGTCGAACTTGACCAGACCGGCCTGTTCGACCCATTTCATGTTGAACTGCGTCGCGGGCATGTCGGACCGCGGGTCCTGGTACAGCGGCACCAGCGCGTCCAGCGGGCGGTCGCCAATGACCACACCGGCAGCATGGGTCGATGCGTTGCGCAACAGCCCTTCGACCTGCTGGCCGTAATCCAGCAGCCGTTTGACCACCTCTTCATTGCGCGCCTCGTCGCGCAAGCGCGGCTCGTCGATCAGCGCCTTGGCGATGCTGACGGGTTTGACGCCTTCGACCGGGATCAGTTTCGACAGACGGTCGACCTGACCGTATGGCATTTGCAGCACCCGCCCGATGTCGCGCACCGCCGCCTTGGACAGCAGCGCACCGAAGGTGATGATCTGCCCCACCTTGTCGCGGCCGTATTTCTTCTGCACGTAGCGGATCACCTCTTCGCGGCGGTCCATGCAAAAGTCGATGTCAAAGTCGGGCATGCTGACCCGTTCGGGGTTCAGGAACCGTTCGAACAGCAGCGCATAGCGCAGTGGATCAAGGTCGGTAATCGTCAGCGCATAGGCCACAAGGCTGCCCGCCCCCGACCCACGGCCCGGGCCCACGGGGATATTCTCGTCCTTGGCCCATTTGATGAAATCGGCAACGATCAGGAAATAGCCGGGGAACCCCATGCCCTCGATGATGTCCAGCTCGAAATCCAGCCGTTTCTGGTAGTCTTCGACCGGGGCCGCGTGCGGGATCACCGCCAGACGCGCTTGCAGGCCCTCGTTGGCCTGACGGCGCAGCTCGACCACCTCGTCGTCGGCAAACTTCGGTAGGATCGGATCGCGGCGATAGGCCATGAAGGCGCAGCGTTTGGCGATTTCCACGGTGTTCTGGACCGCCTCGGGCAGGTCGGCAAACAGCGTCACCATCTCGGATTGCGATTTGAAATAGTGCTGGTTGGTCAGGCGGCGGCGGTCCTGCTGCTGGTCGACATAGGCGCCCTCGGCGATACAGATCAGCGCGTCGTGCGCTTCGTACATATCCGAGGCAGGGAAATAAACGTCGTTGGTGGCGACCAGCGGCAACTCCATCGCATAGGCCATCTCGACAAAGGGCCGCTCGGTCAGTTTCTCGGCGTCGGGCTGGCCGTCCGGTCCAGGGTGGCGCTGCAATTCGACGTACAGTCGCTGGGGAAAGGCCGCGGCCAGCCGGTCCATCATTGCCTGCGCCGCAGGGGTCTGGCCCGCGCGCAGAAGCTGGCCCACGGGGCCCTCGGGCCCGCCTGTCAGACAGATCAGCCCCCCTGACAATGCCTCAAGCTCGTCCAGCGTCACCTGCGGCAGTTGCCCGTCGCCTTTGAGGTACAGGCACGAGTTCAGCTTCATCAGGTTTTCGTAACCCGTCTCGTTCTGGGCCAGCAGCACCAGCCCCGCAGGCAGGCGCGGACGGTCGCCGGGGCGCGTCTCGACCCATGTCAGATCGACCTGACAGCCGATGATCGGCTGGATACCCGCCCCCGACAGGGTCACGGAATATTCCAGTGCCGCGAACATGTTGTTGGTGTCGGTCAACGCCAGCGCGGGCATATCGTGCTTTTTGCACAGGTCGGGCAGCTTTTTCAGCCGCAGCGCGCCCTCCAGCAGGGAATACTCGGAATGGGTGCGCAGGTGAATGAATCGTGGATCATGGGGCATGGCCCAATCCTAACCCCGCGCCGCGCCCCCTGCCAGCGCATTGACGCCTTTCGCGCCACTTTCCGGTGCCTGCCCTTGGGTACATCGCCAAATCTCTTGCAATGCAACACCTTGCCCGCCTAGGCTGAACGCCAACACGCCCGCGCGCCGTCTACGCCACATCGACGCCGCGCCTTGTTGGGCATTGGTAGGGTGGCAGGTCAGAACCTCATGAACGTGTCTTTTCGTCTGAACGGAGAGGACGTCACGGCGACAGATGTCTCCCCCACGACGACACTCCTCGACTGGCTGCGCGAAACCCGCGGCCTGACCGGCACCAAGGAAGGCTGCAACGAAGGCGATTGCGGGGCCTGTTCGGTGATCGTCACCGATGCCGACAGCGCCCGCCCGCTGAACGCCTGCATCCTGTTCCTGCCACAACTGCAGGGCAAAGCCATCCGCACCGTCGAAGGTATCAGCGCCCCCGATGGCACCCTGCACCCGGTGCAACAGGCCATGATTGACCACCACGGGTCGCAATGCGGCTTTTGCACGCCCGGCTTTGTCACCACCATGGCCGCCAACCACCTGAACGGCCGCACCGACCATGACACCGCGCTGGCGGGCAACCTGTGCCGCTGCACCGGCTACGCCCCGATCATCCGCGCGGCCCAAGCGGCGCAAGACGCGCCCGTCCCCGACCACATGCACGACACCCCGCTTCTTTTGGCCACAAATATCCCGGGGAAGCCGCAGGCGGGGGCAGAGCCCCCAAGCCACCCCACAACCCTCGACGCCTTTGCCGACTGGTACGCCGCCCATCCCGACACCACGCTGATCGCGGGTGCCACGGATGTGGGCCTGTGGGTGACCAAACAAATGCGCGATCTGGGGCAGACCGCGTTCCTGACCCATGTGGACGGCCTGCGCGGTGTGACGGTCAGCGACGACGTGATCACCATCGGCGCGATGACCACTCTGTCGGACTTGCACCCCGTTATGGCCGAACACCACCCGACCTTTGCCGAGCTGATCCGCCGCTATGGATCCGCGCAGGTGCGCAATGCCGCGACCATCGGCGGCAATGTCGCCAATGGCTCGCCCATTGGCGACGGTCCACCGGCGCTGATCGCGCTGGATGCGACCCTGCACCTGCGACACGGGGCCGACACGCGCAGCCTGCCCATTGCCGATTTTTTCATCGACTATGGCAAACAGGACCGGCAAAAGGGCGAGTTCCTGACCCATATCACCCTGCCACGGGGCGCCGACCACCTGCGCTGCTACAAGCTGTCGAAACGCTTTGATCAGGACATTTCGGCGGTCTGCGGGTGCTTCTGGATCGAGGTCGTGGAGGGCACCATCAAAACCGCCCGCATCGCCTTTGGCGGCATGGCGGCCACGCCCAAACGTGCGCCCAAGGCCGAGGCCGCGCTGACGGGGCAGCCGTGGAGTGAAGACACAGCGCGCGCCGCGATGGCCGCACTTGCGCAGGACTTCACCCCCCTGTCCGACATGCGCGCCAGTGCCGCCTACCGGATGGAGGCCGCGCAGAACATGCTGTTGCGGGCATGGTCCGAAGACCAAGGCGCGCCAACATCGGTGCTGGAGGTCCGCGCATGAGTGTCGCCCGACCCCTGCCCCACGACGCCGCCCGCCTGCATGTGACGGGGGCCGCGCGCTATGTCGATGACATTCCCACGCCGCGCGACACGCTGCATCTGGCCTTTGGCACCAGCACCGTGGCTGCCGGCAAGCTGACAGCGCTGGACCTTGACGCGGTGCGCGAAAGCCCCGGTGTGGTTGCGGTGATAACAGCTGCCGATCTGCCCTTTGACAACGATGTGTCGCCCTCGAACCATGACGAGCCGCTGCTGGCGACGGATGCTGTGCATTACCTCGGGCAACCGCTGTTTTTGGTTGTCGCGACCAGCCACGGTGCCGCCCGCCGCGCGGCGCGGCTGGGCCGTGCGACGATCGAAAAGTCCACGCCGATCCTTACCATCGAACAGGCCGAGGCCGCCGACAGCCGGTTCGAGGATGGCCCGCGCGTCTATGCGCGCGGCGATCTGGACGCAGGCTTTGCCGACGCCCCGCACCGTCTGTCGGGGGTGATGGAGATCGGCGGGCAGGAACATTTTTACCTTGAAGGCCAAGCCGCCCTTGCCCTGCCCGGAGACAACGGCGACATGCATGTGCATTCGTCCACCCAGCACCCGTCGGAAATCCAGCACAAGGTGGCCGAGGCCATCGGCCAGCACATGCACGCCGTACGGGTCGAGACGCGGCGCATGGGCGGCGGGTTTGGGGGCAAGGAAAGCCAGGGCAACGCGTTGGCCGTGGCCTGTGCCATTGCCGCCCGCGCGACGGGCCGCCCCTGCAAGATGCGCTATGACAGGGATGATGACATGATCATCACCGGCAAGCGCCATGATTTCCGCATCACCTATGACGTGGCCTATGACGACGCGGGGCGCATTCTGGCGCTGGACGTGCGCCACGACACCCGCTGCGGCTGGGCGATGGACCTGTCGCTGCCCGTGGCCGACCGCGCAATGCTGCATGCCGACAATGCCTATCACCTGCCTGCGGTGCGCATCACCAGCCACCGCTGGAAAACCAACCACCAGTCCGCCACCGCCTTTCGCGGCTTTGGTGGGCCGCAGGGGATGCTGGGGATGGAGCGGATCGTCGATCACGTGGCCCATGCCTTGGGCGCCGATCCGACGGCGGTGCGGCGGGCAAACTTTTATGCCTCCGGCGGGGATATTTCCGGCCAAAAGATACAGACCACCCCCTATGGGCAAGAGGTGGACGATTTCATCGGTCACGAGATGCTGGCGCGGCTTGAGGACACGTCGGACTATGCGGCGCGGCGGGCGGCGGTGGATGAATGGAACGCGCGCGGCGGTGTGATCCGCAAGGGGCTGGCGCTGACGCCGGTGAAGTTCGGGATTTCGTTCACGCTGACGCACCTTAATCAGGCCGGGGCGCTGGTGCATGTCTATGCCGACGGGTCGATCCATCTGAACCACGGCGGGACCGAAATGGGTCAGGGCCTGTTCCAGAAGGTGGCGCAGGTCGCGGCCAGCCGGTTCGGTGTGCCGATGGAGGCTGTGCGGATCACGGCAACGGACACGGCCAAGGTGCCCAACACATCCGCCACGGCGGCGTCGTCAGGGTCTGACCTGAACGGGATGGCGGTGCGCAATGCCTGCGACACCATACGGGAACGGATCGAGCTGCATCTGGCGCAGTTGCATCAATGCAGCCCTGCCGATGTGGCGTTCAAGGACGGACGGGTGACGGCGGGCGGCGCCGACTACAGCTTTGCCGAGGTGGCGGCACTGGCGCATCAGGCGCGGATCAGCCTGTCGTCGACCGGCTTTTACAAAACGCCCGAGATTTCGTGGGACCGAATCAAGGGACATGGCCGCCCGTTCTTTTACTTTGCTTACGGCGTTGCGGCGGTCGAGGTGGCGGTGGACACGCTGACCGGCGAGAACCGGATGCTGCGGGCGGATATTCTGCATGATGCCGGTGCCTCGCTGAACCCCGCGCTGGACATCGGGCAGGTCGAGGGCGGATTTGTTCAGGGCGCAGGCTGGCTGACGACCGAGGAACTGGTTTGGGACGACACCGGCGCGCTGCGCACGCACGCGCCATCAACCTACAAGATCCCCGCCTGCGGCGACCGGCCCGAAGTGTTCAACGTCGCACTTTGGGACGGCGAGAACCGTGCCGATACGATTTACAAATCCAAAGCGGTGGGCGAGCCGCCGTTGATGCTGGGCATCGCCACTTTGATGGCCCTGTCGGATGCGGTGGCCTCTTGTGGCGACGGCTATCCCGATCTGCACGCGCCCGCCACCGCTGAACAGGTGCTGGCCGCCATTCACCGGGCGCGCGGCGCATGATGGATCTGGATGCCCTAGGCACCGCCATCGAGACACAGGGCCGCGTCGTGCGGATCGTGCTGGCCGACGTGCGCGGGTCGGCGCCACGCGCGGCGGGCACGTCAATGCTGGTCTGGGGTGACGGGCTGTCGGGCACCATCGGTGGCGGGCGGCTGGAGCTGGAAGCGGTGCGACACGCGCGCGAGATGCTGGCGCTGGATGCGCCGCCCGCACGAATGGAAAAGCTGGCGCTGGGGCCAACGCTGAACCAATGCTGCGGCGGGGCCGTGGTGATCGTGCTGGAATGGTTCGACGCGGCGCGGTTTCGGGCCATCGAGACGGAGTACGACGGCGTCTGGGCGCGGCGGGTCAGCGGGGCGGCTCCTATGCCGACGCAGATGCAGCGCGCCTGTGTGCGGGCCGCTGATGGCGCGGTGCCGTTGCGCGCGATGCTGCAAGGCGGCTGGATGGCGGAATCGCTGTGGCAAGAGCGGCAGCAGGTGGTGATTTACGGCGCGGGCCATGTCGGCCGCGCGCTGGCCGGCGTGCTGAGTGACCTGCCGCAGTATGACGTGCTGGTCAGCGACGTGCGCGCGGGCGAGCTGGCGCAATTGCCGGGTGCGATTGCCCGCACCGATGCGGTGCCCACCGACGTACTGGCGGATGCCGATGACCGCGCGGCGCATTACATCATGACGCCCGAACATGACTATGATCTGGAACTGTGCCACCATCTGCTGAACCGCGAGTTTGCCTTTGCGGGGCTGATCGGGTCGGCCACCAAATGGGCGCGGTTTCGCAGCCGTCTGGCGGCGCTGGGTCACGCCCCTGCCCGAATTGACCGCATTACCTGCCCCATCGGCGATCCGGCCCTTGGAAAACATCCCAAAGCCATTGCCGTGGGCGTGGCCGCACAGCTACTAATGTTGCGCAAGCCTTTGCCTGCCAAGACGAAAGAGACCGCATGACAGCCCTTCTGGACCTTTCCGGCGTGACCAAAGCCTATCCGGGCGTGGTCGCCAATGACAGCGTAAGCCTGACCATTCAGCCGGGCGAAGTGCATGCGCTGTTGGGCGAGAACGGCGCGGGCAAATCGACGCTGGTCAAGATGATCTACGGGTTGGTGAAGCCCGACGCGGGGCAGATGGCGCTGAACGGGACGGGCTTTGCCCCTGCTGATCCGCGCGCGGCGCGGGCGGCCGGGATCGGCATGGTGTTCCAGCACTTTTCGCTGTTCGACGCGCTGACCGTGGCCGAGAACATCGCGCTGGGGATGGAGAACGCCCCGCCGATGCGCCAACTGGCGGCACAGATCAAGGCGGTGTCGGAAACCTATGGCCTGCCGCTGGCGCCGCACCGTCTGGTGGGGGATCTGTCGGCGGGCGAACGCCAGCGGGTCGAGATCATCCGCTGTCTGCTGCAAGACCCGAAACTATTGATCATGGACGAACCGACCAGCGTGCTGACGCCGCAAGAGGTTGAAATTCTGTTCACCACCCTGCGCAAGCTGTCGGCCGAGGGCACGGCGATCCTGTATATCTCGCACAAGCTGGAGGAAATCCGCAGCCTGTGCGACGCGGCGACGATCCTGCGATTGGGCAAGGTCGTGGGGCATTGCATTCCGCGTGACACGTCGGCCGCGGACATGGCGGAAATGATGGTGGGCAGCGCGCTGAAGCCGCCGCAAAAAGCCACCGGCCCCGTGGGCGATGTGCTGTTGGAGCTGCGCGGGCTGTCGTTGCCGCCGGCCTCGGACTTTGGGATGCCGCTGCGCGAGATTTCGGTTTCGGTGCGCGCGGGCGAGGTTCTGGGCATTGGCGGTGTCGCGGGCAACGGGCAGGACGAATTGCTGTCGGCCCTGTCGGGCGAGGTGCAAGTGCCTGGCGGTACCGTGTTTTTCAAAGGGGCCGACATGGGCCGGTTGGGGCCGAACGCACGGCGCGCGGCGGGTTTGCTGACCGCGCCCGAGGAACGGTTGGGCCATGCCGCCGCCCCCGATATGTCGCTGACCGAAAACGCCATGCTGACCGGTGCCGCGCGTCAGGGGCTGGAGCGCAACGGGCTGCTGAACTGGGGCGCGGCGCGCAGCTTTGCCAACCAGATCATCGCCGATTTCGACGTGCGCACGCCGGGACCGGGCAACGCGGCACGGTCTTTGTCGGGGGGCAACTTGCAGAAGTTCGTGATCGGGCGCGAGATATTGCAACGCCCCGAAGTGCTGGTGGTGAACCAACCGACATGGGGGGTCGATGCCTCGGCGGCGGCAGCGATCCGGCAGGCGCTTCTGGATCTGGCCGAAGGCGGGGCTGCGGTGATCGTGATCTCGCAGGATCTGGACGAGCTGATGGAGATTTCAGACAACTTTGCGGCCCTGAACGAAGGACGGCTGAGTGCGGTGCGCCCCGCAGCAGGGCTGACGGTGGCCGAGATCGGTCAGATGATGGGCGGCGCGCACGGGATGGAGGTGGCCCATGTGTGACCTTTGGATACTTGCCAACCGGCCCTTGGGCGCACGTTTATTTTGCAAGATGAAAATGGAGGCCGCGCATGATCAGGCTTGAGAAGCGGCCACAGCCAAGCCGGGCGATGGCGCTGGCCACGCCGCTGTTGGCGGTGCTGGCGACGATGGTCTTTGGCGGGCTGCTGTTTGCGGTGCTGGGCAAGGACCCGCTGCAATCCATCCTGACGATTTTCTGGCAGCCGCTGTTTGGAGAGTTTGCGTTTTATTACCGCCCGCAACTGCTGGTCAAAGGCGCGCCCTTGGTGCTGATCGCCATGGGGCTGGCGTTGGGGTTTCGCGCGGGCATCTGGAACATCGGGGCCGAGGGGCAATACATCATCGGTGCGATCTGCGGCGCTGCGGCGGCACTGGCGTTCTATCCGCTGGACGCGTGGTGGATTTTCCCGCTGATGGTCATTTGTGGCGGCTTGGGCGGGTTCCTGTGGGCGATGATCCCGGGGCTGTTGAAGGTCAAGTTCGGGACCAATGAAATTCTGGTCAGCCTGATGCTGGTTTACGTGGCCGAGCAGCTTTTGTCGTCGATGTCCCTGGGGTTGCTGAAAAACCCCGAAGGCTACGGCTTTCCGGGCTCGCGGAACCTGCAACAATATGCGTCCGCCCATAACGCCGAGATCATCGCCGGATCGGGGATGCATTGGGGCGTGGTGGCTGCGCTGATCGCGGTGATCTTTGCCTATGTGCTGCTGACGCGGCACCGGTTGGGCTTTGCCATTCGGGTCACGGGAGAGGCCCCGCGGGCGGCCAAGTTCGGCGGTGTGAACCCCGCGCGGCTGGTGCTGTTCTGTCTGGGGGCGTCGGGGATGCTGGCGGGACTGGCCGGCATGTTCGAGGTCGCAGGCCCTGCGGGCCAGATCACCATCGACTTTAACGTAGGCTACGGGTTTACCGCGATCATCGTGGCGTTTCTGGGCCGGTTGCATCCCATTGGCATTCTGCTGGCCGGGGCCCTGATGGCGCTGACCTATATCGGCGGTGACATTGCACAATCGCAGCTTGGACTGCCCGCCGCCGCCATTCAGGTGTTTCAGGGCATGTTGTTGTTTTTCCTGTTGGCGCTGGACGTGCTGACCAATTACAGGCTGCGCTTTGGCGCGGCAGAGGTGGCGTGATGGACCTGTCTGTTATCAATCCGATCCTTTTGCTGGCCGCGCTGATGAGCGCTGCCACCCCGATCCTTCTGGCCGCCACGGGCGAGCTGGTGGTGGAGCGTGCGGGCGTTCTGAACCTGGGTGTCGAGGGGATGATGATCGTCGGTGCCATCGCGGGCTTTATCGTGGCGGTGAACACCGGATCGCCCGCGCTGGGGTTCATCGGGGCGGCGGCGGGTGGTGCCGTGCTGTCACTGTTGTTCGTGTTCCTGACACAGGTGGCGCTGGCCAATCAGGTGGCCTCGGGCCTTGGTCTGACATTGTTCGGGCTGGGGCTGTCGGCGCTGATGGGGCAAAGCTATGTGGGGGTGAAACCGCCGCGCATGGCGGATCTGGACCTTGGCCCGCTTAGCGATATTCCGGTGCTGGGCCGGATTCTGTTCAGCCACGATGCCATGGTCTATATCGGCCTGCTGATCGTGCTGGGTGTCTGGGCGGGCCTGAAATACACCCGCGCCGGTCTGGTCCTGCGCGCCGTGGGGGAAAACCACGATGCGGCGCATGCTCTGGGCTACAAGGTCAAACGCATCCGCACGCTTGCGATCCTGTTCGGCGGTGCCTGTGCGGGGTTGGGCGGGGCCTATATTTCGCTGATCCGTGTGCCGCAATGGACCGAAGGCATGACCGCCGGTGTCGGCTGGATCGCTCTGGCGTTGGTTGTCTTTGCCTCGTGGAAACCGTGGCGCGTTTTGCTGGGCGCCTATCTTTTTGGCGGCATCACCCAGTTGCAGTTGAATCTGCAAGGCGCGGGCGTTGCCATACCCGTAGAGTATCTGGCAATGTCACCTTACATCGTAACGATCATCGTTCTGGTGATCCTGTCAGCTGACAAATCCCGCGCACCGGGTTCTCTGGGGCGCATTTTCCATGCCTCGCACTGAGGCCAATAAACCGGGGAGTATAACACTCATGACCTTCACCAAACTGATGGCCACAGCGGCGTTGACGCTGGGCCTTGCCACGGGCGCTTTTGCCCAGGACAAGACCAAGGTTGGCTTTGTCTTCGTCGGCCCCGTCGGCGACGGCGGCTGGACCTACGAGCACAACCAAGGGCGTCTGGCCCTGGAAGAAGAGTTCGGCGACAAGGTCGAAACCGTCTACGTGGAAAGCGTGGCCGAAGGCCCCGACAGCGAACGCGTGATGACGCAGATGGCGCTGGACGGTGCCGATCTGATCTTTACCACTTCCTTCGGCTACATGGACCCGACCATCAACGTTGCGGCCAAATTCCCGAACGTGAAGTTCGAGCACGCCACCGGCTACAAGCGCGCTGATAACGTTTCGACCTATTCGGCCCGCTTCTATGAAGGCCGTGCCATTCAGGGGCATATCGCCGGTGCGATGACCAAATCGAACATCGTCGGTTATATCGGGTCGTTCCCGATCCCCGAAGTCATCCGTGGCATCAACTCGGCCTATATCCACGCCAAGAAGGTCAACCCTGACGTCCAGTTCAAGATCATCTGGGCCTACACATGGTTTGACCCGGCCAAGGAAGCCGACGCCGCCAAGGTTCTGATCGAACAGGGCGCAGACGTGATCCTGCAACACACCGACTCGACTGCCCCTCAAGCGGCTGCACAAAAGGCCGGCAACGTGATCACCTTTGGTCAGGCATCCGACATGGCGCAATACGCCCCCATGCCGCGCGTGTCCTCGATCATCGACAACTGGGCGCCCTATTACATCGCCCGCACCAAAGCCGTGATGGACGGCACTTGGGCGTCGACAGACACATGGGACGGTATTGGCCCGGGCATGGTTGGTATCGGCGAGATTTCGGACGCGGTTCCCGCCGAGGTCAAAGCCGAAGCGCTGGCGCTGAAAGACCAGATCGCATCGGGTGAATACCACCCCTTCACCGGCCCGCTGAAAAAGCAGGACGGCAGCGATTGGCTGGCCGAGGGCGAGACCGCCGATGACGGCACGCTGGCTGGCATGAACTTCTATGTCGAAGGCATCGAAGGCGACATCCCGCAATAAGGCGCGCTGACGTCTGGATTTGAAAGGCCCCGGCATCGTCCGGGGCCTTTTTTCGTTAAGGGGGGCTTTTGTTCGTCGGCATTTTCCGTGCATCCTGCCCCTGTCTGGTGCCCGCCTGTCGGGAGAATCGGGAAGCCGGTGAAATTCCGGCACGTGCCCAACGCTGTAAGGGGGATGGCCTGCTGCACATGCCACTGGATCACTCCGGGAAGGCGCAGGGGGCCAGACGATCCCAAGTCAGAAGACCGGCCAGACAGCACGGTGTGCCCCGCGTGGACGGCAGGGTGGCCGCATATACGTGTTGTTGGGGACCAAACAATGACGACATCCACCGCGCTGGCGCAGGCCGCGCCCTTTTCCACCGCTGAACGCGACGCCGTTTACAAAGCCATCCACACCCGCCGCGACGTGCGGGATCAGTTCTTGCCCGATCCGGTGCCGGATGAGGTGTTGCACAGGCTGCTGAAGGCCGCGCATCACGCGCCGTCCGTGGGCCTGAGCCAGCCGTGGAATTTCATCGTGATCCGCGTGCAACAAGACCGCGATCGCGCCTGGCGTGCCTTTCAGGCTGCCAGCGCCGAAGCCGCTGAAATGTTCGAGGGAACCCGCCGCGAAACTTACACATCGCTGAAGCTGGAGGGCATCCGCAAGGCGCCGGTCAACATCTGCGTCACCTGCGACCGGTCGCGGGGCGGCAAGGTGGTGCTGGGGCGCACGCACAATCCCAACATGGATGTCTACAGCACCGTCTGCGCGATCCAGAACCTGTGGTTGGCCGCGCGTGCCGAGGGGATTGGCATGGGCTGGGTCAGCATCTTTCGAGATGCGGACCTGCGGGCCATTCTGGGCATTCCCGACCGGATCGAAATCGTGGGCTACCTGTGTCTTGGCCATGTGGACGAGCTGTATGACCGCCCCGAGCTGGAGGTCAAAGGCTGGTCGCGGCGTCTGCCGCTGGAAGAGATGATGTTTGACGGCAGATGGCAGGGTGAGCCTTGAGCCAATTTTCCGGCTGTTCAGACCCCGGGTGTACCGGGGCCTGATGCGGTCAGAATAAGCGGGCCTAATGTGCCATCATATCCGCGGCAATCTGGTCACCGGTTTTGCCGGACGGGTAGTAGGTGGGCCAGTTCGTCACCTCGTCCAGCAATGCGGCGCGGTCGTCGCCCCAATACAGGTGATAGTGCCCTGCCGTTTGGGGGGCGATGGCGTGGTCGCTGAACTGGATGAACGCGGGCGCCTGCGCGTCGCCTGCGACCTTTTCAAAGATGTAGCGCACGCCGCGGTTGCCTGCCTTGTAGGTCAGCACCTCGTATCCATCATCGGCATAGGTGCCGCCAAAGGTCACGTCGTTTTGGGTAAAGGTCACGGTGTCACCGTCGATCACGATACGGTCCACGTCGGTTTGATAACCCGTCTCGTAGGTGGCGCGATGGTCGGCGGCTGATTTGTCGCCGCTTTCAGCCTTGTGCTGCATGACCGGGTCCAGCGTGCCGTTTTGCAGCAGGGGATAGACCGATTGCCAATCGCCCTGCCAATCCGCCAGCGTGCGGGGTGCGATCTGGCTGTCGTCAAAATGACCGTGATAGATGTCGTCTGCGCTGTGTGCGTGATCGTGGGTTGCGTGATCGTGACTGTGTGTCTTTGTTTCGGCCCGCGCCAGCGGGGCGCACAAAACCAGGGCCCCAAGGGCGGTTGCGGCGATGTGCGTTGAGAACGACAGTTGCATCATTTGTACCTCTCTTAAGTGATGAGGCGGCACCTATGTCATGATTCGTTACGTTATAACATATCTCAAATCAGAAAGCGGTGATATTTCGCTTGGCCCCTGCACGGTCACCCCTTGGGCAGTGTCAGCGCCAAAGCGGGCCAATCGCGCAAAAAAGCATCGCGGGTCAGGTTGCCCGGTGATCCGTCCTGCCGCGTGGTGGCCTTGGTCAGTGTGGCAAAAACCAAAATCCGTTCGCCCTTTTGCGCCCAGCCTACAAACCAGCCCCATGCGGCAGCGCGGTCAAACGACCGGTCCGCGCGGCGCGGAAAGGCAGTGCCGGTTTTGCCCTTCACCTGCCAATCGCCGGCCTTGCGTGCCTCGACCGTCGCGCGGGTCAGCGCCATGGCACGCGGGGTGGCGGGCAGCGTATCGGTCACCAACCCGCGCAGAAACGCCACCTGCTCGCGCGGGGATACTTTCAACGAAGACGCGATCCATGCGCGTTCCAGCCCGTTGTCAAACCCGGCATCGCCCGAGAAATCGCCGTTGCCGTACCCGTAGGCCAAGGCGTGATCGCGCAGCACATCCGCGCCCAGCGCCCGCGTGATCCGCTGCGAATACCAGACCACCGAATATTTCAGCCACCGCTCGGGCGTGGTGGGCTGTTGCCATGCTTCGCCGCCCCAATCCGGTTCGCCGTCCAGCGGCGTGAACACTGGTGTCTGCGTATCGGTCAGAAACCCCGTCTCAAACCCGATCAGGGCCAACGGCACCTTGAACGTTGATGCGGGCGTCACGCGGGAGTCGCAGTCGCCCCGCTCCATCAAAACCGCGCCGCTGCGCGCATCAATAACCAGCGTACAAACCTCGGCGGCCTGTGCCCCTGCGGCGCCCAGATACAGCGCCGCGACCATCAACAACCGCTTCATTCCGGCACCGCACAGGAAAACGGCAGGAACGATCCGGCCATGCCCTCGGCCACCGCCATCAGCGCCAAAGTGTCGGCCAGTTCGTATTCTGCATCGCTCACCGGACACACGCGGCCCTGCAAACATCCCGATGCCAAAAAGGCCGCATGATCGTCCAGGAACCGGGCGCTGATACCGGCCATGTCGCCGGCGGTCATCTGCGTCCATGCAACCGAATAGCGGCTGCATTTCTCGGCATTCCAACCGTCAGGCTGCACTTGTGTGGCCGCAGGACCGGCCAGCAGCAGCACGAAAAGTGTAAGAAAGGATATGCGAGTCACAGAAAACCCCGAACCAGTGTCAGCCACTTTGATAAACCGCGCCCGACGAAACGACAAACCCGCGCAGTCAGGTTTTTGGCTGAAACCTCTCCTTGCGTCACGACATCGAAAAACCGGTTTCCAATGCCAGATTCCCGTGCCAACCTGACCGCATGATCACATTGCATCACCTCAACCGGTCCCGCTCTCATCGTATTCTGTGGCTGCTCGAAGAGGCCGGCGCCGAGTACACGGTCAAGCATTACAAACGCGACGAGAAAACCAACCTCGCGCCGCCGGAACTGACCGCGATTCACCCGCTGGGCAAATCCCCGATGATCGAGATGGATGGCCGTCTGATCACCGAAAGCGCTGCCATCGTCGAAGTGATCTGCGCCAAACACGCGCCCCAGATGGTGCCTGCGAAAGACGCCCCCGCCTATGTGCAACACCTTGAGCTGATGCACTTTGCCGAAGGGTCAGCGATGACCCCGATCCTGCTGAACCTGTACGTGGGGCGGTTGGGCGAAGCCGGTGCCCCGCTGCATCCGCGCATTCACGAGCAACTGAATTCGCACTTTGGCTATATGAACGACGTGCTGCGCCCGTCGGGCCATTTCGTGCTGGACGATCTGTCGGCTGCCGACATCATGCTAAGCTTTCCGGCAGAGATCGCGATGATGCAAGGCCGCGCCAAGGATTTCCCGCGACTGGCCGATTTTGTCGAACGCATCCACGCCCGCCCGGCCTATCAGCGGGCGACCGCGCAAGGGGCCGACTAAGGGGGGCCAGCCCACCATTGCACCGCTGTCGTGGTCGTGCCACCTTCGGCCCATGACACAGCTTACATCCCCCGATGGCACCCCCGCCAGCCGCCTGACCTTTGGCACGATGCAATTCGGCGGCAATGCCGACGCCGCCGCGTCGCGTGCCATGTTTGATGCATGCCGCGATGCGGGCATCAGCCATTTCGACACGGCCTATCTGTACACGGACGGTCAGTCCGAAACATTGCTGGCGGACATGATCAAACCCGACCGCGACAGCCTGCTGATCGCCACCAAGGTTGCCTATGCGGGCGGGGCCAGCCGGATCAACATTCTGGAACAGTTCGACGTGTCGCGCAAACGGCTGCAACTGGACATGGTCGATCTGCTGTACATCCACCGCTTTGACCCCGACACGCCGCTGGAAGAAACCATCGACACGCTGGCCCATCTGCAAGCGCAGGGGGCAATCCGCTATATCGGCGTGTCGAACTTTGCCGCTTGGCAGGTGATGAAGGCCCAAGCCATCGCCGCGCGGTTCGAAACCCGCATTGATGTGATCCAGCCCATGTACAACCTAGTGAAACGTCAGGCCGAGGTCGAGATCATCCCGATGTGCGTCGATCAGGACATCGACGTGGTGCCCTATTCGCCGCTGGGTGGCGGGTTGCTGACCGGAAAATACGCCGCCGGGGGCACGGGCCGGCTGAGCACCGACGACCGCTATGCCACACGCTATGGCCTGCCGTGGATGCACCAGACGGCCGCCGATCTGGCGGCGCTGGCCGAGGAGATGAACGTGTCGCCCGCCACGCTGGCCGTGGCCTGGGCCGCCGCCCACCCTGCCCGTCCGCGCCCGATCATTTCGGGGCGCAGCGTGGATCAATTGCAGCCGTCGCTGGCCGCCGAAGGGTTCGACATGGACGCAGCGCTGTACGACCGCATCACCGCCCTGTCGCAAACACCGCCCCCCGCCACCGACCGGCTGGACGACCGATGAACGATTTTGTCGTCATCGGCGGCGGCATCGCGGGCGTTTCTGCCGCCGCGCGTTTGTCGGCGCACGGCACCGTCACGGTGCTAGAGGCCGAGCAGGCGCTTGGCTACCACGCCTCGGGCCGGTCGGCGGCGCTGTTCGAAAAGAACTACGGGTTGCCGTCGGTCATTGCCCTGAACCACGCCAGCGACGCCTATCATCAGCCCTACCTGAGCCCCCGTGGTTTTATGTTGGTTGGCCGCGCGGGTGAAGACGCAGGATTTGACGCTGACGCCGCCACCTTGAAATGCCCCGAGATTTCGGTGGACGAGGCCCGTGCCATCGTGCCGATCCTGAACGACCAGATCACCCGCGCCGCCTATCACGTCGAAGCCTATGACATCGACACCGACCGGATGATCCAGGACTTTGCCAAACAGGTGCGCGGCAATGGCGGGCAAGTGCTGACCAATGCGCCGGTTACCGCCGTAGGCTTTGCAGACGGCATCTGGACCGTCACCGCAGGCGGGCAGGATCACCGTGCCCCGACGCTGGTGAATGCTGCCGGTGCATGGGCGGATCAACTGGCCGAAATGGCTGGCGTGCCTCCGGTCGGCATCACCCCCTTCCGCCGCTCGATGGCGCGTATTCCTGCGCCGGGCGGGCATGACATCAGCGGCTGGCCCATCTTCTTTGGCGTCAATGAAACGTGGTACGCCAAGCCCGATGCAGGGTCATTGCTGGTGTCGCCCGCCGAGGAACACGCCACCACACCCCACGACGCATGGCCCGACGACATGGTGCTGGCCGAAGGGCTGGATCGCTACAGCCAGCATGTGACCACCGAGGTCACGCGGCTGGAGGCATCCTGGGCCGGTCTGCGCAGCTTTGCCCCCGACCGCACGCTGGTGTTGGGGCGCGATCCGGCAAACCCTGCCTTTGTCTGGTGCGCGGGTCAGGGCGGCTACGGCTTTCAGACCGCCCCTGCTGCGTCGCAATTGCTGGCCGATCTGGTCACAGGCCAAGCACCCGAAATTGACGCGGCCACGGTCGCGTCGGTGTCACCTGCCCGCTTTAACTCGTAAATTGTCAAAGGTTCGCCCATGTCCCTGACCCGCCGTCTTGTCCTGCTTTCTCTCTTGGCTCTGGCCGCCTGTGGCGGACAAAATTCCAGCGCTCCGCCTGCCCAGCCCGGTGTCGTCTTTGCGCCGAATTTCTCGGACGTGCATCCGGTCGATTTCAATGGCCGGGCCCCGCAGCGGTATCCGGTGCAGGGCATCGACGCCGCACGGTTCCAAAAATCCATCGACTGGAACACCGCACGGCGCAACGGCGTGAACTTTGCCTTTCTCAAGGCGACAGAAGGCGGCGACCTGCTGGACCCGGCGTTCAAAGACCATTGGCGCGATGCGGGCCGCGCGGGTGTCGAACGCGGTGCCTATCACTTCTATTATTTCTGCACCTCGCCCGAGGATCAGGCCCGCTGGTTCATCCGCAACGTACCGCGCACGCCCGGTATGCTGCCGCCGGTGCTGGATATGGAGTGGAACCCGTTCTCGCCCACCTGCGCCCACGTCCGCCCGCCCGCAGGCGAGGTGCGCGACCAGATGCGCCGCTGGATCAAAATCGTCGAGGCGCACTATGGGCTGCGCCCGATCATATACACCACGCCGAAATTCTTCGAAGAAAACGGCCTGCGTTCATTTCGCGGCTATGACTTCTGGTTGCGGTCCACGGCCCGGAACGTGTCCGAGGCGTTTCCGGGGCAACGCTGGCGGTTCTGGCAGTATTCATCCACTGGCATCATTCCCGGTATCGTCGGCGAAGTGGACCTGAATGTGTTTCAGGGCAACCGCGCCGAATGGGCAACGTGGCTCGCCTCGCACAAGCTGTAAGTTAAACAAAAGGCGATGCCCGCAAGCATCGCCTTTTGTCGTTTCATCGCGTCCGGCGCTTATCCGTCGATACGGATCGTTGCGTTTTTCGGGTCATAGGGGCTGTCTTCGGCCACTTCGGCATCCCAAAGCTGGTCGAACATCTTGACCTTCAGCTTGGTCCCCACGACTGCATGTTCCGGTTTGACATAGCCCATGCCGATGCTTTTGCCGAAGGCCACCGAATAGCCGCCCGAGGTCAGACGCCCTACGCGGGTGTCGCCGTGATACAGAACCTCGCGGCCCCACGGGTCGGCGTCGTCCGGCCCGTCAATCAACAGCGTCACGCATTTGGACCGGATGCCCTTGGCCTCCATCTCGGCCTTGCCGTGAAAATCCTTGGACAGGTCGACAAAGCGCGGCAGATCCGCCTCGAGCGGGGTCGCGTCGCGGCCCAGTTCAGTGCCGAAGGCACGATAGGATTTCTCCTGTCGCAGCCAGTTCTGCGCACGCGCGCCGACCAGCTTCAGCCCGTGCGGTTCGCCCGCTTTCATAAGCTGGTCCCACAGGTAATTCTGCATCTCAATCGGGTGGTGCAGTTCCCACCCCAGCTCGCCGGTATAGGCCACGCGGATCGCACGCACCGGGCACATGCCCAGTTCGATGTTGCGCATGGTCAGCCAGGGGAAGCGTTTGTTTGACAGGACGGTGGCGGGATCGGCATCCTTGACCAGCGTGTTCAGCACGTCGCGGGTTTTCGGCCCCGCGATGGCAAAGACGCCCCATTGCGTCGTGACATCATGGCATTCGATATAGCCGAATTCCGGCGCCTTGTCGGCAATCGCCTTGCGCAGATAATCGCTGTCATAGGCGGTCCAGGCGCCTGCGGACACAAGGTAATATTCGTCCTGTGCCAGCCGCACGATGGTGTATTCGGTGCGCGTGGTGCCCGCACCTGTCAGCGCATAGGTCAGGTTGATGCGGCCAACGCTGGGCAGCTTGTTGCAGGTGAACCAGTCCAGGAACTGCGTGGCACCGGGGCCTTTGACCAGATGTTTGGTGAACGCAGTCGCGTCGATCAGGCCCACGCCCTCGCGGATCGCTTTCGCCTCGTCCACCGCATATTGCCACCAGCCACCGCGGCGGAAGCTGCGGGCGTCGTGGTCGTTGAATCCTTCGGGTGCGTAATAGTTCGGGCGTTCCCAGCCATTGACCCAGCCGAATTGCGCGCCCTTGGCGGCCTGCCGGTCATAGGCCGGCGACGTGCGCAAGGGGCGGCACGCGGGGCGCTCTTCGTCAGGGTGGTGCAGGATATAGACGTGCTCGTACGCTTCTTCGTTCTTGCGCGCGGCAAATTCGGTGGTCATCCAGTCGCCGTAGCGTTTGGGGTCCAGCGATGCCATGTCGATGTCGGCCTCGCCCTCGACCATCAGTTGCGCCAGGTAATAGCCGGTGCCGCCTGCCGCCGTGATCCCGAACGAGAACCCTTCGGCCAGCCACATGTTGCGCAGACCGGGTGCAGGCCCCACCAGCGGGTTGCCGTCAGGTGTGTAGCAGATCGGGCCGTTGAAATCGTCCTTCAACCCACAGCTTTCCGCCGACGGGATGCGGTGGTTCATCGCCATGTACTGATCTTCGATCCGGTCCAGATCCAGTTGGAACAGATCGGCGCGGAAACTGTCGGGCACGCCGTATTCGAACCGCGCCGGCGCGTCTTTTTCGTACACACCCAAAATCCAGCCACCCCGCTCTTCACGCACGTAAGACTGCGCATCAGCGTCGCGGATGACGGGGTGTTCGACATTGCCCGGCTGCTTGCGGAACTCGACCAGCTCGGGGTCCTGGTCCATGACGATAAACTGGTGCTCGACCGGAATCGCAGGCATCTTGATGCCCAGCATCTTGGCGGTGCGCTGTGCGTGGTTGCCGCTGGCGGTGACCACATGTTCGGCGGTGATGACAATCTGCTCGTCCGAGGGGACAAGGTTGCCGCCCTTTTCGACCATCTTGGTCACCGTGACCTCCCACGCCTCACCGTTCCAATGGAACGCGTCGGCCTGCCACTTGCGTTCGATCATCACGCCACGCTGGCGCGCGCCCTTGGCCATCGCCATGGTCACGTCTGCGGGGTTAATGTAGCCGTCGGTCTGGTGGTACAGCGCGCCTTCCAGATCCTCGGTACGGATCAGCGGCCATTTGGCCTTGATCTCGTCGGGGGTCATGAACGTGTAAGGCACGCCGCAAGTTTCGGCTGTGGACGCATAGAGCATATACTCGTCCATACGCTCTTTGGTCTGCGCCATCCGCAGATTGCCCACCACGGCAAAGCCCGCGTTCAGCCCTGTTTCCTCTTCCAGCGTTTTGTAGAAGCGGATTGAATAGTCGTGAATGTGGGTCGTCGCGAACGACATGTTGAAATAGGGCAGCAGACCCGCCGCGTGCCATGTCGACCCCGAGGTCAACTCGTCACGCTCCAACAGCATCACATCGTCCCACCCGGCGCGGGCAAGATGGTACGCAATCGACGTGCCCACGGCTCCGCCGCCGACCACCAGTGCTTTGACGTTTGTTTTCATGACCCGAATCCTTGAAGGCTGATTTCGCCCTGTTCTACTCTGCCACACCAGCGCCCGCGTCAGCCGCCCGACACGTCACAGCAAAAAAGCGACCATCGCCTTCATCTTGCCAGACAAACTCCGCTGGAGGCGCGCCAGCGCCGGGGGCAGCGCCCCCAGACGGCCTGCTTACAAAACGAAAGCACCCCGGAGGCGTTTGGAATCAGACGGTGACAACCTTGCCAGGGTTCAGGATGTTATCGGGGTCCAGCGCGCGTTTGATCGCAACCATGACATCGGTCGCCTCGCCCAGCTCTTTGGCCAGATAGGGCATTTTGCCCTGCCCGATCCCGTGTTCGCCGGTGCAGGTGCCATCCATCGAAATCGCCGTTTCCGCCAGCCAGCTGACATAGTCTTCGGCCTTGGCCATTTCCTCGGGGCTGTTTTCATCGACCAGCACCAGCGAATGGAAATTGCCGTCACCGACGTGGCCCACGATGGGCGCGAGGAACCCCAGTTCCTCCAGCCGCTCTTGCGCCGCCACCACGATTTCCGCCAGCCGCGAGATCGGCACGCAGACGTCTGTCGAAATCCCCTTGGCACCGGGGCGCAGCCCCAGCGACGCCCAATAGGCATTGTGTCGCGCCTTCCACAGGGCGTTGCGCTCTTCGGTGCTGGTGGTCGCGGTATAGCCGGTGCCACCAAACTCTTCCGCAATCGCGCCAAAGGTCTCCGCCTGTTCGACCACACCCGCATCCGAGCCGTGGAATTCCAGCAACAGCAAGGGCGTCTCCGGCAGGTCCAACCCCGAATAGGCATTGCACGCCTTCACCTGCAGCGCGTCCAAAAGCTCGATCCGCGCAACGGGAATGCCGAACTGGATCACCTGCATCACCGTCTGGCACGCCGCATCCACCGACGGGAAAGAACACCGCGCCGAGCTGATCGCCTCGGGAATGCCCTGCAATTTCAACGTGATCTCGGTGATGATCCCCAACGTGCCTTCGGACCCGACCAGCAGCCGCGTCAGGTCATAGCCTGCCGACGACTTCTTGGCGCGCTGTGCGGTGCGGATGATCCGCCCGTCGGCCATCACGGCCTCAAGCGCCAGAACGTTGTCTTTCATCGTGCCATAGCGCACCGCGTTGGTGCCGGACGCGCGTGTTGCCGCCATCCCGCCCAGCGATGCGTTGGCACCGGGGTCGATGGGGAAAAACAGGCCTTGATCGCGCAGGTATGTGTTCAGGTCTTCGCGCGTGACGCCAGGCTGGATCACACAGTCCAGGTCTTCGGAGTGCACGTCGATGATCTTGTTCATCTGGCTCAGATCAATCGAGATTCCGCCCGCGGGCGCGTTTACGTGCCCTTCCAGCGAGGTGCCGGTGCCAAAAGCGATCACCGGCACCTTATGGGCAGCACAAACCTTGACGATGTCGGACACCTCTTGGGTCGATTTGGCAAAAACCACGGCATCGGGCATCTGGTTTGCAATCCACGTCGTCGTGTGCCCGTGCTGTTCGCGCACCGATGGGCTGGTCTGGAACCGATCCCCGAATTGCTGTTTCAGCACGCCCATAGCGGTTTGGATGCCACTTTCGTTGCGCGGCAGATCAATCGCTTTTGCCATAGTCTCTTAGTCTCCCAGCGCGATGCCTTCGCGGCGCGGATCTGCGCCACCTTGCAGGCCATCGCCTATTTCAATTGCATGCAGGCCCGAGTTCAGGTCCTGCGTTTTCACTTCAAAGCCCATGTCGCCCAGCGGGCCTTGCAGATCGGCGGCGGTTGTACCGGCCTCAAGGTCATAGGTGCCAAAGCGGTTCACCGCATGGGGCATCGCCACCGCTTGCTGCACGTCCATGCCCCAGGCCAGATGCGCGATGATCGCTTGCGCCACATATCCAATGATGCGGCTGCCGCCGGGGCTGCCGATGGCCAGAACGGGCGCGCCGTCCTTCATCACGATTGTCGGCGCCATGGATGACCGCGGCCGTTTGCCCGGCTCCAGCCTGTTGGCAATGGGCACCCCGTCGCTGTGGGTGCGAAAGCTGAAATCGGTCAGCTCGTTGTTCAGCAGGAACCCCCGCACCATCAACCGCGATCCGAAACCGTTTTCGATGGTCGTCGTCATCGACGCCACGTTGCCATAGCTGTCCACAATCGAGATGTGCGAGGTCGAGGGCAGTTCGATGCTTTCGTCGTCGGACAGCAGCATCGCGTGGTCCCATTCGGGCGTGCCGGGGCTGACCTGAGGCAGGGCATCGTCGCCCGCCAGCAGCTTGGCCCGTTCCGCCAGATAGGCCGGATCGACCAGACCGGCGGTGGGCATCGGTACAAAATCACTGTCGGCCATGTACCGCCCCCGGTCGGCAAAGGCCAAGCGCGAGGCGTCCCCGATCAGCCGCCACGCCTGCGGGTCGGCAGGGCCGAGGGTGCTGAGGTCATAAGCATCCAGCATCCCCAATATCTGCCCCACGGTCAGCGCACCCGAGGATGGCGGCCCCATGCCACAGACCTCGTGCCCCTGAAACGGGGCGCAAACGGCGGGGCGTTCGCGCGCCGCATACAGGGTGAAATCCAGCATCGACAGGAACCCGCCCGCAGGCACCGCCGCGTTGACGGTGTCCACGATGTCCTGCGCAATCGCGCCGGTGTAAAAGGCCGCGGGATCACCGGCCAGCGTGCGCAATGTGTCGGCATAGGCCACGTTGGTCAGCCGCGCGCCCGCTTGCAAGGGCTGGCCCAGTGGCAGGAAATAGCTGGCCGTGCTGTCGAAGCGCGCCAGACGCTCGGCATCCCCTGCGACCAAGGCCGCAAGTCGTGGCGACACCTCGAAACCGCCCTCGGCCAGTTCAATCGCGGGCTGCAACAGGTCGGACCAGTTGCTTTTGCCCCATTTCGCCTGCGCCGTGGCCAACAGCGCGGGCGTGCCCGGCACGCCAACGGACAGACCGCCGACGACGGCGTCATAGAATTTCAACGGTTCGCCGTCCGCATCCAGAAAGCGTTTGGGCGTGGCCGCCAGGGGGGCGGTTTCGCGCCCGTCCAGCGTGGTCAGCCGGTTGCTGGCCGCATCGTACCACACCAGAAACGCGCCGCCGCCAAGGCCCGAGCTTTGCGGTTCAACCAGCCCCAGCACCGTCTGCACAGCCACCAGCGCATCGGCCGCCGTGCCGCCCGCCGCCAGCACATCAGCCCCCGCCTGAACGGCATGAGGGTTGGCGGCCGCCACCATCCACGTCTTGCCCTGCACCGGCACACCGTCGTCCTTGGCTTGCAAGGCCGCGGCCACCTGCGGCGACATGGCGGCAAACCCGCCCGATGTGGTCGCTTCGGGTTGGACCGCATCAGCGGCCTGTTGGGCCACGGCAGGCCCTGCCGCCAAAGCAGCCATCACTGTCAAAATCTTGCGCATCACGTCCCCCTAGAGATATTTCAGAGCATGGACGGCACGACCTGATCCGGTGGACGGTGACCGTCGTCAAACGTTTTGATGTTGATGATGACCTTTTCGCCCATCTCCAAGCGGCTTTCCAGCGTGGCCGACCCCATATGCGGCAGCAGCACGACATTGGGCAACTCGCGCAGGCGCGGGTTGATGTCGGTGCCGTTCTCGTACACGTCCAGACCGGCCCCCGCAATGTCACCCGCCCGCAGCATCCGCGTCAGTGCGTTTTCGTCCACCACTTCCCCGCGCGAGGTGTTCACCAGCACGGCGTCCGGCTTCATCAGCTTCAGCCGCCGCGCGTTCATCAGATGGAAGGTCGACGGCGTGGATGGGCAGTTGATGCACAGCACGTCCATACGCGCGACCATCTGGTCCAGACTGTCCCAATAGGTCGCTTGCAGGTTTTCCTCGATCTCTGTGCGCAGACGGCGGCGGTTATGGTAATGCACCTGCATCCCAAACGCGGCCGCACGGCGCGCCACGGCCTGACCGATGCGGCCCATGCCCAGGATGCCCAATCGTCGGCCCCCGATGCGCCCGCCCAGAAAAGCAGTGGGCGCCCAGCCTTCCCAGGTGCCCGATTGCATGGCGGCCAGCCCTTCGGGCATCCGCCGCGTCACGGCAAGAATCAGGCCCATGGTCATATCGGCGGTGTCGTCGGTCAGAACACCCGGCGTGTTCGACACCAGCACGCCGCGCTGGCGGGCGGTGGCCACGTCGATATTGTCGACCCCGGCCCCGTAGTTTGCAATCAGCTTCAACCGGTCCCCGGCCTGCGTGATCATCGCCGCGTCGATCTGGTCGGTGATTGTCGGCACCAGAACATCCGCGCTTTTCATAGCCTTGGACAGCTCGTCGCGCGTCATCGGCGTGTCGTTCTCACGCAAAGTTGTGTCGAACAATTCGCTCAGGCGTGCTTCTACCGCTTCGGGCAACCGTCGCGTAACGACAACACTCAAACGTTCCTTTGCCATTCGGCACCTCCCAGACTTGGCGCACTGTATTGCGCCGCGCTATGGTGGCCGATGAGAGCGCGAGGCACAAGAACCCGCGCCCACTATATGAGGCAGCAATGGCAGGATTCCTGAAAAGAATTCAAACAGGTGTGGTCTGTGCG
Organism: Sulfitobacter sp.; assembly: GCA_034669925.1. Lineage (GTDB taxonomy): Bacteria > Pseudomonadota > Alphaproteobacteria > Rhodobacterales > Rhodobacteraceae > Pseudosulfitobacter. The sequence continues at coordinate 38,799 of JAXMOM010000003.1, forward strand.
GCTTTGCTGATGTCGCTGGCCGCCGTTCACAGTGCGCAAGCGCAGGACAAAGGACAGGTCACCAACCTGCCCCTGCCCCGTTTCGTTTCGCTGAAAGCCGCCGAAGGCAACGTGCGGCGCGGCCCGTCGCTGACGCATCGCATCGACTGGGTATTCAAACGCCGCGACATGCCGCTGCAAATCACCGCCGAGCACGGCCACTGGCGGCGCGTCGAAGACCGCGACGGATTGGGCGGCTGGGTGCATTATTCGCTGCTGTCGGGCACGCGCACCGTGATCGTCGAACAGGACCTGATGCCGATCCACACCCGCCCGGACCCGAGCGCGCCCACGGCGGCGGTGCTTGAAAACGGCGTGATCGCGCGGCTGGGCGAATGTGACCCCGAATGGTGCTGGGTCAACGCGGACGGCTACAAGGGCTGGGCGCCAAAGTCGCGGCTGTGGGGCGTGGCCCCCGACGAGATTCGCGACTGAGTAACGCGCCACCCGGTGCGGTTGTCACTTAGCGCAGCGCGTAAAGGTCCACGTTGACCGAGGATTTGTTGCGCGCGCCGGCGCCCACGAACAACGTACGGTTCACCCAGTCATAGCGCGCGTCGCCGGTTTCCAGCCGTGCGTGGGTGCGCATGTAATAGTCCTCGGGCGGCACGGCCTCGCCCCGGCCCAGCGCGGCCAGCACCTCGGGCGTGCCGTCGCGGTAGCCATAGTTGATGATCTCGATCACAGCACCATCATCGGTTTCCATCGCATAACGGGTGTCGAGCTCGGCCATTCCGCTTTGGAATAACGTTTGCCAATCCGCCCCCACATTCAGGATCTTTCCGTTCAGGCGCGCCCCCGCGACGGTCCCGCCAATGATCGGAATGATGCGCCGCACACCTGCCCTGCCCTGACCCATTTCGCGAATCGGCCCCAACTCGACAGTCAGCGTGCAGACATGTTCCAGCACCGGTTTCAGCAATTTCATAGACAGAGCCTTTCGGTTTCGATAATTGTTAACCTAGTAAACGATCTCGGGACTGTCCATATTCGGCAACCCCGCGATCCCAAACGATGAGGATGCCATGACACGGACCCGACGCAAAGCCCGCGCAGACGACATGGACGCGCCGGAAATGGCTCTGGAAACGCTTGTAGGGTACAATCTCAAGCGGGCCTACGTTGTTATTCAAAGCGACTATCGCGCGGTGATGGGTGACGAGGGCTTGAGCCCAAGAGTGTTTTCGGCGCTGACCTTTGTGGTCGAGACACCGAACCTGACCCAAAGCGATCTGGCGCGCCGCCTGGGAATCGAGCGGTCGGGTCTGGTGGCGATCGTCGATGAATTGGAAGGTCGTGGCTATCTGAACCGTGTGGCCGTGCCACAGGACCGGCGCATTCAGGCGCTGGCCCCGACAGATGCGGGTGTGCAGGCCTACGAGGCCGCGCTGGCGCTGATAAACGCCCATGAAGACAGAGTTTTGCACATGCTGGACGCGAAGGAACGCGAACAGCTTGTGTATCTATTGAAGAAGATCAGGGGAAATGGAGAGTGATCGGATGAGCATTTGGAAAGACAGCGTTGCTGTTGTCACTGGCGGGGCTTCGGGCCTTGGGGCGGCGACGGCAAAGGCATTGGCCGACACGGGCATGAAAGTCGCCCTGTTCGACCTGAACACCGACGCAGGCACCGCATTGGCCGCCGAACTGGGCGGCATGTTTCACAGCGTGGACGTGTCTGATCCGGCCAGCGTCACAGCCGGACTGGACGCTGTCGAGGCGCAGTTGGGCACACCCCGCGTGCTGGTGAATTGTGCGGGCATCGGCCCCGCTGCCAAGACCGTGTCGCGCGGCGCGGCGCATGATCCTGCGGTGTTCGACAAGACCATCCGCGTCAACCTGATCGGCACCTTCAACTGCGCCAGCCAGGTCGCGGCGCGTATGGTTGCAGCCGAACCCACGGCCCCCGACGGCGCGCGCGGCGTGATCATCAACACCGCATCTGTGGCCGCCTATGACGGACAGATCGGACAGGTGGCCTATGCAGCGTCCAAGGGCGGCATCGTTGGCATGACCCTGCCGATGGCCCGCGATCTGGCCGACAAGGGCGTGCGTGTTTGCACGATTGCACCGGGGCTGTTCCTGACCCCGCTGCTGGAAGGTCTGCCGCAGGACGTGCAGGATTCGCTGGGCAAACAGGTGCCGTTCCCGTCGCGTCTGGGCCATCCGTCGGAATATGCCAAGCTGGCGTGCCACATCGTCGACAACCCGATGCTGAACGGTGAGGTCATCCGTCTGGATGGCGCAATCCGCATGGCACCGCGGTAAGGCTCTTGCGCATGAACATGCCGCGCTTCTGGGCCCCGACCTTCGACTATGAAAGCCGCCCCGACGGCACCATCCTGATGCGCCAGACCGAAGCTTTGCCTGCGCATCCGCAACTGTTGGCCGACTATCTGGACCATTGGGCGGCGGCAGCCCCCGACCGGACGTGGATCGCGCGCCGTGTGCAGGGCGGCGACTGGCGGCACATCTCGTACCAGCTTGCACAGGACATGTGCCGCAGGCTGGGGGCCGCGTTGCTTGAAATGGGTTTGGGGCCGGACAGGCCCTTGCTGATCCTGTCCGAGAACAGCCTTGAACATGCTCTGCTGGGGATGGCCGCGATCTATGTGGGTGTGCCTTATGCGCCTGTGGCCACGGCCTATTCGCTGGTGTCCGAGGATCACAGCAAACTGCGCGACATCGCGGCCACCTTGCAGCCCGGCGCGATCTTTGCCGACGATGGCGCGGCCTATGCCAAGGCCATCGCGGCGATTTCCGCTGACGATCGCAGGGTCATCAACGCCCACAACCTGATCGAAGGGGCGCTGTCCTTTGATGCGCTTCTGGACCACCACCCGGCAGGGTCCATCGACGCACGTGCCGCCCTGACGCCCCAGACTGTGGCAAAATATCTGTTCACCTCAGGCTCGACCGGATCGCCCAAGGCGGTGATCAACACCAACGCGATGATCTGTGCCAGTCAGGCCATGGTGCGCGACTGTTACCGCTTCCTGGGCGACCAGCCCCCCGTTGTGCTGGACTGGGCGCCATGGAACCACACGGCGGCGGGCAACAAGGTCAGCTATCTGGTGCTGACCAATGGCGGCACCTACTATATCGACGACGGCCGGCCCGTGCGGGGCAAATTCGACGAAACCCTGCGCAACCTGCGCGAAATCTCGTGTACGTGGTACTTTAACGTGCCGGTCGGCTACGACATGCTGATCGACGCGATGGAAGCCGACGACGCGCTGGCGCGCACCTTCTTTTCCGAGCTGGGCATGTTGTTCTACGCCGGCGCCAGCATGTCGCAGCGCACGTGGGACCGTCTGTCGGCACTGGGGCGCAAAGTGCTGGGCCGCGAGGTGCTGCTGGCCACCGGATTGGGCGCGACAGAAACCTCTCCCTTTGCGCTGGCAATCACCGATCTTCAGGAGCGTTCCGGCAACGTCGGTGTGCCTGCGCGCGGAACGACGCTGAAACTTGTGCCGAATGCGGGCAAGCTCGAGGCGCGGATCAAAGGCCCCAACATCATGCCCGGCTACTTTGGCGACACAGCCAAAACCGCAGAGGTTTTTGACGAAGAGGGCTTTTACTGCTTTGGCGACGCGCTGCGCCCCGCCGACCCTGACGATTTTTCCAAAGGGTTCTTTTTCGACGGGCGGCTGGCCGAGAACTTTAAACTGACGACCGGCACCTGGGTGGCGGTCGGGGCTGTGCGCGCCACTTTGGTGGATGCCATGCATGGGCTGATCCGCGACGCGGTGATCGTGGGCGAGGATCAGGCACAACTGGGGGCGCTGCTGTGGCTGTCGGACAAGGCGGCTGCAATGGACGCGGATACTTTGGCCAAGCAGTTGCAAGAGCACCTGACCGCCGCCGCCGCAAATGCCACAGGTTCGGCCAGCCGCGTCCGCCGTGCTGTGGTGTTGGACGCATTGCCCAGCCTTGATGCTGGCGAGATCACCGAGAAGGGGTCGCTGAACCAGCGCGCCATGCGCTCGGGGCGTTCGGCCTTGGTCGAAAAACTGTATGCTGGGGGTGATGGCGTGTTCATAGCCTGAGCGACGCCGCCAGAAACCAAAAACGCCGCGCTTCACCAGCGCGGCGTTTTGCGTTTAGCGGATCAGTGCCGTCACTCTAGGGTCAGGACCCTAAGGCACCAGATAGTCGATCAACCAGACCAGCGACAGCGTGATGGCCGGGAACGCCGTCAGGATCACAACGCGGATCATATCGGTCAGCACAAAGGGCATCGCGCCGCGATAGGTCTGGCCGATGGGAATGTCGCGCGCCATCGAGTTGATGATGAACAGGTTCATCCCCACCGGCGGCGTGATCAGCCCCACCTCGACCACGATCAGCACCAGAATGCCGAACCACAGGCCAAAGTCGTTGGGCGACATGCCAAAGTCCAGCACCACCATGATCGGGTAGATGATCGGCACCGTCAGCAGCACCATCGACAGCGAATCCATGATGCAGCCAAAGACCAGGTACATGATCAGCACCGCCGTCAGCACCAGCCACGGGTTCAGCCCTTGTTCGGCCACCCATGCCGACGCGAGTTGCGGCAGTTGGGTCAGCGCCAGAAAGCTGTTGAACAGGCCCGCGCCGAGGATGATCAGAAAGATCATCGCGGTGGACGAGGCCGTGGACAGGATCGCCTGTTTCAGCTTGTCCCACGACATCTGCCCCGAGGCGACACTGACCAACCCCGTGCCAGCCGCGCCCACGGCGGCGGCTTCGGTCGGGGTGAAGATACCCAGATAGATGCCGCCCACGACCACAACGAAAATTGTCAGCACCGGCCAGACCTTGCCCAGCGCCACCATCCGTTCAGCCCAAGGCACGCGCGGGCGCACGGTGGCTGCGTTGGGCGACACGCGCACCCAGATCGAAATGGCGATCATATAGCCTGCAGCCGCCAGAATGCCCGGGATCAGGGCGGCCACGAACAGCTTTTCGATGTTCTGTTCGGCGAGGATCGCATAGATCACCAGAATGACCGAGGGCGGGATCAGAATGCCCAGCGTACCCCCCGCCGCCAGCGCGCCGGTCGACAGCGATCCGGGATAGCCGTAGCGGCGCAGTTCCGGCAGGGCCACCTGCCCCATCGTCGCCGCCGTCGCCAGCGACGACCCGCAAATCGCGCCAAACCCGGCACAGGCCCCGATGGCCGACATCGCCACGCCCCCGCGCCGGTGCCCCAGAAAGCTTTCGGCGGCGCGGAACAGCGATGCGGACATGCCCGACAGGGTCGCAAACTGCCCCATCAGCAGAAACAGCGGGATGATCGAATAGGAATAGTTCGAGAACGTCCCGTACGTCAGCGTTTTAAGCTGGTTCATCATCATCATCGGCGACCCGATAACCAGATAGGACCCGCCAAAGCCCACGGCCAGCATCGCCAGCGCAATCGGAATACGGATAAAGATCAGGATCAGCAGCACCGGAAAGGACCACAGTGCCAGTTCAAAGTTGCTCATGTGGTGGCTTCCTCGGTTGGATCGGGCTGTCCGGTCAGCGCACGCAGCGACCGGATCAGGCAAAAGGCAGCAACAAGGGCAAAGGCCACGGCACCCACAAGGCTTGCGGCATAGCCCCACCAGACGGGCAATTGCATGATAAATGTCGTCTCGCCGTAGCGCAGCTTGTCCGCCATCCCCAGATACAGCCGCCAGGCAATCACCACGGCGGCGGCCAACATGCCCAGATCGACAACCACATTCAGCACGCGGTTAAGCACACCGCCAAAGATGGGTTTGAACAGATCCACGGCGGCATGGCTGCGCTGCAACTGGCACCACGGCAAGAACCCGAAGATGGCCGCCCCGACACCGATTTCCGTCAGGTCGTAAATGCCTTTGATCGGGCCAACCCCGATGTCCAGCGGCAGCAACGCCCGCCCTGCAATCGAAACGCAGGTCAGCGCCACGACCACCAGCAGGACAAGCCCCGACAGCAACGCCATCCAGCGCGCCAGCGCCTCGGCGGATTTATAAAGTGTCATATACATGAAAACTGCCCCGCAAGCGGCAAACGGCGTATCCCCAACCACGGGGGACACGCCGCGCCGAACCTTAGTTCGAGTATTTGTCGATCAGCCCCTTGGCCTGATCAATCAGGGCCTGACCGTCGATGCCCTTGCTGTCCATGTCGGCCACCCAGCGGGCAACGACAGGTTGCGCTGCTTCTTTCCAGCGGGCGACCTCGGCCTCGTCCAGTTGCACGATGGTATTGCCTTTTTCCACCGCAATGTCGCGGCCCGGCTTGTCGTATTCAAACATGACCTCTGCGGCAAAGGTGGACAGGGCAGCGCCGGATTTCTCGTCCAGAATGGCCTTCAGGTCATCCGGCAGCGCGTCGTATTTGGCTTTGTTCATCACCAGAACGATGGTTGCCGTATACAGCGCCTCGTCACCCGAGAATTCGGCGTGGTTGCTGACCAGTTCGGCCAGACGGATCGACGGGGTCACTTCCCACGGGATCACGGTGCCGTTCACAACGCCCTTGGACAGCGCTTCGGGGATCGCGGGCAATGGCATGCCCACGGGGGTGGCCCCCAGTTCGGACAGCATGTCGTTGATCACACGGGTCGGCCCGCGCAGGGTCTTGCCCTTCATGTCTTCCAGCTTGGTCACCGGGACCTTGGTGTGGATCACACCAGGGCCGTGCACCCATGCGCCCAGAACCTTGACGTCCTGATATTCGCTTTCCTGAAAGTCGGTTTCGACCATTTCCCAGAATGCGCGGGACGTGCCAACTGGGTCTTTCATCATGAACGGCAGCTCGAACACCTCGGTGCGCGGATAGCGTCCGGGGGTATAGCCCACCACGGTCATCGCCAGATCGACCACACCGTCGCGCGCCTGGTCCAGCAGTTCGGGCGGACGCCCGCCCAGTGCCATCGCGTCAAAGTGCTGAATGACGATCCGACCATCCGATGCCGCCGTCAGCTCTTCGCCCCAGGGCTTGAGAATCTTGGCAGGCACAGTGGCCACGGGGGGCAGGAACTGGTGCAGGCGCAAGGTGACCTCTTGCGCGAACGCCAGCCCCGGCAACATGGCAACAGCCGCAGCCGCGCCGATCAGTAGTGTCCGTTTGTTCATCTTATTTCCTCCCTAAAGATGATCGCAGAACCGGATTTTCCCGGCTTACTTTTTGTGGAAATCAGGCGGGCGCTTCTCCAGGAACGCACGCAGACCTTCTTGCGCGCCCGCCGATGTCTGCGACATCGCGGCGGACAGGCTTTCGGTGAACAGGCCATCCGAGCGGGACATATCACCAATGCGCCCGATGGCCTGAATCATCAGGTAATTCGAGAAAGGCGCGTTGTCAGCGACTTCACGCGCCAGCTTTTTTGCCAGCGGCAATGCCTCGCCCTCGCCCACGGAATAATGCGCAAGGCCCAGACGCAGACCGTCCTCGGCGCCGTAGTTGCGGCCCGTCAGCATCATTTCCCGCATCCGGTCGGCACCGATGATCCGGCCGACGCGCACCGTGGCCCCGCCGCCGACAAAGATACCGCGCCGCCCCTCGGGCAGTTGGAACCGCACAGACGGCTCGGCAATACGCACATGCGCCGAGGTGGCAATTTCCAGCCCGCCGCCGATCACCGCACCGGTCATCGCCGCGATGACAGGCAAGCCGCCGTATTCGATTAGATCGGCCACACGGTGCCAGTTGCGCGAATGGTAAACCGTTTCTTCGGGATTGCGGTGTTCGTGTTCGGACAGGTCCAGACCCGAGCAGAAATGGCCCCCCTCACCGTACAGGATCACCGCGCGCACGCCTTCGGGCGGACGGGAAAAGAAATCGTCCAACGCCGCCACCAGCGCATCGTTCATGGCATTGCGCTTGTCAGGGCGGTCAAAGATGATGGTTGCAATGTCGTCTTCGATCTCGATGCGGGTCACGTGTGTCTTGGCTGTGTCTTTGGCCACGAGAATCCCCTCCCTGTAAAAAAATGTTAAAAGTGTTATAGACTGTAATTGTTACACAGCATAGCGTTTTTCGTGGTAGAGTTTCGACAAAACCCGAGGGAGGATTGATTCTTGGTAGACTTTGCATCTGTACGCGCGATCGACTTTCACACGCACGCGGAAGAGCCGTGCTGTGACCACCGTGATGATGGTTATAACGAATTTCAGGCGGGCATGGCCGCTTATTTCAAGAATCCCGCAGGCGCCAAGGGCATGTTGCCCACAGTGCAGGACACCGCCAGCTACTACCGCGAGCGCAACATTGCAGCGGTGATCTTTCCGGTGGATGCCGAGCGCGAGACCGGCTTTCGTCGCTATTCCAACGAAGAGGTCGCAGGCATCTGCGCCGAAAACGATGACATCCTGATCCCCTTTGCCTCGGTCGATCCGCACAAGGGCAAGGCCGGTGCGCGCGAAGTACGCCGTCTGGTGCGCGATTTCGGCGTGCGCGGGTTCAAGTTTCACCCGACCATGCAGGGGTTCTATCCCAACGATCGCGAAACCGCCTATGCGGTGCTCGAAGCCTGTGCCGAAGAGGGCGTCATCACCCTGTTCCACACCGGTCAGACCGGCGTCGGCTCGGGCATGCCCGGTGGGATGGGAATGCGGCTGAAGTATTCCAACCCGATGTATCTGGACGACGTGGCGGTGGATTTCCCCGACATGAAAATCATCCTGGCCCACCCCTCGTTCCCCTGGACCGAGGAAGGTCTGGCCGTGGCCCAGCACAAGCCCAATGTCTACTATGACATGTCCGGCTGGTCGCCCAAATACTTCCCCGAGACGTTCATCCGCTACGCCAACTCGATCCTGAAAAAGAAGATGCTGTTCGGCTCGGACTGGCCCGCGATCACACCCGACCGCTGGCTTGCCGATTTCGAGGCAGCCCCATTCAAGGACGAAGTGCGACCGCTGATCCTGAAGGAAAACGCGCTGCGCCTGCTGGGGGAAACGGTCTGAGGCACACGCAGGATTAAGACACACAGTATCTGGGAGGAGAGCTATGATGTTGAAGACAATGGGAGCGGCCGCACTGTTGTGCAGCACGGCCACGCTGGCCGCGGCACAGATGCAATGCGAAGGTTTGACGCCCGAGGCCTTGGGCCTGAGTGGCGTCACCTTTACCGATGTGGCCGCAGTACCGGCAGGCGATGACAGCCCAGCCGCGCAATGCCGCATCCGTGCCACGACCGCCGAACGCACCGGCGCCGACGGGCGCGACTATGCGCTGCGGTTCGAACTGGCGCTGCCCGATGTCTGGAACGGCGATTATGTCCACCAGTTCAATGGCGGCAACGACGGCGAGGTCAAACCCGCCACCGGCGGCATGGGTGCCGGCACGGGTGAACAGACACCTCTGGCACGCGGCTTTGCTGTCGTCTCCTCGGACGCAGGCCATGATGGCAAGGCGGTGACGGACGCAGGCCTTGCCGGTGGTGCGCGTTTTGGGTTCGATTTCGAAGCGCGCCAGATGTACGGCTACAAGGCAGTGGCGCTGCTGGACCCGCTGGCCCGCCAGATCGTCGAGGCCTATTACGACAATGAGATCGGCCACAGCTATGGTGTGGGCTGCTCGAACGGCGGGCGGCACGCGCTGGTTGCCGCATCGCGGATGCCACAGGCTTTTGACGGATTGCTGGCCGGTGCGCCGGGCTACAACCTGCCCAAGGCCGCATTGCAACACGCAGTTGACGTGCAGGCGCTGACGGCCGTTACCGGCGATCTCGCCACCGCCTTCAGCCCCGACGATCTGCAAACGGTCGCGAACGGGATCCTGCAGGCCTGCGATGCGCTGGACGGCATCGAGGACGGTCTGGTGATGGACACCGCCGCCTGTCAGGCCAGCTTTGACAGTGCTGCCCTGCAATGCACGGACGGTCAGAATTCAGCCTGCCTGTCGCCCAAACAGGTCACGGCGCTGAACACCATTCACGCAGGCACCGCCGATGGCGGCACGCCGTTCTACAGCGATTTTCCATGGGACACCGGCATCGCCGGTGGCGGCTGGCGGTTCTGGAAACTGGAAAGCCCGATCCCGCCATGGGAAAAGAAACCGATCATCGCGGTGATGGGTGCCGCGTCACTGGCGCAGATCTTCACCACGCCCCCGACGGAAGTCGCAGGCGATCCCGCCGCGCTTGAGCAGTTCCTGAAGGACTTTGACCTGTCGACCCGCGCAGAGGACATTTACGCCACCAGCGACGCATACCCTGAGTCCGCGATGGAGGTGATGACCCCGCCCGGATCGGACAACCCCGAACTGGCCGCCTTCCGCGATGCGGGCGGCAAGATGATCGTCTTTCACGGCGTCTCGGACCCGGTGTTTTCGGTCAACGACACGGCGGACTGGTACGGCAAGCTGGATGCCAACAACGGCGGCAACGCAGGCGAATTTGCCAAGTTCTATCCCGTTCCCGGCATGACCCATTGTTCCGGTGGCCCCGCGGTCGAGGGTTTTGACATGTTCGCAGAGCTGGTCGCATGGGTAGAAGACGGCACCGAACCCCAGGCGGTGACCGCCACCGCACGTGCGTCGAACCGCGACTTGCCCGAGACGATGGCGGGCATCTCGCGCCCGCTGTGTCCGGCGCCACAGGTTGCCCGCTACACTGGCAGCAATCCCGCGTCAGCAGACAGTTTCACCTGCGAATAGACTTGCGCCCATGTCGCAGGGGCCTTGTTCCCTGCATCTTTCCATTCAGCGAAAGGGTCCCCCATGACCACCCTTGCCCCCCTCGACGAAACGATCACACTGGACCAGCTTGATCGTGACCCCTATCCGATCTACCGCCGCCTGCGCGCCGAAAGCCCGGTGCTGCGCGTCAAGGCAGCCGGCCGCACGTTGCTGACCAAGGCCGAGGACACCAAATACGTCAAGGACACGCCCGAGATTTTCAGCTCGGACGATCCCAACACGCCGATGAAGCGCGCCTTTCAGGCACACACGCTGATGCGCAAGGACGGCGAGGCCCACAAGCGCGAGCGGATGGCGATGGCCCCGGCCTTTGCGCCCAAGGTGATCATGAACGACTGGATGCCGCGCTATCAGCAGATCGCAGAAGAGTACGTCGCCCGCCTGCCGCGCGGCGAGGTGGTCGACATATTCCCTGCGCTCGCAGGCCCTTATGCCGCGCGCGGTCTGGCCGTGCTGCTGGGTCTGGACGGACCGGACGGGGCCACGGACGACCAGATGCAAGATTGGTCACAGGCACTGATCAACGGTGCGGGCAACTTCGGCTGGAAGGACGAACCTTTTGCCATTTCCGATCAGGCCAACACCGAGATGAACGCGCTGATGGACAGCCTGCAAGACCGCCACCGTGCCAACCCGAACAATTCGGCGCTGTCGGTGATGCTGAACGCGGATGATCCCATCGAGATGAGCCAGATTTATTCCAACATCAAGATCGCCATCGGCGGCGGCATCAACGAGCCGCGCGATGCGCTGAACACCATCCTTTACGGCCTGCTGACCAACCCCGACCAGTTGGAAGAGGTCAAGCGCAACGCCGACTGGGACAAGGCGTTCGAGGAAGGTGTGCGCTGGGTCGCCCCCATTCAGGCCTCGGCCCGGCTGGTACTGGAAGACACGGAAATTCGCGGCTATCACATCCCCAAGGGCGACACGGTGATGACGATTCAGGCCAGCGCCTGCCGTGACGAGGACCTGTACGAAAACGGCGAGGATTTCATAGTTTACCGCGACAAGAACCAGCATCAGGCCTTTGGCAACGGCCCGCATTTCTGCCAGGGCACCCATGTGGCGCGCCGCGCCGTGGGACAGGTGATGCTGCCGCTGCTGTTCGATCGTTTTCCAAACATGAGCATCCCGAACACCGACGACGTGATCTGGCGCGGCTTCGGCTTTCGCGGGCCGGTGCAAATTCCGGTACTGTTGAATTGACCCGCGTTCTGATTGCAGGCGGCGGCATCGGCGGGCTGGCTCTGGCGTTGACCTTGCACCAGATCGGCGTGCCCTGCACCGTGTTCGAAAGCGTGCGCAGCCTGCGACCCTTGGGCGTGGGGATCAACATCCAGCCAAACGCGGTGCGCGAGCTGTTCGACATGGGGCTGACCGCCGACGATCTGGACAGCGTCGGCGTGCCTGCGCGCGAATGGGCGATGGTCGGGTTGAACGGTCAGGACATCTATGCCGAAAGCCGCGGGCTCGAGGCGGGATACAACTGGCCGCAGTACGCGATGCACCGTGGCGAATTCCACATGTTGCTGGCCCGCACCTTGCGGGAGCGCGCAGGCGACGACGCGATCCGGCTGGGCGCCAAGGTCTTTGGCTATGAAAAGAATGACGACGGAACTGTCACCGCACTGATCGAACACGCTGACGGCCGTACATCGCGCGAGGATGGCACCCTGCTGATCGGCGCGGACGGCATCCACAGCCGCGTGCGCGCACAGATGCACCCCGACCAGCCGCCGATCCACTGGGGCGGGGCGGTGATGTGGCGCGGAACCGCGCTGGCAAAACCCATTCGCACCGGATCGTCTTTTGTGGGTCTGGGCACCCACCGGCAACGCATGGTGATCTATCCGATCTCGCATCCCGATCCTGAGACCGGCCTTGCGCTGGTCAACTGGATCGCCGAAGTCACGATGGATGACCCGTCCGAGCGCGCCGACATCGGGTGGTTCCGCGAAGTGCCGATTGACGATTTCATCCACCACTTCGACGACTGGGTCTATGACTGGCTGGACGTGCCCGCGCTGATCCGCGGGTCTGACAGCGCCTATGAGAACCCGATGATCGACCGCGATCCGGTGTCCACTTGGGTTGACGGCCCGGTGGCGCTGATGGGCGACGCGGCGCACGCCATGTATCCCACCGGATCGAACGGAGCCAGTCAGGCGGTCATCGACGCGCGCGCCTTGGGTGTGGCCTTTGTGGAACACGGGGTGAATGCGGACGCACTCGCCGCCTATGACGCCAAGCTGTGCGGCCCGATTTCCGAGCTGATCCTGCGCAATCGCGGAGCGGGGCCTTTCGGCCTGCTGAACATGCTGAACGACCGATCAGGCGGAGAGTACGACGACATCGACGACGTGATCCCCCCCGCTGAACGGCAAGAGTTCATGGCCAAGTACAAGGCCGCCGCAGGCTTTGCCATTGAAACGCTGAACGCCGCGCCGCGCACGCTGTCCGACGGGGCGACAGTCAAACTCTAGACCGTCGCCTCGAACTCGGCATAGGCCGCGGCGGTGTTGGGGTCGTCCAGCAGCGCCCGCGCCACGGCGGGGCTGATGGTGAACGTGTCCTGCCCTTCGGCGGCCAGCCGCACCATCTGTTCAGGCGACCGCAGCGACGCCACAAGGATCGTACAGCGCTTGTCGCCTGCCCCTTGTATCGCCTTCATCTGCGCCAGCGCGGCATAGGCATCCATGCCCAGCCCATCCATCCGCCCGAAATACGGCGCGATGAAATCGGCACCCAGTGCGTTGGCGACAAACATCTGTTTCGCGTCATAGCAGGCGGTCATCAACACCCGCCCGCCCAAGGCACGAATGGCCCCCGTTGTGCGGATGGCCGGTTCGACCAGCGGGATTTTCACCACCGTTTCGATCCCAGCAGCACGGCCCGCCTCATAGAGCGCACCCGCCCAGTCGACATAACCCTCGACCGGCCCGCAAACCTGTGCGTGCAGCTCTTGCGCCCCCAGATCGCTGGCACGGGCAGCCATCTGCGCCCAGTCGATTGCGGGATAGTCCAGCCCGGCACGGGACGCCAATAGCGGGTTCGTCGTAATCCCGTGAAACAGCCCCGTGGGCATGAGCGATTCCCACGCCGCCAAGTCCGCAGTGTCGAGATAAAGCGCCATATCGGCAAATCCTCAGCCAGCCAGTGCTACGTCGATATCCGACCGCGAGGGCGGATTGCACCCCGAGTGTTCACAATTCAGCGCTGCCGCCTGCCCTGCCCGCCGCAGCAGATAACGCAGGTCGTCCGCGTCCATTGCCGCCAAAGCGTCTGGTGACAGCGCATCACGTGCGGCCAGTGTCGCCAGCAAGGTCGCCATGAACGTGTCGCCCGCCCCCACCGTATCGACCAGCCGCGTCACATGCGGCGCGGGCACGGTACAGGTGGCTGATCTGGAAAAGGCCGTCGCGTCCTTGGGTCCGCGCGTCAGCACCAACAGCCCCGCAGGCGCAACATCGAACAGCGCCGCGATGGCGTCGTCTTCGGTTTCTTCGGGATAAAGCCATCCCAGATCCTCGTCGCTCAGCTTGACCAGATGCGCGGCCTGCATCACCTGGCTGACACGTTCGATGTACGCCATACGGTCGTGGATCAACGACTCGCGCACGTTGGGGTCGAAGGACACGAAAATCCCCCGCGCCGCCGCTTGGGTCATCACCTCGACCCAAACATCTGCATCCGCCCCGTCCGCCAGCGCAAGTGACCCGCAATGCAGCGCGGTCACATCGGCCGGAATGCTTTTCCACAGGCTTTTTTCCGTCACCTGCCGTTCGGCCGTGCCATCGCGGTGAAAGGCATAGGTCGGGATACCATGTTCCAGCGTCACCACTGCACGCGATGTCGGTTCCGGGCGGCGCGGCGCGGCCAGGATGGCCCCCGATGCAGTCAGGCGTTCGGCCAATGTGTCGCCCAGATCATCCGTCGAGATCGGCGTGACGTAATGCGTCTCGATCCCCTGCCGCGCCAGTCCCACCGCGACGTTAAAGGGCGAACCACCCGGATTGGCATCAAACAGCGGCGCGCCGTCTTCCTCTCCGGTCTGGACGAAATCAATCAGGTTCTCGCCGCCGATGGCGATAACGGGTTTGCTGTGCACCTGCGCTGTCCTCCCTTGCCTGTGTCGTCATGAAGAAGGGGCAGAATCACCGTACAAGTCAATAACTAATTCAACTTGATTTATATATTGACTTGCCTGCGTCCTTTGGGCTTTGTTCGCAGCACAGAACAGGACCCCAGATGACAGACGCCACTGCACCAATCCCCTACAATGACCGGCTGTTTGTGCATTTGGTCCGCAATGCCGGCGCGCTGAGCAAGGCCGACCTGACCCGCGCATCGGGGCTGTCGGCGCAGTCGGGGACGGTGATCGTGAACCGTCTGGTAGACCAGGGATTGTTGCAGGCCGGAACAGCGGTGCGCGGGCGCGTCGGGCAGCCGTCAACGCCTTTCAAGCTGAACCCCGACGGCGCGACATCCATCGGCGTCAAAGTTGGCAGGCGTTCGCTTGAGGTCGTCAGCATGGGCTTCGACTACCGCATTCTGGAACGGGTGACGCACCGATACGCATACCCGCAACTGACCGAGCTGCGCGGCGTGATCAACGACGCGATCACCACGGTGCTGGACCGCCTTAGCACCACACAACGCGCGCGCCTGACGGGGATCGGGCTGGCGTTGCCCGACCAACTGGCGGATTGGGAGGATACGATCGGTGCACCAAGGGGGGCGATGGCGGACTGGGGCACTGCGGATTTGCGGTCCGAGCTTCAGGCGCGGTTTGCGCTGCCCGTGACCGCGCTGAACGATGCGGCGGCGGCCTGTCTGGCAGAGTTGGAAACCGGCAATCCCGATGGCTATGAAAACCTCGTCTACATCTACGTGGGCACCTTCATCGGTGGCGGCATCGCCTTGGGCGGGCGGCTGTTCGCAGGGGGCGGACAGGCGGGGGCCATTGGGTCAATGCTGGCCGGTGCCGCGCAGCAGTTGATCGACACCGCGTCGCTGCACCAGTTGGAAGCGCAGGTTACAGCGTCAGGCGCGTCGCCGCGGGTGCTATACGACGCCGCCGCGCTGAACGCTGCGACCCAAGCGATTTTTGACGACTGGTTGGCACAGGCCGCCGTCACGATCGCCACCGCTTGCGTCAACGCGCATGCCCTGTTGCATCCGCAGGCCATCGTGATCGACACCAGCCTGTCCAAACCCTTGTGCGCCCAACTGCTAGCCGCGGTGCGGGCCGCCACGCAACGGCTGGACACGCGCGGGCTGGCGCGGATCATCATTGCGCAGGGCACAGCCGGGGTCGCCGCACGGGCGAAAGGCAGCGGCATCGCGCCGTTTCAGGCCCGCTTTGCCGTCGATGCGTCCGACAATCGCCGCTGAACGTCCGGAATGAATGGGTCTAGATCACCGCGTCAATGGCGGTCTTGAGCTTGGCCACGATCTCAGCAATGTGGCTGTCGTCCAGAATGAACGGTGGCGCCAGCAGGATGTGATCACCGCGCTGCCCGTCAATGGTGCCGCCCATCGGATAGCAAATCAGCCCCGCCTCGAATGTCGCCTTTTTCAGCGCCTTGTGCAGGGCGCGTTCGGGCGGGAACGGCGCTTTGGTCTCGCGGTCCATCACGAATTCGATCCCGCGAAACAGGCCCCTGCCGCGAATGTCACCCACGTTGGGGTGTTGCCCGAACGCCTGCTCCAGCGCCGCCTGCAACCGGTTGCCCATCTCGGCCGCACGGGCCGCCAGCCCGCCGTCGGTCAGTTTGGTCAGTACCGCCAGTGCCGCCGCACAGGCGACAGGATGGCCGACATAGGTGTGGCCGTGCTGGAAGAACCCGCTGCCGTCTTCGATGGCCTTGTAAATGTCAGCGGAACACAGCATCGCGCCAATCGGCTGATAGCCCGCGCCCAGTCCCTTGGCGATGGCGATGATGTCGGGACGCACGTCGTCCTGTTCGCAGGCAAACAACGTGCCGGTGCGGCCCATGCCGCACATCACCTCGTCCAGGATCAGCAGCACACCGTATTGGTCGCAAATCTCGCGGATACGCTTGAAGTATCCCGGCACCGGCGGCACCGCCCCCGACGTCGCCCCCACCACAGGCTCCGCCACAAAGGCAAAGACCGTGTCCGCGCCCAGCCGCAAAATCTCGGCCTCAAGCTCATTCGCCGCGCGCAATCCGTAATCCTCGGCGCTTTCGCCCGCGTCCTGCCCGCGATAGGCATAACAGGGGGCGATGTGCGATGTGTCCACCATCAGCGGCGCAAAAGGTGCCCGCCGCCATGCGTTGCCACCCGTCGCCAACGCGAACAGCGTGTTGCCGTGATAGCTTTGCCGCCGCGCGATGACATGGCGGCGCTGCGGTTGGCCGATCTCGACATAGTACTGGCGCGCCAGTTTCAGCGCGGCCTCCATCGCCTCGGACCCGCCCGAGACGAAATAAACGCGGTCGATCCCTTGGGGCGCGTGGGCAATCAGCTTGTCGGCCAGCGCCTCGGCGGGGGCGGATGTGAAAAAACTGGTGTGGGCAAAGGCAACCGCGTCCAACTGCGCCTTGATCGCCGCGGTCACCTCGGGGTCGCCATGGCCCAGACACGACACGGCAGCCCCACCCGACCCGTCAAAATAGGCTTTGCCGTCCACATCATACAAGTAAACGCCCTGACCATGCGAAACGGTCGGCGGGAGCGCTTTGGTATGTCGGGGAAACACATGGGATACGGGGGACACGAGCGAACACTTCCTTTTGAAACGGGCCACGCGCAGCACTCAAGCACAGGCGCAAAGGGGTGGATAGGCGGGTTTCGGTTATGTCAGTGGCGCTTTTAGGAATGTATTCCGCCCTGTTCGCGCAAAGCACGAAGGGCCTACACGGCCTGTCGCGTAAGGATCAGAAAAACCAAATGCCAGCCATTGACCTTGCTTCTTAGAGTAGTAAGTAACCAATATAATATAGCAACCTTACCTTTCTGGACCCTTATGCCTGCGCTAACGCCCCAAAACACCACGGACGCCAAAGCCGTCGATCCCGACAGCCTCGGCTTTCTGATCGTTGATATGTCGCGCCTGATGCGCGGCACATTTGAACGTGAAATCGAAAAGGTCCGCGTGCCCGTCACGGCTTCGGAAGCGCGCGTGCTTGTGCACATGGCCCGCTGCGGCGCGACGCGGCAGAACGCGCTGGCCGAAAATCTTGGCCTCGCCCCGATGAGCGTGACCGTCTATCTCGACAATCTGGAGCGGGCAGGATTTATCGAGCGTGCTGCCGACCCCATTGATCGACGCGCCAAGATCGTGACGTTGACGGACACCGCCCAGGAATTGCTGGAACGCATCGCCGTCGCAGGCCAGCAAGCCCGCGCGCAGGCCACGGCAGGTCTGACGGACGAACAGGTCGCCACCTTCAAATCCGTCGCCATTGCCATTCGCAAGAACCTTGAAACCGACCGCGCCGCCGCGCGCACCGAAAGCGCATCATGACTGCACAACCGATCATGTCCGAACGCAAGGTCAGCTTTATCGGCGCTTTGCTGGTTGCCATCGGCCCTGTTTCGATGGCCCTGTACACGCCCGCGATGACCGAAATGGTGCACCATTTCGACACCACTGAATCCGTCGTCAAGCTGACGCTGACCCTGTATTTCGGCGGCTTCGCTTGTGCCCAGTTGATTGCCGGTCCGCTGTCGGACGCGCTGGGGCGACGCCCTGTGACCATCGCGTTCATGCTGCTGTATTGCGCTGCCAGCCTATTGGCGATGCTGTCGCAAACCGTTGAAACGCTGATCTTTGCACGCTTTGCCCAAGGGGTGGGCGCATCGGTCGGGGTGGCGATTTCGCGTGCGCTTGTGCGCGATCTGTTCACCGGTGAAAGGTCGTCGCGGATCATGAACCTGATTGGCATCATCCTTGCCCTGGGGCCGGCGCTGTCCCCCACCATCGGCGGGCTGATGCTGCCGGTGTTCGGCTGGCGGTCGATCTTTGTGCTGATGGCTGTCCTAGGGCTGATCGTGATCTGCGTTGCGATCTTTGCCATGAAAGAAACCGTGGTGCGCGACACCAGCCGGCTGAACTTCAGGGCGCTGGCGGGGTCCTACCGCATGTTGCTGACCAACCGGCGGTTTCTCAGCGCATCCTTCGTCATCGGCGGCGCGTTGGGCGCGGTCTATGCACAGGCGACCTTCCTGCCCTTTATCCTGATGCGCGATGTCGGCCTGACGCCTTCGCAATTCGGCCTGTCGATGCTGGCGCAATCGGGTGCGTTTTTCACCGGATCGCTGCTGGTGCGGCGTCTGATGACGGTTTACGGGTCCGAACGGATCGTGCTGCCGGGGTTGCTGTTCATCGCCACAGGCAGCGTCGGCACAGCCACCCTGCTGATTTGGCCACCCAGCTTCCTGCACGTCATGATCCCCGTGGCGATCTATTCCTTCGGAATCTCCTTTGTCATGCCGAGCATGTCGACCGCAGCCCTTGCCCCCTTTGGCAAGGCGGCAGGTGCCGCTGCGTCCCTGCTGGGGTTCATCCAGATGGGATCGGGCCTTGTGGTCGGCAGCATCGGCGCGTTGATCGGGGATGCGCTGTTTGCGATGGGCCTGCTGATCCCGATGATGGGTGCTATCGCCTGCCTGTGTTACGGCATCTACAAGCGTTTGCCGCCGCTTGCACCTGAACCTGCCACGGCCGATCCCGCGGCCGGTGCAGGTATGCCCTCGGGTCCAGTGATGGCCGCCCCCGACCGCTAGGTCAGGGGTGGTTGACCATGCAAGGTCCTGATTGTTTTTGATTTCCCCAAAATCGTGTAGGTTGTAACGACGAATCCTTAACGTGGCGGCCTGAACGTTTCCTGCGCGGACCTGTCGGCCTTTTCGGGACGACGACATGACGACACAAACGCCCCTCCCAACCTCTTGGCACGGCAACACCGGCTTTGTTCTGGCGGCATCGACCGGCATCCTTGCGCTGCTGAACCTGATCCTTGGCTGGGGCCTTGGCGTGGAATTCTTTGTGCGCATATGGCCCGCGTTTCCGGCGATGGTCCCCACCACAGCGATTGCCCTGCTGTTGGGCAGCCTTGGCCTGATCGCCGCGCACAAGGGGGCCAAGCCATGGGTGATGCGCCTGTGCAGTGTCCTGATCGCGGCGGATGTTGTTGCCAATTACCGGCTGCCGTTCATCGAATTGGAACGCGACGGCATGTCGATCGGCACCGCACTGGCCTGTCTGCTGATTGCGGTTTGCCTGTGGTCCAGAACCGTAAAAGGGCTGACGACCGTCGCCCGACTGCTGCCCAAAACGCTGGGCCTTAGCATCGCAATGGTGCCGATCATCGGCTATCTCTACAACTCGGAGGCGCTGTTTGCGAACCCCGTCTACACCCTAATGGCGCTGCACACCGCGGTCGGCTTCACGGCACTGTTCGTGGCCTTTCTGATCAACGATGCGCAGGTCGGGTGGATGCGGGTTCTGACCGCGCCGGAACTGGGCAGCCAGATGCTGCGCAAATTGCTGCCGTTTTTGGTTCTGGTGCCGGTTGTCCTGACCGGACTGGCGCTGATTGCGTCAAATATGAACTACGTCTCGCCGGATCTGCGCGCATCTGTTCTGGCCTATACGATGATCCTGATGCTGGTCGCTGCGGGCTTTTATTTCGCCGATGCGGTGAACAAGACCGAACAACGCGCAGCACAGGCGGAAAAGCTGCAACGCGAAAGCGACCGCGCGCGGCAGGTGGCCGAGGTGGCGCTGGAGCGTGGCCAGAAGATCGAAGCCCTGGGCAAGCTGGTCGGCGGCGTCGCGCATGATTTTAACAACACGCTTTCAGTGGTGCTGGGCAACCTGCAATTGCTACAAGCAGACCCCGACAAGTCAGCGCACCCGGTCTATCTGACCGAAGCGGTCGAGGCGGTGCAGAACGCGGCCGAACTGACACGGCAACTGCTGGCCTACGGCCGCAAGTCGCGTTTGGAGCCGGTGCCTGTCAGCCTGGACGACCTGATCCAGAAAACCCTGACCATGTTCCAGCGCCTGTGCCCGGTCAACATCACCGTGACCACCCGCCTTGCGACACGCGAACTGATCGTCGAGGTGGATCCGGTCAACTTCCAGCAGGCGCTGCTGAACATCCTGATCAACGCACGTGACGCCCAGCCCGATGGGGGAAAGATCGTGATCAGCACGGTCGCGCAGGATCTGGGGCGCGAGCAGGTGGCAGGCTTTGGCGGGTCCGAACAGTTGTTCTCGGGCACATTTGTCACCGTTACCGTGGTCGACAACGGTCCGGGCATGACCGCACAGGAACTGTCACGCGCGACCGAGCCGTTCTTTACAACCAAACCGGTGGGCGAAGGCACGGGCCTGGGGCTTTCGGTCGCTTCGGGCTTCTGCCGCCAGTCGGGTGGTGGGCTGTCACTGTCCTCAAATCCCGGCCACGGGCTGACAGTCACCATGGCCTTTCCACTGTCACCAGACAGCCCGAGCCAGATGGACGCGTCTGAAACACAGCATATCACACAAACCGAGACTTCGGCGCATCGCATCCTGCTGGTCGACGACGACGAAAAGGTCACCCGCGTCATGGCGCGCCAGTTGCAGCTTGACGGCAACGAGGTGCAGGTCGCCCTGAGCGCCGCAGACGCGCTGGCCATCATGAGCAGCGGCCCCGCCCCAGATCTGGTGATCACCGATCTGGTGATGCCCGGCGCGATGCAGGGCCATGACCTGGCCAAGGAAATTCGCGCCCGGTTCCCCGGAACCCACGTGGTGCTGATGTCGGGCTATGATTCCATCCGGCAACGCCAGACCGATGGCGCAGAGTGGAACGAACCCTTCCTGCAAAAACCGGTCAACTGGACCCTGCTGCGCGACGTGGCAACATCAATCTTGTCGCAAGCGCCTAAGGGCTAGGGCGACGTCGATTAGCGCTCCTCGGGAAATCAATCCTGAGGTGCGAAAATCAACAAAACTCAACTTATACGAGAAAAATTTCTATACAAGTGGCACAATCGCGGACATGCTGACGACGATTGTATGAGTGCAGCCCAGATATTTTCGGGCAAAGGACCGAGAATATCAGCCTGCGATGCCGTGTTCGAACGTCCTGATTTCACGCAAATTAAGGGACAGCACATGAAACACCTTTCAATTTCCACAACGGCCATTGCCGCGACACTGCTGGCAACAACTGCATCCGCGCAGGATTTCAAATACGAACCAACCGTCGGCTTTCCTGACTTCGGTTTTTTCGAAGCCCCCGGAAAATACGTTGGACCCGTTTTTGTACTAAGTGACGATTTCCCACGTGAGGCACCCGCCCTGGACCCCGAAGTCGTCGATATCCTGGCCATCGACTATGCAACCGACCCGCTGGCCTATGTCATGGCGGTTCGCGATTACGTGTTCAAAGGCAATATTCGCGGCGGTGCCGTGACCGACGATTTCTTTCTTCAGCACAACACATCCGACATCGACTGGTATCACGTGCCCTGGCAACACTGGGGCAGCAATGGCCGCGAAGGTTATCACGGCCTGACCCGCGAAGGCCCCCTTTCACCGCAGGTCTTGCACCCTGACCAGTCCAGGTCTTCCTCGGCCTATGCTGTGGGCTTTTACAACGGCCCCGGCGGCTTCACCATCGGACAGGTCTGGCCATCGGCCGACACCGGGCCGGACATGACCCATTTGATCAACGCCATGGAAACCGGTCAGGCCTTTCCCGAAGGCACCGTAGTGGGCAAATTCCTGTTCACCGTGCTGGACGAAACCCAGGTGCCGTGGCTGACCAATCCGTTGTCGTGGCAGGCCTATATCTACAATTGCGATGTGATCGGGCTGGAAACCTGCCCCTCAGACCTGACCACCGCCGCACGATCAACCCAAACCGTCAACCTGTTGCAGATGGATGTGATGGTCAAAGACCTGAGCGCCACAGAAGCGGGTGGCTGGGTGTTCGGCACCTTTGCCTATAACGGCGAAGCCTCGAAGTCGGAGGAATATGCCACCACCTATGGCACCGCCTGCGAATCCCTCGAAGGCGCGGGCAAGAATTGGTGCAACCTGATGCCGGTCGGCGTGATGTGGGGCAACGATCCGCAGGACAACGCGACATTCATCAACAGCAAACCCGTCGAAACCGTGATCAACGCCGATCTGAAAGAAACCTGGATCAACCCTGATGCGGCCTTGCCCGCCATGCACTTGGGCTTCAACTCGCGCCTGAACGGACCTGCGGACAATCCGACCTCAAGCTGCATGTCATGCCACTCGACCGGCCAGATCGCCAGTATCTCGCCAATCATGCCATGGCTCAGCCCCAGCTCCCTGCCGATCCCCGCGAACGGCGATCCGGCTTCGGACGCATGGATGCGCTGGTTCCGCAACTTCAAGGACGGAGAAACCTTTGACGCGGGTCAGGCGATCAGCATGGATTTTTCCATGCAGCTCACCAAATCGGTTGAGAATTATCTGCAATACCGCGGAGAGACCCAAGGCGGCAGCTATGCGCTGGAATACTGGGCGGATTCGGACGCCATGCCGATCAGCCGCGGTGCGCAGATGCCAACGCAGTAAGGCAACGAATCTACCGCAAACGCGGGCAGAACGGCCCGTGATGCGTCCGGGCACCTACACCAGATGTTCGGGCGCATACCTGTTCCCCTTCCCCTCAATAGCTCCCTGGGTCAGCAATAATAGCCGGGGCATAAAACAGGGGCATTCCCGGCAGCGACGGGGGTGCTCGGGGTGATTGGTCTACTTGTGCAAGAAGAAGTGGCTGGGATGGTAGGATTCGAACCTACGGTACACTGTACCAAAAACAGTTGCCTTACCACTTGGCTACATCCCAACGTGTCGCGCTAATTAATGCCCACTTGCCGCAGGCGCAAGCCCAAAATCCGGCAAATCGTGCGCGAAGTGTTATTCTTCTTCGCCTTCCCGTGTCAGCAGGTCCTTGTCCGCACGTTCGGCCCGTTCCTGATCGACAATCTTCTCCAATGCTTCGTTCTGTGTCGACTGCACGTCCTCTGTTTCGACCTCTCGGATGACGACGGCGGGTTTCGCCGGTGCCTCGGGCTTGCCCGCGGGTGAGACCACGCGGAACGTCGGCTCGGGCATTTCGATTCCCGCCGAATCGAATGCGATCAGCACGTGCCGGATGGCCTCACCCCGCGCCAGCGCAAAGCCGGTTTCGTGCTGGTCGATCCAGCCCGTCACGCGAATGCCGATGGTGCTGTCACCAATCGTTTCGATCCAGATCGCGGGCGCAGGTGTGGCCAGCACAAAGGGCAGCTTGTTGATCGTCTCCAGCGCCAGCGCCTTGGCCGCCGCCAGATCCGAGGCAGGTGCCACACCCACGTCAAAGGTAAAGCGACGCTCGGTGTTGCGGGTGTAGTTGATGATCCGGCTTTTGAAGACCATCGAGTTGGGAATGCGAATCTGGTTGCCGTCAAAGCTGAGCAGGATCGTCGCGCGGCTGGTCAGGCTGATGACCTTGCCCACGTCGCCTTCGATCTCGACCGTGTCGTTGGGCCGGAACGGCTGGCGGAACGACAGCATGACCGAGGCGATAAAGTTCTCGACCGTGTCGCGGACAGCAAAACCGATGGCCAGACCGACGATCCCCGCAGCGCCCAGAATGGTCCCCAACAGCGCCGTGGCGTTCAGAATGTCCAGCGCGATAACAATGCCCGCCACCACAAAGACCAACCGCACGATCTGGCGGTAGATGTCGGCGATAAACGCATTCGGCGCGATCCGGTCCCACGGGTATTTCGCCCGCGCCAGCAACACCCCCGAAAGCACCACCAGCACAAAGGCCAGCAACGCCACGCCCAGAAGCGGCACCAGCGCCACGGTCTGCAACAGCCGTGTCTTGAACCGCTCGTAAGCCGGGTTCAGGCGCTCGACCACATCGGTGGTTTCGGTTATCTCGTTCTTGATCGCCACGACGCCTTCGACCCGACCAACCAGATCGTTCAGTTGGTCCGACGTGTCGGTGTCCAGCGTTGTGCCGCGCAGGGTCACGATCCCTGACGCCACCGTCACAGTGACATTTCCGTAGCCGTCCAGTTCCGACATGATGTCCCGAATGCGCACCGCGATAGCGGCATCCTGCTGGGCGCTGTCCTCGACGGTGATGGCGCCCTGCGGTTGCCCTGCGGTTTCGGCGTGGACCGGTGCGCACAGCACCATGGCCAGTGTCAGGACGGCCAGCAGGCGACGCAGCGCGTTCATTTGCCCACCTCGACCAGCACCGCGCCGTGACGCCCGCCTTGTTCCACCGCTTCGTGCGCCGCGGCCGCGTCTGACAAGGCAAAGACCTGCGCGACCGGAATATCCAGCGCGCCATCGCTCAGGGCATCGTGCAGACGGGCAATGATCTGCTGGCGTTCGGCCAGCGGCAACAGATAGATCAGGATGGCATCGACCGTGGCCGCCTTGAACATCAGTTCCAGAAAGTTGAAGTCGGCCTTGGGCTGCGCCGCCGACCCATAGGCCGCGATGGTGCCGTTCTGCGCCAGCAGCGCGATGTCGGTGGCAATGTTCACGCCAAATTCGGGTTCGATGATCCGGTCGATCAGCTTGCCGTCATTTGCGGCCAGAACCTTGGCCGCCAGATCCGGGTCGGTAAAGTCCACAACTTCGGCAGCCCCTGCGGCACGGGCGTGGTCGGCCCCGGCCCCGCGCGCCGTGGCGATCACATGCGCGCCGCCCCAATGCGCCAGCTTGACCGCCAGCAGGCCAACGGTGCCTGCCCCGCCCTGCACCAGCACGGTCTTGCCGCGTACATCACCGCCGCCAAATACCGCATGACAGGCGGTCAGCCCCGGAATGCCAAGGCTGGCACCGGTCTGCATGTCCACGCCTTCGGGCAGTTCCACCGCTTGATCCGAGGGCACCGCGATCTGTTCGGCGCAGGTGCCAAAGGCGCGCTGCCACTGGCCATTCCAGATCCACACCCGTTGCCCGACGCGCGCAGGGTCCACCCCCGCGCCCACGGCAGAAATCGTGCCGGCACCGTCGCTGTGCGGAATGATCTGGGGAAACGGCGGCTTGGTCACGCCCGGGCGGGTGCCACCGCGCGCCTTGACGTCCGACGGGTTCACACCCGAAAACGCCAGATCCACCACAACCTCGCCCGCCGCCGGTACGGGGCTGGGCATGTCGGTCACGGTCAGGACTTGGGCCGCCGGGCCAAAACGGTCGTAAACTATCGCGCGCATCAAATTGATTCCCTTTGATCTCTGGACGTAATCTTTGACCGCCAGACTACCCGCGCCGCGCCGAATTGCCAGCGCAACACGGTGTGCAGAGGGCAAAGCTTCGAACGCCAGGGTCAGGACCCTAAGCCGTGCCGCCGAAAAACTGCGTGGCCCACGCGGCAAAGACATCCCCATCCGAAGGCATACCCGCCCGCGCCTCGGCCACTTCGACCTCGGTGGCGGACAGCACGTGTTTCGTCCCCTCCAGAACGCCCGCCATGAACCGGTCAGTGAACTCGGGGTGCCCTTGGGTGGTGATGATGTGGTCGCCCTTGGCGAAACCCGCGTTGACGCAGCCCGGAGATTCCGCGATGCGGCGGCAGCCGTCGGGCAGCACCGTCACCGTGTCATGGTGAAAGCTGTGCAGGTTCAAATCCTCTTGCGCGGGCTGCATCCAGTCAAAATGCTCAAGAAACGTGTGGGTTTCGACCCCGATGTTCCAATCCGACTGCTCCACCGTGCCGCCCAGCGCCATCGCAATCGCCTGATGGCCAAAGCACACGCCCAACAGCGGTTTGCGCGCCGCATCGGCGCGGCGGATAAAATCGTACAACGGATCAAGAAATGCCATGCCGTGCAGCACCGATTCCGGGCTGCCGGTGATCAGATAGGCATCCTGTTCGTCCAGGTCTTGCGGCACCTCGCCGCCCACCGTCATGTAGACGCGGTAATCGAACCGCTGCTCTTGCGCGTCGAACAAATCCCGAAACCGGTGCGCGTCATCGGCAAAGGCGTCGCCGACCTCGATGCTGCGGTCGTGGTTGGCCTGAAGAATCCCCAGTTTCAAGCGTTTCATGCTGTCACCGATGCGACCAGATGCAGGTCATGGAAACCTCTGACCATTCTGGGCCGCGTCCTTTTCATTCTGAAAAACATGCGCCCAAGGTGCCTCAGCCTATCGCGCTATGCAACAGGGGGCTGGACCGCTTTGGGCATCGTGTCCTCAACCTGTTGTGCCGCATCCGGGTCCGCCAGGTCGCCCAGAATATCCAACAGCATCTCGTACCGCGCCGCGCCCAGCTGCACCCGCCAGCCTTGCGCAATCTCGGCCGCGCGGGCGGCATTGGCCACGATCAGCGCCGCGCCCGTTTCGGTGATTGCAACCTGCTGCCGTCGCCGGTCCTGCTGATGTTGCACCTGCGTCACCAGCCCCTTGGCCACCATCCCCTTGACGATCCGCGTCAGCGACGGCTGCAACAGCGCCGCGCGTGCTGCCAGCGTGCTGGCATCCAGCGGTCCTGCCTCGTCCAGCACCCGCAACACGCGCCATTGCTGTTCGGTCACATCCGACGCCGCCAGCATCTCGCGGATCGGGCCCATCACCGCCTCGCGGGCGTGCATCAGGGCAATGGGCAAAGAACGGCTGGTGCTGGAAAGTGTGCGGGTCATGAAAATCTTATCCTTGACGCAGTGGCTTTCATTTACTTAACATGACAATAATTGCGATGTTAAGCAAAACTTGCGAAAGGCAGAACATGCCACACCTGATGATCGACTATTCGCCCAACCTAGAGGCACACGTAGACATCGCGGCGCTGTGCGACCACATCCGCCGCGCCGCCATCGACACCGGCGTGTTCCCGATGGCGGGCATCCGTGTGCGGGCGTTCGCGGCCAACCACGTCAGCATCGCAGACGGCGACGCCAAACACGGCTATATCGACATCTCTGTCCGCCTGCGCAAAGGGCGCACCACAGCGGCCAAACAGGCCGCCACCCAATCCGTTTTCGCCGCAGCCTCAGACTTTCTGGCACCCGTCATGGCCGGGCGTTCCATCGCCCTGTCAATGGAAATGCGCGACATCGACCCCGGCCTTTCACCCAAATCCGGCACCATCCGCGACCATCTGTAAGGGATCACACCATGTCCGATCTTGAAAAGAACCTGACCACGCTGCACGGCCATCTGAACCGCTTTGCCGACACCGGCATCCTGAACCAGATCAACGGCCAGCCCCTGCCCGCGCAATCCGGCGACTGGTTCGACACCCACAGCCCCGTGGACGAAACCCACATCGCACGTGTGGCGCGCAGTGGCCCCCCCGACATCGACGCCGCCGCCCGCGCCGCTGCCGACGCATTTCCCGCGTGGCGCGACATGGCGGGAACCGAGCGCAAAAAGATCCTGCACGCCATCGCCGATGGAATCGTCGCACGGGCCGAGGAAATCGCGCTGTGCGAATGCTGGGACACCGGACAGGCCCTGCGCTTCATGTCCAAGGCCGCCCTGCGCGGGGCCGAAAACTTTCGCTTTTTCGCCGACCGCGCGCCGGCCGCGCGTGATGGGCAAATGTTGCCGTCGGCCACGCTGATGAACGTCACCACCCGCACGCCGCTGGGGCCGGTGGGGATCATCACGCCGTGGAACACGCCCTTTATGCTGTCCACGTGGAAAATAGCACCGGCTTTGGCCGCTGGCTGCACAATCGTCCACAAGCCGGCCGAATTTTCGCCACTGACCGCCCGCATCCTGATGGAGATCGCCGAAGAGGCG
The DNA here is from genome assembly GCA_034669925.1 of Sulfitobacter sp. Classification (GTDB taxonomy): domain Bacteria; phylum Pseudomonadota; class Alphaproteobacteria; order Rhodobacterales; family Rhodobacteraceae; genus Pseudosulfitobacter. The sequence continues at coordinate 67,267 of JAXMOM010000003.1, forward strand.
GGCCTGCCGCCGGGCGTGTGGAACCTGGTCAACGGCTTGGGCGAAGAGGCGGGCAAAGCCCTGACCGAACATCCCGCGATCAAGGCCATCGCCTTTGTCGGGGAAAGCAAGACCGGCTCGATGATCATGAAACAAGGGGCCGACACCCTGAAACGCGTGCACTTCGAGCTGGGCGGCAAGAACCCCGTCATCGTCTTTGACGACGCCGATCTGGACCGCGCGCTGGATGCGGCGATCTTCATGATCTATTCGCTGAACGGCGAACGCTGCACATCCTCGTCGCGCCTGCTGGTGCAGGACAGCATCGCCGACCAGTTCGAGGAAAAGCTGGCCGCGCGCGTGGGCAACATCACCGTGGGCCACCCGCTAGACCCCAAGACCGAAGTCGGCCCGCTGATCCACAAGGTGCACTTTGACAAGGTCACGTCCTACTTCGACATCGCCCGCCAGAACGGCGCCACCATCGCCGCAGGCGGCACAGTGCCCGAAGGGGCGGGCCACTACGTCAACCCGACCCTGTTCACACATGCCACCAACGACATGACCGTCGCCCAAGAGGAAATCTTTGGCCCCGTGCTGACCTCGATCCGGTTCAAATACGAAGCCGAGGCCATCGCCCTTGCCAATGACACCCAATACGGGCTGACCGCCTATGTCTGGACCAACGACATCACCCGCGCCATGCGCACCACCGCCGCCATCGAGGCGGGGATGATCTGGGTGAACTCGGAAAACGTCCGCCACCTGCCAACCCCCTTCGGCGGGGTCAAAGCATCGGGCATCGGGCGCGACGGCGGCGACTGGTCGTTCGACTTCTACATGGAAACCAAACACGTGGGCTTTGCCACCGGCCACCACGCCATCCCGCGCTTGGGTGCCTGATCCTTCTCTGGTCTGAAAACCCCAAGCCGTGTGAGGGACAGCGTCCCTCATCCAAACCAAAACAACGCGCCACCCCGCGCACCGCATTACAGGAGCATACCATGCCCGTCCCCGCACCGGTTCTTTACCCGCCGTTCAACATCCTGCGGCTTAGCCATGTGGAATACACCGTCACCGATCTGGCCCGCAGCCGCGCGTTCTGGGTCGACACGCTGGGCCTGCAAATCACCCACGAGGAAGACGGCCTGTTGATGCTGCGCGCCATGGAAGAGCGCGGCCACCACTGTATCATCCTGCGCGAAGCTGACAGCGCCCAAGTGCACCGGCTGGGGTTCAAGCTGTTCGACGAACAGGATCTGGACAAGGCCGAGGCGTGGTTCCGGGACCAGGGCCTGCCCACCGCATGGATCGAACGCCCCTTCATGGGCCGCGTGCTGCAAACCCAGGACCCTTGGGGCGTGCCGCTGGAGTTCTATGCCAAGATGGACCGCCTGCCCAACATCACGCAGAAATATGCGCTCTATCGCGGGGTGAAACCGCTGCGCATCGACCATTTCAACCTGTTTTCGTCCGACGTGGACGGGGCGGTGGCCTTCTACAACCAGATGGGCTTTCGCGTCACCGAATACACCGAGGACGCCGAGACGAAAAAGGTCTGGGCCGCATGGATGCACCGCAAGGGCGGCGTGCACGACATTGCCTTTACCAACGGCAGCGGCCCGCGCCTGCATCACACGGCGTTCTGGGTGCCGACCCCGCTGAACATCATCGACCTGTTGGACTTGATGTCCACCACCGGCTGGCGCGACAACATCGAACGCGGCCCCGGGCGGCATGGCATTTCCAACGCCTTTTTCCTCTATATCCTTGACCCCGACGGCCACCGGATCGAAATCTACTGCTCGGACTACCAGACCATCGACCCCGATCACGAGCCGATCCACTGGGATTTGAAAGACCCGTCGCGCCAGACCCTGTGGGGCGCCCCCGCACCGCGCAGCTGGTTTGAAAAGGGATCGACATTTGACGGTACAGCCATCGCCGAACCTGCGCTGAAAGCGCAGCCGATCATCGCGCCATAACGCAGACAGGACAGACAGACATGAACTGGGACGATTTCGCCAGCCACGCCAAGGATGTCGCCGACTGGGGCGCAGATTATCACAAGACCATACGCGACCGTCCGGTGCGCGCACAAACCGCCCCCGGCGAAGTGTCGGCGCAACTGCCCGACAGCCCGCCCGAGGACGGCACCGACATGACCAACATCATGGCCGACTTTGAAAAGGTCGTGATGCCGGGGATCACTCATTGGCAGCACCCGCGTTTCTTTGCCTATTTCAACTCGAACGCCGCACCCGCCTCGGTGCTGGCGGAATTCGTCGCCTCGATCATCGCGCCGCAATGTATGCTGTGGCAAACCTCGCCCGCGGCGACCGAGATGGAAACCAAAATGCTGGACTGGTTGCGGCAGGGTCTGGGCCTGCCCACCGGCTATCAGGGTGTTATCCAGGACAGCGCCAGCAGTGCCACGCTGGCCGCCGTGCTGACCATGCGCGAACGGGCACTGAACTGGCAGGGCAATGTGCAGGGCCTGTCGGGCCAGCCCGTCTTGCGCATTTACTGTTCGGATCAGGTTCACACGTCAATCGACCGCGCCATCTGGGTTGCCGGCATCGGTCAGGACAATCTGGTCAAGATCCGCAGCACCGGCGACCTGCGCGGGCTGGACCCCATCGCCTTGCAAGACGCGATCACCCGCGACCGCGCCGCAGGCTTTGTCCCCGCAGGTATCATCGCCGCCACCGGTGCCACCGGCATGGGTGCGTGCGACGATCTTCAGGCCGTGGCGCATATTGCCAAGACGGAAAACCTTTATACCCATCTGGACGCTGCATGGGCTGGCACCGCGATGATCTGCCCCGAGTTCCGCACGCTGTGGCAGGGGGCCGAACACTTTGACAGCATCGTGTTCAATCCGCACAAATGGCTGGGGGCACAGTTCGACTGCGCCGCCCATTTCCTGCGCGACCCCGATGTGCTGCGCCAGACACTGGCGATCCGGCCCGAATATCTGAAAACCCACGCCCAGGGCGACATCATAGACTATTCCGAATGGTCGATCCCGCTGGGCCGCCGGTTCCGCGCGCTGAAATTGTGGTTCCTGATGCGCAGCTACGGCATGGAAGGGCTGCGTGGCCGCATCCGCAACCATGTGAAGTGGTCCCAAGCCCTGTGCGAACGCCTGCGCGCCCTGCCCGAATTCGAGATTGTGACCGACCCGATCCTGTCCCTGTGGACGTTCAAGGTGGCCGGTGCCAGCAATGACGAGACACAGGCGCTGGTCGAGGCGATCAACTCGGACGGGCGCATTTACCTGACGCAAACCCTTGTGGACGGGGTCAAGGTCATCCGTTTCACCGCAGGTCAGTTCGACTGCGAGGAACGCGACTTTGACACCGCCTTTGACACCATCACCCAGATAGCGAGACGCTGATGAATTTTGCCACCTATACCGCCCAAGGCCAGCAGTTTTACGGCGTGGACACCGGCGCGGGGATGATCGCGCTCAGCCCCTATTTTCCCGACTGGCCCACGCTGCGCGACGTGATCGCAGCGGATGCTTTGCACCAGCTTGCGCTCAAGGCGCAGGACCTGGCCGTCAGCCACACCGACTTCAGCTATGACATTCCGGTGCCCAACCCCGAAAAGATCATCTGCGTCGGCGTGAACTTTCCCGACCGCAACGCCGAATACAAGGACGGTCAGGACGCGCCGCCCAACATGTCGCTGTTCCCGCGTTTCCCGCGCAGTTTCACCGGCCACAACGGCAAAGTGATCCGCCCGCCGGAAACCCCGCAACTGGATTACGAGGGCGAGATTGCCATCGTCATCGGCAAGGGTGGCCGTCGCATTGCCGAAGCCGACGCATACAATCACATCGCGGCCCTGACCCTGTGCAACGAGGGCACGCTGCGCGACTGGGTGCGCCATGCCAAGTTCAACGTCACCCAAGGCAAGAACTGGGACAACTCGGGTGCAATGGGCCCGCATCTGGTGCCCTTCACGTCGGCGGCGCAACTGGATGACGTGGAACTGACGTGTCATGTGAATGGCGAATTGCGCCAGCAGGACCGCACCAGCCGGATGCTGTTCCCGATCCGCCGCCAGATCGCCTATATCTCGACCTTCACGACATTGGTGCCCGGCGACATCATCGTCACCGGCACGCCCACCGGGGCCGGTGCGCGGTTTGATCCGCCACGGTTCCTTGTGCCCGGCGACACCGTGACCGTGGCCGCCGAAGGCATCGGCACCCTGTCCTGCAAGGTGGCCGACGAATGACCCCCGCACAGCACCAATCCGCCGCCGCCACGTTGTTGCAGGCCGAGGCCACGGGCCAGCAGACCGGGCTGCTTTCGATTGCCTATCCCGACATCACCATGGACGACGCCTATGCGATCCAGAAACAGGTGGTCGCGGGCAAGCTGGCGCAGGGCGAGGACGTCATCGGCTGGAAGATCGGCCTGACCAGCCGCGCCATGCAGCAGGCGCTGAACATCGACATTCCCGACAGCGGCGTGCTGACCTCGTCGATGCGGTTCGAAACCGGCGATACGGTGCCTGCGGGCCGGTTCATCCAGCCGCGCGTCGAGGCCGAGATTGCCTTTGTGATGAAATCGCCCCTTGGCGGAGCGGAGGTGACCCGCGCCGATGTTCTTGCGGCAACCGACTATGTGGCACCTTCGCTTGAGATCCTCGACACCCGCGTCCTGCGCGCCGATCCGGCCACAGGGGCCGCGCGCAAAGTGTTTGACACCATCGCCGACAACGCCGCCAACGCAGGGATCGTGCTGGGGTCGGAACGGCACGCAGCGGACAGCGATCTGCGTTGGGTGGGTGCGATTGTCACCGCGAACGGCACGGTCGAGGAAACCGGTCTGGGTGCCGGCGTGCTGAACGATCCGGTCGAAAGCGTAGTCTGGCTGGCGCGGCGCATGGCGCAGTACGGGCAGCAGATCGAAGCGGGTCAGGTGATCTTGTCCGGCAGCTTTATCCGGCCCATCGAGTGCCCCGCAGGCACGCGGATCGAGGCGGACTTCGGCAGCTTTGGGCGGGTGGATCTACAGTTTGGCTAGGCCAGTGCAACGCGGCGCAACGAAAAACTGGTACATATTCACCGGACTTTTGTACAAGTTCTAGACCTGATCCAGACAGGCCGCACAGCCCGCAAGGGCTGCGGCATCGTCCGTCACGCACCACATCGGAATATCCGACAAGGTGCCCTCGAACATATCGCGCACCCGCGCCGCAGCCAGCACCTTGCCCGTGTCGGGCAACCCCAAAACCGCGCGCGCCAGCCCGCCGTTGAAATAGATACCACCCAGCGGCATGAACTGGAACGTCATGTCGCGGCACAGTGCGGCCAAGGCCTGCACATAGACCGCCATCGTCTCATCGGCCTGTTCCACGATCTGCTGGCTGGGCATATCTGCCCCGCCAAGTGCGCGGTGCAGGGCCCGCAGACCCGCACCGGCAAAAACCTGCTCGACCGTCTCGAACGCCGCCGCCTTGTCGCCCAGATGCGCCTGCAACACGCGGTAGACGCCGATGGGCAATCCGGTGTGCCCTTCCTCGGCCAGCATCACGCCACTGCCGTGGGCCACGCTGACGTTGAACCCGGTGCCCAAGCCCACGACCAGCGCCTGCCCGCCGGGGGCCGCACGGCCCGCGACAACCGGCACCACAGCATCGCCCGACAGATAGGGCAGCGCGTGCCCGACCGCAGCCAGATCGTTGATGATCCGCACCGCCGCACCGCCCAAGGCCGCGCCCAACTGGTCGGCATCAAAAGACCAGTCGCGGTTGGTCAGACGCACGTGGCCCGGCATCACCGGACCCGCGATGGCCACGCACAGCCTCTCCACCGCAGCACCCTGCCGGAAATCGTCCAGCACATCGGCAAAGGCGGGGTAATCGTCGTTGCGAAACCATTTGACCGTGTCGGCCACCAGCACGCCGCCCTGCGCATAGGCCATGCGCGTGTTGGTGCCGCCCACATCTGCCACCACGGATCGCATCGTCTAGGCCGCCTTGCCGGGCTGTTTGCCCAAGATGATCATGCTCAGCAGATCGTCGTCCGTGACATCCGCCACATTGACCGTGCCCACCAGCTTGCCGTTTTTCATCACCGACGCGCGGTCGCACAGTTCCATCACATCGTGAATGTCATGGCTGATCAGGAAGATCCCGATGCCTTCGGCCTTCAGCTGCGTGATCAACTCGCTGACCATCTGCGTCTCGTGCGGACCCAGCGCCGCTGTGGGCTCGTCCATGATCAGGATCTGCGCGTTGAAATAGACCGCGCGCGCAATGGCGACCGACTGGCGTTGACCGCCGGACAGGGCGCTGACCGGGTCCTTGAACTTTTGAAAGTTCGGGTTCAGCCGCGCCATGATCTTGCGCGCCTCGCTTTCCATCGCGTCATCATCGACCAGCCCCAACGGCGACGTCAGCTCGCGCCCCAGAAACAGGTTGCTGGCGGCGTCCAGATTGTCGGCCAGCGCCAGCGTCTGATAGATCGTTTCGATGTTATAGCGCCGTGCGTCGCGCGGGCTGCGGATGTCGGCCCGTTCGCCGTTCACGTAGATCTCGCCGCTGTCCATCTTGTAGGCACCGGACAGGATCTTGATCAGCGTCGATTTGCCGGCACCGTTGTGGCCCAGCAGGCCGACGACTTCGCCGGGGTACAGGTCGACCGACACATGGTCGACCGCGTGCACCCCGCCAAAGCTGATGCAAATGTCGCGCATGTCGATCAGCGGCGTGCCAGTGTTGGTTTTACTGCTCATTTCGAAGACCTCCGGTAGAGATTGTCCAGATAGACCGCAAGCACCAGAACGCCGCCCACGACGACCTGTTGCACCGCCGCGTCAAAGCCGATCAGCACCATGCCGGTTTGCAGCGATTGCATGACAAATGCGCCCAGAACCGCGCCATAGATGGTGCCGACACCACCGCTAAGCGACGTGCCCCCGATGACGGCGGCGGCGATCACGTAAAGTTCGTCCAGCGTGCCCAGCGCGTTGGTGGCCGACCCCAGCCGCGCCGAGGCCACCACGGCGGACAGGCCGGTGAGAAACCCCATGAGGGCAAAAATCTTGACCGTCATCCAGCGGGTGTTGATGCCCGCCAGCGCCGCTGCCTCGGGGTTGCCGCCGATGGCATAGACGTAGCGGCCAAAGCGTGTGCGGGTCATCACCACGGTCATCACCACGATCACCGCCAGCAGGATCAGCACCGGAATGGCAAAGCCGTGGCTGATGTAAAGCCCCCCTTCGGGAATGGTGATGTCGTTGGCGGCGGCATAGCGGCGCACGATGCCCACAGGCCACGGATAGGCGTTGACCAGCAGCACCGCGCCAATGACCGCACCCACACTGATGATACCGATAAACCATTCTGCCCAAACCGGGCGCAGCCGGAATTCAAACCGTTTGCGCCGCGCGCGGCCCATGATGATCATGGCAACCACCGCGATGGCGGCGATGATGCCCACGATCCAGCTGCCCGTGGCGCCCACGGCCCCGTTCGGTCCGCCGCCCAGCAGCTTGAACGTGCTGTCCAGAGGGGAGATCGTCTCGCCCCGCGTGATCAGAAACGCGACACCGCGCCAGACCAGCAAGCCGCCCAGCGTGACGATAAAGGCAGGGATCGACAGATAGGCGATCAACCAGCCGTGGATCGCCCCCACGATGGTGCCCGCGATCATGCCGACGATGCAGGCGATGATCCAGATGCTCCAATGTTCCAGCCCCACCAGCTTGGGCAGAAACCACACTTGGGTGATGCCCATGATGACGGCGCAGAACCCCAGCACCGACCCGACGCTCAGGTCGATGTGGCGGGTGATGATCACCAGCACCATGCCGCAAGCCATGATCCCGATCGACGCGGTTTGCACGCTGAGGTTCCACAGGTTGCGCGGTGTCAGGAACGCGCCAAAGCCGTTGCTGAGTGCGCCGTAGACGTGAAAGCCCACCCAGATCAATGCCAGTGCGCCCAGCATCCCCAGCAGACGCGTGTCCAGTTCGGTGTCGCGCATGAACCGTTGGACCAGCCCCGGCTGGCTGCGTGTGGTAGTGTGTTCGTTTGTGTCGGTCATGTCCGCACCCGTCAGATAAGCCGATCCCGTTTGCGCGGATCGCGCAGCGGATCAGGCTGAAAGTGTTGTGAAATCAAGTGGCAGGCACCGGCGGCACATGCGCGCCGGTGCCCTTGTGGCTTTAGTTGCAGCCCGCAACGCCGTCCATCGCACCGGCGCAGACTTTGTCTTTTTCGATGTGGCCTGCGTCGATCACGTCCGAGATGTTGTCCTTGGTGATCGGGGTGGGTGCCAGGAAGATCGCGGTCATTTCCACGCCCTTTTCACCACCGGACCACATTTCGGCCCCCTCGACATCGGCCATCGCGGCACCACCGGCCAGAGACAGCGCAATTTCAGCCGCTTTCTTGCCCAACTGACGCGAGTCCTTCCAGACCGACACGGTTTGCGTGCCACGCGCCACACGGTTCAGCGCGGCATGGTCGCCATCCTGCCCGCCCACGGGAACGCTTAGACCTTGCGCCTGCAACGCGGCAATCGCGCCACCGGCCATGCCGTCGTTTTCGGCCAGAACCGCATCGACGTTGTTGTCGTTGGCGGTCAGGATCTGTTCCATGTTGCGCTGTGCGTTGTCAGGCTTCCAGCCATCGGTGAACGCTTCGCCCACGATCTTGATCTTGCCTGCGTCCACGTCCGCGCCGATGACTTCCATCATCCCTTCCAGCAGGAACAGCGCGTTGGGGTCGCCCTTGTCGCCCTTGATGATGGCAAAGTTGCCCTCGGGCTGCACGTCCATCACGGTTTGCGCGATGATGCGGCCCACGCCCTTGTTGTCAAAGGTCAGGTAAAAGGCACGCGGGTCTTCGATCAGGCGGTCATAGCCGACGACGGGAATGCCTTCGTTGTCGGCCTGATCAATGGCGGGGCCGATGGCGTCCTTGTCCACGGACAGGATGATCAACGCGGTTGCACCCTGCGCGATCAATGCCTCGACATCGGTCAATTGCTTGGCCGCCGAGGCCTGGGCATCTGCCGAAATATACTTGGCCCCCGCGGCTTCGATGGCTTCTTTCATCGCGGCCTCGTCGGTTTTCCAACGCTCTTCCTGAAAGTTCGACCAGCTTACGCCCACCGTCACATCCTGCGCCCATGCGGCCACGGCCGTCACGGTCATCGTCGCCGCCAAGGCGACCGTTTTGATAAATTTCATTGTGTCCTCCCAAGACTTTTGCCCAACTGCCGCACGGGGTGCAGAGGGATGCAATCATCATTATGCATTTAAATTTGGAAAGCAAATTAAATTGGACAAGCGTTGAAAACACCTGCATTCTACAGTTCAATCTGCTGCGACACCCATTGTGCAACCCTTTGGAAAAGCGACAAATAGCATGGCATTCGGACACCAACGCGAAGACAGTCGGCTGATCCTGTTGCGTGAGATTTCGCAAGAAGGGCGCATCCCGCGCATCGACCTGGCCGAGCGTACGGGAATCAGTCGCGCGACCGTCACGACCATCACCGCCGACCTGTTGCGCGACGGGTTGATCGAGGAAATCCCCCGCGAAGACGGTGTTGCCGGCACACGGGGCCGCCCGCGCGTAGACCTGAAAATTGCGGGGTCCGCGCATCTGGTGGCGGGGGTCAAAGTGTCGGGGTCGCGCATCTCGCTGGTGCTGATGGATTTCGAGGGCAGCCAGTTGGCCGATCACGAGGTGCCGTTGGGCGCAGGGCGACACAGCCCCGCCGCGTTGGCCGGGCACATCTGTGACGCCGTGGCAGAACTGGCCGCAAAGGGCGGCGTTGACACGGCGCAGGTCTCGGGCGTGGGGGTCGGGCTGGCGGGGACCATCGACGCAGGTGCGGGTGCCGTGCACTGGTCGCCCTCGCTGAACGCGCGCAATGTGGATTTCGCGGCGATGCTGACCGAACGCATGGGCGTGCCGACCTATCTGGACAATGACGCGAACCTTGTGGCGATGGCCGAAAAGACATTTGGCCTGGGGCGGGGGCGGTCCGATTTCATCGTGGTCACCATCGAGGCCGGTGTCGGCATGGGCATCATTCTGGGCGGCGAGATTTACCGCGGCACGCGCGGCTGTGGCGCGGAATTCGGCCACACCAAGGTGCAGCTTGAGGGTGCGCTTTGCCGCTGCGGTCAGCGGGGCTGTCTGGAAGCTTACGTGGCCGAATACGCCCTGCTGCGCGAGGCGGACACCGCCCTTGGCCCCGACACGACCCTGTCCGGCCAGATCGCGCGGCTGCTGGAGGCGGCAAAGGCGGGCGATCCCACGGCGGCGTCGATTGTGTCGCGGGCGGGCCGGATGTTTGCCATGGGACTGGCCAATATCGTCAACATCTTCGACCCCGAGCTGATCATTCTGGCGAGTGAGCAGATGCAGTTCGACTATCTCTATGCGGATGAAGTCATTGCGGAAATGCGCAAGTCCATCGTGCAGGTCGACGCCGCCCCGCCCGAGGTGGTGATCCACAAATGGGGCAACCTGATGTGGGCGCGCGGTGCGGCGGCCTATGCGCTGGAGTTTGTCCAAGAGCGCGCGGCGCGCGAGGGGCGTGTCGATGCGGCTTAGCGTTGTTCTGCTTCTGTGCGCGGGCGCTGCGCAAGCCGATCCGCTGTTCACCCCTGTCGCGGTGCCGCATCACCAATACGACGGCGGGTGGGAGCATTTTGTCGGCGGCGGCCTTACGGCCTTTGATTGCAACGGTGACGGGCGCACCGATCTGGCGGCAGCGGGCGGCAGCAATCCTGCGGCTGTCTTTATCAACGAAAGCGATGGCGACATACGGTTGCGTATGGAGCCGCTGGCAGCCAGCGACACCACAGGGCTTTATGCGCTAGACATCAACAACGATGGCCACCTTGACCTGATGATGCTGCGCGTCGGCCCTGACCAGATCTGGCTGGGCGACGGGGCCTGCGGCTTTGCCCCTGCCGACATGATCGCCTTTCCGGACAAATGGACCACGGCCTTTTCCGCCACGTGGGAGCCGGGCCAGACCCGCCCGACGCTGGCCATGGGCCACTATGTCGACCGCAGCAATCCTGACGGGCCGTTTCAGGCCTGCGACACCAACAGCCTGTGGCGGCCCGATGGGGACGGCTGGACGCAGACCGTTCTGGAGCCCGGATTTTGCCCGCTGTCGGCGCTGTTCACCGACTGGTCGCACAGCGGGCAGGCCGACCTGCGGCTGTCGAACGACCGGCACTATTATGTCACCGGCGGGGCGGAACAGCTTTGGCAGATGTCGCCCGAACCGCGTCTCTATACCGAAGCCGACGGCTGGGGCGAACACCACATCTGGGGCATGGGCATTGCCACCCGCGATCTGGACCGCGATGGCCGCGACGAGGTGTTTCTAAGCTCGATGGGCGACCAGCGGCTGCAACGGCCCACGGGCGACGGTCCGGGCTATGTGGATGTGCCCTTTGACGTCGGATCGACCGCGCACCGTCCCTATACCGGTGGTGACGGACGCCCCTCGACCGGTTGGCACATCGCGTTTGGTGACGTGCAGAACGACGGGCGCGACGATGCGTTTATCGCCAAGGGCAACGTTCAGCAGATGCCGGGGATGGCGATGGACGACCCCAACAACCTGCTGATCGCGCAGGCTGACGGCACGTTCACCGAGGCCGGCCTAAGCGCGGGCGTCGCATCGCTGCATCGCGGCCGCGGGGCGGCGCTGGTCGATCTGGACAATGACGGGCTGCTGGATCTGGCCGTGATCAACCGCCGCGCGCCGATGGAGGTCTGGCACAACACCAGCACCGACACCGGCCACTGGCTGTCGCTGGACCTGCACCAGCCCGCCATCAACACCCGCGCCATCGGCGCATGGATCGAGGTGGACGACGGCACATCGGTGCAATCGCGTGAACTGGTGGTGGGTGGCGGCCATGCGGGCGGGTCGGATGCGCCGCAGCACTTTGGTCTGGGCGATGCCGCGACGGTGCAGGTGCGTGTGCTGTGGCCCAACGCGCCTGCATCGGGCTGGACAACGGTGCAGACCAACCAACGCTATCGCCTGCGCCCCGGTGCAGCACCCGAGGCTTATTGATCCACCGGGCTTATTGATCCACCGGCAACCCGCTGGGCACCGTCGCAGGCACGCCCAGACGTCCGTTCAAACTGCCTTCGTCCGTCAACGCATCAAGAAAGGCCATGATCGCCTGCACCTGCCCGTTGCTCAGCGCGCTTGGGGGCAGCTCGTTGGCCGCCGCGATGCGGGCCACTTCGGCAGGGTCATCCATCACTGTGGTGTCCACCACCCCCGCCAGGTCCGGCAGCACCGCCTGCGCCGGATCATAGTCCGTCAGGTGTTTCACAGGGTTCAGGTGGTGGCGCACCACATCCTCAAGCCGCGCATAGGCGCCCGCATGGCCATACGGTGCGGTATGCACAACATTGCGCAGCGACGGCGTGCGGAACCGGAACGCATCCGCCGGATCGCCGGTGACCAGCATCCGCCCCTCGTCCGCCGCACCGCTTTCAAAGATCGCGCGTTTGCCCGGTCCGATCTGCGGCATCGCAATCGCGTGGAAATCATGGTCGGTCTGGAACAGCCCCGAATGGCAGGCCGAACACCCCGCCTTGCCGTAGAACAGATCACGGCCAAAGCTTTGGTCCCGCGTCAGATCACCTTCGCCACGCAGCGCGCGGTCAAAGGGGCTGTCGGTTGCGCGAAACTCAAAGGCCACGAAGGCCGCGATTGCATCTGCAATATCGGTGAAATGCACGGGCTGTGCGCCAATAACCTCATCAAACCGCGCGCGGTATTCGGGAATGCCCGCCACCCGCTGCGCCAGTATGTCCCACGCCCCGCCCGCTCCGGTCATCACACCCTGCCGCACCGCCCTGGATACATCGCTTTCGCCCAGATGGCCCGCCATCTCGTCCGCGGACAGCACCGGAAACATGGTCTGCGCGCTGAGCAGGCTGGCAAAGCCCTGTTCCATCTCGGACCCCAAAGGCGTGCGAATGCCACCCGCGCGGGCCGCGTCGACCTCTAACCGCCCATCATGAAAGAACGACCGGTATTCCAGCGCACCGACGTTGAACAGCGCGGGCGCATTGCGGGGGATCCGGTGTGTGGGCTTGTTCGACGGATCAACCGCCCGCGCCGGTCCCAGCCCGTGGCCCCCGTCGCCCAGTCCCAGCGACACGCCGTCGCCCGTGGCGTGGCGCGGATGGTGGCAGGCGGCGCAACTGACCGTTTTGCCGCCCGACAGGATCGGATCGTAGAACAGCAACCGCCCCAGTTCGATCTGGGGCATGTCGGCCACGGGAAATTCCGCGTCCGCCGAGGGCAGATCGCCCGCACAGGCCATGCCGGCCCACAGCGCCAGCGCAACGCCGCGTGTGATGTCAGTGATGCGCAAAACCATGACCCACACCCGTCATTGCAAGGCTTTCAAATTCGCAAACGCTTCGCGGAACGCCTGATGTGCGTCGGCAAACGCCGCGACCCGCGTCGGATCCGGCTCTACCGTACGCGCAATCTCGGGCTTGGTCATCACCTGTTCGGGATCGGCCCCTGTCACGCCGCAGATCGCCAACCGCGCCGCCCCCAAGGCCGCGCCAAACTCGCCCCGTGCGGGGATTTCCAAAGGCAGGTTCAGCGTGTTGGCCAGCAGTTGCACCCAATGCGACGAAGCCGCACCGCCACCAATCGCCAGCAGTGTCTGCGGATCGGCCCCCGTGGCTTGCAGCGCCTTCAAGCTGTCGGCCTGCGCAAAGCTGACCCCTTCCAGCACCGCGCGGGTCAGGTCCGGCACGTCATGCGCAATGTCCAACCCGCTGAAACCGCCGCGCACCTGCGCGTCGTTGTGCGGTGTGCGCTCGCCCGAGAGGTAGGGATAGAACCGCAAGCTGCCTGGTGCGCGCACGTCATCGCCCAGGGCTGCCGTCAGCGCCGCAGGCCCCTGCCCCGTGATCCGCGCCAGCCAGTTCAGGCTGTCGGTACAGGCCAGCGTCACCCCCATCTGATACCACCGTCCCGGCACCGCGTGGCAAAACGTGTGCACCGCGCTGGCCGCATCGGGGGCAAACCCGCCCCGCGCCGTCAGCACCACACCCGAGGTGCCCAGCGAGACGAAACCGTCGCCCTCGTGCAACGCGCCCACGCCGCAGGCCGCCGCCGCATTGTCCGCCGCCCCCGCGATCACCTGCACGCCGCGCGGCAGGCCCAGATCGTCGGCCAGCGCGTCGCGCATGGGGCCGATCACGCCGCTGCCCTCGTGCAGCGCAGGCATCTGGTCGCGGCGCATCCCGCCTGCCTCCAGCAACCTGTCGGACCAATCGCGCGCGCCCACGTCCAGCCAGGCGGTGCCTGCCGCATCCGACATTTCAGTGGCGCAGGTGCCGGTCATCCACAGGCTGACGTAGTCCTTGGGCAGCACCACCTTGGCGACGCGGGCAAACACATCCGGCTCGTGCGCCGCGACCCACGCCAGTTTAGGTGCGGTAAAGCCGGGAAAGACGATGTTGCCGCTGATGTCGCGCACCGCGTCGGCGCCATCCAGCGCCGCCGCTTCGGCATGGCTGCGCGTGTCGTTCCACAAGATGCAGGGTCGCAGCACGTCCCCTGCATCATCCAGCAGAACCGCCCCGTGCATGTGCCCCGCCACGGCGACGCCCCGCACAGCGGCATATTCCGCCGGATGCGCCGCTTTTAACGCGGCCAGCGCCGTCTGGCATCCCGCAACCCATGTCGCCGGGTCCTGCTCGCTCCAACCCGGAGCCGGATGCGCGGCCTGATAATGCGCCTCTTGCGCGTCGACGGGCGCGCCGTCTTCGTCCACCAACAGCGCACGCACGCCGGACGTGCCCAAATCCAAACCGATATACATGGCAAATCTCCCTTGCTGCATCCTGACCCGGACTAAATTTGATTGTCAAACTAATAGCGGACGCTGGCAATTCCTACGGTGCTGCGGCAAGGTCCGGGGTATGACACGCACCGCCCTTATCACCGGCTCGGCCGGCTTCATCGGATACTTTACCGCCCGCCGCCTGCTGGATCAGGGCTGGCGTGTGATCGGGCTGGATGCGATGACCGATTATTACGATGTGACGCTGAAAGAACGCCGCCACGCGATGCTGAACCAAAGTGCGGGGTTCACCGCCGTGACCGAACGGCTTGAGACGCCCGGCGTGCTGCTGGACCTTTTCAACCAACACCGCCCCGATGCGGTTATCCACCTGGCTGCACAGGCCGGCGTGCGGTATTCCATCGACAACCCGCGTTCATACGTCGAGGCGAACCTTGTCGGCACCTTCGAACTGCTGGAAGCCGCTCGCGCCGTTCCGCCCGCGCATATGCTGCTGGCCTCGACCTCGTCTGTCTACGGCGCAAACACGCAGATGCCCTATACCGAAGCCGACAAGGTCGACAGCCAGATGTCGTTCTACGCCGCCACCAAAAAGGCGACCGAGAACATGGCCCACAGCTATGCGCATTTGTATGATCTGCCGATCACCATGTTCCGGTTCTTCACCGTCTACGGACCATGGGGCCGCCCCGACATGGCGCATTTCAAATTCACCCGCGCGATCCTGAACAACCAGCCCATCGACGTCTACAACCACGGCGACATGATGCGCGATTTCACCTATATCGACGATCTGACCGCCGCGATCAGCGCCCTGATCGACGCGGTGCCCGAACGGGACAATCCGGTGACCGGCGACAGCCTTAGCCCCGTCGCCCCGCACCGTGTCGTCAACATTGGCAACGGCGCGCCGGTCCGGTTGATGGATTTCATCGCCGCGATCGAGGCCGCCTGCGGCACCAAGGCGCAGATCAACTTCAAGGACATGCAGCCCGGCGATGTCCCCGCCACATGGGCCGACGCGACCCTGCTGGAAACCCTGACCGGCAAACGCCCCGCCACCCCGATCCAGACCGGCATCGACGCCTTCGTGGCATGGTACCGCGATTATTACCAAACCTGACCCTTCATCTTGCCAAATAAACTCCCGCCGGAGGCTCCCGCACTTTCCACGAAGCGCGCAGCCCGCTATAGACAGCCTGACCCCAACACCCAAAGGCTGCCCTCATGACCTTCGACCGCGCGATCAAAATTGCACCCTCCATCCTTGCCGCCGATTTCGCCAACTTCGGTGCCGAATGCGCCGCCGCCGAGGCGCAGGGCGCGGACTGGATTCATGTGGATGTGATGGACGGGCATTTCGTGCCGAACATCACCTTTGGCCCCGCCACCTGTGCGGCGATCCGGCCCCACATCAAAGGCGTGATGGATGTGCACCTGATGATTTCGCCGGTGGATGCCTATATCGACGCTTTCGCGCAGGCCGGTGCCGACGTGCTGACCGCCCATATCGAGGCAGGCCCGCACATCCACCGCACCCTGCAAGCGATCCGCGCGGCGGGGTGCAAGGCCGGTGTGGCGCTGAACCCCGGCACGCCCGCGTCGGCGGTCGAGGATCTGATGGATATGGTTGATCTTGTCTGCGTGATGACGGTGAACCCCGGCTTTGGCGGGCAGAAGTTCATCGACATGACCACCAAGATCAAAGCCTTGCGCAGCATGATCGGTGACCGGCCCATCCACATCGAGATCGACGGCGGCGTCGATCCCAAGACCGCGCCGCTGGTGGCGCAGGCGGGGGCCGACGTGCTGGTCGCAGGCTCTGCCGTGTTCAAGGGCGGCTCGGTCCAGAACCCCGCGCCTTACGGCGAGAACATCCGCGCCATCCGCGCCGCTGCCGAAGGTGTCTGGGCCTGATAAAGGCCCGACGCCTCAGCCGATCTGATCGGCAAAGGCTTCCAGCAGCTTGTGTTTCAGGATCTTGCCCGTGGGTGCCGCGGGCAAGGACGACGCCAGAATGATCTGGCTGGGCCGTTTGTAGCCCGCCAGCCGCTCGGCGGCGAATGCGCGCAGGTCGTCAATGCTGATATCGTCGCCATCGGCCACCTGACAGAAGGCCAGCACCTTTTCGTCGCCGTCCACCTTGTGCCCGATCACCGCCGCCTGAATCACCTGCGGGTGATCGTTCAGCGCCGCCTCGACCTCGGGCGGATAGACGTTGAAGCCGCCGTGAATGATCAACTCTTTGGAACGGCCCACGATGTGCAGGTGCCCCTTTTCGTCGATGCGCCCCAGATCGCCGGTGTGCAGCCAGCCGTCTGCCGACAGAACCTTGGCCGTCTCGGCTGGGTTCTTGTAGTAGCCCTTCATGATCTGCGGGCCGCGGGTGATCACCTCGCCCACGCCATCGCCCGATCCGGGCGCGTCCATGTCCAGCGCCACCTCGACCCCCGGCAGGGCGGGGCCAACCGAAATGTCCGGGTCACCGATCGCATTGGTGGTGGCGGCGGTGCCTGCGCTGGTTTCGGTCATGCCGTAACCGTTCTGCAGAGCGACGCCATAGAACGCCTCGGCCTGACGTTTCCACGCCGGGTCCAGCGGGGCCGCCCCGGACGACACATAGCGCAACGTCGGGCTGTCGAGCCGCGTGTAGCCCATCTTGCGCGTGTAGGCCATCAGCAGCGCATGCATCTGCGGCACGGCGGAATAGAGGGTTACGCCGGTTTTCAACGCCTCGTAGGTCGCCGCCACATCGAACCGCGCCGCCAGCCGCACGGGCGCGCCGGTATAGACCGCTGCTGCCATGACCGAACACATGCCGAACACATGGGTCATCGGCAGCACGCCATAGATCACGTCGTCGGGTGTCATATTGCGCAGGTTGGATGAGGTCAGACCGCCAAAGCGGACGTTGTCATGGGTCAGCATCACACCCTTGGGCGTGCCGGTGGTGCCGGTGGTGTACAGCAGGATTGCCACGTCGGTGGCCGCATCCGGTTCGCCGCCCTCAAGCGCTGCGAACGACAGCGTGCCATAGAGGCCCGTCGCCTCGACCGCGCCGAACCGTTCGCCATGGGCCGCCGCATCCGGCGACGCGGCGCTGGTGCAGACCAGCGCGCTGGGTTCAGCGTGGTCGATGATCTTTTGCACCTCGCCCGCCGTCTGGCGTGCGTTGAACGGCACCACGGTTGCGCCGATCTTCCATGCGCCGAACAGCAGCGCGACGGCGGCCACGCAGTTTTCGGACAGCATCAGAACACGGTCGCCCGCGACGACGCCCAGACCGGTCAGCCGCGCGCCGATGTCGTCGGCGGCTGCGTCCAGTTCGGCATAGGTCACCGAGACGCCGGTGTTGTCCTCGAACGCCAGCGCATCGGGGCGCTGTGTGACCTGATGGGCCAGATAGTCTTCGACGCGCTTGCTCATTTACCGAACTCCGGTGCGCGTTTTTCCAGGAAGGCGGCGATGCCTTCGGCGGCCTCGGACGCGCCTGCGGCCCAGGCCATGCCGTCGCGTTCCATGTCCAGTTGCGCCGCTTCGTCCTGATCGTAGGCGCGGGCCACCATCTCGCGGATGCGTCCTTGGGCCACGCGGGGGCCTTTGGCGATGCGGTCCACGATGCTTAGCGCCGCTGGCACCACGTCGTCTGCGGCGCAAAGCTGGCTGACGACACCCAGATCGTGCAAGCGGTCCGCTGTTACGGGCTGCGCCAGCACGCACATCTCCATCGCCAACTGGCGCGGGATCATGCGGGCCAGATGCGCGGTCAGACCGCCATCGGGCACCAGTCCTGCATTGACATAAGAGGCGGTGAATTTCACGCCCGTTTCCGCCACGATCATATCGCAGGCCAGCGCGATCGACGCCCCGGCCCCGGCAGCGCCGCCTTTGACGGCGGCGATCACCGGCACGGGGCTGCTGCGGATCAGGCGGATCAGGTCGTGCAATTCGTCAATCTTGTCGCGCCGCGCGTCCTCGGCCATGTCGCGCCGCGCGATCAGCACATTCAGGTTGCCGCCGGCACAAAAGAACCCGCCGGTCGAGGTCAGCACAACCGCCCGAATGCGCGGCTCTTGCGCCTTGGAGAAAGCTTCGGTGATCACCGCATACAGCTCGGGCGACAGCGCGCCACGCATGTGCGCGTTGCCGTTCCAGACGATCAGACGGTCGCCCGCATCTTCAAGATATGGATCGCTCATCCCCGCCCCTCTGGCACTTTTTTGTAGACGCCGGTGGCCGTGGCCAGCAGGCGCCCGTCCTCGTCGTGCAATTCGCCTTCGAGAAACATCAGGCTGCGCCCGCCGCCGGTGACCTTGCCCGTGGCGGTCACGCGGCCCTTCATCGCCGGTGCGATGAATTGCGTGTTCATCGAAATGGTCAGGAACTTGTCGCTGCCATCCTTGGACGAATGCATCGCAGCGCCATAGCCCATTGCATTGTCCAGAATGCAGGCGATGATCCCGCCATGCAACGCGCCGTGGCGGTTGCCGTGCTGCGCGCCGATATCCAGCACGCAGCGTCCTTTTCCATCATTGGCCGAAATATCAACCACATAGCCCAAGAGCGTTTGCGCGCCCGTCTCGTCGCGGATAATACCCGGCCCGTCTGTCATATCACGCAGCACTCAGCGCGATGAAGCGTTCCAGGTGATGATCCGTGTCACCAAAGCGGTGATCGGCCATGATGATACGCTTGGCGATGTGGGCCAGTTCGTATTCCTGCGTCATGGCGATGCCACCGTGCATCTGGATCGCTTCTTCGGCGATCAGACGACCGGCGCGGCCCAACAGGTTTTTCGCCGCCGAAATGTTCATGTCACGAATGCGGGTGTCTTCGTTCAGGTTGCCCGCCGCGTTGATGACAGCGCTGCGCGCCTGTTCCATTTCGATCAGCATGTCGGCCATGCGGTGTGCCAGCGCCTGGAAGGTGCCAATGGGGCGACCGAACTGTTTGCGCGTGCCAAGGTAGTCGTTGGTCAGGCTTGTAGCCGTGTCCATCGCACCCAGCGTTTCGGCACATTGCGCCATGGTGGCCAGCGCCATCACGTCCGACAGCACGGCAAAGCCGTCTTCGGTCAGCAGTTCACCCTCGACACCGTCCAAGGTCACTTCGGCCGCGCGGCCACCGGCCAGCAGGGGATAGCCCTGAATGGTCAGACCTGCCGCGTCCTTGGCGACAAGGTACAGCGAGATGCCGGCCTCGTCCGCCACGTCGCCGCTGGCGCGGGCCGACACGATCAGGTGATCGGCGTTTTCGGCGTTCATCACCACGGCCTTGCGCCCGTTCAGCTTGCCGCCATCGACGGATGTGCGCACGTGGCTGGTGTCATAGCGGCTGGTGGGTTCACCGTGCGCCACGGCCAGTTGCAGGCCGCCACCGATCATCTCTTCGACCAGGTCGGTTTTGTCACAGGCGGCCAGAATGCGGCCCCCGATCAGCGCGCTGTCCATGAACGGTTCGACCACGCCCGCGCGGCCAAGTTCCTCGAACACCACGGCGATGTCGAAACCCGCACCGCCAAAGCCGCCCTGATCCTCGGTGAACATCGCACCGATCACGCCCAGCTCGGCCAGTTGCGTCCAGACCTCTGTCGACATGCCGTTTGGCTTTTCGAGGATCTCGTTGCGTGTGGCTGTCGAATATTTGTCCCGCAGGTAACGCCGCAGGCTGTCTTGCAGCATTTGCCGCTCTTCTGTCAGATCAAAGTTCATTTGCCACCTCCCATCATGACCTTCGCGATGATGCCGCGTTGGATTTCGTTGCTGCCGCCAAAGATCGACAGCTTGCGATTGTTGAAATATTGCGCCGCGACCGGGCCCGCTTCGTGCGGATCGGGCAAGGCTTCGTTGCTGCCTTCGATGGCTTCGGATGCGAATGGCATCGCGTAGGGGCCGACGGCCCGACGGGCCAGATCGTTGATTTCCTGACGGATGATCGTGCCCTTGACCTTCAGCATCGACGCCTCGACGCCCGGCGCACCGCCTGCGGCTGCGGCCGAGATGATGCGCAGGTTGCTGGTTGCCATAGCCTTCAGGTCAATCTCGACCTGTGCGACGCGCGCGGCAAAATGCGGGTTTGCCATCAACGGTTTGCCACCGGCCATTTCGGCGCGGGCAATGCGCTTGACCGTGTTCAGACCGGCCTGCGAGAAGCCGACGCCCGCGATGTTGGTGCGCTCGTGGGTCAGCAGATACTTGGCATAGGTCCAGCCCTTGTTTTCTTCGCCAACAAGGTTCTCGACCGGCACTTTGACATCGTCAAAGAACACCTCGTTCACTTCATGTGCGCCATCCAGCAGGATGATCGGGCGCACCTCGATGCCGGGGGTGTTCATGTCGATCAGCAGGAAGGAAATGCCCTCTTGCTGTTTCACGTCGGGGTCGGTGCGCACCAGGCAGAAAATCATGTTGGCGTGCTGGCCCAGCGTGGTCCAGGTCTTTTGACCATTGACGATATAGTGGTCGCCGTCGCGCACCGCGCGGGTTTTCAGCGACGCAAGGTCAGAGCCGGCGCCCGGCTCGGAATAGCCCTGACACCACCAGTCGGACCCGTCCAGAATGCGCGGCAGCCAATAGTCCTGCTGCTCTTTCGAGCCGAACTTTTGCAGCACCGGCGCCAGCATCGACAGGCCGAACGGCACGATGCGCGGCGCGTGATGGGCGGCGGCCTCTTCTTCGAAGATGTGCCGCTGAACCGCGTTCCATTCGGCGCCGCCGAATTTCTTCGGCCAGTTCGGCGCCAGCCAGCCCTTGCCGTTCAGGATGGCGTGCCATTTTTCCTGACCTTCTTTGCCCAGCTCTTCGCCAAGGCGGATCTTGTCGGACATTTCCTTTGGAAGTTCGTCACGCATGAATGCGCGAACCTCGTCGCGGAATGCCAGTTCTTCGTCGGTATAGCTCAGGTCCATATCCGGTCTCCTTATCGGGATCAGGCCGCAGCGGCCTTGTTGAGGTCGTCGAATGTCTTGCCTTCGGCCACCAGCTTTTCAAGCAGCGGCGCAATTTGCCAGAAGTACGGATCTTCCTTCTGGTACTCCTTCATGTCGGCCAGCAACTCGGGCAGGCCCACAATGTCCGCCCATTTCAGCGGACCACCGCGATAGCGCGGGAAACCGTAGCCAAACAGCAGCGTCATATCCACGTCCAGCGGACGGCGGGCAATACCCTCGCCCACGACTTTGGCCGCTTCGTTGACCATCGCGGCCATGTAACGGCGCACGATCTCTTCCGAGGTGAAATCACGCGGGGTGATCCCCTGTTTGGCGCGTTCTTCTTCGATCAACGGCATCACGTCCGGATTCGGCACGCGTGCCTTGGCGCCGGCGGAATAGTCGTAATAGCCCTTGCCGGTCTTCTGGCCAAAGTGGCCGTCTTCGCACAGCTTGTCGGCATAGGAGCTGTCACGCGCGCGCGGGTCGATGCCCTCGGCGCGTTTGCGTTTGCGCACGGCCCACCCGATGTCCAGACCGGCAAGGTCGGCCACGGCAAAGGGGCCCATGGCGAACCCGAAGTCTTCCAGCGCCTTGTCGATCTCGTAAGGCGACGCGCCGTCCAGGATCATGTGATCGGCGGCGGTGCGATAGGTCGACAGGATGCGGTTGCCGATGAACCCGTCGCAGACACCAGCGCGCACGCTGATCTTGCTCATGCGTTTGCCCAGCTCGAACCCGGTGGCCACCACATCCTTTGCGGTTTTGTCGGCCACCACGATTTCCAGCAGTTTCATCACGTGGGCGGGCGAGAAGAAGTGCAACCCGATCACGTCCTCGGGACGCTTGGTGCAGGCGGCAATCTCGTTCACGTCCAGATAGGATGTGTTCGACGCAAGGATCGCGCCCTTTTTGCAAACGCGGTCCAGCTCGGTAAAGACTTTTTTCTTCACCGCCATTTCTTCGAACACCGCTTCGATCACCAGATCGACATCAGACAGTGCGTCATAGTTGGTCACAACCGTCAGGATGCTGGTCAGGATCGCGTCGTGTTTGTCCTGGCTGATCTTGCCCCGCTTCAAGGCACCGCTGAGGTTGCCCGCGATGCGCTTGTGCGCGGCTTCGCCGGCTTCGGGTGTCATTTCCAGCAATGTCACCTGAAAGCCCGACAGCAGGGCCGACGTGGCAATGCCCGCCCCCATGGTGCCGCCACCGATCACACCGATGTGCTGCAGGCTGCGGGGTTCAACGCCTTTCAGCTCGGGCAGGTTGCCCACGGCACGTTCGCTGAAGAACGCATGAATCATGCCCTGGCGCTGGTCCGTGGCCATCAGGTCCATGAAGATCTTGCGCTCGGCGGCCAGACCTTCGGCAAAGGGTTTCTCGACACCCGCCTGCACGGCACGCACGCACCATGCGGGGGAAATCTGGCCACGGCCACGGGCCAGAATGGCCTCGAATGCGCCGTCCCAGTCGATTGCGGCGGGCGGGTCCATTTCCGACACCGGACGGCGCGGTGCGCCTGCGCCCAGCAGCGATTGCGCGTAGTCGATGCCGTTTTGTTTGGGGTCACCGTCGCGGACCTCGTCGATCAGGCCCAGCTTGGCGGCCTCATCAGCCTTGACCTGACGACCTGTGGTCATCACGTCCAGCGCAGCCTCGACGCCAGTCAGGCGGGGCATACGCTGTGTGCCGCCGGCACCGGGGATCAGACCCAGATGCACTTCGGGCAGACCGACACGGGCGGATGGCACGGCGATGCGGTAATGACAGCCCAATGCGACCTCAAGCCCGCCACCCAGGCTGACACCGTGCATGGACGCGACCACCAGCAGAGGCGACGCCTCGATGCGGTTGATCAGTACGGGCAGATGCGGCTCCATCGGCGGCTTGCCGAACTCGGTGATGTCGGCACCCGCGAAAAACGCACGGCCCTCGCCCACGATCAGAACGGCCTTGACGCCGTCGTCGGCCTCGGCGCGGTCCATGCCATCCCACAGGCCCTGGCGTACGGCCTGGCTCAGTGCGTTGACGGGTGGGTTTTGTACCGTCAGCACGGCGATGTCACCATGACGGGAATATGCAATCTTGTCGCTCATGACTGGGTTCTCCTCCGGGTCGGCTGTCTTGCGCGCCGGCACACAGTTTCGGGATGCGAAACTGCATTCCGCGCCAGCGCGGTCAGATAGCCACAAGGCGCCAAGCCCCGCAAGGAGAACATAGTCGCAGTTTAAAACGCCGCCACGTCACAAACGACCCGCCGCCGCAGGACAGCGGATGTGTGCCTAGCGCGGTGCGCGGTAGATAAAGCAACGCCCCGGTACGGCATGTTCCGGCAAGAGCAGTTCCTCGAACCCTTCAAAATACATCTTGTCGCTGGACACCATCACGCCGCCCGGCGCCAGCAGCGGCTGCACATAGGGCGAAATGTTGCGGGCGAAAATGTCGTTCTTGGCGCGGTTGTGGCCCCCCAGATCGGCGTGCACAAGTGCTGCCACCGGCCCGAACCGTTCCAGCGCTTGTGGCAGGGTGTCATACACATCGCCCAGCAACAGCATGTCATCGGGCGGCGTGCTGTCGGGGTGCGACGCAACCGCACGTTCGAACACGTAGATCGCACGCGGGTCCAGAACCTTGCGCATGTGGTGATAGGTCCGCCCGTTGCCCAGGCCCAACTCGAACGCGGGGCCGTCCATATCGGCCACCAATGCAGCAGCGTGTTCAAGGCAGGCGCGTTGCGACACCATCCGGTCAATAAACAAATCCAGTCGGCTCATGCAGAAAGCTTTCTTATCAGGGCATTTCTATCCTACATGGGGCACAAGACCACGAATGTGTAGGGTAAGTGACACACAAACGCGCCATCACTGGACCTATGTGGCGAAATCGGGTTTCACTAGGACAAACACAGTGCCGCAAACAGCGCACAACAGGGGATAGCATGACACCACTTCTTGATGTGGCAGACCTGAGCATCGGGTTCGGCATTGAGCCACCCGTGGTGCAAGGCGTCAGCTTTTCCGTGATGCCGGGCGAAACGCTGGCGCTGGTGGGGGAAAGCGGCTCGGGCAAGACGCTGACCTGCCGGTCGGTGCTGCGCATCCTGCCGGGTGCGGCGCAACTGCGGTCGGGCAGCATCCGCTTTGGCCGGGCAGGCGCAGTGCAAGACCTGCTGACCCTGCCCACCCGCAAGATGCGCGACATTCGCGGCAACCACATTTCGATGATTTTTCAGGAACCGATGCGGTCCCTGTCGCCATTGCACCGGATCGGCAATCAGGTCTCCGAAGTGCTGAAGTTGCACCGGTCGAAAACCGGGACCAACCCGCGCAAGCAGGTGCTTGAGACCTTCGAGCAGGTGGGATTCACCGACCCCGAACGCGTCTGGCGCGCCTATCCGTTCGAACTGTCGGGGGGCATGCGCCAGCGGGCGATGATCGCCATGGCGATGGTGGCGCGGCCCGACCTGCTGATCGCGGACGAACCGACCACGGCGCTGGACGTGACAACACAGGCGCAGGTTCTGGGCCTGATCAAGCAGTTGCAGCGCGACACCGGCATGGCGGTGATCCTGGTCACCCATGATCTGGGCGTGGTCGCCAACATGGCCGAAAAGGTCGTGGTGATGAACAAGGGCATGGTGATGGAAAGCGGGCCTGCCGCTGCCGTGCTGGGCGCACCGCAACATGGCTATACCCAGAAGCTGTTCGCCGCCGCCCCGATGATTCCGCAGGTGGCCGCGCCGTCTGCACCGGTCGTCTACGACGATCTGATCCTTGATATGCAGCACGTCAGCAAAACCTATCAGGTGCGCGCAGGCGGCTGGAAGGCTCCGATACAGGTGCGTGCCTGCATCGACGTGAACCTGTCCCTGCCGCGTGGCCGCACCCTGGCCGTGGTGGGCGAAAGCGGCTCGGGCAAGACGACCTGCGCGCGCATCGCACTGGGTGCCGAACTGCCGGACGCGGGCAGTCAGGTGTATTTCCGCGCCAAGGGGTCCGACGCGGCGCTGCCGGTGCACGCCATGGACCGCGCCCAGCGCACACGCTTTCAGCGGTCTGCGCAGATGGTGTTCCAGGACCCCTATTCGTCGCTGTCCCCCCGAATGCGCATCCAGGAGGCGCTGACCGAGCCGATGGAAATCCACGGGTTGGGCACCCGCGCCGACCGCCGCGACAGGGCCGCCGAAATGCTGCGCTGGGTGGGTCTGTCGCCCGATATGCTGGGCCGCTTTCCGCACGCCTTTTCCGGCGGGCAGCGGCAGCGTCTGTCGATCGCGCGCGCCCTGACGCTGGACCCGGAACTGCTGGTCTGTGACGAGCCGACCTCGGCGTTGGACGTCAGCGTGCAGGAGCAGATCCTGACACTGCTTGAAGACATTCAGGAGCGCATGGGGCTAAGCTATCTGTTCATCAGCCACGATCTGGCTGTGGTGTCGCGTATTGCCGACGAGGTCGCGGTGATGCGGCAGGGCGTCATCGTGGAACAGGCGCCGCCCGACACGCTGTTCTACAGCCCACAGCATCCTTACACCAAGGCGCTGATCGCAGCCCAACCCGAACCCGACCTGTCACGCCCCATTGATCTGGCGCTGGTGGCCAAGGGGGCCGGATCGCCCGCGTCATGGCCCGAGATGTTCCGCTTTGACGGCAGCGCCGCCCCCGCGCTGGTCGAGGTGACCCCCGGCCATCAGGTGCGCTGCCATGTTTAGGCCGCTGCGCCCCCTGCTGCTGGCCGCCGCCATGGCGCTGTCCGTTGGCTTGGCTGGACAGCTGGCCGCGCAAACGTCACCCGTGCAAGTACACGAAAGCACGTTTTGGGCCGACGAGGTGGCGCGCGGCGCGATGCCCCCGGCGGCCCAACGCATCCCGCAAGAGCCGCTGGTCGTCGACCTTGAGGCCAAGGGCCGCAGTTTCGGCAAGCAGGGCGGCACGCTGCGCACCATGATCTCGCGGTCCAAGGACGTGCGGCAGATGGTTGTCTATGGCTATGCGCGGCTGGTGGGCTACGACAGGAACTATACCCTGACGCCCGACATCCTGCGCGACGTGACCGTCGAGGACGACCGCCGCTTTACCCTGCATCTGCGCAAGGGGCACAAGTGGTCCGACGGCTCCGACTTTACCTCGGCCGACTTTGCCTATTGGTGGAACGATGTCGCCAACAACCCCGAGCTGACCCCGACCGGCCCCCCCGATGTGATGCGGGTGCGCGGGCACCTGGCCACCATGACCTTTCCCGATCCATGGACGGTGGTGGTGGAATGGCCCGTGGCCAACCCAGAATTCCTGCAACAACTGGCAGCGGCGCGGCCGCCGTTCATCTACCGACCCTCGACCTACCTGAAACAGTTTCACGTCACATACGCAGACCCCGAAAAGCTGGCCAAAGAGATCGACAAATTCCGCGTCCGCGGCTGGGCGGCGCTGCACAACCGCATCGACAATATGTACAAGTTCGACAATCCCGACCTGCCGACCTTGCAGCCGTGGATGAGTGCGACACCCAACAGATCTTCGCGCCAGGTGTACGTACGCAACCCGTATTTCCACCGCATTGATGCGCGCGGTGTGCAACTGCCCTATATCGACGCGGTGGAAATGACCGTGGTCGGTGCAGGGCTGGTCGCTGCAAAATCCAACGCGGGCGAGGTGGACCTGCAGGCGCGGGGGCTGGATTTCAACGACGTGTCGATCCTGAAAAAGGGCGAAAGCGACGGCGCGAACTATCACACACTGTTGTGGGGCAACGGGGCCGCCAGCCAGATCGCCATCTATCCCAACCTGAACTTTGCCGATCCGGTCTGGCGCGACGTCATGCGCGACGTGCGGTTTCGGCGGGCCCTGTCCATGGGCATCGACCGGCGCATGATCAACCGCGCGCTGTACTTCGGGCTGGGCATGGAAGGCGGCATGACCGCCCTGCCCGACAGCGCCTTTTTCAGCGAGGCAAACCTGCACGCATGGGCGCGCTATGATCCCGACGCCGCCAACGCCCTGCTGGACGACATGGGACTGACCGAACGCACCCGTGCCGGTCTGCGCAAGCTGCCCGATGGCCGGCCGATGGAGTTCGTGATCGAAACGGCCGGCGAACGCCAAGAGGTTGAAAACGCGCTGGCGATCATCACCGACACGTGGCGCGAGCTGGGGATCAAGCTGGTGATGCGCCCGCTGGACCGCGACATCCTGCGCAACCGTCTGTACGCGGGTGTCAGCATGGCCGGTGTCTGGTTCGGCTGGGACAACGGGCTGCCGCAACCCTATACCCCGCCGGGCTACCTGGCCCCGACCGAGCAGGATTTTATGGCCTGGCCCATGTGGGGTCAGTATTACCAGACCCGCGGCGCCGCAGGTGAACCGGTGGATATTCCGCAGGCCAAGCGGCTGTTGGACCTGTCCGCGCAATGGAGTGCGGCCACCGACACTGAAACCCGCAGTGCCATCTGGCGCGAGATGTTGGAAATTCACGCCAGCGAACAATACGGCATCGGCATTCTGGCCGAAGCACCGCAGCCCATCGTGGTGAACAACGCGCTGCGCAATGTGCCCGAAGTGGCCATATGGGCGTGGGAACCGGGGGCGCATTTTGGCGTGCACCGGATAGATGAATTCTGGTTCGATCTGCCTGCGCAGACAGCAAAGGTGAGCGAATGATGTTTCTGAAATACGCAGGCTATCGTTTCGTGACGATGCTGCTGACACTGTGGGTGGTGTCGATACTGGTCTTTGTCATCATCAACCTGCCACCCGGCGACTACCTGTCGAACCAGATCGCGGAACTGCGCGCCACCGGACAGGCCGAGGGCGTCGCCAAGGCCGAATTCCTGCGCACCGAATACGCGTTGGATCGCCCGCTGTGGATGCAATACCTGATCTGGATCGGCGCCGCCCCCGGCCCCCAAGGCTTCAGCGGGCTGATACAGGGCGATTTCGGTTGGTCGTTCGAGTTCGACCAGCCCGTGGCCGATATTGTCGGCGATGCGCTGTGGCTGACCGTGCTGGTGAACCTTGCCGCCGTGATCTTTGTCTATGTCGTCGCCTTGCCGCTGGGGGTGCTGGCGGCGGCGAAATCTGAAACATGGGTGGACTATTCTGCGGCCTTTGTCGGCTATCTGGGGCTGGCCACGCCGAACTTTTTGCTGGCGCTCATGCTGTTTTACTACGGGCACAAATATATGGGCCTGCCCATCGGCGGGCTGATGTCCCCCGAATTCGAAGGCGAACCGATGAGCCCCGCCAAGGTGCAGTCGATCCTGATCCACCTGATCGTGCCCACCTTCGTCATCGGCACGTCGGGGGCGGCGGCCATGATGCAGCGGCTGCGGGCCAACATGCTGGACGAGTTAAGCAAACCCTACGTCGAGACCGCCAAGGCCAAGGGCATGAGCCCCACCCGCCTGCTGGCCAAATATCCGCTGCGCATGGCGTTCAACCCGTTCGTCGCCGACATCGGCAACCTGCTGCCCGCGATGGTGTCGGGGTCGGTTCTGGTGTCGGTGGTGCTGGGCTTGCAGACCATCGGGCCGTCGCTGCTGATCGCGCTGAAATCCCAAGACCAGTTTCTGGCCGGTTTCGTGCTGATGTTCGTGGCGCTGCTGACATTGATCGGAACGATGATTTCCGACCTTCTTCTGGTGCTGCTTGACCCGCGCATCCGCTACGGAGCACGCGAGGGATGACCACTTTGCCCGACGGCCACTATATCGATGATGCGCCCTATGATCCGGATGTGAACCTAAGCGCGCTGGACCGCAAGGACATGGACGCGCCTGCCTGGCTGCTGGTCTGGCGGCGGTTCCGGCGGCACAAGCTGGGGCTGATCGCGGGGCTGTTTCTGCTGGTCAGCTACCTGTTGCTGCCCGTTGCAGGGTTTATCGCGCCCTACACCCCGAACGAGCGCAGCGCCGAATATCTGTACCATCCGCCGCAGGGCATCCACCTGTTCCACGATGGCAGCCTGATCGGTCCATTCGTCTATCCGACCACGGGACAGGCCGATCTGGGCAACTTTCGCTGGCAATATGAAACCGACACCACCCGGCCCATGCGCTTGCAGATGTTCTGCGAGGGGGGCGATTACAGGCTGCTGGGATTCATCCCGTCCGACACCCACCTGTTCTGCGCGCCGCAAGGGGCCACCGTGTTCCTGTTCGGGTCCGACCGGCTGGGCCGCGACGTGTTCAGCCGCATCCTGTACGGCGCGCAACTGTCGCTGACCGTGGGGCTGATCGGCATCACCGTGTCGTTTGTCCTGGGCATCTTCTTCGGCTCGATCGCCGGTTATTTCGGCGGCAAGACCGACTGGATCATCAACCGCGCCATCGAAATCCTGCGCAGCCTGCCTGAACTGCCCCTGTGGCTGGCGCTGTCGGCGGCGGTGCCGTCGAACTGGGGGCCGGTGGCAGTGTTCTTCATCATTTCGATCATTCTGGGCATCCTCGACTGGCCGGGGCTGGCACGGGCGGTGCGGTCAAAATTCCTGAGCCTGCGCGAGGAAGAATACGTGCGTGCCGCTGAAATGATGGGGGCCAAGCCGGGGCGCGTGATCCGCAGGCATTTGTTGCCCAACTTCATGTCGCACCTGATCGCCAGTGCCACCCTGTCGATCCCTGCGATGATATTGGGCGAAACCGCCCTGTCGTTTCTGGGGCTGGGGCTGCGCGCGCCAGCGGTCAGCTGGGGCGTGATGCTGAACGATGCGCAGAACCTGGCCAGCATCGAGATCTATCCGTGGACGGCGATCCCGATGCTGCCGATCATTATCGTGGTTCTGGCGTTCAACTTTCTGGGCGACGGGCTGCGGGACAGCCTGGACCCTTACAAGTCGTAAGCGCCTTAACCGCGCGGTTTGCGCGGCGGCTGGCTGCCGCCCGGTCCGGCAAAGCCGCGTTTGCCTGCGGGTTTCCCGGCGGGTTTGCCCGCTGGTTTGCCTTTGAAGCCACCCGCTGGTGCGCCTTTGCCCTTGGGTTTGCCACCGGCCCCCGCACCACGCGGTGTGGTCACGGCGCCATCAGCGCGGGCGTTATCCATGGTCGAGCGCGGCTTTTTCTTGTGCGCGCTGTGCGGGGTCGCGGGTTTGCCGCCTTTCGGCTTCTTGCGGCGCGGGGTCGAGGTATCGTTCCAGTCGATCGGGCCTGCCGATTTGGGCGGGCCTTTGCGCGCGGGCTTGTCGTCGGGGTTATAGTCCGACTTGGGCTTGGGGTCCGCGTTGCCCTTGTACTCGGCCTTGGCCTTGTACTCCGGCTTGGACGCGGATTTATACGCGGGCTTGTCGGATTTCGGCGCGGCATGTGTTTCCGGCGCGCGGCTTAGGGCCGGTTCGGCGCGGGGCTTGTCGTCCCACTGTTTCTTGGGCTTATCATCCCACTGTTTTTTCGGCTTGTCGTCGCGCGGCGGACGCGGTGCGCGTTCGCCACCTGCGTCGCGGTCCTTGGCCTTGTACGGCGGCTTGCCACCACGGGCAGGACCACGGTCATCGCGCGGCTTGTACGCAGGCTTGGGACGGTTGGCCTCGGCGGGCGGTGTCGCCAGACGCTCCAGCTTCAGCCCGCCCTCGACGGTCATGTCATTGCCCAGCGCGGCCGCAAAACTGTCGGCGCTGGATTGCAGGATTTCCACATAGGACGCATCGTCCGAAATACGGATCGCGCCCAAGTCATCCTTGGTCACGTCGCCGGCCTTGCACAGGATCGGCAGCAGGCGGCGCACTTCGACGCCCTGATTGCGGCCACCCGAGACCGAGAACCAGACGCTGGGGCCAAAGGCCTGGCGCGGTTTCGGTGCCTCGTTGGTGGCAGCCGACAGGTCTTCGGGCGCGGTATAGCGCTGTGCCAGCACGCGCACGGTGGCGGCGGCCAGTTGCTCGGGCGTGTACATCTCGGCCAGTTTGGCGACCAGACCGGCTTCGCTTTCCTCGATGGGTTCGTACCACATCGGATCGGCCAGCAGGCGGGCCTCGTCCTGGGCGCGCACGGCGTCGGCACTGGGCGCTTCGCCCCATGTCGCCTCAAGCTGGGCCATCTTCAGGATGCGGGTCGCTTTCGACCGCACCTTGGCGGTGACGATCAGCGCGCTGACGCCCTTGCGGCCCGCGCGGCCGGTCCGGCCCGAGCGGTGCAACAGCGTTTCGTGGTTCGACGGCAGTTCAGCGTGCACCACCAGATCAAGGTTGGGCAGGTCGATGCCGCGTGCGGCCACATCCGTGGCAACACAGACACGCGCCCGCCCGTCGCGCATCGCTTGCAGCGCGTGCGAGCGTTCGGCCTGGGTCAACTCTCCCGACAGCGCCACGACCGAGAAACCCCGGTTCGACAGGCGCGTGGTGATCCGGTTGACCATGGCACGGGTGTTGCAGAACACGATGGCGTTGGGCGCCTCGAAGAACCGCAGCGTGTTGATGATGGCGCTTTCGCCGTCGTGGTTGGCCACGGACATGGCGCGGTATTCGATATCGGCGTGCTGCGACGTGCCCGACAGGGTCGTGACCCGCTGCGCGTTGCGCTGGTATTTCTGCGCCAGACCGGCGATGGATTTCGGCACCGTGGCCGAGAACATCAGCGTGCGGCGGTCTTCGGGGCATTCGCCCAGGATGTATTCCAGATCGTCGCGGAACCCCAGATCCAGCATTTCGTCGGCTTCGTCCAGAACAACGCCACGGATCGATTCAAGGTTGATCGAGCCGCGCATGATGTGGTCGCGCAGACGGCCCGGCGTGGCCACAATGATATGCGCCCCGCGGTCCAGCGCACGACGTTCGTCGCGCATGTCCATGCCACCCACACAAGACGCCATCACGACGCC
Source organism: Sulfitobacter sp. (assembly GCA_034669925.1). Classification (GTDB taxonomy): domain Bacteria; phylum Pseudomonadota; class Alphaproteobacteria; order Rhodobacterales; family Rhodobacteraceae; genus Pseudosulfitobacter. The sequence goes on from JAXMOM010000003.1 coordinate 99,834, forward strand.
GGCCTTTTCATACAGCCACGCCAGTTCGCGCTTCACCTGCATCGCCAGCTCGCGGGTCGGTGCGATCACCAACGCCAGCGGCGCGTTTGCAGGGTCAAAGCTTTCGCCGTCGCCCAGCAACGTCGTGCCCAGCGCCAGGCCAAAGCCCACGGTTTTGCCCGATCCGGTCTGGGCGGAGACCAGCAAATCCTGCCCTTCAAGGGCCGGGTCGGTCACAGCCTCCTGTACAGGCGTGAGGGTTTCATATCCGCGCTGGGTCAGCGCATCGGCAAGGCTCTGTTTCAAAGGTTTTGGCTTTCGTTTGCGTAAGGCACGCGACCTATGCCTTTTGACAGCACTTGTCGAGAGGCTTTAGTTGCGCCATTCTAGCGCGCTTGCGGGCGTCTGGGCACCCAAAATATCGTGCACCCGCAGGTTGGCGCAAGGATTGGCCTATCTGTCATCCCCTGTGTCTTGCTGTGCCGCGTCGTGCATGTCTTCGTCAATCGCGGCCTGTGCGGCGGCGGTCACCGCCTCGCGCTGGTCGTCGTCCAGATCCGAAACCTTGCCATCGGCCAGCCGCACCGTCACCTCGCGGTGGGCGAACCGGATGCCTTCGTGCTCGAACAGGGCGCGGATTTCCTCGTAGACCTTCTTGCGCACCAGCCACTGATCGCCCGGCTTGGTCATGAACTTGACCCGGATGATCATGGCGCTGTCTTCCATCTGGATCACGCCTTGGGATTTCAGCGGCTGGATGAAATTCTCGCCGATGACCGGATCGTCCAGCAGCGCGACGCCCAGCTTCTTGATCAGCTTGCGCACCTTTTCCACGTCGGTGTCGTAGGTCACGCGCAGGGGCAGCTTCATGATCACCCAATCGCGCGAATAGTTGGTGATGACCTGAATTTCGCCAAACGGCATGGTGTGCAGCGCCCCCAGGTGGTGGCGCAACTGGAACGACCGCACGCTGATCTTCTCGACCGTGCCCTTGACCCCGCCCACGTCGATATATTCGCCCTTGCGAAACGCATCGTCGAACAGGAAAAACGCACCGGCAAAGACATCGCGCACCAGCGACTGGCTGCCAAAGCCGATGGCGACGCCCACAAAGCCCGCACCAGCGAACAGCGGGCCGACATTCACGCCGACCTCAAGCAAGATGATCAGGATGATCGTGACCACCACCACGATCAGCATCACGTTGCGAAACAGCGGCAACAGGGTGGCCAGACGGCTGGCGCTGCTGGCGCCGCCGCCCTCGTCGCCCAGCTCGGCCTCGACCACGTCACCCTGTTCGTCGACGATCTTGCGGTCGATCCAGATGCGGAAGGCGTGGTAGATGATGTAGCCGATAAAGATGATCACCATGATGTCCAGCAGCGACCGGCCAAAAACATTGCCTTCGACCATGTCGGTGGCGCTGCCCCAGATCAGCAACAGCGCGTAGCTGCCCGCGACAAAGGCCAGAATACCCGCCACCCGCCGGGCAAGCTGTTCATAGGTGTACATGATGTGGCGCGGAGCAAAGGCGGGTTGGCCGTCGTCGGTGTCCACGGTCTCGTCCGCTTCGGGCGCCGCTTCGCCGTCGTCCTGCGACGTCTCGGGCTGGGCGTTCATGATCTCGATCTGGCGGGCGCGCTCGAAATAGCTTTCGATCAGGTAGTTGATGACACCGTAGACCACCAGAATGGTCAGCAGCACACCGTAAGCCCCCGCAATCAGCGGGACCGACGTGGGCATTTCCAGCACCAGGTCAAAGGCCAGCTCGAACCAGCCAAAGATGATGTAAACGATCATCACCGGCAGCCACCACACCGACACCACGCGCAGAATCCAGGCGACCTCGATCTTGCTGCGGCCGTGGCGGATGGCGTTCGAGATCGCGTGGCGGTTCACCACCAGCAGCAGAATGTTGATCAACGCCATCGTCAGGCTGAGCAGGCCAAAGACGATGGCATAGACGTTGTAATTCAGGCCAAAGTCTTCCAGCCACGTGGCAAAGGTGACCACGCAGATGTCCAGCGACCCCACGTAGAACGCCCAGCGGTACAGCCGTTTGGCGTCACGGTCGGAAAAGCGCGGGATGCGGTATTGCGTGAGAAACGGCGACAGCACCATGCGCCACACATCGCCAACCGTCCGGCACGCCAGAAAGGCCGCGTTGATCGCCAGGATGGTGACTTGCAGCGATGTGTCGGTGACCGGATCGAAGAACAAAAGGCCCAGAAGATAGGCAATGGCTATCGCAATCAGCGACCCGGCGACGCCGACAAAAAAGCGGAACATCAAAAAGGGCATCTTTTCGCGGTAGCCCTGCGGGTTGTCCTTGATGCGGCCGGTGACGTAGCCCTTGAACACATAGGGGCCAAGCAAACGCTTCATGGTCTGGCTGCCGATGAACAGCAACAGCGCGCTGATCAGCAGGATCTCGACATAGGTCATGATGCGCCCGTCGGGGCTGGTGGCGCGCAGGATAAAGCGGACTTCGTTCAACGAATCCGGCAGCGCGTCCAGCCGCTCGCTCAGGGTCTCGCGAAATTTGGCGCCGCGTTTTTGGGCCTGCATCAACGCCGAACCCTCAGGGTTAAGCGGCGCGCCATCCGGTGCAGTTGTGTCGGCTGCGCTGCTTGCAGGCTGGGTGATCAGGTTGCCCTGGGCGTCCACGACAATCACGCTCAGCCCCGCCTCGCGCGCCTTGCGCAGGGTTTCGGCCAGCGCATCGTCCTGCGGCGCGGCCTGGGACGCGGTGTCCGACGTGGTGGTGGAAAACAGGCTTTGGGCAACGGCAAAGGGCGGTGCGGCCCCGACGATCATCACAACGCACAGCCAAACGCAGAAAACAAACCGCATCACGTCGCCTTTTCTTCATTTTGTTGACGATCACGCTAGCCGAGGCTGCATTTTATTGCAATTCGCACAGACAGGCCCCAAGTGTGGTCCTTGGCAATGTTTACGCCACAGATATTCAATGCGTCCGACCGGAAACGGCAGCCCGCAGACAAAGACCGAAGGACCCGCCATGACAGACGCCCCCCAAACCGGACCCGCACAGACGGGACGTATCGCCATTCTTGGGCTTGGCTATGTCGGGCTGCCGCTGGCGCTGGCGCTGGCGCGCGCGGGCTTTGACGTGCTGGGGCTGGACACCGACCCCGACATGGTCGCCGCCCTCAGCGCCGGGCACGACCCCAACGGCGAGGTCGCCGATGCGTCGCTGGCGCACACCATGGCACGGTTCAGCGCCGATGCCGCCGACCTGAAAGGTGCGTGCAATTTCATCATCGCGGTGCCGACCCCGATCACCGATGCGAAAACCCCCGACCTTGGTCCCGTGCTGGGCGCTTGTGCCACCATCGCGCCGCATCTGACCGACGGCGCGCTGGTGGTGCTGGAAAGCACCGTCTATCCCGGCGTGACGGAAGAGGTCTGTGGCCCCGCCCTGGCCGCGGGCAGCGGGCTGGCTGTCGGCACGCAGATCAAGCTGGGCTATTCCCCCGAGCGGGTAAACCCCGGCGACGCCGAACATTCGATGGAAAACGTGGTCAAGATCATCGCCGCGCAGGACGCCGAAACACTGGACCGTCTGGACGTGATCTATGGCCCCGTGGTCAAGGCCGGCCTGCACCGCGCATCGTCCATTGCCACCGCCGAGGCCGCCAAGGTGATCGAAAACACCCAGCGTGACCTGAACATCGCGCTGGTCAACGAATTCGCGCTGATCTTCAACCGGCTGGGTCTGGACACGCTGGAAGTGCTGGAAGCGGCCGGCACCAAGTGGAACTTTCTGCCCTTCCGTCCCGGTCTGGTGGGCGGGCACTGTATCGGGGTCGATCCCTATTACCTGACCTACAAGGCGCAGCAGGTCGGCTATCACCCCGAGGTGATCCTTGCCGGTCGGCGCATCAACGACCACATGGGCGCGCACGTGGCGCAAACGCTGATCAAGTCGATGCTGGGCCGTGGCCACCGCGTGCAGGGCGCGCGGGTGCTGATCATGGGCTATACGTTCAAGGAAAACTGCGCCGACACCCGCAACACCCGCGTGGCCGACATCGTGGCCGAGTTGCAGGACTATTCGGTGCAGGTGGACGTGCACGAACCTTGGGTAGACGCCGACGTGATGCGCGCCCGTCATGGCATCGACACCGTCGCGGCCCCCGAACAAGGTGCCTATGATGCGGTCATTGTGGCCGTCGGACACCGCGAGTTTGTCGAATTGGGCGCGGACGGCATCCGGGGCTTTGGCAAACCGGGCGCGTTGGTCTATGACATAAAAGGGGTGTTTGGCCGGACCGGAAGCGACTTGCGCCTGTAACTGCAAAATATCAAAGGTGTCTCATGATGGCGCACGACACGACACTGCCTCCGGCAACAAACCGTTCCCCCGACCGCCCCCGGCGTATCGTTCTGTACAGTCACGACACATTCGGGCTGGGCCACCTGCGCCGCTCGCGCACGCTGGCCGCGGCGCTGACGCAGGCCAATCCTGACGCCTCTGCGATCATCCTGACCGGATCGCCGGTTGCGGGGCGCTTTACCTTTCCCGAACGGGTCGACCACATCCGCCTGCCGGGTGTGACCAAGCTGGCCGACGGGTCCTATGTCAGCCAGACGCTGGGTCTGGACATAGACGAGACCACGAACCTGCGCGCGGCGCTGATCCGCGCGGCCATCGAGCAATACGACCCAGACCTGCTGATCGTCGACAAGGAACCCACCGGCTTTCGCGGCGAGCTGTTGCCGACGCTGGAGATGATCCGCAAGACCGGCCACACCCGCGCCGTTCTGGGCCTGCGCGATGTGCTGGACGAACCCGAAGTGCTGGCCGCCGAATGGGACCGCAAGGGCGCGCTGGACGCGGCCGAGCGGCTTTATGACGAGGTTTGGGTGTACGGCGTCAAATCGGTCTATGACCCGACCGAAGGGCTGGCCCTGTCCGACGACCTGCGGTCGCGGATGTACTGGACCGGCTATCTGCGCCGCGAAGGGGTCGAGTCGGACGAGGTGCCCGAAGACCCCTATGTCCTGATCACCCCCGGCGGCGGTGGCGACGGGGCCGCGATGGTCAACCTTGTGCTGGCCGCCTATGAGCAGGACCCCACGCTGGAACCCCGCGCGATGCTGGTCTACGGCCCCTTCCTGTCCGGCGAAGTGCGCGAGGATTTCGAGGCGCGGGTGGACAAGCTGGACGGGCGCGTGACCGCCCTGGGCTTTGACAGCCGGATCGAGGCGCTGTTTGCCAAGGCCGACGGCGTGGTCTGCATGGGCGGCTATAACACCTTTTGCGAAGTGCTGTCCTTTGACAAACGCGCAGTGATCGTGCCGCGCACTGTGCCGCGTCTGGAACAATGGATACGCGCCAGCCGCGCCGAGGAGCTGGGCCTGGTCCGTATGCTGGACGAACACCGCGACGGCATGACCACGCAGGCGATGATCGACGCCATCCGCGCGCTGCCCACACAGGGCAAACCGTCGGATGCGGGGGCCGACGGGCTGCTGGACGGACTGGACTGTGTCAACGCACGCGCCCATATCCTGATGGCCGCAGCACAGCGTCCGGCCGCCGCCGAATGACCCGAACACCTGCCCGCCTTGCGGTGGTGGTCAAAGGCTGGCCGCGCCTGTCCGAGACGTTCATCGCGCAGGAGCTGGTGGCGCTCGAGGCCGCTGGCCTGCGCCTTGACATCTGGTCGCTGCGCCATCCCACCGACACGAAAACCCACCCGCTGCACGACCGCTTCACCGGACCGGTGCGCTATCTGCCCGAATACCTGCGCAATGAACCTGCCCGCGTGGCACGCGCCGTCCTGCACGCCCGCCGCCTGCCGGGATGGGGTGCCGCATGGGCCGCGTTCCGCGCGGACTACAAACGCGACCGCACCCGCAACCGCATCCGCCGCTTTGGTCAGGCCTGTGTGATGGCGCACGAACTGCCCCGCGACACCGGTGCGCTCTATGCGCATTTCCTGCACACGCCCGCATCCGTCACCCGCTATGCCGCCATCCTGCGTGGCCTGCCGTGGAGCTTTTCGGCCCATGCCAAGGACATCTGGACATCGCCCGAATGGGATCTGCGGGACAAGCTGTCGCCCGCCACACATGGTGCGGCCTTCGGTGCGACCTGCACCGCCTTTGGCGCGGACCATCTGAACAGCCTGTCGGCGGGCACCCCTGTCGATCTGGTCTATCACGGGCTGGATCTGAACCGCTTCCCCCCTGCCCCCGACCGCCCCCCGCGCGCGCCGGATGCGCCGCTGCGGATGATGAGCGTCGGGCGGCTGGTCGAAAAGAAGGGCTTTGACCGGCTGATCGCGGCGTTGGCACTGCTGCCGGACGGGATGCAATGGCACTGGACCCACATCGGCGGCGGTGACCTGAAAGACGTGATGCGCGCACAGGCCGAGGCCGCAGGCGTGGCCGACCGGATCACATGGCGCGGGGCCTGCGACCAGCCCGAGGTGATCGCCGCCATGCGCGAGGCCGACCTGTTCGTGCTGCCCAGCCGCGTGGCCGAAGACGGCGACCGCGACGGGCTGCCCAATGTGCTGATGGAGGCCGCCAGTCAAAAGCTGCCGATCCTGTCCACGCCGGTGTCGGCCATCCCCGAATTCATCACCGACGGCACCCACGGCATCCTAAGCGATGACGCACCGCAGGCGCTGGCCGATGCGATGCTGCGCGTGGCCCGCGACCCTGCGCTGGGGCCACAACTGGCCAAGGCGGCGCACGACCGGCTGCACGCTGAATTCACCATGCAACCCGGCATCGACCATCTGGCGAACCGCCTGAGCGCACTGTTGTCGGGGGCGGCGTGACCGTTGCGATATATGCCCCGCTCAAGGCGCCCGACCATCCGGTGCCCTCGGGCGACCGCGCGATGGCACGCGCACTGATCGCGGCGCTTGAGACGGGCGGATACCAGACCCAGGTGGCCTCTGGCTTGCGCATCTATGACGGATGCGGCGACGCCGCCTTGCAGGCCGATCTGGCGGCCAAGGCGCAGATGGAAATTGACCGGTTGCTGGCGTCGGAGGACGCCGCAGGCTGGACGCATTGGCTGACCTATCACAACTACTACAAGGCCCCAGACCTGATCGGCCCTGCGGTCTGCCGTGCGCTTGGCATCCCTTATCTACAGGTCGAATCCACCCGCGCCCGCAAGCGGTTGACCGGCCCGTGGGCCAGCTTTGCCGCCGCCGCCGAAGCCGCCACAGATGCCGCCGACGCCGTGCTGTACCTGACCGCGCGCGACAGTCAGGCGCTGCGCCGGGATGCACCCGACGGCCAACGGGTCATCCACCTGCACCCGTTTCTGGCGCGCACCGATCTGCCCGCGCTGTCGGACCAAACCGGCCCGATGCTGTCGGTCGCCATGATGCGCCACGGCGACAAGCTGGCCAGTTACCGGTTGATCGCCGAGACGCTGCAACAGGTCACGGCCGACTGGCAACTGGACATCGTCGGCGATGGCCCTGCGCGCGACGATGTGGCGGCGCTGATGGCCCCCTTTGGAACCCGTGTGCAATTGCGCGGCATGCAGACCGGTGCCGCGCTGGACGCCTGTTACGCGCACGCGTCCCTGCTGCTGTGGCCCGGCGTGAACGAGGCCTTTGGCCTGACCTACCTGGAGGCGCAGGCGGCGGGCATTCCGGTCGTCGCGCAGGACCGCGACGGCGTGCGCGACGTGGTGGTGGGCCGGCATCCCGCGCCCGAGGATGGCCCCACAGCGCTGGCCCGCGACATCGACGCCCTGCTGTCCGACCCTGAGGCCCGCGCCGCCGCCGGGGCCACCGCCCGCGCGCAGGTGGCCGCACAGCACCTGCTGCCTGCCGCCGCCCGCACGTTGTCCCAAGCGTTACAGGACTGCGCCCGATGATCCGCCTTGCCCTTCTGCGCCATGGACACACCGCATGGAACCGCGCCCACCGCATTCAGGGACGCACCGATATTCCACTGGACGATCAAGCGGTTGCCGACTTGGGCGCACTGCGCCTGCCCGCCCCGTGGGACAGCGCCGCGCTGTGGTCCAGCCCGCTGCAACGGGCCGCCCATACCGCCGAACTGGTCGCGGGACGGATGCCAAGGACCGATCCGGCGCTGATGGAAATGGACTGGGGCGAATGGGAGGGCCAGCACGGCAGCGACCTGCGCGCCGATCCGGCCAGCGGGTTTCGCGACATCGAAGACTGGGGCTGGGACTATGCCCCGCCGGGCGGTGAAAGCCCCGCGCATTTGCGCGCGCGGCTGGTGCCGTGGGCCAATGCGCTGACCCGTGACAGCGTGGCGGTCTGCCATATCGGCGTGATGCGGGTGCTGCTGGCCCATGCCACGGGATGGGATTTTGATGGCCCTGCCCCCTTTGCCGTGAAACGCAACCGGCTGTTTATTATCAACATTTCCGATGGCGGCTGGTCATTCGATGGCACGCCTGTCCGGTTGGAGGCACGCCCATGAAGGTGATGATCGTCGTCACGCATCTGTTGGGCACCGGCCACCTGACCCGTGCCCTGACGCTGGGCCGTGCATTTGCCGCGGCGGGCGATCAGGTGGTGTTGGTCAGCGGTGGCGCGCCGGTGGGGCATCTGGATTTTGATGGGGTAGATCTGGTGCAATTGCCGCCGTTGAAATCCGATGGCGTGGATTTTAGCCGGTTGCTGACGGCGGAGGATGTCGTCGCTGATGCGGGGTATCTGGACGCACGGCAAGGCGCGTTGATAGACGCCTTTGCCCGCGCGCGGCCTGACCTGCTGATCACCGAGCTGTTCCCCTTTGGCCGTCGTATCCTGCGCCGCGAATTCACGGCCCTTCTGGACGCCGCCAAAACCGCCGCCGTGCCGGTGCTGTCCTCGGTGCGCGACATCCTTGCGCCACCGTCGAAACCTGCCAAGGCAGCGCTGGCCGATGATCTGGTGGCAGCCTATTACAGCGGCGTTCTGGTGCATTCGGTCGCGGAAATCGCCGCGTTGGAGCTGAGCTGGCCGGTGTCGGACCGCTTGAAAAAACGCTTGTATTACACAGGGTTCGTCGCCCCAGCGGCACCCGTGGCACACCCGGATGGGATCGGTGTGGACGAGGTTCTGGTCAGCGCGGGCGGTGGCAGCGTGGGCGACCATTTGTTCGACGCGGCCCTGGGTGCGGCGGCATTGGACACTGGCCGAAAATGGCGGTTGCTGGTCGGTGGACATGCAGCGCGGGTGGTGGAACTGCGTGCCTCTGCCCCTGCCAATTGCACCATCGACGCGGCCCGCCCCGACTTTCGCCAGATGCTGCGCGGGGCGGCGGTTTCGGTGTCGATGTGCGGCTATAATACCGCGCTGGACGTGCTGCAAACCGGCGTGCGGGCGGTGTTTGTGCCCTTTGACGCGGGCGACGAGGTCGAGCAGGGATTGCGCGCCGATGCGCTGGCAGAGCAGGCCGGGATCGCGGTGCTGCGGGCGGGGGATTTGACCGCCGAAAGCCTGCTGGATACGGTGCGCACGGTCGCGGGCGCAGCCCCCCGGGCGCCGCTGGTTGCGGGCGTGGACGGCGCTGCGGAGACGGTGCGGATTGCGCGGCGGATTGTGGAGGATCACCATGCAGGTTGACTGGACACCGCTGCGCCACGCGTTGCGGGATGCAGAACCGGGCCTGCGGTTCTGGTGGCGCGATGATGATGCGGTGGCCCCGACGGCGGCGCTGGAGCGGTTGGAGGGGCTGGCACGGGACGCGCAAGTGCCTGTGCACATCGCCGTAATTCCCGCCCATGCTACACCGCAATTGGCTGAAATTACAACGGGTTCCGATACGCTGATCCCCGTCGTGCACGGCTGGGCCCATGCCGACAAATCGGCCCCGGACGCCAAGAAATCCGAGTTCCAGCGGGACCGTCCCGAGGCCGAAAACGAGACCGCGCAGGGGTTGGCGCGGATGCGGGATCTGTTCGGGACGACGCTGGTGCCGATGTTCGTGCCGCCGTGGAACCGGATCAACGATGCGCTGATCGCAAAACTGGCCGCGCAGGGGTATCGGGGGCTGTCGACCTTCGGCACGCGGGGGGCGGAGATGGCCCACGGGTTGCGCGTGATCAACACCCATGTCGACCCGATTTTCTGGCGTGGAAACAGAGGTTTGGCCGACACGGAATGGATCATCGACAGCGCTGTGGCGCACCTGAAATCGGGCAGTTCCGAACCGCTGGGGCTGTTGACGCACCATCTGGTGCATACCCCTGAAATCTGGGAGTTTTCCGCCCGTTTCATCGCAGAGTTGCAGGACGGCGGGGCCGTTCCTTATGACCTTGGGGCCGTCTTGAAGAATTGATTTGCGCCGCCCTGCCAAGTGCGTAAGCTGGGCCAAACCGCCCCCTTTCAGGAGCCTGACATGAAGCTTTTTTACACTGCAATTACAATGGCTTGCATGGCCGCACCGCTGTGGTCTGCGCCGCTGGAACTGACCCCTGCGGACCCGCAGCCGACGGGGTTGAGCGACGGGCTGGCGGTGCGCTACGCCTATCCGCCGGACGTGAAAACGCTGGCCCAGGCCGAGGCGCTTTTGGATGGGGCGACACCCGGCGCGCCGCTGGCCGGACTGGATTACCGCGACACAGAAGACGGCGATATGACCCTGACCTCGACCAGCGCGCACCATGTTGTGGCGGGCATTTCCGGCTATGTCCGCTTTGACGCGGAGGGCACCTATGTCATTGATTTCCTTAGCAATGATGGGCTGAAAGCCAGCATCGGCGGGCAAGAGGTCGTGTTCTTTGACGGGCGGCACCCTTGCGAGGAATCCGAAGCGGTCGAGGTGACCGTGCCGCAGGCCGGCTGGTACCCGCTGGAGGCGGTTTATTTCCAGCGCACGGGTTCGGCGTGCCTGCACATGCGGGCGGGGCAGGATGCGCCCGAATGGATGGACAACGCGGCCTTTGGCCACTGATCTAACAGGGCGCACGGCGGGTTAACGGGACGCTGGGCGGCGTGCTGTAGGGTGGAATGCGTACATATTCCGCCCCGTCCGGTACAAGACGACGGCGGCCAACAGGGCCGGTTTCGGGCCGGTTTGGCCGATGTCGTACATATTCGGGGCAGATGCGTACAAAACGCAACAGACCCGCGAGGTGCGACATTATGCTACCGGCCATTCACCAAGTTTCTTTTTCAGATTTCCGCGCAAACAGCGGCCCGCTGCTGCGGTTCGTGACCCGCGAGAACGGCAACCTGTGGCTGACCCGCTACCGCCGCCCGGTCTGCGCCGTGATCTCGATGCGCGACGCGCATGTGCTGGGATCGGTGCAGGGGCGCAACGTGAACGAGATCCTGCACGAGTTGCAGGTGAAGGCGAACCGCAAGGTCGCGGCGGCGCGGCTGGACCAGGCGTTTGACCGGCTGGAGGTGGCGCCCGAGGCGTGGCCGCTGCCGATCATGGAAGAGGCATACGGGCGGGCGAACAGGTTTGACGAGAAGTGGCCGAAGGAGGGGTGAGGTCGGTGTCCTATCAGGATCGCCGCGCCCGGACCGAGGGGGTCGGCCCCGGTCCGCGCGCAGCGTGGCAATTGATCCAGTGGATCAATCGAGGCGACGACGGGCGGAGCCCAGGGGGCGTGGATTGGGGTGGTGCGTTTCAGATATGCCGCGCCCGGACCGAGGGGGTCGGCACCGGTCCGCGCGCAGCGTGGCAATTGATCCGGTGGATCAATTGAGGGGACGACGGGCGGAGCCCAGGGGGCGTGGATTGGGGTGGTGCGTTTCAGATATGCCGCGCCCGGACCGAGGGGGTCGACCCCGGTCCGCGCGCAGCGTGGCAATTGATCCGGTGATCAATTGAGGGGACGACGGGCGGAGCCCCGGGGGCGTGGATTGGGGTGGTGTGCTGTCAGGATGGTCGCGCCCGGACCGAGGGGAGGGCGAGGAGCGCCCGCCCCGTGGGGGCGGTTCGGGCGCTGCCAAACCCCTTTGGGGTTTGGCATTGGGGGGAGGCTTACTTCTTATATAGAAGTTCTAAATTTTCATTCCCCTTTAGCAGCCAACGCTCAACACCCCCACGCTCAACCGCATCAGAATTCACTAGAACTGAGTAATGTTCACCCAAGAAAATCACTTTAAAACCGCTAACGGCATTAATTTCAACTGCTGAGTTAAATAACTCGTCAACGTAAAAAACCCCAGCGGTGTATGATACAAACAAAAATACTGTAGATAGAGCCAGCTGTCGCAAGCCATTCAGAGGACCTTCAAGTCGCGCTTTCCAAAATTCTCTCAATCTAAAGTTTTGATTGGAGCTTCGTTCAATCGCGGCCGTAGACGCTAAAATAAGAAATAAGGAAAAAAGAAGTACCAAAAATGGCCCTAAACCCCCAACAGTTCGGTAACTAAAAATAAATACCGCAAAGAAAGCTGAATATCTTATTGGGTTCGAAAAAGTTTTTGCACGAAGCAAATCCGTATAGCGGCGGAGCCGAACTACAATTTTGAAGTACTTTCTGCGGCGTTGTTTGCCAAATCTTTGAATCACCTGAAGAGGCGCTTGCAAAAGGAAAAGACGGAAAACAGTAAAAACTGGATCAGCAAGAATGATAATTGCTAACCTACCCAAAAAGACACAAAAGGTCGCCGACAAAATAAAATGCCGGACAGCTTGAGAAATTACTTCATTGCCAAGTGCTTGAGAAATAAATTGCGGCAGACTTTCTAAGATGGCATAGGAAAATAGAGAAAACGAGCCAAAAATAACTGCTCCCCATGCCAGCCAAGGCGCCAAAAATTCAAATCGCTTCTCTAACTTTACTTTATTCATCTACCTTAGATTTTTACCCAATCTTTACCCCACACAACCGTGTGGGGCCGCGCCCCGCTGCGCGGGACTCTCACCCCACCGTCGCTAAAAATGAACAGCATTTAGCTATCCATTTTCAACGCTGAAATAAACGCTTCTTGTGGAATATCCACCTTGCCAAACTGGCGCATCTTCTTCTTGCCCGCCTTCTGCTTGTCCAGCAGCTTGCGTTTGCGCGTGGCGTCGCCGCCGTAGCATTTGGCCGTCACGTCCTTGCGCATGGCCGACAGGGTCTCGCGGGCGATGACCTTGCCGCCGATGGCCGCCTGGATCGGGATCTTGAACATGTGGCGCGGGATCAGGTCCTTGAGCTTTTCGACCATGGCGCGGCCACGGGTTTCGGCGCGGTCGCGGTGGACCATCATCGACAGGGCGTCGACGGGTTCGTCGTTGACCAGCACCGACATTTTCACAAGGTTATCCGTTTGGTAACCTGTCATCTGGTAGTCAAAGGACGCATACCCTTTGGTCACCGATTTCAAGCGATCGTAGAAGTCGAAGACCACCTCGTTCAGCGGCAGGTCATAGACGACCATGGCGCGGCTGCCCGCATAGGTCAGGTCCATCTGCACGCCGCGGCGGTCCTGGCACAGTTTCAGCACGTCCCCGAGGTAGTCGTCGGGGACAAGGATGGTCGCCTTGATCCGCGGCTCTTCCAGGTGGTCGACCACGCTGAGGTCGGGCATGTCGGCGGGGTTGTGCAGTTCCTGCATCGACCCGTCGCGCATATAGACGTGGTAGACGACCGAGGGGGCCGTGGTGATCAGCTCGATGTCATATTCGCGCTCGATCCGGTCGCGGATGACCTCGAGGTGCAACAGGCCAAGGAAGCCGCAGCGGAAGCCGAAGCCGAGGGCGGCGGAGGTTTCCATCTCGAAGCTGAATGAGGCGTCGTTCAGGGCCAGTTTGTCGATGGCGTCGCGCAGGTCCTCGAATTCCGAGGAGTCGACGGGGAACAGGCCACAGAAGACCACCGGCTGTGCGGGTTTGAAGCCGGGCAGCGGGGTCACGGTTTTCTTGTCGTGGGTCACGGTGTCGCCAACGCGGGTGTCGCGGACCTGTTTGATGGATGCGGTCAGAAAGCCGATTTCGCCGGGGCCGAGGCTGTCGATGACCTGCATCTGCGGGCGGAACACGCCGATGCGGTCGACGTGGTGCACGGTGCCGTTGGACACGAATTTGACGCGGTCGCCCTTTTTCAGGCGGCCGTCGATGATGCGGACCAAGACGATGACGCCAAGGTAGCTGTCGTACCAGCTGTCGACCAGCATCGCCTTGAGGTCGGCGTCTTCGGTGCCCTTGGGCGCGGGCAGATGGTGCACGATCGCCTCGAGGGTTTCGTGGATGCCGATGCCGGTCTTGGCCGACACGCGGATGGCGCCGGACGCGTCGATGCCGATCACGTCCTCGATCTGTTCGGCCACGCGGTCGCAGTCGGCGGCGGGCAGGTCGATCTTGTTGAGGATCGGCACGATTTCGTGGTCGGCGTCGATGGCCTGATAGACGTTGGCGAGGGTCTGCGCCTCGACCCCTTGGGTGGAATCGACGACCAGCAACGAGCCTTCGACCGCGCGCATGGAGCGGGAGACCTCGTAGGCGAAATCGACGTGACCGGGGGTGTCGATCAGGTTCAGCACGTAAGCCTCGCCGTTGTCGGCGACATAGTCGATGCGCACGGTGTTGGCCTTGATGGTGATGCCGCGTTCGCGTTCGATGTCCATGGCATCAAGCATCTGCGCCTTCATGTCCCGGTCGGCAACCGTATTGGTCGACTGGATCAGACGGTCTGCGAGCGTGGATTTCCCGTGGTCGATGTGCGCGACGATGGAAAAATTGCGGATATGTGAAAGCGGTGTCATGGGCTGGATATGTAGGGGAATTGGGGCTTGGTCAAGTGAGCATGGAGGGGGCGGTGGATTGTTGTGCGGCGTGGGTTTCGGGGGACACGGGGGATGGGGTGGTTTTGGGGGGAGGTGTGGGTGGATTTTGGGCCTTGGGAGACATTCGAACCTGACACGCCACACGTCCGGTTGTCGCCTATTGTGGCCGTCGTGTTAAGAGGATATCATTGCATTCTGGGCCAATAAATCCCGGGTATGTCGCTCGCGATTCTCTGACACGAAAACGACCACAAAGCGTACTGGGACTAAACGATTTGTTGAAAAAATCTTTTGATGAATTTCGCGCCCAATATCCTGCCCGCGAATGTCCAGATGACCGAATAGATAATCTGGACCAATTGAAACAGATGGAAGTAGACCATGGCCTATCATGCTTGGCTGATGGTTCCGACGATGCTGTAAAAGGCGAAGTTCCGGAGATTGAGAGTAGCGATAATGGCATTCACCTTTGGGTTGTTATGCCTTCGAGTGTTGTTCATGCACCAGAAATGAATGAATTTGGATCAACTCTTGAGAGTGGTATAATAAAACACACTAATTTGAGCGGTGGCGAGCCCGCTCACAGCGGTGGACAGCTTGTTGTCTTGTCGGAAAACACCTTGGTCATTGATGGGGGATCGGGGCGTTACGGACCGCAAAGTGATGAAGAGATGACAGCTGTTGCGAAAGCGTTTAGGAATTCAGGGTACGGTGTCTGGAGCTACGGCTATGACGAGGAAAGTGGCTGGCCTTTCAGAATTGGCTCCAAAAAACCCGAGTGGATCGAATGACGCGCCCAGAAGCATATGAATTAGAACGAGTTTTTGGACCTGGATCCTCTGGAGAAACCCCTGAGAAGCGTTCCGCGTCATCAGCGAGAACCTTCGTTCGCAGTCAAGCGCAACTGGCCGCCTACACGGAGCGATCGAAAGGGCTCCAAATGAGCGCACAGTGGGCCCTTCGACAATTCGGCTTCGACACGTTACTGCGAGCAGTCGACGAAGGTGCTGTTGTGATCTCTGCAAACCTCAGCGAACCCGCTCGTACGCTGCAAGAGCAACGTGAGAAATTAGGCCTGAACTTCAAGCAAGTCGCTCAGGCCAGTGGCGTCACGGAAAGTTTCGTCAGACAAGCGGAAAAACCAGGTTCGATAGTGCCAATAAGGCAGCTTCAGTCAATAGCACAAACCCTTGGATTAGATGATGAGAAAATAAGTGTCCAGCCAGGTGCGTGTTCCGATCACGATTTGGCTTATCGTTTAAGAACGATGAAAAATTCTCGGCGCAAGAATGGCCTATCGCCAAGCGCAGTTCTCAAATTGGCTGAAGCCGCCTGGGTGACCGCTCGGCAACTGGAACTTGAAGAATATTTGGGCGCAGAAATCAGCTTTTCAACTCTTTTCCAAAAACACTCAGACTATACACCGCCTGCATGGAAGGTGGGATATGAACTCGCAGAAAAAACGCGTGTGCTTCTTGGATTGTCGCCTACAGAGCCAATTCAATCAATTAGGTCGGTAATTGATAGAATCGGAATTCCACTAATTCAAGCGCCGATGGGTCAGAGAGTCGCCGGCGCTACCGTTGTTAATGGAGAGAGTCGAGGGATTGCGGTAAATATCGAAGGTGAAAACACCAATGTCTGGATCCGGAGAATGACATTGAGCCACGAACTTGGTCATTTGCTATGGGACCCCCACGAAAAGCTGAAACATCTTCATGTTGATAGATATGAAACCATTTCTAACACAGTGGGGCAAGACCCCATTGAGGCCAGGGCAAACGCATTTGCAATTGCATTTCTTGTTCCGCCCAAAGCTGTGAAGGACATAATTTCCTCCGATAATGACGCTGCCTCAATGGTCGCAATTATTATGGACAAATTTGGTGTTGGAGCGATGGCGGCAAAATACCATCTCTCTAATGTGTCCAAGCAGTGGGGAGTGAATATAGATGTTTCCAGCGTTGCACTTGCCGATATGCCGCCGCCGAATGAGATTTGGAGCGCTCATGAAAACTGGACGGTAGACTTTTTCCCAGTGCCTGGAGTTTCTGTCGGCCGACGCGGGAAGTTCGCGGGGTTGATCGCAACAGCGTTGAAACTTGGTAAGATATCTGCAGATACGGCTGGTTCGTGGCTGGGTGTTGCGCCGAGCGAAATTGAAAAGCATTGCGATGATGTCATCGGCTTAACGATGCCGGACCCAAGTATCGGCGGCTTGCAGAAGGGTTAGGTAAAAGACAACGGGAGCTGCTGTTCTGGGCTTAGCGGTCGTTCTTGCGATGCGCAGCAAACACCCGCTCCCCCACACAGGACAGCACCCGCCCGTCACGCCGGAGGCGTGCCGGACATAGATGGCGCACCTTTGGTGCGACTGGCGGTCCCGCGCATCGGCAACCCTCTAAATCGCGTGCGAAAAGTGGAGGCGTGACGCACCGTCCGGGGTGGTGTGGCGCAGGGCCGCGACGCCGAAGACCTCTGCCAGAAGGGTTTCGCAGAGGACGTCCTGGGGCCGGCCCATCGCCACCAGCTTGCCTGCGTTCAACACGCCGATCCGGTCGCAGGCCGCAGCCTGGTTGAGATCATGCAGCGCTATGATGCGCGTGATGGGCAGGGCCGTGATCAGCGCCATGAGCGACAGTTGGTGGCGGATGTCGAGGTGGTTCGTGGGCTCGTCGAGCAGCAGCAGGTCCGGCGTCTGGGCCAGCGCGCGCGCGATGTGGATGCGCTGGCGCTCGCCGCCCGAGAGGGTGTGCCACAGACGGTCGGCGAAGGCGGTCATTTCCACGGCTTGCAGGGCCGCCTCGACAGCCGCGTCATCTTTGCTGTTCCATCCGCGCAGCGGCGACAGATAGGGCGTTCGCCCCAGGTTCACCGCATCGCGGACGCTCAGGCGGTCCGTGGTGTCGGCCTGTTGTTCGACAAAGGCGATGCGCCGGGCGCGCAGGCGGGCGGGCATGCGGGCCAGATCCGCGCCGTCTGCGCGCACGCTGCCTGCCGAGGGCCGCCGCAATCCGGCAAGGCAGCGCATCAGCGTGGATTTGCCCGAGCCGTTGGGACCGATGAGGCCGATCAGTTCGCCGCGTTCGACGCTGATCGAGATATCACTGAGCAGCGACGTGCGGTGGACGTTGGCCGACAGGTGGTGCGCTTCTATCTTCATCGCCGCGCCCCCCGCACGAGGATCAGCGCAAAGGCCGGCGCGCCGACCAGTGCCGTGACGACGCCGATGGGCAGGACCTGTCCGGGCACAAGCGTGCGGCTGATCACGTCGGCGGCCACAAGGAACACGGCGCCCGCCAGCGCGGAGGCAGGCACCAGCCGGTCGTGGCGCGTGCCGACAAGAAAGCGCATGGCGTGGGGCACGACGAGGCCGACAAAGCCGATCGCCCCGACCTTGGAGACAAGCACACCGACCATGATGGCGGTGGCGGTGATGAGGGTGCCGCGCAGGGCCGGCACGTTGATGCCCAGCGACGCGGCGCCGTCCGCGCCGAATGCGAAGGCATCGAGCCCGCGCCGGTGCCAGAGGCATAATCCGACCCCCGCGACGGAAACGGCGATGCAGGCGCCGACGTCTTCCCAGCGGATGCCCGAGAGATTGCCCATGAGCCAGAACATCAGGCCGCGTGCCTGTTCGGCATTGGCGGAGCGGGCGATGGTGAAGGCGGTCAGCGCATTGAACATCTGCGACCCGGCGATCCCCGCAAGTATGATCGCGGCGGACGTCTGGGTCGTGCGCCCGCCGCCCGCGCTGCCGTTGACCGCATGCGCGAGCAGCACGACGCAGCCAAAGGCAACGAGCGCCCCGCACAACGCGCCAAACGACATGGTTATCACCCCGCCTCCGACACCGGCGACGGTCACCAAAACGGCCCCCGTTGATGCGCCTGCCGACAGGCCCATCAGGTAGGGATCGGCCAGCGGATTGCGCAGGAGCGCCTGAAGAACGACGCCGGTCAGGGCCAGACCCGCCCCGCAGCAGGCCGCCACGATGGCCCGCGGAAGCCGATAGCTCCAGATGATGCCGGCCTCGATGCCGTCCACGGGATAGTCCGCGGCCCACAGATGGTTGGCCAGCGTCTGCACGACAACGGTGAGGGGCAGACGGGTTTCGCCGATGGCGGTCCCTGCAAGGATGGTCGCTGCGAGCAGCAGCGGCGCGAGCCAAAGTCCGCGCCCCGTTGTCATGCGGGCAGCCCCGACAGATGCGGTCATTCGAAGGACATCTGCGAGAGGGCTTCGGAAAGCGTTTTCAGGCCGTAGATCGACCGCATGGTCGCGCTCATGGCGTGGGCGTCCATCTGTACGATCCGCCCCGCTTTCACCGCCGTCATCTGGCGTGCGACGGGATCGGTGCGCAGGAATTCTAGCTTTTGGGCGGCGTCGTCGGCGGGAAAGCGGCGGCGGTCCATGTAGGCGATGACGATCACGTCGGGATCGGCGCGGGCGATGCTTTCCCATCCTACGGTCGGCCATTCCTCGTCGGATTGGATGACATTTTCGATGCCGAGTTTTGACATCATGTACCCCGGTGCGCCGAGGCGTCCGGCGACATAGGGGTCGGTTTGAATATCTGCGGAGGAGAACCAGAACACAGCCGACAGGTCGTCAGGCAGGTCAAGCTGTGCGGCGCGGGCTATGGCCGCCTTTTCGGTTGCCTGAAGGTCCGAGACGAGTGTCTCGCCCTGCGCACGCACGTCAAAGATCTGGGCCAGTTCCCTGATGCCCTTGTAGACCGCCGCTGTCTCGAAGGCGCCGATGCGTGTTCCGTCGCCGCCGGTGGAATTGTCCTTGGTGTCACAATCTGCGGGCAGGATGTATGTCGGAACGCCGATGTCGTGGAACATGTCGCGGGTGCCCACGCTGCCGTTCTGACCGACGTGCCATTCATACTGCACGGCGACCAGCCCCGGTTTCTTTGTCACGACGCTTTCGAAGCTGGGGTCGTTGTCGGCCAGCCGTTCGATGCCTTCGTTGATTGTCTTGAACCGGGGCAGAACAGGGTTGAACCAGACCGAGGTGCCCGAGACCTTCGGCGCGAGGCCGAGGGAATAGAGGATTTCCGTCGCGGATTGACCGATTGTAACGGCGCTGTCCGGTGCGGCGTCGAAGGACACTTCGACCCCGCAATTCGTCAATGTCAGGGGGTAATTCGTTTGCTGCGCATGTGGCGTTGTCGCAGCGCCGGCCAGAATAGCGGCCGTTATCAAGGTCTTTTTCATCCGATCCGTCCCGTCAGATTGGACCATCAGGGAAGAGACGTGAAACGGATTGCGGCCGAGCGGCAACGTAATGTTTCCCGCCCCGGCACACCCCGTCCGGTCGAAGTTACATGTGTGTCGGCAGGTCTCCTGACTGACGGGTCACGGCACCTCTCACCTTCCCGGAGATCACTCCAGTGGCATATCGAGAGGCGCTTACCGCCTACAGTTGCGGGGGCAGTTCCGTTTACCGGCAAAGCCGGAACGGATTCCCTTTGAATTCCCGAAGGAAACCGACGCTGCGATGTCTGGCATGGATGCGGGGGCAAAGCAAGCTGGGCCGGGCCCCATCAATCCTTTCGCAGGATGTAGATGTCCATGATCCACCCGTGCTGTTGTCTTGCCACCGCGCGGGTGGACATGATCCGCTCTGTGACATCCTGCACGCGCCCGTGGTCCAGGATCTGTTCTTCCATCCCCAGAAAGGCACCCCACCAGATTGTCAGCCCATCGGTGGGCAAATGTTGAAAGCTGCACGCACCGTCCAGCATCACGACAACCGTTTCGGCGCCATCGGGCCATCCCGCGTCGCGCAGGCGGCGGCCCGTCGTGATCACCACCGCACCGTTGATGGTGTTCAGGGGCAGCATATGGGCCGCGGTCAAAGCCTGAATGGCGCTGATACCGGGCACCACGCGCACGGACGGCTGCGGCACCAGACGCGCAGCGATCCGGATTGTGCTGTCATAAAGGGACGGATCGCCCCAGACCAGCACGGCAACCGGACCGGACACTGTCGCGTCTGCCAGCGCCGCCTGCCATCGTCGCGCGATTTCATCGTGCCACGCGTCGACACGATCAAGATAGGGCTGCGCGGGGTCACGCACGGGATAGTCAAAGCTGATCACCTGAGCCGTCGTGCCGCTGGCCGCGATCATGCGATGGCGAATGTCCGCAAGATCGGTTTTGTCCTCGCCCTTGTGCGGCACAAGGATCACCGCCGCCTCTTTCAGCGCCTGCGCGCCTTCCGCCGTGAGATGGCCCGGACTGCCCGTCCCGATGCCGATCAGCCATAAATCTTGAAGCATGATATTTTACCATAAAAAAAATCCGGACCCATAAAGGGTCCGGAATAGCGTTGGGGTTTTGTCGATCAGGCGGCGTTATAGAGCCGCGCCGTGAAGAGACCGCGCAGGCTGCTTTGGCGCAGCGCCTTTGCTGCGGCCAGCACGGCCAGATCCACAAGCGGTTCGATCAGAACGACCAACATATAGGCCGCACCAAACGTCCAGACCGCGCCGAGGTTGTCCGCGCCCGCGCCCTGGCCGTAGATCGCCCAGAACGCGACCCAGGCCACAACGCCGCCTTGATAGACACCCGACATTTTCAACACGTGTGAATACGACAGATCGACATAAGCGCGGCCTTGCGGGACCACACGTTTCGCCAGCGCGTCAATTGCAAACAGAGGGACCAGCAGAGTGGTCACATTCACAAAGTACATCGGCAGATCGGTCGGCGCAAAGAACATGCCCTGCACGAGCAGACCAAGCGCCAGACCGATCGCGGAAGGTGCAGCGCCCAGCAATAAGAACAGTGTCGTACCAAGGATCAGGTGAACCTCGGACACGCCGACCGCGAAATGGGGCAACACTTCGAAAAACAGGAACACGCCAACAGTGGCAAGCACCGTGCGCGCGGCAAAGGTAATGATGTCGCTTTTGGCCAGATCAGCGGCCACCAGTTTGGCGGAGTAGCCGGTTGCAGCCGCTGCCGTACCATAGGCGAAAACCATTTTGGCGCCGTCTACGACGCCGGGTTCGATATGCATTAAGATCGTCCTTATAAGAACCGCCCCTCCGGCGGTGTTGGATATGTAAAAAGGCCAAAGCCTTTGGGTGTTACGGCAGGTCTCCTGACTTGCGGGTCGCGGCGCTTGGGACCTTCCCAGCCGGTTGGCCAGTGGTATTTCCCTTGCGCTCACCGCTTACAGTTGCGGGGGCAGTCCAAGCATTTCACTTGGTTCCCTTTTAAGGCACTTTTACGTGCCACCGTGGGGAAAGACTAAGTCAGTTATTTTCAGACGGCAACGATCATTCCTGTGCCGGGGGTTGCTAAATTAGGGCCAGCGGACCGTAGAGGATAAGTGCGGGCGCATCGGATATTCCGACGCTCAACTTTTCGGACAAGGCCGCGACAGTGGTGCGGGTCAAACGCTGCGCGGGGCCTGCGACATCCTCGGCCAGAAGGGCCGGCGTGTCGGCGGGCAGTCCGTGCGCGTTCAGCAGGGCATAGAGTTTGGGAAACGTGCGTTTGCCCATGAAAACAACGGTTGTCGCGGTTGCGTCGGTCAACGCTGGCAGGTTCAGGTCTGTGGGGAGCTGACCGCTGATGTCATGCCCTGTCACGAACTGGACCCGCCGTGCGGTCAGGCGTCTGGTCAAGGGAATGCCCGCCGCGGCGGCCGCTGCGATGGCCGAGGGCACGCCGGGAATAATCTCGTACGGAATGCCCGCAGCGCGCAGCGCGACCAGTTCTTCCTCGAGCCGGCCGAACAGTCCGCCATCGCCCGATTTCAGGCGCACCACGCGCTGGTCGATTTGGGCGTATTCCAAAAGCAACCGGCTGACGTGATCCTGCTTTGGCGAGGCGCGCCCTGCCCGTTTGCCGACCCCGACAAGATCCGCACCTGCGCGCGCATGGGCCAATATCGGACCCGACGACAGATCATCAAACAGCACCGCATCGGCGTGTCTGAGCCTGTCTACGGCCTTGAGCGTCAAAAGTTCAGGATCGCCCGGACCAGAGCCGACGAAGCTTACAAACCCTGTCATCAGGTTTCCTCCGCAGTGATGAAGTGGAAAAACGTGCCGGTCACCGATCCACGACACGAGCCGGTTTCAGGCACTGCCGCGCCGTCGGCATCGGTCACCGCAGCGAGGGGCGCATCGGGTTGTTCCAGAATGGTGGAATAGTGAAATTCATGTCCGCGCAGGCGCGCGGCAGGCGGATGTCCCGGCATTGCCGCGCTGAGCGTTGCCTGACGATACCCAAGGTGCAGTTTTCGGGTTTCATAGCTGGTGACCAGCCCAAGCAAGCCGACCATCGGGTGACGGACACCCTGCTTGTCAATCAGGGCTTCGCCCAATGCCATATAGCCGCCGCATTCGCCGTGGACCGGCCGGGTTTTGGCGTGTTCGCGCAGACCGCGTGCAAATGTCTGCGCCGCCGACAGTCGGGCTGCGTGCAGTTCGGGGTAGCCTCCGGGCAGCCAGACAAGGTCGGCGTTCGGGTCGGGCGCTTCGTCGGCAAGCGGCGAAAACGGCAGCACTTGCGCGCCAGCCGCGCGCCACCCTTCCACCAGATGCGGATAGGCAAAGGAAAATGCAGCGTCCTGCGCAAGTGCGATGCGCTGGGCGGGCGGATCAGGCAACCTGCCACCCGCGGCCCCCGCGCCCGCAGCCATGCCGCGCGCGGCGGCCTTGATCGCGGGAAGATCGACATGCGCCCGCAGGAAATCCGCATACCCTGCAATCGCGGCATCCAGATCCGGATGCTCGGCCGCTTGCACCAGCCCCAGGTGCCGCTCGGGCAGTGTTAGATCACCACGTCGGGGCAGCACGCCCAGCACGGGCAGTCCCGCCTTTTCCATACCCAACCGCGCCAGCCGTTCGTGGCGCGGCGAGGCCACACGGTTCAGAATGACGCCGGCAAACGGCACATCGGGATTGTACTGCCGGAACCCCAAGGCCACAGCCGCTGCTGATTGTGCCTGCCCACTGACATCCACCACCAGAACGACCGGCCAGCCCATCAGTGCCGCAGTTTCGGCGCTGGCGCCAAACCCGCTTTGGCCGCGGGTCGCCACGCTGTCGTAAAGGCCCATCGAGCCTTCTGCGATGCAGATGTCGACGCCTGTGGCTTGCGCTGAAATCGCGCCCAGAAGCCCCGGCCCCATCGCCCATGTGTCGATATTGTACGAGGTCCGTCCGCTTGCCGCACGGTGAAAGGCCGGATCAATGTAGTCCGGGCCGGATTTGAAGGCCTGAACCGACAGCCCGTCCTGAACCAAGGCGCGCAGAAGGCCCAACATCACGGTGGTCTTGCCGGTGCCCGACGACGGGGCCGATATCAATATTCCAGGGGTCTCAATCATCGCCATGGCTCCAGTTGGCCCAAGGGCTTTCGGCGCTGAGCGGGCGATAGCGGCGGTCGTAGGAGGCCGAATAAAGACAGCTTTCGGTGAAGCCTTCGCCACCGAGGGCTGGTCCCACGAGGATCAGGGCGGTGCGGGTGATGTCGGCATCCAGCTTTCCGGCGATGTCGCGCAGTGTGCCGCGCACGATGCGTTCGTCCGGCCAGCTTGCGCGAAAGACGATGGCGACAGGACAATCGGCACCGTAGGCCGGTTGCAGGGTGTCGCAGACGGTGTCCAGATTCTGCACCGACAGATGTATGGCCAGCGTCGCGCCGGTGGCTGCAAAGTTTTCCAGCGTTTCACGTTCGGGCATCGACGACGCCCGCCCCGGCGTGCGGGTCAACACCACCGATTGCGCCAGTCCCGGCAGGGTCAGTTCGACCCCCAACGCCGCCGCAGAGGCCGCAAAGGAGGGAACGCCAGGCGTGACACTGACCGGGATGTCCAGTGCCCGCAGCCGGCGCAGTTGTTCGCCCATCGCGGACCAGACCGACAAATCGCCGGAGTGCAGCCTTGCCACGTCCTGCCCTGCCGCGTGGGCCTGTTGCATCTGGGCGATGATCGCATCAAGGTCCATCGCCGCCGTGTTGATGATCCGCGCATCCGGTGGACAGTGGCTTAGGATCTCTTCGGGAACCAGTGATCCGGCATAGAGGCAGACGGGGCAGGATGCGATCAGGTCGCGCCCCCGCAGCGTCAGAAGATCAGGCGCACCGGGGCCTGCGCCGATAAAATGAATGGTCATGTGGGTGTCCCTTCTGCAATGGCACATGTGGCCATGCGGTCGATGGAAATATGTCGCGGCGCCACCAGACGCGCGCCTGCGCCCGCCGCGGCCAGTGCGGCCGCTTCGGCAACGCTTCCGGTTCCATAGGTTGCATTGGAGACCTGCGAACAGGTCAGTGTCGTCTGGCGCGCAAGACGGTCGTGCGCCACCGCGCGCAGCGGCACGCGCAATTCTTCTGCCAGCGCGCGCAGGGCCGCGCTGGTTTCCTTGCCTTTTGCCGTCGCGATCAGGTCCGGCATTCGGGACCCACAGGCCAGATGCAGCACGCGGCGCATGCTGTCCAAGCTGGCTGACGCGCGAAAGCCCATGCCTGCGACCCTCATAGGGTGACGCTCCATTGCACGACCGGATAGCTGGATTTCCAGCCCCGTTTTTCGCCCAGCGGTGCCGATTGCGCCAGCTCGATGCGCAACAAGTCGCCCCCCAGACGCAGCTGCGACTGAGCCAACAGCGCCTCGGATTCGAGTGTCACGGCATTGGCCACGATGCGTGTGCCCTGCGACAGCCGCGTCTCGAGCCAGCTCAACAACTCAGCCGTCAGTCCACCCCCGACGAACACGACATCCGGCAGATCCAGTCCATGCAGAACGTCCGGCGCAGTCCCCTGGACGACGCGCAGCCGGTCTACGCCCAGCCCAAGCGCATTTGCCCGGATGCGATCGGCACGGTCGGGGTGCGGTTCGATCGTCGTGGCGGTTGTCGTGGGGTGCGACAGCAGCCATTCGATCCCGATGGACCCCGAGCCGCCGCCGATGTCCCACAGATGCGCGCAAGGAACGGGTGCAAGCGCTGACAGCGTCAGTGCACGTACGGGCCTTTTGGTCATCTGTCCGTCGTTGTCGAACCAATGGTCGGGTCTGCCACTGGCAAGCGGCAGGCTGTCGCCGGCGCCGCGTATTTCGACCGCCGCGCAGACGGGGTGGGAAAAGGTTTCGCGGTCCAGGTCTTCCGCCCGCGCATCCGTGCGCCGTTCGCGCGGGCCGCCCAATGCCTCGAACACGCTCAGCCGCGCGGCGGCGAAGCCCTGATCGGTCAGATATGTGCCCAGATCTGCCACCGCTGCGCCGTCGCGCAGCAATACGATCATCCGCGTGCCCGCAGCCAGCGCAGGGCGCAGGCGCGTCATGGGTGCGGCGTGCAGGCCAAAGCACGCGGTCTGCTCAAGCGGCCAGGCCATGCGCGCGGCAACCCGTGCGAAGGTTGACGGAGCCGGCAGCGCCACCCATTCCTCTGGCGACAGCGCGCGCGCGATGCTGCTGCCCGCGCCAAACCAGAACGGATTGCCCGACGCCAGCGCCACCACGCGCCGCCCGCGCAACGTCAAAAGCTGTGCGATGCCATCGGCAAACGGCACCGGCCATGCGATCCGTTGCGCGTTCAGTTCCGGCAGCAGCCCCAGATGGCGGTTTGGTCCCATCACGAATTCGGCGTCGTGCAGGGCGCGCAGGCTTGCGCTTGAAAGCCCATCCGGCGCATCTTCGCCCATGCCGACGATGGTGAGCCAGGGAACATCAGACATGAGCGCCAACCTTCTTGTTCTTGGCGGCACGACCGAAGCGACTGCGCTGTGCCGGACCCTGAGCGACAACGCGATCAGTGGTGTGGTTTCCTACGCGGGCCGCGTTGAAAAGCCCGTGCAGCAACCGTTGCCCCAGCGTGTGGGGGGATTTGGTGGTGTTGCAGGGCTGGTCGCCTATGTGCGTGCGCATGGTGTCACGCATGTGGTCGACGCCACCCATCCGTTCGCAGCACAGATGAGCCGCAATGCCGTGTTGGCCTGTGCCGAGGCCGGCGTGCCGCTGATCGCGCTGACGCGCGCGCCGTGGCAGCGCCAAAGCGGCGACCGCTGGACGCATGTGCCTGACATCGCGGGTGCCGTGAGCGCGCTGGAGCGTCCCGCGGCACGGGTCATGCTGGCGATTGGTCGGATGCATCTGAACGACTTTGCCGCCCATCCCCAGCATTTCTATCTGCTGCGGCTGGTTGATGCGCCTGACGGCGTGCTGCCCTTTCCCGACCACGCTGTGGTGCAGGCGCGCGGCCCCTTCACGGTGGCGGACGACCTGGCCTTGATGCAGCATCACAAGATTGATCTTCTGGTGTCGAAGAACGCGGGCGGCGCAGGTGCTGCGGCCAAGATCGCGGCAGCGCGCACATTGGGGCTGCCGGTGATCATGATCGACCGGCCCGTTCTGCCCGACCGGCGGGAGGCCCATACGCCGCAGGAAATTCTGGCGTGGCTTGGTCATTCCACTACCGATCTGGGCGTATAGACGAACGGCACATCATCGCGCGCGATCAGCCGCGTGGCGGATGTGCCGACAAGGACCATCGTGCGCATATCGGCCATTTCAGGCGTTGCGTCCGGCAGCGGCACAATTCGAATTGCCTCGTCGGGCGTTGACACGGCACGGGCGAATATCACGGGACGATTGTCCTGGCAGGCATCGTTCAGCACCTTCAAGACACGGGCAAACCCGTCTGGTCGTGCCTTTGAGCGCGGGTTGTAAAAGGCCATGGCAAAATCGGCTTCGGCTGCCAGCCGCAACCGTTTTTCGATCAACGCCCAAGGCTTGAGGTTGTCACTGAGGTTGATAGCGCAGAAATCGTGGCCAAGGGGGGCGCCCACCCGTGCCGCCGCCGCCAGCATCGCGGTGATGCCCGGCAGCACATCAATCTGAAGCCTGCGCCAGTGCTGCGGTCCGCTTTCGACGGCTTCGAACACCGCGGCGGCCATGGCGAACACGCCGGGATCGCCCGAGGATACGACGACCACGCGCCGCCCCTCGGCTGCCATTTCCAGCGCATGTTGCGCGCGTTCAAGCTCGACCCGGTTGTCCGAAGGGTGCAGCGTCAGCCCCGCACGCGGCGGTATCCTGTCAACATAAGGGCCGTAGCCCACGATGTCAGAGGCCAGCGCCAGTGCCGCAGTCACCTGCGGCGTCACCAGCGCCGCATCGCCCGGCCCCAAGCCGACGATTGCCAGCCCCCCGGTCACGGTCGACGCCCCTGACCATGCACCATCACGATCGAAAAATACGGTGTGACCCGACCTTCGGCCTGAGAGAGTTTTTGCACCGTTTGCTCCCCCAGGCTGGCACATTCCACCAGCCAGGCGTCATCGTATTTCCCGGCGGCGCGCAGAGCATTGCGCACCTTGTCGATGTTGCGTCCGATCTTCATCACCACCAAGGCATCCGCAGACCTCATGTGACGCACGAGGTCGTCTTCGGGCAATGTGGCCATCACCACGCTGAGAACATCGTCCCCCCAGGTGATCGGCAGGCCCGTTGCGGTCCACGCAGCCGACATTCCGGTGATCGCCGGGACAACCTGCACCGGCACGCTGTCTTTCAGGCGGGTGTAGAGGTGCATGAACGATCCGTAAAAGAATGGATCGCCTTCGCAGAGCACGACGACATCCTCGCCCTGTTCGGCAAGTGCGCGCAGATGTCCGCAACAGTCGGCATAAAAGCCGGAGAGCGTGGCGTTATAGTCGGGATGATCCACAGAAATCTCTGTGGTCACGGGGTATTCCATCGCGAATTCAATGACGTCTTGGGGCAAGATCCCGTCGACAGTCTTGCGCGCGCGGCCCGCACGGCCTGCTTTTCGGAAAAACGCCACGTGTCGCGCACCCGACAAAAGACGATGCGCGCGCACCGACATCAGATCGGCAGCACCGGGCCCGAGCCCCACGCCATGGATCACACCGGTTGGAGCGCCCACAGTCATTCTGCCCGGCTCGCGATGGCGTTGATCGCAGCGACCGTGATCGCGCTGCCGCCAAGGCGTCCCTCTATGATGCAGCATGGTACGGGCTGGCTGGCCCAGAGGGCATCCTTGCTTTCGCGTGCGCCGACAAAGCCAACGGGGCAGCCGATGATCGCCGCGGGGCGCGGGCAAGCGGGATCGGCCAGCATGTTCAGCAGGTGAAACAGCGCGGTCGGCGCATTGCCGATGGCCACAAGCGCGCCGTCCAGATGCGGCCGCCACAGTTCAAGTGCGGCGGCGGATCTGGTATTGGCCATCGCCTTGGCCAGATCGGGCACCGACGGATCGCGCAGGGTGCAGATCACCGCGTTATCGGCGGGCAGCCGGGTGCGCGTCACGCCTTCGCTGACCATATGTGCATCGCACAGGATCGGCGCGCCGCCGGCCAGTGCCGCACGGGCGACGTTGGCAAAGTCCGGTGACATCTTCAGGGATTGCTCCAGCCCCACCATGCCGGCCGCGTGGATCATGCGCACGGCAATCGGTTCCTCGTCCGGGGCAAAGCGTTCGAGATCGGCCTCGGCCCGGATCATGGCGAAGGACTGCGCATAGATCGCGGCCCCGTCGGTTTCATAGGTATGGATCATTGGAAAAAAGGTGCTCCGGAAGTGAGGTCACGGGGGGTGAGCCCGCGTTGGTTGGGGTCATCGGCAGCGGTGCCGTCGCGCACGATGTCGAATGCGCCGTCACGGCCCACCAAGGTGACGTCGGCGGGGGTTCGGCGCGCGCAGCCCTTGGCACAGCCAGAGACGTGCAGCGTGCCGTCGATATGCGGCGCAAGGCGTCGCGCGATGTCGCGGGTTGAGACGGTCGCCGACGCACAATACGGCGCGCCCACGCAGGCGTTGATATGCAGGACCGGATCGGCGGGGTCGGTGACAAAATCCGTCCCTTCGGGCATGTCCGCATTTTCCAACAGCACACTGCGCCAAGGGGTCAGCCGCACGGCTGCGATGCCTTTGGCTTCGACCAGCCCGGCCATCGCGTTTGCATCTATCTGCCCGAAGGCGCAGCCGACCAATGCGCCAAGCGGAACCGGCCCGATGCAAGGCGCCGGACCGGGGGACCGGGGTGTGGCATTGCACCATTCCTGTGGCAGTGCGTTGCCGGTGCGCACGCTGGACATGCGGCGGTGATCCGGGGTGATGCGTTCGGACAGCCAGTGCGCCATCTCGATCAGGGCGGTGATCGCGTTGTCTTGGGTCACAGCGCGCCCTGCCGTCGCGCCGTCAGCCAGCAAGATCAAGCCGCTTGCACCCTGTTCAAGCCGAATATCGGCACTGTCCCCGCGCAGCAGCGGACGCGGGCCGCAATCCACGGCAAAGCCGACCTTTGCAGGCAGTTCCGGAAGGTCGGACAATCGCGACAGCAAAGCCCGGGTCAAGGTCTGTGTCAGATCGCCGGTCTGCCAGAACGGGTTGACCAGGATGTTGCGGCGGCCTTCCTGCGCGGGATCGGCGTCCAGCAGGCCCAGATCGCCCAGAGCTTGCAATACGGTGTCATGGTCCGTTTCGGCCACACCGCGGATCTGCAGGTTTGCGCGGTTGGTGATCTCGAGCCCAGGCTGACCATAGCGCTGCGCCAGTTCACACAGGCCCAGAACCTCAGCCGCCGTCAGACGCGCAAAGGCCGGGCGCACGCGCATCACCAACCCGTCTGCGGCCATCATCGGCCGGTAAGCCCCCGGGCACCACCCTTTGATCTGCGTCGCGGTCATCGCGGCACCGCCATGTCCGACAGCACCGAATTGCGGCGCGTTTGCCACAGGCCCGCATCAAGCAAGGCGGCAAACCGTGCCTGCATCGCGCGGTGCGCTTCAGGGTTGGCGTCTTGCAGGAACCCGTCGGTTTCCGGATCGCCCAAGGTCGCATCGTGATAAAGATCGAACAGATGCGCGGGCACGACGCCTGCAAGATGCGCAAAGCTTGCCATGTGGTCCAAGGTCGCCGCAATTTCGGCTGCGCCGCGAAATCCGTGGTGTTTCATGCCTGCGATCCAACCCGGATGGCTTGCGCGGGAATGGACCACGCGCGCGATCTCTTCGGTCAGTCCCATTGCACGCGGGTGCGCGGGGTCCGTGTTGTTCAAGTGATAGAGCGCCGCGGCCCCGCCCGTCACAGCCTGGGCTGCGGCAAAGCCTGCCTCGTGGCCGGCATAGTCTGCGGCCAGCAGCAGATCGGTTTCGGGCAGGTCCTGCGGATGCACGAAGCTGTCGGCGGATGCCACGCGCGCACGGATGCCGCCCATGTCGAGCCGCGCGTCGGTGCCGTCCAGGGCCCACGCGCTTGCCTTGAGCCATGCCAGACCCGCCTGCGTGCGCCCTGCTTCGGTATAGTCGTCCAGCGCGGCCCCCATGCCCAGACCGAACTGCCCCGGCTGCGGGCCGTAGACCCGCGCCAGATTGTCGACCGCCACATAGGGGTTCCAGTCGGGCGCCTCGTCCCGGGCGGCCAGCGCACGCACCGCTTGGGAAAACAGCGCCGAGAGGGTCGGGAACACGTCACGAAACAGGCCCGAGACCCGCAAGGTGACATCGACGCGCGGGCGGTCCAGTTCGGTGATTGGCAGGACTTCGATGCCCGAGACCCGTTCCGACCCTGTATCCCACAGCGGGCGCACGCCCAGCAGGTGCAGTGCCATGGCAAATTCCTCGCCTGCGGTGCGCATCGTTGCCGACCCCCACAGATCGACGATCAGGTTGCGCGGCCAGTTACCTTCATCCTGCAAATGGCGGCGCACCAGTTCATCGGCAAGCCGCACCCCCTGCGCATGGGCCGCCCGTGTCGGCACCGCACGCGGGTCGGTTGTGAACAGGTTGCGACCGGTCGGCAGAACGTCGCGCCGTCCACGATAGGGCGAGCCCGACGGACCCGCCGCGATACGCCGCCCCGCCAAAGCGTCCAGCAAGGACTGTCGTTCGCGCGCCACCGACTGCGCGGTGGCAAAAGGCGCATCGCCGCGCGGCGACCGGCCCCAGATATGCAAGCCCTCGCCGAACTGGCTTTCCTTGATGTCGCAGACAAACCGGTCGATCCGCGTGATCGCCTCGGCACTGCAGCCGGCCCTGTCCAGCCCCAGGTCCTGCTCGACCCCCTGCACCTGTGCCTCGGCGCGGATATCGCCCTGAAGCCGGTCGCGACGGCGCGGATCCAGACCGTCGGCATTGGAAAATTCGTCAAGCAAGGCTTCGAGCCGGGCCAGACGTTCGGGTGTGCCGCTTTCGCGCAAGGGCGGCGGGATATGCCCCAGCGTCACGGCCCCGATCCGGCGCTTGGCTTGCGCTGCCTCGCCGGGATCGTTGACGATAAAGGGATAGATCACGGGCAAGGAACCCGTCAGCACCTCGGGCCAGCAGGTGTCGGACAGTGCGACGGATTTGCCGGGCAGCCATTCCAGCGTGCCATGCGCGCCAATGTGCACCAGCGCGTCGGTTTGCGCCTGAAGCCACAGGTAAAAGGCCACGTAGGCGTGGCGCGGCGTGCGCGACAGATCGTGATAGCTGTCGTCCCGCCCTTGGGCGGCAGCACGTTCGGGTTGCAGCGCCACGACCACTTTGCCGCAAGCTATGGCCGCGAAGTGAAACGCGTCGTCCTGCACATCGGGATCGTCCTGGGGGTCGCCCCAGGCTTCGGACAGTTGTGCGCGCAGCGTGTCGGGAAGGCGCGCGAGGGCGGCTTTGTATTCGGACAAGGGCCAGCAGGTGCTGCGCGCCGCCAGAGCCTGATGCAAGGGCACGCCGTCGGCGCAGACGTCATAGCCCGCGGCTTTCAGATCCTCCAGTATGGCGTGCGCCGACTGCGGCGCGTCGAGGCCAACAGCGTGGCCCATGTTCCAGTCCTTGCCCGGATAGGTCGACAGCACCAGTGCAACCCGCAGCGCAGCCGGTGGTGTCTGCGCCAGCCGCGTCCAGCCCTGCACACGGTCTGCGATCGCCGCGACACGCCCTGCATCGGCCCGGTGTGCAAAGCGGGCATATTGCAAATCCGGATCCCGCTTTTGCGGGTCCTTGAAGCTGGCGACACCGGCGGTAATGCGACCGTCCACTTCGGGCAGAACCACGTGCATGGCCAGGTCGGCGGGCGACAGGCCGCGTTCCGCGTCGGCCCAGGCCTTGCGCGTCGAGGTTGCCAATGCCACCTGAAACACCGGAACCTGTGCGACATCCAAGGGCGATGTGCCGTCCGCGCCTTTGCCGGAAAAGGCAGTGGCGTTGACCACGGCCACAGGCGCGTATTGTCTGACCTGCCGACGCAGCCAACCGGCCGCTTCGGGTGATTTGAGCGAGGGCGCGAAAAGCCCGCACACGTTGAACCCACGCGCGCGGAACGCCGCGAACAGCGCGGTTATCGTGGCCAGATCAGCGGCGGCCAGATAGGATCTGTAGAATACGATCAGAATGCGCGGCTGGGTCTGTGATTGACCTGCAGCGTCGGGCAACACGGCGACCAGCGGACAGCACGCGCCTGTTTCGGGGGTCCATGCGCCGACCACAGGCAGCGCCTTGGAGCCGATAACCGGCCCTGCATACAGCCCCGCCGCCAGTGCCAGTTGTGCCAACGCAGCCTGTGCCGCGACCACACCCCCGGTGTCGCACAGTTTTGCAAGCCGCCGCAGGGTGGATATTGGAACCGTCGACACAGCATCCAGCCGGTCATCCACACGCCCGTCCGCAGGCAGCACGGCAAGGGCGATGTTCTTTTCTTCGGCCAGGGCGCGGATCTGCTGCAAGCCGTAGGGCCAATAGGGAACGCTGCCGATCAGCCGGATCAGGATGCCCTTGGCACCCGAAAGGGTCTGGGCAACGTAGGTGTCCACCGACAGCGGATGTTTCAGCGCGACGATATTGGCCAGACGCAAAGACGGCAGGCGCCCCTCGGCGCCACCACCGCGCCGCCACCCTTCGGCGAAGGCGCCAAGGTCGGAATCAGACAAGGACAACACCACCAGATCCGCGGCACTTTGGCCCAGATCCATTGGCGTTTCGGTTTCGTCTAACCCGTGGCTTTCCCGAAAAACGACATGCACGGCGTGGCTATCCCGTTACCAGCGGCTGTGCCGCGCCAAGTGCCTTGCGGATCACCTGTGCGTCGATGTCGTCATGTTCGGCGATCACCACGAGGCGCCCCTGGCGCGGCTCGTCCGGTTTCCACGGGCGGTCATATTGGTGGCGCACACGCATGCCGACGGCCTGCACCAACAGCCGCATCGCCTTGCCCTGGACCGCCGCATAGCCTTTGACGCGCAGGATGTTGTGGTCTTGCGCCAGTTTCTCGATCACGCGCACAAGATCGTTGGGGTCGGTCAATTCGGGAATATCGACGACAATGCTGTCAAAATCGTCGTGTTCGTGGTCGTCCGCACCGTCGTGATGCGATGGGCGCGCGTCCATGTCGTCCTCGGCTGCGGCTTCCAGTCCCAGAAGGATGCGCGGATCAATCGCGCCCTCGGCCACCTCGACCATGGTGATCGGGCGCGCGGCCTTGGCGGCGATGACCTCGCGGGCGCGTGCGACCCCTTCGGGGCCTGCAAGGTCGGGTTTGGTCAGCAGAACGATGTCGGCGCAGGAAATCTGATCTTCGAACACTTCGGACAGCGGTGTTTCATGGTCAAGGCTGTCGTCGGCCAGACGCTGTGCATCGACCGCGGCAATATTGGGCGCGAAACGCCCGGCTGCCACCGCTTCGGCGTCGGCCAGCGCGATCACCCCGTCCACCGTGATCCGCGAGCGGATGTCAGGCCAGTCGAACGCCTTGAGCAGTGGCTTGGGCAGTGCCAGACCAGAGGTTTCAATCAGGATGTGATCAGGACGCGGGTCCAACGCCATCAACGCTTCGATGGTCGGAATAAAATCATCCGCCACGGTGCAGCAGATGCAGCCGTTTGCCAGTTCGAGAATATTCTCGGCCGGGCATTCGGGAATTGCACATTGCTTCAGAATTTCGCCGTCGACACCGACATCGCCAAATTCGTTCACGATGACGGCCAACCGCCGCCCGCCCGGATTAAGCATGAGCTGGCGCACCAGCGTGGTTTTGCCAGATCCCAGAAAACCGGTGATGACAGTGACGGGGAGTTTTGCGAGATCAGACATGGGGCACCTCCAGAGGCGGAATTCGCGCAACACAATTGCGTTTGAAATGTTCGGGACGCTCGCGCCACGGAATGAGCCCGTCAGCGGTGGCATGATAGCGAAGGGCGCCATCGAGGATCATCGCCGGATCGTTGTTTTCATCTACGTTTGCAAAGACATAGGTCCAGCGATCGCCGCCGCGCAGAGCGACGGTGCAGCCGTGATCGCAGTTTTGCAAACAGTCTACCGCAGTCACCCGAAGCCCATCGGGGCGGTCCAACTGTGCTATCGCGTCAAAAAGCGCCTGACCCGGGCGACGGCCATCTTCGGCCATCTCTTGCCCGCGGCGGCATTTGACACAGACAAGCAATTCGGTCTGATCGTTCATCGCTTTTGCTTCCATACAATATGGAACGCGGCAAAGGTGGCGAGGTGTACCTGCAAGGCAGAGTGTCTCTGCGAGGCAGTATTGCCCCGACACCGGAACACCCCGTCCGGTTACGTCGTTCAATGATGGCAGGTCTCCCGGCTTACGGATTTAGGCCTTGAAGGCCTGCGACCATGATACCTTCCCAGCGCGTTGCCAGTGGTGTCACACAGTCTTTCCGTTCACGGTCGCGGGGGCGGCTGTGCTTCACCGTGAAAGATCACGGCTGCACATTCCCTTTTCACCTGCAGATGCAGGCACCAATCACACCCGCATGTGCGCTGAACCAAAAAGACTTGTCAAGACAATGCAGTCCACAGAGCAATCGCCATCGGGCGCAGCTTTGAGATCGGGTTCTGGTGCGTTTGGGTGGGGGCCTACGCGCTGTGACTTCAGGCTTTGGTGCCAGCCGCGCCCCCGCAGCACCCGCGACCGTTTGCCCGCACACTCGTGAATTGCCCCCTGCTTCGAAATCAGGCATAATCCGCGTCAGCAGTAAGCTGCGGCCAAAGAATGCCGCGATGGTGTGAGGCGAAACCATGATCCGATTGACGGCCCTAATCTCGTGTCTGGCCCTTGTCGCCGCCTGTGGTGGCGGTGGGACCCGATATTCCAGTTACAATGCAACGACCTATCATTCGCCCGGCGCGCGCACGTCGACGCCCCTGGGGCAGCCTGCGCCGGTGCTGTTTGCGTCGGGACCGATTGCGAACGCCTGTCAGGCCTCGGGGCGCAAACAGGCGAACCGGGCGCGGTGCGGCTGTGTGCAGGCGGTGGCGGATATGTCGCTGAGCGCCTCGGACCAGCGGCGCGGGGTTGGGTTCTTTAACGATCCGCACAGCGCGCAAGAGATGCGCACCTCTGATTCCTCAAGCAACGAGGCGTTCTGGAAACGCTGGAAGGCGTTTGGCGATCAGGCCGGGCAGCTTTGCAGCTGATTACAGGTCTTTGATCCACACTTGCAGCGGTTTGGCCGTGGGCGCGTCTGCGTCCACGTCTTTCCACGTGAACTGCGCGATGGCCCCGTCCAGCGGGGCATAGCCGCGTTTGCGCCAGAAGGTGTCGAGCGGGCGGTAGTCGGCGGGCCGCAAGGGGTGATCGTCGGGGCGTTGCACGGCGCAAAAGGCGGATTTGCTGTAGCCAAAGGCGCGGGCGGCGTCCTCGCGGGCGTCAAAGAACTGGTGGCCGATCCCCTGCCCGCGATAGTCGTCCAAGAGCACGCTTTCGGCGCAATAGAACACATCATCGATGTTCACGCCGGTGCCGTCGAAGGCCTGTGCGAAATCGTCGGCGTGATCGCTGAGGGGGGCAGCGGTGGCGGCCCCCACCAGCGTGTTGCCGTCATAGGCCCCGACCACGACCGCCTGTGGCGAGGCGCGGAAGCGGGCCAGATAGCCGCGTTCATAGTCCAGATCGCCGTCATAAAGGTAGGGCCAGTCGCGGAACACCGCGATGCGCAGGCGCGCCACATCGCCAAGGGCCGCGTCCAGCGCGGCACCCGTCAGCACGTGGCACTGGGTCACGCGACCTGTGCCGTCCAGTCGGCCAGATTGTAATAGGTGGTGACGCGGGCGATCTTGCCGTCCTTCAGGTCGAAAAACGAGCCTGCGGGCAGTTTGTAGGTTTGGTTTCGCGCCGCTGGCAGCCCAGCGTCGGTTTGCAGATAGGTGCCGTTGACCACATATTCGGCCGCAGCACGGGTTTCATCCGCGTTCACGAACACCTGCATGTCGGTCAGGTTTTCGGCATAGCAGCGGGTCATATGGGCGCAGAAGTCGGCAAAGAGCGCCTTGCCGGTGCGGACCTGCCCTTCGTTCACGTGGTGGGACACGTCGTCGGTCAGACAGTCCAGCATGGCATCGGTGTCGCCTGCGTTGAAGGCGTCGAAATAGCGGTCAACCACGGTCATGGCAGGTTCCTTCAGGTTAGCACGGTGGGCGGGCCCCAGCGGTTGTGCAGGTGGTCGATGATCTGGTCGCGGGCGCTGCGGTAGTTGACCAGCTTGGATTCGCGGGTTTCGCCCAGACCGGTGGGGTCCATGATCGGCCAATAGGCGATTTCCAGGTGGTAAAAGCGGGTCAGGTCCAGCGCGCGGCGTTGCGAGGCGGGCGAGAGGGCGACGATCAGATCGAAGCTGCCCAGGTCGTCGCCCCAGTCTTCCATCTGGTCAAAGCTGCGCGACCGGTGGCGCGACAGTTCGACGTCGATTTCCTGGCAGACGGCGATGGAGAAGCCGTCGATTTCCATGTCGGCCTTGACCCCGGCGGACTGGACGTAGGTGCCGGTGCCATAGAACTTTTTCATGATCGCCTCGGCCATCGGAGAGCGCACCGCGTTGTGGTCGCAGCAAAACAGTACCGATTGAGGCAAGGGTGCAACCATTCTAACCGCCGAAATGCAGGACGCAGATCAGGGTGAACAGGCGGCGGGCGGTGCCTTCGTCGATGTCGGCCTTGCCCGCGAGGCGTTCTTGCAGCACGCGGCTGCCCTCGTTGTGGATGCCACGGCGGGCCATGTCGATGGTTTCGATCTGGCTGGGAGGCAGTTTCTTGACCGCCTCGAAGTAGCTTTCGCAGATCTGGAAGTAGTCCTTGACCACCTGGCGGAACGGTCCCAGCGACAGGTGGAATTCAGCGGCCTTTGCGGCCTCTTCGGTGGTCACGTCGAACACCAGCCGGTTTTCGCGGATGGCCAGCCCAAGGTGGTACGGCCCCGGCGGCACGTCGCGGTCATCGCGGGCGGGCAGCGCAAAGCTGTTTTCTTCCAGCAGGTCGAACAGGGCGACTTTGCGTTCCTGTTCGATCTCGGGCGTGGGAGGCGGCAGGTTGCCGTCGTCTAGGTCGATGTGGGTGATGCGGGACATATCGCATCCTTTGCGTGTGAGTCTTGCCAAGGTTAGCCCATGGAGGGCGGCGGGTTCAATCGGCGCGCTGCGTCATGTTCTGGCATTCAGGCGATTCAGGCGGGCGGTGACCGACAGGCCGTGGGCTTGCAAGCTTTCCGAGGTGGCCAGCGTTTCGGCGGCGGGACCGATGGCGCGCAGGGCGTCGGGGGTCATTTGCGCCAGCGTGGTGCGTTTGACAAAATCCATCACCGACAGCCCGGACGAGAACCGCGCCGAGCGGGCGGTGGGCAGCACGTGGTTGGGGCCGCCGACATAGTCGCCGATGGCCTCGGGCGTCCATGCGCCCAGGAAGATGGCGCCGGCATGGGTGATCTGTGCGCTGAGTTTTGTCGGGTCTGCGACCATCAGCTCCAGATGCTCAGGGGCGATGCGGTTGCTGAGGGCGGCGGCGGTGGCCAGATCCGGCACGGTGATGACCGCGCCGAAGTCGCGCCAGCTGGCGCCCGCGATGGCGCGGCGTTCGAGGGTTTGCAGGTGGTTTTCCACAGCCTGCGCCACCTTGCGGCCCAGCGCGGCGTCGGTGGTGATCAGCAGGCTTTGCGCGCTTTCGTCGTGTTCGGCCTGGCTGAGCAGGTCCAGCGCGATCCAGTCGGGATCGTTGTCGGCATCGGCAATCACCAGAATTTCCGAGGGGCCAGCGATCATGTCGATGCCGACCTTGCCGAACACACGGCGTTTGGCGGCGGCGACGAAGGCGTTGCCGGGGCCGGTGATCTTGTCCACCGGCGGGATGGTTTCGGTGCCGTAGGCCAGCGCCGCGATCGCCTGTGCGCCGCCGATGCGGTAGATCTCATCGACGCCGGCCAGCCGCGCCGCCAGCAGCACCAGCGGGTTCAGTATGCCGTCGGGCGTGGGCACGGTGATGGCCAGCCGCTGCACGCCCGCGACCTTGGCGGGGATGGCGTTCATCAGCACCGAGGACGGGTAAGACGCCAGCCCGCCGGGGACATAAAGGCCCGCAGCCGACACGGGCGTCCAGCGCCAGCCCAGCGTGGCACCTGTGTCGTCGGTCCAGCTGTCGTCGGCGGGCAGTTGCCGCGCGTGGTAGGCGCGGATGCGGTCGGCGGCAAGTTCGAGGGCCGCGCGGTCGGCGGCGTTGACGGTGGCGATGGCGGCGTCCACTTCGGCATCGGTGATGCGCAGAGTGGCGGGGGTGAGCGTCAGCCGGTCGAATTTCGCAGTCAGGTCGATGACAGCCGCGTCGCCGTGGGTGCGGACCTGCGCGATGATGTCGGCCACGGTGACGTCGACATCGGGGCTGTCCTCGCGCTTGGCATTCAAGAGCGCGGTGAAGCGGGTTTCAAAGTCGGCGTCGGCGTGATCGAGGAACTGGGGCATGGCTGGCTCGCTTGCAGTGTCGGTCGTGACATAGCGGGCGCGGGCGGCAGGCTCAAGCGGGGGATGGGTGGGGGGCGTCTCCCCCGGAGTTTGGGGGGCAAGATGAAGGGGGGATGGTGTTGAATGGCTATCGTGCGGACAAAGTTAGCTTTCGCTGCGGCTACGCCAATGACTGCTTTGTGGAAAAGCATTTTGGGCCAAAAGCTATAAAGAACCGAAAATTTGTGCGCCTAGAGAACGTGTTGTGTTGTTTGCCTTATCCGGCAAACCCATTTCGTCACGGATTGTGATCAAATGCTGCCGCGCCGGCTGCGTCACTCCATCCACTAAGGTTGTGAAGGAACCGCTGACGTGTTTTCGGACAGTCACTCTGCCATGCCTGTATTCTTCGATCACTTCGCCCACATCAAAGCCTGTGGGAGTCATAGGCGGGATTTCCTCACCAGCTGGGTCGCCAAGCCTACACCAGGCCTCTTCGAATTCAGGCAGCATGTAATTCTTAGCCTCAAGCCAGAACGCACGGTTTTTGCCGTTGTCTTGACTCGCGTGCTCTTTCACTTCGTCCAAAGTCAGTACATAGCAAACGGGCGTGTCTGACCCAGCTCCTACCGTGATCACCCACCACCTTGACCGCAGCCGTTCTAAACTAGTGCCAAGAGGCACAGCGGACTTTTTTGAGAGGCCCTTCGACTGTATCGGATGGACAACGCTTTCGTCCTTGTTGACCGCAAACATGTCTGCACCGCGGGCGTTACGAGTCGTCATCGACACCGCCCATGCAAGTCGCGACAGCTTTGCCGCGACATGGTAAAGCGCACAGTTGCCCGTAATCTGGGCAGCGCTGCTCATGCTGACTTTGCCCATTCAATGCAAGCCAACCGGTGCTTCTCATAAATTGCTCTCGGTTCGCCATTGTAGTCAATTCCTGCTGCGTCCAGCCCTTTTAAGAAGCCTATCGTAACGGCATCGTTAACCTTGCCACCTGCATTCCCGAGCATAGCCGTCAGTTGCGGCAAGTTATGAGACCTGCAATATATGCACATCCGATCAAGGCTCAGTGCGCTGTTTACCCATTGGCCCCACTTCTGCGTTCCCGGATCGAATACACCTGACGCAATCGCAATCTGCTTAAAGTCGGTGGGCGTTTCCGTTTTTGCCGCTTCGATCAGGTGATCAACCGCCAGCTTTAAATTGAAGCCCTTTACAGTTCGGGTCGACAACTCGGCCATCGCATTGACGCAAAGAGGCGCGCCCATCTTCCCGGCTTCGCGATGGCGAATAATAATCGTTTCGAGTTGTTCAGGCGTTCGTGTTCTTAGATGCTCAGGTGTCATGAACTACCACTACAACAAATCTAGCATTACCAACAGCCTTGTATGCAGACCCGTCATTCATGCAGGCTTCAGCATCAGTGACTTAGGGCTCGAAGCTGACCTTCGCCGCCCCATCCACCAAAGCCCGGAGTCAAGGTGCGTAGCACCGCCGGGCAGCGCCCGACCGCCCCATGGGCGGGCGCTTTTTCACCGGCTTGCGATTCAGCAGCCGCACGCCAAAGCATTGAAATAAAGTGGTGCTAACGAGTGTTGTGATGCCCACCCGCGGTCGGGCGTTGCCCTTTGGGAGAGGTTTCGTTGGCTATTTGCGGTCGGGCGCTGCCCTCTGTGCGGAGGTCACGCCCTTGTGGTGGGGTCAATCGGGATGCTTGGGCGTGCTTTTCGACGGGGCAAGGTAGGGGCGCGTGACGTCTTTCAGCGTGGCTTCGATGGCCTCGACGGTCAGGCGGATGACGCCGTCGCCGGCCAGGGTCAGCAGGATGTGGCCCGCGCCGTCGCTGGTGGGCTCGAACGTCACGGACAGCAGCGACAGCACCGTGTCGCGGTCGCTGCGGTCGATGCCCTGGCTGGCCACTTCCAGCACCGTGTCGAAGGACAGCAGCGCCTGCACACGCTCGGGTTGGGCGGCGCGGGCGGCGGTGTCTTCCCAGCGGAAGCGGTTCAGCAGCACGGCAAAGCGGCGCTGGCGGATGGCCCATTTCATCTCGGTGATCGGGAACACGGCGTCCTGCGCCAGTGACGAGATCACCGACAGGTCGCCTTCGTCCAGTGCGCCGAGGTTGAGGGGGCGTTCGGCGCCGTCCTCGAAGGTTGCGTCGTCGCTCATGCGTCTTTGACCCGTTCGATGTCGGCACCCACGGCCGAGAGTTTGGACACGACGTGTTCATAGCCGCGATCCAGGTGGTAGACGCGGCTGACCTTGGTTTCGCCTTCGGCCGCCAGCCCTGCGAGGATCAGCGAGACCGAGGCGCGCAGGTCGGTGGCCATCACCGGTGCGCCCTTGAGCCGTTTGACGCCCTTGACCGTGGCGGTGCCGCCGTGGACCTCGATGTTGGCACCCATGCGGATCAGCTCGGGGGCGTGCATGAAGCGGTTTTCAAAGATCTTTTCTTCCAGCACCGAGGTGCCGTTGGCGGTGCACAGCAGCGCCATCATCTGCGCTTGCAGGTCGGTGGGAAAGCCGGGGAAGGGTTCGGTGGTCACGTCCACCGCGCGCACGTCGCCGCCGTTGCGGGTGACGGTCAGGCCGTTCGCGGTTTCGCTGACCGAGATGCCCGCAGCGTCCAGTTTCTCGCAGAACGCCTGCACCAGATTGATGCGCCCGCCCAGCAGTTCGACCGTGCCGCCGCAGATGGCGGGGGCCAGCATATAGGTGCCCAGTTCGATGCGGTCGGTGACCACGGGATGCGTGGCCCCGCCCAGACGGTCGACGCCCTGGATGGTGATGGTCGAGGTGCCCGCGCCGTCGATCTGCGCGCCCATCTTGGTCAGGCAGTCGGCCAGATCGACGATTTCGGGTTCGCGGGCGGCGTTGTTGATAACGGTCGTGCCCTTGGCCAGCGTGGCGGCCATCAGCGCGTTTTCGGTGGCCCCGACCGAGGCGAAGTCAAAGTCGATGGTGCCGCCGCGCAGGC
Organism: Sulfitobacter sp.; assembly: GCA_034669925.1. Classification (GTDB taxonomy): domain Bacteria; phylum Pseudomonadota; class Alphaproteobacteria; order Rhodobacterales; family Rhodobacteraceae; genus Pseudosulfitobacter. The sequence continues at coordinate 142,177 of JAXMOM010000003.1, forward strand.
CCTTGGGCGCCTTGGCGTGCACATAGCCGTCTTTCAGCTCAAGCTCGGCGCCCATCGCTTCGAGCGCCTTGAGGTGCAGGTCGACGGGGCGCGCGCCGATGGCACAGCCGCCGGGCAGCGACACGATGGCATGGCCGTCGCGGGCCAGCATCGGCCCCAGCACCAGGATCGACGCGCGCATCTTGCGCACGATGTCATAGTCGGCGGTGTGGTTGTCGATGTTGTGGCTGGACATGGCCAGCACCTTGCCGTCTTGCAGGCTGGTGACCTCGGCCCCCAGTGATCCCAGCAGGGCGGTCATTGTCTTGATGTCGCTGAGGCGCGGCGCGTTGGTCAGGGTCAGCGGTTCTTCGCTGAGCAAGGTCGCGGGCATCAGGGTGAGGCAGGCGTTTTTGGCACCGGCAATGGGGATCTGCCCCTTGAGCGGACCGCCGCCCCGTACGAGAATCGAATCCATCAGTCTTTGTCCTTTGCCTGCGCCGTCTGTTGCCCCGCGGTGGCCCGTGCGCGGGCCTGTGCCTTGCGCTTGGCCATATTGGCTTTGAGCGCCGCTTTGAGCCGCGCCTGGCGCGCGTTGGGCTGTTGGGGTTTGGTGCGGTTGTTTTCTGCCATGCGGCCTTGTTAGCGCAGGGGCGCGGGGGCGTCCAGAATGGGTTGCATTTCTGGTGCCGTAGGGGGTTGCACGGGCGCGCGTTTGCGTCTAATCACCCCGCACACTGGCGCTGCTGTCGCCCAGAGAACGAATGCTTTCGCTGTTCGTACCACTCTGAACGGCAGTGCAACGGGAACGAAGGGGCTGTTTCAGGCCCGCTTGCATCGGGTTAACGCCCAGTGTAGCGAACTGGACAAAAGATGCTGTGGTAGCTCAGTGGCAGAGCACACCCTTGGTAAGGGTGAGGTCGAGAGTTCAATCCTCTCTCACAGCACCATCTTCCCCCCCTTTTGGATAGCCAGACAGGTCTGCATTTTCAGGACAGGGTTTTGCCTGTGGGTCGGCTGTGGACGTATTCTATTGCCGCGCCGTATCGGGCCGCACTGCGGGACGAAGCGGCCGTTCGCCAAAGCCCGGAATCAAGGCACGTCCGCAAAACGTCTTGTTTGGTGCTGGCATGATCCCGTTCAAAACCTGCCAGAGTGTTGAACGGTCTGGATTTCCGCACCCAGTCTATGGACAACCAAATATGGCCAACCCATAGTAGAAATGTATCTGCACCTATTAGAACTTTAATAAAAGCCTTACGCTCCGGGGGGAATTCCATGGGACTTTTGTTTATGATGGCGGCAATGTTTGGTGTTGTCGCATTTATTGATAATGACGATTCTGCGACCGAGACGGACGATACATCTGATCCGCTTCCGCCTGAAACGCCCACGGACCCTGTTGATCCCGTTGACCCGATCCCTGATCCGTCGGTGACCCTTGAAGGGACAAGCGGCGCGGATCTTCTTTTGGGAGAGGAAGGCGATGACATCGTGTACGGGCGCGCGGGCAGCGACACGCTGAGCGGTGCCGACGGTGATGACCAGCTTTATGGGCAGTTCGGCAGGGATGACATCGCGGGGAACAGCGGTGCGGACAGCCTGTACGGGGGACAAGGGAACGACATACTGTACGGAGATGCGGCGCAGATCAGCACGTCGTCGGAGACGGACGGTGCAGATTTCCTGGATGGCGGCGCGGGCGATGACCGGCTGTATGGTGGCGGCGGCGTCGATACCCTGAACGGGGGCGACGGCGACGATTTGATCGTTGACTATGACCTGAGCCGGAACGAAGGCATCGAAAACGGCTCGGTCGTGGATGGGGGTGCCGGCGATGACGACATCCGTGTCGATGGCGGCAGCACGATCACCGGCGGGGATGGCAATGACAGCATTTTCGTCCATGCCGACATTGGCGAAGAGGGGGTCACCGAGATCACCGATTTTGTCCAGGGACAGGACACGCTGGCCTTTAGCATCGTCATCAGCGAAGGCGACACCGGCCCGCTGACCATTCAGGACAGCGCGGATGGCACGGGCGCCGAGGTGTACATGGGCGACACGCTGGTGGCGGAAATCACCGGCGGTCAGGGCATGACGCTTGATGATCTGGATGTTGCTTTCGTTCTGGAACAGAATGCGGGCGACGTTGATTACACCGACGGCGATGCCGGTGCGATCATCGAGGGCAACCATTCCGACAATGTGATCAACAGCGGGGATGGCAATGACAGTATTTTCGCGGGCTATGTCGGTGGCGATTACGCGGGCGAAAACTATCACGGAGGCAGCGACGTTCTGAATGGCGGTGCCGGGGACGATTACATCGTCGCCGATAGCGCCACCTATACGGCGTATAACGATGGCACCTCGCCCATTGAGGTGGTCCACGATCTGCACGTCGACACGCTGAACGGCGGTGAAGGAAACGACACGCTGGTTGCAAACGATGGCGGCATTCTGACCGGCGGCGAAGGCGAGGATGTGTTCGTGATCAACCACAACATGCGCTACGTGGACAATGACGCCTATGATGGCGACAACCTGTTCCCCGAGCCGGTCCAGATCACGGATTTCGACCCGACCGAGGACGTGATCAACATCGGATATTTTGGCGACTTTTCCGGCTTTACGGGACCGTCGAGCGAGGATGTCACGGTTGAGGCTTGGGAGAATGGCGAGGGCAGCAATATTCTGCTGTTCGACAGGGTCATCGCGACCGTGCCCGGTGCCGGGACGCTGAGCTATGCGGATCTGAACTTCGACAAGGACGTCGCGCGGGCCTACTGAGCTGAGCGGGACTTGATCGGCAAAGACATCGCGCGGGCCTGAGGCCTGCGCGATGCTGTGTTGAAGGGCAGCCCCCTATAGCGCATCGCCTTACACTTGCACCGCCAATACCCTGCCGCGCTACGCGCTCTGGGGCCATTGGCGACGTGAACTGTCTGGGGTCAAAGGCGGGACGCTTTAGAAGGCGTCGAACTCGGGCACATTGCCCAACCGCACCAGAAATGTCGGTTCCGATACCTCGCCCGAGCCTTCGTCTTCGGTGACGCTGTAGGCGTCGGCCCCGGCGCAGGTATCGAGCCGGCTTTCACGTTCGGCGCGCGAGCGGGCCTGATCGGCGGACGTGTATTGAAACTGCTTGTCGACGACCAAGGCCACCTGCCCCGCGCGGCCGGTCTTTTTCTCGGTGTAGGTCTGGCAGATGTAGTGGACCTTGAAGGCGGAAGAGGATTCGTCGGTCATGGCGGCGTCCTGAAATGGGGCGTTGGGTCGCGCAAGGCTTGGCAGGGATGTGAGGTGTTGTCGATAGGGCAGTTCGGGGGCAGCGACAGTGCGCGCGCGCCGCGCCTGAAGCGCCCGGCCTTAGACATTCATCACGCATTCGCGGCCTACGCCTGCGGCGCAACGTGAAAAGTGATATGCAATGCCGCAGGTTGCAGGCCGGACGCTTTAATAATCCTTCTCGAAGAACAGGCCCAGGCCGGTTTCGCCGTCGGATGCGACGCTGCCGCGGGCGGTCAGCGAGGGCGAGATGGTGAGGTTCAGGTTTACCTCGGCGTCGCCTTTGGCGCCGACGGTGACGTCGGTGTAGATGTTGTCGGTCACGTATTTGCCGACCTTCGCACCGGTTTCGCCGTTCTCGTCCGTCACGATGTCCAGGTCGTCCAGGCCAAAGCGTTCGCGGATGCCGTTCAGCAGGCCGCCGCCGCCCTTGCCGGACAGGGTGCGCACCGCTGCGGCCAGTTGTACGGCCTGTATCGGCGAGATTTTGTCCAGCCCGCGCCCGAACAGCAGTTGTGCCAGAATTTCGTCATCGGGTTTGTCGGGGGTCGAGGTGAAGGAAATCTCGGGGGCCGAGGCGAGACCTTCGACGGTGATGCGGATGGTGGCATCGCCTGACGTGGTTTCCGCGACGAAGCGGATGTACGGATCGAACCCGCCCTGAAGCCGGGCCGAGCCTTCGGTCAGGTCCAGACGTTTGGTCAGGATGTCGAAGCGGCCCCGGATCAGGTCGAAGCGGCCGATGGGAACCACATTGGCTGTGGTGCCGGTGAGGCGCAGTTGGCCGCCCAGTTCGGCGTCCAGACCACGGCCCCGCACAAAGATACGGGAGGGCGCGCGCAGGGTGATGTCGATGGGAAAGGCCACGCCGCCGCCGCTGCCGCTGGCGGCGTCGCCCTGTTCCTCGATCAGTCCGGCGCGGGCGCGGGTGGCGCGCACGGCGGCGGGTTCATTCACATGGGTCAGCCCGTCGAGCACCGGAGCGGCTTCGGCGCCGCCTTCGGGCACGCGGATTTCGGTGGTGTCCAGCGTCAGATCAGCCTTGATTGCCGCCCCGCCCGTCAGCGCGCCGCGCACCGAGCCGCTGCCGTTTATGGTGGTGTCGTAAAGCTTGGGGTCGGTGATGCGGACGTTGTTGACGGCAATCGCCAGATCGGCGGTGTTGGGCGCGTCCAGCGACACGGGGCCACTGATGCGGACGGTCCCGCCCGATGACACGGTGGCAGTTGTGTCCAGCGTGGCGCGGCCCCCCGACAGGGTGATGGACGTGACGATGGGGGCCAGCGTGATGTTCGGTTCCGGCAGGATAAGGCGGGCGTTGTCGGTGGTGATCTGGCCGGTGACCGAGGACAGGGCCAGCGGGCCGTTCAGCGCCAGATTGAACCGCGCCTGACCAGCGGCGATGTTGGGCGTGATAAAGGTGTTGGCCAGCGCGATGGGCGCCGAACCTGTCACGTCGATGTTGGCGCGGCTGGCGTCGGTGGCAACCTGTCCGCGCACGGTGGCGGTGGTGCCTGCGGGGCCGGTGGCGTCGATTTTCACCTGCCAGTCGCTGCCCACCTGCCTGGCGGTGCCCTTGGCGGTGGCGGGGCCGTTGATGCCGGTCGCGAACAGGCCGATGTCGCGCAGGCTGGCGTCGAAGGTCAACGACGCGCCCGCGTCAGAGGTGTTGCCAGTGACCGATGCCGTCACCTGCGAGGTTTTCAGGTCCAGCTTTTCGACGATCAGCGGTTGGTCTGCGTCCTTGTGGGCGGCAAGGTCCAGAGAGCTGGCGCCGCGCAGCAGCTGATCAACCTGCGGGATGCCTGCGGCAAGGTTCTGGCCGGTGGCATCGGTGGTGATGTCAAAGGTGGCATCGCGCGGGTCGTACCAGCCTTCGGCGTTGATGTTCACCGCCCCGCCAAGCTGTTGGCCCGCCAGTGCGGCATAGGGCGACAGCGATTGCACAGCGCCCTGCACGGTGCCGGTGATGCGCCCGGGCGCGCCGTCTACGATGGGTACGGTGCCTGCGACGCGCAGGTCGGCGCGGCCCGGTCCGGTGGCGCGCATGTCCACGGCCCAGTCGTCGCCGGTCTGGCGCATGGTGCCGTTCAGCGTAGCCTCGCCCGTCAGGCCAGGGGCCACGACGGCGGTGTCGGGCACGCGGGCATCGACGCGCAGGGACCCTTCGTCGGTGCCCAATGTGCCGTTGATGCTGGCGGTGATGTGATCGGTGGCCAGTTTGAAGGTGTCGATCGTGGTGACGGTGTCGGCACGTTGTGCCACGACGTTCAGCGTGCTGTCGCCGCGCAGCAGCCCGTCAAGCTGGGGTACGCCGGCGGACAGGTTCCGGCCGGTCAGGTCGGTTTTCAGATCGAAGGTATAATCGCGCAGGTCGATCCAGCCCTTGGACGTGATGTTGGCCGCGCCGGACAGGTCGCGCCCTGCCAGTTCCGAATAGGGTTCGAGCGATTGCACCGATCCGTTTATATCGGCGTTGATGCGGCCCAATGCGCCCTCGACCAGGGCCAGCGTGCCGTCGACGTTCAGGTCTGCGCCGCCCGGTCCGGTGGCGCGCACGTCGACGGTAAAGTCGGTGCCGGCCTGCCGGATGGTGCCGTTCAGGGTGGACGGTCCGTTCAGGCCCGGCTGGATCAGCGAGGTTTCGGCAACGCGGGCGGCGACTTGCAGGTCGCTGGCGTCGGAGGACAAGGTGCCGCTGACGGTGGCGTTCAACTGGTCGGTGGTGATTTTGAAGTTGTCGATGCGCGTGCCGGTCTCGTCGCGGGCGGCGGTCAGGGTCAGGCGGCTTTGGCCCGCGATCAGCGGATCGGCCTGGGGGATGCCGACGGCCAGATTGTCGCCGGTGCCTTGCAGGTCCACGTCGAATGCGCCGGAGATGGGGGCAAAGGTGAATTTTGCGTCGAACTTGGTGGCACCTTGCAGGTCCTGCCCCGAGATTTCCGAGAACCGCGCGAGGTTGGCGGCGGTCAGGGTCATGTTGCCCGCGACCGACAGGTTCAGGTCCTGGGTGATCCCCGAAAGCTGCGCTTGACCGGTCAGGCCGTAGTCGGCCCCTGTCAGGTCGATCTGGCTGAGTTCGAGCGGCGCGCCTTCGGTCCAGTCAAAGGACAGGCCACCGTCGATGCGCGGGCCAACCGCTGCGGCCAGCGCGGTGTCGGTCAGGTCGATCCCGTCGATGGCATAGGTCAATTGCCCCATCACGCCGCCGACGCTGGTGCCCTGTCCTTGGGTCAGCGTGCCGTCGCCCTTCAGGCTGAGCGTGCCCAGTTTCAGCGTCGGCTGGTTCAGCCCGTTGACCGCGATATCGGCGTCCCAGCCGTCGCCCGATGCCGCGTCAAAGCGGACCGCCAGCGTGGCGTTGTCGATCTGGGTCTGTTCGCCCGGAAGGGGCAGCAGCACCGGCGTGCCTTCGGCGTCGGCGATGCGTCCATCCAGTTCGACCAGGGTGGGCCAGCCGCCCGCAGCCAGTGCCAGGTTGCCGGTCAGGGTCAACGAACGGGTGTTCAGGTCGAGCGTGTCCAGCGTCAGGCGGCCATCGGCAAAGAGCGTGCCCGAGGATTTCAGCGTGATGTCATCGCCAAAGAACGCGCCATAACGGGGGGCGAACATCGGTGCGATGTCACCGCCAAGGTCCAGCACAAAGCTGCGGTCGACGGGGGGTGCCGCGGGCGTGCCGTCTGTGCCTGCTTCGGGGGTGGCGGCGGTTTCGGATGGCGTGCCCTTGAGCGTGACCGATCCGTCAAGGCGCGGCGTGTCGTCGGTGGCCAGCGTGATGTCGGCCACGAAATCGTCCAGCGGGCCCGAGCCTGCGACGGTCAGGTCAATCGACGGATTGTTCGGCAGCGCCATCAGCGTGGACAGTATGCCGCCGTCGTCCTCGGACACGGTCAGTTCCAGGTCCAGCACGTCGGTGGCGTTGGCGTAAGTCGCGGCAAGGGTCACGTTGCCCTTGGTGCCGTCCACGCGGTTGACCTCGATCTTGGCGGTGCCTTCGCCGTCGGCCAGCTGTGCAGAGCCGTCCAGCGAGATCACGGCGGCCTGTCCAAAGACCGGCTCGCCGATCTCGACGCGGCCGGCCTTGATCTGTTCGATGTTCACCGACACGGGCAGGTCGGGGATGGAAAAGCCGCCCGACGCTTCGGGGGCGGGCACGTCCATGGTGTCGGGTGTCATCGGTTTACGTGGCAAGAGCACCTCGGCCACGGACAGTTCGGTCACCTGAAGGCGGCCTGTCAGCAACGCAGAGCGGCTCCAGTCCAGTGACACGTCGCGCAGGGTCAGCCAGATGCCTTCGTCGTCGGCGATGGTCAGCTCGTCGATGGTGGCGCGCGAGCTGAGCGCACCGGCAAAGCCCACGATGCGCACCTGGCGGCCGGCGCCGGACAGGCTGTCCTCGAGAAAGGCCTGAAGGTAGCCGCGGTCGTCGTTTTCCTGTGCGGTGGCGCCGTGTGGCAGGCACAGGAACAGCGCGGCGGACAGAAGGATAAGCAGATGTTTCAAAACGATTGTCCTATGCCGACGTAGAATTGCACCCCGTCGCCGGTGTCGCCGCCCACGGGGGCGGCCACGTCCAGCCGGATCGGGCCGATGCCCGTGTCGTAGCGCAGGCCCAACCCCGCGCCTGCGTGCCAATCGCCGGAGTCGGCAAAAAGCGTGTCCGCCGAGACAAAGCCCGCATCGACAAAGCCCACGATGCCGATGGTGTCGGTGATTGCCGCGCGCACTTCGCCCGACAGGCCGACAAAGGATTTGCCGCCCGAAACCGTGCCGCCGCCCAGATCAACGCCCAGCGACTGATAGGGTTGTCCACGCACGGTGCCGCCGCCGCCCGAGTAGAACAGGAAGTCGGGCGGCAGGTCGGCCAGATCGGGGCCAAGGGTCGAGCCGATTTGCGCGCGGCCCGCGAAGACCAGCCGCTTTGCTTCGCCCACGGCGCGGAAAATGCGCCCGTCCGCGAAGAACCGCAGGCCCACGTCCGAGTCGTCCAGCCGGACAAAGGGCATGGCCTCGGCCTTGAGGTAATAGCCGGTTGTGGGGTTCAGCACGTCGTCGCGGTGGTCCAGCGTGGCCGAAACAGGAAGGTTCAGGAAGAAGAAGTCGCGTTCGCCATAGAAGTCGTCGAACGTGTTGACGTAGCGCAGTTCCAGCGCGGCCTCGGCCTTGAGGTGGTCGGAGAAGATGCGCGAGGCCCCTGCCCCGATGCGGGCCTGTTGCAGGTCGTAGTTTTCTTCTTCTTCGTCCGAGATTGAGCCGTAGACAAAGCCGTCGTTGTCGGTGCCGAAGAAGGCGGGGCTTTCCAGGCGGCCGGCCAGGCTGTAGTCGATGCCGCCGGTCTGGCTGCCGATGCCCGATATTTCACCGTCGATGCGCAGCCGTTCGGCGCCACCGAGCAGGTTGCGGTGCATCCAGTAGCTGGACAGGGTCACCCCTTCGAATGACGAGATTTCAGCGCCAAAACCGAAGCGGCGGGATTTTTCGTCAACCAGTGCCAGATTGACGTCCATCACATCGCCGGCACGCAGGGTGTCCGCCTCGGTCAGCGAGACGGAGGAAAACGCGCCGGTGCGGCGCAGGCGTTTGGCGACGGCTTCCAGTTCCTCGGGCGAGAATACTGTGCCTTCTGGAAAGCCCGCGACGCGGGCGATTTTCGCAGAGCGCACGGCGCTGTCGTTGGTTTGCACCAGACGGCCAAAAGTCACGCGCGGGCCGGGGGCCAGCCCCAGACGCACCGACAGGGTGTTTTGCGCGTGGTTGGCCGTAACGCTTTGTTCGGACAGGGCAACCTTGGCGTGGCCGGCGTTGCGCCAGCCCTTGACGCCGCTGTCGACGGCCTCTTGCAACACGGTGCTGCGGGCGGGTTCGCCTGCGCGGAAGTCTGCGGGCGGGGTGTCGCCGGGGGCCAGCGGGGCGATCTGTGCCACCCCGAGCGAGAACAGCGGGCCGGGGTTGACGGAGATTTGAGCCTGACCGATCTGGGCGGGCACGTTGAACGTGGGGATCGCGGCGGCCTCGCGGCCATCCAGTTTGATGGTCACCACGCCGCTGTAATAGCCCAGCGCGTAAAGCGTGCGCACGATGCGGGCATAGTCGGCGGTGGCGGCGGCCAGCACCTCGCGCGGGGTGGCTTCGGCGTTGTCGGCGGCGGCCACGGTCAACGACGCCTGCATCAGCGTTTCGCGCAGGTCCTTGTCGCTGGTGGCCACGTCGAAGCTGCCGATTTCCACGGCGGATGCTGGCGCGGCTGCGGCAAGGGAAAGCGCGGTCGAAACCGCCGCGAGTGTTGTTCTAATTCTGGATTGCGTCACGTAACCTAATACCACAAATTGCCGGACCACTTGGGGACGATCATAACCAACAGCCAAGCGGGTCACCATCCGATATTCGTACTGTTTCGGGGCACATCCCGGGGATGTGACAGAATTGACTTTGGACATAGTCCGCGACGGGTGCGAGGCAATGGCGCACAGGTGGCGTTATTCCGCCGATCTGCGACATTGCGTGGTCTGGCCCCCCCCCTGCCCTACGTGCGGTTGCTGATCCAGCGGCATTGATAGGGCGCCAGCGTGATCTGCGGTGCCTGCGGGTCGACCGCTTCGCCGGACAGCAGGTCGTGCCATGCCACGTCCTCGATCAGGTTCAGCGCCTCGGACGAGATGGTTACGGTTTCGTCGCTGATGTTGTGCAGGGCAAAGATCGACTGGTGCCGGTCCAGACTTTGCCGCCAGACGCCGAAGATGCGGTCGTCGCCCATGTTCACGGTGAACTGGGTTGCGTTGGGGTGAAAGGCGGTTTGGCGGCCCCGCAGTTTCAGCCGGTCGGTCAGCGCGCCCAGCACCTGCGATTGCGGGCTGGCGGGGTCGTCCAGCAGGGCGCGCAGTGCGGGATAGTCCCAGCGGTGCCGGTTGATCGCGCGGTTCATGCCGCGGTGTTCAACGGCTTCGTGGTCGTTGGGCGTGGCCAGCAGCGAGTGGATGTAAAACGCGGGGATACCTTCGAGCGACATGACGATGGTTTGCGAACAGATGAAGCGTTCGAGGTGGTGCTGGTCCGCGCCTTTAAACGTGCGTTCCAGTGCTGCGTAGAAGGTTGTGTTCAGCTCGTAGGGGCTTTGGCTGCCATCCGGCATTGCGCGCATCGACACCAGCCCACCCGCTGCGCGGACGGTGTCGATCATCTGTTGTTTTTCGTGCTCGGGCAGCAACCCCTCGGCGGGGCGCATTCCGATGCCGTCGTGGCTGGCGGTGAAGTTCAGATAGGCGCAGCCCATTGGTGCGGGCGGCATACCGCGTTGCCAGCGGCGCAGGTGTTGGGCCGAGCCGGACATCATCGCGTGCAGGATCAGCGGCGGCAGCGGAAAGTTGTAGATCGCGTGCGCCTCGTTGCCCTGCCCGAAATAGCTGAGGTTTTCCGCCTTGGGCACGTTGGTTTCGGTCAGCAGGATGATCTTTTCACGGGCAAAGTCGCACAGCAGGCGCATCAGTTGCACGACCGCATGGGTTTGCGGCAGGTGGATCGAGGGAGAGCCGATTTCCTTCCACAGGAAGGCCACCGCATCCAGCCGGATAATCTCGACCCCGTTGTCGACGTGCAGGCGGATGATGCGCAGGAATTCCAGCAGCACCTGCGGATTGCGGAAATCCAGATCGATCTGGTCGTGGCTGAAGGTGCACCAGACGTGGCGCACCCCGTTCGCCGTGTCGACGCGGCGCAGCAGCGGTGTGGTGCGCGGGCGCACGACCATGCTGAGGTCGTCGGACGGGTCGGCTTCGAAAAAGAACTTGTCGTAGGGTTCCTGCCCCTGCCGGTAGGCGTTGAACCAGTTGCCTTGACTGGACACGTGGTTGAGCACCAGGTCGGACATCAGTTTGAAATCGCGCGCGATGCGGTTGATGTCGGCCCAGTCGCCCAGTTGCGGGTTCACGGCGCGGAAATCCGACACCGCAAAGCCGTCGTCGGATGTGTAGGGAAAGAACGGCAGGATGTGCACGCTGTTGAGCGCGCCGCGCAGGTAGCGGTGCAGGAAATCGTTCAGCAAATCCAGCGGCTTGTGCGCGCCGTCGATGATCGAGTTGCCATAGGTGATGACCAGCGCGTCGTGTTCGGACCACAGTGTGTTGCCGCGCACGCGCCCGCGTTTGCGGGGATGGGTATCGTCGGGCCAGAAGGCGTCGATGATCAGGCTGGACAGGATCGCGGCGTCAAGATCGGGATAGATCTGCTGAACAAGATCTTGCAGGCGGCGGCTGAGGGATTGGGTGTTTCGGGTCATCTCGCTCCGGCTTTGAAGTTGGCACTGCGCCTGCCTGTCATCGCAGCCCCTGCGACTTTGGGCCTTTTGAGCGTCGGTCGCCCGTCCAGTGCACCAAGTATGAAGCCTGAACGCACAGGTGCAACCCGTGCCTTGGGAATTTGCCGGAAAACCCGTTTTTAGCCGCGTACACGCCTTGTATGTTGCCGCGGCAATAGGCAAAGGCGGCTGCGCTATATGTGAAACGGACGAGAGACTTCCGGAAAATCAATGACCTTTGGCCATTCCATTGTACATTAAACCCAGATGAAACCGATTTCAGAGATCAGACGCCTGCGTAAGCTGGAGTATTCGGACCTGCCCGAGTGGCTGGCCCGCCTGTTCGGAATTGCCTTGGGCAGTGTGCTGCTGGCGAGCTATGCGGCAAAGCCGTTTGCCATGTGGTGGATCGTGGGGTTTTGCGCGGCGCATCTGGTCTATTACCTGTTTCTCAGCAGCCGAACCGAGGCCGCAACCATGCGCGATCTGCGGATTGCGCAAACACTGTTCCTGCTGCTTCTGGTCAGCTTTGTCTGGGCCCCGGCATGGATGGTGGCGCAGAATGACCGCGCGCTGAGTCTGGTCGGGGCGGGTTTGTTTGGCTGCATTCTGGTTTATCTGATCCGGCGAAACGACATCTCGCTGTACGTTATTGTCAGCGATATCGTGGTGATCTGGGTGACGATGACCAGTGTTCTGTTCGCTGTTCTGCCCGATTTTAACAGCCTGACGGCGCGGTTCGGGCTGGTCATGAGCTGGATGGCGCTGGTCAGTTATTTCGCGCAATCCATGTTGCAGACCCGCAAATTGAAACTGGCCGAGCAACTGGCGCTCGACAATGCGGCACAGGCGCAGAAACTGGCAGCGATCGGCCAGATGGCCGGGGGCATCGCGCATGATTTCAACAACCATCTGACCGTGATCATCGGCAGTCTGGAGTTGTACGAAGATCTGGAAGACGCCCAAGGCCGCACCGATTGTCTGGCAGCGGCGCGGATGGCGACCGATCAGACGGCGACCATCGTGAACGAGCTGCTGGTGTTTGCCCGCCGGACGCCGATGCGATTGGTCAATCTGGATGTCAACGCGCCGCTGATTGATCTGGACCTGCTGGCGCGGCGGTTGCTGTCACGCGATGTCGAGATGACCGTAGGGTTTATGCAAAATCCGGCTGTTGTGCAGGCGGACCACAGGCAGATTGTCACTGCGCTGTTGAATCTGGTGATCAATGCCAATGATGCGATGCCCAAGGGCGGCACGTTGATCGTTCGGGCCGGTCTGGTCACCATCAGTTCGCCGCTGATCGTTGCGGGTGGGCATTTGCTGCCGCCGGGGCGCTATGTCAGCTATGATGTGCGCGACACCGGCGACGGCATCCCGGCCCAGTTGCTGCCGCATGTGGTCGAGCCGTTTTACACCACCAAGCCCGAAGGCAAGGGCACCGGGCTGGGGCTGGCGATGGTGCATTCCATCGCCCAAAGCTTTGGCGGGGGGGTTCTGATCCGCTCCGGGGGGCGGGGCACCACTGTGTCGGTTTTGCTGCCACAGATTGAAACCGGTCGGGTGGTTGGTTCTGACGATGCGGATGCCTAAGTTAGGTGAAACGAAAGGTATCACCGGATATGCAACATTTCTCGCTTCTTGACCTGTCTCCTGTGCCCGAAGGGTCCACCGCCGCCGATGCATTGGCCAACACCGTCAAGCTGGCGCAGGCCGCCGAGGCGGCTGGCTATCACCGCTATTGGCTGGCCGAGCATCACAACATGCCCGGCATCGCCAGTGCCGCCACCGCCGTGGTCATCGGCCATGTTGCGGGGGCCACGAAACGTATTCGTGTGGGCGCCGGGGGCATCATGCTGCCCAACCACGCACCTTTGATGGTGGCCGAACAGTTCGGCACGCTGGCGACCCTATATCCCGACAGGATTGATCTGGGGCTGGGCCGTGCGCCGGGCACCGATATGGCCACCGCCCGCGCCCTGCGTCGGTACATGGCGCCCGAGGACAGCTTTCCGCAGGATGTGGCCGAGCTGATCCATTACATGGAAGACGGCGATGGCACGGCGGCTGTGCGCGCCTTTCCGGGGGAAGGCACCAAGGTGCCCGTGTGGATATTGGGATCGTCGCTGTATGGCGCGCAACTGGCGGCGCATTACGGGCTGCCCTATGCGTTTGCGTCGCATTTCGCGCCTGCCATGCTGGACGAGGCGCTGGCGATTTACCGGCGGGATTTCAAGCCGTCGGCCTGGCTGGACAAGCCCTATGTTGTCGTCGCTGCCGGAGTGTGCGCCGCCGAGACGGATGCCGAGGCTGCCTATCTGAGGTCGTCGCAGTTGCTGTCGTTTGCGCGGCTGCGCACCGGGCGTCCCGGCAAGCTGCCTTATCCCGTGAAAAACGTCGAGGAACAGATCCCGCCGCAGGTGATGGCAGGTGTGCAGCAGGCGATGGCGTGTTCGGCCCAAGGGTCGCCTGCGAACGTGCGCGACGGTCTGGCGCGGATCATCGAGGCGCACCAGCCGGACGAACTGATGGTCACGGGCATGATCCACGACCATGCCGCGCGGGTGCGGTCGTTCGAGATTGCCGCCGAGGCGCTGCGCAGTTTGCAGGGTGTGCCGGAACCGGTTTAGGCCCCGCTTCCACTGCATAAAAAAGCCCCGCGCATCAGGTGACGCGCGGGGCTTTGATTTGTTTGGTGGTGGCCGGATCAGGTCAGGATGATGTCGATGTCATTCAGCGTGATGCCTGCCAGACCGTCCAGTGTGATCGTCTCGCCATAGCCGTAATCAATGACGAAATCGCCACCCACTGTGCTGCCGGTGATCGGGCTGGCGGATTTGTCGATGTCAATGACAAGCGCGTCAAAGGCCAGCTCGAAATCGGTGATGTGGTCGTCGCCATCGTTCTTGGCGAACTTGAACTTGTCAGCCCCCGCACCGCCGGTCAGGGTGTCGTCGCCCTTGCCGCCGGTGATGATGTCGCGGCCCTTGTTGCCGTTGATCTTGTCGTTGCCGTTGTCGCCGTAGATATAGTCACGGTCCTTGCCGCCCCGGATAAAGTCGTAACCGTTGCCGCCGTGGATGGTGTCCGTGCCTGCGTCGCCGCGCAAGTCGTCGCGGCCGTTGTTGCCGATCAGCATGTCCTCGCCCAGGCCGCCGTAGAGTTTGTTGTTGGCGACGTTGCCGATCATCGTGTCGTCGCCCGAGCCACCGATGGCACGTTCGATCAGGGACCGCACGTCGCCTTCGTATTGCAGCGCGTTGAACAGGTGACCGCGGGCATATTCGACTGCCGAGGCACCCACCCAGTTCCCATATTGGTCCCAGCCCTGGTTCAGCATCGCCCGCAGGTCGTTGCCGTTCACGTCAAAGTCGGAATAGCCGCCCGGTGTCAGGTCGATCAACATGTCGTTGGTAAAGTTCGACAGGTCATAGGTGTCTTTTCCGTTGCCGTCCCAGACCGTGCGGAACGTGACGTTCGACAGGGTGTTGTAATCGTCTCGGGCGGCAGTTTGGCCGACACCGTTGATGAACATCTCGCCGGTGGTGGTGTCGAAGGTATAGACGGTATCCCCCGCTTCCTTGCTGAAGTCGGCGCCATACATGCGTTGAATGGCAGAGATGTCATACATCATCAGCGTCTGGGCGTAGTGCCCGTCGGCGACGGTGTAAAACGGGGCCGGGTCGCCGATGTGCGCATGGTAGGTCATGATGGAATATTCCATCGAGTCCTTGTCAGCGGTCAGGCTGCCCGGGCCATATGTTTCATGCCCGTGCTTGAGACCCATCGTGTGGCCGATCTCGTGCATCATCGTGGCATAGGTGTAGGTGCCGATGTTGGCGTTGTCGTCATAGTTCGAATAGTTGAACATCATGTCGCCGCCGGATTCACCCGAGTTCGGGTAGTAGCCGAACGCCGTGCTCATGCCGTCGGCCGTGGCAAAGCGCAACACGCCGTCCGAGCCGTTGTTGATGGCATCGGTCACGTCGGTGGGTTGTGCCTGTTCCTCGAAGTTGATGTCGGTGACCTTGGTGAATTCCAGCAAGGCCAGGCGGGCCTGGGTTTTCCAGACCTCGGTGAATTCGGTTTCGTTATAAGCGCTGTCGTAATAGTTCTTTTCTTCCTCGTATTTGAGAAAGCTGAAGGCCAGAGTGCGCGTGTTGGACAGATCCCACGTGTTTCCACTAATCTGTGCGTCGGTGTTTTGATCGTCGTCGTTCAAATCGGTGTCATAGCCGATATAGGAAGTGGGGTGGGTTCCGGTATAAAGTGCCATGCGATTGATCCTATCAATTTGAGGCTAAATTGGATTGGGAATGTTGCGGGCAAATTACGGTCAGAGATGATTTTGCGCAAGCTTAACAAATTAATATTTCCGTTGAGCGCTTGAAAGCAAAAGACATTTTATCAGACCGTGCAGTCTGTGGTTGATCCCGCAACCTTGGGAACCCGCGGGAAGGTCCGGTTCATCGCGAATCCGCGCCAACCGGCGCTGTCAGCCAGCCAGCGGCAAGCGGGCGATCTGGTGAAACCGGCCCGCGTCGTCCTGCCCCAGCAGGGTCAGCGCGTCGATGGTAAACGGCGCCAGTGGCAGGCCCACGATACGGTCGGCCATCGCGGCCTGTGCGGCCGGGCGGGTGTCCGCGTCCAGCCGGCCGGTCAGGGTCATGTGATAGCGGAACTGGTCCAGCACGTAAGGATAGCCCCACCGCTGCAAATGCGCCTCTTGCTGCGGGTTCAGGCGGGCGGCGCGGCGTTTGTCCATCTCGGCCTGAGAGGGGGCAGCGCGGTGGTGGTCCAGCGATTGCACCACCTGTGCCGCCATGTCGGCCAGGGCGGTTTCATCGCCCACCGGCACCAGCGCAAAGAAGCCGCCGAGCCGTGCCAGTTCCAGCCCCTGCAAGGTCACGGCGGGCAGCCGCGTGCACAGCGCCGTCAGGTCGGCCAGCAGCGCGTCGGGGGTGCTGCCTTCGGCCAGCCGGAAGGGCGGTTTGATGGTGCCGTGAAAGCCGTAAGGATGCGGCGCTGCGGTGATCGCGGGCATGTCCAGCCCTGCGATCTGCGGCTGCGTCACGGCGGTGCCGGTGGCGCTGTCCCAGCCCAGCCATTCGGCCCCGAACTGCGCAAGGGCGGTGTCGGGGTCGGCGGTGACGTAGATCGCATAACGGTGGTACATGGGGCGGCCTTTCGGGTGCGGTGCCCGACTGATGGCAAAAGACAGAAGGTTTGCCAAGGGCGCGCGGCCTATGTCACACCGCTGTCATATGCGCGGCGCGCCGATGTGACCGCAGCCTGAAAGGACAGCTTATGCAGATCGCCGCCCACGCTCCCTATCCCTCACGCCGCTCGGCGGTGCTGGCGGACAATATGGTGGTGACCTCGCAGCCGCTGGCGGCGCAGGCGGGGCTGGCGATTCTGGCGCAGGGCGGCAATGCGGTCGATGCGGCACTGGCCACCGCGATTGCGCTGACGGTGCTGGAACCCACGGGCAACGGGCTGGGGTCCGATGCCTTTGCGATCCTGTGGGACGGGCAGGAATTGCACGGGCTGAATGCCTCGGGGGCGGCGCCTGCGGCGTGGAACGCCCAGCGCTTTGCCGGTCGGGTCGAGATGCCGTTTCGCGGCTGGGAAAGCGTGACGGTGCCCGGTGCCGTGTCGGCCTGGGTGGCGCTGTCCGAGCGGTTCGGCGCCCTGCCCTTTGCCGATCTTTTCGTGCCTGCCATCCGCTATGCCGAAGACGGGTTTGCGGTGTCGCCGGTAATTGCGGGGTTGTGGGCGCGGGCCGCCGAGCAATTGGGCGACCAGCCCGGGTTTGCCGAGACGTTCCTGCCCGATGGCCGCGCCCCGCGCGCCGGAGAGCGGTTTCGCGCGCCGGGCCATGCGCGCACCCTGCGGGCGATTGCCGATACCAAGGGGCGGGCGTTTTATGAAGGCGAGATTGCCGAGGCCATTGTCGCCTTTGCCAAAGAGCACGACGCGGCGCTGAGCCTTGCGGATATGGCCAGCCATCGGCCCGAATGGTGCGGCACGATCAGCACCGCGTTCGACGATGCGACGCTGCACGAGATCCCGCCGAACGGTCAGGGGATCGCGGCGCTGATGGGGTTGGGCATTCTGTCCCACACGCCGATCCGCGAGATGGCCGCCGATGACCCGCAGGCGCTGCATTTGCAGATCGAGGCGATGAAGCTGGCGCTGCGCGACGCCGAGGCCTATGTGGCCGATCCCGCGCATATGGTGGATGTCACGGCGCAGGACATGCTGGACGACGGCTATCTTGCGGCGCGGGCGGCGCTGATTGATCCCGCGCGGGCGCAGGATTTCGGCGCGGGCGCGCCCAAGCGGGGTGGCACGGTCTATCTGGCGGCGGCGGATTCCTCGGGGATGATGGTGTCGTTCATCCAGTCGAACTATGCGGGGTTCGGCTCGGGCGTGGTGGTGCCGGGGACTGGCGTGGCCTTGCAGAACCGTGGCGCGGGCTTTGTGCTGGATCAGGGTCACCCGAATGTGGTGGCCGGTGGCAAGCGGCCATTTCACACGATTATTCCGGCGTTTCTGATGGGGCCGGAAGGGCCGCGCATGAGCTTTGGCGTGATGGGCGGGCCGATGCAGGCGCAGGGGCATGTGCAGATGGTGTTGCGCACGCAGTTGTGGGGCAACGATCCGCAGGTCGCCGCCGACGCGCCGCGCTGGCGGGTGACGGAAGGGCAGGGAGTGGCTTGCGAGACGACCCTGCCCGCCGCGACCTTGCAGGCGCTGCGCGATCTGGGGCACCAGATCACGCTGGAGGCGCCCGACAACGCCTTTGGCTTTGGCGGGGCGCAGTTGATCCACCGGCTGTCGGGAGGCGGTTATGCGGGCGGATCGGACCCGCGCAAGGACGGGGCCGCGGTGGGGTTTTAGCCGCGCCGGTTGAACGGAAAGATTATGACGATACACATCCGACCCCTCACCGCCGAAGACGGGGAAGCCGCCGCCGCGATTTTCTTTGACGCGGTGCACAAGGGCACGGCGGATGTCTATTCGGCGGCCCAGCGCCGGGCATGGGCCGGAGCGGCCCCTAACCCTGCGCGTTGGCGCAGGAGGTTTGCGGATATTTCAGGCGTCGCGGCAGAGGTTGACGGGGGGATGGCGGGTTTCATGACACTGGAAGCAGAGGGCTATATCGACCTTGCCTTTGTCAGATCGGACCTGTCGGGGCGGGGCGTGGGGCGTGCGCTGTACGACCGGATCGAAGCGCGCGCACGGGCCGGGGGCCTGGACCGTCTGACCGTCGAAGCCAGCAAGACGGCGCGCCCGTTTTTCGAGCGCATGGGGTGGCGTGTGGATGCCGAGCAGGTCGTGGTCAAGGAGGGCATCGGCCTGACAAATTACCCGATGTCCAAGCTGCTGGCGTCCGACGAACGGGACGGGACGGCGGCATTTACTGCGGGGTGACGTGAAAGCCGAAGGCCGCGATCAGCCCGAACAGGGCCGCGACCAGCGCCATCAGAAAGGCATCCGCCGTCAGCGCGGTGTCGTCGATCGGCTCGGCCGCGGCGATGTTGCGGCGCACGTGGCGCATACGCAGGAAGGCCAGCAGGATCACCAGCGCGCCCGCGGCCAGCATCGCCACCTCGGACCAGAGGTCGGCGCGGGTCTGGCTAAGCCGTGCGGCCCCCAGACCGAAGCCCACGATGGCGATCACCGTGCGGACCCATGACAGGAAAGTGCGTTCGTTCGCGGCGTGTTCCGAATAGCGTTCGATCATTGTGTTCCCCTGCGGTGGTGTGACCCGTCCCGGCCAGTATCACCGGTTTTGCGGCCTGGCCAAGTCGTTTGGCCAGAGGTTTGGCCAGAGGTTTGAAACGGGTGCAGGGCATCATCAGCCGCGCGCTGCACGCGACAGCAGCAGCATTGCAAGGCCGGTGCTGAGGAAGTTCAGACCGACGAGAAAGCCCACGACCCAATTCGCCGTTTGTGGCCACTGCGACAGGATCACAGCGCCCAGGATGAACGAACAGGCGCCGCTGGCCACGATCCATTGCCAATGCGCGACCTGACCGCTCATCCGCAGGCCCAGCAGGATCGACAGAATGCCCTCCATCAGGAACACAGCGATCAGGATCGCGGTCATCACCGCCGCGCCCGAGCCCGGATAGACCACGAAGAACAGCCCGATCAGCGCGACCACGGCAAAGCCTGCGGCGACGATTTTCCATTCCGAGAACGCCTTGAACGACCGTGCGAACAACAGCCCCGCGACGCCCCAGAACAGCATCAGCCAGGCGACCAGTTGTTCGACGATCACGGTCGCGGCGGCGGGGATCAGGATGGCGAGGACGCCCAGCCCCGCAAAGACGATGCCGACCGTGCGAAAGGACTGCGCGGATCGCGGAAGGGCGGTTGGCGAAAGCTTGTGACCGGGCATGGGAGTATCCTTTGGTTGCGCCGTGTGGCGATGACTGTTGCCACGCATATGGGCCTATGGTCCGGTCCCAGCCTTGTGCGAACCTTACTTATTTTTCAGAAAGGCCGTGCAGGGTTGTCTATTACGCCCACCCACCGGATGATTGCAGCCAACATCCGGTCCGGCGTGCGGACCGTTCGGGAGCTATGTCATATGAAAATCCTGCTGGCCGAAGACGACGCCGAGGTTGCGAAATTCATCGTCGCGGGGTTCGAAGAGAGCGGCCACAGTGTCGATCACGTCACCGACGGGCGCGATGCGCTAAGCTATTCGATGTACAACGACTGCGATGTTGTGGTGCTGGACCGGATGATGCCCGGCATGGACGGGTTGAGCGTGCTCAAGGCGATGCGCGCGGCGGGCAAGAACATGCCCGTGCTGATGCTGACCGCGCTGAACGATGTGGACAACCGCGTGGAAGGGTTGCAGGCGGGGGCCGATGATTACCTGGCCAAGCCGTTCCATTTTTCGGAACTGCTGGCGCGGGTTCTGGCGCTGACGCGGCGGCGGACCGATCATGTCACCCAGACAGAGCTGGTGGTGCATGACCTGACGCTGGACCTGCTGGCGCGCACCGCGCATCGGCAGCACCAGTTGATCGAGTTGCAGACCAAGGAGTTCGCGCTGCTGGAGATCCTGATGCGCAATGCAGGGCGGATCGTGACGCGCACCATGCTGTTGGAAAAAGTGTGGAATTTCAACTTTGACCCCAACACCAGCGTGGTCGAGACCCACATCAGCCGCCTGCGGTCCAAGGTGGACAAACCGTTTGGCGTGGCGTTGATCCACACCATTCGCAACACGGGGTATTCGATGCATGGACCGCGGTAACGTCTTTTCGGGCGGCGCGTTCCGGGTGACGGTCTATGCAACGCTGGTGCTGGCCATCGTGTTCGTGGCAACGGCGATTGCCGGATACCGCTATTTGCAAGAGGAGCAATACGAACAGGCCCGCGCCCGCACCGCGCCGGTGGTCGAGATGTACCGCGATATTCAGGCGCGGGATGGCGACGCGGCGGTGGTGAGCCACCTGCGCGGGATGGCGGCGCGGGTCGGGCCGGTCGAACGGGTGCTGAGCGTGCGCGATGAAGGCGGCGCGCAGATCGGCGGGCCGTTCGACCTGACGCTGCCGCCCGGCGGTTGGCAGGTGCAGGACATTGCAGCAGCAACCGACGGCACGCCCGAGCGGTATTACCTGCGCGTGGAACAGATCGGCGGTTTGCGGTTTGTCTTTGGCGAGGCGCTGGCGCCGCTGGAGCGGGTCGAGATCATTTTCATCCGCACGCTGATGATCATCGGCGCGTTTCTGGCGCTGGCCTTTATCGCGCTGGGCTATTTGACCAGCCGCAGCGTGCAGCGCAAGTTGGAGCGGATGGGGGCGGCCTTGCGAGCCTTTGCGGGTGGGGACACCGATGCGCGTTTGCCGGTGGCCGAAACCAATGATCAGGTGGACCGGATCGCGCAGACAATGAACGGCCAGCTTGACCGTCTGTCGGTGCTGATGACGGAAACGCGCACCAGTGCGGTGGCGATTTCGCACGACCTGAAGCGGCCTCTGGCGCGGGCGTTGCTGGGGATGGAGCAAGCGCTGGTGCTGGCCGAGCAAGGACAGGTCCCGCAAGCGGCGCTTGAGGACAGTCTGGCAGAGTTGGTCAACCTGAACGGTATCTTCGACGCCATCCTGCGGATCGCGCGGATTGATGCGGATCAGGGGATGGCGCAGCCGGAAGATGTGGATCTGGTTGCGGTGGTGCGCGACATTGCCGAGACCTATCAGGTGGTGGCCGAGGAAAGCGGTCAGACCATGACACTGGACCTGCCCGATGGCGCGGTGCCGACGGTAAGCGGCGATGCGCGGATGATGACGCAGATGCTGGCGAACCTGCTGCAAAACGCCGTGACCCACGGGACCGAGGGCACCCACATCACGCTGCGCCTGTCCGACAGTCCGCAAGGCCCCGCGATCGAAGTGGCCGACACCGGCCCCGGCATTGCGCCGGACGATCAGGCGCGGGTGTTCGACGCCTTTTTCCGCGCCGAGGAGGCGCGCAGCACTGCGGGCAACGGGCTGGGCCTGACGCTGGTCAAAAGCGTGGCGGACCGGCACGGGGCGGCGATCACGCTGTCCGACAACGCGCCGGGGTTGCGGGTGCGGGTGGTGTTCGGGTCGAAGGATGCGACCAAGTTGTCGGATTTGTAAGATTTGCGCCAGATGCAGGCATAGGGGCGCAGGCAGTGTGGCGGCCATGTAAGCAATCCTTGAAAGGGGTTCGTCATGGCACTGCAATCACTTCTTATCATCGCCCTGATCGGCGCAATCGCAGGCTGGCTGGCCGGTTTGCTGGTGGATGGCTACGGCTTTGGCCTGATCGGCAATATCGCGGTCGGCATCCTTGGGGCGTTTATCGCGGGGCTGTTGTTCCCGATGTTCGGGCTGGCGCTGGGCGGCGGTATTCTGGCGTCGATCATCCATGCCACCATCGGGGCGGTGATCCTGTTGTTGCTGATACGGTTGGTGCGTCGGGCGTAAGGCCTGTTCATCTGGAAAAGAAAAGGCCCGGCAAGTGTGACTTGCCGGGCCTTTTCGTCGTCTGGCAGGTCCCCGGATCAGGCGGCGGTGTCCGCGCTGAGCCCTGCGTGGGTTTCGTTGAAGGCGCGGCGCAGGTGCTCTTCCTTGCTGCGGTCAAGGTTGGTGCGCAGGATGTGCCCGCCCTTGATGCCCAGACGTTTGATCGCGCGGTCGCTGGCGTCGGTGCGCATCATCATGAACAGTGCCGCCTGCCCCGGTTGCAGCACCTTGGACACATCCTTCATGAAGTCGTCGTTGATGCCATAGTCGGTCAGCGCGCCCGACAGCGCACCGGCCCCTGCCCCCACAGCGACGCCCAGCAGCGGGTTGAAGAACAGCAGGCCCACCAGAAGCCCCCAGAAGGCACCGCCGGTGGCGCCGACGGTCCAGGTGTTGACCATCTGGTTCAGCTTGATCTTGCCATCCGCATCGGCGGTGGCGACGACAGCGTCGGCCACATCGACAAGATATTCCTGCGACATGCCGAACAGCTCGGTGCGGGCGGCTTCGGCGGCTTCGGGGGTGTCGTACCCGATGACGATCAGTTCATTCATTTTCTCTCTCCATTCGTGTTCAGATTTCGGATTCAGATGCAGCATCAGCCCGGCGCGGTCAGGTCATCGACCAGCCGTGGCTGACATTCAGCGATTGCCCGGTCAGCGCATTGGTCGGGAAGGCGGCAAAGACCCAGGCGACATCTGCGACGTCCTCGACGGTGGTGAATTCCTTGTCGACGGTTTCGCCCAGCATGACCTTGTTCACGACATCCTCTTCGGAAATGCCAAGGTCGCGGGCCTGTTCGGGGATCTGTTTTTCGACCAGCGGGGTTTTCACGAAGCCGGGGCAGATCACGTTGGCGCGCACGCCTTTTTCGCCGCCTTCTTTCGAGATGACGCGGGCCAGCCCCAGCAGGCCGTGTTTGGCGGTGACATAGGCCGATTTCAGCGCCGATGCCTCTTTCGAGTGGACCGAGCCCATGAAGATGATCGAACCGCTGCCCGCCTTGTACATATGCGGCAGGCACGCCTTGGAGGTCAGGAACGCACCGTCGAGGTGGATCGACAGCAGCTTTTTCCATTCGTCATAGGGGAAGTCCTGCAAGGGGTGCACGATCTGGATGCCGGCGTTGGAGACCAGCACATCGACGCCGCCCCAGGCTTTGACCACCTGCGCCACGCCGTCGTTCACCTGTTTCTCGTCCGTGACGTTCATTTCCACGGCCATCGCCTTGCCGGGGCCTTGGACGGTCAGCTCCTTGGCCACTTTTTCGGCCACGTCCAGCTTGAGGTCGGCAATGACGACGCGCGCGCCGTCGGCTACGTAGCGTTTGGCAATGCCAAGGCCGATGCCGCTGGCCGCGCCGGTGATGATGCACACTTTGTCTTTGAGGTTCATGATTTGGGTTCCTTTCGGTTGGGAGGTTAAGAAGATGTCAGCGGGCGCTGTCGAGGTAGTCGTGGACGACCTCGCCCAGTCCCAATGTCAGATCGGCCACCAGATGCACGGCACCGACGACCTCGAGGACCGGCAGATCCGCGACGGGGGCAAGTGCGTGGGCGTGCAGGTCCAGTGCTGCGGGGCCTTCCCACGCGCCTTTCAGCGTGAGATCGGTCATGTAGTAGCGGACCAGTTCACAGATGCGCGGCGTGCAATCGACATGGGGGATGATCTTGAGCAGGAAGCTGGGGGCGGTCAGGCTTTGCAGCACCGCGTCATGGTCCAGCGCACGGTGTTTATAGCCCATGGTGCCGGTGGCCACCCGCACAGACCCCATGTCCAGCGTGCCCACCAGCGTTTCGCTTTCGACGCGCAGCGCGGGTTCTGCCAGCTTTTTGGGAAAACCCCAGATCTCGCGACCTCCGGCAATAGGGGCATCGTCGTTCAGATACATGCCATGCACATAGCCGCCCTTTTGCCCCTTGTAGCTAACAGGGATCACTTGACCGGATTCCGTGTAGTCGCCAAATCCGGTTGAATCGGGCATTCGGATAAACTCGAACTTGACCAGAGGTTCTGTCACTTCAAGCGGTTCGGGCACCACGGCGCGCAAGGCGTCCATGTCGGTGCGATAGGTGATGGTCAGGAATTCACGGTTCACAAAGCGGTAGGGGCCGCGCGGGTACGACGGGCTGGTCAGCGGCATCGAGAAGGCCCGGGCGGTGACATCTGCGGTTTTCATTTCGATTTTCCTTTGGTGGGTGTTTCGGGCGCGCCAAGGTCGAACAGTTGCAAACCGTCCTGTCCTGCGATGCGCGATTTCCAGTCTTTGTGGTTCAGGGTGCGGTCCACGTCCTGCTGCCCCTCGTTCCAGTGCTGGGTCATAGACAGGCGCGAGAATTCGTAATCCTTGGCGCTGCCTTCGAAGCTTTGCTTGCGGTGGATCAGCTCGACCAACGTGATCGGGCAATCTGGGCCGGTGGCCTGCAAGGCGCGCAGGTCGGGGTTGTCGCGCAAATCCTGCGGCAGCGCGGCAGCCAGACGGTTCGCGGCCATGCGGATGTCGTGCAGCTGGCGATAGCGGTCGGTGGTCAGACGGGTGCGGCTGGAATACTGGATGTCTTTTTGGCGCTGCGACACGTCGGCCATCGCGGCGGGCATGGTGTCGCGGGCACTGAACAGGTCGATCTGAAAGATCAGCGTCGGGTCGGTGCCAAGGTTGTCCATGACGAATTGCAGCGGCGTGTTCGACACCAGCCCGCCATCCCAATAGAAATGCCCGTCGATCTGGACCGGTGCAAAGCCCGGCGGCAAGGCCCCGCTGGCCATGATGTGCTCGGGGGTGATCAGTGTTTTGGCGCTGTCAAAGTAGATGAAATTTGCCGTTTCCACATCGACCGCCCCGACGCTCAGCCGGGGGCCGGTCGAGTTCAGATAGTCGAAATCAACAAACTCAAGCAGCGTGTCGCGCAGGGGTGCTGTGTCGTAGACGCTGACTGCGGTGTGTTGGGACATGGGGCGAAAAGCCGCGGGCAGAAATGCGGTGGGCAGGCGCGGTTTGAAAAACCCCGGAACGCCGGTTGCCATGACGGTGGCTGCGGCCGCCTCGCCATAGATCATGCGGCCAAGGGGACCGGCAATCCACGGCGTCACGGCCAGGCGCGAGGTGACGCGGTCCCAAAATCCCTGTAGCGCGGCCAGCCGGTTTTCGGGGAGATTGCCGCAGATCAATGCGGCGTTGACTGCCCCGATGGAAATGCCCGCGACCCAGTCGGGTTCCAGCCCGGACGCGGCCAATGCCTGATAGGCACCGGCCTGATAAGCGCCCAGCGCGCCACCGCCTTGCAAGACCAGAACGGTGTGTTCCTTGATAGCTGACATCGGTCCAAACTCCTTTCGGTATCGCGCGATTCCACGATACGTCTTGAGCTTGGTATGGCGGACGGGCCCGTCACCCAGTTTGTCCGAAGCTTACTAAAATGTATGAAAGCCCATAGCGGGCGGTGACGGCGTCAGGCTAACGGATCAGCCGCTGCGAAAGTGATGCTGAAGGTGGTGCCGACACCCAGTTCGCTTTCATAGGTGATCTGGCCGCCATGCGCCTCGATGATGCGTTTCGAGATGCTGAGCCCCAGGCCCGATCCTTCGAACTGACGATCGTCCTGACTGTCGATCTGGAAGAATTCCTCGAACACCTGAACCTCGGTCCCCTTGGGAATGCCGATGCCATCATCCTTGACGTGCAGGCGCACCTGATCGTCGTGCGTGTCGATGCTGACGCGCACATCACCACCGGCGTTCGAAAACTTGGCCGCGTTGGACAAAAGGTTCAGCAGAACCTGTTCGATCCGCTTTTTGTCGCCGTCGATCCAATAGGCGTTAGGCGTTGCATCGACATGGATGGTCACGCCCGCACGCTGCGCATAGGGCAAGGTCTGTTCGACGGCCTCGTGCGCCAGTTGGCCTAGGTCCAGCCGTTCGGTGTTCAGCACCAGATGCCCCGAATCCGACGATTGCAGGAACAACAGATCGCCCACCAGATCGCCCAAACGGTCACTGTTGCGCCCGGCCATTTCGAGCAGGCGCTGCATTCTGGCCGGCGCTTCGCCGACAACGCCCGAATTGATCATGTCCAGCGCGCCCTTGATAGAGGTCAGCGGCGTGCGCAGTTCGTGGCTGACGGTCGCCAGAAAGCGGGTTTTGGCGTCGACGGCCATCAGGGCACGTTTGTGCTCGTTCTCAAGCTCGACCCGGCTGGCAAGTTGCTCTGAGTAGCTGGTCAGGAAATTTCGGGCCAGTTCAACGATGAACCCCAGCACGAAAAGAACTGTGAACAGGCTCATCCACATTTCCGAGGACAGGGGCGGATTGACGATGACCACGTCGCGAATCGGTATGTACAAGATTGCCGCCACGTAAATGATCAATCTTAATGCGAGGACCGGCAGGAAGTGGTGGTTGTTCATCGCAGCAAAGATCGACGCCGAAACCAGCATGAACAGCGGGAAGAAGTGCCCGCCACCCAGCCCCTGAAGCCATGCGATCGAGACGCAGAACATGGAAATGGTCAGGGCGCTGAAAAACGTCCCGACATAGATGCGCACCATATCCCTGCGGAACATGCGCGGGGTCAGCGTCTTGCGCTTCAGAATCCGACGAAATACTGTGAAATCATATAGTTCGCACAGCCCTACGGCACCAAAATAGAATGCGGCAGCGCCCCAATCATAGTAAAAACCGGTCAGGAGAATGGCCGCCGTGTAGATCAAAATACGCTGGACAAACAGCTTTTGACCGATCTGCGCATAGTCGCGCAGCCGGTGCCGATCGGCCCAGGTCACGTTTGCTCTCAGCAGGAGCGGCGTGTCGGGAACAACAATCTTTGTCATCTCCATATTGGTCTCTTGCCTATTTGGGCGCATCCACATTGTTGCAGAAAGGTCAACAAAACCACCTTAGCGGGAAATATTGTCAACAAAGTGGCGAAAAGAGTACATAATCGTATTAGTTGTATTTTGAGGGAAAGCTCAATCTAGAAGGTCAAAGAATACGATGGAAACCTCTGCAAAAAACGGAACATCCGCTGATGTATTTCCCGGCCTGCGCCCGCAAGCTCCAGAGAAGACTGGCAGAATTGACAGTTCAATCAAGCCCCGTTCTGCATATGTGAATATTGAAGCTGTGAATCTACCGACGGACCGGATTACGTCAACCACCATTTCGGTGACGAACCAGCATCGGTTCGGCGAGTTGTATGTTGATTTTCTGCGGGCCAGAAAGCGCGTCTTTATCGACCATAAGAAGTGGGACCTGCCCAACACGGACGGCATGGAATTCGATCAGTACGACACGCCGCAAAGTTCCGCTGTGGTGGTCCATGAATTCGGGCGTGTGCTGGCCGGTGTGCGCCTGTTGCCGACCACGGCCTATTGTGGATGCTATACCTATATGCTGAAGGACGCCCAGCGCGGGATGCTGCCAGATATTCCAGAAACGGTACTGTACGAAGAAGCGCCCGTTGCCCCCCACGTGATCGAGGCCACGCGCCTGTTCATCACGCCGGATGTTTCGGCCGAGCGGCGCATTCTGGTGCAGACAAGGCTGATGCAGGCGATGGCCAGTTCGGCCAACGCCCAAGGCGCGAAGTTCGTGATCGGCATCGTCCCCGCGATTTTCCAACGCTGGATGACCCGACTGGGGTTCAGCGCGGTGCCGATGGGCCCCAAGCTGAACATCAGCGGCGACAACACGCAGGCGGCGATCATGAACGTCAGTTCCGCCGTTTCGTGGGACCAGGCCGGAATGGCAGCCGCCTGACAAAAGCTGCCGATCCGTTTCGACCCCTTGCGGGCTGCCCTGACCGGGGCAGCCCGATTTGATTTGTGCGCACACGCCCGTGCCGCTTCAGTTAAGCGCAAAGACGTTAACAGAAGGTAAATGCAGGTGCCAATGTACCAAAAGTTTGCACAGATCGGATGTTTCGAGACATCGATCATGGTCGTCGTGAATGGCGGATTAGCGGACATTGTGTGAATTCGCTGCAGTTGCGCTAATGGCCGCTTTGTCGCAATACGGTCATGCTGAGTCCCTTGTTTCTTCGACCGGTCTTTGCTTCTGCTTCGATGTTCACACTTAAGGATTTCGTTTTGAGACTACTTCTTATGATTTTGGGCGGCGTTGCGGTTGCCGCAGTGTTGTATTTTTTTGTCTCGAAACCTTCGAGCGAGGAGCGACTGAACCATAACTTGATTGAAGCGATTGGACCGGATGGCGTAGTTTCGCTGGACGCTTGTGATCTCTCGATTGTTGTAGAAGTAGCGGGGCAAGAAAATTCCCCAATCGCTCTGACGCGTCTGGTCCTTCAGGCTGACCTGCGTAACTACGATTTTGAAACCGTGCATCTTACCCCACGTTCAGGAAATTTCAGCCTTCGCATAGATCGAAGCCAGGTCGACAACCGCATGTTAGCGCAAGCCAAGAGTATTGTTGATGCCGGAGGTGCACGAGTGAACGGGCTCTTTGCGAGTGGTCAAACCATGGAGGAGTTTTTTGAAGCCGATGGCAGTGTTTTGTCTTTCCGTGTCATGTCTGAAGTCGTCACAAAAGCTGATGGGTCGCAAAACCTCATCGCTCATGAGGATGCCCCCGATTTCTTTCGATTTACGGAGTCTGTCGAAGCTCTTAGAACGCCAGCGAGCTACAGAAACACTACAACATTTGCCGACGGTACCCTCCGGTCAGCCGAAACACTCCTTACTGGAGAAGTTGTAGCTATTCCGTTCCTTCAGTTTTTGTTGAAATCGGAAGAAGAAGCCAAGCAGCTTGCCCACGCATTTCATGATTATGCGGCAGAAAATGAATGCGACTAACCATTGGCTCAAAGACACTAAATGACTAAAGCTGACATTCTGACATCGCGCGGCATCGAGCACTCAGGGCTCAATTGAGACTTTCGCTGCACAGAGCACGAACGTCAGCTTCGTGCTTCATTCCCAATCTGCGTCGTTGCGAACAGAAATCCGAGCCCCACACTGCGTCGGCGCCCCAAGCCTCTTGACACAGGGTGTGCATGAAAACCGCCAAAACGTGCAAGCTTATGCTTCATTAGCAAAGAGAAGAAAAATGGCGATCCCTGAAGGACTCGAACCCTCAACCTGCTGATTAGAAGTCAGCTGCTCTATCCGGTTGAGCTAAGGGACCGCTTGGGCGCGGTTATGGTGCAAGGTTTCGCCTGCATCAAGAGGAACCATGCAGCCAAGGGGCGGGTTGGGTTCCTATGATAGAAGGAGATCCATCATGAAACTTCGCAAAACCTTGATCGTCTCGGCGCTGTGCCTGCCGCTGGCAGCCCCGGCATTTGCCGACGGGCACATGACACCGGCAGCCACGGCAGACGTCAAAGGGGCCGAAGACGGCATGTCCGGTACGGTGACGTTGAACCGCACGGCGTCGGGGATGACGCTGGTGCAGATCGATCTGACCGGCGTGCCCGAGGGCGTGCACGGTGTGCACCTGCACGAGACCGGCGATTGTTCGGCGGCAGATTTCAAATCGGCGGGCGGACATATCCCCGGCGACCAGAATCACGGCATTCTGGCCGAGGGCGGACCGCACCCGGGCGACATGCCGAACATGACCGTGGGCGAGGACGGCATCCTGAAGGCGGACGTGTTTCTTAGCACGCTGGATATGGACAGCATGATCATGGATGACGACGGTGCTGCGTTTATCGTGCATTCGGGCGCGGATGATTACACGTCGCAGCCTGCGGGTGACGCGGGATCGCGGATTGCATGCGGTGTGTTTGAACCGGCCAGCTAAGGCCAAACCCTGCGCATCAGAGGGTGCGCGTCATAAAAACGCTCAGGGGATCGGGCCGGTAGCTGCCGAAGGGCGGGCATGGTTCGAACCCTTGTGCGGCGTACATGGCCCGCGCCGGGGCGAACAGCGCGGCACTGCCGGTCTCGAGGCTAAGCCGCTGCATGTCCTTGCTGCGGGCCAGTTCGATCAGCCCGCACAGAATTGCCCGCCCTACCCCCTGCCCGCGTGCCTCGGCGGCGGTGTGCATGGATTTCAGCTCGCCGTGGTGCGCGTCGAGCGGCTTTAGCGCGCCGATGCCCAGAACCTTATCCCCATCTTTGGCTGCCAGCAGAACCGCGCCCGTTCCAAAAAGCGTGTCGGGGTCCATCACATGACAGCTTTCGGGGGGCGATTCCGCCTGCATCATTTGCATATGGCGCAGCAAGAGCGCACCAACCTGTGCGTCATCGGCAGTGGCGGGCGTGATGGTATAAAGCATGGGCAACCTCGGCGCAGGAACGCGGTTACTCTGCCGCGACCACGGCCAGATGCGCCAGTTCCAAAATCGCGTCACGGCTGTCTGCCACAGCGATAAAGCGCCCGTTGTGACAAAATTTGGCACCTTTGACGCCGGATGCCGCTTCGAGTGCTGAATCGGTCAGGCCGGCCCATTCTTCGGGCAGGTCCGCGCGTGCTTCGAATGTGTCGTCGCCGGTGCGGATGGTGGTCAACGTCCAATCGTCGCCGCGCGGGTGCACCACGAACAACAGATGATCGGCGCCCGCTTTTTCGACGCCTGCACGAAAGGGCATTCCTATCGGCAGTTCCAGGATGCGGCCGTCTGCGGCCTGTTCGATGGCGGCCAGCACCATCGCCTCGGCGCGGTGTTTGGCAGCGCGGCGGTTTACTTGCGCCTCGACCAGCGCGCGGGCCACGGTCAAGGCGTTGAGAAAGGCGTGGTCGTCGGCACCCTTTGTGTGATCGTCGAATTGCGGCTTGAGGCTTTCCAGCAGCACCGGCAGCGTCAGCCCGACGAACGGCCCTGCTTCGGATGCGTTGACGGTGCCATTGTCCAGCAGGTCGATTGGCAGAACAAAGCTGCGGTCAAAGCTGGCGTGGATGGCGTCGATGTCCTGATGCGGCACGTCCATCGCCATTAGATAATCGCGACCATAGTGCGCCCAGATCAGACCGAAAGAGCTGTAGGGCTGGCCATCGTCGCGCAGGGGATTGGGGCGCTGGTGGTGGTCAAAGATTTGCGCGGCGGCGTCAAACTGGCCGCCCACGTCATAGATGATCCGGTCTGCGCCGGGTGTGATCCAGGCGGCATCGCGGCTGCGCACAAGCTGCGCGTCGGGGAACAGCCGGGTCAGGATGACCGATGACAGAAGTTCGTCGGCATGAAAGCCGCCCGAGTGGGTAACAAGATGGGTAATCGTCATGGCTGTGCCTTACATGGAAACGACGGCTGTAGGGCCGTACTTGGTACTATTTGAGTGTACGTGTGGCAGGCCTCGGCTAAGGGAGGACGGTGTTCCGTGACCCGTTTTTGCAGCCCTAACACGGCGATGTGTCAGCGGCCAAGGCGTCGGCCTGCGACAACTCGTCTGATACGAAGTTAACTTACCGAAAATTCCCATAAGTTGTATTTTTGGCGCGTCAGATCGGACAAGCTACAACTGGGCTTTTCCAGCCGAAGGTCGCGCACTTGCGTGGCACGCCATGTCGCCATTTCTTCCCGTGGCCCGTCTTTCGTCCCGATCGCGACCCGGGACCCCAGAAGGTGCGCAGGAAACCCGAGGCTATTCAGTTTGCTTCACCTACGAGGTCTCAGACAAGATCCCGCAAACCGCGTTGACCAGCCACTGGACATCGTCATCCCCAAGACGCGCGACGTTGATCCGACCGCCTTGCACGACGTGGATGCCATGATCCTCGGTCAGCGCTTTTTCCTGCGCTGCATTTAGCGGTAGGAGCGAGAACATCCCCACCTGCCGTCCTAGATATTTCAGTCGGTCGGATCCGAACATATCTTGCTCTGTCACCACGATACGCTCGCGCATTTGCGCCACGCGCTGACGCATCTGGCCGAGGTCGCGCAGCCACAGCGCTTTCAGGTCCGGATCCTGCAGGATTGTGCAGACCACCGAAGGCCCGTGGTCCGGGGCGTGCGATGCCCCCGAGCGGACGATGGCGGTGACTGCGCGGGTGATGCGCCTTTGATCGGGTCCACGGGTCTTGACGAACAGCGCCCCGGCGCGGTCCCGGTAGATGCCGAAGGACTTGGACAAGGTTATGCAGACGATGCACTCAGCAAAGCGCTCTGCGATGCCCCGCGCCATGGCGCAATCCGCCTCAAAGCCTTGCGCGAAGCCGAGGTAGGCCAAGTCAATCCACGGCACGATCCCGCGGGCTTCAAGCACATCCAGCAAGGCCGCGAACTCATCGTCCGACATATCCGCGCCCGATGGGTTGTGGCAAACGCCCTGCATCAGGAAGACATCGCCGGGTTGCGCCGCCTTCAGGCCGTCCAGCATCTGGTCAAAGGTGAGCGTTCCGCGCAACGGGTCGTAGTACGGCAGCGCCTGATACCGCGCGCCCGCGGCGGCCAGGATCGGGACGTAGTTGCCATAGGTCGGAGCTTGGAGCCAGACGGTCGGCGGCCTTGGCATCTGCGCCAGAAGGTCGGCCATCACGCGCAAAGCTACCGCGCCGCCGGATGTCTGCGCGGACACCCAGCTTGCATCAAAGTTGTCCCCCAAAATCTCGCGGCCCAAAGTGGCGCAGTAGTCGGCATTGCCGGTCAGCGCGAGGTAGGACTTGCTGGTCTGCGTTTCGACCAGCCGCTGTTCTGCCAGCTTGACGGCCTGCAGAACCGGCGTGCGCCCGTGCTCATCCTGGTAGATCCCGACGGTCAGGTTCAGCTTGTCCTGCCGGGGATCTTGGGCAAACAAATCTGCGCCAATCATGATTGGGTCAACAGGATAGTCTTTGACTGTTTCAAACATCATTCAGCCCTTCCCGGTGCGATGGAACGGATCCTACAGGCAGCCGTCACCCACGCGACCACGTCGGCAAACCTGTCGCGTTGCATCAAGGTGATCTGTTCAGGTCCCGTACCCTTGGCGATCACCCCACCGAGGATGGCGATGGCCGCGTTACCACCCCTGTTGAATGTGAAGCGCTTCATGGCTCAGAACCGGGTGATGACGGTGGCCCCGACGGACTGGAACTGGTCCATCTCCATAAGCGCCTGAGGGGCCTCTGCAAGGCTGATCTGCTTGCCAACCAACCGCGACGGATCAAGCCGCCCACCCGCCACCATGTCCAGCATCGCACCATAGCGATGCGCCTGCATTCCATGCGAGCCGAGCAGTTCAATTTCCTGCCCGACGATTTTGGGCATCGGGATCGCGGGGGCGGCGTGGTCACCCAGCATCAGGCCCACCTGTATGTGCTTTCCACGCGGCCGAAGGCACAGGATCGAGTTCGTCATGGTCACCGGGTGCCCCAGTGCGTCGAGCGAGACATGCGCGCCGCCCTTGGTGATCTCTTGGATGGCGGCTGGCACATCGGTTTCCTTGCCATTGATCGCAGCCACTGCGCCAAGTTCCTTCGCCACGGCGAGCTTGGCCGGGTCGAGGTCTACGCCGATCACGTTCGCCCCCGCTGCCGCCGCGATCATCACCGCCGAGAGACCCACGCCGCCGCAGCCATGTACAGCCACCCACTGGCCTGGCCTGACGCGCCCTTGGTCGATGACCGCCCGGAACGCAGTCGCGAAACGACAGCCGAGGCTGGCGGCGGTGGCAAAATCCATGCTCTGCGGCAGCGACACGAGGTTCAGGTCCGCTTGGTGAATTGGCACATATTCAGCGAAAGAACCCCAGTGGGTAAAGCCCGGCTGTTCCTGGTGCAGGCAGACCTGCTGGTTGCCCGAATGGCATTCCGAACAGCTGCCGCAGCCGCAAATGAATGGCACGGTGACCTTGTCTCCGACGGACCAGTTTTTGACATCCTTGCCTACGGCCTCGACCACGCCGGCCAGTTCATGCCCCGGCACATGCGGAAGGTCGATGTCGCTGTCATGGCCCATCCAGCCATGCCAGTCGCTGCGGCAGACACCTGTGGCGGCGACCTTCAGCACCACGCCATGGGTTTCAGGTGCCGGATCGTCAACGCTCACAAGCTTCGGGGGGGCCTGGAACTTTTCGAAAAGGACTGCTTTCATGGTGGGGTCTTTCTGGTTGATGCGATTTGGCGGGAACATAGACCCGAGCCGCCGAAATACCTTTGCTATTCTTCTCACCCGTGGCGATAATTGAGGCAGAATCCGCCACCAGAAGTGATATTTGCGAAGGAATCCGCCCCATGACCGAGATTGACGGCGTCAACGCCCAGCTTTTGACCCTGCTGCAAGATGACGGGCGCATGACAAATACCAAGCTCGCCGAACGCCTCGGGATGAGCGAAACCCCTTGCTGGCGGCGGCTGAAACGGCTTGAGGAAAGCGGGGTCATCGAGGGCTATCAGGCCAATTTGAGCCGCCGCAAACTCGGCCTTGGCGTCATGGCCTTTGTCCAACTGCGCTGTGCCGAGCATGACCAGGCCGCGACCGCCGAATTCCAGAGGATCGTCGAGACGACGCCGAACATCCTTTCCTGTCATAACACAACCGGAGCGGACGATTTCCTGCTGATTGTGGTGGCGCGGGACCTTGACGATTACAGCGTCTTTGTCGACAGCACATTGCGACGGTTGCCCGGGGTCACCAGCATCCGCTCTAACCTTTCGCTGAAAGAGATGAAGGCGTCGAATAAGTTGCCAGTGACTCAAGTTGTCGGCAATTGAGCAGCCCGCTGTTCCGTCGGATACCAATAAGCCTGTTCTGCGAACGTAATGTTTTGAGCCCAAAGTCGCCGTCTGCCGATCCGTACCGCGCCGCGATGCAGCGCGCCTAGGCAGTATCGCCCATTCTTCTGACTGACAGTATGGCCTGCCTTGTCAAACAACCTGCACAGCTTGTGACGCGTCAAGACCCCATGACGGTTCACCCACAAAGGCAGACATTTTGATTTTTGCACCCCCTGCGCATTCCCGCACAGGGACCGCATGCCGCACCCCTGCGACACAGATGCCGCATGTCCTTTCCCGTGCTAAAGTGGGACTTGATGCTAACGCTTAACAGCACAGTACAAAAGGTAGGACAGCCCCATGTTTGATGGACTGACAGCCGAAACGCTGGCCCGCATGCAATTTGCCTTCACGGTCTCGTTTCACATTATCTTTCCTGCGTTCTCGATCGGGCTGGCCAGCTATCTGGCGGTGCTCAACGCCCTTTGGCTGCGCACACGAAACCAGACCTACCTGCACCTCTTCGACTACTGGAAAAAGATCTTTGCAGTGGCCTTTGGCATGGGGGTCGTGTCGGGCATCGTCATGTCCTACCAATTCGGCACCAACTGGGCGGTGTTTTCGGACAAAACCGGGCCGGTGCTGGGACCACTTATGGCTTATGAGGTGCTGTCGGCCTTTTTCCTTGAAGCCGGGTTTCTTGGCATCATGCTGTTTGGCCGCAAACGGGTGGGCGATAATCTGCATATGTTTGCAACCGGCATGGTCGCCTTTGGCACTTTGATCTCGGCCACGTGGATCCTGTCGGTGAACTCGTGGATGCAAACCCCTGCAGGCTACAGTATAAACGAAGTGGGGCAATTTATCCCGGAAGACTGGTGGCAGATCGTCTTCAATCCCTCGTTCCCCTACCGCCTTGTGCATATGGTGCTGGCGGCGTTTCTCACCACATCGCTGGTCGTGGGTGCCACCGGCGCGCTGCACCTGCTGCGCGACCGTCAGGACAAGGCCGCGCGCAAGATGTTCTCTATGGCGATGTGGATGCTGACGCTGGTCGCCCCCTTGCAGATCTTCGCTGGCGACGCGCACGGGCTGAACACGCTGGAACACCAGCCGGTCAAGGTCATGGCGATGGAAGGCCACTATGAGAGCCATCCCGAAGGCGCGCCGCTGATCCTGTTCGGCATTCCAAATTCCAAGGAAAAGCGCATCGACTATGCGGTCGAGATTCCCAAACTTTCCAGCCTGATCCTGAAACACGATCTGAATGCACCGCTTGACGGTCTGGACACGGTGCCCGACGCAGACGAGCCGCCCGTGTGGATCGTCTTCTGGAGCTTCCGGGTCATGGTTGGCCTTGGCTTTGCCATGCTGGGTCTGGGCATCTGGAGCCTGATCCGCCGCGTGCGCGGTCGGCTTTACGATGCGCCCTGGCTGCACCGCGCCGCTTTGGCGATGGGGCCCGCGGGCTTTGTCGCTGTGCTGGCAGGCTGGATCACCACCGAAGTCGGTCGCCAGCCCTTTACCGTCTACGGGCTGCTGCGCACATCCGACAGCCTCTCGCCCGTTGATGCGCCGGCGGTGGCTACGTCACTGTTGGCTTTTATCGTGGTCTATTTCTTTATTTTCGGTGCAGGCACGCTCTATCTTTTGGCAATGATGAACCGGCGCGCGGGCCTGGTGAACCACGACCTGCAAGACGGGCCGATCCGCACCTCGGGGTTAACCCCGGCGATCCAAGTCGGCGCGGACGAACCACAAAAGGACAAAACCGATGTTTGAGCTGTCTTTCATCTGGGCGGGCATTATCGCCTTTGCCGTGCTGGTCTATGTCATTCTTGACGGCTTTGATCTTGGGATCGGTATCCTGTTCCCATTTGCGCGGTCCGAGCGCGACCGTGCCACCATGATGAACTCGATCGCGCCCATCTGGGACGGCAACGAAACATGGCTGGTGCTGGGCGGTGGCGGTTTGTTCGCGGTGTTCCCGCTGGCCTATTCCATCGTGATGCCCGCACTTTACATGCCGATCATCCTGATGCTGCTGGCGCTGATCTTTCGGGGTGTGGCGTTCGAATACCGCTGGCGCGGCGAGCGTTGGAAACACATCTGGGACCGCGCATTTTTCGGCGGCTCGATCGTAGCAGCATTCATGCAAGGCATCGCTTTGGGCGCACTGGTGCAGGGCATTGATGTCGAAGGGCGCGCTTACGCGGGCGCCTGGTGGGACTGGCTGACAGGCTTTTCACTGCTGACGGGTGTGGCCGTGGTCGTGGGCTATGCGTTGCTGGGTGCGTGCTGGTTGAACATGAAAACCGTTGGGGATCTGCAAGCGCAGATGCGTGGTTATGCCAAACCGCTGGGCCTTGCCACCCTTGGCTTTATCGGGCTGGCCAGCCTGCTGACCCCGTTTCAGGATGTGGAGTATTTCCACCGCTGGTTCGCCTTTCCCGGCGTCTTTCTCAGCGTGATCGTGCCCGCCGCCCTTCTGGTCTGCGCATGGGCGTTGTTCACGGGCCTGCGCGATGGCAAGGACATTCAGCCGTTTGTGGCAGCATTGGGATTGTTTGTCCTGTGCTTTGCCGGGATCGGCATCAGCTTTTATCCCAACATCGTTCCGCCCGGCCTGACCATCGCAGAGGCCGCAGCCCCCGTTTCAAGTCTGTGGTTCGCACTGGTCGGCACGGTGGTACTGGTGCCGCTGATCCTGATCTATACCGCTTATGCCTATTGGGTGTTTCGCGGCAAGATCGACCCCGAAGAAGGCTACCACTGATGCCTGCGCGTCTGCGCCGCATTG
Source organism: Sulfitobacter sp. (assembly GCA_034669925.1). Taxonomy (GTDB): domain Bacteria; phylum Pseudomonadota; class Alphaproteobacteria; order Rhodobacterales; family Rhodobacteraceae; genus Pseudosulfitobacter. The sequence continues at coordinate 180,146 of JAXMOM010000003.1, forward strand.
GTTGGTTCATCGTCATCTGGCTGGCCAGCGTCACGGCGCTGGCCGTGGTGGCAATGGTGATCCGCGCGGTGGTTTGACTGGGTCGGCTCATCTGACCAGACACGCGCAGATCACGCCGGATGGCTGGGCGGCAAGGTCATCGCGGGCACCCGAACGGTTAATGTCGAAAAACCTGGATGCCGTGCAGAGTGATCTGGAAAAGTGGCTGGCCGGACGCCGGACGTAATTAGGTACATGACCATATTTTCACTTTCGGTGAACTGTGACAGGCTGCCCGCGACGTGACTGGGGGGAGCCAAGGCGTTTGGGTAAGGAGTTTCAAAAGGCAATCACGCTGCGCCATCTGCGGGTCATTGCGTCGCTGGCCGATCTCAAACTGGTGGCGCGGGTGGCCCAGGCCCTGAACGTGACCCAGCCTGCGGTTTCCAAACAGATTGCCGAGTTGGAAAAGATTGTTGGCGCACCAATTGTAACGCGCGATCGCAACAGGCTGTATCTGACACCCATCGGCAACCGTTTGGCCGATCACGCCCGACAAACCCTGAACCAGCTTGACCGCGCGGCCTTTGACATCGAAGCGATGGCCAGCGGTGTCACAGGCTCGGTGACCATCGGGGTCGTCAGCTCGGTGGCCCCGACCTTGTTGCCGGGCAGCATCGCGACGTTCAAACGCAGCACGCCGCAGGCAAATGTGACCGTTCTGGAAGGCCATTTTGTCGAGCTTTTTCCAGAGCTTGAGGCCGGCGCAATTGATCTGTTGATCGCGCGCGTCTGGCAGCCGCAGGAATTGCCCGGCATCGACCAGATGCCCCTGTTTTCCGAACCCGTCGTTGTGGTTGCAGGACGTCACCACCCGCTTGCCCAACAAAACGAACTGGTCTGGGCCGATGTCATCCCGTTTCCGTGGATTCTGCCACAGGCGAACTCGGTGGCGCGGCGGGCGGTGGATGCGCTGTTTGCCACCAACGGGCTGACCGCACCGAGCAACACCATCGCGTCGAATTCACTTGCACTGAATCTTGAATTGTTGCGCGTGATGTCGGCGCTTGGTCTGATGCCACTGCAACTGGCGCAGGCACAGGCCGCGCGCGGCGAGGTTACGATCCTGCCGCTGGATACGCAGGGCCTGCTGTCCGAAGCGCGGTGCTTCTGGCGCGCGGATCAGGTCACGCAGAACAGCACCCTGTCGCTGTTCCTGAAATGCCTGCAACAAACCACGTCCGAGATGAAAACCATTCCATTTAGTTAATGTCTGACGCCGAAAACTCACTTTTTTTGATGATGCGCATGGATTACCTTAACCCGATGAAAGGTTTGGGAGGACTTTTGTGCTATTTCTGCTGGCCACGAGCGCGTGGGCGATTCTTTGAACCGCCTGTCACTTATGGCGCTGCCCGCACATGAGGTTGTTGCCCGTTTTGCGGCCCAAACCCTGACGCCCAGCGATTATCTTGGTGCGTGTCTTGAACATATTTCGCTGTTCAATCCAAAGATTAACGCCCTGACCGCGCTGGATGCGGAACGCGCGGTGACGCAGGCGTCGCAGGCGACGCAGCGCTGGAAGGCCGGAACGCCAATTGGCCCGCTGGATGGTTTGCCCATTGGTGTCAAAGACTTGCAAGACACCAAGGGACTGCTGACCACACACGGCAGCAAACGCGGGCGCAGCAATGTTCCCACGCAGGATCTGCCCATGGTCGCGCGTCTGCGGGCGGCGGGTGCCATCATTCTGGCCAAGACGAATGTTCCCGAACTGGGCGCGGGTGGCAACAGCCGCAATCCGGTGTGGGGGGCCACGGGCAACCCGTTCAATCCCGACCTGATCGCGGGTGGCTCGTCCGGCGGTTCAGCTGCGGCACTGGCCGCCGATCTGCTGCCAATTTGCACCGGTTCCGATACGGGTGGCTCGCTGCGCCTGCCTGCATCCTTATGCGGGATCGTCGGCTATCGCCCTTCAGTCGATGTGGTCGCACACCCGACACGCCCGCTGGGCTGGTCCGGCATTTCCGTACTGGGGCCGATGGCGCGGACAATGGATGACTTGCTTTTGATGCTGAAGGTCATTCAGGGCCATGACCGCGACGACCCGCTGTCGTCGCCCGCGGCCCCCGACAGGTTCGCGACCCTGCCGCAGGCTGACCTGAAAACCCTGCGCGTCGGATACAGCGAAGACTTTGGCGGAGCGCCCGTCGATCCGGCCATCCGCGAGACCTTTCGCGCGCGCATCGACGCACTGCGACCGCATGTAAAAGACTGCAGCCCGGCAAACCTTGACCTGGGCCAGATGGACCGCGTCTTTGACATCTTGCGTGCAGAAAGCTTTGTTGCGGGATTTGCCGAGGCGCTGAAAACAGCACCAGACGATTTCGGCGACCATATCGCCACAAACGTCGCAATGGGACAGGCCATGACGCTGGCCGACAGAAGCTGGGCACATGCGGAACAGACCCGCATTTTGCGCAACTTCAACAAGGTGATGGACGAATTTGACATCATCCTGCTGCCAACCGTGCCGGTGTCGCCGTTTCCGTGGCAGCAATCGCACCCGACCGAAATCGACGGGCAAGTGATGGATGTCTATTACCGCTGGCTGGCGCTGGCGTATCGCGGCTCTTTGACAGGTGGCCCTGCGCTCACCCTGCCCTGTGGCCGCGATCCGCATGGCATGCCCTTCGGGCTTCAGATGCTTGGCCCATTGCGCGGTGACGAACAGTTGCTGGCCACTGCCAGAGCGCTGGAAGCCCTGTTTGCCCGTGACGATGTCACCGCCCGCCCGCGCCCCGATATGGCGGCGCTTGCTGCTTCGAATGTTGACTTGCGTGCGATCGTGACACATCCGCCTGTTCTGACATCAGCGGTTCAGTCAACAACACACAACATCAAAACGGCGGTGTAATATCATGTGGTTCATCCCGATCATTTTCATCGTTTTCCTGATCAGCGGCACCGCCTTTGCCTACTTGATGGGATCGGTTTCGGTTCTGGCCTTTGTGGCCGTGGGCAAAACCCAGTTCCTGTCCATCATGCCACAGCGCATTTTTGCGCAGCTTGACGTCTTTGCGTTTATGGCGATGCCGTTATTCATCCTGACCGCCGAAATCATGAGCCGCGCGGGTGTCACGCGAAGCCTGATCGACTTTGCCATGTCCATTGTTGGACGGTTTCGCGGCGGGTTGGGCCACGTCAACATTCTGACCAGCGTGTTTTTTGCAGGTATCTCGGGTTCGGCCATCGCAGACAGCGCCGCGCTGTCGCGCACCTTTGTTCCCGAAATGAAGGCGCGGGGCTATGATCCCTATTACGCAGGCGCCATTACAGCAGCCTCGTCCATGATCGGACCGATCATTCCGCCGTCGATCATCATGATTATCTATGGCGGCCTTACCGGCGCCTCTGTCGCCGCCCTGTTCATCGCCGGCGTCGTGCCGGGGTTGCTGCTGGCGGCGGCCCTGATGCTGCTGAATGCGCTGATCGCCAACATCAAGGGGCATCCCGGCGGCAAGTCGGACGATCTGCCAAAGTTCCTGCCCAGCCTGTTGCACGCCGCACCGGCGCTGTGCCTGCCGGTGGTGATCCTGGGCGCCTTGGTGTTCGGCCTTGCGACACCGACCGAAGGGTCGGCCATCGCCGTTATGGTCGCGCTGATTGCGGGCCAGTACTACAAGGGGCTGAACTGGAAAATGATCTTTGATGCCGTCGAGGCGACAGCCAAGATGACCGGCACCATCTTTATCATCCTCGCCGCCATCTCGGTTCTTGGCTATCTGGCCGGTCAGCTGGGCTGGTCGCAGGCACTGGCAAACTGGGTCGAATCCTTTGGACTGACGGGCACGAAATACCTGTTCTTCCTGGTGGCGATCTTCCTGATCGCAGGCATGTTCATGGACACGCCCGTGGCGCTGACCCTGCTGATCCCGCTGTTTGCACCACAAGCGCTGGCGCAGGGCATAAGCCCGATCCATCTGGGGATCGTGCTGTGTTTCAACCTGTGCGTCGGCCTGATTACCCCGCCGCTGGGCAAATGCCTTGTGGTCGTATCGGCGCTGACAAATCTGAACTACTGGCGGCTGGCCTATGCTGTGCTGCCCTTTATCGCCGTGCAGGTTCTGCTGCTGCTGGCGCTGGTCTACTGGCCTGCGCTTAGCCTGACGTTGCCGCAGATGTTCGGCTTTTCCGTGAACTGAATAAGGGAGGACGACTAATGAAACTGACATCACTGACACTGGCCGCACTTATGGCCATGGCGGCCCCCGCCATCGCAGAAGTCAAGATTGCACTGGATGGCAAGCCCGATCTGGAACAATCGGGGTCTTACAACTGGGCCTATGCCTTTGGCAACGCGCTGAAAGAGGCCGGGATGGACGTGCGCGAAATGCCACGCGACTCGGTCGGGAACGAGGCCGAGAAATTCGACCAGATTTCCACCGGACTACTGGAGGTCTCTTTGTCCGACGTGCGCGCCATCGCCCAGATTGACCCCTTCGTTTATGGCGTGCGCTTGCCCTATATCTTTGATGATGCGGCGCATATGGACCGTGCGCTGGCTGCGGGCAAAGTCTTTGACCGGCTGAACGAAAAGCTGGCCGCTCAGGATGCAATGGTCGCGGCCTTTGTGCCCATCGGGCCGTCGTCGGGCATCATCACCACAACCAAAGCCGTGCGCGCGCCTGCCGATATGGCCGACCTGCGGATGCGGGCATTGGATGACGCACAGATCGAGATGTATCAGGCCTGGGGCTCGACCGGTACGGTGGTGCCTTGGGGGGAAGTGCCCGCAGGCCTGCAAACCGGCGTGATCGACGGCTACCTCAACTCGCCTTTTGTTCCGGTGATTTTCGGCCAGACCGATTTCGTCAAAAACTTTTCGGATGCGGGTGTGATTATCCCGATGCGGGCCGTTTTGTTCTCGAAAGGCTGGTATGATGGTCTGAGCGATGACGAACGCGCTGCCGTCGATGCCGCCGTGGCCACAGCCGATGCCGCCAACCGCGCGTGGCTGGCCGAAGCGTCCGAATCCGGGCTGACCGCGCTTGAGGAAAAAGGCGTGACCGTACAGCGCCTGACCGCAGAAGAACGCGCCGTGTTCCGCGAAGCATCCAAGCCGGTCTACGAGTCGGACCTGATGCCAAGCGAAGACGTCAAGATCTGGACAGATCTGTCCGACAGCAACCGCTAAAAACAACCGCCGGGCCCAACACCGGGCCCGGCATTTCCAGTGGAGATCGGCACATGCGCCACGTCATCATCTCGATCAGCAACGGCATTCACGCAATCACGCGACGTGCTGCGGTTCTGGCTGTCTGCCTGATGTTTCTGACGGTCATGCTGCAAATCATCGCCCGCTACGTGTTTTCCGCGCCCCCGATCTGGACCGAAGATGTCGCGCGATATGCGATGGTCTGGACCGGCTTGCTGGGCGCAACACTGTCTTTCAAAACCCGTTCAGACGCAGTGCTGATGCAAAGCGTCTTTCCCAAACCGCCCCACATTCTGTCCGCCCTTGGCGACGCCATCCAAAGTGCTGCCGTGCTGATTTTTGTCCTGCCGGTGATCTATTTCTGTTTCGTCGGCCTGCGTGGTGGCTTTGCCAAGGGCTACCTTGCAAGGCAATCGGGGTTAACCGCAGACACGCTTGGCATTCCGATGGTGTGGATTTCGGTTTCGGTGCCTCTGGCTATGATCATCATCCTGCTGCATCTCGCGGCAAGATGGGCAGGCGATACTACCGCTGACAACGCCCAATCGCAGCTGGACTGACATAGCAGCCTGAGTGGCACGGTCGAAGGCCACCAGCCGCGTGATGTCGCCCGGCCGGTGCCTGTGGCATCCGGGTGTGATTTATGCGGGAATGAAGCGCATCGGCAGGCTTTTGAAGCCACGCAGTACGTTGTTCAACTCGAACTCCGGCGCGCCAACTTCTATCCTCGCAACCCTTTCAATCATAGCCTGAAGGATTGAACGCATTTCAAGACGGGCAAGCTGGGCCCCCATGCACAGGTGAATGCCATGCCCAAAGCCGACTTGGTCCGAAACCTTGCGTTCCACGTCAAACCGGTCCGGGTCGGTCCAGCGCCGTTCGTCACGATTTGCCGAGGCATAGAGGATCAGTACGCGCGCGCCCTGCGGGATCAGAACACCGTCCACCTCGTAGTCGTCTTTCGCGTAACGGGTGAACCCGCGGATCGGGCTTTCCAGCCGCACGGCCTCGTTGATCGCGTTGGGGATCAGGGCGGGGTTGCCCCGCAATTTCTCCCACTGGTCCGGCGCATTGCCCAGCTGGTGCATCAGGTGCCCAGTCGCGAAGATCGTTGTGTCGAGGCTGGGTGCGATATAGTCGCGCGTGAACATCGGCACGAGGGCGGGGTCGATCGAGCCTTCGTCCACAGCATCGAAAAGACGCGCGACCCAACTGCCAGGGCGCACTGTATCGCGTCTGACATCATCCGCACAGAAGGCCCGCAGTTCCATGATGGTCGGGAAGGCGTGCTCGGTGCGGGCATTGTCACCGCCGAGGGCGTCGAAGGTTGCGGCGGCCCATCTGAGCATATTCTGGCGGCCAAATTCCGGCAGGCCCAGAAGTTCGGACACGATCGTCAGGGGCAGGATCTGCGCCAAGTCGGTCATTCCCTCGAATGTGCCGCGTTGAACGAGGGTGTCGATCATCTGCTGCGCGGCTTCTTCGATGCGTGGTTTGACCTCGGCCAGACCGCGCGGCATCACGGGGTGCGATATGACCTTGCGCAACGGACGGTGGTCCGGCGCGTCGGTCATCAGAATGTTGGGCGTGGTGATCGCATTCAGACGGGGATTGGCCGCGACACCCATGCTTGAGATCAGGATATCATTTGCGGCAAGTGCGGCGACCGCATCGTCGAACCGCCCAATCGCCCAGAGGTCATTTTCGGGCAACCAGACGGCCGGCGCCGTGTCTCGTATCTGACGGTAAACCGGGTGGGGATCGAGGATGACATCATCGGCGTAAAGGTCGGCCTCGCAGATCGGTCGCCTGGTTTTGATCGGTTTGGCCATTTGTCTAGCTTTCTCCTTGCCCAAGCCTGACCCTTGGGGATGTGATTGCGCAGAACGCTCTGATAGAAATGTCCGTCAGATGTTTGCCCGCGAGACCTGCGGTATAATCACTTGCGCTCGTCGCGGATCGGATTGGAAAGCGTTCCGATGCCCGAGATTTCCACTTCGATCCGGTCACCGTCTTTCATGAACAGCTTGGGCTCGCGGAACAGGCCGACACCGCTGGGCGTACCTGTGGCAATGACATCCCCCGGCAGCAGTTCGGTCACGATCGACAGGTAGGCGATCAGTTCGGGGATGTTGAAGGCCAGGTCGGAAATCGGTGTCGATTGCACAATTTCGCCGTTCAGCCGGGTTTCCATGGTCTGTGCTGCCGGATCGGTCATCTCGTCTGCTGTGACCAGCCAAGGCCCCATTGACCCGCTGTCGACAAAGTTCTTGCCTGCCCAGAACTGCGAGGTGTGGCGCTGGTAGTCTCGGATCGACCCGTCGTTAAAACAGCTGTAGCCGCCCACATACGCCATGGCGTCGGCTTCCGAGATGTTGCGCCCCGCTTTGCCGATAATCACCGCCAGTTCGCCTTCGAAATCGAACCAGTCGGACGCCTGCGGGCGGATCATCGGCACATCGTGGCCGACCACCGAAGATGGGTAGCGGGTGAAAATCGACGGTTTGGCCGGCTTGTCGCGGCCTGTTTCGGTGATGTGGGTCATGTAGTTCAGGCCGATGCAGATAATCTTGTCCGGGTTCGGCAGGGGCGAGAGCAATTTGACCGACGCCACGTCCAGCACTTCGCCCGTTTCAGCGGCGGCTTCGAGCTGATCCAGTGCGCCCGCCGCCATCACCGCCCGCAGGTCGGGGAATGTCGCGCGCAGCGCCTTGCCTGCGTCGTGCAGTTTACCGTCCTGCACAATGCCGTAAGATGCGGTACCGTCCGCAGTGATATAAGAAGAAATACGCATCGCTAAGCTCCGTTGATTGGTGTTGGTTGGGTTCTAGCGCGGGCGGCAGAACTGGACCGCAGCCCATTGGCGCATGTCCACCTTGCGGACAGCCCTAGGGTCAGGACCCATTAATCCTGCACCGTCAGTTCGACAGATTTTTCCGCTGACAAGCAGCATCTGCGCGGAAATAGTGGTTCTATTTCAAACAGATGCGCCGTAGGCAGCGGGAAAATCCGTCGAACCCGCAGGGCGGCGATTTCACTTCATTTCAGCAGCTTGGGCCGCTTGCAAATAGAACCACTATTGACCGCACGACCCAAACCACTGAAATTTCGTGAAATTGCCGCTGACGGCGCAGGATTAATGGGTCCTGACCCTAATCTGACACTGCCAGAACGATCTTGCCGACGTGGTGGCCCTTTTCCATTTCCCGATGCGCCTGTGCGGCGTCGGACAGTGGCAGGACAACGGCCAGTGCCGGACGCACCTGCGTGCCCAGCAAGGGCCAGACATCGCGGCGGATCATCTGTGCCACCTCTGTTTTTCGCGCAAGCGCCAGCGGGCGCAGCAACGATCCGGTGATCGAGATACGCTTGGCCATCAGTTTCTTGAGCGGCACGTTCAGCGCGGCACCGCCACCGCCCGACAGATGCGCGATGCGCCCGTCAGGGGCCATCATCTCCAGATCCGCGGCAAGATGCGCACCGGCAGAGACATCCAAAAGCGCGCTGATGCCCTGACCGTTCGTGGCATCCAGTACTTTCGCCGCCAGTTCGGCGTCGTTGTAGTTGAACGCTTCACGCGCGCCGAACCGTTTGGCGGCGGCGATCTTGTCGGCACTGCCGCAGGTGGCCAGAACGCCGTATCCCAGCGCAGTCATCGCCTGAAGCGCCAGATGGCCAACGCCGCTGGTGCCGCCGTGCATCAGGGCAAATTCGTCGGGTCGAAGCTGCATCAGGAAAAAGAAGTTCCACCATGCGGTGAACAGGGCTTCGGGCACTGCCGCGGCCTCGGTCATGCTGAACCCTTCGGGCACCGGCATCGTCAGGGCCACATCTGCCACCGCATATTCGGCGTAACCGCCGCCTTGCAACAACGCCATCACCGGCGCGCCGAGGTCCAACCCGGTCACCCCCGGCCCCAGCGCAACAACAACGCCAGAGGCTTCGAGCCCCGGTACCGGGTTGCCATCATGGTGGATGCCCGCCGCACGTTGCAAACAGTCGTGGCGGTTGATGCCAGCCGCCACGACGCGGATCAGCACCTGATGCGCCGCGGGTTGCGGCAGCGTCAACTGCGCGGCTTGTAAAACCTCTGGCCCGCCGGCTTCGGCGATGATGATCGCGGTCTGAAAATCTGGTAGCTTGGTCATGCGCGTAAATCGCTCCGTCCCATGATTGTAGTGTCTGGAATTTTTGGGCCGCGATCATTCCTGCCGGACAACCGAGTCCAGCCAGGCGCAATTGGGCACAGGATCGGCGGCGCGCATGCCACGGCTGGCCGCGTCTATGCGCATCTCGCGCATGCGTTCGCGGGCCGGATCGCCGTCTGGCAGATGCACCCGTTCGTGGCCCCAATAGCTGGGTCCGTCTGACGTTTCGTGCGCCTTCCATGTCTCGGGCTCGATCACCCGTGCGCCCCAGCCGTATTCAACGAAAAACCCCGAAGGTGTGGTGGCGTAAAAGCTCATCATGTGGTCATTGGAATGCCGCCCCAGCGTATAGGCCACGCGCCCCTCTTCCTGTTGGGCGATATCGTAGCCCTGGCCGACGTCGTCCAGCGATTGCAGTTCGACCATGAAATGATGCAGCCCCTTGCGGCCCGATCCGACCATGGCAAAGCTGTGGTGCCGCCCGTTGATATGGAAGAAATACAGCGGGAACGGCGTCAGCCCGTAGTCGGTCACGCTGAACCCCAGAAGATCGCGGTAGAACGGCAAAAGGGCGGTGGCATCTTCAACGTGCAACACCGCATGGCCCATGCCCAGCGTTCCGGTCTTGAACCCCGAGATGGGCCGTGCCGGGACAAAGGGATCGCTGGCGATCTGCGGTTTCCAAAAGACTTCGATGTGATTGCCATCGGGATCGTTAAAGGAAATCAGCTGGCTGACCAGACGTTGATCAGCCAAAGCGGCCGTTTCAACGCGCACCGCCACGCCTGCGTTTTCAAGGCGGCTGGCCAGACGGTCCAGATCGTCGGGGTGGTCCACTTCCCACCCCATGAAATCCAGCCCCTCTTGCCCGTCATCGGTGACCAGAAGACGCTGCTTGCGGTCGTCCATACGAAAGGCCCGCGAATTGCCGCCGCGATCCACTTGCTGCATGCCCAGAAGGTTGGTGGCAAAGCCGCTCCAGTCCTCGGTCTTTGAGGACCGGATGCCGATATATCCAAGTGAACTGAGGGTCATGGGACAGATTCCTTTCGGGCGTAAGCGCGTGCTGCTGGTTATGGTAAACCAAGCGGCGGATCTTGCACCGGCGGCCACCGCATTTGTCCGCCTGGCAGACAAATTGACCGGCGTCCCCCGCCAGAGGCCGCGGTTTGTTGACATGGCCTGTGTCGGTGTAATGATCGACCAAGGCCCCGTGCGGTCATCAGGAGATAGAACATTTCAAATTTTGGATCTGTCCGGTCGCTGGAACGCGGCTTGCTCATTTTGCAAACCTTGAACCGGCGGAACGGTTTGAAGGCGGCCGAGGTTGCAACAGCGACGTCTATTCCACGCCCGACGGTCTACCGGCTGCTCGAAACACTTGAAGGGCTGGGGTTTGTCAGCCGCGACCATTCGTCGGAAAAATGGCGCCCGACGTTGCAGGCCAAATCGCTGAGTTCGGGGTTCCGCCACGAGGATTGGGTCACACAGTCAGCCGTGCCGGAAATGGTGAAGTTGGGGCGCGAAATCCTGTGGCCTCTCGATCTGGTGACATTCAACGACTACCAGATGGAAATTCGGGAATCGACGCATAACATCAGCCCCTATTCCATTGATCACGGCATGGTCGGGCTGCAACTGCCCGTGCTGGATACGGCTGGCGGGCGCGCTTACCTTGCCTTTTCACGCGAAGAAGAGCGCACGCAAACGCTGGCTGGTTTGTACGCCAAGCTGGGCTGCCAAGGTCCGGTGATATTGCAGGACGGACCGGTAAAACATGTGTTGGATACTTGTGTGAAATTGGGCGTCGGTTACCGCAAGGAAGGCTACCGGCTGAGCACGCAAAGCATCTCTGCCCCGATCTATCGAGGTCCGCGGGTCGTGGCCTGTCTGACGGTGATCTGGACCAGCAGCGCCCTGTCGTTCGACAAGGCGCTGGACCAGTACCGCGACAAGCTTTTGGCAACCGCCAAAGGGATCACCGACGCGCTGGGACGGCTTGATTTTCCGGATTAATCCGCACCGGTCACCTGCGACATCCAGCGGTGCGCCTCTTGTATCAAGATGTCGGCTTCGGGTGTGCCGTCGCAGATTATCCCGCTTTGCAGCGGGCGGCCCGCCGACAACAGACGGTACCCCAGATAGCGATAGGGTTCGGGCACTTTGGAAAAGTCTGTCTGTGTCATGAAGTTGGCAAATGCGTCGCTGGGCACAACCGGATCAAGCCGGTCTTTTTCATAGACCGCGACCCGCGCGTGAATGCGCCATCCGTCATTCGTGTGTACCAGACGGTCCAGAAACCGCGCATAGCTGGTATAGTCCACATCCGTGCCCTCGGCCGCGAACCGCCCGAGGATCTGGACGTTGGTTTCGGCCACAGCACGCTTCCCTTTGACCTGAACGACAGGCAGCCCGATCAGGTGTTTGACCCGTGGTGAGGTGGGCACATACATCTTTTGCGAGGCTTTGACAAAATCTGCGAACCAGCCCTGAAACCAGGTCACAAAGATTGTGCCATCGGGGGTAAATGTCGCTTTCAGATCGTCCCAGCGCCCTTGGTCACGGCACAGGCCCCACTTCTGGATCAATTGGGCAATCTCGACGATGTCACTTGTGTCATCCATCACGCAAAACCTTTTGGAAAAAAACAGTCCGGCGCCAACGGGATTGTTGGCGCCGGAGCTCAGGGGTCAGTTTGCGGCTGAAGCCTTTTCGATGGCGGCAACGAAAGCGTCATAGAGGGCCTGACCGTTCTCGTGGCCAGCAATCCATTCGGTCGTCGAGACTGACAGCGCGTCTTTCCATTGCTGCGTCAGCGCATCATCCGGTTCGATCAGGGTGATGTCGTTGGCCGCCAGAACCCGTTCGCGTGCTTCGGTGACGTTCTGGTCAAAGGATTTGCCAAAGTCTTCTGAGAACACCTTGCCCGAATACTGGTCGATGGCAGCTTTGGCCTTGTCTGACAGGCTGTCGTATTTGGCCTGGTTCATCACGATCAGCATGGGCGTCGCGCCCAACGGCAGGTCCAGATAATAGTTGATAGCCTCGCCCACCCGGAACGTCTCGATCGCGCCGAATTGGGAGAATGTGCCCGAGATCAAACCACGGCTGATCGCCTCGGCCAGACCCGGTCCGGTGATCCCGCCCACGGGCACTGCATCAAGCGCGTTGATTGCGCCCAGCATGGTCGGCCCGGGCGCGCGAAAGTTCTGGCCCTTCATGTCCGCAGGCGTGCGCACTTCGACCGTGCTGGCGATGGCGTTGGGAAAGGATGTCATGACGCCGATCAGCTTGAACTTCTCATAGTCGCCGGTGAACAGCCCCTGTTCGTACATCGACCACATTGCCTCGGCCCCTACAGTACCGTTGGGCACCAGAAACGGCAGCTCGCCGATTGTGCCCTGGTCAAAGCGTCCGGGTGTATAGCCGGGGATCACCCAAGCGATGTCAGCCACGCCGTCTTCCACCAGCTTGAGCTGCTGCGCGGGGTTGCGCCCCAACGTGCCGCCCGGAAAAATCTGGACGTCCAGCTCACCGTCCGAGGCGGCATTCACCTTTTCCGCCCACGGCATCAGGATATTCTTGGTGACGTGCGCCACTGGTGGTTCAAAGCTGGAAAACCGCAGGATCTCGGCGGTGGCGGTGGTGCCAAAAGCGACGGCCGCAGCGGTCGCGATCAGGAAATGTCGTAGTTTCATCGTATCCTCCCTTTTATGAATCTACTCTGGCGCTGCTGGGCTATCCGCTCGACTCTCAAGCCGTAGTTGTCCACTTGACGGACAGAAGTTTACCCTATGATGCTGGGCAGCCAGAGTGTGAGCGCGGGAAACAGCACCAGAATGGTCAGGCGCACCAGATCGGCCAAAAGAAACGGCACGATGCCGCGGTAGATCGTGGTGATTTTGACATCGCGGTACATTGAATTCAGCAGCATCACGTTGATCCCGATGGGCGGGGTGATCATGCCGATGCCGATTACCACCACGTTGATTATGCCCCACCAGACCAGATCGTATCCCAGCCCCTGAATGACGGGGATGACAAAGGGCAGTGTGATGACCATCGCCGCGACTTCGTCAAAAAACGCGCCCAGAATGATGTAAAGCAACAAGATGCCAAAGATCACCATCAACGGGTCGACCGAGGCGTCAGAGATCAGCCCGACGATGAACGACGCACCGCCGGTGACCGAGATAAAGTAGGAAAAGATCGTCGCACCAAAGACCATGATATAGATCATGGCGGTGGACCCGCTGGCCTCGGCCATCACACGCAGGAACGTGGCACGGTCCAGTCTGCGGCGCAGCAATGCGAACAGGAAGGCGATGACAACACCGATGGCGGCGGCTTCGTTCACGGTGAAGATGCCAGAGTAGATGCCGCCCAGCACGACCACCGCCAGCAAGATCACGCCCCACGCACGGCCAATCGCGGCCATGCGGTCCCTAAGCGGCAGCTTGTCGGATCGCGGGGCGCTGTCGGGGTTGCGCATGACAGTCACCTGCACCGCAATGGCATAGAACAGAACGGCCAGCAGCGCAGGAATGATCGCAGCCGTAAACAGTTGAAGCACCGATTGCTCGGTCAACACCGAATACAGGATCATCATCGCAGATGGTGGCACGATTATCCCCAGCGTGCCGCCTGCGGCGACTGCGCCCGATGCCAATGCCGGATGATACCCCCGCGCCAGCATCTCGGGCATGGCGACCCGTCCGAAGGTGGCCGTTGTTGCCACCCCCGATCCACAGATCGCACCAAAGCCTGCGCTGGCCACAACGGTCGTCGTCGCCAGACCGCCACGGCGATGGCCGAACAACGCGCTGGCCATGTCATAGACATCCGACGCCAACCCGCTTGCCGCGGCAAGACTGCCCATCAGCATGAACAGCGGGATCACCGCAAGATCAAGTGAGCCCATCGCCGAAGCCGGTTCGCTGGCCAGCAGCGAAATCGCAGGCCCCCAGCCGACAACCTGCGCAAAGCCCACAACGCCGACCAGCGCCATCGAAATACCAATCGGAACGTGCAACAAAATCAGCCCCATCATGGCGACACAGCCGATCATGGCGATAACAAGAGGATCCATATCCGTTTCCTTTGGGTCTTTGCGCGGTCAGAGCAGAGAAGAAGGGTCGTTGTGCAGCGCCGCGTCTGTGTCGCGGCCGCCAAACAAGGATGAAATGTCGATGATCAGAACCATCGCCTGTACGAAAGCCGCAAGCCACAGCATCACCGTGGCCACGCTCCACCACGGCCAGACCTGCCAGCCCAGCACCCACGTCCGGTCGCCGTTCGTCTTCAGCGCATCGACGTAGCCGACAAATTGCCAGGCCATCAGCGCGATCAGGGCAAAGGTCAGCGCGCTTGAAAACACTTCGAGCAATGCCTTCGTGCGTGGCCCCGCTATCGACCCGAAAACCTCGACGCGGATGTTTTGCTTCATGGCAAGGTTGGCCGGAATACACGCAGAGATCACCACGGCCATGACGACCGAACTGACATCATTGACGCCCTGAAGCGGTGCCTTGAACAGCCAGCGCATCAGCACGTCCGAGGTTGTCATCAGTGCCAGCACCAGCAGGCCGGTGAAGCCAACCAACGCCAGCACCCGTGCCAGTGCATAGGATCTTTTCCAGATAAGTTGCATTGGGTCTCCTCCTCCCGCGCAATGTCTTTGGCAGCTCTTTTCTGTCCCGTTCTCAGGCCGTCATTTCGACGGCCTTGGGTGTCGTATCCGTCTGTGTCAGCAGCGATGTGCAACGTTCCAACGTGGCCGATAATGCCTCGGGAAAGAATGCGGCGGCGCAATACCGGTCGGGCCGGATCAGCATGATCTGGTCGCGGTGGGTCAAAAACGGTCGGATGGCTTGCGGCTCGACAGGACGCAGCGCGTCCAGATCGCCGCTGCCCATGGTGTCCAGCGTGATCGCCGTCAGCGGCAGGCCCAGCAATGTGTCCTGCTCGAGCGCCGCCAGCGCCGCCGCCCCTGCAGCATTTTGCGCGATCAGGCAGAAGCCCGGCCCTGTGATGTCGTCAAGCAACTGCACCTTGCTGCCCTTCTGCACCTCAGGCTGGGGGATCATTTCGCCCACCAAAGATGCCTCGAACAGAGGGGGGTCCAGATCCAGAAAAAGACCCTCAAGATACCGCGGCTTTGGCTTGAACCGCATGTGCACCAGCCAGTCTTTCACAGCTGGAAACGGCTCGAGCGCCTGCATCATCAGGTCGCGGAACATGATCTGATCGCGCCCGGCGGGCATCACGATGCTGCCCATGGCCACGGCAAGCTGGATCATGTCCCAAGCGGGCTTGCGCCGCTCTGCCTCGTAGCTTTGCATGATATGCGCATCGGCGCCGCCGCGCAGGACAGCGGCAAGTTTCCACGCGACATTGTGCGCGTCGCGCAGGCCCGCGTTCATGCCCTGTCCGGCAAAAGGCGGTGTCAGATGCGCCGCATCCCCCATCAACAGAATGCGTCCCGACTGGAACTGCTCGGCCATCCGCGCATGAAAACGATAGACAGTTTTGCGAATAATATCTTTGGTGCGGTAGGGCCGGTAAGGGGCCATCAGCGCCTCAAGGAACCCATCCTGCAAAACCTGTTCGCGGGTTTCGCCGGGCTGAAGCATGAATTCGTAACGCCGCCCACCATGCGGAGCAGGCACGCTGACCGTTGGACGCGCGCCGCTGCAAAAGAACTTGGAATAGAGGGTCTGGTCAGGATCGTTCATTGTGTCGACAACGATCCAGTCTTCTTCATATGTGTTGCCGGACATGGGGATGCCCAACCGCTCGCGGATCGGGCTGCGCCCACCGTCACAGGCCAGCACCCACTGTGTGCGGATCTGATGGCTATGACCGTCCGCATCTTGCACCGTGACCAGCGCGTGATCGGGCGCATTGCGTACATCGGTCACCTCGGACCCGAAGTGCAGTGTGCCCGGCGACCTTTCCGCCGACACATCGCGCAGCGCCGCCTCAAGCTCGGGCTGGAAGAAGAACTGTCGCTTGGCAAAACCAAAGTTGCGCGGACCGCGCCCCGTCTGTGCAAAGCAGTTACCCTCGTCGTCGTAATACCGCGATCCCACGCCTTCCATCGTGTCCTTGAGGTAGGTCTTGTCCAGCCCGAACACCTGCATCGTGCGCGCCCCCTCGTCGTCGATCACGATGGCGCGCGGCAGGTTCATCGGCTCTGCGGTTTGCTCCAGAACAACACAGTCGACACCGTAGACAGCCAGCAAATTCGCCGCTGTCAAACCTGTCGGACCTGCGCCGACGACAACGACCGGAATATCGTTGGGATAAGGGGGCATTGGGAGGACCTTTCCGCGTCTTTCTCGCTTCACAACCTGTCTTGTTGTGGCGTGCGCGAAGGGGCTGCGTCTATCGCTTGGCCCCAGCTGTTCACAAGGTGGACAGCCCGTCGCAGGTCAGCCCGTCGGCTTGCGCACCTGCGCCTTGCGGTCGCGGTACGCGATCGTCAGGTCGAGCGGCGTGTCATTCTCGTCATAGACCCCCAGCACCACACCACGCCGCCGCAGGGATTTGCGCAGTTCGACCAGTTGCGCCTCGGTCCGTGTCGTGCGCTGTGCGATGCGGCGTGTCCAGGCGTGCAGCTTGTCATACATCCGCGCGATGATCTCTTGATGGTCAGGGTCTTCGGCCAGATCGACACGTTCGTCAGGATCGTTTTGCAGATCGAACAGGATCGGGCGAAAGCCGCCTTCGCAGTGGATCAGTTTCCAGTGTTTGTCGGCCACCATGAACATTACCGCCTCGCGCACTGACAGGCCGAGGGCGTCGGCCAGTGGTGTCGATGCATAGTCGTATTCGCAGATCACTTTGTCGCGGTCCCACGCCGTTCTGCCGTGCAGCAATGGCAGCAAGGAGCGGCCTTCTAACACATGATCAGCCACCTGACCGCCCGCCACGTCGACAAATGTCGGGGCAAGGTCGATGGCCTCGACCAGTTCGTCGCACGCGGTGCC
This sequence comes from Sulfitobacter sp., assembly GCA_034669925.1. Classification (GTDB taxonomy): domain Bacteria; phylum Pseudomonadota; class Alphaproteobacteria; order Rhodobacterales; family Rhodobacteraceae; genus Pseudosulfitobacter. The sequence continues at coordinate 197,482 of JAXMOM010000003.1, forward strand.
ACGCGTGGCATCTGCGGCATTGGTCGGGTCGTAGATGATCAGCGGCACCTTGATGGCCGCATCGTGGAAAAACGTCTTCTCGCCCAGCCAGTGATCGCCCAGAAAGTCGCCGTGGTCCGATGTGACGACGATCATCGTGTCATCCATCCGGCCTGTATATTCGAGCCAGTCGAACAGCACACCCATTTGGTCGTCGCACTGCTTGATCAGGCCCATATAGGCAGGGATCACAGCACCGCGCACGTCGTCACGAGAAAAGGCGGTGCCCACCGGATTGCGCATCATTGCTTTCAGAACGGGGTGGGCGTTATCAAACTCGGACTGTGCGCGGTTTGGCGGCGGCACATCCTGCGCATCATACATCGCGTGATAGGGTTCAGGCGCGATATAAGGCCAATGCGGTTTGATATAGCTTTGGTGGCACAACCACGGTGCATCGTCGCGGCTGGCGATAAACTCTATCCCCCGACGCGTCAGATAGGGGGTTTCGCTGTCCTGTTCCTCGATATTTGCAGCTTCGCCCGCGTTCTTCATAAACCAGCCCGACAGCACGTTGCCCTGTGCATCGACGCCGGCATTCGCGTGGTCGTGCCACGGGTTGTCAGTGTCATAGCCACGTTCGTGTAAATAGGCGTCGTAACCATGCCCGCCCGGTTCCGTCAGCGGCCCGTCGGGACCCACTGCACGCATCCCGTCGTCACGCTCGAACACGTCAAACCCGCATTCCGCCACACGTGCGCCGATGATGCTGTCGGGGTCCAGACCCAGCCGCGCCATGCCTTCGGCGTCGGCGGCCATATGCGTCTTGCCCACCAACCAGCAGCCCATTCCGGCAGCGCGCAAATGGTCGCCCAGCGTCTGTTCGCCCACTTTCAGCGGTGTTGCATTCCAGCTTGCGCCGTGGCTGTGGACATAGCGCCCAGTATAGGTCGACATCCGTGACGGCCCACACAGCGGTGCCTGCACATAGGCGCGGGTGAACCGCACGCCCATTTTTGCCAGGCGGTCGATGTTCGGCGTGTCGATATGCTGCGCGCCGTAGCAGCTAAGGTAGTCCCAGCGCAGCTGGTCGAACATGATGAAAAGTATGTTCTTCGCAGCCATTTCCAGCGCCTTCTATCGTGTCAAAAGCGGGGCTGCGGCCGCATGTGCGGGGCGCTGTTTGATCCGCGCAAGGCAGGCCTGCAGGTTGGCGGGGATATCATATCCGCGGTCCTGTTCAGCCCAGTCGAGCACATAGAACAGGGCTGCGTCCGCCGCACTGAATTCACCCAGAATATAGGGCCTGTCCCCCAGCATTGCGGACAGGCCCGTCAGCCCCTTGGCCACCTCGGCACGGCCATGTGCCCTGAGTGTGGCCTGCCCGTCCGCGTCCGACATGAACTTTTGCGGCACCTTGTCAAAGGTAAAGCCGCGCATGTGGACAGAGCTCACGATGAAATCCAGCGCCTCAAGCACGCGCGCGCGCTCGATCGTACCCGTTGGGGCAAGACCCACTTGCGGATAGGTTTCGACCAGCCACAGGGCGATGGCCGGAAATTCGGTCAAGGTCGATCCGTCCTCTAGCCCCAGTACCGGCACCTTGCCCTTGGGATTCAGCGCCAGATAAGTCGCCCCCCGCTGGTCGCCCGCCCGTACATCGACAATTTTGGTCTCGAACACTGCACCAACCTCGTGCAACAGCAACAAGATGCCGTTCGAGCAGCTTTGCGCAGAATGGTAGAAGGTCAGCATTGCAATCTCCTTACAGGCCAAGCCGCGCGCGAACCTGTTTTGGTGTTTCCAGATCAAAGCCCAGTTCGTTCACGATCCGCGCTGCCTTTTCGACCATCGCGGCATTGGACGGTGCCTTGACGCCTTTCGCCAGCCAAACGGCATCTTCCATACCTATACGTATGTTGCCGCCCATCAGCGCCGATTGCGCCACCATCGGAAAGGCCATCGCGCCGGTGCCGAACCCTGTCCAGATTGCATTGCTGGGAAGCAAGCCGCGCGCATACAAAAGCGTTTCGGGCAGCGGTACAAAGCCGAAATTGACCCCCATCACAACCGAACACAGCGGCGGATGTTCAAAGAACTGTTCGGCCATCAGCGTGTTCAGAATTGCCACGTCGCCACTGTCGAACAATTCAATCTCGGGGCGCACGCCGGCTTCTTGAATCAACATGCCCATGCGGCGGATTGAGGACAGCGTGTTGATCACGACCTCTTGGCCAAAGACCATCGTGTTCAGGTCCAGCGTGGCGATATCCGGCTTGATCGCCAGAACATGCTGCACACGGTCATCGGGCAAAAGCAGATTGGTCCGCGGCCCCGCAACCGCCGGGTTTGCCTCGGACGGCTCGTAGCGCCCGCCGTTGCCTGTGGTCAGATTGATAATCAGATCATCGTTTTTGTCGCGTATGCGATCCACCACCTCGCGGTAGAGCGCGGTCTCCATCGACGGAAGTTCGGTTTCGGGATTGCGCACATGGATATGCACAATCGCGGCCCCGGCGTCCGCCGATGCAAGCGCATCGCGGGTGATTTCCGCGGGTGTGATCGGAAGATTGGCGTTTTGAGCGCGGGAGGAAAAGTTGCCCAACAACGCTGCGGTGAGAAAAAGTGATGGCAATCAGGAGCCTCCAGAAAACAGGTTTCGCGATTGTCCCGCCGGAAGTGATGAAAAGCCAGAGACTGCCCGCACCTGTCCGCCTGCCGGACGGCGCCGGTGCATATCGACAAAAGCGGATCGAACGCGGCCTATGAACGATATTTGAAGCGCGCAGTCGGCGATGTGCAGCTTGCGCGCCAACGCGGCAGCATCGTCGGTTTTGACATCTGCTATCTGGGCACGAGCTATGGCCTGAGCGACAATCAACATCTCCGATCTTCGCGCATCTCAGGGGTCTGCGTTCAGCAACGACAGCCCCTTATCACGAACACTCCACATCCGGCGTGCGGTTGCGCAGCTCGTCAACCAGAACGCGGGTATTCTCTGAATAGTCGATCGGGACCTCGACAAGATGGACGCCGCCGCCCGCGAAGGCGGCATCGAGCACCGGAACAAGGTCTTCGACCGCGCTTACGCGCGATCCTTTCGCGCCGTAGGACTCTGCGTAGCGCACAAAATCAGGGTTACCAAAAGTCATGCCGAAATCCGGAAAGCCATCGACCGACTGCTTCCAGCGTATCATCCCGTAAGCGCTGTCGTTCAGAATGACCACGACAAGGTTCAGCCCAAGCCGCACCGCCGTTTCCATCTCCTGCGAGTTCATCATGAACCCGCCGTCGCCGCAGACAGCCATCACGCGACGGTCGGGATAGATCATGGACGCCATGATCGCCGAGGGAAGTCCCGCGCCCATTGTGGCGAGCGCGTTATCAAGCAGCAGCGTGTTGGCGACATGGGTGCGGTAGTTGCGTGCGAACCAGATTTTGTACATGCCGTTGTCAAGGCAGACGATCCCATCGTCCGGCATGACTTGGCGCACATCGTGGACAATGCGCTGCGGTGTGATCGGAAAACGGTCTTCCTCGGCACGGTCGTTGAGCTTGGCCAGGATCCTCTGGCGCAATTCGGGCATCCCCGCGTCAGGTGAAGTTCTGCCTTCAAGTCGCTCAGCCAAGCCCGTGACAGACGCGCCAATGTCGCCGATCACCTCGAAATCCGGATGGTATACCTGTTCGACCGTTGCGGATTCATAACCGACATGGACGACCTTGGGGCCGCCCTGGCTTTTCATCAGGAACGGCGGTTTTTCGATCGTGTCATGGCCGATGGCGACGATCAGATCGGCCCGTTCGATGGCTTCATGAACATAGTCCCCTTCGGAAAGCGCGGCGGTCCCTACGTAGAGGTTGGAGCCTCCATCGACGGCCCCCTTGCCCATCTGCGTATTGAAGAAAGGCAACCGGGTGCGCACCATGAAGCCGGAGACAGGCTCGACCAGTGCGGGCCGGTTGCCTGCCGCGCCGATCATCACCAAGGGTCGTTGGGCGGAAAGGATCATCTCGGCCGCATGATCAAGTGCTGCGGCACCGGCGACCGGACGGTCGTAGGGGTGGCGCGGAATGACGACGGCGTCCCCTGCGTCCGCTGCCGCGACATCCTCGGGCAGTTCGAGGTGTACCGGCCCCGGCCGCTCCTCCTCGGCGACGCGAAACGCATCGCGCACCGTCGCGGGAATGGCGGTCGGGCTCAGAATCCGGTGTGTCATCTTGGTGAGCGGCTTCATAGAAGCAACGATGTCGACGATCTGGAACCGGGCCTGCTTGGCGCTCATGACCGGCTTTTGTCCGGTGATGAGGATCATCGGCATCGCGCCAAGATGTGCATAGGCCGCCCCGGTCGCGAGATTGAGCGCACCGGGCCCCAGCGTGGCAAGGCAAACGCCGGGCCTGCCGGTCAGCCGCCCGTGCGTCGCCGCCATGAAGGCTGCCGCCTGCTCATGACGTGTCAGGACCAGCTCTATGCGAGAGGTGCGCAACGACTCGACAATGTCGAGGTTTTCCTCGCCGGGCACACCAAAAATGCGGTCGACTCCCTCGTTTTCCAGCGCGGCGACAAACAGGTCCGACCCTTTGGGCATGATTTCAATCCATTCATTGAAGACTACGACAGAGATCACGTCGGATACCTGCCAATCCGTAGAAGTACGAGAACCGCCAGTGTATGAGCTTCCACCACACATTCAAGCCGCTGCAGCCGGGTGAATTGAAGGATGCCGCGCCGATAAGGGCTTTCGCTGAAATCCGCTTTTAGCAGATCGGCCAAAGACCAAATGTAGGACGCGGTGTGCGCGGTCTTTCGTTCATTGGGTCACATATATCTTTTCCGAATGGGGCGAGGGCTGCCTCGGCAGTCCAGAGGGCTTTAGCCCGCTTTCGCGCAATGGCATTGATCAGCAATTCAGGCAGACCGCAAAGGCAGAAACCGCCCGCTGCGACATGCATTCCGCCGCTCAACCACCCGTCCAACGCCGCCGCGGAAGAGTGATAGATCTTGTTCATTTGGCCGCCCTACTTTTGGAAGGCGTTGATGGCTTTCCAAGCTGCTGGAAAGAGTGCGGCAGCAAGCAAGAGTTTCAAAGCATCCCCAATCAGAAAAGGCATTACGCCCCACTGCAAGAGCGGTTTGTCCCACCCCAGCGACACACCCAGCCACAGCAAACCGGGAATATAGATCACAACATTTCCTACCAACATTGCACCGGCCATTCGCAAAGGTGCGCGATCCCAGCCAACCCGCGCTGCAAAGCCCAAAACGAGTGTCGCCAGAACATAGCCCGCCAGGTAACCTCCAGTGGTACCCATCATATAAGACAGACCGGAATTTCCGGCCGAGCTGCCCATAAACACGTTCATTCCACAGGCGCCGCACACGAGATAAATAAGAATCGTCACAAGTCCCAGACGCGGGCCGTAAACCGCACCCAGACCCAGAACAGCGAAGGTGCCCATCGTGATCGGCACAGGCCACATCGGAACGGAGATTTTGGCACTCAGGGCGAGCAATGCAACACCGCCCACGACAAGCAACAGCTGTCTGAGTAAATTTGCGGAGCGCGAAAAAGTGCCCGCCATCTCGGCGAGAACGCTATGTTTTCGGTAAGTTTGCATGACATTCACCCTTCGTTTGACTGACGCCATTCGGGCGTATTCTTGGCAAAAAAGGCGGCGATACCTTCTTGGGTTTCATCGGTTTCCCAACAATCAGCAAGTGCGTTGGACGTATACTCCGCCGCGTTGACGGTCTCTGTCCCGGCCAGCGTACGGCACAAGGCCTTGGCCCGCGCGACAGCGCCGGGTGCGCAATTCAAAATCGTCAGAATTTCGTCTTCGACTGCAGCGTCAATATCCCCCGCGCTGCAAGAACGCGAAACCAGACCCGCGCGCATCAAGAAAGCGGTATCGAATGGCTTGCCCGTGAAGAATACTTGCCGCGCAAACGCCTCTCCCATACGCCCGACAACGAATGGACCAATAGTCGCGGGGATCAAGCCCAACCGTGTTTCGGTTAAGGCAAAGCGCGTTTTGTCTTCGGCGACCACAACGTCACAGACAGCAATCAAACCAAGTCCACCGCCGTACGCTGCACCATGAACACGACCGATCAAGGGCTTGGGCAGGACGTTCCACAGTCCCAGCATCGTGGCCAAGGCACCCGCCTCTTTCATTTTTCCAGCGCGGTCTTTTTCCGCCTGGGCGCGCATCCAGCCCAGATCACCCCCTGCGCAAAACGTGGGCCCGTTCGCGCGTAAAACGACCGCGCGCACCGTATTGTCAGCGGCCAGCGAACGCGCGGCATCGCTTAGTTCTGCAATCATAAGCGCATTCATCGCATTATGTTTATCCGGACGGTTTAGGGTGACCTCGGCAATGCCGCGCGCGTCCGCCGTCACTCGAATTGTTTCAAAGTTCATGATGTTACCTTTTCGTTGCTGCGCGTCGCAACAGAGGCAACCAGCGCCTCGGCCTGCGCCAACATGGTGAGGTCAATTCCAGTATGAAAGCCACGCCCTTCGAGGAAAGAAACGAGAGCGGTTGTTGAAAGATTACCCTTTGCACCGAGAGCATACGCAGATGGTCGGTCATTTTTGGCACCTCACGCGGCGGTCAGTTCTTCAAAGCTGACCAGAACCGAGCCGCCTTCGACCGGGTCACCAACCGCGCAGAACACTTCTGCTACGATCCCGGCACGTGGCGCCAAAAGCGACGTTTCCATCTTCATCGCTTCCATTATGCCCAGCTTTGCGCCCTCTTCCACATGATCCCCGACTGCAACGCCCAAAGCGACAATTGTGCCGGTCATAGGGGCCACGACAACATCGCCAAGATCTGCGACTGCCGCCAAACCGGACCGTGGGTCGGGCAACAAAAGATCGCGCACAACGCCATCGCTCAACACCGAGACCAGAAGCTCTGCGTTGCGTGTGGCCGTTTGCACGCGCGCCTTGATCTCAGTTCTCGCATCACCGACGCGAGCTGTCATTTCTGTCCCTTCAATTGACAGGTCAGACAGTTTCAACGGGACGCTCTGATCGCCTGAAAGTGACACAGACCCATCGCCGTGCAGGGTAAGGCGACGCTCGACCAATTCACCGTCATAGACAAGGCGCAGCGCATGTTGTGCGTCTCCCCAAAGCCGGAAGCCGAAATCGCGCGCCTTCGGATCGAGTTTCAGCGCTGCTATCGCCGCAAAGGCGATGTGTGTCTCGCTTAACGGTGCGCTTGTTGTCAGCGCAGTCAGGTCACGTTCGATCACACCGGTGTCGAAAGTGCCTTTCACAAAGCCTTCATGTCGCGCCAAAGCCGACAAGAATTCGGCGTTGGTGGCTGTGCCAGCGACATGCGTCTCGCCCAAGGCCCGCAGCAAGCCATCCAACGCATCGGCGCGTGTCGCTGCATGGGTGATCACCTTGGCGATCATCGGATCATAAAATGGGCTGATGCTGTCGCCGCTGCGCACCCCTGAATCGTTGCGTGCGTGATCGCTGAAAGCCAAGTGTTCCAGCTTGCCGGTGGCAGGCAGAAAACCCTTTGACGGATCTTCTGCGTATAGCCGCGCTTCGAACGCGTGACCGTTGATCTGCAATGCATTCTGGGCCATCGGCAGCGGATTTCCGGCGGCCACACGCAGTTGCCATTCAACCAGATCGACGCCTGTAATCGCTTCGGTCACAGGGTGCTCTACCTGCAGGCGGGTGTTCATCTCCATGAACCAAAAGCCATCTGCGCGCAGAGGGCCGGAGCCGTCTACGATGAACTCGATTGTCCCCGCCCCGCTGTACCCGATCGCCTTCGCCGCTGTCACCGCCGCGCTTGTCATGGCCTCGCGCACGTCCGGCGTCATGCCCGGCGCCGGGGCTTCCTCGATGACTTTCTGGTGGCGACGCTGCAAGGAACAGTCGCGTTCGAACAGGTGAACCGCACCGCCGTGATTGTCACCGAACACCTGCACTTCGATATGGCGGGGCGAGGTTATGAATTTTTCGATCAACACATGCGGATCGCCAAACGACGCCAGCCCTTCGCGCTGCGCCGAGGCCAAGCCTTCGGAAAAATCTGCAGGATCATCGACCTTGCGCATGCCCTTGCCGCCGCCACCGGCGCGTGCCTTGATCAAGACAGGATAGCCAATTTTAGCAGCTTCATCGGCAAGGAAGCCTGCATCCTGATTTGCACCTTGGTACCCCGGAACCACCGGCACTCCGGCCTTGGTCATCAGATCCTTGGCCGCGTCTTTCAAACCCATCGCACGGATCGACGCGGAAGACGGGCCAACAAAAATCAAACCGGCGGCTTCCACCGCATCGACAAAATCCGGGTTCTCGGACAAGAACCCATATCCAGGGTGGATCGCCTGTGCGCCAGTTTTCCGTGCAGCCTCAATGATATGCGCACCCACCAGGTAGCTTTCAGATACAGGCGACGGGCCAATATGGACTGCCTCGTCCGCCAGTGCCACGTGCATCGCGCAAGCGTCAGCGTCCGAATAAACCGCAACAGTGGCGATCCCCATTTGACGAGCGGTGCGGATAACCCGACAGGCGATTTCGCCACGGTTCGCGATCAGTATTTTCGAGAAGGGCTTTTTCATCATCACATCCTGAACAGGCCAAATTTAGTATCTTCGACCGGCGCGTTCAGCGAAGCCCGAAGTGAGAGAGAAACGACTTCACGCGTTTTCCGCGGGTCGATGATTCCGTCGTCCCACAGCCGCGCCGAGGCATAGAGCGGTTGCGACTGCCGTTCGAACATGTCGATCGTCGGTTGCTTGAAGTCCGCCTCTTCTTGGGCCGACCAAGTGCCGCCCTTTGCCTCGATGGCAGCGCGTCGCACATCCGCCAGAACGCCCGACGCCTGTGCGCCGCCCATCACGGAAATGCGCGCGTTTGGCCACATCCAGACAAAGCGCGGCCCGAAGGCACGTCCACACATGCCGTAATTGCCCGCCCCGTAAGAACCACCGATGATCACGGTCACCTTGGGAACGGATGCGGTCGACACCGCCGTCACAAGTTTGGCTCCGTCCTTTGCAATGCCACCCGCTTCGTATTTTGATCCGACCATAAATCCGGTGATATTCTGCAAGAACAGCAGCGGGATTTTCCGCTGGCAGCACAATTCAATAAAATGTGCGCCCTTGGTCGAGCTTTCCGAGAACAAAACACCATTGTTGGCGATGATGCCGACCGGCACGCCATCAATATGGGCGAAGCCGGTGACCAGAGTGGTGCCATAACGCGGCTTGAACTCGGCAAAGTCCGACCCGTCAACAAGACGGGCAATGATCTCGCGTACATCATAAGGCGTTTTGTCATTGGCCGGGACCACACCCATCACATCCTCGGGTGGGTACAGCGGCGCTTTGGCGTCTTTGAAGTCGATCGTAGGCCGTGTGACCGGCCCCAGATGGCTGACGATCTCGCGTGCCAGAGCCAGCGCGTGCCGATCATCGTCAGCAAGGTAGTCAGCGACTCCCGACAACCGCGTGTGGGTGTCACCACCACCAAGCGTTTCGGCGTCGATGATCTCACCCGTAGCGACTTTGACCAACGGAGGACCAGCCAGAAAGATCGTGCCTTGTTCACGCACGATGATGGTCTGGTCGCTCATCGCGGGGACATAGGCCCCGCCTGCGGTGCACGACCCCATAACCACGGAAATCTGCGAAATGCCTTTGGCACTCATCCGCGCCTGGTTGAAAAAGATCCGGCCAAAGTGGTCGCGGTCGGGGAACACCTCGTCCTGATTGTTCAGGTTCGCACCGCCTGAATCGACCAGATAGATACAAGGCAGATGGTTTTCCTCGGCGATTTCCTGTGCGCGCAGGTGTTTTTTCACCGTCATCGGAAAGTATGTGCCGCCTTTTACCGTCGCATCGTTGCACAGGATCATGCAATCGCGCCCTTCGACGCGTCCGACCCCCGCAATGGCCCCGGCCGAGGGAACTTCGTCATTGTACAGGCCCGACGCTGCAAACAGGCCCACCTCGAGAAACGGCGACCCCGGATCCAGCAATCCGGCAATCCGGTCGCGTGGCAAAAGCTTGCCGCGTGAAACATGACGCAATCGCGAAGATTCCGACCCACCGGCAACACTGCGAGCCGCTTCGGTCGCGATCTTTTGATACTGCGCCTCCATTGATGCAGCATTTTCAAGGAACTCTGCAGAGGTCGGTACCTGATTGCTTTGCAATATCGTCATTTCACTTCTTTCTTCTCGTTTTCGCAGGAAGGACTGGGGGCCCCGCAATGGTGATGTCTGAACCTTGCGAAGGATCGTCAGCGGCTCATGAGCTCTGGCAGGAACAGTGTGATCGACGGGAAAGACAGCAGCAGGATCAGCAAGATGATTTCCATCACCAGAAACGGCAGGATTCCCCTGAAAATCGTATTCAGCGGCACCCTGGTCTGTGCTGCGGCCACATAGGCGTTCAGCCCCAGCGGCGGCGTCAACAGACCGATTTCAACCGTCTTGGTCACAACGATCCCGAACCAGACCGGATTGCAATCCAGCGCCATCGCCGTCGGAAAGGCCAGCGGCATGGCCAGCGACAGAATGGCAAGCTGGTCCATGAACATGCCCATGACCAGCAGTGACAGTATGATGATGCCAATGATGACCTCGCGGGGCATATCGGTGGTTGCCACGAATTCCAGCAAGCTGTGGGTAATGCGGGTAAAGGCAAGGTAGTTGGAGAAAATCGCCGAACAGGCCACAATGGCCACGATCATCACGGTCGCGCGCACAGCACTGCTGACCGATCTGTTGAACTGGACAAAGCTCATTGTTCGCTGTGCCATAACAATCACCAGCGATCCCATCACCCCCAACGCAGCAGCTTCGGATGGTGATGCGATACCGCCGTAGATGGCGCCGATAACGGCCACCATCAGCACCACCATCGGAATAACGTGGCGACTTTGGCTAACGGCTTTTTTCAACGCAAAGGGTTCGCCCTTGGGGGCCTGATCGGTGGTGTGGGCGATGATCTTGATGACGACGCCCAGACCACAAGCGGTCAGCAGACCCGGAATGATGCCCGCGATAAACAGTTTGCCGATCGAGGTTTCGGTCAGCACGCCATAGACGACCAGCACAATCGAGGGTGGAACAACCACGGCCAGGGTTCCGCCGACACTGACGACCGCGGCAGCAAGCCGGTCGGAATAGTTGTGACGCCGCATCTCGGGAAACGCCGAGGCTGACATTGCGGCAGTGGACGCGGTTGAGCTGCCAACCAGCGCAGCCAGCAGGACCGATGCGCCAACCGTTGCAATCGCCAATCCCCCCTTGAAGTGGCCGACCCAGGATTGGCAGGCAATGATGGCCCGCCGCGTGACGTCACCCGCGGTCAGAAGTTCAGCCATCAGGATAAACAGCGGGATCGCCACCAGAATGAACGACGCTGACGAGTCAAAGAATGTGCGTTCCAGCACCGCCAGCGCCGGACGAAATCCCAGTTGGGCGGCAAGGCCCAACGTGCCGGTGATCCCCATCGCAAAAGCGATCGGCACCCGCGCGGCCATGAGAACGGCAAGTATGATAAGGATGACGAAAAAGGTAAGCATCTGTGGGACCTGCGCTGCTTAAGTGGCAAGCGGTCGCCGCAGCGACCGCCAGTTTAAGTGTGTCGAAACCAGATGCTATTCGCTGGTCAGCGCGCGATAGGTTTCCAGCACGGCAGAGGCCCTGTCATCTTGAAGCCGCTCGGCCCAGTCGACATTGACCGCGACCAGCGCCTCGGAAATCGTCGCCAGTTCTTCTTCGGTGAATGCGTAGGTGTCGATGCCTTCAGCCTTCCAACTCGCAATCAAACCCTCGACCGAAGCGTCTTGTGCCTGAGCCACGTGAACAGCTGTTTCATCGCCGATTTCCAGAAGCTTGTCCTGGACGTCCGGCGACAGGCTGTCGAACAGATCGGTGCGCACCACCATGATAAAGCTGTAACCGCCAAAAGAGCCGTTGGTGGAAATATGGCTGACGACTTCGTTCAGTTTGTAGCCGGGCACAGACGCGAGCGGGAACAGTACAGCATCCAGACGGCCACGCTCGACAGCTGTGTAAACTTCCGGACCCGGGATCGAGATGCCGACCCCGCCAAGCGCACGGGCCGTCATCGCCTGTGTCGAACCTGAGGTGCGCACATCAAGCCCGTCCCATTCGGCCGGCATGCCCAGCCGCTTCTTGGCCAGAACCTGATAGGGTGGTAAAACAAAACCGAAAACAGGCGTCACCCCCGAGGCCAGAATCTCGTCACGCAACGGCCCCTCCTTCAGCATCGTTTGCAAAGCGACAGTGCCTTCTTCTGCTGAACCGTAGAAGCCAGGCAAGCCGACAACCGAATTCAGGGGTAGCGCGTCGGCGTGATACGATGCACCCAACAGCGCCGCATCCAGAATACCGGTTTTGACCGCATCAAGCTGCGCCTTGGACTTGGCGGCCTGTTGCGACGGAAAATGTTCAAAGGTAATCGCGCCGTCAGTCGCTTCCGTAACAGCCGCCATCCACTTGCTTGTGCCCTCGACAGACACGATGTGGCTGGTCGATTGGAAATCCCCCAACCGCAGCGTTTCTGCTTGTGCAGCCATCCCTGTGAATGCGAATGCACCCGCGACGACAGCGATCCATTTATTTGTAAATTTCATTTAACTTTCCTCCCATTGAATGTGTTGTGGGTTCTGACCACGGCCCTGCTGTGAAGGCATCGTGCAGAAGCCGCAGAACCAGAACGCCGCATCCCAGTGGAATAACGGCGTAGGCCCACCCAAGCGGCCAATCGACTGCCCCGTATTCGACATCGCCATTGACGATGGCTTTGAGAGCAAAGTGCCCCGACATCCATGTGACCGCGGCAAAGAAAACCGCAGGCAGCAACAGCCGCAATTTGGCGACCACCGTTCCCACACGTCCGGGAATATGTTCGGGGACAAAATCCAGCGCCAGATGGCCCCCGTCGCGGAAAACCCGCGACAGGGACAAGGTGGCAAGTGCTGGCATCAGATATAGTTCGGTCAGTTCGAACTGGATCTGCACCGGCCGGTTAAAGAACAGCCGGAGCAGAATATCAGCATTGATCAACGCCGCCACGGCGACGAGGCCAAGGCACCCTCCAAGATGAAGGATGTCCTCGATTTTTGTCAGAAGTTTACCAAGTGGTTTCAACCTTGCCTCCCCAGCCGTTGAATCGTGGTGGACCTCAGCGTTTGGGCAATTCCACGATTGCAGAACCGACAGCCGACATTTCGCCGTCTTGCTGTTCGGCGCGCTGTTTGATCTCCAGCAAATAGCGGCCGTCTTCCTCAAACTTGCGCACGACCGTGCCGTGGATCAGGATGATGTCGCCTTCGGGGTTGTGGCGGCGCACTTCGCATTTCGATTTTGCAAGGAAACCGTCGTCGCCCATCCAGTTGGTGATCTGATGTGTCAGCCAGGATGTCCGCTCGGGGCCATAGTCGTAGGCACCGGGTGCGCCGACTTCCAGCGCAAATTCTTCTTCCCAGTGCACCCGCTCGGGGCAGTCGGGAATGCCGAATTTGTTCTTGGGTCCGGCGCTGGGGTGTTTTTGCTGCAACTGCCATGCCAGCTTGTTGGCGCGGATATACAGACCGCCCCAGCCTTGGGCATAGGCGATAAAGCCGGTCGCGGTCATCGGACCCTTGACCATTGTGGGCAGTTCGTCGCCTTCGTTCACGTCCTCCCAATACCGGGTCTCGGCGCCGCGAACCTTTTCCTGCTCGTAATACTTGTAGTATTCCTGAAGCTCGGCATCGGTCCAGACCTTGCGACCGTTCTTCTTGGCCTCGGTGTATTTGGTGCCGTTTTCGCGCGCCTGATCGCGGTCGGTGCGGAAACACCAGCTGTCCGCTTCGGCCAGCATTTCGCCGGTGTTCGCGTCATAGAAATCAACGTGATAGATCTGCTGGATCGCCTTGCCTGCAAAGCGGGTGTTATGTTCGATCAGGTCTTTCAGGTACGCTTCGGTGCGGAACTCGGTGTTGCGCAGGATCGGCTTGTGCCATGTCCAGTTCGCGCCCGACCACATGGCGTGCACGCCCGGCAGCCCGCCCACATAGCCCGAGATGATCCGGCTGGTGGAAAACAGGAAGCTGGGCAGCGCCAGAACATCACCGTATTTGGTGGTTTTGGCGTATTCGGGGTCGCACCACAGCGGGTTATCGTCGCCGATGCCGTGGGCATAATGGCGAATGTTGTCGCGGGTCGCTTCATAGCACCAAGGCTCGACGGTTTTTTCAATCTTGACGCCTACGCGCTTGCGCAGGTCTTCCAGACCTTCATCGGTGATCTTCGGAAATTTACGGGTCATCTGGTTCATTTCATTCTCCTTGAAAATGGGGGATTGGCGTGGCGGATTATTCCGCGGCAGCCAGTTTTTCTGCTTCCTGATCTCTCAGGATTTTGCGGTTCACCTTGCCTGCCGGTGTCTTTGGCAGGTCGGTGACAAACTCGATTTGTCGGGGGTATTCGTGGCGGGCCAGCCGGGCGCGCACGTGATCCTGAATGCTTTTGGTCAGGTCGGGTGTCTCGTCGCCCTTGAGAATGATGTAGGCCTTGACGACCAGTCCGCGAAGCTTGTCTGGCACGCCGATCACGGCGCATTCGGCAACCGCCGAATGGCTCAGCACCGCGTCCTCGACCTCGACCGCTCCGATGGTCCATCCGGCCGAGATGATCACGTCATCGGCCCGCCCACCGTGGTAAAAATAGCCATCCGCATCGACCCGCCCCAGATCCTTGGTCTGGAACCACTCGCCCCGTTTCTTGACCATCAACTCACCTGTTTCGCCGGGGTCTGCGGCAGAGCCATCAGGCCGCTGCACTTGCACTTCGACGCCGGGCACAGCCTTGCCCATCGCGCCATCGCGCACTTCCAGATCGTCGGAACCGGGGTAATTTGCGATGATCACGCCGATCTCGGTCGTGCCGTACATCGAGCGCACCTTGGTGCCGAAAACCTGCTCGACGTAAGCGGCGGTTTCGGAGTCGATCGGCTCGCCTGTAAAAGACAGCTTGTCGAAGCAGTATTTGAATTTCTCGGCCTCGCCGGAATTGCGCATCATCCGGTAGTGCGTTGCCGCAGCCGTCAGGTTGGTGATGCGAAAATCATGCAAGGCCCGGAGCAGGCGGACAGCATCGAACTTGCCGCTGAATGTGCCGGTCGACACGCCCATCGCCATCGGCGCAAGTGTGCCGTGCCACAGACCGTGCCCCCAAGCGGGCGACGACGGGCAAAAGAAGCGGTCGCCGGGACGGATGCCCGTAGCGTAAAGGGCTGCCACCATCAGCGTCACGATCGACTGATGGCTGTGTTTCACCGCCGCAGGCAAGGCGCGGGTG
Organism: Sulfitobacter sp.; assembly: GCA_034669925.1. GTDB lineage: Bacteria > Pseudomonadota > Alphaproteobacteria > Rhodobacterales > Rhodobacteraceae > Pseudosulfitobacter. The sequence goes on from JAXMOM010000003.1 coordinate 212,827, forward strand.
GTGCCGGATGTATATTGCAGAACCGCCAGATCACGCCCCGAGGTGGTGCAGTCATAGGTCGCGGGAAAATCGCTGAGCCCGTCCAGAAAGTCGTGATCGACAACGGTGACATTCCGGGCCCCGCCGGCAATCGCATCGGGCGCCTTTTCAGCGTTGGTGAAGAACAGCGCAGGTGTGCAATCGCCCACCCGCAACCGGATGCCATCCGGCCCGAACAGCGAGAACATGGGAACCGCGACGGCCCCGCTTTTGATGACGCCGAACATCGCCGCGTAAAAGGCCAGAGACGGTTCGATCATCACGGCGACGCGGTCGCCCTTCTTGATCCCCTTGGATTCCAGATAATGCGCAATTTGCGAAGACCGGCGCGACACCTCCTCAAAGGTCAGCACCTCATCCGCGCCGTCAGAATGCGCGATCCGCAGCGCCACGTTTTCGCCGTCAACGTGCCGGTCAAGACATTCATGCGAAATGTTGAACTGCGCTGTATCGCCGTCGAACAGCTCCCAAAGCTTCTCTTTCGAGTAGTGCTTTTGAGCGTCCGCATAGGACGTGAATTCCGTCAACCGGGTCATTCCCGTCTCCTCCCCAAAAATTTCCGCAGGCCGCCCAACAAGTTGTGCCCTGGCTCGTTGACAAGGTTAGGGATAGCGATCATCTATTGTCAATATGGTTATATTGTTGTATATAGACAATGAAATCATAGTGAGACGAGGCGTTAAATGACTGCTGAAGACAAGAAATCCACAACCAAACGGCAGGTGCCTGCAGTCACGCGCGCCCTTGCTATACTGAGGTTTTTGGCACGCTCGAACGAGCCGGTGGGCGTCAATCCCATCGCCCGAGAGCTGGGGCTGATCCCCAGCACCTGCCTGCACATCCTGCGGGTTCTCGAAGATGAGGGATTGGTCGAATTCGATTCGAATCTGAAACGTTACACGATCGGAATCGGCATTCTGCCCCTCGCGCGGGCCGCGCTTCAGCGCAATACATTCTCGACCCTGATCCAGCCCAAACTGTCGCAGATGTCGGAAAAATTCGGCGTGACCGGCATTGCCACCCAACTGTCCGAACCGGGGCAGATGGTGGTTGTGGCACTGTCACAATCCAACATCCCCTTCCGTCTTCAGGTCGATCTGGGCAGCCGCTTTCCCGCCCTGATCAGCGCCACGGGCCGTCTGTTCGCCGCCTATAACGTGCAGGACGAAGACGAGCTGACCAGCCGCTTTCACAAACTGACATGGGATCACCCGCCTACCCTAGAACACTGGCGCGCCGAGATCGAAACCGCGCGCACGCGCGGCTATGCGGTGGATCAGGGCAGCTATATTTCCGGCGTGACGGTGGTGGCGGTTCCGGTCTTTGGATCAGACCGCAAAATGAACCGCTCGATTGTTGCCATCGGCATTTCCGAGCGCCTGAAAGACAATGAGATCCCCAAGCTGGTCAAGGCAATGACAAGCATTCGGGAAGACATCGAAAACATGCAGATCGACACTGGGAGGTGAATCGTGACCACAGGTGACATCGCGTCAGCGGACTGGCGGGAAATGAAAATTGACGGGTTTATGGCGCTGGTCGGTCCGCTTTTACGCGCGACCGGTGCGGACCGCACCAACCGTTATGCGCTTCAAACCGGCGCGCGGCACAAAAACCATCTGGGCATCGTGCATGGCGGTGTCATCACCAGTCTTCTCGATCAGGTCATTGCCATCACCGCATGGAACGCCGCTGACCGGCAGCCAACGGTTACCGTGCAGATGGAAACCCGTTTTATGGGGGCCGCCCGCGCGGGCGACTTTCTGGAAATCCACCCCGCCATCCGTCAGGCCACACGCTCTTTGATCTTTGTCGATGCCGACATCACCTGCGACGGCAGACAGATTGCAAGCGCTTCGGCGGTCATGAAAATTTCGCAGACATCGAAAGAGAAACCATGAACAATACCCACGAACCAACCCCCGCAGGGCCGCTGGCTGGCATCAAGGTTCTCGACTTTTCGCGCATCCTGTCCGGCCCCTATGCCAGCATGGTGCTGGCCGATCTTGGTGCCGAAATCATCAAGGTCGAACCGATCACATCCGGCGACGAAACCCGCAATTTTCCGCCGTTTCAAAATGGCATGAGCCACTATTACATGGCGCTCAATCGCTGCAAGAAAAGCATCTCGATTGATTTGAAATCCCCCGAAGGAATGCAGATAGCCAAAGACCTGGCCGCGCAATGCGACATCGTTCTGGAAAATTTTCGCCCCGGCGTGATGGACCGTCTGGGACTGGGCTATGAGACGCTGCGCGCCAAGAACGACGCGCTGCTGTATTGTTCGATCACCGGCTTCGGCGCCAACAGCCCGCATGGCGACAAGCCCGCCTTTGACATCGTCGCACAAGCACTTTCCGGTGTGATGAGCGTCAATTGCGAACCGGGCCAAGCTCCGAACAAACTGGGCATCCCTTTGGGCGATATGGCCGGCAGCATCTTTTCGGTGTTCGGCCTGCTGGCCGCTCTGCACGAACGCAACGCCACCGGGCGCGGCAAACATATCGAGGTCGCCATGCTGGACAGCCTGATCGCATTGCAGGGCTATCTGTCGCAAATCTATTTTGTCACCGGCCAAAGCCCGCAGCCCGTTGGCACCCAGCACCCCAGCATCGTGCCCTATGGGTCATTCCCGACATCCGACGGCCATGTCATCGTGGCGTGTCTGACCGAACGGTTCTGGCACAATTTCGCCCGCAGCCTGGACCGCGAGGATCTGATCGCAGACCCCCGCTTTGCACTTTACGACGCGCGACTGGCGAACCGCGATGCACTGCAACCCATCATCCATGACCGCATGGCGCAGGACACAACCGCCTATTGGCTGCAACGGCTGGAAGACTTCGACGTCCCAAGCGCACCAATCCTGTCCATCGGTGAGGCGCTGGAACAGGATCACGTTGCCCAAAAGGGTCTAGTCGAAAAGGTCACACATCCACAGATAGGCGAGATGCGACTGGTGCGCGGGCCGATCAGGTTCGACGGTGCAGGGCCGGCCAAAGCCACGGCGCCGTCCATGCTGGGGGAAAACACCTTTGACATCTTGTCGAGCCAATTGGGTCTGCAAGCGTCTGACATTCAGAAGCTTGTCGCACAGGGGGTCATAAAAGGTTTGCCTTAGGTGTTTGATCCTTCGGATTAATGCTGCGATCCCTTCTCAGACCTGAAAGAAAACGTGCGTCACAGAAGCGCCACGACAACGCGTGCGATCAGCGCTGCAATGCAGCGATCGCATGCGATAAATAACGGTCTTAAAAGATATGGGAAATGCTGGCACCGCCGTCCTGCGAAATGACCTGCCCTGATACGAAGCTGGCGTCATCGCAAGTCAGCAGCATGGCCATCCCAGCGACTTCAATCGGGGTTACTTTGCGTTTCGCCGGCGTGACGCTGATCCAATCTGACACATGTGTTGCATCTGCGGGCATCATGCCCACTGAGACCGCGCCTGGCGCAAGGGCGTTCACCCGGATGCCGTATTCTGACAGCTCGGTTGCCATTACGCGCGTCATGGCTTCAAGACCGGCTTTTGACGCGCCATAGGCCAGTCGCCCCCGCACGCCGTATTTGGCATGGATCGACGACATCAGCAAAATGCGTCCGCCACCACCAACCATTCTCGAGGCCACCTGCTGCGCAATACGGAAGCTGCCCAGCAGGTTTATGTTCAGAACTTCTGAAAATTCCTCATCAGAGATTGTCAGGAACGCATTTGCCCGGAAAACACCCGCTGAATGAATAAGCACGTCTATTCCGCCCAGAATATCCGTTGCCTTGTCGACAGCCTTGGCCACAGAAGCGGTGTCTGCGAAATCCACCTCGACCCACGGAGCGGCTTCGCTTGAAACCCGGTCAAGGTTCACCACACGGTCCCCGCGCCCCAGCGCCGCTGACACAATGGCGCCGCCCAAGGCTCCGCTGCCCCCGGTCACAACCGTACGCAATGCAGGTTTAGTCAATTTTGACATCCGTTTGCAGTTGAAACCTGTCAGGATCGAACGTGGCGACAGAGATCTCCATCAGCACCGCGTTGCGATCATACAGTTGCGCGACGATCCGCAGCGCGGGTGCGTCAGGTTCGATCCCGATGATGCCTGCAATATCAGCCGGACACCGGATCGCCTGCGCCGACTGGTTGACCCGTCCGACCGCAAGACCGAACCGCTCTTCGATGATACGAAACACGGATGGTTCGCTTGGCTTTAGCACGTGTTCGATCCCGGCATAGCGGGCGGGCACGTAGATCCGCGTGCTGTTGAACGGCATGGTTTCGCCAGACAGGGTCCGGGTGCCGCTGATTTCCAGCCAGTGATCTGTCTCGCTGTCGTATCCATGCAACTGGGCGACAGCCTGCGTGCGCACGGTCTTGGTGCCGGACAACACCAGATTGGTGTCCCGCCCAAGGCTCAGCAGCTCGTGCAGACCTGTCGTGCTCATGTTGAACTGCGACTTGGGGCGGTCCGCAACGACCGTCGTGCCTGCGCGCTTCTTGCGCTGCAGCACGCCCACACGTTCCAGTTCGGTGAACGCCAGCCTGAGGGTCGAGCGGCTGACGCCCAGTTCTGCGGCATAGTCGGCTTCGGGGGGCAGTTTCGCGCCCACACGCAGCTTGCCTGTCTGGATCTGCGTCAGGATCGCCTCGGACAGCTGTTGGTGCAGCGCCGTCATTGCAACGTCCTCGGCAGCCACAGCGCCAGATCGGGAAACACGGCCAGCAACAGGGCAAAGCCAAGCAAGATGCCGAAGAAAGGCAATGCGGCGCGGGCGATAGTGCCGATGCTTTCGCCCGTCTGGGACTGGATCACGAACAGGTTGAACCCGATTGGCGGGGTGATTTGGCTGATCTCGACAGCGACGACAACGAAGATACCGAACCAGATCGGATCGAACCCCGCGCCAGTGATCAACGGAAGGGTGATTGGCAAGGTCATGACGATGATAGACGTGCCATCAAGGAACATCCCCAGCACTGCGTAAAAAACCAACAGGACCACGATCAACGCCATCGGTGAAAGGCCGAAGCTTGCGATTTGCCCCGCGATCGCCTTGGGGATGCCCAAAAAGCCAAAGGCCGAATTCAACAACGCAGCGCCAATCACGATCAGGCCGATCATGGCAGAGGTTCGCACTGCCCGTCGCCCGGCAGCCAACAATGCGCGCAAGCTGAACCGTCCCATCAGGACCGAAATCAATACAGCGCCCAAGACACCCAAAGCAGCCAGTTCGCTAACGCTGGCAAATCCCATGTAGAGCGCCGCCATGATCGTTCCGATCAACGCAGCGATCGGTCCAATGTCGCGCAGGCCATTCAAAAGCGCGCGGCGGGTTGGGCGTTCGGCCGCGGGTTGGGTTCCGGTGATGGTCTGATGGAGCGCAATGTAGAGCATATACAAACCCGCAAGTGTCAGGCCCGGAATCACCCCTGCGATGAACAGTTCCAGAATGGATTGCTCGGCCACCACGCCATAAATGATCATGATGATTGAGGGCGGAATCAGGAACCCCAACGTGCCGGCACCGGCCAGCGACCCCATGGCAAGCTGTCGGTCATAGCCGCGTGCCTGCAACTCTGGAAGGCTGACATTGCCCACGATCGCAGTGGTCGCTGCGGACGAGCCTGACACGGCGGCGAACAATGTCGAGCCCACCACATTGACGTGCAGCAACCCGCCCGGCAAACGTCCAACCCACGGGGCCAGTCCGGAAAACAGCGAACGCCCCAGTCCGGCGCTGACCAGGACTTCGCTCATCAATATGAACAGCGGCAGAGACAACAGCGGCGTCGGGATCAACGCCCCCCAGATCACGCCGCTGCTGAAGATTTCCATCGGAATGTTGGGCTTGAAAATCGACAACAGCAGATAGCCGGTGGCGAACAACGACAGCCCGATCCAGACAGAGCCTGCAAGCAAGGCCACGAACAGCAGGCAGGTGACGATCGCGATCTCAAACATCTGCGTTCTCCTTGTCAGCGCCACGCCATTCATATGTTCGGTCTGTGGCGCGACGGATCATCCGCGCCAGCAGATCAAGCCAAAGCTGGGCAAAGCCCCACAACACAAAAAGTTGGGGTATCCAAAGCGGTGTCTTGGTGACCGATGTCGCCAGAATGTTGCGCTCGAATGAGGCCGAGGTTTTGGTCCACATGGCATAGACAATGGCGGCCACGATGACCAAAGCGACCAAATTGGCCAACACGTCTATCCATTTGGTTGCGGCAGCGGGCAGCTTTTCGGTCACCAGCGTGATGCGCACATGCACCGCCGTTCGGATCGCGGGCCCCGAGCCCAGCGCAAAAATTGCAGCCATCGCGTATTGGCTGTATTCCCATGTGAATGAAAAGCTTTGAGCTTGCGCGCGGGCAACGACCTCGGTCAACATCAGGGTGCAGTAACCAAAGATCAAAGCGACAGCGACAAATTCTGCCAATCGCGACATACGGTCGATGAGGGTGAGAAAACCGGTCATGACACTTGAGATGCGCAGGGGCGAACGTAGCGCCCGCCCCGTTGCATCTGCTTACTTGCCCGTCTTTTCAGCATAGGCTTCAACGACCGGCTTCGCCTCGGGGACGGATACGAAAAAGTCTGCCCACATCGCCTTGCCTGCTTCGGCCATTTTCGCTTTCAGACTTTCATCAGCGGCAGAGATCGTCATGCCGTTTTCGACCAGCACAGCTGTCTGCGCTTCGTCCTCGGCTGCCGAAGCGGCCCAGAAACCGGCTTCCATGTCGTCTGCCAGGCCCTCGATCGTCGCACGCTCTTCGTCGGTCAGGGCGTTCCACGCATCAAGGTTCACCGTCACGGCATCGGGGGACATGGACCAGTTCAGCGGATTGAAGTTCGCAGTGAATTGGTAAAGTTTGGAGTTTGCGCCCGTAGAGGTCGACGTAGCGGCCCCGTCAACGGTGCCCGCAGCGACGGCTGTCGCAAGCTCTTCAAACGGCAGTTCGACCGGGGCGGCCCCCATCTTTTCCAGGAAAGTGAACGAGGTCGCGTTGAACGCACGGATGCGCTGGCCGGCCATGTCATCGGCACTGACAATCGGTTTTTTGGAGTACACACCGGGCGACGGCCACGGCACGTAGTACAGAACCTTTTGGTTGCGGCGCTCGAAGATCGCGTCATAGGTGGGGCCTGCCACATCCAGCCAGACCTTCATCTCGTCCTGACCCTGGATCAGGTAGGGCAGCGTATCGACACCCAGGAACGGCTCTTCGCCCGCCTGAAGGAACAGCAGCATGTCGGCCATCTGGACGATGCCGGTTTCCACCGCCGCCATTTTTTCGGTAATCTTCACGCCTGTCTCGCCGGAAAGATGCACGGTGATATCGACAGATCCGTCTGTCGCTTCGCGTACGGCATCCGCAAAGGCGATGGCGCTTTCGGCTTGAAAGTTATTTGCGCCCCAGGCTGTGGACAGATCCCATTTGGTTTCGGCAAAGACGGCGGAACCCGTCAGGGACAATGCAGTCGTTGCCGCAAGGATTTTTGCAATCATGGTCATTTGTGGTTTCTCCTGTTGGATGGAAATAGCTTGTTATTTTTTCGTTCTATAGAGTGCTTGGGCGGCGTCTTGTGAGACCAACCCGTCGGAAAGGTCCCGTTCAAGGACCGCTTCGTCCCGGTCAGCCGGGTTGCCAAACCCGCCACCGCCCGGAGTTTGCAGGATCACACGTTCCCCTGCCGGAATTCTGTACATGCCCTTGTCGGTGACTTTCGTGCCATCGCTGATGGCGACCTTGCCATTCGAACCGCGTTGACCGCCTTGGCGTCCTTCGGGACCTGACGTCAGGCGCTCGAAGGCGGCGGCAGACATGTACATATCTTCGTTGATGCGCGATCCGATTTCGATGCGCTGCCCCAAGCCGCCGCGATAGCGCCCGGCCCCGCCACTGTCACAGATGAACTCTTTGGCGTGATAGATAACGGGTGAAGCAACCTCGGCAGCCTCGACTGGAACGGAGCCCACGCCCGAAGGAAAGGCAGTGGTCGACAGACCGTCAGTGCCGGGTCGGGCCCCCATGCCACCAAGGGCCACGTTCAATGACGAAAATGACGTCTGTCCCGCACCGGACAGCGACAGCGTCCACAAAGCACCGGCGCTTTCAGCCAAGACTTCGCCAGGAAGGGCTTGCTCGAGGCATCCCAGCATCAGATCAGGCAATGCCTGACCGATGACGTGGCGCGCGGACACGGGGCTGGGCCGCTCGGCACTGACCACAAGACCCGGCTCGGCGGTGATCGTGATTGCATCCAGTGACGCCTGATTGTTCGGAATTTCGGGCGTCAGCAAGGCGCGAATGCCAAAGGACGCATAGGCCGCGCTATAGTTCAACGGACAATTGATGCCACGCACGACAGCCGGCGTAGAGCCTGACAGGTCCACGGAAATGGAGCCGTCTGAAATGGTCATCCGCGCATGCAGCTTGATCGGCGCATCGTACCCGTCCAGCATCATGGTGTTTTCGTACACACCCTGTGGCGCCCGCGCCAACGCCTTTTTCGTGCCCATGGCAGAGCGCTCAAAAATGAACGCAGCAATCGAAACCAGATCATCCAGGGCATATTCGCCCATCAGATCCAGCAACCGTGCGACGCCAGTGTCATTGCACGACAACAGCGACAGTATATCCCCCCGCGCTTCGTGTGGCACCCGAGAGTTGGCGGTGACGATGGCTAGTAGATCCTCGTTCAGATCCGCCCCACGGCGCAGATGCATAACCGGGAACGTGACCCCTTCCTCGTAGACCGAAGCTGCCTCGGCCGACCAACCGCGCCCGCCGATGTCAACGATGTGGCTGGTCGATGCAAGATAACCGACGATCTTGCCGTTCAGGAATGCAGGCGTAACCACGACAAAGTCAAAGACATGCCCGGCCCCCAGCCACGGATCGTTCGTGACCAGCGCGTCGCCCGGTTTCAGGCTGTCAGCAGGCACATGCGCCAGCATCGCGCGCACAGAAGCGGCCATCGTGTTTACGTGCCCCGGCGTTCCGGTCACGGCCTGTGCCAGCATGTCGCCACGGGCATCAAAGACCCCTGCGGACAAATCGCCCGCCTCGCGTACGATTGCGCCAAAGGCCGCGCGCATCAGCGCATTGGCCTGCTCTTCACACACCGAAATCAGGCGGTTCCACAGGACGTTCTGCGCCACGATGTCCAGATTATCGCTCATGTTTCGCTCCGGTCCAGAATAAGGTGGCCTTCACTCGAAGCACGCACCGACCACCCGGGTCGCACCAAGGTGGTTGTCTGATCTTCACTGACCACGGCGGGGCCGATTGAAACATCTGTGCCCAAGGTGGCACGTTTCAGAATTTGATAGCTGATCCGTTTTTGCGAAGTCAGATCAAACACCATGCGCGTTGCCCCAGCATCCTGGGCGGGCGCAGGCACAAACGAATGTGTGTCCAAAATCCGCTCTTCGCGGGCCGTCACGCTGACAGAGACCAGTTCGACCGGAATATTCTTAAGCGTAAATCCGACCAACGCTTTGTAACGCAAGATAAATTCAGCCTCTAGCTGACCTGCGTCGATGGTGAAACCATCATCGGCCGGTTGCTCCAGAACCACCTCTAACCCCTGCCCTTGATAGCGCAGCTCCACCTTGACCGAGGTCGTCACACGGTCCGCAGGCACAGCTTCGCCAACGATGGAGCGGACATAGGTTAACTGCTCGACCACCCGTTGCGACAGTCCGGCGGCGTCCACATCGTGCAACAGTTCCATAACCGAAATGGCGCTTTCAAATGCCACGGGAGAGCGCAGAAACCCAACAGCCGAACCCACGCCTGCGTTCTGCGGCACGATAATCCGACGGATGCCCAGCTTTTCCGCGATGCGCGCGGCATGAAGCGCGCCGCCGCCGCCGGTGACCAACAGATCAAAGGACGCAATGTCATGTCCCAGTTCGATCCCATGAACACGTGCCGCGTTGGCCATCGTCTCATCGGCAAGTTCGATGATTCCGGCGGCGGCGGTTTCGACATCGTCGATACCCATCGCAGCCTGCACATGGCGCGCAATCGCATCCGGCGCATTTTCCGGGGCAAGCGAGATCATTCCGCCTGCAAAGCCTTCGGCTGCGATGTTGCCAACGGTCAGGTGCGCGTCCGTGATCGTCGCATCCTTGCCACCACGGCCATAGGCTGCAGGCCCGGGGTTCGACCCCGCACTGCGCGGACCAACCTTGAGACGCCCCAGTATATCCACCGCAGCAATAGAACCGCCCCCGGCCCCGATCTCGACCAGCTCGACCGTGGGCACGCGCACAGGCAAACCGCTGCCTTTTACATCGCGCCATGCGCGGGCCACTTCGAACCGCCGTGTGGTTTGCGGATTGCCGTCGCGGATGAAACAGATTTTTGCAGTGGTGCCACCGATGTCCAGCGACAGCGTCTTTGACGACCCCACTTCGCGCGCCACGTGGGCTGCCAATGCAACCCCACCCGCGGGACCGCTTTCCACCAACCGGATCGGAAAGCGCATTGCCTGCTCCAGCGTGGTCAAACCGCCACCAGACAACATCATCAGGAATGATCCATCAAAGCCCAGACCGTTCAGTTCGGCCCTGAGCGTGCCAAGATATTTGGACATCAGCGGTCGCACGTAAGCGTTGGCGCAGACTGTTGAAAACCGTTCGTATTCGCGAATTTCGCAAGCGACATCCGCGCTTTGGCAGATCGTAACAGTATCGCCCAAGGCCTGCTGCAAACGTTCTGCTACGTACTGTTCGTGAACGGGATTGCGATAGGAATGCAGAAAGCCGATCGCCACGGCCTCGACGTTCTCGCTCTTGATCTTCTCGGCAAGCGCGTCGATCTCTGCGTCCTGCGGTGCGCTCAGTACTGATCCATCTGCCAGAATACGTTCTTGCAAGCCAAGACGCAGGGGCCGGTCCACCAGAGACGTGGGCATTTCGATATTCAAGTCGTACTGCTCGAACCGCTTTTCATACCGCATGTCCAGCACGTCGCGGAACCCTTCGGTGGTGACAAAGGCAGTCTTGGCACCACGGCGTTCGATCAACGCGTTCGTCGCAAGTGTCGTGCCATGAATGACAGCGGAAATATCGGCGTAGGACTTGCCGAGATCTGACAATAGCCGCCCTACCCCATCCAGTGCCCCGCGGTCAGGTGCATCCGGCGTGGTCAACACCTTGACCGAGCAAAGCCCCTCTTCAGATTCAGCAACGACATCTGTGAAAGTGCCGCCAATATCTATCGAAATTTTTATCATGCAGCAAATAAGTACGTACTTATTATTTTATGTCAACGTTTTCCATGCATCAGAAAAGCACCGATCAGATTGCGGCTTCTCAATAGTGCCTGCCCGGATGCACCCGTACTGCGTCACCACCAGTCGCAAACGTGTAAGATCCCGCGCAAGCGTGAGCCGGATATTTGCTCCACTCGCTCAGGTTGGGCCATCAGGAGACGACAAGCAGAGCCTTCCGAACGGTTTCAATCCCATCCCAGGAAAAATCGATCCCCGTCACGGATGATCGAACGTAGAAGCTTCACTCGACATCCCCCCGCGACTGCCGCAATCGCGACACCGAAAACAATCGTCTGAGCGGCAGTTTTTTGCGTTAGATAAGAGCGTTCGGCCGGAATGCATCTCGTCGCACCTTACTCCTGCCCAAAGGAAAATCGCCCTCGCGTCAGTGCGCGGCCAGCGCCTGTTCGATACCCCCGGTGCAAAAGTCCACGAGAGTAGAACGGTAATCGAGCGCGCTTTCGCTGGCGGGTTCGCCTGACAGTCCTGAAATCCTGACGCGACTGGCAACAATCGACAGCATCGACGCAACCGTCAGCGTCAAAACAGTTGCAACTGTTTTGGCCGAAGCATCTGGGCGGATGCGCCTGATTTCCGCGATGTAGTCCCGTGCGACCGGATCATAGAGGTCACGCACCTGCATATAATACTGATCGTCGGATACAATCCGCGCGATCAGCTGCGCATAGGCGCGCCACTGCGGATCTCCGCGCGATGCGATCTCAAGATAGGGGGTCAGATAGGCGTCGACCAAGTCCCTGATGGTAATCCCCCCCCGAGCTTGCAGGGCGTTGAGCGCATCGGTGCGCAATGCATTCAGTGTGGCAGTGCGTCGGGCAAGAACGGTGCCAAACAGAAGTTCTTTCGATCCGCCATGAAAGCTGACAACGCCCAATGTCACCTCGGCCTCGCGGGCGATCTGTCGAATCGTGACAGCGGCAAACCCGTGGGCGGCGAAGCAGCGCTCGGCAGCATCCAAAACGCGGTCTTTGGTCGCTTCTCCACGCGCGAGTCTTCCGTCTGTATTGCCGGAAGGCTCTTTATGATCAGGCATTTGAGGCACTTGGCAGGTCTCCTGTTCGGGCCCGTGTCGCGAAAACAAAAACCACGGATTGACTTTTTATACGGACGTTCAGATAGTTTGTCCTAAGGGCAGAATGCCGGAGGAGAGGCTCCGGCGCAACTGGGAGGAAACTTTGATGAGACTGAATACGATTGTGGCCAGCGCTTCACTGGCTGTCGCCATGTCGCTGGCACCTGCGCTGCACGCCGAAGAGCTGGACGTGACGGCGGTGGCCGGGCATCCGCCGGTATTCTTGTGGGTAAAAGCCCTGTCGGAATCTTATATTCCGGCGGTGGATGCTGCACTGCAAGGCACCGATTTCTCCATAAGCTGGACCGAAGCTTATGGCGGCACCCTGGCCAAAGTCGGAGGTGAGCGTGAAGCGATGGAAGACGGGCTGGCACAGGTCGGCATAGTGTCGTCGCTGTTCGAGCCATCGTTGTTGAGCCTGCAAAACGTCACCTATGTTACGCCTTTCGGTTCGCCCGACGTTGATCTGGTTCTGTCCACTGTTGATGGAATGCACGATGAAATCCCCGCAATGCGTAAGCTGTGGGAGGATCTTGACCTCGAATACCTCGGCGGCGGTTTCGGGTTGGAAGACTATCTGCTGATGACGACCTTTCCCGTCACAAGTCTGGATGACCTTCAGGGGCGCAAGATCAATGCGCCGGGACCAGCGGTGAACTGGCTGAAGGATACAGGTGCGGTAGGTGTGTCGGGCAACCTGACGACCTACTACAACGACATCCAGTCCGGTGTTGCAGAGGGTGTGATCGTGTTCCCAACGGCAGCAGCTGCCGCCAAATTGCACGAAGTTGCGCCCTATGTGACGCGCGTGCATTTCGGTGCGCAGTTTGCCGGCGGCATCGTTGCGCAGAAAAGCTGGTTTGACGAACAGGATCCGGTGGTGCAGGCCGCCTTGCGCGACAGCGCCGATGTGTTTGCCGCAGACTATCGTTCAGGGTTGGAAACCCGTGTGGCCGGTGCATTCAAGGCAATGGAGGATGGCGGAGCCGAGATCAGCGAACTGTCCGAAGACCAGCGCGTTGCGTGGGCGGACGCGCTGCCGAATATCGCTATCGATTGGGCGAAGGATCTCGACAGCAAGGGACTACCCGGCACAGAGGTTCTGACAACCTATATCGACCACCTCAAGGCTGCGGGCGTTTCGCTGCCGCGTGACTGGTCTGTTGAATGACACACGACGCGACATCAACGGATAAGGCGCGCGGGCGCCTTGTCCGGACTGCGGACGTGGTCATGAGCACAGCCAATGTGGTCGCTACCATGTGGATACTCGGTCTAATGGTTCTGATCGTCTGCGACATCCTTGGGCGCGAAACATTGGGCCGCCCAATCGCGGGGGTGCCCGAGATGGTGAAATATTCGATCGTCGGCATTGTTTTCCTGCAAATCGCCCACACCCATCGCAAAGGCGAGATGATACGCTCTGACGGAGTGTTGGGCATGTTGCGCCGTCGCTGGCCCTTGGCAGGTCTTGTGATGGACATCGTGGCACAACTTTGTGGTGCAGCTTTTGCCGCGACGCTCGCATGGGCGGTCTGGCCAAAGGCACTACGCGCCTATGAACGCGGCGAAATGGAAGGCGTGCAGGGGCATTTCACGCTGCCGGTGTGGCCCTTTCTGTTGCTGATCGTCTTGGGCTCCGCACTGCTGGCACTGTCATTTTTACTGACGGCCCTTGCAACATTGAATGAAAAGCGGGGCATCTAGACATGGACCCGATTATCGTGGGCTATCTGTCGCTGGGTGCGATTGCCCTGGCCATTTACGCAGGTATTCATGTTGCCATCGCCCTGGCGGGAGTGTCCCTTTTTGGCGTCTGGGCCATCACGGGCAAGCTGTCGCTGGCGATGAATTTCGTGGCGCTTGCCGCAACAGACAGCATTGCAGATTACACATTCGGTGTTGTACCGCTGTTTGTTCTGATGGGGCTGGCCGTATCGGAAAGCGGCATGGGACGTGACACTTTTGCGGTTATCTCGCGCGGGTTGCGGCGCTGGCGGGGCGGGCTGGGGGTGGCGACCGTGTTGTCAAACGCCGTATTTGCGGCCATCACCGGGATCTCAATTGCTTCGGCTGCCGTGTTTTCAAAGATTGCCGTGCCGGAAATGGTGCGCGCAGGCACCAACCGCAGCATCGCGGTGGGTGTCGTGGCGGGGTCGTCGGTGCTGGGTATGCTTATTCCGCCGTCGCTTCTGTTGATCCTGTTTGCGATCCTGACGGATTCGTCCATCGGCGATCTGTTCATCGGCGGCATCGGTCCCGGAGTTCTGCTGGCGTTTGCCTATATCGTATATCTCAGTGGGCTCGGTATTGTGCGCCCGCACCTGTTCGACGGCATCAAGGCCCCCGAAGAGACGCAGCGCACGCCTGTCTGGGCCATTCTGCCGGTTTTCGGTCTGGCCACGCTGGTTCTGGCCGGAATCTACATGGGCTTTTTCACACCAACCGAAGCCGGAGCCGTGGGCGCCGCTGCGGCACTGGCCATCGGCTTCGCCATGCGCCGGATCGGAACGACTGCGGGATGGCGGATTGCGGTGCAGACCGGCCATATTACGGCAGCTGTGTGCTTTCTGATTATCGGGGCATCCATCTACAGTCGGATGCTGGCCTATTCGGGGTTGCCCGCGTCGATTACTGAAATGGCAATAAACTCCGGCATCGGGCCAACCGGCTTTCTGCTTATGTTCGCGGGGCTTCTGGTGCTGCTGGGCACGGTGCTGGACAGCTCGTCCATCATGCTGGTGACAGTACCTCTGGCCTTTCCCGTGACCCAGCAAATGGGCATCGACATCGTGCATTTCGGCCTGGTTACCGTGCTCGCCGTTGAAGTTGGCCTGCTGACGCCACCGCTGGGTCTGTCTGTCTTTGTGGTTCACGCCACGCTCAAAGATACCGGCATCACCCTCGGCGAAGTCTTCCGCGGTGCAGCCCCCTTCGCCCTCATCATGGCGCTGACCCTGGTCGCGCTGGTCTTCATCCCACAAATTGCGACCGGCCTTCTGGGCCGTTGAACAAGGATACGAAATGCAACTGATTGATCTAGCCCGCCCCCTGGAAAACACCGAATACGCAGATCCGCCGGGATTGGCGCCTAAAATCACATATTTTGCCCATGATGAAACCGCTGATCAGGTGCTTTCTTTCTTTCCCGGTGTCGGTCGAGACCGCTTGCCAGGGGGCGAAGGTTGGGCGGTCGAACAGGTGACGGTTTCGACACACAACGGCACGCATCTTGATGCGCCTTACCATTATCATTCCACGATGGACGGCGGCCAGCGCGCCATCACCATCGACGAGGTGCCGCTTGAGTGGTGCATCGGGCGCGGGGTGAAGCTGGACTTCAGATCCTTGCCCGATGGCCACGTCGTCACCGCCCAAGAGGTCGAAGCCGAATTCGAGAGGATCGGGCATGATCTGCAGCCGGGCGACATCGTTCTGGTCAACACCGGTGCTGCGGCCCATTACGGCACACCCGCTTATGTCCCAAGCGGCTGCGGCATCGGGCGCGAAGCGACAAACTGGATGACCGCGCGTGGTATGCGCGTATGCGGCACCGATGCATGGAGTTGGGACGCGCCCTTCGTACATACAGCAAAAAAAGTCGCGGAAACCGGCGACGCCTCCCTGATCTGGGAAGGGCACCGCGCCGGCATGGACCGCGCCTATTGCCACATGGAGAAGCTTGCCAATCTCGAAACCCTGCCTGCGACAGGGTTCGAGGTGCAGTGCTTTCCGGTCAAGATAAAAGGCGCGTCGGCTGGCTGGTGCCGCCCTGTCGCGATCATCAGAGATTAAGGAGTAATATGCGATGAAACTTGCAACATTTGACAGCGGTCAGGGTCCGCGCCTTGGGGCGCTGACGGCGTCCGGAACAGACCTGATCGATCTCACCGCCACCGGAACAGCTGCGTTGGCGAACATGCAGTCGCTGATTGATGCCGGGCAGAAGGGTCTCGCTGCCGCGCGTGAAGCGCTGGATGCGGCGGCTGTTTCAGTGCCACTGACTGATGTGCGGCTGTTGGCACCTTTGCCATGCCCGCCGCAGATCCGTGACGCATCCACCGCGCCGCGCCACATCGCACATGCCCCGGTCGGCATGCGCCGCCTTGCGGCCGTAATGGCAGGCGAACCTGATCCCGGTCATGCAGAAGGTTCGGTTCCCGATATCTACAAAGCACAACCAATTTTCTACATCACCAACCGCTTTAGCGTCGCTGGTGATGGCGACACGATCGTCTGGCCGGACTATTCCAGCTATATGGATTATGAGCTGGAGGTCGCCGTCATCATCGGCAAGGGCGGGCGTGACATCGCGGCTGATGATGCGCTTGGCCATATTTTCGGGTTCACCATCTTCAACGATTTTTCGGCCCGCGATACGCAATTGCGCGAGATGCAAGGCATGCTTGGCCCCGCCAAAGGTAAAAGTTTCGACGCTGGCAACGTGTTCGGCCCTTGGATCGTAACCACGGACGAGATTGCGGATTACCGAAACCTGCGCTGCGTGGCCAAGATCAATGGCCGCACGGTCACTGACAGCCGTCTGGGTGACATGCTGCACGGCTTCGAAGATATGATCGCCTTTATCTCGAATGCCGAAACCTTGCACGCGGGTGAAATCATTGGCGGTGGCACGGTCAATGACGGTTGCGGGTTAGAGCGGTTCGAATTTCTGGCAGACGGTGATGTTGTTGAACTCACAGTCGACGGCATAGGTACGTTGACGAATACAGTTGTGCGTAGCAGTTGAAACCAGCCTTGCACCAGAGGCCCCGCGGTCACCGGTGCGGGCGGGGCCTCTGGCTGTATTTTCCTATGAGCAATGGGGCAGAACATCTTAACCGGATCAGCATCTGACCTGCTCCCCAGAGAGTCCTCGCTTATGAGTTGGCTCTGCTCAGGTTTTGGTCTTCCTCTGACCGGTTAGTATAGTCCCGAGCTGTCATGTCGGCAGGGCTTGAATGCGGGCGGTGGTGGTTAAAGCCATCGCGCCATACCGCCACTAAATTGCGGGCATGGCGCACGTTTCGAAGAGATGCTCATTCAGTCATTTATCGCGCATTCGACCGCAAGACCGAGGCGCTGCGTGGGCTGATCTCCGAGATCCGCATGATGCCTGACGCGGATGCGCCGAACGGCCATCACATTGAACTTTCGGGCGAACTTGCGGGTATTTTGGCGTTGGGGGAGCCCGAAACGACAAAACCCCCGCGAATTGCGAGGGCTGGGTCGGTTACGTTGGTTGCGGGAGCGCGATTTGGGCGATGGCGTGAGGTGGAAAAGTTGTGATCTCGGGGGGCTTCCCCCGGAAACGGCGACAATATGGATAAAAGTAGATGCCCCAAAAAAAGGGCTTTTAGAAATCGGTCTCATTGTATAAGCATTCGACCGACAATTGCTGCAACGCAGCGGGGTGGCTAAGGTAAGGGTTTTGAGGTACACACTCAAAAAATGCGTTACTTCTGACGATTCACGCATCGGCGCTATAGCCTCGCCGTCATGAAAGATGCGGAGACTCGGGTATGTTAGAAATGGCAACGACTAGCGCCAACACCGATAAAATTCGCGTGCTTCACGTGTGCGAGACGGTAAAAGGCGGTCCGGCCACTTACTTTAATGCGCTTTTAACTTCACAGGCTGTCGATCAAGAAATTGTTGGTCCGGCCGAAGACCTGAAAGCGCTCACCAATCCCGCGAACGTGCATACTTTCATTCGAAGCGGTCGGAACATTCCATCTTTGTTTCGCTTCCTTCGCAAATCAATAAGCGTAGCTAAGCAGTCCGATTTTGATCTAATATTTTGCCATAGCACTTTCAGCATCGCTGCAATGCTGGCTCTGAAGGTAATGAGGCCAAGTACTCCAATTATCTATTGCGCGCACGGATGGGCATCTACGCGCGAGACCAAAACTTTTACAAGGTCTATAACTACTTTTATTGAAAGATATATGGCATACATTCCAAATATGAACATATCTGTTTCAAAGTCTGAACTTGATCATGCGAAAAGGAATGGCTTCTTAGGTAAGCACGTTATGGTTGAGAATGGTGTCCGGGGAGCCGTCGAAAACTTTGACGCCACCGTTGAGAAAAAAACAGATCGTATAAATTTTCTATTCGTTGGACGACATGACAGGCAGAAAGGGCTTGATTTGCTCCTAACTGCCTTTTCAGAGGCTCGCGAAATACGAGGCGATATATATCTGCGCGTGGTCGGCGAGCCGGTAGTTGATGGTAATCTACAAAGCAAAGCTCATCAAGATGGCGTGACTTATACGGGCTGGGCGAATGACCACGAAATTGACCAGATCTACCGTGAGGCAGACGCTTGCATTATTCCGTCAAGATGGGAAGCATTCGGGCTAGTGGTGGCGGAAGCCTACCGAAACGGTTGTCCTGTGTTGGCGAGCGATCGAGGGGCACTGCCTGACATGGTAGAAGTAGGGGAAACGGGGTATATTTTCCCACTTTCTGTAAAAGACATCGTCACGCAATTGATTTCAATGAATAAAGAAGACCTCCTAAGTATGAGGCCAAACTGCACCAAATTATATAGTGATCGCTTTACAGTAGAAAGACTTACGAGCCAAATTGAAGCGCTTTATCGCGACGCACTTTAGACTTATTTTTTACTCATTTGTGACTGCACTAGATTTGTTTTATCATTTGGAAAGAGTTGGGACATGCAGGAAATTTTGGATACCAGCTGGGTACCGAACTTATTGATCCCGGGCGCGCCTAAGGCAGGGACATCTTCGTTGCAGCGATGGATTGCCGATCACCCCGATGCTTTCGGATCGACCGAAAAGGAAACTTATTTTCTGGTTGACCCCGACACGCATATGTATCGACCGGATTTCCACATTTCCCACGGGCTAGAAACATGGCGGGCGCAATTCCCAATCCCGGCGGGCCAACAGCCGAAAATCATCGTGGAATCCACTCCCGGCTATATCTACTACAAGACCGCCCTGGACACCGTTCCCAATCTGCCGAGCCAGCCGAAGTGCCTGTTCGTGCTGCGCGAACCAGGCTCCCAGATCCTCTCGCTCTATACCTATTTCCGCGACAACTGGGACTGGATCCCCTCGGACATGAGCTTTGCCGCCTTCCTTGATGCGGTGCGCGCCGGAACACATGATTTCAAGGGCAACGAACTGGCTCGTAATGCGCTGTCCTATGCCCGCTACATCGACTTCTTGGAGCCATGGGCGGACCGGCTTGGTCCTGACCGGATGATGGTCACGACCTTTGACGCGCTCAAAGCTGACGGCCCGGCCCTGACGCAACACATCGCCGGATGGTTGGGGCTGGAGCCCGGCTTTTACGAAAACTACGATTTCCCGCGAGAGAATGAGACATATGCGCCCAAAAATCGGGCATTGCAGTCTCTTAACGTCAAGATTCGCGGCAGTCTGCCCAAAGGGAAGGCCTATGATCTTGCCCGTAGCCTCTATCGTAGGCTGAACACGGTCAAGGGGCGCGCGCCCCAGACCACCGACAAAGAACTGGCAGTTGAGCTGGGCAAGGATTTTGCCGAGGCCAACCGGCTGCTGGCAGCACGCTTTGATCTCGACCTGGGCAGCTGGCCAACATGAAACGAACATTGTAGGAACGACACACAGATGGGCATCGTTGACCAGGCCAAGGCGCTGCGCGCCACCACAACTGAACGTCTGCTGCCGCAGAAGTTCGTATTTCATCATGTCCCAAAGTGTGGGGGGACATCCGTCGGGCGCGCCTTGCGCAAGCGCTATCTGCTGAGCCAAGCCACCGTGACTCCGGAATCGAGCTTCAGAGCCTTCGAGGCCTTCACCGGGCGCACTGATCGGGAACAGATGCTGGTCGACGTGCTTGATCTGCGCGAACAAATGCTGCTGTATCACATGTACGAAGGTGTGCGAGGCGTGTCACTGCACGTTCGCTTTTCTGAACATGCCTATACACGGTTTAGTGACAGCTACAAATTCGTGACAATGCTTCGGGAGCCGGTGGCGCGCTTTGTCTCGCATTACAACTGGAGCCACCAAAAGCCACATGCGCACGCCAATATTGAAGAGGACTTCGATGCCTTTTTAGGGACCGAAAGAGCACGTCGGCTTGGGGCGACTTTTGTCGAGTATTACTGCGGTCTCCCAAAAGAAGCGGATCTTCGCTCCGCCCAAGCCATTGCTGCAGCCATAGAGAACCTCGAAAAATTTTCTGTGGTTGGCGATCTCGCGGATGTTCCCGGATTTGAACGCGAAATTCGCGATGCTCTAGGAGTCCGGGTCAAGATCAAGCATGAAAATAAAGGCACGGGCGACCGCAAGTTTGTCTCTCTTGCGGAACTCCCTGAAGCGACATTGTCCCGCGTTCGAGCCCTTTGCGCCCCGGACCTCGCAGTTTGGGAGGCGATCAAAGGGCGGCGCAAAACGACATGACGATCTCCGAGCGGCCTACATCCGTGCGCAAAGACCTCACGTGGTCGGCTATCGGCTATGGCGTATACATGCTTAGCCAAATCGGAATCATCATGATGATGACGCGGATGGCATCCGTAGAGGACGTCGGGCGCTACGGCTTTGCAATCTCAGTTTCGACAATTGTTATCGTATTTTGCAATTTAGGTCTGCGTGTCGGCCATGCCACAGATGTGTCTGCACAAGACCGTATGGGTATTTATGTCGCCACGCGGATTTTGACGACCTCCTTGGCTTTCATAGCTATCTCTCTCATCGCGCTCATCGGAACTGACGAAGACACTTGGCAGATCGTTATTCTCGTCGCCATCGCAAAATGTGCCGAAGCGCTGAGCGATCTGTTTTATGGCAGCTTCCAGAAAGCGGGCCGACTTGAGCTTCTTGCGACGTCGATGGTTTTGCGTGGCCCAATCTCACTTATGATCTTCGCTGGGTTGCTTTTCACGACAGGGTCCCTTGCTTGGGCATTGGTCGCTCAGGCCTTTACCTGGTGGTTCGTGGCCTTGGTGCACGATTATCGCCAGGCGGCACGCTTGGAGGCGAGTATGCCGAAGTTTTACTGGGGTGCGATCATCACCCTCATGGGCGAGACCTTTTCTTTGGGTATCGCGGGACTGTTTACGGCCCTTGCGACGAATGCACCGCGGGTTATTGTTGCCGCAACGCTCGGCCTGACGACGGCGGGGATTTACACGGCAATCGGCTTCGTTCTCCAAGTCGGCACAGTTTTTGCAACATCTGTAAGTCAGGCCATGGCAAGCCGTCTGGCTCGCAGCTTTCATAATGGACAGATTGAGAACTACCGACGCATGACCATGCGATTTGCCGGATTGATGGCCGGGATCGGCATAGTTGCAGTTCTCATCGCAAGCGTAGCACCGCGTCAGATTGTTCTATTTGCCTTTGGCTCTGACTATGCACCCTATAGCACACTCTTCATCATGCTCACGGTTGCCCTCGCTTTGCGTCTTGTAATCGCCGTGTTGCAGACAGCACTGATCGCCCAACGTTCCTTCCGAGTTTTCGCTACGCTGCGTGTCTTCGTTGCTGCAGGAATAGTATCTGGATGCTGGTTGGGCGCGACCTTAGATGGCCTTCAGGGCGTCGCCATCGCGATCATCGTCGTATCCCTGCTACAAGCTTCGGTTCTGGTATTCCTACTGCAACGAGGCATTAATGCTTTCACCAAACAATCTCTAGCAAACCTTAAGGAACCCCCTGATGTCAGATAAATTCTTTTCCCCAAGAAAAGCAGTGGTAATTCTCGATCCTGCCATTGGGACGCGTAATGCTGGAGACGAAGTCATTGCCGATGCAGCACGGCGCTGGGTTCGAAAGGCATTGCCGAAGCACTTTATCACTACGGCACCCACCCATGAAAGCATGGGCATTCGTAGTCATAGATTGATCCGACAAGCTGAGCATGCTGTGGTCGGGGGCAGCAATATCCTGACCTCGTCTCTTCTCACCGACCGGGGGTGGAGAGTCGGTCTGCGGGATTTAGCGTTTGTAAATCAAAAATTGATTCTTCTGGCAGCTGGATGGCGGGACTACGAGAAAAAGCCAACAGCAATGACCCGAATGATGCTGAAACGCCTGCTCCACCCAAAGGCAATTCACTCCGTTCGGGATACACATACGAAAGACATGCTGGCAGATGCAGGAATTGAAAACGTTGTGATGACTTCATGCGTGACAATGTGGCAGCTCACTCCAGAGCATCTGGCCACTATCCCGAAGGAAAAAGGCAATGTGGTGGTCACAACCTTTTCTATGCGAAAACCATCCGCCACAGATGCACGCACATTAGACCTGCTTCTGAAGCTTTACGACAAGGTATATATTTGGCCGCAGGGTTTTGATGATTTGGATTACGTTTCCAATCTCTCCAAAGGGCGCGCTGAGCTATTAGCCCCGACACTTGACGCTTACGATGAGCTTCTGACCTCAGATCATCGGCTGGATTACGTAGGCAACCGGCTTCATGCGGGGATCAGGGCGTTGCAGCACAAACGGCGCGGCTACATTGTATCCATCGACAACCGGGCTGCCGAGATAGGAAAAGATACTGATCTGCCGGTTATCCCGCGTGATGCTAGCGACGAGACCATTGAGGGGCTCATCAAGCAGGATTACGAAGCCGTTATCAAGCTCCCGCAGTCAGCCATCAACGCTTGGCTGGCCCAGTTTTAAATCTGACACGTAACCCGATCGCAAAAAGTGCGATCGGGAACAGCGTCATAATAATTTCCTGAGGAAACCCAGTGCCAAAGCCGCCGCTGAAACTCAGGATGCCAAGGCACGGCGCCATGACGGCATCCCAAGCACTACGGGTAGGTGATCTAAACGCACCATCGAAGATCCCGGCTACTACTCCTGAAAGAGCTGCGCCAATGAAGACTCCCAGGACACCGAAATTCACCCACCAGTCACCAATGACAGTGACGGGCCAGCCATTGACAATTCCAGGTTGATAGATTTGCCGAAACCACTGCCCAACGTGGAAGTTTTCCCGATTTGGCAGAATTGAACGAGGAACCATTGAGAGAGCGCCGTTTTTGAAATCCTCCCCCAAGCGAAACTCGAACTTATCGCCACTATCTCGCACTGCGAGCACAAGGGCATCGAACTCCACGAAGTGAAGTGAACGGGAAATCTCCCGGAATTGATTTTCTGCACCAAAGTCCACGCCGGTCTGCGCCACGATCGCACCTTTGCGTACGGTCCCGAGTGCTGTCATCGTTGCAAGAAGGATCAGTGCCATTGTCAGGACCTTGAGCGGCTGCAGGCGACTAATATAAAAATTCCAACCTATCCCCGCCGCAACGAGCACATAAGCAATGTTACCGCGATTCCCCCACGCAAAATTCGTGGCCATGCCTGCAATAATCAGGCATCCATAAAATGCCATCAATTTCCGCTTCGTTTTTGCGTTTGAGCAGTTTTTCAGTTCGTGGAACAAACCGTAAAGTGAAATGATAATACCAAGCACTGCAATCTGTCTGAAAACATATGCTCCGGTGAGGGCCTTCTCAACTTTCACGGCAAACATGAAACGGGCTACGCCACCGGTCTGCATGATCATTAGCAACGTCATCATAACACCCAGCCCAACCACGAAGAGTGTGAATGACCGGACACGACCCAAGGGAGGGCGCTCGGGCGGCCTCGGCAGGATCGCGGCCCCAAGGGGGTAGAGAAGTTTTCGTGACATAACCACGACCACCAAGAACACCCCGACCCATAGAGCGGCAACAAGGGACGCGACACCTGCATCCTCTACGAAGAAACTAAAGGCATTTTGCGGCTGCGGCTCATCCAATCCGATGTAGATGATCGCGGGACGCACCAGAACGAGGGCGGAAAGGTACAGCAACATGGAGAATGCAGCCAGCATCCGTAGTCGCCAAAGGATCAACAAAGCTGTAGCAGCCACGAAAATGTTTATTAGGTAAAAACCGATGCCGAGGGCCATATCATCTCCGTCGCGAGATCTTGTCTCTGTGATAAGTGCTGCACATACGCACCTCTGAACTCACTGTCACCACTGGCGGAAAGGAGAGGATCATTCTCCCGTCCGCAACTAACTAATGTCCGATACGGTTGATACATCGCACACCTATGCGCACGAGCACCACCTTAAGGGTATGGTATGTTCTCAGGTTCAACAGCGGAATATTCAAGTGCTTCTCGCGATTTTAACCAGCCCTGCTTTCGGCTTCCAAACATTTGTCGTTTGTAAGATAAAGGGAGACCAAAATAATTGCCCCTGTTTGTGTACGTAAGCCTTTCTTTCCCGCGTCCGATGTTCAGTCCATACGCTTTGCGATGGCGGAGCTGTAGACCTCAAGCAGTCGTGCCACGTGACGTTCGGGCGACACGAAATCCCTGATCGGCTGCGGGTCGACGTCGGGCAGAGCATCAACTTTGCCGATTGCCGCAGCCAGGGCTTCGGGCGTGGGCTCATGATAGAGGACACCATTCACTCCATCCTGTACCAATTCCGCACCCGCGGACCAAGAACCAGTGACCACCGGGCGCCCCTGCCCGAGGGATTCGATCGGGGTGAGTGGCTGGCATTCGTACCAGAGGCTCGGAAAGACCAAAGCCCTGGATCGGGCGATCCAGCGTTCGACCTCCGCAGGCGTCGCCCAACCGGTGATCTCGGCGTCAGGGCTGATCTTGCGTACATGGTCGGCCTCTGGGCCGTCCCCGACAAAGACCGCCCTTCTGCCCGCAAGCTTTGCAGCTTCGGCAAAGATCCGTGCGCCTTTTTCGGGCGAGAGACGCCCGATGAACAGAAAGATATCCTGATCTCGCGCGGGCGCTGCCATCGTCTCGGGAAAGGCCATGGGGTTGGGAACATGGTGCAACTGTGCAGCCTCCGGCAGGTAGGAGGCCATGGCCCTGCGCTGCACTTCGGAGATATAGATGATGTCCCGCAGTCCCGACGGCAGCTTTCCTCGACCCTTGGTTGCGATCTGCCTAGCTACCCGCCAGACCTTATGCGCCGGATGCCTAACATCGCAGTTCGTGGTCAGGCAATCCACCCCAAGCGCCTTTCGGGTGCAGATTTCATGCTTCTGAAAGTCGTAAAATCCGCCGTTGGGGCAGGCGAGAAAATATTCGTGCATCGTATAGACGGCCGACAGCGGGCCTGCCGCCAGTTCGGGACCGATCGAGGGCGACAGGGCCTTGGCGTAGCCGTGACAGTGAACTACCGTCTCCGCCGGATCGAATTCCGCCGTAAACGCGGCCAGTGCCTTGCGGGCCGGGGCGTTCCAGATTCCGCGCTTCATGGCCATTTTGCGGTCAGGCTCGGACATGATGTCCTTCTGGCCTAACAACTCAACTCGAATGCCGGCGGCCGCGAGCCGGTCATCCACTGGACCGACCGCCGCAAAATACGAAACCTTCAGCCCGGCGGCGGAAAGTAGAAGCGCGCTTTCAATCGCGACCTTAGCCTGTCCCCCGTTGATGTGCGCGAAATCGTAAACAATAATGACATTCTTCAGCTTCTTCCTCGGTACGGCGGTGCCGGTCATCACGTCCTCATCATGTTTTCACCCTTCCGTTTCGGACCGGGTCTGATTGTGTGAGACAATGGGGTACTCTGCACCGATTGAAAAGGTTACTCATCCGAACGAAGGCTTCGATCTGGGCCTCGAGGCCTCCAGGCAGGAAGTAGTTTTCCAGCAAGATGCGGCTCTTCAAGACTTGGTGCCAATGCTTAATCTTGGCGCCCTATCCATCAAAACCATCAAGACTTGTGAATTTAAGTTGGCTATCCTGCGGCAGATCAACAACACACTTCTGGCGCTACGCAAGGCAGGCGGAACCGAAAGCAAGCTGTCCCTCTGGCAGTACGATTTTAAAAATGTCGGGCCGCCCTCATCATTCGGCAATCAAACACCCGCACAAGCGCGCCGGACGCTTGAGCAATTTGAGGGCTCCGTGCCTGACGCGCTTGCCAAAACCGATGACGACGCATATGCAAAAACAAACCCGCAAACTCTCATTATAAACGAGGGAGCCTCGGGGGCAGATCAAATCCCGCACATCAAAGGATATCAAACCCATGACTGAAACCAAAAAGCGGATTGATTGGATCGACATTGCAAAGGCTGTCGGAATCACTCTTGTGGTTTATGGTCACGCTTCCAGAGGGCTACTTTCCAGCGGGACCTTGACATCTCTTAATTGGCAGATTGTGGACTTTGCAATATACACATTCCACATGCAATTATTCTTTTTTCTTAGCGGAATGAATATTGTTAAATCAAGGCAAAAGTCAATGTTTTTGTCGAGCCGCGCAAAGGCGATACTGGTTCCATATTTTGTGTTCTCTATCTTTCATGGTGCCATTCAAATCTTATTGGCGAACAAAACAAATTCCGACATTGGCCTCTCCAATCTTCTGTTAATTCCAATATTTCCAATATCGCCATTTTGGTTCCTATACGTGCTGATGATTTTCATTGTGATCATGGCTCTATTTCGACCAAGCAAAATCCTTCTGTTTGCCGCTGTTCTTATGACTGCGTCCTCCCCTCTACTCTACGGGGATAAATGGGTCGCGTTTGAGGTTTTTTACTTCTTTGCATTCTTCGTTGCAGGAGCGTTGTGGCGGCCTGTGTTGATACCTGGGTGGCTTGGTGCGCTGGCGGTGGTGGTATGGCTTGGCACTGTGGCGTATGCCCTCAGCATCGGGATCCAGCTCACTTGGTTCTACTCTCTTCAAATGTTGCCTGCCGCGATATCAGGAATCGTTGCGGTTATCTGGATAGCACAGAACATTCACTTCGGGAGCAAAGCGCTGACATTTATCGGGCGAAACGTCATTGCCATCTATGTTATGCATATTCTAGCAACGGCTGGCACGAGGATAATCTTGAAAGGGCTAAGCCTAGAAGATCCAATTATTCACATAATTTCTGGCACTATTGCAGGTATGATGTTGCCGCTTTTGGCACTTTTTATATTTCAGAGAATTAGGATTGCGCGTTTCATTGGCCTTCCCAGCGGGGAGTTTTCCCGAAAATCAAAACCGAAGCCTTCGGCAATCACAAGCGAAAATTCCCGCCCCAGCATCTAAGCGGAGCGGGCAGGCGTCTCGCTGTAGGCCGTGATTCCGATGATCTCAGGCGCCCGCGAGCGCTTCACTAAATGGCAAACCTTACTAGCTTTCCAAACGATCACCACCGCCGTGCCATTGGCCTTATTGCGGTCGTTTGGCATCCCGATCTCTTCACGGACGCGCAGTATTTCCTGCATCAAGCGATTGATTGGATCTCGATATCCAAACGACATCGTTAGGTCGAACTGTCCATCTTCAGCCAGATCTACATGTGTCATTCGATAGTTTAAGCTGAACAGTAATAGTCAAGCTCGTCAGACCGCGCCTGCATCATTCTATCCTTGCGCTTGAAAGCCGCAATCATGTCCTCACGGCACATGTCCTTGGCCGCATGATTGAATGTAGGGAGTGACAAAAAACGTCAGTGCTGCCACTGCAAACAGTTTCGCGGGATAGTTCCTTTAGGTTGAACACCCCGCGTCATGGCCCCGCACAACTGCTGTACCAGCACGCCCCACGACATCGGGCGTCAGAGGGTTGGGGAGCGCATCAGCAAGCCGCTCTATGGCGCCCGTGTATTCAGGGCCGCAGAAAGCTGCGTCACTAGTGCCGATCGCGCAACTGGTCACGCCAATCAGGGGCAGCATCACTATCTTTGACAGCATCGGAAATGTCCTTTGATCGTTGAAGGATGTCTTCGCGCTGCTCGCGCACGCTATCTTCACCACCCTGCCGGTAGACCAAGAAGACAACAAGCAAGAGAGCGGCGACGGCCACGACGACACGCGTCATGCGTCCAGCCCTTTCATGCAGTAGGCGTAGTCTTCAGCCCGCCGATTGACCAAACCTCGCACGGTCCTCTGACCCGCTTTGTTCCACCACGTTATCGCCCCGCATCCACCCGCGATATCGCCAGCGTTCAGGCGCCGCGTTGCCGTCGACTTCCCGGCGCCCGCAACCCCGACATTGTAGGCAAGACTGGTGTAAGCGACATCGCGATGCACCGGCAGACGGGTCGTCCTGGTCTCGTCGCTGAGGTATCCGTGCCACCCCCGCCGGTACGCGATCAGCTCGCGCGCCAGCATGGCGTCACATTGTGCTTTGGAATAGATATCCCCCGGCCGCACGCCCTTTGTCTCGCCGTAGCAGACAGTCCAGACGCCGACGATGTCACGATAGGCCGTCAGGCGCAGACCTTCCCACTTGCCGACGAATGGCAGGGCGACCTCAAGAAATGTTGGGTCGTCGACGGGCATGTCTGCGACCGGCCGCGCGGGCGATACAGCCACTCGATTGCCCATGGCCGGGATCAAGATCGCCTGCCGGTCGGTGGCGCTGACCTCCTCAGCGTCCGGCAAGGTGATATCCTCGACCACCGCACCGCCCAGCGACAACGCAACCAGCAGCGCCCCGACAGTCAGGGTTCCCAGGAATAACCACCGCCCCCAGCGCCCACTGCGCGCCTGATCAACCAAGCGGCCGACCGCGCCCCCGACAAACAGGATCAGCGCCGCCCAGCCTTGTAGATAGGGATCACTTTCGATCTTGAAGATGCCCCAGAGCATGTTGGGCAACACAAGGCACAGCAATCCAAGATAAATGCTCCACATCGAGTATGATTGCAGCGCGATTTTGCGCCAGTCAGGGATCAGTTTCATTGCATGTCTCCAATACAAAAAAGACCGCCGAAGCGATCTGATGTCAGTCAAATTGTGGTGGTGGATCAGTCGGCCGGTCGCGGGCCTTCCAGCAGCTCGAACGCGGCGGTGCTGGTTTGGTCGAAAACCTCTTCGCCGGCACAAGTGTAGGCCAGGATCAGATAGACTGTGACACGACCGGGCCGCAGATTGACGGGTGGCGTATAGCCGGGCCGCAGCGGCGTCGGGTCATTGCTGATCTGCCGCGCGGCTTGGCGACGCTCCCCCGGCGTGGGTATGTTGAACATGTCGGTGAAGATAGGCTGTGAGTAACGAAAGAGGCATTTCTCACCAAGACGCGTGCGCTCAGCGACGAAATTGAACACGATCCGCTCACCCTGATAGACAGGCTCGGCCACATAGGTCAGGCCGGGCACCTCGCGGATCACACGGTCCTCGCCCTTCAACTGCGCCACTTCTTTTCGTAGTGAATCCACCTCTTCATGGATCTCAGCCACGCTTTCTTGCATGTCGGTCCACTCGGCCACCACGTAGTCTACCAATTCACGGGCTGGCCCCCAAGTGACCGACCATATGGTGAGAACGGCCCCCGCAATCACGCTGAGAGAGCCAATCAGCTTTGCCAGCTCGATGACGCGACCCGAAAGGCTGGATGGGAATTTATCTGAGGTCATGGGGTGCCTTTCAGGTTAAATGGTCAGACCGCGGATATGGGCTGCAACCCTGCCCCCGGTCGGTAGTGTTGGTTGGGCGTCAGCTGTTGATCGAACTGCGGAGAACTCTCCAAGCGACTATTGACGCAATGTATTTTATTTTCACACTGCTCAGCCTGTCAGGCACAACCAGATCCACACCGCCGGGACATTTAAAGCGGCTACCGTGGGTTAGCGTAAAACCATTGGAGGCTGATGTAGGTGAAAGCTCGATTACTTGCCCGTTAATGGCATTCGTGATGTTGCTCAAAGTCACAGCACTAGCATCAGTATCGACCTGATATGACGGATGCAGACCTGCATTTTCAGCGGTCAAAAGGTCGATCACCCCAGAAGACGCGGACACGATAGTAGGCCCATGGTTTGCCCCTGCACCCGACGAAATATCACAGCTCGCGCCGATGTTGATCGGCTGGCGCGTGAAAGTGCCGTGCAGTTTCACGTTGGATTTTTGAAGCGGGTTACCCGCGTACCCCAACCTGATATTTGGCGCAGCATCGCCGTCTGCACAGGTCAAATCAACCGTATGTCCTGTTCCCGCAAGGTTGAAATCCTGATCATTAGAAAGACCGAATTGCCCGTGCAAGACGCCTGAAATTCGATTTGAAACCCCACGTATGTACGGTGGTATTTTTATCGAAGCCTCAAGACCATCGGCAGTACGTGAACGTGCTACGAAGTTGCCAGAAATTTCGGACCTGTCTGCCTGAAAATCCAAGCATCCGCCGTATCCTACAAGGTCGATATTGCTATCTACAAATTTGATACCGCTTGGCAAATAAATCGCATTTCCACGCCCACGCTGTGACGCACCTTCCCCACCAGCGCGCGCTCCATCCGACACACTCATATCGACGGACATTTGAGTGGCCGGTGCCACCGCCGTCACATCGGTCACAAAGTTTTTGTAAACATGGAGTTCAAACTTGCCGGAGTAGGAAAAGCTATCGGCAAAAACGAAACCGTGCTGGCAAGTCTCCAATTCGATCACCTTTGTCCTTCGCACGCCGCCAAATTTTGCATTTGCAACGTACCCATAACCCCGATCACTTGCACCAGCCGGAAAGGAACTGGGCAACGCCCCATAAATGTGGGCAAAACCTAGATCGACGGCGGTATCCTCCCACAGGCCAAAGTCGGTGTGGGCTTGTCCGATGTAGGTATCCAAAATCGCGTCTACCGCATCGAAAAAGGCACCCCCCGAAGCCCTAGCGGTTTTCAGGAAACCAATCTTTGTCTCTGCAAAGTAGTTGCGTGGCGCCGGAGGGTGCTTAGCTGCCCAATGAAAGCATGTGACGTTTGGCAGGATGTCATCGCTATCATCGAGCCCTGCAATCGTTAGGTGATCAATCTGACCCCAGTCACATGCGATATCAACGCATCTTCCCGAAGTCATATTAAAACCTTTTGCGTTCACCGAGCATTCTCCGATAAACCCAAAGAAGTATTCTTGATGAAGATATTTGTCTGCGTCGAGCGCAGCGCGAAAATCATCGACGCCTTCCGTTTTTATCATAGAAGTCATCTCGGCAGCGGCAATGAAATTTATTCTTTGCAGCTTAATACCAGTTGCACCGATAATAGGGTTTTCAATTCTTGCGACTTTGTTGCCGAAATCAATCACCTCACTCTCACAACCCGTCAGGTATGCAGTATTGCGATCTTTCTTATGACGCTGGATAATCTTGTTTATCTCAACGCTGTCGTCGCCTGCCGCTCTGGCGGGTCGCTTAATCGTACCGACAGACGACACATGGTTCAGATCCATCTCACCACTCGTCGTACGATCCCCGTCACTCTCGACGCGCTGTAACGCACCGCCGCCATCACGCATCGTGACATACCCACCAACCGGCACATAGCCGGGGCTTTCTGGGTCATTGCTCAGGCTCGTGTCGGTCTCAATATCCGCCTGACTGTCCAGCCGCGGCCCGGCGAACAAGGCCGCTTGTGCCGCGCTGAGGGCGGCGTCATCAACAATATCTCCGTAGGCGAGCAAAGCCGCGCGCAGATCACGCTTGTTGATGGGCTTGTGAGCCGTGGAACGGTCTCCAACCGGAAGATCACCCACCCCACCGTGCCCGTCGCCTGTGTAACCCTGATGATCGCGCAGGATGCGGTTGATCATATCGCTGAATTCTTCTGTCATAGTTGCCCCCATACAAAATCACCCGCCAGGGCGGGCCGTTTGATTGATGTGATTGCCTTTAAGGTGTTATGATGTTGGCGGGCCCGACAGGCGAACCTTCGACGCCCGATACGTTGGCCGCCGCGACCCAATAGTTGTATTCGGTCGCCGCCGTGACCGTTTCGTCTGAGAACTCGGAGATCTGCCCGGCCACGCCGCCGGTCGTGCCGATTAGTGACGCGTCTCCGAACACCGCCGTCGTGCTGCGATAGATGCGGAGCTCGTGAAAATCGCTGGACGGGTTGCGCCAGTTCAGATTGACCCTGTCCGTCCCGTTGGATGCGAACAGCTCAGTCACCGCGCCCGGCGCGGTTCCGTTAATCTGCACAGTGACACTGCCAAGGCTCACCCATTCGTCAGGTGCGTCAAACACCCCGTTAAATCGGGCCTCGGCGAAGTAGGTCTGGCCATCCTCGACAGGGCCAGACTGCGCGACATAACCAGAGGTCTGCATATCGGTCTTAACCAAGGGCAGGAATCGCCAGTACCGCGCCTCGACCGTGATATCGCTCCGGCCCGGAACCTCTACGGCCTCGACCTCCAATATCGCAACCGGGTTCGCCGCTGACGTTTGCACAATGCGCTGAGTGAACACCGCCGAGATCTCTGGCGGCTCTGTGGGCGTTGAGTCTGGCAGCTCCGTAGGCGGATCGCCGGCCTCTTCTGCCGTCCATTCACCCGAAGCCCGATCCACCGCTGCAAGGTCAATCCGGCACTGCAATTCAATCGGGTCAAATTCGTGGTCCAGCACCTCGTATTCCCCCTGGATCACACGGCCCGAGCCATCTTCCGGCTGATAGTCCAGAAGGATCGTATGGCGTTGCCCATCTTCGCGCGGGAAACGTGCTTTCAAGCCGACAAGGTTGGTGATGATAGACACCTTGGCCCGGTTGCCGTCATGGAGCTGCTCTTTCGCCAGGCGCCGCGCCTGTGACCGGTTGGGACACATCGCAAGTTCGTACTCTTGGACGATCTCGCCCTCGATGGCCAGCCGGTCCTCATCGCGCCATGCGTCAACCTCGGTGATCGTGTACTTTTGGCTGGCGTCCATGTGCAGCACGCGCAGGACGTTATAGCCATCGCGTTCACTGATTGCCTCGCTGGTCTGGATCTCCCTGATGTCTTTTGCCGTGATCGTGCAGGCGGGGGTGCCGAAGCTGCCGCCGATCAGGCCGATGCGCCCGTCCTGCATTTCATACGCGCGGATGCCGGAACTGGCGTGCATCCGGTCCAGAACGTCAGAAGGCGGCTCGTCCAGCGTCCAATAGCCCCAGAGACGCAGGCGCGGCGCAGTGCCACCCTCAAGCTGCGGCACGGCTTCGTCGGCTACGTCAGCCATCGCTGAAACGCTATCCCAAGTGATGGCTTCGGGGTCGATCTTGAACCCGTCTTCATGCGTGAGGAAATGCGCCATCACCAGTGCGGCGTTATCGGCATACCCGGTTGATAGATCGCGCGGATCATAGATCTCCTGACCGCGGATCACCCATTGCAACGCCGTGTTGTAGGATTTCGGGAAGACCTTGCTGAAGTCGTTGCCGTGCGGCGCCTTCATCTGCGCGAGAAATGTGGCCTGAGCTTCCAGCTTGCGGTCGGCATTCCATGAAGGGAACTCGGCGAAAAGATCCGCGTAGTCGCCGCCGAAAGCCGAACCGTTGCGGGTTTGGATGTTGACATAATTCTTCATTTTCCCGGCGTCGACATCGCCGTCCACGTCCAGCGTTACCGGTTCGCCATCAATCCAGCATTCCTCAAAGCCGGTGATTTCGCCATGCGCCACCATGATCAGCTGATAGAGCGTCCCGTCCTTCACCTCGAACAACGCCCGCACCCCGCCCGCCAGGTTTTCACCGACATATATGCGGCGCGGGGCTGATGCTTGGCTGATCACCGCCTGAATTTCAGACTGAGGGATGCTGACGCTGGGCTGCAACGCGCGGGAAATGGCGCTTAAGGCGAGAGACACCACGGCATTCGCCAGCGCCACGCCGATGCTTGTGGCCGTTGCAATAGAAAAGCCCACCGCCGCCGCGAGATAGCCACCAGCAAACGCGATCCCGAATGCAATAGATGAAAAAATCGCCATCAACCTACCCTCTTAACCATCTGCACTTCGGCCACCGCGTAGCCGCGCCGTTCAAGGATGCGCTGCGCTGCGCCGCCGTTGGCGCTCATCTTGATAAGGGTTGCCCCCTGCTCGACCGCCCACGCCTCGAAAGCCCGCAGGAGACGCAAGCCGCTGCGGTCTGAGGCATACCAGCCGAGCTCAAACGCCACCTTGTCCGGGCTGATGACGGTCTGCATGATTTGCCCTGCGATAAACCCGCTGCCCGATACGAAAACCACGCCCTGCGGATCGCGCAGAAGGCCCGCCAGCGTTTCACCAGTGCGGATACGACAAACGCGCTGAGGGCCGCGCACAGACGCCGCCAGCGCCGCCACCAGGTCGATGATGCGGGGAATGTCCGCCTCGCGCGCCGCCCGGATCAAGTGCCCGGCACCCATGTGATTGCCTTGTCCTTGAGGCCCGTAATGAACGCCATGCCGGTGTCACCGGGAAAGCGCGCACGTTGGTCTGCGTCGGTCCAGCGCCCGTATGGCGGCTTGGCTTGGCGACTCATGCGCCCGTATGCCTCCAGCTCGATCACCCGGCTGTCTGCCGAAGACGTGCTGCGCATGTCCCGCATAACGCCTTGGAACACGCTGATAGGTTCGCCAATGAGCCGCCCCTGATGCTCACCATCTCGTTCGACCGTGCTGAAAAGCTGGTAGAAAAGCTGACAGCGACGGTTGTTCACCTCA
The DNA here is from genome assembly GCA_034669925.1 of Sulfitobacter sp. Lineage (GTDB taxonomy): Bacteria > Pseudomonadota > Alphaproteobacteria > Rhodobacterales > Rhodobacteraceae > Pseudosulfitobacter. The sequence continues at coordinate 247,638 of JAXMOM010000003.1, forward strand.
GTCGCCTGATTGTCGCAACGCGCCACCATTTCAGGCGATGCTGTCGGGATCTCGAAACGCACCATCCCCGCACTCATGCCGAAGGTCACCGACATCGCCCCGATCTTGATCACGTCGCCCGTGCCTTGATACGCAACACCGCCCGCCGTCAGCGGCCCGTAGCCCAGCCACCAGTTCTGCGCGTTCGTTGCAAAGTCCATTTGGCACAGGATCGTGCAAGCCACGTCACCACGGCGCAGGTCTTCATCTGGAATGTCGTGGATGCTCATCAGAACGCCTCGATGAAAGATAGATTGGAAATTTTGAGCTTCTCGATCGACGCGCCGACCGGATCGCCCTGCTCCATGCGGCATTTCAGGCGCAGCTGATCCACCACCACCAACGTGCCGATATCATGATCGCCGCGAATATTCGGCATGACGGAAACGCGGATCGCGGTCTCGCTTTCCTCGATTGCGCTGACATTCACCACCTGGTGCAGACGGTCGCCCAAGGTGATGTAATGGCCCGGCCAAAGCTGCGACAGGGCAGGCTTGTCCACGTCGATATAGCTATCCCGATGCGATGCGGCCGCGCGAAGAGTGAAGCCGTCAAAGGGATCGTTGGCGAAGCCCACGTGATCAAAGGTGTACTGCGGCGAAGGGCAGTTGCCCGCCAACATCCGACCTGCATCATCGTTTGGGCGGAACTGTGTAAGCACCGGCACGACGCATGTCGCGCCCGCCGCCTGCATCTGCGTCACGAAAGACGACAAGGCCAGCTGCTGCCCCATCTGATGGGCCAACGCGGTCACTTCCAGCCGCCAGAAACCGTTCAAGGAAGGTTTGGCGAATGCCTCTCCGTCGATATTGGTAAACGGCGAGAACCGCATCCCGGATAGTTGAGGGGTGCTGGCCCGTATCTTGACAGGATAGGGAAACGAAACCTGCATCAACGGCCACCACTCAGATATTTGCTGTCGGCTTGCTGGCGGCTGGCCTGGCGCATCTTCGCCTCAGTAATTTTCGCGGAGACATTCCCGCTGATCTGCTCGACCTTGGCCTTCCAGTTGCCGTCCTGGTCGACGTAGAGGCGCACATCCACAAGGCCCCCTCCCGCCGACTGCCCTCTGGTGTGATCAATCACGGTCTCGTTCGGGTGCATCATCGCAAGAAAGCCGCCCTTGCCGTCCAGCCCGCCCATGCGCGCCCCCATGCCCGTTGATCCCCCGCCATCAAACGACAGAAGGCCGCTGATAAATTTGCCAAAACCGCCTTTTGATTTCGAGCCACCCGAAAAGCCACCGACGGCGCTGTCGAAGAGAGTGTTAAACGCCCGGTCAAACATCATTTGGGCGAACTTTTTCAGCAGCTCACTCAGGGCTTGGCTGAGGCTTTTGGCACCAAACAACGCATCAGAGAAGGTGGACCGCAGACCCTCCTTGAGGGGCTTCAGGCGTTCGATCAGTTTGTCGGCCGACGACTTTACCTTGTCCAACTTGCCGCTGGCGCCACCTCCACCGCCTGACGTGTCATCAAGGGCACTGCCGAGGTTTTCAGCAGCTTCCGCCGCGCCATTCAGGCCATCCTCGGCATCTTTGGTCGTGGCATTGACAGATGCGCGCAGCGCCTCGAGGGACTTCAGTGGCGCACCAAAACTGGAGCTGGCGGCCTCCATCGCCTTTGCCGCAGCTGCTGCCAGGTCATCCGCAGCCAGCTCGGCCGCGCCCAATTCTTGCGTGATGACCGCAGAGGCGCCAACCAAGCTCGTTCCGAACAGAGCATTCAGCCCGTTCGCAATGTCTTGGGTGAATTTGACCCATGCGCCCGCCATTTTCCTCAAACCTGCGTAGAACAGCGCAACCATCTTGTTCTTCACGACAGATACGGCGGCGCGCACATAGTCCACACCATCACCAATGCGCTTCCAGACCTCGTCAGCCAAAGGCGCAAGGGCACTCATCGCACCGCCAAAGCCGCCGGTTGTGCGCACAAGATGGGCCATGATGCGAATGGCTTCGACCACACCAGCAATCACCCGATATATGGGGAGCACAGCAAGCCCGATCGCGTCAGCGACCAGAGACATTTTCCCACCTTCAGAGATCAAACCCTTGAAGGCAGCAATTGCCCCGCGCACAAGTGTTGCCACATCAATCAACAGCCCAATCAGAGCACTGACACGGGCCCCGATAAAATCAATGATCTCGCGAAAACCACCGCCCGCCCGCATCCCTTCGGTGAACATCTGCGCGATTTTCTGCAATGCAGGCGCAAAGGCGACGGCGAGCCGGTTGCCGACGGCCTCGGTGGACAGCTTGATCCGGCTCATGGCGTCGTTGGCGGCTTCGACCTTCGCGGCATCGACAGCAGACAGCGAAAGCCCCATGTCCTCCACTTCCTGACGGGCGCTGCGGATTGCATCGCCGCCCTGCATCATCAGAAGCGCCATTTCCTTGCTGCGCACACCCATGTCCATCAGGAACTGCGTTGTTTGCCCGGATGACCAGCCAAGCTCCTTTACCCGATCCGCCATCATGGCCAGTCGTTTGTCGGCATCGACTTTCAACAAGGCGTCGGCGCTCACGCCCAGCCGGTCCAGGGCTTTTGCAGATGCACCGCCCTTTACCTTGGCCTCGACCAGCCGCGCACCGATCATCTGCATGGACTTATTCAAGTCTGCGCTGGCGACACCGGCATCACCGGCGGCGATTTGCAACGCCCTGAGCCCGTCGATCGATCCGTCGATCGTGCGGGCCACTTTCGCCTGCTCATCCACAAACGTCATCGACTGCCGCGTCATGGCAGCAATACCTGCGACAGCGGCCGCAGTCATCGCTGCCGCGGCCAGTGCCACGTTCTTTCCAACTGCAGACGCAAATCGGCGCGTTCTGGACTGAGCCTTGTCCAAGCCGCGGTTGAACTGTCCTGCATCCAACCCAAGACGTGCGCGCAGTTTTCCTACCAGGTTCGACATCTACCGCCCCTTGCCCATACGAAATTCCGCCATTGTGATTGTCTTCAGGCCCGCCGAAGCGGACCGCAGCATTCCCGCCAATGCAGAGGGCGGCAAGCTCGTGTCCCGCCCCATCGCACGATCCATAAAGCGGCTCAGTTCAGTTTGATTTGCATGCATGCCAACCCAAACAGCTTCGGCACGCAGTGCATGACGTTCTCTGATCCCTTGCGCCGCGCCCTTGATATGCAGCAGGCACATGCGGGGTGTCAGAGACCAGAACGCAGCGGGATCCAGCCCCACCGCGATATATCGCTCCAGCAGCGCGGGGATGTTCAATCCCGCGCTGCTTTCACTTCCCCCGGCACAGCATCATCCTCGACAGATTCCGCATCGGGAAACGCAAAATCCAATGCTTTCTGGAATGCATCGCCATCCGCCGACATAACCTTTCCGGCGTCCCGGATCGTCGCATCCGGATGGTGTTCAAGAAGCATCGCCCACACCAGAATGCGCAGGTCTGCCATCTTGAAATCTTTGGAATCCTCGATCCCACCCAGGAATTCGGTGGCTGACATGCCAGCTGCTGCCTCGAACTCACAAAGCGCATTCATGTCGCACAGTAACGTCCACGCCTGGCCACCGGCCATGACAACCACTTCACCTTTGATGTTGTTTGCCATCTGGATTACGCCCCGATCTTGGCTTTGACCGTGAAGGTCGAGGTGGCCATCATGATGCCTTTTGGCGAAATCCCCGTGGGCCGGTAGCCGTTGAGGTACGCGGCGTATTGCACCGGATCAGCGCCGACGGCGGTGATTTCCAGAATGAAATCCTCCAGGCTCGCCTCGACGGCCGAGAGCGCCACATCCATTTCGCTGCCGGGAACGTAGTGGTGGTTCAGCGCCCAGGTCGGCGCAACCTTCATATCGGGAATGTGCTCTTCCGTATCGCCGGGCGAGTTCAGGTGCGTCGCATCGATGTTCGGACGTGTCTGATCCGGGAACTCGAACTCGGTAATGCCGAGGATTTGCGTTGTCACCTCATCAGGATCCTCGCCCACGATGATCTTGACGGTTGATTGATAGCCTCTTACGGCTCCGCTGCTTGCAGACATTGGTCTGTCTCCTTGGTTTGGTGTTGATAGGGCCGCAGGCGGCGGCGGATCAGTCGGTCAGCGGCTCTGCGAGCCACTGGCTGACACTGAAGGTCATGGTCAGGCTGCCGACGCGGTTTTCACCGGCGCCATCAACCTTGATTTCGGTGTTGCCCAGCTGGCACTGGCGCTGATCGGTATCCAAGGCGGTGATCGTGGCGCTCTCGATCGCGACACTCAGGTCATCCATTTCATCTTCGAGATCATCACCGCCATTGATCTTGGCCAGCACGACAACCTGCGTGTCCCGAAGGCTGCTGGTAAGGCTGTCGACGTCCTTGGTTTCACGCGGCGTGGCGACCGCCAGCACCGGCAGCGTTTTGCTGTCGATGTTTTGGGCCCACGCGGACAGCACGGTAAAACCGGCAAAGGCAGGTTCGGCCATCAGCGCCATTCTGAGCACGCCGCGATATGTGGTCCGGTAGTGCATCAGTCAAAATCCAACTCAAGTTCGCAGATGATCATTGCATCGGATGCAGGCGACCCGTTCGGCATGGCGTTCAGGACGATGTACACCTTGTCCGGCTCTGCCGCCGCTGCGACACGATCTTCGCGCGCGATGTCGGGCAGCACATTCCTGGGCACCTGCAAAGACGGCGACATGATCAGGACCGCCCGGCCATCTTCGCCCGCAACCTCGATCGGACCCTCGCGCAAGACGGCCGTCACGGTGACAGGATCGCCATCCTTCGGGGTGTAGATGACGGGCGCGCCGAAACTTTCGGCCATAACGCCCGCCATCCCGTCAAAGATCGACGTCACGCGGTGACAGCCGCCGGCACTGAGCCGTTCAGGCGCACGGTGCCCAGAGTTGCAGCGCTCAGTGCGGCCTCAGTCGCACAGCCGATCAGCAAGTTGCCCGCCGTGGTGGCGGTGGTGCACGCGGTGCCATTCCAGTAGATCGCAGCACCAACGGTCCAGGCTGACCCTGTTGCCTTGGGCAGCTCGAACACGCCCTCGGTCGCGATTTCCAGCGGCGTGCCGCTCAGAGCGTCATGCGCCGCGATGCCAAACAGCACGCCGACTTTGACGGCCGCGCCGCTCACGGTATCCGCAGCGGCAATGATCCCCAGCATCTTGCCGGGTTGTTTGAAGTTCTTCATGTCAGTTTCCAGTCATGTTTCAGGATTGCAAAACCACGAAAGGCGACCCGTCAGGATCGCCTTTCGTGCATCAGTTCAGATCAGCAGCGATTACGCGCCGGGGTTTTTCCAGCCGCCGCGATAGTCGATCGCACCCAAGCCAAAGTCATGCTCAACGGACATCGACATACCCTGCTGGCCAAAGGCCTCTTCGGTCCGCACACGCGGCGCTTCCGCGCCGTCAAGATAGCCGTAGGTCCACAGCGATCCGCCGGGGCGGCCGGAACCGGCGAGCAGGAACCAGGCATTGTCCGTGATCTGCGCGGTGACCACCGGCTCCAGCCGCCCCGAGAACGGGTTCACCTTGCCCGCTTCCTGCGGCTGGATCGCCGCGACCAGCTGCTCGGCCTCGGTCTCTTTGTTAGGCCCGACCAGGATGATGGACGGCGACATGTTCATCTTTTTGCCATCAACACTGGTCTGCTTGCGGATCGCAGTACGGCCCGCCGAAACGCTGTCGACATCGATCACCGTGCCGACACCCGCCAGGTTGTTGTGATCCGCATGGAACACCGCCTTACCGTCGGACAGCTTGGCCGAGCTCAGAGCGAATGCGTAGAAGGTCTCTTCTTCAAAATCCGCAACCGATTGGCCGTAGTCGGACAGGACTTCATCAATGGCGCCCAGCTCGTCATTGATCATCATCTGACGGCTGATCCGCAGCCCGACACCGTAGGGCGCCAAGATGGCCGTTTCGCGGGCTTCGCCGAAGGTGCCGAACTTGATCTCACCATTCTCGCCGATCGGCTGCAGTTTGGGGAAATCACCGGCGCGGACCATCGGGTGCACGCGGAAGTCAGTGAAGTTGCGCTTGCGCGCGATGCGGCGATAGGTCGGCTCGGCCAGCTGGTAGCGTTCCAGCAATACCTTGTTCAGGGCGTTCTCGAAGATCCCCGGAAAGTCCGACGTGGAATGCGCCGCGTCCATGAACACCTGTGTCCGCTGACCGGCGTTGCGCAGCGGGCCCCGGTGATCGATGCACTGCGCCGCCATTTCGACCAGCGTCATATCCATGAAGGGCCGCGCCATGCTGGAAACGGTTGTGGCCCCCATGATCTGTGCGGTGATCGCCTGGGCCATGCCAGCGCGGCGCGTGGTGCGCTCGTCGCGCATGATTGCGGTGCGCGGCGCACCGTTGCGTTTTCCGCTCACGGGATTCTCCTTTGCCCGGTTTGTGGTGATTTCAGCGACGGCCTGGTTCAGTGTCAGGCCGCGCACGATCATATCGACCGCCTCGGAATCGGGACGGTTGGCTGCAGCGCAGACATCGCGGATCTGGGCGGCCACCGGGTTTGCAGCGGCGGCATCATTACCGGCCTCGCCGTCGTCACCGCCTTCGTCTTCGCCGGCATCTTCGTCGGTGTTCTCTTCGTCGAGCATCTGATCGTCTTCGACCATCACCTCTTCGTCGCCGGTCATGTCGTCTTCAACCTGATCCTGCATTTTGTTGCGCTTGCTCATCTTTCTCTCCTTGGATTGGGGCGCGGCGGTACCGGCCATCAGGGCCATGACGGCCTTTCTGCTTTTCTGGACGGCAAATTCGCCGCCAGCACTGCGCAGCTCTTCGGGGGCATGCGCGTAGATGCGGTAATCAAACCGCGCCACGGCTTCAGCCTCGACATCGTCGTCGACGGCGGTGGCAAAACCGGCTTCGACCGCCGCCTCACCGTCGTAATAGGTTTCGACCCGCATGATATCGCGCGCCGCTTTCAGAGAGATTCCGGCCTTTTTCGCGTAGACAGCGGCATAGGCCTTGCTGGTCACGCCAAGACCCTTGGCAGCCTCCAAATGATCCTGTTCGGTGCCGCGCCCGTCGACCCAAGGGTTCGCGGGATCGTGGATCATCATGGTTGACCCCAGGCGCATCGTGATCGTGTCGCCCGCCATCGCGATCAGGCTGGCCGCACTGGCAGCAACGCCGTCGATGATCACCGAAACAACGTCGGGATAGTCACGCAGCATCGTATAGATAGCCTGTCCATCCGACGCGATGCCGCCACCCGAATTGATCCGCACAGTCAACGGGCCAGTGCGTCCATCAAGCTCCGCCCGCACGGTGTTGGGGGTGAAGAAGTCTTCATCCCAAAACCCGCCGCCAACCGAACCGTAGAGGTAAATCTCATTTTCCATCGTCATTGTCCTTTTTGGGTGTGGTGTCGTCTGCGGGATCTGGCGTTTGGGAAACGCCCGACTGCGAGACCGCCGCTGCATCGCTGTCGAACACCAAACCGCGCTGTTTCGCGTCAGTGGCGTCCTCTTCCTGTTCTTCGATCAGTCGTTCGGGATCGCTGCCAAGCTGGCGCACAACGCCTTGACGGCTTGCAAAGCCAGCCCGAACCGCTTCGCGCAGCGCGCCAATCTCACGCGCCGGGTCAACCAAGATGCGGTAAGGGGGCACCCAGTTCAGGCTGCTAGCCTTGATGCGACGGGCGTTCTGCGGGTTCATCAACGCCCATTCCTCGATCAGCCAGTCGCCGATCGGGTGCATCATTTGCGGGATCAGCATCAGCCACTGCCAGCTGGAGACGTTGCGGTCCATTTCCATCCGGCCCATCCGCGCCGAGGAAAAGTTGACGTTGCTCAGATCGCCGACCAGCGCCTCGTATGTGATGCCCATGCCCGCGGCGATCGAAAGCAGCACCGTGCGGGTGAACGTGTCGTAGCCCGCAACATCCGGCGGGTTGGAAAAGGTGATTTCCTCATCGCTGGCGATACTCTGGATCAGCCCAGGGCTGAGAGAGCCGCCAAGCGATGTGGCCTCCTTGTCATCGCCATCCGCCAGCTGATCGCTGCGCTTGTGAAACGCCGCAAAGCAGGCCGCGATCTTCTGGCGCATGATCTGTGCGTCCTGATAGTCACCGAGATCCTGCAGCGCCAAAGCGATCGGGGCAAACCAGCTCACCCCACGGTTCTGCCCTGGGCGGTCCTGACGATAGATGTGCAGGACATTCTTTGCCGGAACGCGAGATGACCGGCTGCGCCAGCCTATGCCCTTAAACCAGGCCGTTCCGGGGTGCTGATCGAACAGGTGATATGCGACCCGCTGGCCCGCGGCATTGTATTCGATCCCCTCATGGATGCTGCCACCACCTTCCAGAACGCCGTCACGCAAGCTGTCGAGGTAGTCAGGCTCCAGCACACGCAGCCGCAATCTGAACTGGCCGGGGCGTGGATCATCGACATATTCGCGCAGGATCAGAACCTCGCCAGCGTCGGTGATGGTGTTCATCGCCAACCGCTGCAGGCCGTACAGGTTTTGCCGACCATCAGCCGAGATGATCGTCTTATCGACTGTCTTCTCGATCAGGTTCAGCAGGATCTCGCGCAGCTCATCCGGATTATTCTCGCCCTTGGGAATGATGCCTTTCGGAATGATCCCGTCGCCCACTGCGTTGTTGACGATGACCTGCTGCGCGCGCAGCGCGAACGGCGTGTTGCGCACCATGTCACGGGCAATGAAGGCCATCCGGTCGCGGCGACCGGCTGCCGCATCCGCGTCGGAGCTGGACGCCTTCCACGACGAAGCGCGGCGGCCCACTGTTGCCGCATCATAGTGCATGAGGGCATGCCGAGCGCGCACACGTCTGAGGGCGCGCTCGGGCGATACGAGCGCGACAGCACGTTCAAAATAGTTCATGAAGTCAGGTGCCCTTGTTAAAGGTCGGGTAGTGCTGTCGAACAGTCGCCTGCGGCGCCAGCGCCCGTTCCATCACTGCGATCTGGCGGTGCATTTCTTCCAGCGAACGATAGGTGATTTCCTCGCCCACCGAATTGCGCAGCTTGGTGATGCCTTTGGCGGCAGCGTCCTTCAGCGCGGCGAGCTGTTCATGCGTGTAGACTGTCAAAACCAATCCTCCCTTGGCACGATCCACCCCGCACCCTGCGCGTCCGCGCGGGAGCTGGTGGATCGCATCGGTGTCGGTGTGTGTGCTGTTTCAGGCGCGACGTCTTTGGGCGGGCCGACATACCGCGCCATCGGGTTTGCTTCATCCAGAACGGCCCAGGACGGCGGCGCGGCCCAGTTGATCCGCTCTGCCTTCAGCCAGATGTGTTTCGCCCGCGCCATCACCAGATGGTCAAAGCTTTCGTTGCGCACCATGCCGGGGCGTTTTTCCCAACCCTTGGCCGTGCGGCGCTCCGAGGTCAGTTCAAGCAACGGCCCCTCGCCCATCCATTCCGGGATTCCGCAGTAGTTTTGCCCCTCCTCGGTCAGCCGAAGCGAAGTGGCCACGGCATCCTTAATCCGATCGGTGGCCATGTTCAGCGTCAGGACATCCTTGGCGACGCGTCGCTTGCCGCTGGCGCTTTCAGGTGCCTTCAGCCAAACCCGATCCGCCAAGTTCGCACCCGACCGACCGCGCGTGATGAACCAACGCCCCTTTTGTCCGGCCTGCCCTGCACGCTTGCGGCCCCGGTAAAAGGCATAGGCGTTGTCCGTCGTCGCACCGCCGCCCTGCTGGTCGACGCTCAAGGCCATAGCGCGCAGCGCGAATTCGCTGCCCTCAACCGGCCAGGTCGCATTGCCCAGATCTTCCAGGACGGCCCAGTCCTCGGCAATCTCGAACGGCTTGATCGTGCGCCCACGCTCGCCTGCGCCAACTGCACCAGGTGCGCCCGCCGGCGGAGTGTTCAACTCGAACCTGTCGATCGGCTGATGCTGCCCGTGCGGGCCCCAGGCGGTCACACCCACCGAGAAGTAAGTGCCCTGCACATCGACCTCGACAGTGATGTACCGCGTCCAGGTCGGGGCGATGCCCTTGGCTATCGCATTGCCCATCGCCTTGTCCTTGAGGCCTTGCAACGTCACTTCCATGTCTGACGTGGCACCTCGCGGCTGGTAGGGCCTGGCCTGCCCCGTGTTCAGCGCCGATTTCAGGCTTTCCTCATCGCCCGTCATTTCGAACTTGCGCACCGCGGCCTCGTATTGCGTCACCAGCTCGGTCCAGGTCGAAAACGCAGCCGCCGTGCCGTCGAGCCAATAGCTCAGCAGATCGGACCGGCGCACCCGGCCACTGTCGAGACCGGCGGTTTTGCCGTCGTCTGTTTCGTGCAGCCAGCTGCCTTCCGCGTTCAGCTCGCGTTTCATCACGTGATCGAAGGTGTCCTTGCAGTGCGGGCACCGCATCACAGCGGCTTCGCCCTGTTCAACCGGATCGAGGCTGTCGGGATAGACCAAGCGGGCAAATGTCGGCTCGAACACCGAACCACAATGCGGACACGGCCAGTACCATCGCCCCCGCGTTCCTTGCGGATAGAGTGACAGCACGCCGTATTTGACCGGCGGGCAGTCATGCGGCGTTTTGGGGCGCCAGCTTTCATCTGTCAGCGGCGCACCTGGGCTGCTCTCAACCACCACCATGCCACGCGACAGAAAAGACCGGGCCCGCGCCCGCATCAAGGTGTAGGCGTCGCCCTCACCGTCGACACTTTCGGGGAAGTGATCGTAATCCGTGCCCAGCACCAACCGGATCGAGGTCGACGACAGCTTGGTGATCGTTGGCCAGTCAAGGGTCAGCTGCGTGCCACCGGTGAACAGCTTCTGATACATGTTGTCCGCGCCGCGCCCCTTGGACATCCGCCCGCGCAGTTCCGGGCTGTTGCGCACGGTCGGGGCCAGCTTGTTGCGTTCGAATTCGGCGGCGGCATCGCGCGTCATCTGAAACAGCGCGACCCGTCCAGGATCGCTTGCGATGGTATAGGCGATAGCCGCTTGCAGCATCTGGGTCTTGCCCGACTGCGACGGCCCACAGAACACCAGGCCGCGATAGCCGCGCGATGCGATCATATCGGTCGGCTCGACCATATAGGGCGTCACATCCCGGCGGAACGGCTGCCACTGGCCCGACACGTTGACGCGCATGTACCGCTCAGCCGCACCGGTGACCGAGATCTGCTCGGCCGGTTTCAGACTGGGCAGTGCAAGTTTCAACGCCGATCGGGGATCTGTGAAGGGCGGCAGCGCCTCAAAATCATGATGCATCTGCATTGCCACGAACCTCCTCAAACCATCCATTGCGGCTGCACGTCCACGTCGGCCACGTCACGTTCTCTCAGTTCGGCTTCCTCGATCCGCTCAACCAGCGAAGTCAGAAGATCGTTGCCGATCCGTTGCACCTTTGCGACTTCCTCAGGCTTCAGAGACAACTCGCGCTCCAGCACATCAGGCATCGCCTCAATCTTGTCGCGCATCATCGCGAACACGGATTCCATCAGCTCGACCACATCGTCGAGCTGCAGCAACTGGCGGCGCAATTGCATGGCGCGGCTGTGCTGAATATCCGCCTGCGCGAGCGCCGTGCGTTCCTTGGCCGACAGGCTGGCCCGCGGGTCCGAGATATCCAGCCCGAGGAACGATGCCTGCATGGCGGCGACCTGGTCGGCGGAGTGGGCCCGGCGCTTGCGCTCTTCGTCATCGCGGGCGCATTTCCACGCAAGGCAGTGGGACAGCCGAAGGACATAGGCTTTTCCGTTCCCGCCCTCTTCCGCCACCGGCATCTTCTCGGAGCTGATCCATTTGCTGATCGTGTTCACCGAGGTGTTCAGCGCCGATGCCATTTCAGCCTGGTTCATATCAGCGTCTTCGACACCCTCAGGCAGAGGGTACTTGCGCAACAGCGCGGCCAGCTGATCATCCACGTCCACCGGCATCAGCGCCGGGGCATCGCTTTCCTCTCGGTCTTTCATGACAACCCCAACAACAACCTGTTCTGCAACCACCCCAGAAATAAAAACCGCACACAAATCAGGGTGCGAATTACCCCTGTAGGATCATCCCATAGGAAGGACCCGCGCGTTTATCTTGCGGTGTCCATCGCCTTTTGAAACGCCCGCGCGAAGTTCACCGGGAACCGCGCGACAAAGACCTCTTCGGCCCCGTCATAGAAACCCAACCGCTTGTCGTAAGTCGGCATCGCGGTCGTAAAGTGCAGGATCTTCGACAGGCTGCCCTTCTTGCCGCTGCGCTTCCAGACGCCCGGCGACAGCTTTGAACCCGCGCGGGGCACGAAGTATCCGACGCGGGACTTGTTGCGTGCCTTCGATGCAGCTGTGCTGTTGGTCGAAACGTCCCGTTGCGACTGCACCGCGGACAGCACCTTGTTCCGCTCACCGGGTGACCAGTTGCCATAGGCGTTCAGCTTTGCCCCAGCCGCGGGCACGACAGCGAGGATCTGCCCGTCATAGGGCAACCGGCTGTCGATGAGGCGCTCAAGTCCCGTCTTGCCACGTGCACCGCCCCGCTCCTGAACCTTCAGGAAATGGCGATCCGCAACCGATGGCCGCTCTTTGACCTCGGCGGTCATGGTTGCCTTGTTCGCCCGCCAGACCATGAACGCGTTCTTGGCAAATCGCGTTGGTCTGTCGAACACCACCGTCATGCGATCCTGCATGTGGTCCAGCACATCCTTGGCCGTGTCGTTCAGCCCCCACACCGTGGCGATGGGAAGTTGCTTGCGCTCAACCGCGTTCAAACCGCGCGCCAGATCGTCGACGTCAATGTCCAGCTTGAGCATCTGACTTCCCTTCGACCAGACGAAACAGACACTCCAAACGCAAAGCGCCCGGAGCGGGGTTACCGTCCGGGCGCGATTGGGGTGCTGGTAGCATGTCTAGGGGGGGCGGAATTATTCGTCAATTGTTTTGTTCAGGTCGAGCGTCAATCGAACAGACGCTCATGTGCCTTCACGCTGGCGAACACCGGGTGGTCTGGCGATTTAATTGCTAAAGAAACTTGCCACCACCTTGAGCTTTCCAATCGGTAAGGGCCCATTCGAGACGATCTCTGGTTTCAAGGTCACTTTTCTCTGCCCATGTTGGCAGTATGTTCGTAGAGACCATCAGCTTGGTAATTCTGTCTGGATGAATGCCTAAACCCGTGGCTTGCGACACTGGCTTCAGGATACTCGCTGCGCCCCGCAAAACTGTTGCCGGTATAGTGATGGAACGGCTTTTGGGATATGAGACCTTCATAAAGGTATTCACAATTTCTTCAATTGTGTAGCGGTTGGAATAACTGCCGTTAAAAATCGTACACTTTTCCTCAACTGTCAAAGCATGGAACATCCATGCGATTAAGTCTTTGACGTATATGCAGGACTTAATCGTATCTCGCCGTCCAGGGTACACGAACACCCCTTTGTCCAATAGTTTGGAAAGGCGTGTGAAGTTACCATTTTCACCCAACCCAAACACAACAGCAGGTCGAGCAATAACCAACCTTCGGTCGTCCGCTTCGGCGGCCCAGTCGATGTGTATCGATTCAGCCATGAGCTTTGAGTGGCCGTAATCAGAATTGGGTGTGGGCGCAGTATCTTCATCTTTTGGAATTTCGTCCGGACCGTAGACAGATATCGAACTTGTAAACACTATTGTCTTTACGTCATAGCGCCTTGCCAGCCGCACCACGCTCGTCGCCCCGTGGACGTTTGTGTTATAATACTCCCACGGATCATGACCGGGTGTTGTGTGAACAGCTGCAAAGTTAAAAAACACAGGATTGGACAGATCAACATCGAAATCCGACAGATCGCGGATGTCACGCTCAATATACTCAACCCCGTCAATACGACGTCGCGGCTCTGCGATGTCTACGCTAATTAGCTTTTTAAACCCAGACTGGGACAGAAACTCGAGTAAATGGGTGCCGACAAAGCCTGCCCCGCCAAAAACGACAATGCTGGAATCTTGGCTCAGTGGCTGGGACGGCATTTCAATGCTCATGTGGAATATCCTGTGCAATGGTGGTTCGTGAAAAACTTGTATCGGTCGTAGGCGACGCTTACCACTTTTCACACGCACAACAATACTATCGCTCAGGGCTGCCTGGCTTCCATGGCTGCATAATAGGCATTTCCGACGTCACCACCCAACGGCTCAGGTTCTGGTAACACTCGAAGGTACCACGCAGATGCATAAGCGCACCATGCCACGCAAGATAGGCGCGACGTGCCGCACCGATCTGAGCCTGTGTCGGGGTGAACGTCACAGGACAAACACGCACATCATGGCGTCGAGGCTTCCGCCCGCTGTGATCAATGACATATTCCAGATGCTCAGTTGCAGCATGGCGACCGTTCTGGTTTTCCCGCCAACCCACCGGCTGACACACCGTCCGCGCATCAGCCATGCAGTCCGGCACGCGACGCGCCCGTGCATATTCGGCGACAGTAAGTGCAACGCTGCGCCCCATCGGCATGGCCCAGGCCAACGTGGCAACAGCAGAGGCCACCAGGTCAGCATCAGGGTCAGGGTGCGAAAAGCCACCACCATCGATCCGGCACCCAAGGGTCCCCCGCATCAACATGCGATGCGCATTGCCAACCGATCCATAGCCCTGCGCCAAGGTGCCCTCATCCTCGAAATCCACCTGCGCGCACTCATCCGCGAACGCCCACTCTAATAGCCGCTGGATAGAGATCTCGCGCCGGACCCGACCGCTTGCATCTGGTACCACCGCACCCTGCACGCTCATGCTGCGTCACCCGCAGCACGTCCGGCCTCGCCTTTGGCTACCAATTCTTCAGCCCGCGCCTTGTCGCGGTCGTAGCGCCCGAGCAACGCCTCATCGTACATCCGCCCGCAGTCGCGCAATTCACGTGCCCGCAGCACATCCGAATGCAACTCAGCCGCCTTCCGCGCGACCATCGCAGCTTCGCCGACCATGACAGGCGGTCGGCGCTTCTTTTCGATGAACCGCAGCTCCATCACCAGCCGACCAAGAACGCCCGCAGCCTCGGGACCGGCTCGGCTGCCAAACCAGCTTGACAGCTCAGGCAACTCTTCGATGGGACGCGGACACAGCCCTTGGGCGACACCGGCAATCGACACGAAGGCAGGCCAAAAGCACTTGGCGGAACCTTCACCGTTCGCCTCCAGCCAGCCGCGCATCATCACCAGCTGCCGATCCGACAAGCGCGCCAGCTCATCGCAAACCCGATCGAGAAACGCGCGCTGTGCGTCCGGCGCAGTGCCATGCTTTCCCCGCATCCCGCCTGCCGCCAATGGGTCAATCACCAGACGCCGCACACGCGCCCGCTTGCTCTCGGTTTTCGTGCAATCCTGCTCAGTCATGCCTTGCCCCCTTCATTGGAAAATCCGGCCCTTGCCAGTTCGTCATCAGACAGAAGCCCGGACGCGATGATGTGATTGAGAACCCATGGCTGCAGATCATCGAAGGCGCTCGACCGACCGCCACGCCATGACGCGACAGCGCGCCTCGCGCTGTCCTGAACCATCGGGTTTGACGAAGCTTGGCCGCCCTGCCTTTCAGCGCCTTCAACGGCTGCTTTTTTCGGGTCGTTCCGTGGGGCGTCGCCCTTATGGTTATTCCATGGTTTAGCTATATTATGCACCAAAGCAGATTTGCCCCCTTTTCCGTGCAAATTTGCCCCCTTTTCCGATCCCGAAAACCGTGCAGATTTGCCCCCTTTTGGGGGTGCAAATTTGCCCCCTTTTATAGCAAGAATTTTGGCGCGCGTGAGGAAGCCGTAGACCGTGTAATTTCCGCGACCGGCCCCCGGCAAACGGGTGATCCAGCCCGCCTCTTCCAGCGCTTGAACGCCCCTTTTCGCGGTGTCAGGCGACCCGCCTTTAAGATCGGAAATCTGCTTGTACGAGGGATCGCAGCGCATGGTTTCCGTGTTACAGAAATCCAGAACTAGCGTGTGGGCCACCATCTTGGCATTGTCGTTCAACGCCCCGTCACGCCGCACGCCCTCCAACCAGCCCCAACGCTGGCGCGCCCACTCCGAGGCCTCGATCAGCCGCAGATCGTCGTCGTCAGGTGACCGCATGGATTGCCTCATAATCTCGACGCTTCCGAACCCGCGCACTGCCATGCCTCAAATGCAGCCTGACAGGCCCGCTTGATCTGCGTCTTGGGCGCTGTGGCGCGACCAAAAGCGATGGGGAAATTGGCCGTGATCGTCAGGTCGGGCCGTCCCGTCTCACCCAACACCGCCCCCAGAAATGCGCCGTAGTCATCCGCGCCCGTGGGCGTGACTTCGACAATCTTGCGAACCGATCCCTCTGCGCAGCACAGATACCCGCGCAACAGCGGCACGGCCGGTATCAGCTCGAACTCCAGTTTCAGCGCCTTGGCCATCAGAGACCCTCCAGCAAGGGCGCCGGTGACAACACGACAGGCGCGCGCAGATGTTCGGGCACGGGCGGATAGTCTCCGGGGCGGGTCAGGGCCTTGCGGCACGGCGAAATGCGGCGCTTGAACGAGGTGGCGACACCGTCGACATCGACGCAGGGTTTCAGCCAGATCAACCACTGATACGACGTGGCGCTGCTGGGCTTTTCCATCTTGCCCTTGATCACATCGTCATCCGTCGAGGCCTCAGGATCTTCCTTGGGCGGACGCCAGACCGGCACGTCGGGGTCCAGTAGAACCCCCTGCCACATCACCACACGCTCGACAAAGGGCAGCGCCCAGGTCTCGGGCATGTCGCGGAACAGTTCCTCGTACCGCGCAGCGCCCTCATCGAAGGACGTGCGCACCAGGACCGCCACGCCGACCTCGGCCAGCTCAAGCGCGCGCAGAATGAACTGCGGGCCCAGCCGGAACGGCGGGTTCGTGATGATCCAGTCGATGCCAACCGGCGGCTCAAGATCCGGCATCAGGAAATCGACAAGGCCCGACATGCCCTCATAGCCATAGTCGTGCACATCCGTCGCCCAGACCTGGTCGAACTCTTCACCCAGAACGCGCGCCATCTGGCCGCGATTGCAGGCCGGTTCCCAGGCGTGTTGCACATCCAGCGGGTGGCCGATCTGTTTCAGAAACTCCAGCAGCGCACGCGTGGCCCACGGCGGTGTCGGGAAATCGTCCAGACTGTCGGTCGGCTCGGCGCGTTGCTGCATGACGGCGGAGGATCGGTTCTGTGTCACGCCACACACCCCGAAAAGTGCTGACCAAGCCGCAGCCCGGCCAGCAAGTGATCGAGGCAGATCGGGAGCCTTCGCGCAGCACCGCGCCCCCGGTTACGGCTCATGAGGACAGGTAATGCCCCGCCGCGCGAAATTGATGGTGTCGGGACGGCGGCAACCCGCAAACCGCCGCCCCAACTTTGACCCGCTCGACGCCGCGTGCACATCCCCTTGCGAGACACGCGGCGGAGCGGACCAAACTGGCAAACGGAAAAACAGCCAACACTGGCTTTCTGGAAATAGGGATTGAAACTGTTGGAAATACGACGTTTTCCACAGTTATTTGAAGTTATCCCCGAAACAAAGGTTGAGAACGAAGCGAAAACACAGATTATTGAAATATGTCCAGCGGGCGACTGCGAATCGCTCCGCTGGACATGGGAAGCCGCACCCCTAAGTGCGGACAACCCGATCCTCCGGCCCTCACGAAGCCGTCGGATCACATAGCCACAAGGAGTTACACCATGGCTATATCTACTCACCCGATCACGGGTGTCGCTCTGAACGATATCACAATCAAGCGCAAGCGTCTCACGGAGGATGATGCCATCACGGCACACATCATGCGATACGAAGGCGCGACGTATACAGATATCGTTCAAAGGTTGGGCACTAACGCAAACCGCGTCGGCGAAGTCATGCGGGGTGAATGCCACCCCGAGGCGGCGATGCTTGCGCTGGCCCACCTGACCTGAGGGAGCGGCGGTGCATGCGACGGCCAACGTCGCATGAGGAGACGCCGCCAATCTCACAGCCTCCATGAAAAATGGAGGCGCACACCGGCCGTCGCCGATGCACGCCGACCATCGACCCAGGGAGGAGGAAGGATCGACGGATCTGAAACCTTGGAGAAGCATCACTTGCCCCCCGGAGAACTTGCGGAAAGTTTTCTCAAACGGCGCGCAGCTGAAGCTGCCCACCAGTCGCCAAGCGCACCAAGGCGCACGGCAATGCTGATTTCGCGGATCACGAACCAACGCAAAACGCCCTTCATGCCCTTGCCTTCAGTGTGTCAGCCGCCTGCATGCCATAGTGCTCATAGGCATAGCCCACTGCAAAACCAGAGGGCGCATGGGTCCCTGCCCACCACTTTTTCGCGGTGGACCCATCGACGCCAAATTCCATGGCGGCGTGTTCCGGGCTTTCAAAATTGCCGCGGACAAAATCCGACCAGCGGGCTGCGAAGTGCTGGCGATACGTCAGCACTTTCGCGCGGTGGGAAAACTTTCTTGGAGACATTCCTGAGTTCCGATCACATGTTGCATCTTGTGAGGACGCAATTGATGAAACAACTTGAAGGGCGGGATGGGGTGCGCGGTCGGCGCGCCCCTTTTTGCTTGGGTGAGGGGCCGCTGCGCTCACGAAATCACCTTAGATGGCGCGCTATCATCACTCAAATGCAGCAAAGGTTTGAAATCGAAGAGGTCAGCGCGAGGATGCGCAACGCATCGTTCATCGGCGAGTTCGCAGAGGGCCTTGTACCACTTGGGAGGCATTTTTTCCGCCGTAATATGCGAATGCAACGTCGTAGACTTCACACCCAAGCGAGAAGAAACGGCGCGATACCCGCCAAGCTGATCGATGAATAGTCTTGGTGTGATGCTCATAGCAAACATCGGTAGTCCGAAAAATTCAGACGGTCAACAATCCGATCAAAAAAAGTTCCAATTTTTCGGACGGAGGCAGATACAGGATACATGACCCATGACGAACTCGAACAGATATTCCGGCATGGAGACACTTCTCCTGATGCAATCAGCGCTAGACTGATTGCTGCGCGAGTGAGCACAGGGTTGCGGCAGAACGAAGTCGCGGCCGCCGTGGGGATACCGAAGCAAACCTATCACTCTCAAGAGACCAGAGGCGCGCCGTCAATTAAAGCCGGACGCTATTTTTACCGCGCGCACGGCATCGACTTTAACTACCTTTACTTCGGCGATTTCGTCCACCTCGCAGCTGACGTACGCGATCGACTAACAAGGGCCCTGACCGCTTCCAGCAAGTAAGTGGGTCAAATAGCCAGTTAAGGTTAACGCCAATCCTCCTAAAAAATCTCGCAATTATCACCAGACCCATCAAATTGATTCCCGGATGTTCTTGTTTTATTCTATTTAGTAAAATGATTAATACAACCTCAGTTAGATAAGTAGTCCGAATTTTTCGTACAAAGTGTTTGACAGGTCCGAAACTTTCGGACTACCTACCTCCCTAACAAGGAGGCTACAATGCAAACTTCCATCCCCAACGACCACTATCGCCGCATCCTGCTGGCCCCCACATCCGGCTGGCAACCACACCCCACAGCCATCGTCGGCGCGTGGCTTGCCTTGAAACAGGCGCGCGGCCAGACCGTCGATCTCGACCGCATCGACACGCCGCACTAC
This sequence comes from Sulfitobacter sp., assembly GCA_034669925.1. Classification (GTDB taxonomy): domain Bacteria; phylum Pseudomonadota; class Alphaproteobacteria; order Rhodobacterales; family Rhodobacteraceae; genus Pseudosulfitobacter. The sequence goes on from JAXMOM010000003.1 coordinate 267,185, forward strand.
CTGGTCGCCGCACCGCAATCCGAACTCCAAACCGATCTGGATCAACGCCTGCCCCGCATCAGGGACCGCGTGCGCGCACTGCGTGAAGCCCGCATGGCGCATCGCCCCACCGGCGGTGACGCGGCATGAGCTTCCCCTTCGACATCGCATCCACCATCGCCGCACAGCGTCGCCATCTGGCCGACGAACTGCGCCCCATGGATGCCGACACCCGCAAGAACAGGGTCACCCAGACCTGCATCGAAACCGGCGGCTGCCTGATCCTGCCCGACACCTCGGGCGGCTGGGGCCCGTTGTATGCCGAGCTGCACATGATGGGCCTCTATCACAGTGGCAACAGCGCGGACGAGGCGATTGCCAACTGGATCAAGGCCGCACAGCGATGCACCCCGATCCCACCGGCGCGGGTGGCGTGATGAACGCCCCGCCCCCTGAATTCCTCGCCGTGGGCGCCCTCGCAGCCGGTGCCTTTGTATCTGGAGCGCTGGCCTACCAGCTGGTCGCGGATCTGATGCGCTATACCGGTGATCCCTACGACACCGATCTGCCCACCCTATCCACCCGCAAGCTGTGCGCGCTAGCGCTGATCGCCGCCGCCCTGCTGGCCACCGGATACGCGGCCCTGCCATGAACACCGCCACCACTCACGCGCCCGGCAGGGCCGACACGGGCAATACCCCGCCCGCGATGACCTGGAAGCGCACCGGCCCGACCAGCGCCACGCTGGACCACGGCATCGTCACCGCATGGATCACCCAGACCCACGCCATGGGCACCGGCGCCGCCCTGTTCGAGCTGCGCATCGCCCCATGGTTCGACGGAGAACCCGCCCGCTACGTCTGCGCGCGACCGGATCTGAAAGAGGTCATGGCCACTGCGGAGGAATTTGCCCGCAAGATCACCGCTGCGGAACGCGCAGCAACTGCAAATCACCCATCGGAGAAAAGCAAAGGAAGCACAACCTGATGTCAAAAGTCAGCCTTTCCGATCTGAACGATCACCTGTTCGACCAGCTCGACCGCCTTGCCGATCGAAACCTCACCCCCGAGGAGACCGAAGCCGAAATCAAGCGTACAGGCGCGATGGTTGGGCTTGCCGATCGGATCAGCGCCAACGCCGACCTGAGCCTGAAAGCGGCAAGATTGTTCGCCGAACATGGTAAAGCCGTCCTGCCCCACCTGCCGCAAATCGGCAGCCCAGCCAAAGCGCAGGATGAATCATGAAGGGGCGCGCGATCCTGTATTCCGATGCAGAGCTTGCCTTCATCAAAGCCATTCACCAGATGCCACGTCGCGAGCTGCATGCCGCGTTTGTCGCCTGGTCAGGTCGGACAGATGTATCGATCGACAGCATCAAGGCGCTGTGCACCCGAAAAGGTTGGAATACCGGCCGCACCGGCCAATTCGTCAAAGGCGCGCCGCCGATGAACAAGGGCAAGAAAATGCCCTTCAACGAGAACAGTGCCAGGACGCAATTCAAGAAAGGGCAGGTCCCGCACACCTATCGCGGCCCCGGTCATGAACGGATCTGCAACAAGGACGGCTACGTGATCCTGATCGTGGACGAACCAAACCCATATACCGGCGCCCCCACGCGCTCGGTCCACAAGCACCGATGGCTCTGGGAAAAAGCAAATGGCCCTATCCCGAAGGGTCACGTTCTGAAATGCCTGGATGGCGACAAGACCAACTGTGACCCCGCAAACTGGGAGCTGATCTCCAAAGCCTTGCTGCCGCGCCTGGCCGGGGGCCGAAATGGCAAAGGCTACAACGAATTCGAGCCAGAGCTGCGGCCCACCGTGCTGGCCATTGCCAAGCTCGAGCACAAGGCACGTGAAGCAAAAAGAGGGGACACGAAATGAAGCATTTTCCCATGCAACCACAGACAAAGACCGGTGCTACCAATCCCACGCCATCAGCCTGCGACATTGCGCTGGATGGCATGATCGTTCTGCTCGCGCGACACATTTCCCGCGAGATGACATCCGTGGACCAGCCTCAGGAATCGAAGGGCATGCGTACGTTAGTAAAGCCTAAGCTTGGCCCCAAAGAGCATGGATAACTCGACACGCAGCCTCCAAGTCATTCATGCGCCGCGCGTTGGAATTTGGCGCGGCGAAAACTTCACCGTGTCTCACATCTACCGCCATACACAACCGATTAGCTGGCGCTCGGTTGGTAGGGTTGTTTTGATCAAGGGTCATGCGCAGCATAGTGGCGACATAGAGCCCCATGTCATCGCGACGCCCGCCGTCATCTTGGGTCATCCTAAAGATTGCCCCGCCGATCTGTTCTTGCCCGCGGCTTTCACCGTAAACCCACAAGTCAGCACGAACCGAAATTTCGACCCCCGCCAGCACCAACTTGGGTTGGGAGTGAGATGTCTCGTGAAACTGAAACCTTGCCAGCTGGTTCCCCATACCGCGGAGGGCATTCAGCACCTCAATAGACTGACGTGCATCATCTTGTCGCGTGTCCGATTCCGCTGCATCCACTGCACGCTGTTCAAACATCCGTATCGCTTCATTTAGGGGATTCTGAGATCGCGTCAAATCTGATAAGTGTGCTTTGATCGCGCTACGGGCATCTTGGTAGCGCGTAACGATAAAAGGCTGCGGGTTGTAGTTGCGTCGAATAATGGACTGCTTGGCTGTTTCGGATGCGACCATATAAGCAGCAAGATCATTCGCGGAAATTCGCGGTATTTGGGAAGAACGTGGCATGGAAGATGGATACCTCGGGACTGCAAAAATTGACAACTATAGGTCGATTCATATCTCGGAACTCTCCCGCAAGTCTATAATCGATAATGGCGCTGAACACCTAGGCTTTGGTGGGTACTTCTTATTCGAGACCAACCACGATCGAACGAGGCGCGGTATCAATATATTGGCGCGGGTCGCGTCACTAGATGCTGCGCTCGAAATGCTCGAGATCTGGAGCGGACGGAAAATTGCTTAACTAACGGTCGGGCAACTATTCAATCGCCAAAGGCTGACTTGCCGCACCGGCGGGATGCATGCCATCCATTCCGCCGCATTCTGTCCGTATGCCTCCTACCACCCCAAGGACCCCATTTATGCCCGCAAACGCCGTCTCGACCCCGCTCCGCGCATGGATCTATGCACGCTATTCCACCAACAAGCAGACGCAGAAATCCCTCGACGATCAGATTTCGGAATGTCGCCGGTTCGCCGAGCGGCACGATTGGCACATCGAACGCATCCTGACTGACGCGGAGCTCACGGGATACAGCGATCACCGGCCCGGTTATCAGGAGTTGCTGCGCGGGATCGAGGGCGGGATGGTTGATGTCGTGGTTGCCGAGAACATCGAACGGCTAACACGCGACGGTGAGCACAGCGCTCAGCTGGAAAAACTCTGCGCCTTCCAGGACGTCAGGATCATGACGATCATCGACGGCGAGGCGAACGCGCTGAACATGGGGCTTAAATCGCTGATGAGCGGCGCCCTGCTAAAGTCCATCGCCCTTCAAGCGCATCGCGGCCTCGCGGGCAATATCACAGCGGGTAAAAGCGCGGGCGGTCGAGCATACGGCTATGTCATCCCCAGGGACGAGCGCGGCGACAAGATCAAGGGCGCCCTGGTCATCGATGAGGACGAGGCGCAAGTCGTCCGCCGAATCCTGACGGATTTTGCCAACGGCACACCGCCCAAGAAGATCGTCGACCAGCTGAACCACGACGGCATCCCAAGCCCGACCGGCAGGGCCTGGCGACAGAACACCGTCTTTGGCAATCGAAAGCGCGGCACAGGCATCCTCAACAATGAGCTCTATATCGGAATCAGGGTCTGGGACCGGCTGGAATATCGCCGCCACCCCCAGACGCAGAAACGGGTTTCACGCCTGCGGCCGGAAGAGGAATGGATGCGCGTCGAAGTGCCTGAGCTCCGGATTGTCGACGATGCTCTCTGGGCGCAGGTGAAGGCGCGGCAGGACAGCTTCAAGGTCAAAAAGAGGGAAGACGCGCGCGGCGGCAGCGTTGGACCGCGTCCCAAATATCTTCTGTCAGGCTTTCTGCGATGCGCCGCGTGCGGCGGTCAGCTGACGATCGCGGGCTCCGTGCACAAACGCTACTACTGCAAGACGGCAAGGGAACAAGGTGACAGCCAGTGCACCGGCATGACGGGACTTCTGAAAGACGAGGCGGAACAGGCGGTGCTGGGAGGGCTGAAGCGGGCGCTGCTCGATGCGAATGCGTTCACGCGGTTCAGGGAAGAGTATGGCAGGGCACTGGCGGATGCCACGCAATCGCTCCAGGCCGATCGCGTGTCGGTCGCGCGGCAGCTCCGCGCTGTGGACACCGAGATCCGCAACGGGACGAGTGCGATCCTCGCGGGCGTGAACAGCCCGGCACTGCTGGAGGCCCTATCTGCCGCGGAGACGCGAAGGATAGAATTGCAGGCCCAGCAGCGACAGATCGAAGACACGCGCCCCATGCTTCCGACCGACCTGGAAGAGGTCTACGCCCAGCACGTCAGGAAGCTGGAAAAGATCCTCGCGGAACCTGATTTGGTCATCCATGCGCGCGATATTCTGCGGGTTCTGGTCGAAACGATCAGCGTCGAGGAAGTGGAAGG
>JAXMOM010000004.1:0-259448 GCA_034669925.1 Sulfitobacter sp.
CGCTCAATAACTTGTGCCACAGCATCCTGTTTGAACTCGTCTGTAAACCGTATTCCCTTATTCATATCCGTCTCTCCTTGGTTCCAAAATTACCAAGCAAAGCGTCTACAAATCTAGGGGCACCTCAGGGTTCGCGGGTAGTCGGTCGGGGTCTGGTAATCCAAGGCCGAATGCGGGCGTTCTGTGTTGTAGTCGGTGGCCCAGGCGGCGATCACGACGCGCGCATGGGTGAGATTGCGGAACATCGTCTCGTTGAGCAACTCATCCACTGCCCGGCAGGGCATTCCGCAGGAATGGCCCGAGAGGGGCGCATCCGACCGTTGAAACTCTCCACGAAGCCATTCTGCATCGGTTTGCCCGGCGCGATGTAATGCCATTCGACGCGGTACTCGGAACACCACCGCAGGATGGCGTTACTGGTCAGTTCCGTCCCATTGTCGCTGACGATCATTCCGGGATTGCCGCGCCGCTCGATCAGGGTCGAAAGTTTACGGGCAACACGCCGTCCCGAGATCGAGGTATCCGGGATTGCCGCTAGGCACTCCCGGGTGACATCGTCGACCACGTTGAGCACTCGGAAGCGCTGGCCGCTGGCAAATTGGTCGTGGACGAAATCCAATAACCAACGAGCATTGGGCCGCGCCTCGACCAGGATCGGTGCCCGTGTCCCGACAGCCTTGCGGCGTGCGTTGCGTTTGCGCACCGTCAGCCCTTCCTCGCGGTAGAGCCGATAGATCCGGTTGATGCCGGATGGTTCGCCCTCGCGGCGCAGGAGCACGAAGAGCCGCCGATAGCCGAACCGACGCCGCTCATTGGCCAACTCGCGCAGCCTGCCACGTAGTACCGTGTCAGGCGCACGCTGCGACCGGTAGCGGACCATCTTGCGATCCGCTCCGATGATCAGGCAGGCCCGCCGCTCCGACAAACCGTGACCGGCCTGAAGGTATGCGACCGCTTCGCGCTTCACGGCGGGCCCTACCATTTTTTTGCGACCAGATCCTTCATCGCGGCCAGATCGAGCATCTGCTCGGCCAAGAGCTTCTTCAGCTTCGCGTTCTCGTCCTCGAGCGCCTTCAGCCGCTTCGCCTCCGACACCGTCATGCCGCCGAACTTGGCCTTCCAGTTATAGAAAGTGCCCTCCGACATGCCGTGCTTGCGGCACAGGTCCGCGCACTTCGCGCCTGCCTCATGCTCAGCCAGGATGCCGATGATCTGCTCGTCTGTGAATCTCGTTCGTTTCATTGTCCGTCCTCAAGTTGGGCCGGACTCTAATCGAAGGTGGAGGAAAAATCCCGTGGCAGGTCAGCGCAAATACAACCTCACCGCACAAAGGATGATGTCGCGCGGAAAACGGTGATGCTTGAATTGGGACTGACGCGCCGTAATCGACCTCAAAAAGCAGGAACGTCGCCAAATAGCCCGGACATGCAAAAGTCCCTAAAAGATCAGACATGTTCACCGCTGGTTTTTCGAACCGTGAATCACACAACTACACGGAAATCAATGAAACCTGATCCTACAGCACGAAAACCTGCACGGTCTCCATCAGTAAATCAAGTCTTGTAAATCCGTGGCAGTAACAAATGTTACTTCTATTTCGGAGTCTTCTGAAACGCCTCTTAGTTCGGCGATCCTCTCTCCATTTACAAATACTTCAAGCCCAGCTCCCGATTCTAATGGCGAAATTCTGACCGTTGGCTCTGCATCATGCATGGCAATAGTATTTGACGGATCAGTGTCCCACAACACCTCAAGCTTGTCTAAGTCTGGGTCGAAATCTGTTACAACTAGGTCACCATGTGCACCGACCACAATAGTGTCTTCGCCATCGCCAAGTTCAACCATGCCAGTGCTCGACACAATCAGGTCATCACCAGCTCCACCAGAAACAGTGTTTTCACCTTGGTTCAGTTCAGGGAAAGCGCCGTCATTCATTGAGTAATCGTCACCTGCAATAATAGTGTCGTTTCCATCTCGCCCATAAATGACATCACTTCCTTCTGAGCCGATAATAATGTCATCCTGATCAGTTCCGACCAATGTATCCGCTTCGCCTGTTCCTAGAAGCAGCATTGGGGTCTCAATCTGGTCTAACTCGGTTTCAGCAGGAATATCTGCTACGTTTTCTACGTCTTCTAGAGGTACATCATCAGACAATAACGTCCCAACATCTAACAATGGCGTCCTTGAATCTACTTCATCATTTTCTTGGAATTCAGCTTCATCCTGATCGTCGGAATTTTCGTCACTGAAGAGAAAAATGGAAATACCAGCTCCAAACGCAGCAAGGGAAATTATTCCGAGCATTATTTAATCGACCTGTAAAATTCCATCATCTCACAACAACTACTAATGCATGTTTGATGTTGTGCACAGGCCTAATAGAAAAACAGGTTAACAAGAATTTTTCAAATGATTAGACTTACTTTGAGGCTGTCACGGATTGCCACTATAGTGTGTTGCCGAAAAGCAAAAATGAAGTGCATGCAGTGAATAGCCCCTAGTCTCCTAGGGTCAGGATTCATAGCCAATAGATGACAATAGCTGCGAGGGCGATGGCAGAGAGGAATACCTTTGGACAGCGGTCATAGCGGGTCGCGACGCGCCTCCAGTCCTTGAGCCTTCCGAACATGATCTCGATGCGGTTGCGCCGCTTGTATCGGCGCTTGTCGTATTTGACCGGGGTCTTGCGTTGCTTTCGACCTGGGATGCAGGCGCGTATCCCTTTGTCTTTCAACGCTTCCCGGAACCAGTCGGCATCGTAGCCGCGATCCCCAAGCAGCCAATTGACTTTTGGAAGGCCGCTGAGCAATGCCCGCGCGCCGATGTAATCGCTGACCTGACCGGCGGTGACGAACAGGTCGAGCGGGCGCCCCTGGCTGTCGCAGATGGCGTGCAGTTTGGTGTTCATGCCGCCCTTGGTGCGACCGATCAGGCGACCACGCCCCCTTTTTTCACGCCCAGGCTGGACGCCGTGCGATGTGCTTTCAGGTAGGTCGCATCGATCATCACTGTATTCTTCTCGCCGTGCAGGGCGGCCAGACCCGCCATCATCCGCGCGAAGATGCCTTTCTCGCTCCAACGCTTCCATCGGCTGTAGAGCGTCTTGTGCGGGCCGTAGGCGGCAGGAGCGTCACGCCAGCGCAAGCCATTACGATTGATAAAGATTATGCCGCTCAACACACGCTTGTCGTCAACGCGCGGCTTTCCGTGTGATTTCGGAAAGAAGGGTTTAAGACGCGCCATCTGCGCGTCGGTCAGCCAGAAAAGATCGCTCATGTCACAGCTCCGTTTTAAGAGCCGTGAATCACGCGGTGCGGCCGAAATCAATGCATCCTGACCCTAGGGGCTATTCAAGTACGTGATTTGACCTTTAATTTCCTTTTCGACCACTTGCTTTGTTGAGAGTGTTTGGCGCGCGATCACATGGAGCCCATTATTGTTTGCGTAGGTGACCATGTCATTCAAAACATCGATCATCCAATCATGATTCATTTTCATTGCGCAGTCCTTTTCAGGTTGAGTGCCGTCAAACCCTTCTACCAAGAGATGGTTAATAAGAAGTTAGGATTCACGCAGGCCAGCGCGTTGTGTATGAAGTGCACACGGTAGCTCTGGATTGTGGCTCCCAGCACTTTGGCGGGTTCTGTCGCAAACTTTTAGAATATGGAGGCGTTGTTGCGCAACTCATGCCTGAGGCATGATATCCTCTTTCCCCGTCGGCGTCATGCCACGCGGACGATCTCAGCGGTGCCGAGCGCATTGAAGCGGTTGATGAGGGCGATGCGGATGTGGATTTCGGCGGTTTGTCGGTCCGGGTTTCTTGCGGCGACGCGCTCACCGAAGGCCTTGAGGCAGCGCATTTTTGCCTCGATCCGGCCTCAGACATGGTATCCGGTCCATCGCTTCCAGAGCGCCCTGCCATAGTGCCGGGTTGCGCGAAGGGTTTCGTTTCGGGTGATTGCCGCCGGGCAGTCCGCTTTCCACGGGCGACCGTTTTTTGCGGATAGGGATGATCGGCGTGGCCTGACGGTCGATGATGGCGGCGTGGCAGCGGCGCGTGTCATACGCGCCATCGGCGGTCACGGTGCTGATCTCTTCGCCCTCGGGGATCTGGTTGAGCAGTTCCGGCAAGATAGGACTGTCACCATCGCTGCTGGGAGTGAATTCCACGGCGCGGATGTCAAACGTGCCAGCATCCATGGCCAGATGCACCTTTCGCCATTGACGACGGCCCTGAACACCGTGCTTGCGCGCCTGCCACTCTCCATCCCGAGAAACTTGATCCCGTTCAGTCAACCAGCAGGTTCAGGGGGCCATCGGCGCGTCGATACGGGATCTGAACGGCGAGCGTCTTCTGCCGACGGCACAGGGTCGTGTAGTCCGGCACCGCCCAGTCTAGGCCCGCCAACTTCAGCAGGCTGGCAACCATCCCGGTCGTTTGCCGGAGCGGCAGCTTGTACAGGACCTTGATGGTCAGACAGAACTGGATCGCCGCATCCGAGAACAACGCGGGGCGACCGGGGCTGCCGTCATGCGGCGCGAGCCAGGTCATTTCCTTGTCCAGCCAGATCAGTAGCGACCCGCGCTTGCGAAGCGAAGCCGTGTAGCTGGACCAGTTCGTCGTGTGGTAGCGGGTGGGTGATGGCTTGCTCATGGACCCCGTCTAACCGCATGGATTCACATTGTGAATCCTTCGCAGACAGAGTTCTGCAACAATGCCATTTCAATAGAAAGTTTGAATTTAATCCAAGTTAAATCCGACACGAAAGACAAATTCCAGCCATATAGCTGCCTTTGCCCCGACGTGTAATTGATCAAGAACGGACCCCTACCGTTCGAGGATCAGCCCATGAAAATAACGTCCACCATTACACCTACAGAAAATAGGGGATACAATATTTCCGAACATTTCTTTGGGGTGAACACACTTTATCATTTGGATAATGTGATTTCAGAATCCAGATATTCAGATATATCCAATATAGTTGACCCTTCGTTCATTAGATTTCCAGGGGGTACAATTACAGAAGAGTACTTTGATCTGGAGAATCCTAATGTAGAAATTTCTACAAACATAATTGACGTTCTTAATGGTAAAGCCAACATCAGGTCCCGCGAGGTCTCTTCTCTTTCAGATTTTTTGGCTGATACGGAGGCACGGGGTGCTCAGGCTCTTATTGTGCTGCCAACCTATCGTTACTTCGACCAATCAACGGGGCGCATCACCGCTGGTTCAGAAAACATTGTCAAGCAGTTCGTCGTCGATGTTATGTCGGGCGTTTACGGCGACGCAGATGTTATTGGTTTTGAAATTGGCAACGAATGGTACCAGAACCGGTTTAGATGGACAGCAGAACAATATGGCGAACTTCAGGCTGTAATGGCCCGCTGGATTCATGAAGCGCTTACTGACTTAAATCCATCTGAGCGCCCCGGGATTTACGTTCAAGCTGGCCAAACTCTTGCGGAAGATGACATCCTGTCATCCGCGTTCTCAGCAGGAGACGAAAGCTATTACGACGGTGTGATTGTGCATCTGTATGCAACCAATTCTACAGGCAATCCACTCGCTATTGGGGGAGCAATTCAGAACAGGTTGGAAGCCATACACGCCAATTGGAGCTCGACTGTCAACAGCGACCCTAACCTCATCATTTCTGAGTGGAATGTCGGTGAGGACGGTCCGCTAAACACAGATATCAACGGCATAATGCGCTTTGCCCCCTTGCTACGCGTGTTTACAGAGATGGTCAAAAGCGGTGTCGATGTTGCCGCCCTTTGGACACTTCAAGCTCGGGGTCCTGCGGGGATAAGTACGTTTTCAGACGAGGGTCCCCTTCTGACACCTACAGGCCAATTTTTTGATCTGCTGTCGGATTCGCTCGCGGACGCGACGCTAATGGAACTCAGTTCAGGTTTTAAACTAAAGAACGCAGGAGGAGAGGGGGTTGGATATAAATACTTGTTCGAAAACGATACATCGCAGATGCTATTTCTTGCTTCTGGATCAGAAGAGGCAATGCACATTGAGTTGGATGTAACTAATTTGGTGGGGGCGGGAACATATATCTACCTTGCAATCCTTGGCGCAGCGCCAGGAGACACTGGAACAGAATATGATTCTAATGCCACGATTAGATACCTCACGGATCTGGATATTTCAGAGACTGCAAATGGGAGTAAGTTTCTGTCCGTTAGCTTGGATGCTTTTGAACTGATTTCCATCAATTTCATTGAAGCGGGGGGGGTGGAACTCACGGGTGATGCGTTTTTTGAGATCTCGGATTGTTTAACCGGATCCGCGTCTAACGATACTCTTAGCGGTGGCGCAGGCGACGATATGATATTCGGTGCAAGTGGAGATGATGTAATTTTCGGAGACCACGGCGATGATAAAATCCAAGGGGGCAATGGACGGGACAGCCTGAACGGGGGGAGCGGAGCGGATAGTCTTTACGGGGGGAATTGGCACGATACGATTGTATCGGGTCTTGGAAATGACAGCATAGAAGGGGGATCAGGCCGCGACCTGTTGGACTATGATGGGGCGCTGTCGGGCGTCGAAGTGAATATGAATGAGGGGTCAACTGTGTCTTTCGGGTCCACAGACGTCTTTACTTCCATCGAGCAGATGAGACTCTCACCATTTTCTGACACGGTACTTGAAGGGCAATTGCTTCAGTCAGTTGAGCTTGGACGGGGGAATGACTTCCTCGAATTCTCTGGAAGTGGCATGCACGACACTCTCGACGGTACTTTGTCGCGGTTTGACGGCGGTCAGGGGTATGACACTATTTCGTATACCGGTCAGTTTTCTGGTGTTTCCGTTTTTGTAGCCGAAGGGATAATCGAGAGCGATTGGGGAAATTTTCGCTTCGTCAATTTTGAAAAATTCGAAGGATCCGCCTACGATGATCGAGTGATTGATTTTGTCGGCGGCGGCGGAGCAAACAGCATAAAAGACTATCAGTTACTTGGTGGAAACGACAGTATTTATGTCTATGGCGGGACGCAATATCTTATTGATGGCGGAGATGGGAAAGATTTTATTTGGACTGATGGCACGTCAGTCGAGGTTTACGGCGGACGCGGGGATGATACGATTTTTTGCTATGGAAGCGTAAGCAACATATCTGGTGGAGATGGTGACGACCTGATCCTTGGAGGCCTTGGAAGAGAGACAATTTCAGGAGGCCGCGGAGACGATACCTTACAAGGAGGCGGGGGAAGTGATATCTTTGTGTTTGAAGACGATTTTGGTCGTGATCTCGTCACAGACTTCTCTGTTGCAAATGATGTAATCGATTTGACGCTGGTATCTAGTATCACGAGCTACAGTGACCTTCTGGCATCTCATCTGAGAGTCGGCAGCGAAAGCTTTTATATTTCGGATGGCGAAGGGTCTGAGATAGAACTGACGTCGATAGAGGCAGAAAGTCTGAACGAGGATAACTTCATTTTTTCTCCGATAGAAGCCGCTTATTCTGATGACCTGGGACTGTTGCATTAATTGCGCGAGGCCGATTTCCGGCGTTGTAGGTTTGCCGTATCAAGCGTCGGCGAACAACTTTTTGACGAACTTGATTTCGCTCTGAGTGCCCAGATATTTGTGATTTATGCGACCTCGTTATGAATGAGGGACCAGCAGGGGGCAGGTCACGGACAGCCTTGGGATCGACACCGACCAACCTGCAGGCCCGGCGTTGCGAGACGTCATGATCCCGCATCACCCGGAGCGCCGCATCTCGCCGCTTCATCAATGTCGTCAGCTCTTTCCCAGCAGGTCTTTCAAGACAACGTTATCCAACATGGTGTCAGCCAGTAGCCGCTTGAGCTTGGAATTCTCATCTTCCAGAGCTTTCAGCCTCGCGGCCTCGGAAACCTCCATGCCGCCATACTTGGCCTTCAGTTTGTAGAACGTCGCCGGGCTCAGGCCGTGCCTACGACACACCTCCGCTGTCGGCATCCCCGCTTCCTGTTCCTTGATCATCACGATGATTTGCGCCTCGGTGAAACGGCTCTTTCGCATTCGTCTGCTCCTTTAGAGTTGGCGCAGACTCTACACTACGGTGAGGGATTTTGCGGGGGGCAGGTCACTATCCCGAACGGCTGGTCATTGTCGCCGAAGGGCATGTGGTCTGCACGCATGAGCGCATCATTGAACGATCGCACCGTCAACCGGGGCGCGTCGTTTATGACTGGCGCCATTACCTCGCCGTGGTCCAGCGCAAGCCAGGCGCATTACGGAACGGTGCGCCCTTCATTGAAATGCCAGAAGCGTTCCGGAAGCTGCAGGATCAGATGTTGCGCAGGCCCGGTGGCGATCGCGAGATGGTCGATGTCCTGTCACTGGTGCTCCAACATGACGAACAGGCCGTGCTTTGTGCTGTGGAAATGGCGCTTGAGGCAGGAGTGCCGACTAAGACCCATGTGCTGAACCTGCTCCACAGGCTGGTGGACGGCACACCGATAGACCAGCCCGATGTGACCCCGCCCGCAGCCCTTTCTTTGAGTAAGGAACCCGAGGCAAATGTCGCACGGTATGATGGGTTGCGCACGACGGGAGGAACACGTCATGCGTCATGATCCAGCCGGTGCTGCCATCGTCATAATGATGCGCAGCCTGAAGATGCCGGGCATGGCGCAAGCCGTGCAGGACCTGCATGAGCAAGGATCGCCCGCATTCGATGCAGCGATCCCAATGTTATCTCAGCTGCTAAAGGCCGAAATGGCTGAACGTGAGGTGCGTTCCGTCTCCTACCACATGAAGGCAGCACGCTTCCCGGCATACAAGGATCTCTCTGGCTTCGACTTTGCCGCCAGCGAAATCCGTGAGGCCATGGTCCGCCAACTTCATCGATGCGAGTTCATGGACGCGGCTGAGAATGTGGTGCTGATCGGAGGCCCTGGAACCGGGAAGTCGCATGTCGCCACCGCCCTCGGCATTCAAGCAATCGAGCATCATCGCAAGCGTGTGCGCTTCTTCTCGACGGTCGAGCTGGTTAATGCGTTGGAGCAGGAAAAGGCCCAAGGCAAGGCCGGCAAGATCGCCGAGGCGCTCGTCAAAACCGACTTGGTGATCCTGGATGAGCTGGGGTATCTGCCGTTTAGCGCTTCGGGCGGCGCGTTGTTGTTCCACCTTCTCAGTAAACTTTACGAGCGCACCAGCGTCATCATCACAACCAACCTGAGCTTCAGCGAATGGGCCAGCGTGTTCGGTGATGCGAAAATGACCACCGCGCTACTCGACCGCCTAACCCATCGCTGCCACATTTTGGAGACCGGCAATGACAGCTATCGGTTCAAGGCCAGCTCCGACACAGCGAAAAAGAAACGAAAGGAGACAGCAGCATTGACGCCATCGTGACGCAAAGAACATAACGACTGGGTGGGTCAGGTCTTGGTGACAATGCCGGGTCAGTTCTCAGCGACAATCAACAAGGGGTCAAGTTTGCGTGCCGATTGACACGTCATTTCAGGTCGGTCCCTCATCAGTCGCTAAAGCTTAACAACTGGTCCGAAATTCCGCGACCACCTCTATCAGAGCAGCGAGGCCGGACGCTTACAATGGTTCTTCCGTTTCGACAACTCCGATCTCCTCTTCGTCGAATATCAGCAGACAGCAAATCGCTGTTTACGTCAGTGTCCGCATTTCAGGGAGCTAAATTAGCTGAGCGGGTTGCCACGCAACGAGGCCCATCTAATGCGAAGGCTTTGGAAGGCGGTCTACAGGCCAGAAATCAGCCTGAAATTGTGACGGTCATGAACCGAAGCAAGATCTTCCTTGTAGTTCTCAAAGTTCTGTTGAATATCTAATTCTGAAAATATGGAGCTTACCACTTTTTCGTGTTTAAAGTTTTTCTTTTTCACATCTTGCACGATAATTAATAGTTTTTGAATCGTCTGTTCGGATAAATCGAGATGCGTTACGCTAACGTTATTCGATTCCAAAAGGCTCACAACAGAAAAAGCTGCATCCACCACATTGGGCCAAATTTCATCAATCTTTTCGATTGGAAAAACCGAAAATTTGACGTCCGGAAACTCCTCGGAAATAAAATCAAAAGTCTCTCTCCATCGTAGAGACCGAGTCCCGAATGAGGAAGCTTCAAAGTCCAAAAGGTTCCATTTTGAAGGTTTATTAGCCGAAACGTACAATGATAGGGGGGATTTTACGCACATTATAATACTCATACTATGAGATCGAAGTGCTTTTTTCAACTTTCGGAAACGGCGAACAGCGTTTGGATAGACTATGTCCTCGAAAAGCGTCCCTTGGCCAACTCCCATCAAAAAAGGCGCAGAAAAAAAGACATCGCTAGGAGTAGAGCCTTCGATCATGGAACGAACGAAACGGTTATTTCGGGTTAAAAGCCTGAAATCCTTTCCATTTCGAATCAACAGTTGCTTAAGTTCGCCCTCGTAAGCATCAGGATGCGGCAAGTGAAGTGTCCCGTTCGCATGGGCAAAACTTCGATTTGCAAGGTGGAAAAAGAAATCGCCGAGCCCGGCAGAGTGACATCCTGCAAAAATGTTGAAATTCATGTTGCCATGCCATTCAGTAAACTATTCACCGGTTGATCCATTGTAGAGCTTCTTCTTGTAGGCGAGATAAGTATAAGGGCGCCAGCTTCCTGTTTGGTTTCGAAAGTGCAACATAGCCTGAGCAGAGGAACATAGTTTGACGACTTTTCATGATAAACGAATAGCAACCTCTAAGATTGCGGCTTCTCAAAAAATGACCAGCAATCTATGAATTGCGGTTGAGACACTCCATGAGAAATCCTACTGTTATCCATCCGTGAAAACACGGTGTCAGCTGCTTTCAATCGCAACAAAAACTCCTGAAGAACTCGCCCCGCTGTAGCATCTGTCGGGACGAGTTGCAGAAGATGCGCGATAGTGTTCAACATCACATCACTGCCACCCAGACTAAACCTATCAAGTCCGGGAAACCCATTTTTCGTCCCTGGCTCCAACAGTGGGTAGATACTGTTGGCAGGCAAACCTTCCAGTCCACGCTCGGCTTCATAGATCTTCAAGAGGTTTCCAAAGAAAAAAGCACTTGATCCCAAAACCCGTTGTTGCTCGTTTTTGCCGTGTTCCCAAAATGTTTGAAAGCTAGACAGAAGCCAGCGCGTAGGCAAGACCCCGAGGAGCAACTCGTGCTCCTCATTCCAAAGCTTGTGAAACAAAGCACGTGCTTTTTGGGTGTGTAGTGTGTCTCGTCTCAGATAACTTATGCAAAGTGCGAGATGAAAGGCCGCCTCAGGATAATTCGAAAATCGAAATTGCAGCTTTTTGAACTGGATGTGCATATCCTCGCGGCTGCCCGACGGGAAGTCCTCTTCAAAAACCACTCTTTTCGTCCTTAAAGCTGCGAAGTTTGTCGCTTCATCCGTCATCAAGTCCGGTTGATTTTGAGTATGAATACGACTTTCAACGCGGGTCCATAGCTTGGTGAGTTCCGAAGGTATTCCGACACCCGCCACTGTACTTGGTGGCCAAGGCGGAGCCGCGTGGGTGTGATCTCTGCCATCATTTTTAGCTTTTTGTGGGGGCGCTTCTAGTTCTGGTCGGCTGGATATGTCTTTCTGAAGCACCAATTTCGCCGCTCGTTTCGCTGTTCTAGACGCACTAGAGCCATTTATTAACTCGAAAACATGAACTTCATCAGATTGCGGACCAACATTTACCGAAATTTCTTTATCACTACTTGAAATTAAGTTGCTAGGAATTTGGACGCACCGACAAAACCCTTCAATAGTTGTTTTTCCGGGCTCTTTGGAAAACGGTATCTGCACAAACCTATCGCCCAACTTCTGCTGAGACCTTCCAACGATGCCGTCCCAGATTTCTTCGTGTTTCACGAACGCGCGATATTTTGAAAAGTCAGTAAATTTTTGGCGAAAAACCACATTTTGTCGATAGGCGCTTTGCAGCCACTCTTCTGGCTCTCGGATGAAAAAGTAATATCTACGGTCAAAATCCTGAAATACTTTCTCGATTATACTTAAGTTTCTCCACAACTGAGCATAAGGTTTGCGCGCAGATGATCTGCCTGGCAAACCACCACTCAAATCTTCTGAAGAAACAATGCACGTATGACAAGGATCTTTCAGAATTTCATCTCGAAGGGCAGACAGGCCATGCTCGGCCTCGACGAATTGTCGCTTTTCAAAGTCTTTGGTTATGTTTCGGATATCCTCGCCCACAACGATCCCGATGCCAAGGCGCCGTGCCAACGTCGCTTCATTCCTTGATAGGAACCCCTGCAGTGCTGACGACCCAGTTTTGTGTGGACCGATGTGGAAATGGATTTTCTTCTTCATCCGTTGCCCTTTCACCACGACAAGGGTTCGACCTACCTTGCCCCCATGGCCACTTTATCCACCACCGTATCCGAAAGCCAGCCCCATCGGACGTATAAAATAATAGCCCACCTGAAATCGGCGCCGTCGACCAACAGGATTTGGAGGGAGGTGTTGCGTTACCCGCCGTTTTTGCCGCACTGAATTGGTCCGGAATGAATAGTCCCTAGTTTCAGAGGTGGTCGCGGAATTTCGGACCAGTTGTTAAGCTTTAGCGACTGATGAGGGACCGACCTGAAATGACGAAACGCAATCGCTACACGGCGGAGTTCAAGGCGAAGGTGGCGTTGGAAGCCATCCGCGAGGAGCTGACAACGGCCGAGCTGGCCAAGAAATACGACATTCATCCGACGATGATCAGCGGCTGGAAGAAAGCTGCAATCGAGAACATGGCTTCGGCGTTTGATGGCAAGATGCCCGTTGAGCCGCCGATTTCTGAGAAGGAAGTCGAAAAACTGCACGCCAAGATCGGCCAGCTCGTCGTGGATCGCGATTTTTTGGCCCCTCTCGTGCATGCAAGCATGCACGAGAGGGCAGTGGATGCCTCCAGTCTCATCCTCGGAACTGGAGGCAAAAAGCGGTGAAGCATGGTCATCCTGATATGAGCGTGCGCCGCCAGTGTGTGCTGCTCTCCCTGTCGCGCTCGGCGGTTTACTATCAGCCGCGCGGCGAAAGCACCGAGAACCTGCGCTTCATGCAAATCATCGACAAGCAGTTCTTGGAAACGCCATGGTATGGATCACGGCAAATGGCCCGTCACATGCAACGAGAAGGACACAAATGTGGGCGACACCGGGTACGGCGGCTGATGAAGCTGATGCGGTTGGTCCCGATCTACCAAGAGCCCAAGACCAGCAAAAAGCATCCCGCACACAAGATATATCCAAACCTTCTCGGAGACTTGCCTATCACTAGGCCAAACCAGGTCTGGTGTACCTACATCCCGATGCGGCGGGGGTTCCTCTACCTGGTGGCCATCTTGGACTGGTACAGTCGCAAGGTCCTGAGCTGGCGGCTGTCCAACACCATGGATGCGGAGTTCTGCGTGGAGGTATTGAAAGACGCCTTGGCCCGATACGGACCGCCGGAGATATTCAACTCCGATCAAGGGTCGCAATTCACCAGCACCGATTTCACCGAAGTCCTGCTCGACGCCAAGGTCGAGATTCCCATGGATGGGCGTGGCCGCTGGATCGACAACCGAATGATCGAACGGCTCTGGCGGTCACTGAAATACGAGTGCGTCTACCTGAACGCCTTCGAGACCGGCTCAGAGACGAGGGGCGGGATCGGCGACTGGATCAGCTACTACAATGAAAAACGCCCGCACTCATCGCATGGCCTGCTGGCCCCGGCAGAGGCCTATGATACTCAAGACCTGAACCTGAAAGCTGCCGCCTGACATGAAACCAATGCTATAGCTTATTGCGGCAGAAAGCTGGTCGAAAAACCAGGACCACCTTTGACCACCTTTGACGTCAGCACCTATGGGTCAAAATGGGGTCATTTGCTAAGAGAGTGTTTGTTGGGGACTGTTGCATTAATTGAGGGCCTTGGCCGAATTTAGATTTTTGAGGTTTCTGATGCCCCGTAGGTCACCGTTCAAACACCATCGCTTTCCGCGCGACATCATTCTTTGTACCGTGCGCTGGTATCTGCGCTATCCACTGTCCTATCAGGATGTAGTGGATTTGCTAGCTGAGCGTGGAATCACGGTTGATCGATCTACGATGTATCGTTGGGTTCAGAAGTTTGGTCCTGAGCTGACCAAGCGGACCGAGAAACATCTGCGGCGTGCCAGCGTCGATTGGCATGTTGATGAAACCTACATCCGGGTCGGCGGAAAATGGCGCTATCTATGGCGTGCGGTCGATGCGAACGGTCAGATGGTCGATTTCCGGTTGACTGCCAGACGAGACGCGAAAGCCGCCAAAGCCTTTCTAAAAAAGCGATTGAGCGTGTGCGGCTGCATCGCCTAGTGACAATTGTGACCGACAGCTTTGGGCCGTTTACGCCAATACCAGCACACTTCGCAAGTTACCTGTTCGTTCAGCAACGGCGCTAACTTGTCTCTAGATCCTGCAATTAATCTTTGTTCGACAACGCTGGTTGCGCCCTCCCGCAACCAACACTAATTCTTCACTATATTCAAAGGCTTGAGTTTTGTCGCTCAGGCCTTTCTGTGTTTTGACCCCCGAGCCAAGACGCAAGAGCGCGGCCAGAGCCCCCTCCAGATGTATCGACAGTTTGCCGTCAGGTGCTGTGGGTGAAAGAACGATGCGGTCGATCAGCCCGCGCAGGGCGTCTTTTGCGTCCGGCATGCTGTCAGGTTCCTGCAGGCGGGCAATCAAGGCGCCGACCTTCTCACGGTAAGTCTCTGCCATTTTGGGATGTATCCGCAGAGGCGAAGGTGCCAGGTCGCTGATCAGCTGGCCTTCCAATTCGATCCGGCGGGCATCAAGCGCCAGCATCCGATCCTTCACCTGATCCGCAGGCACACCGGCGATGATCGCATCGACCAGTTTGGCGTGATCCTTGCGGGTCTGCGCCAGTTCTTTTTCCACAGAACCCCGGTTGGAGGCGGCTGCCGCCTGAAGCCGGTTGCGCTCCTTGGCGTATTCTTCGTAGAACACGGCAAGGGCAGTTTCATCCATCAGATTGTCCTGCAGGGCGCCAAGCACAAGGCGTTCCAGCTCCGCCTGCGAAATCATCGCCATGTTCTCGCAGAAGGATTTGCCCTTATTGCGCGCCGTCGAGCAGCCAAAGCTGTGTTTGTTCACCTTGGCAAACCCTCCACCGCAAGAGCCGCAGACCATCAAGCCAGAAAAAAGGGTCCGCGGGCGCCGACGATCCCAGATCGGCGTATCCGTGTTCTTTACCTTCATCTTCCCCTGGCGTGCGCGGACGGCGTCCCAGAGATCATCACCGATAATTCTCAACTCCGGGACATCGACCGTGACCCATTTGTCCTCTGTGTTCAGCCTTGAAACACGTTTACCGGTCTCGGGGTCTTTGACATAGGCCAGCCGGTTCCAGATCTGACGCCCGATGTAGAGCTCATTGTTGAGGATCCCGGTGCCGCGCTCGCGGTTGCCGTGAATTGTGGACGTGCCCCAACCCCCTCCGGCGGGGCCTGCAATGTTCTCATTATTCAACGCCTCGGCAATTTTACGCGGTGAAACACCTGCGGCGTAGTCTTCGAATATCCGGATGACGATCCGCGCTTGCGCCGGGTCAATCCTGCGATCACCGCGGATCGGCTCACCGGTGGCATCATATTGGGTGATGTTCTCGTATCCGTAGGCTTTGCCGCCCGCTGACTTGCCCGCAAGTGCGCGCCCTTTAAGGCCGCGATGAGTTTTGATGGCGAGGTCTTTGAGGAACATTGAGTTCATCGTGCCCTTCAGACCAATATGCATCTGAGAGATGGCGCCTTCACTGATCGTTTCGATCATGACGTTCTGAAACGCGAGCTTCTCGTAGATCGCGGCGATATCGGCCTGGTTGCGAGAAAGCCTGTCGAGGGCTTCAGACAGCACGAAATCAAACGCATTGTCTTTTGCGTCACGCAAGAGCTTCTGGATCCCGCTGCGCATCAGGCTCGCGCCTGAGATCGCCTTGTCAGAATAGACTTCTACCACCTCAAGGCCCTGCCGTTCAGCATGTTCGCGGCAGGACCGGTTCTGGTCGTCAATCGACGCATCGCGCTGCATATCGGTTGAGAAGCGGGCATAGATGACGGCGCGAAGGGGCTGGGTCATGGGGTCATCCGGTTCTGGAATAGATTATTACGTGTGAGGGTGGTGCGGTTCAGGGGCTTTGGCCAGAGCTGATTCATGATCGGCGCGCGCGGCTTCGCGGGCCAAGGTGCGGATCAGGGCGAGGAACTGGTTCCGGTTTGGTTCGGTTGGGGAGGGGCCAGTCACAGCAGCAGGAGGTGCGCCTGGCGCCTCCTCCTCGCGAACATGACTTCTCTGGTCCCGTGCCATTGGCCGAGTTCTCCTGCCCGATCCAGCGTGGGGCTGGATGGGTGATATTGATCTGATTGCGGCCGGAATTCTGTCCGACGGTGCTGCAATCAATATAAGTCATAGTCAGTCCATTCGTTGAGCCGAAAACCGGAGGGAAAAGGCGGGAATGTCGCAATATTGTGGATAACCCCGCAAAAGCGAAAAACTATTTCCGTTCTTTTACGGGGTTATCGCTGCAATCTTGCTTCAGGCAGAAAACTGAAAGAGTAAAACCCTATAAAAAGAGAGTTCTCCATATTGTGCCCCAGTATCAGGGAATGCAGCTCCGTCGGTGGCAGATTTGCCAAATAGAATTGCGCAAATGACGATCAATCGGGGCGTCATTGCAGCGGGTTTGCCTTTAAAGAAATGGCAAACCCGCTCCAGATTATCCATGATCGGTCGTGACAGTCGGCGCGTCGCCTTGTTTGAGTTGTGAAGGCGCGAGTTCGTTCAGCCATAGGCGAAGGTCATTCTCACCCAACTCACGGTGCTGGACAAGATGGGCGGCCAGGCGCTCCAAGAGATTGCGATGCGGGGCGATAAGCTGCTGCGCCCGGCGTTCGAATTGATCGAGTTTGACGCGGGCACGATCACATTCTGCCGAAGTGAGGCGCTTCATGTCCACGGCTCCAAGCCAGGCATTGCCGTTGATGCCAAGCCCAAACTCGCGATCGAATTGTAACTGGAGCTTTGTCGCCAAGGCGAGGTCGCTTTCCGCGCTGCCACCTGCACCTGCACTGACCGAGCCGAGGAGCGCGCGTTCGGCGGCGCGACCGGCCAGAAGGATCGTCAGCTCATGCTCGAACTCGGGCACAGTGCCTTGCCGGATTGCCGACGCGCGGAATGTGGAGCCGCCGTCTGCCGAAATCTGGATCCGCCTGATGGGAACAGCACCCAGGAGAGTGGCGACGACCGCATGTCCACATTCGTGGATCGCGATCCGGCGGTCGTCGTCCGGTTTGGAGGTAGGCAAGGCCGAAAGCAAGATCCGAGGCGTGAACGGCTGCGCCATGCGCCGCGCGCTCGATTTGGCAGCGCGGATGGTCGCGTCGATCATCGCAGGCGTTGCGCCTGAGTACGCTCGCGCAAGCGTGTTAAGGTCGGCCTCTTGGGCATCGGGCATTGCAAGGGTTAGCATATGCCGGATCTGGGCCTGCGTGGGGCGACCAAGGCTGCAGTGCAGGTCAAATCGACCGGGCCTCAAGATCGCCGGATCTAGGGCTTCGGGGTGGTTGCTTGCTCCAACCAGAATGACCCCTTCTGCGCGTTGAAGTTGATCGATCTCGGAGAGGAACTGGTTGATGACCTGTCGGCGATACTCAGCTCCATACTTGTCCTCGCTTTGCCGAGAACCGGCCGCGTCGACTTCGTCAATGAACAGGACGGATGGCTTTTTGCTGATGGCCTGAGCAAAGCTGCTGCGCATCTCGCGCAGCATGTCACCCAGGTGTCCAGCGCTTTGCCACACGCCAAAGGAACCTTCGACAATGGGCACGCCTGCCGAGGCCGCGATGGCGCGGGCGAGCATGGTCTTCCCGGTCCCGGGTTCGCCCGAAAACAAGATCGAATGGGACAGTTCCGTCCAAGGGGCAATGCCGCGCCTCCAGGCCGTCAGGTCAGATACGACGTCAGCCGCTGCTCGATGTGCGGGTGCATCGCCGCCGATTTGCTCAAGGGTCAGGTCGGTGGTGACATTGGCGGACGATGCGAGGAGGTCGGTGAGCGCTTCAGCTGCCGCTGCCGCAGTCGGCGCGCGCAGTGCGGCGAAGAGGCTTGGAATGTCCATATCTGCCAGATCGGCGTTGCTGGGCAGCAAAGGCCGGACCACAGATCGGTCGATCTTTCCGGTCGCGGAATGGGTTTGTGAGAGGAGCGCCAAGATGATGTCGCGGTCAACGGGGGCGAGCGGGATCGCGGCGGGATCTGCCAGATCGGCGTTGCTGGGCAGCAAAGGCCGGACCACAGATCGGTCGATCTTTCCGGTCGCGGAATGGGTTTGTGAGAGGAGCGCCAAGATGATGTCGCGGTCAACGGGGGCGAGCGGGATCGCGGCGGGGAGCACACGTCGCAGATTTGCAGGCAGCGGCGCGTCGCCAGGGAGCAGAATCATCATCGGATGTGGCAACGGCAGCGCTGCGACGATCTCGTCTGCGGTGCGATGATAGGTCTGTTCCGTGATCTTGCGGCTTGCACTCTCAAACGGGCGGATGAGTTGAAGGATGCCAGCGTCCTTGCTGTGCGGTGCGCGCAGTTGTGCAGACCATTTGCCAGTCAGAAAAAGGCGCCCAATCGTGCCTGCCGCGCCGGAAAGCTGATCCGGGTCGAAACCTTCGACAACGGTAACTGCACCGCGGCGCAGGGATGTCAGGAACTCCCGTTCGCTGCCAAAGGTGGCGGCAAGCCGCAAGGCCATCAGGATCCTGGCGGGTTCGATGAACTGCGTGGGCCGGTTGGCACCAGATTCGTCCAGCGCCCAGCCGTCAATTCCTTCCGCGCGCATCGCGTCGAGATCACGCGAGTCATGTCGCTGGCTGCGCTCGAGCTCGCCGAGCAATTCGATGGCGGAAGGCCTCCGATCGTCGGCTTTCGGCGAGATCATCTCGTTGTCGGCGTCGAGCTCGAGGTCGAACGTGTTATTGACTTCGGCATCGCGCAAGCGCCGCATCAGCATGCGCGCATAGGGTGCCCATGGCACGGTGTTAGTCTTTGTCGTCATATTGTCGGCTCCTTGGCACAGGAAAGGGGTCGGCTGCCGCCGCCTGCATTCAGTGAAAATGTGGGGATCAGTCCGCAGTGCAGATGCCTTCAGAGAGGGCGTCGAGCATCCGCAGAATTTCGGGCTCGAGCGACGCGGCGTAGATTTCCGACTTAACCCGCAGATGCGCGCTATATTGCGCGGAAGGGGTGACGCAGTCAGGATGATCGCGCTTGAGCGCGGTGTGCATTTCCTTCTCCAGACACAGGGCCTTATGCCCGCTTGATACGAGAACACTGCGCAGGATCTCGCCGTGCAAATTGGGGCTCCGCTTGAGCTGCCAGTTCAACCTGCTGTCCGGGTTCCGGGAGAACCCGAGTTTCACCAAAGGCGGAAGATCGGGAAGCTGGAACCGCATGCAGTAGATATAGCTGGGCGCCGAAGCCCATCCTTCACCGCAGGCTTCGCAGTTGAACCGGCCTGATTGCATGTTCACCCGCGCGATCTCCTGCACATGCCCGCAGTTGTGCCGGTAGCTCCGATAGTTCAGACCGCGTGAGGCGGCAGGGCCGACAAGGCTCCACCCCTGAGCCTCTGCTTCGTCCTGTTCTTTTTCATGCTGGCATTCTTCGCAACGATGATTGCAGTCACCAGCGGCGATCCGTTTGATGAGTCCGAATTGTCGCCAGAGCTCATGGCCGCAGGGCGCTTCATAGAAGCCATATTGACGATTTTCCGGGTCCCGTTCGATCCATGTGAGCCCTGCGGCCGCGGCATCATCTGCCCAAGCGCCCTCAATGCAGTGCGGACAGAGAGGCTGATTGTTCATCAGAACATAGAGTTTGGATCGATGCAGGCCGCCGCAGGCGTCGCAGCGCAGCATCAGGTGGTAGCGGTCATCGACTCGCTCAATGATCTCGAAGCCTTTCTGCATAGCGGCATCGCGCCAATGCTCATGGATGATGTGCGGAATGGCTGCGTAAGATGTGTGTGAACAATGGGTCATGAAAACCTCCAGAAACAGTGGTGGCGCGTACTGGCGCAGAGACCGCCAATCGCGAAAAAAGTTGGGCATGAAGAAGCCATCGCTGGCGACGGATCGCAGCGGGACAGCTTCAGATTGCAGGGTTGGGGATTAGCGCAGGGTCAGAGGCGCGATGTCGGTGGCTGAAGCAGCCTCGACAATTGCATCGACCAGCCTGCCAGCATGGGCCAGCGCTTGATGGATTTCCGGGGTCTCAGCTTCGAAAAGCGGGAGGTTCTGATACATCAATGTCTGGAAGCGTTCGGCATCTTCCAAGCTCTGTGTCTCGATCAAAAAATGGAGTAGCAGGCTCATGCGATGCAACGCGCGATCGTCCGTCGTTGTCGGCAGGGTGTCCAGGACTTCCTGTGCAAGCGCCAGGCAATCCAGCCAGCGGTCTTCGGCGGCCTCGGCGAAGCCAGAGCAGGCCGGGTCCCATGACATGGAATGGGCAAGATCCAGATCGAGGCGCAAGGCATCGTCGATGGTCTCAAGCAGTTCTTGGAAGGTGTCCAGAGGTGATTTGTCGGAGGCGCTTGAGGTCGCCAGAGTGCGCAGGTCTTTTGTCGCGCAATAGCGCGTGGTAACAGGTGCAGTAGTCATGTGGGTCTCCTAGCCGAGATCGATATGGTTAGGGCGGGGCAAGAGTGTGGAGCTCTTGCCCGCGCCTGATAATATTATATGGTACCATAAAACCAAAAAGCAATACGAGATTTTCTGTATGACAAAAAAAATGCGAGGTCGTCCTGCTGTCGATACGGAAGCTGTAAACCTTCGCCTTTCTCGCGCAATGATTGAAGTTGTTGATGAGCAAAGGAAGAAGGAAAGTGATCTTCCAACGCGTCCTGCGATGATACGGCGCATGCTAAAGCAATGGTGCCAAGGACAGGGTATCGACGTTGATGACTAATCCTCAGTAATCGGGGGATCCAGTTACAAGATTAAGAAAACCAAAAAACTATAGGGCACCCTAGGCCGCCGGCAGGGCGGGTCCAGCAGGCTGCTGGCCGCAGGAAACGTGTGAAGGCGCAGCCTGAATTTCGTTGACGAGGAGGGGATCGAAGGGGGTATCCCCCTCGCGAACAGGTAAGTTGTAAATCCGGGGCTCAGCCCGGAATTGCAACTTGCCTAGTGAGTACAAGCCTCACAAATTTAAAAAAGTGTATCGGGATTTTCGCCAGCTTCGCCGAGACTCGGATCAGAGAAGCAGATCCGAGCAGCAAGATGACCCTAGCATCCAAGTTCACCGACGCACAGCCTGTCATTCTGAAAAAATCGCCGATCGTTCTGCGGTTTGCAGGGCTATGGTCGCATCACCTCCGCCGGTTCAAGTTCCACGATGAACGCCGGGGAGGGGATCTTGTGCATGTCGATCTGGATCTCACAAAAGGCAACGCGTGCTTGGTCGGTGATGAGAATTGGGATCAGGTCATCCGTGACGAAATCGAAGATATGAAATTGCACAACTTCGAGCAGCAGGTGGCGGCCCTCGAAGAGAAGTCGCGGTGCGCCGAAGCGCGCAAGGTTGAGGCCAAAGGGCCCGTTGATCCGTGGCGCGTCCGGAAGGAAGGCCCGCTGCGTGAAGGGATCTTGACGGTCAACAAGGAGTGGTTCGGGGGAAGTGGACAGTCGGAATGGGACCCATCGAAGGTGGAGGAGTTCAAGCAGGCAGCGATGAAATTCTTGCGCAAGCAGTTCCCGAATGGTCAGCTGCGCTATGCATCTGCGCACCTCGACGAAGAAGCGTTGCACATCCACTTCATTGTTGTCACCTGGGTCGAGAAGCGGTCCGCAAACCGGGGGCTTCAGATTCTGCTGCAGCCTTCGGCAAACCCAGTCATTGCCAACTATGAACTCGCCCAGGATCTTGCCGGAGAGGCTTTCGCCGAGATCGGGATTGCTCGGGGGGAGCGCCGCGCCGAGGCCCGGCGACAGGCGCGGGCCGAGGGCAAGCCTCTGCCCGATAAGAGGGAACATGTCGCGCCATCGAAATGGCGCGCCGAAGAGCGCCGCAAGGCGCAGGACGATAAGAAACGCATTCTCAGCACAGCCGAGGATGCGGCGAGGGTGGCCGTCGAGGACGGCCGGGACTTGGCCAAGGCCACGGTCAGAAAGTCGCGCAAACGCGCGATCAAGGAAGCGCAGGCCCGCAATCTGCGGGCTGCGAAAGAAACTGCAAAGGCAGCCCGCCGCCGCGATGCGGCGGAGGTGGAGGCGCAGCAGTTTGAAAAAGCGGCTGCCGCCGCATCATCCATGAAAAAAGGAATCGAGGCCGAGATCGAAGCGATGGAGCCGAGGGTTGAGGGATATGTGGAAAGGGCAGAGGAGGCTGCGGAAAAGTTCCGTCGTATGCAAGAGGCCCGGAAGGTCGAGGAAGAAAACTTGGCGCAGATCAACCGCAAAAAGGAGCAGGTGAAACAAGGGCTGATCGCCCTGCATCGACACCAGGTCGAGCTCCATGAGCAGGTCCAGGGCCTTGTCAAGAAACGCGCTGATGAGGAGGCAGCAGGGGCGTCGGCACATTCTGCACGGGTGGTTCAAGAAACCAAGCTGGAGGAAGCAGTCGAGAAAGTCAGGTTGAAGGTCGCGGAAGCAGAGGTGATCGCAGATTCCATCGAGACCGGTTTGGGATTGGTTGCCGATGGCGCACTCGTATGGCGCGCGGGCAGCTCCGATAAAAAGCAGAGGCTTTCTTGGGGATCGGCTGCTCCAGTTGACGATCATGTTCGCAAGGAAAAGCTGAAGGAAATCCGCCCTGCGATGCGGATGGTCGCACGTATCGCACGATTGGTGACCAAGACAGTTGCGCGTGTCCTCGCAAAGGAACGTCAGGAATTGAAGAAGGAAGCGGAATATGTTCGCGGGTTGCGTGCGCAATGGGAGCCAGAGGTAGAAGCTCGGTTGTCAAGAAACTCACGGGGGCCGGATGATGTGTCGATGTAACCGTGGGCAAAAAAGGAAGGTCGCGGCAACTGCGACGGCGAACCCCCCAGACAGCGGCCAAGCACTGAAACGGCCAGCTCGTGTTCCAGCGCCGCGGTGGAGCTACCCCTGCCGATCAGGCTCGATCTGGCCCCGGCGCGCCATCATGCGCGCCACAATCCAGACCGTCAGCGCCCATGCCGCGCCAAGTGACCAGCCTGCCAGAACATCAGAGGGCCAATGGACACCGAGGTAGACGCGACTGATGCCAACCAAGATCGCGATGAACGCCGCGCTGATGATATAGAACGCCCTTATGCTGGTCTTTTTCTCTGCCCGCGCCAAAATCACGGCCAGCGTCAAATAGATGACCGCGGCCATCATCGAATGGCCCGAGGCGAAGCGACAGAATATCGCTTCCCTTCGGAACCAAAGTTTGGCCCTTTCGGAACCCTCTGGAGGGTTTAACTCAAGTAGGGCAGGGGTTTGACGATTCCGTAACACTACTCCGTAGGTAACATTGTAAACACTAGGCTTCGCCTATGCGGAATCCGCCTAGCGGCGGATACTCCCTCGGCCTACCAGATCGGCAAAGCCGATCAGGCCGAGAAAAGATTGCGCTTCGCGCAACAAAAAGCAGGGGAAAAAAGCACAAAACCTGTAACGGGGGCAGGGGGCGAGGTGGTATACTTAGAAGATTTTCAAAAAGGAGATTTTCACAATGACCAAACCCACACACGATATTTTACTGGCCGAAAACTACGAAGCAGGCGACGGCGAACAGAAGGCATTTTTTACCAACATCGGGAGCGCGTGGCAGAAGGACAGCGGCGCGATCTCTTGCGAAATGCGCGACGGTCTGGCCGTGTCTGGCCGCTTTGTGATCCTGCCAAAGAAGGCGAAGGATGCCGAAGCCTAGCCGCTATCGCGGCTTTGCGGCACTGGACAGGCGCGGCCATCTGCTCTGGGGCACGATCAAGCGAAGCGAGATCGAGGCGCAGGAAGCCCACGACCGATTCAACCCAGACCCAACAGGCGAGGGCATGGGCGAGGCGGTTGTACCCATCGAGATCAGGCTCACAAAGCCGATGCGATAATATATCTTACGGAAAATCTCACCATTCACTTTTCTTAAGCTATGTTCACTTGAAGAACCTGAGAGTTCAAACTATCTAAATTAGTGACCTGCGTAAGACAGGCAAGACGACCCACTAGAACGACCACATAGTTGGCATGTGTAGAGAACGGATTGGAAGTACCGCTTCCAACGCTCAGAAGAGCGCAAATCATTTCTCTAGCGAGCAGAGGGGACGACGCTTTTTCCCCTAGCCTAGAAAAAAGCATGACGTGACCTAAACAGGGCTCGCTATGCATGTAATATATAACAGAGCGGCCTTGTCTTTTTGGAGGCGAACGCCGTGCAAGTACTACAATATTTACCAGACTTGGCAGAAATGATTGCCGCTCTAGCCGCTTTGGGTGTGACGTGGATCATGTACAAAGAGGTTAAACGCGACAGAGATAAGCGCGATGATGAGTAAGTAAAAAAGAAGGCAGTACCTAAAGGGTGCTGCCTTCTTCGTAAGATGTTATTTTGCTTGATAAAATAGGTCAGTATATGTGACCTATAAGACTTATTATGTTAAATATTGACTGCAAAAACCGATCTTACAGCGATAACCTTAATCCCGAGGGCACCTTGGGAAAGACCAGTTAAGCGCCCCATTCGCCATATTTCTTGGGCAGCAAGGAGAGGCCCTAGTACATTTTTGAGTTGTCGCGCCGTTGCTGGAGTCGAGCCCTTTGTACGAATTGTTTTCGTAGATATTGCCGTCAAGATTGTTTGACGTGGTTCCAGAAAAGTTTGTTCCGGAATTTTCACCATAAGAACTGTTTGGTACGCAGGTTCCAGTATAACTGTCTTTAGTTTGGCCAAGTGGGCAAAAAGCCTGAGAGGTGGCAGTTGTGGCTGAAAGTAAAAAAATCGCTGTGTAGATCATGAAATTGTTCGTCACTGACCTTCTCCGCGTAAGTATAAAATTTTGAAATAGTATGATCAGGTTAGCTGAAAATCCAAATTTTGTCACTTAGCCTTTTTTTTTCTTATGACCTGATCCGATAAATGATGGTTCGTACCCCACGACCAACACCAATTTTTTCAATGAACCCTGCCGCGATTAGCCAAGCAACCGCCACGCCAGACGCCACATATAGCAGGCGATTAGGTTGCCAAATGCCCTCTGCCCCCATGGCATAGAGGGCAGTTTGCGCGATGGTGAAGGCAAGCACGGCCTTGGCGGCGAAGGTCAGGATGCGGCGCAACAACAGCAGGGCAAAGATGGCAATAACCACATAAAGCAGGGTGAGGTATGGCGCACCGTCAGTGCGGAAAAATCCACTCAAGCCCATGTCGTGCCAAAACTCTACAAAGTCACCTGTTTGCCATTCCCAGAGCGCGGCGAGGTTTTCCCCGCCGATGTAGACCCACGCCATGAAGCCGAGCGCGATCAGGAAAGCTCCCCAAGCGATCTGCAAAATTGTTTGGATCACGGTTTTACGTCCTTGAAAATATGGCGCGAGGGATCTGGCCAAAACCGCAGAATACCAGATTGCAATGAAGCTCAGGAAGAAGGTCGAAATGCTCTTCGCCCACCTCAAACGCATTCTCGGGCTGGGACGACTGCGATTACGTGGGCCGTGCGGCGCAAATGACGAATTCCTCCTCGCCGCCACTGCCCAAAACCTCCGCAAACTAGCCAAGATCCTTCCTGCACCGCAGCAAATGCGAAAAGCCTGATAAGGAAGGCGCTCGCGCTGAATTTCGAGCAGCTATTTCTGCAATCGCAAACGTTAGTTTTTCCACAAAATCAGCGGAGAGCTGCCATTCGCTGCGGTTGCGAAGGCACCCCGGCCGCCCCGTAGAAGCGGACACTCAGGCAAGAACCCAGCCCGAAGCCCGTTCGATCGACACTAGGGGCGGAGATCTACCGTTCGCCGCAGCCAAGAAGGTAATCCGTCCGGCCCCAGCAGGCGGACGTTCAGTGGGAATTTGTCTGCCCTAGTCTTGCGAGCATTTGCGCATCATTTGCGTCGCGAACCCGACCAGTCGTGCGATCATGTTTTTTCTTGGCTTTCTTCGAAGTTCGATCAGACCAGCTGCGTTTAAGCCGAGGTTCCAAGACCGATTTTGCCAGTACTGTCCCTTTAGTTCGGTCGCATCCTCACAAACGTTAAGCACAGCAGATCCATAGAACTTCGGTTGATCCGTCACCGCAAGAGGCCGAGAGTTGTCTTGCTTGTTGGTCTGCTCGTAAACCCATGCCACCGACTTATTCCCATTATCTGATTTAAAAAATTCCACTGAGATCGTTTCAGAACTCAGGAGCGGCGTTTTTTCATTTGGTAGAAAGGCCACGTCGGTCCGAAACCACGTCTGTTTGATTTTCACATCAAAATTCGCTTCCAGAAGCCCGGGGCGCGTTTCGTTGACAGGATCAAACGTGATTTCCTTGCTGGCAGCGGAGGTTTTCAGGCGTTCTACAATTGGCCAATTGGACTGGACCGTTACAACCCACTCGCCGTTCAGGTCAGGAAAGTAGCGATTTGCGAGCCATGGCCCCGCCAAAGGTAGCTTCCAAAGCAGGCGCCAGCCTGGCGCGACGATGAACAGCGCAATGCAACCCCAGACGACCCCCGCGACAACTCTAGAAGTTAGAAGGCTGGCAACCGGCGATCCCAAAACAGGCAGGTTGGCGGCGAGCCATGTCTCAATCCAGCCAACGGCAAGCGGTGAGGCCAGAGCCAGATAGACCGCCAAGGTAATCCAGAACGAAAGGGAAACAAACTTTGCCACGATGCTCAACCTCTGGTATTGAAGATTCGGTAAGGTGCCCCCAAGTATATGGGCAAGCGGCGTCACCACTACAAGATAAGGCCAGAAGAGGGACAGTTTAATGCCTGTTAACGCACATAAAGCCTTTGTGTCTCGGCCCTCGGGTTACAAGTTCGCATTGAACATTTCAGAGGAGCAGGAACAGACACTGCGGGACGCTCGGGATGAGATACGCAGCGAAATCTCCTCGCAGTTTGGGTCGTTTGCGAAGGCTCTGGGTGATCAGGTCCTGTTCGAAGATCAGGCGCCAGTACTTGTGCGTAGTTACCAAACCCCGAAGTTCAGGATGCAGGGCAGCTTCTCGTACCACACCTGCAACCAACCCGCGCATGTGCCGCCTCAGGAGATTGACTTGGACGATGGGCTTTTCATGCCCGTCTCCTACTTTCAAAAGGGTGGAGACAGGTCGCCGGTTGTCCAAAGCGCCGCCTACTTTTTCATTGTCGAGCGCACTCTAGCGCCACTTTGCGACAAAAAGGGTTGGCAACTCGTTACGGACAAGCCTTCGTGCATTCGAGTGAAGATTGACGAAACCATGCATACCGATCTCGCACTTTACTCGGTGCCAGATATCGATTTTCAGCGCATCGTGAAAGACGCCCAAAGTCGTGGTGTAGACTTCACAGCTGAACTGATTATGGAAGATGCCGCGTATCGAATGCTGTCCCACGATGAGATTATGCTCGCGCACCGCAACGAAGGTTGGATGAAATCCGACCCGCGGAAACTCGAAGACTGGTTTGTTGGTGCCGTGAAAAAATATGGCGAGCAGGTCCGAACCGTCAGCCGCTATCTAAAGGGCTGGAAAGACTTCCAATGGCCCGAAGGAAGGTTGGCTTCGATTGCGCTCATGGCCGCAGTCGTGTCGGTCTTTGAGAAGGCGTCGGCAGCAATTGCCAGCGATAGGGACGATCTGGCGTTGTTGCGAGTCGCTGAAGACTTGCCCGACTTTCTCGCCAATGACATTCCAAACCCTGTCGTAGAAGGCGCGCAGCTTGATCAGGGGTGGTCACCTGAGGAACGCAGCGATTTCCTTGCGAAGGCCAGAGTGCTTGCTGAGCGTCTGAAAGACGCGCTGACACAGACGTCAGACCGAACGGCAGCTTGCGAAGCCCTACAAAACCAATTTGGTGGGCGTATCCCAGACGATCTCACCCTCTATGTGCCCGACGCTGGCCTTGAGACAAAGGCAAGCGAGTTGGCTGCACCTGCTGCCCTTACTTTGGGGATGGTGGACAAGGTTGACGCGGAGCAAAGCAATGACCTCGCCGCTGTGAACAAGCAGGGCGGAGGCCGCTACGGGTAATCTTCATTGACTGGGTCGTCTGAACCTACCGACCTTATGATAGATGAGTTATCCCGCTGGGTGCTCGCTCAATGTCCGAATGCGCGAGACCTCACGCGGGATGAATTGTCTCGATACGAGGCCAAGAATCCAATCCACGGATGGGTTGTTCCGTTTGAGTACCAAGATGACCGCTTTGATCTGAAAGTGGTGCTCTTGCAGGATTTCCCGTGGGCAAAGCCGCGCGTGTACTGCACTGAAAAATTTCAATTTATGCAGTTTCCGCACATCGAAAAAGATGGTGCATTTTGTCTTTACCCACCGGGGACAGAGCACAATCCTTTAAACCCCAAAGGGTTGATATGGGACGCCATCAAAGAAGCTACTCGATTGATCGTCGCTTCATACGACGACGCGTTGATCAGTGATTTCGCCGACGAGTTCGATTCTTATTGGAGCAAAACTGATGGGGGCAAAAACATCGTCAGCCTCCTGTCTCCCGGCGGTCCCTCTCGTCGGGTGTCGCTGTGGTGCAGTACAGGTGATTACTATCTGGCGGATGATCACACGGCCTTGGAGAGTTGGCTTCGCAACCGTTTTCCGGGAAGCAAGAAGGACTACAATTTCAACACCGCGACACACATAGCCCTCAATCGGCCCATTCTGCCTTCGGAATATCCGAAGTCGGGTGCGGCGATTCTACGCTTTTTGCGGGAGCTGGCACCCGAATGCATAAAACTGCTGGAAGATGCGGCTGTAACCGCTGATGACAAGTTCACCGTTTCCTTCGAGGGGCGCACGGATGATGGGCCGGTGTTTTTCGCCGTCGAAGTGATGCCTCCCGTCAAACAGGGTATGAAAGCCGGGCGACGCCCGGACATGGTGCAGAAGGGCTTTCGTCCTGGAAAAGTACCGACCCATATCCGAATGCAACGGCTGGTCGGGGGGAACAAGGTTGAGCGCCACGAGACTATGCGCGCGGACCCATCGTGGATACATGGGCGTGACACTCCTACAGTCGCTCCTTTGTTTAACAAGCGTGTTCTGATGATCGGCGCGGGGTCATTGGGCAGCGAGGTTGCTCTGCTTCTTGCCAAGACGGGTGTCGGCTCGATCACATTGGTCGACCCGGAACTTCTGGACTATCCAAATGTTGGGCGCCACATGCTCGGGGTCACGCAAGTGAGGACGTTTAAGTCCAAGTCAATGGCAGAGAAATTGGCTGCTGATTTCCCGCATATGCGCTCGATCAAGCACTTTGCCGAAGACTGGCAATCGCTCTACGGCAAACGTCCTGAGGTTTTCCATGACACCGATTTGATCGTGTCTACGGTTGGCAGTTGGATCGCTGAAGGCAGGCTTAACCAAGTGGTTAGGAGTGCAGCGGACTTCCCACCTGTAATTTATGGGTGGGCAGAACCTTTTTCTGTGGCAGGACACGCAGTATTGATCGGCCCCAACGGCCCATGTTTTGCTTGCGGAATGGACCATCTCGGCAAAGCACTACAAACAGTCTGTGAGTGGAACACCGAGACGACGCGCACACAGCCCCATTGTGGGGCCAGCTTTCAACCATATGGGCCGGTATCGTTGTCAGGTGTAGCGGCTTTGGTGGCGAAGACCACAACGAAAGCATTGCTCGGTGAAGTACACCCGGGCACTGAGACGGTTTACTGGGCTTCGAATGAAGAAATTGCCGAGCAAGGTGGGTGCTTCACCTCGGACTTCTTGAATTGCTTTTCCGACATTCCTGAGTTCGGTGGAACGAGGAACTTTGAGTGGAGGCAAAAGGAGGATTGTGCTTTTTGCGCAAAATCATGAGTATTCGCTACCCGATTGGAGAAAGTCGGCAAGTTCTGACCTTAGAACAGAATGTTCTCGATCATTTTGCCAAGTGGCGACAGTCTGATCCGAAAATGCCTGAAGCTGGTGGGCAGCTATTTGGTGTTGTTCAAGGTCAATCTGTAAAGCTTATGCGTGCGACCGGTCCAAGAAGTTCTGATAGACGTGGAAGGTTCTTTTTTATCGCGGATCGTTTTGCGGAACGCCGCGAAATCAGCACGCTTCATAAGTCCGGGTTGCACTACCTCGGGGATTGGCACACGCACCCTGAAGCGTTTCCAGCCCCGTCTGGCACCGACATCTCATCAATGGCCGACCTTTTCGTTCGCTCAAAGCATGATTTGAATGCATTTTTAATGGTGATCGTCGGCACAGCAGACTTTCCAAATGGATTGCATGTGTCACTTCATGAGGCCAATGCATGGTCTGCCTTGAATACACAGCGCGAACCCTAGCACTCCACTCGACTGAGTGGGTGCAGCGAAGGTCCAGTCTGGCAGACCGCAATGCAACATGTTGAGACCAGATCGAATGACCGCAATGGACCGTTCATGTCGATCAACACCAAGGGCGGAATGCGGACATTCGCTGCGGGAGCGGGATAGTTGATCCCAAGATTAGAAAGCGGACGTTCAACTGGGCTTCGTTAGCCAATGCCGTGGCGTGATGCTCGAACTGTCATAGCAGAATACAGCATGATCCAGATCGAGAAATCCTTAGACAGCGAGTTTTGGCCGCACAAATAGACTGAAAGACTACATTTCCCCCTACCACTCAGTCTGACCGTTTCAGGGCCTCAAAGTTGCGCGCGCTTTTCTCGCTCCTCTTCGGCGATCTTGCGTACATCGCTTCGCGTGTCACCAAGCGCAGCGTTTAGTGCGTCGTCATCTAGTTCGTCCAAAGCGATCCGTAGTTTCAGCAGAGTCTCGAGCGGGCTTGGCCATTGGATGTGCTTGTCTTTCTGCTTCGCCTCATGGGCCTGCCACTCGGTGTAGGACCGCGCGACCGGTACTGCATCGATCACCTCCCCCGCCTCGACCATAGCCAATCCGAGCTCCGCAGCACCGGTTACTGTCGAGATGTACCTGTCATCCAGACCAAGTGCGATCGCCGCACCGAGTTCCTTTGTCATCGGCGGCCTGAGGCGCTCCAGGACGCCAAAGATATACTCCGAGCCCCGTGGGAGCGGAGGCGAAAGGCGTTCGACAAGCACTTCGGTCGCGCTTTCGGCCGGAAGCTTCGCGTGCGCGATCTCCGCTCCGGCCCACAGCGATGCACCCTGCGCACCGGCCAGTATCCGGCGTGCATCGGCCTGTGTGATCTCGACCGACTCCAAAAGACTGCCCGCGACATAGGCGAGCCATGCCGACCCATGTCGAACGGCTGTTTCGAGTTGTCCCTTGTCCATGGGCAGCGCGCTGGCTTTCTCCCACTCAAGGCTTGGCATATCGATTGTGGGGAAATGCAGGGTGTATGGCATTGCGGTCGGCTCGCGATCCAGAAAGCGAACTACTTCTCGGGCTTCCGCCGCCAGCATCGCGCCATCAAGGGTGGAGATCGCCACCATGGCGCGCATCGCGCCTTCCACCGCAGGCTCATCATATGGGGTGGACCACTGTCCTAGGTCGCGTCGTGGGGTCTGGTTGAATTCGGACAAAGAGTAATAACCGGCGAACTGGAGAAAGCGCTCGAAGGGATAGTCGGGCTTAGGCTGAGCGTCGTCTTCTTTAAGGGCCACGGCGACGGCCAAGGCGCGCAGCGCTTGGTTATGCGCTCGGCACTCGTCCTCAGGCGGATTAAGGAACCGGTCCATGAGGCTTTTTTCTTTCGTCTCCATCGCGCGCAGGAGGCTGCAACTCAGCCCTTGAGCACCAAGGATGCGCGCAATGCTCGACTGTGTGTTGGTTCCATGAAATGCCCTATGCCGCAGATATCGCTCGGCAAAGCCTTCCATGGCTGCGGGAGGCTGGACCTTGAGCGCTGCAATTCCTACGGAACTGAGCAAGTTGAAATCGTCCTTGGGGCCGAAGACGAACCTGCCTTCCGTAGTTTGATGCGACTCTGTACTAGAGAGCAGGTCCGCAAGAGCAGCCTCCAGACGATCCGCGTCCAAACCAGCCTTGTCGCCAGAGATGATACACGCCCAGGCGGTCAGCCGGGTTGGGAAATCCTCTGCGTTCAGTCGGTTAGCCGCCAGCGGAAAAACCACGGGGCGACGACGCTCCGCAAGGTTCATCAGAGCAACGCCAATGGTAAACTTTGTCTTTGCCCCAGCCGCGATCGCATCAAACGCGACGGTCGCGAGCTGGCTGGCGACCGTGTCGTCGGTCCGCGCGTCCGGATCGATCGCTACGGCAAGTGCCCGTTCGACTTGTCCGTCATATCCGGCAGTGCCCCGCGCCAGAAACTGCCTTGCGATGTCGTTCCCATAGCCCAGCCCACTGACAAACGTCGTCACCTCAGTCCAGTCTGGCAGTTCAATGATACGCGCCAACTCGCCTGCGCGCGCTTCCGGATCCAAATCCGCGATATGGCGGGCGGCGGCAAACTCGGCGAATGTCTTATGCACGAAGGTCAGCATCTCGACGCCGTCATGATGAACGGCCTCAATAAGCCCCGCGCGTTCCCAATAGCGAAGCGCAGCCTCGACGATGCTGGTCGCGGCGAGCCGGGTCTTGCCCAATTCTCTCGCCAGCGCCCCTGCGCAACGGTCCACCAATGTGGCCCTAGCAACGAGAGGGTCTCCGACGACCGTCCAGCCCAACACATTCAAGATATAGCCTGCGATTTGCACCGACACGTCTTCTGGGCGTTCGATCCCGTCGTCGCGTTCGAACAGTGCGATCAGTTGCTCATAAAGTTTCGGTCGAGTCTCCGGGAGACGGCTTTGCCGATGGAGCAGGGACGCCGCCATTCCAAGAGTCAGCGGGCTCACTGCGATTGCATCCGGGTTGGATGTACCGCTCAGTTCCTTGCGCGCGAGCTCGAACGCGTCCGCTCCAGACGAATCATCAGACAAAGCGGCCAGCAAACTACCAAGATTGTGGGAACCGGAGCTGCTGTTCGGCGAAATAAGACGATAATGCTGCCACTGCGAAAGCTGCGTCGATGTGTATCCGATCGGCCTCGTCGTGACGATGATGCGCGCCCGGGGATGGCCAGCTGCATAGGATTGGATCCCAGCCGCTACTGCTTCGTGCCGAACGCCGCAATCATCGAGACCATCCGCAATCACAACGATGTCCGAGAGGCGAGCCCGATCAAATACTTCGACCGAGATCGGCGACCCATCCAAGCCGAGCGCCTTGAGCGCATCCTCGAACCCTTCGCCACGCAGCATCGCCGAAGCAACTTGCTTCAGCGACACTAATAGGACGGGAAAGCCGTCCGACGCGTACTCATATGCCAGCTTGGTTGCGAGGGTCGATTTGCCGAGCCCCGGCCCAGCCTGGATGACAGCTCGGCGACAGAAACGTCCAGTCCACTCAGCGTCATATTCACGTTCAGACCGCGAACTGCCTAGCGACCCGTCGTGATAACGCGCCAAGGCCTTATCGGCACTTTCGGCGGGCGGCAGCTCAAACGGTATTTTAACTGTCCGCATGTCGATCAGCGCTGAAAGTGGCAGCCGCTTGCGCGTAGCCGAAAGAGTGAACCCGTCGCGTGTGTCCATGACCCAGCGTGCGAGGCGCGAGGCAATTCCCGCCCCGCATTCATTATCGCTCAGTACGATGCCATTCAATGTTAGCAGACGGATCAGACGCGGCAGGTCGGCGCGGCCGCGCTGCTCCATCATTGTCACGGCATCTTCGTAAAGCAAACTCCAGCCGTGATCCGCCTCTACAGCGTTGTCACAAATCGTCGCGAGCAGGACCTTGGTCAGCCGCCGATCTGCATCATCGGCTGCCAACGCATGCACGACTTGGATCCGCAGGCTTGAGCAAACCTCCTGAGGGTTGAGAGCGTCTTTCACAAGCCGTGCGAGCCAGTCCTTGCCAATCTCGGATAGCATGTCGGTGCGACCCTGACCGATCCGTTCGATATCATTGGCGAGATTCTCGCGTATCGTGCCGCTACTGTCAGGCGCCACGGCCAAAACCCCGAAATCGAGCCTGCCCCTCGACACGGCCGCTGCCAGCGCGTCTAGCGCTTCCCAAAGCGCTGCGCCCCTCTGCAGGCCTTTCTTGGCTTGAACCTCTGCCACGCGGCCATCCACAAGTTCGAGCCGAAGATCATCACCGGGACCTTCAGATTCAGCCCAAATCCCGACAGGGATATCATCCACTAAACCGGTCAGCCATCCGAGCGGCTTGCCCGCCAGGAGATGTACTGACGCGATTGCTGTGATGGCTGCCTGAAAGTTAGTACCGCCCGCAGCGGCAGTTCCGCCGCCGGGCTTCTTCCCCTTCGGTAATGGTCTCTTGTTCGCTGGGATGGATGTCCCAGATTTTTTTGATGGCCCCATAATCAATTCTCGATTGCAACTCGAACATTCGATCTCACCTCAAACCAGCCTATCCTGGCAGCTGATTAAAGTCCCGGTAGCTAGGTGATCTACGCCATCCCCATCTATCGCCTCCGAGGTCGGAACGGACAAACGAAAGCCGAAACCCTCAATGGCCTTTTTGAATTGACTATCGATTTCAGTCTGCATCTCTCCATCCCCCCGCTGCCCTGACTATTTAGCGTGGAAACCAGATGGATGCATCACTCCAGGTAGTCGCAGCACCCGCGAATATCCACTTCCGCCCGCATCGCAGCCGTTCGGTAGCTCGAAATGCTGCACCCCCTGCTCAATGGCCGGTGCGGGGAGTGCCGCCGTGCAGCGACGGCGAGGCTCGACCGTCCGCAAAGGGCCGCTAGTGGATACAGCCAAGATAATTCTCGCCAAATCGCTCCATAGCCGCGTTAGAAATGTCTTCGCCTACGCTGTCGTCGATGAACAAACCCCAAGGGTAAACGTCAACGTTTGCTAGATCGAAGTCATCCTTTGGGTTTTGTTTGTTCTTGGCCAAGAAGGCGTAACGGATACCAGCCCACATCTCGAATCCGAGTTCGACCTCTAGGCCGTCGTAGACGCTATCTCCAGGCGCATCTAGGATCACTTTTTTGGTCACGTGGCCGAGTGTTTCGAGCAGCAGTGTGCTACAAGTATGTGCAACGATATCAGCCAACTGAATGCCTAAGTGCATTCGCGAATCTTGCTCAAAATGGAATTCGCAACATCCAAAAGCAACATTCCTATCAGCCACACGAGCCGCGACTTTTCTTGACTGGAAAAGACCCTCGTCAAAGAAGACCTTGTGTGACTGCCCTTCAAGACTGGGATGAGATAGAGCGGAGCTCAGAAGCTGGAGGGCCGCGGGTCCCAGCCTTTTGTCGCCATCCACGACGCAGACAGCAATTTTACACTGCCTTCCAATAAAGGACTTCAAGGCATTTCGCAGGGCTTGAAGCTGCCGATCTCCCGCCATTTTGGCCGAAGATTTGTATTCAAATTCTTCAGGATCATATCCAAGTTTCCGGAAAACGGAATCGATATGCTCAGTCGGATCAGTGTCGCAGATTACAAACGCTGCCAACGAAAAACCAAAGCGATGATGTTTACTGTCATCCAAATAAAAATATGCCATTTAGTGAAAATAAGCGCCCTTGGGTTGCTCTTAAAGGTTGTTCTCAAAGAATATCTAAACAGTTCGACGATAGAAGCGCGATATCCGCAATGCGGACTGCAATCTCAGCACCGCGTCGAGTGACCGCAATGGGCCGAGGCCTACTCCAACAAGGTCAGGTTCGCCGGTACCAACGGAGATTTTCCCCGTCTTTTCCTTCGTCTTCCACCTCCGGAAAATCACGCAAGTTGACTCGAAAATCTCTGCCGAGTTGCCGAGCGGCACCTTGGCCATCTGGCCAATCTTCACCCAATAGGTCACGGATATTGAAGCGCGATCCGACCTCCAATTCGTTGACCTTTTGCGCAATGATCGCTCTTAGCTCTTCAAACACAGTCTCTTGCTCCTCGCCAAAGATTTTATCTGTCTACCAAATGATCTGTGCGTAGTCGAATGTCGACTTTGTCGAAGCTGCGCCGCAGCGTCGATCGGTAGAACGGACGGCAGCTTTGGGCCGTGCCAGCAATTACGGCTAGCGCGACTTCAACGAAACCGCGGACGCCGGGGAGTCACTTTCTCGCAGGCCTAGCATGCATTAAATTCTGGTTAGATCGCATATGGTCAAGTAATCAAATCATCATATTATTCGATAATTTAACAACAATTATGGAGACGACCAATGTACCGTGATGACATAGTTGATCCCGTTCCGCTCAGCAACACTCTCTTTTTTGATCAGGGAGATGAGTCTTTGTCGCGCTTTACGCTGGCGGCCTACCTTTTGCTGGCTGGTATGTTTTTTGTTGAGACTGAACAGCCCTTGGATGAGCGCATTGACCTTCCATCGAATGAAGAACTCGAAATTCTTGGTATCAACCACGAAGTGAGAGAGCATGCGCCTCGCAGGGAACTGGACTTCAGGGAGTTTTCAGGAGACGCTGCGGATGGAATTCCTGCCATTGCTCTGGCCGACTTTGCGGTGCAAGCCAATGAGATGGGCAGTCCGTTCGATGCTGCACGTCTGGTCGCGTTGGGATGCCGCTCAGATGATGAGTTGATCCGGGTTTGTGCCCTAGGGTCCGCCCTTGATTTCTTCAGGCCGGAGACCATCGGTATCCGCCGCCAGCTTGCATGGTTTTTTGAGAACGCCCGAGAGCCCGAAACTTTCGAGCTACTCTTTGTGTTAATAGCGCGCGTTTTTCCGGTTGCGCCTACGGGCAATGTCGCCCATTCGTCAGCCGCGCCCAGCTCGACATCGACAGGTCTTATGGCGGTTCACGGGACAGTCCTTCCTTACTCCCAGGCCAACAGGCCCGAGTGGTCCGTCCCGCCAAACGGCAGCCTTTTCTCTCACATCAAAACCTTACGGAACGATATCTACGGATCACCGGACTATTTCAGGTGGGAGGGCGGATATACAGACTACGCGCGCGAAGTTGCGATCAGTAGCCTCTGCGACTGGATCAACCTGCGCGGCCTCAACGGTATAGATGTCGTTGCCCACAGTCATGGCTGCAATGTGGTGATGGGCAGCACCTCAGCCAGTATCGCCTTCACCAAAATCGTTTTGTTGAGTTGTCCGGTTCACTGGAAAAAATACAGACTTCCACCGGGCATGATCACGAAAGACGTGGTCTCGATCCGCACTAGGTTCGACTTTGTCATCATGATGGATCGCGGCGGCCAAAGGTTTCCGAAGGGCACAATTCAGGACATCATTCTACCGTTCTGGTTCACCACGCACAGCGCGAGCACCAAACCGAAGACATGGACGTCGCAAAATCTGGATCGGTATCTTCTATGAGGGCCCGTTAGAAGCCGAAAGCCCGAGAACTGCAGATGCGAATGCCGTGGTTTCAAATGAGCAATGAGACCGCGCCAAGGATCGCACCCAATACAGTGAGACCAAGAGCAACTGCCGCAATCCAGGCAGGCAGGTGGACGGCGGGATCGGGCGTCTTGAAGTACCACCGCAACTTGCCGAATTTCCCAACCTTCTCAATCGAGAAATCTAGCTTGCCGCCTTTATCGACTCCGAGCGCCCGGCGGATATCATACGGCATGTAGATCGCGCTATCGTCGTCATGTCCAAGGACAAGCACAAGAAGCGATTTGCTGTTTTCTGTGTTGGAAAGTTTCGCGATGTCGTATCGCGCAATGCCGTCTTTGTAGCTGTCGTGTAAACGCACGAGGAGACGCCCTCCATCTCCAGAAGGAAGCCCTTTTACTAGGAGTTTAGCCATTTTCATAACCACATTACTCACGATCGCAGTGGACCCCGAATAGGCGCCCATTCTTGGAAAGTCACGTTCGCGTAGACTTCGCGTGTCTGCAAGCGTGAGAGCGGAGATAATTTCAATAGCCGCGCGGTCCCTCACGGCCGACCTTTGATCGCTGAAAATGCTGCGCTATGGATGAATGGCCGCTTTGGCGAAGCTGCACCGCAGCGCCGGTCGACTTGGCGAGTGACCGCTCAGGGCCGGAAGCTACCTAACTTTGAAAGATTGCGTGTATTATCGTGCAATCCGAAATTCGTTCAAATCCGTGAAATAGTGTCCAAGTCGAGCTCCCGCAACCATAGTAACCGACCCAGCCCTCGCAATTCGCGGGGGTTTTGTCGTTTCGGGCTCCCCCAACACCAAAATACTCGCAAGTTCGCCCGACAGTTCAATGTGATGGCCGTTCGGCGCATCCGCGTCAGGCATCATGCGGATC
Organism: Sulfitobacter sp.; assembly: GCA_034669925.1. GTDB lineage: Bacteria > Pseudomonadota > Alphaproteobacteria > Rhodobacterales > Rhodobacteraceae > Pseudosulfitobacter. The sequence continues at coordinate 38,375 of JAXMOM010000004.1, forward strand.
TCGGAGATCAGCCCGCGCAGCGCCTCGGACGCCTCGGTCTTGAGGCCCGGATCCCGCAGTGCGGATGACAAATTTTGGATCTTGCTCCGGTAGACCTCCGAAAGGCCAGGATGCAACCGCAGGGCCGGGGGCTCAGGGCTTTGTGAGAGGAATGCGTCAAGTCTGCGCTTCTCACCTTCCAATTCCGCCATCCTGTCTTTCATGCTGGGCTGATACATTCCGTCTTCGATGGCCGCCATTATGCTGCTGATCTTCTTGTCGACCTGAGTGAGTTCCCGGCGGGCCTTCTCGCGCGCGGCATCCGCGCCGGCGGCTTCCGCGTTGAAGGCGCGGCGGTATTCTTCGACGAAGACGGTGATCAGATCAGGATGCAGCAGGCTGTCGCGCAGCCCGGTCAGGACGCGATCTTCAACAACTTCGCGTTCGATGGTGGCGCGGTTGCTGTTGCGTGCAGCGACACAGCCATACCGGGTCTTGTTGATCAGCGTATAAGATCAGCCCGACACGCTGCCGTCGCCTACGACAATCTGCCTGTGGCACAGGCTCGCGATCTTCTCGTCATGCGTCGAAATCAAGAAGGTCGTTTCTTCCTTGCGGTTGATCTGCGCGATCAGGTCCATCACCTGCATAGCAGACGCACGGTCGAGGTTGCCGGTGGGTTCGTCCGCCAGCACCAGCTCGGGGCTGTTCATCAGTGCGCGGGCGACGGCGACGCGTTGTTTCTGCCCCCCCGAAAGATTGGTGGACGGGAAGTTCACCCGGTCGCCCAGGCCCATGCGGACCAGCAAATCCCGACCTCTGGTACGGGCGGCGGCGGTTTCGCGGCCCTCGCGGACGGCTGTGGGGAAGATCACGTTTTCCAGCGCGGTAAAGTCGGGCAGCAGGTTGTGAAACTGGAAGACAAAGCCGATGTGCAGATTGCGAAAGCTGGTCAATTCCCGGTCATCCGCGGCGATCAGATCCTGGCCGAGCATTCTGTAGTCGCCCGATGTGGGCTTCATCAACGTCCCGAGGATGGTGAGCAAGGTACTTTTGCCGGAACCCGACGGGCCGAGAAGGGCAGCCATCTCGCCCTTGCCAAGGGTCAGCGCCAAGCCGCGCAGCACACGGGTCGCTGCCTCTCCTGTTCCAAAAGTCTTGACCAGATCGTGGACTTCAAGAAGGGCTGAAATCTGCTGTGTCATTGACCGATCGCAGTAACAGGATCGACGCGCGCTGCTGACCGGGCCGGAAGGATCGAGGCAAGGATTGCTCCAACGACCGTCAGAAGGATAGCCAGTCCGTAGGAGCCCTGGGTGATGTCCATCGGCAGAGTACCGGCCCGAAACGCATCCCGTGCAGGAAAGGGCAGGAGGGCAAGATACCCGCAGGCCGCCCCGAAAACTCCTCCCATCAGTCCGATCAGCGCGCCTTGCGTGACAAAGACAACGACGACAAAGCCGCGCGGTGCGCCCATCGCCCGCATGATCCCGATCTCGGGTCTGCGGCGGTACGTCGACAGCAGCAGCGCCGATGCGACGCCGATCACGATGGTGATGAGCGCAAATGTTTTGAGGAAGTAACCGGTCTGTGCCTGCGCGTTCAGCGCCTCCATCAGTTGTGCCGCACCATCTGTCCATGGCACCGCGTCCAACCCGGTCAGCGCACGGATGCGCAAAGCGGTGGCATCTGCTGAGTTCAGATCGTTCAGCTTGATCTCGATCTGGCTTATACCCTGCGGCATCGCGAACAGCGTGCGCGCCGTGGACAGGCTGACAAAGACGCGGCCGCCATCCATGCGTCCATCACCCGTCTCGTAGATCCCGGCGAGCGTCAGCACTGCAGTGACGCCGTTTGAGCTTTGCAATCGTAGCGTCTGGCCTTTGGTCAGAGACAGATCGTCGGCCAGCTTTTGTCCAAGTACCAGAACGCCGGACCCCAGACGCACCTGTCCCGTAACCATGTAGCCTGCGAGGTTGAGGATCGCGGATTCCCGGCCCGGCTCTAACCCGGTGACACTGACCTGAGCGATTTTTGTTCCGCGCGACAGGAAACCCGCACCCGTGATCTGAGGCGATACCGCCTTGACCCCGCGGACTGCCTCGATCAGCGGCAGCCATGTGGCGCTGTCGCTCAGAGTCGCGGTGCGGACATGCCCTTTTTCGACGACGCTCAGGACCAGCCCGTCGGCCGTTATCAAAACGGGTGGATCGACTTCCTCGGCCTCGATCGTGATGTGGGAAATGTCCCCCACCGTGCGTGACAGGATGAATTCGGCCAAGCCCCCGATCAGGGCCGACATGAAGATGAAGATGAACACTCCCACAGCGACGCCTAATATCAAAAGGGCGGTCTGCGACTTGCTCGCCGACAAATAACGGCCCGCGATCTTAAGCGCGTAGAGCATCAGGGCTGAACCACGGTGACTTTTTGCCCGTCCGTGATGTTCGCTGCATCGACAACGACGGTGTCGCCTACGGCCAATCCTGAGGTCACGATCAGCCGGGCGGCAGGCCAATCCACAACAGCCAGGCGGACAAGATGCGCAACGCCGTCGGTCACGACGAAGACACCCTGATCCGACCCATCCGCCCTTAGTGCGGTCCGGGGCACCGTCAGCGCCGCGTCGCGCCGATCCACCACGATATTCGTGGCGACGGTCAGGCCGATCGGGGCGGTCACCAAGTCGTCGAAAGCGATCTTGACGGCAAGGCCGCCCGTGGTTTCATCCACCCGTGTCGATACAAAGCTGACGCGACCCTTGTGTTTCGCGGTGTCCCCGGCAAGTTGCAGCACGGCGGGTTGGTCCAAGGCGATCTGGCTGGCGTAAGCTTCATCGACATCAGCCTCGACCATCAGATCACCGGCATCCGCAAGTGTCAGCAACGGGAAATTCGGGCCCGCAAGCTGGCCCTCCTCGGCGTCAACGGTCAGGATACGCCCGGCGCTTGGGGCCCGTGTCGTGTAGCTGTTCAATATGACCGTGGCCTGATCCAGCATCGCTGTCTGGCGGGCGACTTCCTTTGACGCTGCATCGACGTCACGCGCGCCGGTTTCCAGGCGGGTTCGGGCGATGTTGCCGCCAAGGGCGACATCCCGGTCGTAGATTTCCGTCGCGCGCTGCTCTGCCACAATGGCTGCGTCGAGCCCTGCCATCGCCTGCCTTAGAAGCGCGTTTTGCGCTTCTGCGTCCACCCGAGCCAGAATTTGACCGCTTACGACCAGATCGCCCTCGGCCACTCGTAGCTCTTCCAACTGGCCAGTCACGACCGAGCGCACATCAACGGAACGCACCGCAGCAATCCGCCCGTTGACGGCAAGGACCCGTGTGACCGGTTGCAGAGAGGTGATTTCAACGACGACGCTGTCAGGCGTGATTGTCCAGAACTCGAAGACGGCTATCAGACAGACTGCGAGCACGGCGACGCCTCCACCGATCCAGAGTCTGCGGCGGTGTTTTGTGGACGACGAAGCCGTCGTGACAGGCCGCAACGCGGGCACGGTCGTGTCTGTCTTGGGGGCCAAGGCGAGCGGTGATACCGCCTGCGTTGCGGTGTTGTCGTTTCCAGTCAGATGTTCTGATGTCATCCGCGGACGTCCGGCACCGTCAACTGGACGGATAGCCCGGCGGGTCCGGAGTGATAGGAGATGCTGCCTTTGACCTGCGCGGTGAGTGCTTCAACGATTCGCAATCCCAGGCTCTGTTGTCCAACCAAACTGGCTTGCGTCTTGAGGCCGGACCCGCTGTCGCCAACCTCTATTACAATCGAACCCAAAGCGTCATGTCGGCAGGCGACGCGCAGGCTCACTTGGCCGGATGGGTCCTTGCCGTGCTTGATCGCGTTGGTCATCATCTCTGTGACGATCTGGGATACAGGCAGCACATAGCTTGGCGGAATCACGCAGGTTCTGTCGAAACTCTCACTGATATCGACTTCTCGATCCACGGCTGACCGCAATGCGGCACAGATGGTCGCCAGATATGTGTATAGTTCCATTTTGTCGGATATGTTCCGACCCGCCAGAAAACGGTGCAGGTGGGATACGGCATCAATCTGCACGCCAATGGCCTTGATCAGAACGAGAGCCTCTTCAGAAGTGACAGTTGATTTGCGCTGAACCAGCTTAGAGCTTTTCAACCTGACATAGCTGCCCAACATTGCGAGATGGTTCGCAATGCGGTGATCGGCTTCTGCGACGCGCAGACAGGCATGGCACTGAGGATCGCTGATCATTGTTTCCACATCCATCTATTCGTTTCCCGATTGCGTCAGATAAACCTTGCCATACCCTTTTGGCCCCGCGAGTCCCGTAGGCACAGAAAGACCAGTGCGAAATGCGTCCGCCCCGATCGCGCAGTTATGCGGGCAGTCCCGAGGACGCGCGCTGATACAGATCAGGGTCGACCAGTGAGGCCGGCCCGGATTCCAAACTATTTCCGCCAGACAGATGTGCATCTGTATGTGCCTGCCTGCACGGGTGCAGAAAGGGGGAAGCCAGTCACCAGACTGACCAGATGATTCCTGAGCCCGCATGAGTCTTCACCATGCCTTTTGCGTGATCGCAGCGGCTTGGGTCAGACGCACATCTTCGGCCAAACCAAGTTTCGAACCGGCAGGTGTACGGCCGGTTTTCATCGCAGCACGACGACATCAATGACAATCAACAATCCAGCTTCTCTAGCATTTCTTCCTATCCTTCAGACGCATCAATTATTGTGATGGAAAGTTCAATAATTATTCGTTTGAATGAAGTGTGGCAGCGCGCCAATTTGGAGATGTGAGAAATCCAGAAGAGGACGCTACCATGAATGCGCTTATTTCGGCAGGAGCAGTGATCATATTCGGAGGCATGTTCGTGCTGTCAGCTTCGTTCAATGACGGGCGAACAAGAAACCATCCCTGTATGAGCCAGCAGGATATATCTTGGTATCAGGAGCGCAGCAGAAGCGGGGTCTCGCTGACCTGCACCGAGGAAATCGTGTTGCGCAACCAACGTGAGAAGGTGGCACAGTGATCACTGTTGAATCCTGCGAGAAATTGCCCCGGTTTTTTGAAACGCCATGAAATCACCGATATCAACAATTCGGCTCACTTTTCATGAGTTTATCATGTTTCAGATGGGTCAGCACCAAATGAAAAATTGGCCATTTCGACGCGAAAATGAAAACTGATCGGACCCATCGCACTGAACAGGAAGAACGTTTTGTTCGCAGGACATGGCGAAGGCGGGCGCGCCTGGGGTCGCATCGCTCGTAGAAACCGTGAGGATCAACGGCGTCGGCCCGTTCGCCTACTTAAAGGCTACCCTCGAAGCCGTCGCCACGGGCCATCCTCAAGACCGTATCGACCAAAACCTGCCATGGAACTTCAGGTCGTCAAGCTAAACCCGCGTGGCACACAGCCGCCGCTTTCCGCTTACTTGCGACGAACTCAGTCTATGCTGTGAGAACTGCCAACTTAGCAGTCTTTTCCGTTTAGTCCTTGTTCAAATTGTACACTGAAGGAGAGGTAGGCTACGGCGGCAGCGCCCTCCCGCAACCAACGCCAATTATTAAATATATTCAGGGGCTTGAGTTTTTTCGCTCAGGCCTTTTTGTGTTTTACCCCAAGCCCAGACGCAAGAGCGCCGCCAGAACCTCCTCCAGATGTATCGACAGTTTGCCGCCAGGGGATGTGGGGGAAAGAACGACGCGGTCGATCAGTCCGCGCAGGGCGTCTTTTGCGTCCGGCATGCTGTCAGGTTCCTGCAGGCGGGCAGTCAAGGCGCCGACATTCTCACAGTAAAGCGGCAGCAAAGTTGAAAACCACGGACCTAAGTGGCTGCACATTGATCTCGACGCTACAGCCTTGCGAGATGTGTCTGTCTGCAATGCGCTTTTCCGGGATTGAACGGGTGATCTTTGCCGCCCGTCAGGAAAACGTGGCGGCGAAGTATTTTATGTTCCCGAAGTTAAGCATCGACGCATTTGAAGCGGCGGGGGCTGCGTTTACCCATATTGGCGGTGTGTGTGAACAAGACGTGTTGCACCTTTATGCAGATGCAGAGGAGTGAGCTGCACGTCGGACCACGAGCGAGGCCTGAGCCGTGCAGCCCGGTCGCATTACGGGGCGTCGTCCAGACCGGCCAGCACCTTGTCCAGCGTTGCGGGATAGTCGCGCACCCGCACGCCGGTGGCGTTGTAAATCGCATTGGTGATCGCCGCCGCGGCGCCGCATATGCCCAGCTCTCCGATCCCTTTGGATTGCAGGGGATTGGCGTGGTCATCACGCTCTTCTAGAAACGCCACGTCCAGTTGCGGCACGTCCGCGTTCACCGGTAGATGGTATTCGGCAAAGTCGTGATTGACGATCTGGCCATGGCGCGGGTCGTGAACCAGCTCTTCGGTCAGCGCCATACCGATCCCAAAAGTCATCCCGCCAAGACATTGCGAACGCGCGGTTTTCTCGTTCAGGATGCGCCCTGCGGCGAAAACGCCCAACATGCGACGCACACGGGTTTCGCCGGTGACAGAGCTGACCGCCACTTCGGCGAAATGCGCGCCATAGGTGGCTTGGGTCACGTCCTCCATGGTTTTGCCGGGCTCGATGTGGCCCTCGATCGTGATGGGGCTGTCGATCAGGTCGGTCAGCGGCGTTTGACGGTTCTGGAAGGTGACGGTCCCATCGCGAAAGGTCAGGTCGCTTTCGTTCACGTCCAGCTTTTTGGCGATTTCTGCGCGGATTTTTTCGCAGGCAAGGAAGACCGCGGTGCCCGCCGATGCCGCCCCCCAAGACCCGCCCGATCCCGGCCCGTGGGGCAGGTCCGTATCGCCCAGAGTGACTGTGACGTCGGCGGGGGGCAGGCCCAGCATTTCGCTGCAAATCTGGGTCAGGATGGCGTAGGTGCCGGTGCCGATGTCGGTCATATCGGTTTCAACGGTGGCCCGTCCGTCAGGTGACAATTCTACCCGTGCGCGCGCTTCGCTTAAAATATTCACCCGCACCGCCGATGCCATGCCCATCCCGATCAGCCATTCGCCGTACTTGCGCGCGGCGGGCGTTGGGTTGCGCGCGTCCCAGCCGAAGCGGTCGGCGCCGGTTGTCAGGGCCTCGGCCAGCTTGTGCGAAGAAAACGGCAGGCCTGAGGTCGGGTTTTTGTCGGGGATGTTGGCCAGTCGCAGGTCGACAGGGTCAATCCCCAGGTCGCAGGCCAGTTCGTCCATCGCGTTTTCCAGAACGGTCACACCAATGGATTCCCCTGGCGCGCGCACCGATCCTGCACAGGTGCGGTTCACCCGCGCGATGTGGTGTCCGATCAGACGGTTTTCACCGGCGTATAGGAAAGGGGTAGCTTGGGTCACAGGCTCGGAAAAGTCTTCGTCGGGCAGGTTGGATACATAGGCTTCATGGCCGATGCCGGTCAGGTGGCCCTGTGCATCTGCGGCCAGACGCACCCGCTGGCGGCTTTCCGATCTGCGCATGGTGGTTTCGAACACCTGTTGGCGGCTTAGGGCGACGCCAACAGGACGCGACAGTTCCATGGCGGCCAGCGCTGCGGCGACGGCTTCGGGGGCAATTCCCAGTTTCGCCCCGAACCCGCCACCGACAAAGGGCGACAGAATCCGCACCTGTGCGGCGTCGATCCCCACAGATGAGGCCAGTTCGTTGATGTTGTAATTGGGCATCTGGTAGCTGCCACGCAGGGTCAGATGAGTGCCGTCCCAGGATGCGATTGATGCATGGGGTTCCATCGCCGCACTGTTGTGGCCCGGCGTGGTATAGGTGACGTCGACAGACGCGGCGGCGTCTTGCATGGCCTGATCCAGATCGCCCTGACCGTCCTGTTGTTCGTCGGGGGTTTCAAAGCCTGCGGCTTCCGGATCGACCTGCCCGGTCTTTGCTGCGATCTGAAGTTCCAGCAGATGCGCACCGTGACGTGCCTGCTCAAAGGTTTCAGCGACCACAAGAGCGACGGGCTGACCCCAATAGGCAATGTCTTCGCTGCCCTGAACGGGGGCAGTATTGGCGGTGCCCTGTGCCGGATTGCGCAGGAATTTCGGCCCGTGCATCACGCTGAGCACTCCGGGCAGGGCCGTTACCTTGTCGGCGTCGATGCCCGTCAGCGTGCCACGGGTTACAGGGGCGCGGGCGAGCACGCCGTAAGCCATGTTTTCAGGCTGAACCTCGTATGCGTAAGGTGCCGTGCCGGTCACCTTGGCCGCGCCGTCGGGGCGGTTCAGGCCGGTTCCGATCACGCCCTGTGCCGTGTGGTCAAGACGGCGGCGGTGGTCGGGCGTGTCCATCTTCAAATGCGCGCTCATGCGTCTTCTCCTGTCGTGGCCTGCGTCAGCGCCGCCGTCAGTGTGCGGCGCAGCAGGGGAATTTTAAAATCATTGCTGCCCTGACCCTTGGCATCTTTCAAAAGCAGGTCGCAGGCCTGTGCCCACAGATCGTCGGACGGGGTTTGACCGGTCAGCAAATCCTCCAGCTCTGGCAGGCGCCAGGGGCAGGGGGCGACACCGCCAAAGGCAAGGCGGGCGGTGGCGATCTTGCCGTTCTGCACGTCGATGATGGCCGCGACGGACACGAGTGCAAAGGCGTATGACGCGCGGTCGCGGACCTTGCGATAGGTCTGTGTGCCGTTCAAGGGGGTGGGCAGGACGACATGGGTGATCAGGTCGCCCCGTTTCAGGGTGTTTTCGATATGTGGGCTGTCGTTCGGAAGGCGGTACAAGTCCTCAAGCGGGATGGTGCGGATATCGCCGTCGCTGCTTAGAATTTCGACCTTGGCGGACAACACGCGCATTGCCACGGCCATATCGCTGGGGTGTGTTGCGATACAGGCGTCGCTGGTGCCGAAAATGGCGTGAATGCGGTTGAACCCCTCCATCGCAGAACACCCGATGCCGGGCGCGCGTTTGTTGCAGGGCATGTCAGTGTCGTAGAAATAATAGCAGCGTGTGCGTTGCAACAGGTTGCCGCCGGTCGTCGCCTTGTTACGCAATTGGCCCGTCGCACCGGACAACAGCGCCTGTGACAGAACAGGCCAGTCGGTCCTTATCCGCATGTCGTTGGCCAGATCACTGTTCGACACAAGCGCACCGATGCGCAGGCCACCGTCGTCGGTGTTCTCGATCTTGTGCAGATCCAGATGGTTGATGTCGACCAGATGGTCCGGGGCCATCACCTCAAGCTTCATCAGATCCAAAAGGTTGGTGCCGCCTGCGATGACAGTGGCCCCGTGACTTGCCGTGGTGGCGGCGTCGGTGGGAGATTGGGCGCGGCTGTAATCAAATGATTTCATTGTTTCTTACCTGCCGTTTCGCGGATGGCATCCACAATATTAGGATAGGCAGAGCATCGGCAGAGGTTGCCGCTCATCCGTTCAGAGATCTCGGCATCGGTCAGCGGGCCGGGCTGGGTCAGATCGTCGGTGACATGGCTGGGCCAGCCTTGGCGCGCTTCTTCCAGCATGGCGGTGGCTGAACATATCTGACCGGGTGTGCAATAGCCGCATTGAAAGGCATCCTTTTCGACGAACGCGGTTTGAAGGTCCGACATGTCATCTGGGGTGCCGATGCCTTCGATCGTCGTGATGTCGTCGCCGTCGTGCATACAAGCGAGCGTCAGGCAGGAGTTGATGCGTCGCCCGTTCACCAGAATGGTGCAGGCCCCGCACTGGCCGTGATCGCAGCCCTTTTTGGTGCCGGTCAAGCCAAGGTGGTTGCGCAAGGCATCCAGGAGCGAGGTGCGCGGATCGTGATCCAGTTGATATTCGGTATCGTTGATCTTTAGCGTGGACTGCATCGTTTTCGCTCCGCGTGGTTGCCGTGGTGTCGCGACCCAACGCGCGGCATCGTGTTTGGTTCAAGCTTTGTTCAGGGCTTACGCTGTGCTGTGCCGTATTGGAGCGCCGATGTCGGTGGCGTGCAGCTTCGTTAAAGCCGGTATCGTCGCCGAACTGATTTTGACGGGTGCATCGCGCGGCAGGTGATGGACCACCTGCTGTGCGGGAACCTTACGCATGGCTGGGGGTTTGCCATAACGGGCGCCGCGAGACTGCGCGCCGTAGCCTTTCACCGAACGGAACCGCCGATGACTGCGCCACAATCGCTCCGGTACTATCCTGACTCTCGTCCTGGCATCGCCCGGCAGCGTTGCGGGCGCGGGTTCACCTATTTCGACAAGGACGGCGCGCGCATCACCGACGCGGACGAACGCACACGGCTGGGCGCACTCGCAGTGCCTCCAGCCTATGAAAACGTGTGGATTTGCCCCTATATCAACGGCCATTTGCAGGCCACCGGGTATGATGTGCGCGGGCGCAAACAGTACCGGTATCACCCCGATTGGAGCGCGGCACAGGCCGAAACCAAATTCGCATCCCTTGCCGCGTTCGGCGCCACCTTGCCACGATTGCGCAGGGCGATCCGGCGCGACCTGAACGCCGAGGCGGGCGCGCAACGTTTCGCCTTGGCCGCGGCGGTCGCGATGATTGACAGGCTGGCGCTGCGTGTCGGCAATCCGGAATATACCAAAGCCAACGGATCATTCGGCACCCTGACCCTGAAGGGACAGCACGTGCGTTTGCGCGATGACAAGCTGGAAGTGTCGTTCAAAGCCAAGGGCGGCAAACGCGTGCGCCGCCAGATAGCTGACCGGACTTTGCTGCGGGTGCTGGGTGAAATTCGCGAACTGCCGGGCGCAGAGTTGCTGGCCTGGGTTGATGACGACGGCATGCCGCACACGCTAAGCTCTGCCGCGTTGAACGATTACATTGCTGAAAAATGCGGTGTCGAGGGAGTATCCGCCAAAACGTTCCGGACATGGTCTGGAACAGTGGCTGCGTTCAAGGTGGCGCTGGACAACGAAACGCCCCGCATCAAGGACATGGCAGAGGCCGCTGCGGAACGTCTGAACAACACCCCGACGATTGCGCGCAACAGCTATATCCATCCCGATGTGCTGGAATTATGTACCACACCCAAACCCGTTCCCCCCGCCGAGAAGCAAGAGGGGCTGACCGAGCCGGAGCGCCGCCTTCTTGCATTTTTAAGCGCCTAGCAACGCAACGGAGAAGGGGAAATTATCACTTCCCCCTCACTTTCCATTTAACTTTTTGATCGGGCTTGTTTCCCTTTTGAATTGAATTCAACGGCCTTCTCGCCATGCGGACGCGTGGCAGTGCGGAATTCCCCTATCGACCTCAGACAAGGGAAAAACAGATGTCTCGGGAAGACTACCAGACGTTCTATCTGGGCTTTGCCAATTCGGTGTTATGGCCGGTGTGCCATCGTCGCGGTGATCTGCCCCACTAAATCAGCACCTCATTCAGGGAATTCCCTTTGAGCTGGCACCCGCCGCGTTTTTACCCGGGCTACTTCTGGATCGCTTCGAGGTAGTCGAGCAGATTTGCGAAGTCCGTCTCTAGCACCTCACCATCTGCGCCTCCGTTTGGGTAAACATGGCGCAGCCCTACGGTCGAAAAATCGGGCATGGGAGAAGCGGGGTCGTCTTTTTCGAGGCGGCCCATGATGAACCGTCTGACAAATTCCCGCGGGAAGTACCCGTCATTGCGTTGCTTAAGCCCAGTTAGGTCCGGCGGTATGGTGCCCAACGCCAATGATGCAGACCCCGCGCCTTCGCCCCCCACGCCATGACACGCGGAGCATTCTTTTGCATAGATCCGCTGCCCCGCGCGAACAGTATCAGAATCCCCGATTGGCCCTTCGGTACAAGCTGACAATAGAACGCAGGATAAACCGGCGATGGCTGTAAGACGGTGTCGCATTGGATAAAGCCCCTTTATTGACTGTTCATTGTGATACCTTGCAGGAAAGCCAATCTGCTGCGGTATAGCACCTGCACAATCCCGGGTTCGGTTAATGACACAGTAGCACAGGCCGGTCTCGTTGCTCGATCAGGGTTTGGGTGGTGCCCCCGAAGATTGTTTCGCGCAGACGTGAATGGTCGTAGGCCCCCATGACAATCAGGTCTGCGGCAATTTCCTTGGCGCGCTTCAAGATCGCGGTTCCGGTTTCCTGACCGCTGCTTGGATACTGCTGCACCGCGACGGTGCAACCTTGATGGTTCAGCCATGCAGCCACGTCGGAGCCGGGATTTTCGCCATCTTGCGAAGCCGTTGATACCGGATCGAAAAGGGCAACTGTGACATCCTGCGCTGTCCGCAGCGCAGGAAGCGCTGCGCGGATCGCACGCGCTGCGGGAACACCGGCTTTCCACGCCACAAAGGCTGACTTGGGTTGCAGCGCCTCAGCCGTGCCCAGTGCATTCAGCATCACCCCGGCAGAGGACTCGAAAAGAGCTGCGTGAACGACATCCTTGAACAGTTGCTCATCCGAGCGCAGATCGTCCCCGATGATAATGGTATCACAGGTCAGGCCGACATGGGCCACTGCGCTGCGCAGGCCCGAGACATCGCCGAAGACTGCCCGCACTTCGGCGCTTGCCCCCTGGTCGGCCAGATATTGAGAGATTTTGGCACGTTGCGCTTCCAAAGCGGTGTTTGCTTTATCTACGTCTGCCTGCCAGCCTTCGGGAAGTGAATAGGCGCTGAACTCACCCAGTCCCATGTAAAACACGGGGACAGGGGGTAACTTGCGCAACAACAATACGATCAGATGTATATTGTTTTCGAGCGATTTCTGGCTCAGGGCTCCCAGATCAGCGGGCTGGGCGTCAACTCCAAGAATAACTGATATCGTCGTATTCTTCATGACAGTGTTCCTTTGTGCGTTTCGCTCAGTATGACGTGGCACAAAAGAGGCGCGTTGATCTGGATCAATCGCGGAGCCGGATCGCGGTGCGGCACCTGATGCAGGCAGTATGCAGGCCAGGCTGAACACGCAGGCTCAGTCAAAGCGGTTCACTGGCAGCTTCAGATAATGGTTGCCATCGTCCTCGGAAGCCGGAAGTCGTCCACCACGCAAGTTGATCTGCAGCGCAGCAAGAATGCGGTCCGGCAGCGACAACGTTGCATCGCGGCTCTGGCGGCGCTCGATATACTCCTCGCGCTTGGTGCCGTCCTTGACGTGGATGTTATTGGCCTTGTGGTAGTCGACAGTGGCTTCCCACATCGGTTCGTCACGCTCTTTCGTGCCATAGTCATGGCCGATATAGAGCCGTGTGTCGCCGGGCAGAGCCAGAATGTCCTGAATTGAATCCCAGAGTTCCGTCGTCTTGCCACCCGGAAAATCCGAGCGCGAGGTGCCGGCATCCGGCTGCATCAGCGTGTCATGCACAAAGGCCGCGTCGCCGCACACATAGGTTATCGATCCCAGCGTGTGACCGGGCGACAGCATCACTTTGGCGTCCAGTTCGCCGATCTTGAAGGTCTCGCCTTCTTTGAACAGGTGGTCAAAATCACGATTGGGGTCAAAGGCGTCGGGCAGGTTGTAAAGGTCGGCCCAGATCCTGGCAATCTCGGGGACCAGCGCACCGATGGCGTTGGGTGCGCCCGTGCGTTCCTTCAGATGCGCCGAGGCCATGACGTGATCGGCATGGGGGTGCGTGTCGAGCACCCATTCCACGCTGAGCCCTTGGTCCTGCACGATGCCCAGAACCTGATCCATGCTTTCGTTTGAAAAGCGATAGTTCTTGGGATCGAAGTTCCAGACCACATCAATCAGCGCGGCGTTTTTGGTCGCGGGATCCGCGCAGATGTACTGGATCGAACCTGTGTCAGGCTCGTAGATGCCCCAGACATCGGGGCTTGCGGCACCGGTCGAGGGGGAATGGCGCACTATGGGGGTGTTCAGTGGGGCAGTCATTATGCGGCTCCTTCGGTGCGTTTTGATGCAAGGTCAGGGGTGTGTCGGGCAATCCACATGCCGGCCAGCATGAAGGGGACAAATATCAGCGTTCCAGTGGCCGCAACGGGCAAGGCGGTCAGCGCCGGGCCGGGGCAAAAGCCACCCAGCCCCCAACCGACGCCAAAGATTGTCGCACCGGTCAGCAATTTTGGGTCCAGATCGCTGCGTGTTGGCACGTGGAAGGTGTTCCCGAAATAGGGGGTATTCCAGTAGCGGAACAGCAGGGCGAATCCCGGTGCGGTCACCGCGATGGCGCCGCCCATCACGAAGGCAAGGCTTGGGTCCCAAGTGCCGAAGACATCAAGAAAGTTGAGCACCTTGGCCGGATTTGCCATGCCGGAAAGGATCAGGCCAAAGCCAAAAACCAGACCAGAGAGAAGCGCGAAAATCTGTTTCATCTTAAGCTCCGATCAGGTGACGCACGACGAAAACGGTCACAAAGGCTGCTGTCATAAAGGTAAGTGTCGCGATGATTGATCGCGTGGACCCCCGGCTTATCCCGCAGACCCCGTGGCCCGAAGTGCAGCCATTGCCGTAGGTCGCACCAAAGCCGACCAGCAAACCGGCGACGGCCATGAGAACGGGGCTCGATGGCACCCATTGTTGCGGCCAATCGCCCGAGACCAGCAGCCAAAGCGGTGCGGCCAAAAGCAAGCCCAGCACGAAGAGTGCGGAGACGCTCCGCGCCTCGCTGTCACTGCTGCGCGCGAAAACCTTCGATGTCAGGCCGCTGATACCCGCGATACGCCCATTCGTTGCCATCAGCAGCACCGCCGAGGCCCCGATCATCATGCCGCCGCCAAGCGACAGCCAGGGGGTAAATTCGGTTTCCATATTCCATCTCCGTGCTGTGCCCGCGATTGCAGTCAGGCGAGCCTTGAATCTATCTTCCGATTTATGTATATTATAATTGTATAATATTCAAGGTTCGTAATATGAGAACTGCAGACGACTTTCTCGAAGGCGACATTGCGGGGGCAGCGGCGCTGATGACAATGCTGGCGTCCGAGGCGCGTTTGCAAATCCTTTGCCGTCTGCTGGATGGCGAAAGATCAGTGGGTGATCTCGCTCAGGCCTGCGGGGTCTCGCAATCCACCATGTCGCAGCAACTCAAAAAGCTGAAAGAAGCAGGCCTGGTCGAGGGCCGACGCGTCCGGCAAACGATTTACTATAGCATTCAGGGGCACGAGGTTGCCGCTGTGCTGGAAACTCTGCACGCCCTATACTGCGCGCGCGAAGGCTAAGATGCGCAGCTGGGAGCGGGAATATTGTAGGCCAAAGAGTTTATGAACTTGGCGCAACAGCAAGGCCGGATATTACTCCAACTTGCCGGAACCCGCGCAACCCTGTCACGTGCGCCCAAGTCGGAAGAAGACGGTTGCCAGCTTGCCTTGATCGGCAACCGTACAGTTTCTGACGCCACCGAAGCGGCGGAAGCGCTCAACGTTTTGACGCATCGACGCCGGAAAAACTGAGCTGCACCTTCACTGCGCTCGACCTGTTGCCCGCAGCATCAAAAGCTTCAATAGCGCGGCTGAGCGGGTAGGTGGCGGTTATGATCGGTCGGACGTCGATGCGCCGCTCAGAGATCATCTGAACCGCCTGTGCAAATTCAGTGTCGAACCGCTGGGTGCCGCAATAGGTGATTTCCTTGCCCACCAGCATGTTCAGGGGCACCGGCACATCGCCCGCGACGCCGACTTGTACCAACCGGCCTTGAGGGCGCAGGCAAGTGATCGCGGTCTTGATCGCGGGGGCGGCTGAGGAGCATTCGAAGGCGACGTCGAACTGACCTTTGCCTGCGGCATAGGCATCCAGACCGGCGGCGTCGGTGGCAACGTTCACCGTGCGGGTCGCGCCCATGCGAGTCGCAACCTCCAGAGTGAAGTCCTGCAGATCGGTCACCACCACTTCAGCGGCACCGGCCTCGATCGCGACGGCAGCGCAAAGCGCGCCGATGGGGCCCGCACCGGTGACCAGAACGCGCGCACCGCTTAGATCGCCCGCACGATTGCGGGCATGCAGACAGACGGCCAGAGGCTCGGCGCAGGCGGCTTCACCCAGGCTGACGGCTGTGCCGACGGGCACGCACTGGCGCGCCTCGACCACGATGTGATCACGAAACAGGCCTTGTTCATGGGGCATCCGCATGGCCGACCCGTTAAAGCGCATTTCAAGGCAATGCACAGGCATGCCTTTCTCGCAAAATTCGCAGGCGCCGCACGGACGGCTAGGGTTGATCGCAACCACGTCGCCGGTGGCCAATTCTGTCACGTCGGGGCCCAGGGCAACAATTGTGCCCGATGCCTCATGCCCCAGAATGATCGGTTCACGCACCCGGATCGGGCCGAAGCCGCCGTGCTGGTAATAGTGCAGGTCGGACCCGCAAATCCCGCCCGCCCCAAGCGCCAGCAGCACCTGGCCCGGCCCCGGTGCTTCGACGGTTACGGTTTCGATGCGAATGTCGTTTTCGCCATAAAGGCGGCAAACTCGGGCTTCCATGGTAGGCTCCTTACGGGATCAGGACGGACGGCAGCCAGGTGGCCAGCGCCGGAATGTAAGTGACGGCCAGCAGCACAAGGATGTTGGTCAGCAAAAACGGCAGGATCGCCACGATCACAGGTGCCAGCGGCAACCGGGCGATGCCAGCGCAGACGAACAGGCAGACGCCGACGGGTGGCGTGGTCAGCCCGATCATCAGGTTCAAAACGGCCACGGTGGCAAAGTGCAGCGGGTCAATCCCCACCGCGTTCGACAGCGCCAGCAAGGGTACGAACAGGATGATCAGGGCGGCGATGGTTTCCAGAAACATGCCCACACACAGCAGCAGGATGTTGATCAGCAGCAGCACCAGGAACTTGTTGTCGGTGATCGACAGAACCGCGTCCGCAATGGCCTGCGGAATACGTTCCGACACCAAAATCCAGCCGAAGACATTGGCAAAGCCGACCAGCGCCAGGATGCCCGCCGCCGATACGGCGCTGTCCACCACGATGCGCGGTACTGCAGGGATGGGCAGTTCGCGGTAGATGAAGGCCCCCACGACAAAAGCGTACACGCTGGCCACGACGGCGGTTTCGGTCGGCGTCGCCAGACCGGACAACAACCCGTAGATAATCAGGAATGTCATGGCCAGTGCCCACGCGGCTCCACCGAGCGAACGGATCACCTCGCCAAAGCCTTGCCACGGCTGATGCGGAAAGCCCTTGCGCACCGATATGATATAGCAGGTGACCATCATCGACAGGCCCATCAGGATGCCGGGGATGGCGCCGGCCAGGAACATCTTGCCCACCGAAATGCCCGACAGCGCGCCCACGATGATCATCGGCACCGAGGGCGGAATGATCGGCCCCACGGTCGACGATGCCGCGGTGACGGCCGCTGAGAAATCCGCCGGATAACCGGCCTTTTTCATGCCGGGGATCATCACCCCGCCAATGGACGCCGCATCGGCCACGGCGGTGCCGGTGATGCCACCAAACAACATCGAGGCCGCGATATTGGTCAGGCCCAGACCGCCCCTGATCCAACCCACCAGCGCATTGGCGAACCTGATGATCCGTTGGGTGATCCCGCCGCGGTTCATCAGGTTCCCGGCAAGGATAAAGCCCGGAATAGACAGCAGAACAAACACGTCCATGCCCGCGTACATCTTTTGCGGCATCACCACGATGGGGATGCCCACGTAGGCCAGATAGGCCAGCGACGACAGGCCCAGAGTGATCGCAACGGGAATGCCCACGGTCAGACCAAAGACAAAAACGACAAGCAGAATGGTAACGGCCACGGGTCTATTCCTCGTCGGGTTTTTGGGGGGTGCCGTCTTCGGCGCCGGCCAGCATGGCGATGCAGCGCAACACGGCAAACAGGGCAAGGCCTGCAAGCAGAACGAACATTGTCAGATGGGCGTAGTCCATACGGATGCCCAGTGCGGGCGCTGTCTGCATCCGGCCGATGGTGACGAATTTCCACGCGGGCATAATCAGCACCAGCGCCAGTCCGGCGGTCGCGGCCGCCGCGAAAAAGCGCAGGAATTTTGGCACACCACCGGGCAGGGCTTCGCTGACCACATCAACGTTGACCAGATCACCGGTGCGAAACGACAGCCCCGCGCCAAAGGCGATCATGTATAGCAGCGCAAAGCGCGTCAGCTCTTCCGTCCACACGGGCGAGCTGCTGGTGAAGCGGCCCACAACCTGCACCAGCACCGCGACCATCAGCACGGCAAAAGCAATACCAGCGCCCAGTCGGGCCAATACGGTCAGGATGCGAATGAGGGTTTCGGCATGTCGCATTTCGCTGCGCTCCAAACGGAAAATGGGGAAACCGGCGCCACATGCAGGCAGCGCCGGTTGATCGTATCAGGTGAAACTGGCCTTATTCGGCGAACAGGCCTTCAACTGTCGGGCGGATTTCGTCGCTGACGTTGCTCAGAACCGCGTCTTTGGCCGCTGCGGCAAAGGCCGGGCCGTCCACTTCGACAAAGGTCATGCCGTTGGCTTCCAGATAGGCGCGGTCGTCGGCAAGGCTGGCTTCGAACAGCTCACGCTCATAGGCTTGGGCGCGTGATGCGGCTTCCATGACGGCGGCCTGGTCCTCGGCGCTCAGCTTCTGCCATGTGCTTTCGGCAATGGTCAGATAGATCCATGACCGCACATGCTCTGTCAGGTTCACGTGGCTTTGCACTTCGTTAAAGCTGGCCGAACGGATCAGCGCCAGCGGGTTTTCCTGTGCTTCGATGGTGCCGTTCTGCAGCGAGGTGAACACCTCGGAAAACGCCATCGGGCCGGGGGCCGCACCCAGTGCCGACCACACGTCGATGAACAACGGCACGTTCGGCACGCGCATTTTCAGACCGTTCAGATCAGCAGGCGTGGTGATGGGGCGGTTCGATGTCAGGTTGCGCGGGCCGCGTGCGAAATAGGCGATGGGACGGATTTGCGCCTTTTCTACGATTTGCGCCTCGATCTGGTCACCGATTTCGCCCGACGCGACTTCGTCCATGTGCTCGATGGATTTATACGCATAAGGAACGGCCAGCAGGGCAGCCATCGGCGCCCAGTTCTGCAGGCTTTCGCCTGTGATCGTCATGTCGACGGTGCCCAGCTGCATGCCGTTGATCAGGTCGATTTCCTTGCCCAGCGACTCGTTGGGGAACACTTCGACCACGATGCGGCCATCGGTCAGCGCGGAAAGCTCTTCACCGAATTTCACCGACGCCAGATGCCACGGGTTGTCTTCATTGGCCAGGTGACCAAGCTTCAGCGTCAGGTCTTGTGCAAACGCAGGCATGGCTGACAATGCCGCGATTGCAACGGCCAGCGCGGGCTTTTTCCAGTTAAATGTCATTGTAAATCTCCTCCTTGGATGGGTGCATTGACCGGGGTGGGAGTTCCTCCCTCCGGCAATTCGAAAAATTCAGGGTTCGCAGTCAGGATGCGCGGCAGATCGTCCAGCACTTCGCGCAGGTGGGCGCGAATGGCGGCATTGGCGGCGATCATCTTGCCGTTTTCGATGTTGTCCACGACCGCCTTGTGCTGGGTCACCAGCTTCTCCGCCGGAAAATGTCCCAAAGACAGGAACCGCACGCGGTCCATCTGCGATTTCAGACCTTCTATCCGCCGCCACGCACCACGTTTGTCCGCACCGTCGGCCATCGTGCGGTGAAACCGCTCGTCCAGCTCGATGAATTCGGACGGCTTGTCGCGGGCCACGGCATGTTGTGCGGTCAGCTGTGCGCGCAATTCGCGGATCAGGGCAGCGTCGGGATTGGCCGCCAGAATGGCCACGATGTCGGCCTCGATCGCCTCGCGCAGGAACCGTGCGTTCAGCACATCGGTATAATTGATCTTGGTGATGATGGTCCCGCGTTGCGGCAGGATCGCCAACAAGCCTTCGCCCGCCAGGCGGATGAATGCCTCGCGCACGGGCTGGCGGCTGACATCGCAGGTCTTTGCGATCTCGCTTTCTGAAATGCGGTCACCGGGAGCAAAGTGATTGCGAATGATGGCGTCACGCAGCTGCGCATAAATCTGCGGTGCAATCGGCGCGGATGCGTCCAGCGTTACGGCTGTGGTGCGGTCTGCTTTCATGATTCGCTTCTCTCCCCCGCTCTAACTACCATACTTCCATACTAGTCAGCAATTGTTGAAGCTGATAAGGTCGACCGCAACGACGACTCGGAGGGATTCCAGATGAAACAGACATGGCGATGGTTCGGTCCACGAGACATGGTTTCGATTGACGACACGCTGCAAGCAGGGGTCGAGGGCATCGTTTCTGCCTTGCACCACGTTCCAACCGGCGCCGTCTGGACGCCCGAGGAGATCAGCAAGCGCCAACAAGAGATTGCAACCATGAAAGACGGCAGCGCGTCCGGTCTGGCGTGGGATGTGGTGGAAAGCCTGCCGGTGTCCGAAGACATCAAGAAACAGCAGGGCAACTGGCGCGCTCATATCGCCAATTACATCACCAGCATGGAAAATCTGGCTGCTGCCGGTATCGAAGTGATCTGCTATAACTTTATGCCGGTGTTGGACTGGACGCGCACCGATCTGGCATGGCGTCTGCCCACCGGGGCGACCTGCATGCGCTTTGACCTTGCGGATTTTGCCGCCTTTGATCTGCACATTCTGGCCCGCGCAGGGGCAAAAGACGATTTTGACGCCGCCCTGCAAGACGAAGCCGCCCGTCGTTTTGCCGAGATGAGCGAAGCCCGCAAAACGCAACTGGCCGAGAATGTGGTTTTCGGCCTGCCGGGTGCCGCCGAGAACTTCTCGCTCGAGGACGTTCGCGGGCATCTGGCCGAGTATGACAGCATTTCCGAGGACCGCCTGCGTCAGAACCTGCTGGATTTTCTGGCAGAAATTATCCCCACCGCCGAACGGCTTGGCTTGCGTCTGTGCTGCCACCCCGACGATCCGCCCGTGCCCCTGCTGGGCCTGCCGCGTATCATGTCGACTGAGGCGCATTATCAGGCACTGATTGATGGCGTCGACAGCCCCGCCAACGGCATCACGCTGTGTTCCGGATCGCTGGGCGCGCGGCCTGACAATGATTTGCCTGGGATGATGGAGCGGCTGGGAGATCGCGTGCATTTCCTGCACCTGCGCAACGTCAAACGCGAGACCAACGAGCTGCGCGGATCGTTCCACGAGGCCGAGCATCTGGGCGGTGACACCGACATGGTCGCCCTGATCGAAGCAGCCCTGCGCGAAGAAGCGCGCCGCCGCGCTGCTGGCCGTGATGATTGGTCGATCCCTTTCCGTCCGGACCACGGTCAGGACATTCTGGACGACCACGGTCGCAAGGCCCAGCCAGGGTATCCGCTGATCGGACGGCTCAAGGGGCTGGCCGAACTGCGCGGTATCGTTGCGGCGCTCGCACCTCGGGTGGGGGCATGAGGCTGACCGGAACCGAAGGGCTGCCGGGGCACGTCAAATGCCCTGGGTTTACACCGTCGGACCACGGGGCAGGGATCGTGCATCTGGGCCTGGGGGCTTTTCACAAGGCACATCAGGCCGCTTATACCGACACCGCCCTTGCTCACAGCGGTGGCGACTGGCGCATCACCGGCGTCAGCCTCCGCAGCCTCGAGCCTGCCGCGCAACTGGCCCCGCAGAACGGTCTTTACACCCTGATAGAGCACAGCGCCAAAGGCAGCAGCGCGCGGATTATCGGGTCGATTGCCAACGCATATGCTCTGGGCCCCGACCGCGCCGCAGTGCTGGATGCGCTGACCACCTCCGCCACGCGGATCGTGTCGATCACCGTCACTGAAAAGGGATATGGCCTCGACCGCAGCACCGGTGGTGTTGACACCAGCCATCCTGCCATCGCGCATGATCTGAAAGACCCGGATGAACCTGTCGGCGTTGCGGGGCTGCTGGTCTGGGCGTTGCGCGCGCGCCATGCCGCGGGCGTGCCGCCTTTCACCGTGCTGTGCTGTGACAACCTGCCCGAAAACGGCAGACTGCTGCGTGGTCTTCTGGTGGACTTCGCCCGCCGGGCCATGCCTGAAATCGCCGAGCACATCGCAAATGACGTCGCCTTTCCATCGACGATGGTCGACCGGATCACACCCGCCGCGACCGAGGCCACGCTGGCCGTCGCTGCCGAAATGACAGGCCGCGAGGATGCCGCCGCGATCGAGACCGAAGCCTTCTCGCAATGGGTCATCGAGGATCATTTCCCCACTGGCCGCCCCGATTGGGAAAGCGCCGGTGCGATGTTCGTCAGCGACGTCAAACCCTACGAGGAAATGAAGCTGCGGATGTTGAACGGTGCGCATTCGATGCTGGCCTATGCGGGGTTCATTGCCGGATGCACGCATGTGTCTGACGTGATGGCAGACCCCGTGCTAAGTCGATTGGTACGGCGCCATCTGTCAGCCGCCGCCGCAACCCTGCCTCAACTGGCAGGAGTCGATTTCGATCAGTACGCTGACGCATTGGTCGCGCGGTTTTCCAATCCGCACCTGCGTCACCAGACCTATCAGATTGCGATGGACGGCACCGAAAAGCTGCCCCAGCGCATTCTGGCCCCTGGGGTCGATGCGCAGGCGGCGGGGCAGCCCCTGGCCCCATTCGCTTTCGCCGTGGCTGCATGGATGCGCTACGCCTTGGGCAAGACCGACGCGGGCGAACCCTTTGCGCTCCGCGACCCCCGCGAAGAGGAACTGGCCCAGCTGACCCGTGACCAATCGGCGGACGACATCGTTGCAAACCTTATGGCTTTACCGGAGTTTTTCCCAAACGCATTGGTCAAAGATAACGCGTTCCTGCAAATGGTCAGCGCGCGTTTGGGCATAATGTTGGATCATGGGATGCGCCCGGCACTGGACGCTGAGTAGGCGCCGATGCCTGTCGTGACTCGGTTTTTAACCGGAACCGTGAATAGCCCCCAGTATTGTAGACGCTTTCTTCCCTAATTTTGAGGCAAGGAGGCCGTTATGGGGAAGCCAAATTTCAGTGAAGATTTCAAACGCGATGCTGTGCATCAGATTGCAGTTCGGGGGTACGCCGTTCGTGAGGTTTCAGAGCGGTTAGGCGTCAGCACTTACTCGCTCTACAAATGGATGAAGTTGTATGCGAAAGCCGCGTCACAGGCATCATCCGTGGATCACGAGGCCGAGAACCGGAGGCTCAAGCGTGAGTTGTCTCGGATGACTGAGGAGCGCGACATCTTAAAAAAGGCAGCCGCGTACTTCGCCAAGGATGCAAGATGAAGTACGCGTTCGTGGCCGCGCATCGTCCCACCTTTTCGGTGCGCAGAATGTGCCGCTGCCTCAACATCCATCCTAGCGGGTTCTACGCATGGGTTAAGAATCCATTAAGCCACCGCGCGC
Source organism: Sulfitobacter sp. (assembly GCA_034669925.1). GTDB lineage: Bacteria > Pseudomonadota > Alphaproteobacteria > Rhodobacterales > Rhodobacteraceae > Pseudosulfitobacter. The sequence goes on from JAXMOM010000004.1 coordinate 61,516, forward strand.
GTGAGGATGCCCGACAGACGCAGTTGCTCAAGAGCGCATGGAAAGATAGCGGCAAGGTCTATGGCTATCGTAAGCTGCATGATGATCTGATGGAATTGGGCGAGACCAGTTCCCCTCTGCGCGCCGTCCTCTCGCGATGCGGCAGCGCAATAGGGGCGCAACATTTATAGAGCATTACAACTTCATGGCACCCGCATCTGGCCTGGAACCAAGCGTTTCTTGCCGAGCGCGAAGGTGCGACTTTATGTCTGGAATGACCGGAACGACTTGAGAATCTCGGGGTCTTGAGGTTGTTAACCTTGTGGCTGCGGGAAATTAATTCATAATCGGTGGGCTGGATTTTTCGTAGGGATTAGGAGTTCTTTTGTCTCTGTTCTTTATCGTCGCTTTACCATTCCTGGGTGCGTTGCTTCCTGGATTGATGAACTCTGCCGGACGGTCGGCCACGGCGGGCGTCACGTTCACCGTGACGCTGGCGGCTTTTGTGGGTCTGCTGACCAACCTGCCTGCTGTGCTTGCGGGCAATGTGGTGATGGCGCGGGTCGACTGGATGCCGCTGCTGGGGCTTAACTTTTCGTTGATGCTGGACGGGCTGGGCTTTTTCTTTGCCTTGCTGATCCTTGGCATTGGTCTGTTGATCATTGCCTATGCGCGCCACTATCTCAGCCGCGACGACAATATGGGGCAATTCTTCACCTATCTGCTGCTGTTCCAAGGCGCGATGGTGGGCATTGTCATGAGCGACAACATCCTGCTTTTGCTGGTTTTCTGGGAGCTGACGTCGCTGTCGTCCTTTCTGTTGATCGGATATTGGAAACACCTGCCCGAAGGGCGTCAAGGCGCGCGCATGGCGTTGACGGTCACCGGCATGGGTGGGCTTGCGATGATCGGTGGCATGTTGATGCTGGGCCAGATCGTCGGCAGCTATGACCTGAGCGTGATTTTGCAGAACCGCGATTTGATACAGGCTGATCCGCTGTACGTGCCTGCGCTGGTGTTGATTCTGCTGGGCGCGTTCACCAAGTCGGCGCAGTTCCCGTTCCATTTCTGGTTGCCGCACGCGATGGCGGCCCCGACGCCTGTGTCTGCCTATCTGCACTCGGCCACGATGGTAAAGGCGGGCATCTTCCTGATGGCGCGCATGTGGCCGGTCCTGTCGGGCACGCCTGAGTGGTTCGTGATCGTCACCACGGCGGGTTTGATCACGATGGTTCTGGGCGCGGTGATTGCGCTGTTCAAACATGACCTGAAGGCGCTGCTGGCGTTTTCGACGGTCAGCCATCTGGGCCTGATCACCATGCTGTTGGGCACAGGCAGCGCATTCGGCGCGATGGCCGCAGTGTTCCATATTCTGAACCACGCGACATTCAAGGCGGCCTTGTTCATGTCTGCGGGCATTATCGATCACGAGGCGCACACGCGCGACATTCGCCGTTTGGGTGGGTTGCGCAGGTTGATGCCCATAACCTTTGTCATTGCCAGTCTGGCGGCACTTTCGATGGCCGGGATTCCGTTGCTGAACGGGTTTCTGTCCAAGGAAATGATGCTGGAAGAAGCGTATCACACTGTCCTGTTCGGCTCGCCCTTGCTGGTGCCGGTGCTGGCGACGGTGGGATCGTTGTTCTCTGCCGCCTATTGCTTCCGGTTGATCGGGCATGTGTTCTTTGGCCCCGTGCGCGACGACTATCCGGCCAAGCCGCATGACCCCAACACCGGCCTTTGGCTGCCGCCTGCTTTGCTGGTTGTTTTGGTCGTGGCGATTGGCGTGGCGCCGTTCCTGGCCGAACCCTTCGTGAAACTGGTGACGGCATCGGTTCTGGGCGATGCGGCTGCGGTGCCGACGTCATATTTCAAGATCTGGCACGGGCTTGTGCCTGCGCTGTACATGTCGCTGATCGCCATTGCGGGCGGTTTGCTGATGCTGGCGCTGTTTAAGCCGGCGCTGTTCGTCTGGGACAAGGCGCCGCGCCCCGAGGCCAAAGTCATCTTCGAGGCCATCGTCGAGGCGGTCGCGAAACTGGCGCGCGCGGTGATTCACGCGTCGCACAACGGTGCGTTTTCGCGCTATGCGGCGATTGCCTTGGTGGTCATGGTCGCTGTCGGATATCACGCATGGTCCACCGGCACGGTCGGCCCCGATACACGCACGGTGCAATATGCACCGCCCGTGTTCATCGCGGCCTGGCTGATGCTGGCGGCGGCCACGGCGGGATTGGTCCTATTGCACCGCAACCGGCTGCTGTCGCTGATCCTGATCGGCATCGTGGGTCTGATGGTGTCCATCGGCTTTGTGTTCTTCAGCGCGCCCGACCTGGCGATGACGCAATTCACCGTCGAAGTTGTCACCATCATCCTGTTGTTGCTGGCCCTGAACTTCCTGCCCAAGACCACACCCGTGGAAAGCACAGTGTTGCGCCGCGTGCGTGACACAGGTGTGGCGGTGCTGGGGGGGCTGGCGACGTTCGGGCTGTCTTTTCACTATTTGCTGCGCGACGCGGTCAGCACGCCGATTTCGGAATTCCACCTTGCCAATGCTTATAAGGGCGGCGGCGGTACGAATGTCGTGAACGTCATTCTTGTCGATTTCCGTGGTTTTGACACCTATGGCGAGATCATCGTGTTGGGCATCGCTGCCCTGTTGATCTATGCGATGACCGAAACGCTGCTGGACGGTCCGGTGCGGGCACGATTGTTGAACCGCAAACCCGATCAGTCACGGTCGGGCAACAAGCATCCGATGATGATGGTCGTGCTGACGCGGGTCATCATGCCGGTTGTTCTTATGGTCGGTTTCTACATCTTCCTGCGCGGTCACAACGAACCGGGTGGTGGGTTTATCGCGGGCCTGATCGTGTCCATTGGCGTAGTCATGCAGTATATGGCCAGCGGCTTTGGCTGGGCGTCTGCGCGGTTGCGGTATCCCTATCACGGGGTGATCGGGGCGGGGGTTCTGATTGCCGGGCTGACCGGCATCGGGTCATGGTTCTTTGGCAAACCCTTCCTGACTTCGGATTTCACCTATGTCCGCATTCCACCGTTCGAAAAATTCGAACTGGCCACTGCGACATTGTTTGATCTGGGTGTGTTTCTGGCCGTTGTCGGCGCTGTGATGCTGTCGCTGGAAAGCTTCTCGCGGTTGGCGCGGCTGGCCGGATACCATGACAGCGACGAACCTATGGACATTGATCCCTTGCGCGACGACACCAAAGCTGCGGGTCATGCGGCCGCCGAAAAGAAGGGAGTGTAACATGGAGTTTCTTGTTGCATCCACCATTGGCATCCTGACCGCCGGGGGCATCTACCTGACTTTGCGGTTGCGGACCTTTCCCGTGATTCTGGGGGTGTCGCTGCTGACCTATGCGGTGAACGTGTTCCTGTTTGCTTCAGGCCGATTGACAGTGGGGGCGCCGCCGATCCTGCAAGACGGGGTCAGCACCTATACCGACCCGCTGCCGCAGGCCCTGGTGCTGACGGCGATTGTTATTTCCTTCGGCATGACGGCTGTTGTCGTGATGATCGGCCTTGGCGCGTTTCTGGGGTCGGATGACGATCATGTGGACGACCAGCCCCAAACCGATGAAGACCGTTCGGAGGGCGCATCATGAACCATTGGATCGCTGCACCCATTATCCTGCCCGCCCTTGTCGCGCCCTTTATCGTGCTGGCCGCACGCTATCACATCGGCATTCAGCGGGTGCTGTCCGTCGCGGGCGTTCTTGGCCTGATCGCCGTTGCCTTCGGCCTGGCCCTTCAGGCATTCGATGGCACCATCACACTGTATCAAATGAGCGACTGGGCCGCGCCCTTTGGCATTGTGCTGGTCGCTGACCGCCTTTCGACAATGATGGTGCTGCTGACGGCGGTCCTGGCGCTGTTTGTGCTGCTTTATGCCATCGGTTCGGGCTGGGACAATCGCGGCTGGCACTTTCACGCGCTGTACCAGTTCCAGCTTATGGGCATAATGGGCGCGTTCCTGACGGGCGACCTGTTCAACCTGTTCGTGTTTTTCGAGGTTCTGCTGATCGCGTCCTACGGTCTGATGATCCACGCAGGCGGCAATGCGCGACTGAAAGCAGGTGTGCAATATGTGCTGTTCAACCTGATCGGCTCGACCCTGTTTCTGTTCGCTTTGGGGTCGATCTATGCCGAGACAGGCACGTTGAACATGGCCGATCTGGCAAACCGCGTGGCGCAAATCGGCCCCGAGGCGACGGTCGGCATTCGGGTCGCTGCCGTGCTGCTGTTGCTGGTCTTTGCGATCAAGGCGGCGGTGGTGCCGTTGCACTTTTGGCTGCCATCCAGCTATGCCGAAGCGCCGGCCCCGGTGGCCGCGCTGTTCGCGATCATGACCAAGGTGGGCGCCTATGCGATCATCCGCGTCTATACGATGATCTTTCCGCCTGATCTGGCGGCGACGGCGGGATTGCATGGCTATTGGCTGATGCCCGCGGCACTGGTGTCGCTGGCCATCGGGATGACCGGTGTGCTTGCGGCCAGACGTCTGGACCGGCTAGTGGCGTTTTCGGTGATCGGGTCGATGGGTATGGTGATGGTGTCGATTGCGCTGTTCACCCCCGCCGGTATCGCGGCAGCGTTGTACTATATCGTGCATTCGACGCTGGCCGGTGCCGCGCTGTTCCTGATCGCTGACCTTGTCCGCACGGGGCGGGGCAGTCTGACGCTGACACCGCAGCCTGTTCTTGCGGGCAACGCGCTGACGGCTGCGATGTTCTTTGTCGGGGCCATTGCGATGGCCGGACTGCCGCCGCTGTCGGGTTTTCTGGGCAAGCTGCTGGTGCTGAATGCCAGCTATGACAGCCCCCAGATGGTTTGGATCTGGGCGGTTGTGCTTGGATCAAGCCTGATCAGCATTGTCGGGTTTTCGCGCGCAGGCAGCATTCTGTTCTGGAAGGCGCATTCCGTCACACCCGAGCCAGAAGCCGAAGCGCTGGCGCGACCACATGCCTTGTCCTATGTGGCGGTTGGCGGGCTGGTGGCGCTGCTGGTTGCGCATACCGTTTTTGCAGGGCCCGTGCACAGCTACACCACCACGATGGCAGCACAGCTGTTCGCACCGCAGCCGTATATCTCGACGGTGGTGGAGACGCCCGGTAAGTTGAGCACCCCCAAAACGGGAGACCACTGATATGTCCCGCGTCTATAACTGGCTTTTGCCGCACCCGCTTTTGACGCTGCTGCTGGCGGTTGTCTGGACCCTGCTGCAAAATGACATTTCCGCCGGCATGGTGGTGTTCGGCATTATCCTGGGGATCATCATCCCGCGGATGACCTCGATCTGGTGGCCTGATCTGCCCCAGGGATTTCACATCGCCAAGATGTTCAGCTATTGCCTGATCGTGATGTGGGACATTCTGGTGGCCAACATTCAGGTCGCTTGGGTTGTTTTGTCGGTTCCGAACGCCAAGCTCAAGCCTGCGTGGATTGCCGTGCCGCTGAACCTGCGCCAGCCCGAGGCGATTACTTTGCTTGCGGGGACGATCACTCTGACCCCTGGTACCGTGTCCTGCGACCTGTCCAGCGATGGCCACAGCCTGCTGGTGCATGTGCTGCACACCCATGACCCCGACGCCGTTCTGGAAGACATCAAAATCCGCTACGAACGCCGGCTGGAGGAGATTTTTATATGATTGATGCTGCGGATTTACTGAATTTTGCGCTGATCGTCACCTTTGTGACACTGGCCTTGGGGCAGATCATGTCGATGGTGCGGCTGGTGATTGGCCCGACCCAGGGTGACCGCATTCTGGCGCTCGACACGATGGTTATCAACGCGTTGGGGTTGGTCGTTTTGCTGGGCATCTATCAAGGTGTGCAGATTTACTTTGAGGTCGCGTTGCTGATTGCGATGCTGGGTTTTGTCTCGACCGTGGCACTTGCGCGGTTCATCTTGCGGGGGGACATCATCGAATGAGCTTCGAGATTATCGGTACATATGCAGTGGCGCTGCTCTTGCTGATCGGGTCGGGGTTTGTTGCCGTCGGCGTGATTGGTCTGCTGAAGTTCAACGACCCGATGACGCGACTGCACGCCCCGACAAAGGTGGGCACAGTCGGCATCGGCGCATTGCTTTTGGCATCAATGCTGTATTCCTTCGTGCAAGGAGAAAGATCGCTGCACGAGATGCTGATCATGGCATTTTTGTTCGTAACCGCCCCGATTTCCGCGCATTTCATTGCAAAGGTGAACATTCACCAGCGGACCTGCAAAACCCCGCCGGCCCCGCCGAAAGATGCGATGTGGTCGACACTGAACGTCACAGAAGAAGACCGCGAGATCGCGCCGCAAAAGCAAGACTGACCGCCCGCTTTCGGTCGCGGTGTCTCACGTCCGTCTGATCACCTTGCAGCGTTCAATATCAATGCCTTCTCGGCGCGGGTCAATGTGAGCATGGTCGTTGATGCATTGGCGTGTTCCCTTTACGTTCTCCCTCATGCGAGTCGCTTTTCAGAACGTTTTTCCCCTGTGCTCTGCCCGTGTCCATGAGGTCAGCGGGGCCGGTGCGACGGGCTTTGCCGCGATTGTCGCGCGAGGGCCCGTGCTTTGGATTCGGGAGGCGTGGCTTCCCAAGACCCTGACGCCACAGGGGCTGTTGCCCCTTTTCGATCCGGCGCAGCTTTTGCTGGCGCGCCCAAAGGATGAAACCGATGCCCTTGCCGTGGCCGAAGAGGCGCTTAAAGACAGCGCGCTGCCTTATGTTGTCCTTGAAGCAACACGCCCGCTTGACCTGCGCGAGGGGCGGCGGTTGCAATTGGCAGCCAAGGCGGGTGGCACGACAGGGCTGTGTATTATCTCGGAGGGCATGGGGTCGAACGCCGCAGAAACCCGTTGGCGCGCCAGCCCGGTTTTTGATCCGGCACAGGAAGACTCGACTCTGATGCGCTGGGAAATTACTAAGAACAAATCGGGAACACTTGGGGCCTGGCATGTTCGATGGAATCAACAAACGAGTCGTCTCGATGTGGTTTCCCCGGTTGGCGAGCGACCGGGTTCTGCGGCAGTGCCCGATTGAGGGGCCGTTTGCGCTGACGGTGAAGGCCGATAATACCGAGCGGCTTTATTGCCTAAACCAGATGGCAGAGCAGGTGGGTCTGAGCCGTGGGATGAGCTTTGCCGATGCCCGCGCCTTTTGCCCCGATCTGATCAGCCGACCGGCCCGTCCCGATCTGGATGCGCCTTTCCTTGCCGTCCTGCGCCGTTGGGCGACGCGTTATTGCCCTTGGGCGGGCTATGAGGGCACCGATGGTTTGGTTCTTGATGTCACGGGTGCTGCGCATCTTTGGGGCGGTGAGGCCGGGATGCTGGCCGATATGCGTGCCCGCGCCGACCGTGCCGGATTGGAGCTGCGGCTTGGGGTGGGCGAGACCCGTGGTGCCGCATGGGCGCGCGCGCATTTCGGAGACGTGCACAGCACGCTTACGGATTTACCTGTCGCGGCGCTGCGGATCGACGGTCGGATGGTCGTCGCGCTGCAACGTCTGGGGTTGCGTCGTATCGGTGATCTGACCGCCACGGCCCGCGCACCGCTTGCCCGCCGTTTTGGCCCGGAACTGATGCTGCGGCTGGATCAGGCTATGGGGGATACCTCTGAACCAACCATGCCAGAAAGCGAACCGCCGCATTACGCGACGCGGATGAGCCTGCCCGAACCGATCGGGTTGACCGAGGACGTGATGGGGGTCACTGCGCGGCTGCTCGCGCCGCTTTGTGACAAGCTTAAAGCGCAGGAGATGGGCGCGCGCAGCCTGTGTCTTACCCTGCGTCGGGTCGATCAGGGGTGCCAGACCATAGAGCTGCGCCTGGCCGCGGCAATGCGCGATCCAGCCCGTATTCTGCCGCTGTTCGAGCGGGGTGTGGGGAAGGTCGATGCGGGGTTTGGTATTGATCAGATCCGGATTGAAGCCACGGTGGTCGAACCGCTTGCTGTTCAGCAGATCGGGCGCCGTCAGGCTTCGCCGGATCAACTCAATGACCTGATCACGCGTATCGGCACCCGCATCGGGCTGGAGAATATCCAGCGGTTTCTGCCCGCCGACAGTCATATCCCCGAACGCGCCTTTTCCATCGCACCCGCTGCCTTCAGCACGCCCGAGCGTGGCTGGAGTACGCTGCGGTCCCGTCCATCGTGCCTGTTCCCGCCGGAATCGATCTCGGCCAGTGGATCACAGCCCCCCGCACAGTTTCGCTGGCGCCGCATGCGCCTGACGGTGGGCCGTGCCACCGGGCCCGAACGGATCGCGCCCGAGTGGTGGCTTCCCGATGACAATTGGCGTCGTGGGGTGCGCGATTACTGGAAGGTGGACACGCGCGAGGGGCGGCGGCTGTGGCTGTTCTATACCCCGCAAAACCCCGGTTGGTTCGTGCAGGGGGAATTCACATGATCAAGGGTGTTCGCGGTCAGAGACAAGCCGAAGCCGTCCCGTTCGAAGAGATGCTTCGGCAACGCGACGGGGCGGGCTATGCAGAGCTGTGCGTGACGACGAATTTCACCTTTCTCACCGGCGCCTCGCATCCGGAGGAATTGGTGTTGCGTGCGGCGGAACTGGGGCTGGAGGCCATCGCCATCACGGACCGCAATACGCTCGCAGGAGTGGTGCGGGCCTATTCCGCGCTGAAGACCCTGCGCGAAGAGGCGACCCAGACCTTGCGCGTACGCTCGTCGCATCAGGTCGATTCCTGCACGCGCCAAGAGGTCGGGCAGCCGCAGGACCTGCACCGGCCCCAGATGCCCCGCCTTCCCAAGCTGATCGTCGGTAGCCGTCTGGTGCTGCGTGATTGCCCGGTGGAATGGGTGGCCCTGCCCACGGACCGTGATGCCTATCATCGGCTGTCACGGCTTTTGACCCTTGGCAAACGGCGGGCGGAAAAGGCGGAGTGCCATCTTGAGCTGCAGGATTTGGAAGCCGGGTGTCAGGGAGTGATCCTTATCGCCTTGCCGCCCGCTGATCTGAACCTGGCACAGGCCCCTGTACGGCGGCTTGCGCGTCGGTTTCCCGGCGCGGTTTTTCTTGGCGCTCCACCGCGTTACGACGGTTCGGATCAGGCATGGTTCGACGCCTGTGCCGCCATGGCGCAGCGGTGCTCTACCCCGATGGTCGCCGTGGGCGATGTGCTTATGCACCACGGCAAACGCCGACAGCTCGCCGATGTGCTCACCTGCCTGCGTGAAGGCATCACCATTGACCAGATCGGCACCAAGGCACTGCCCAACTCTGAGCGCCGCCTGAAAGGCGCATCCGATATGGCGCGGCTTTATCGCCGACATCCGGCGGCGCTGAAACGCACATTGGAAATCGCGGCGCGCTGTGAATTTGATCTCTCGGAACTGAGCTATGAATACCCCGACGAGATGTCCGAGGGGGAGACGCCGCAGGCCCGCCTGGAACGGCTGGCCCGTGAGGGGGTCAAGCGGCGCTATCCGAACGGGGCTTCTGAGCGGGTGCATCAGTTGATGCAAAAGGAGTTGGCGCTGATTGATGAGCTGAAATACGCGCCTTACTTCCTTACCGTTCGCGATATCGTGCAAGAGGCGCGCGCGCGCGGCATTCTGTGTCAGGGACGCGGCTCGGCGGCCAATTCCATCCTGTGTTATCTGTTGGGCATCACCGATGTCAGCCCCGACATGATCGGCATGGTGTTTGAACGCTTCATCTCGCGCCATCGCGGCGAGCCGCCCGACATCGACGTGGATTTTGAACACGAGCGCCGCGAAGAGGTGATCCAGTGGATCTATGAGAAATATGGTCGTCACCGCGCAGGGCTTTGCGCCACGGTGATCCATTTCCGCACCCGTGCCGCGATCCGTGAGGTGGGCAAGGTCATGGGGCTGTCGCAGGACGTCACGGCGCGGCTGTCGGGCGATATCTGGGGCATGTCCAACGCGGGGATTGATATGGATCGGGTCCGCGCGCTGGGCCTTGACCCAACGGACCTGCGTCTGGCGCAGACGCTCAAACTCATCGGCGAGGTCATCGGCTTTCCGCGTCACCTGAGCCAGCATGTTGGCGGGTTTATCATCACGCGCGGGCGGCTTGACGAACTGTGCCCCATCGAGAATGCCGCGATGGACGATCGCACGGTGATCGAATGGGACAAGGACGATATCGACACGCTCGGGATTCTCAAGGTCGATATTCTCTCGCTTGGAATGCTCACCTGCTTGCGCAAATGCTTTGATCTTCTGGAGCAACACGAGAAGACGCGGCTCACCCTCGACACCGTGCCGCAGGAGGACCACACCACCTATGAGATGCTGCAACGGGCCGATGCGGTTGGCGTGTTTCAGGTCGAAAGCCGGGCGCAGATGAATTTTTTGCCACGGATGAAGCCCGCGACATTCTACGATCTGGTGATCGAGGTCGCCATCGTCCGACCGGGTCCGATCCAGGGCGGCATGGTCAAACCCTATATCCGCAGGCGACAGGGCTTGGAGTCGCCCAAACCTTTTGGCCCCGCACTGTCAGAGGTGACGCGCAAGACCCTTGGTGTGCCTTTGTTTCAGGAACAGGCCATGCAGATCGCGGTGGTGGGCGCGGGCTATACCGCCGAAGAGGCCGACAAGCTCCGCCGCTCGCTGGCCACGTTTCGGCGCTTGGGCACCATCGGTGAGCATCGTGACCGGTTCGTGCGGGGCATGTTGAAAAATGGCTATCCGCAAGATGTGGCCGAGGACTGTTTTTCCCAGATCGAAGGCTTTGCCGATTACGGCTTTCCCGAAAGCCACGCCGCCGCCTTTGCCATGCTGACCTATGTTTCCTCCTGGCTTAAATGCCATCATCCTGCAATCTTTGCCTGCGCCCTGCTGAATTCCCAACCGATGGGGTTTTACGCCCCCGCCCAGATCGTACGGGATGTCCGGGACCACAGCGTCGAGGTGCGGCCGGTCTGCGTCAATCATTCGGAATGGGATAATATATTAGAGCGCCGCGCCGATGGGCCGCTGGCGCTGCGGCTTGGCTTTCGCCAGATCAAAGGTTTCCGCGCGGAAGACGCGGGCTGGATCAGGGCCGCGCGGGGCAACGGTTATCAGGACCCTGAAAGCGTCTGGCTGCGGGCCGGTGTCGCGCCTTCCGTGCTTGAACGGCTGGCCGAGGCGGATGCGTTTATCGGTATGGGGCTGACGCGGCGCGATGCGCTGTGGCAGGTCCGCGCAATCCGGGCCCCTGCGCCTCTGCCGCTTTTTGCCGATCCGCTGGATGGCGAGGGCATTCGCGAGCCTCAGGTGCATCTGCCAAACATGCATCTGGGCGAAGAAGTCGTGGAAGACTACATTTCCCTGCGCCTCACGCTGCGTGCCCATCCGATGGAGCTGTTGCGCCCGACCATCTCCGGCTTGACGCCGCATGACCGTTTGCCTGTCGCGCCACTGAAACGCACCTCTGTCTGTGGTCTGGTCATCACCCGCCAGCGCCCCGGCACGGCGTCAGGCGTGATTTTTCTGACGCTTGAGGATGAAACGGGTGTCTCGAATGTGGTCGTTTGGCCGAAGGTTTATAAGCGTTTCCGGCGCACTGTCATGGGCGGGCGGCTGTTGCATGTGACCGGACGGCTCGAGCGTGAGGGCATCGTCGTGCATCTTATCGCGGAGCACATCGAGGACCTATCCCACAGGCTTTCCGACCTTGGCCATCCGCTTGACGACGCGGTGGGCATCACCCAACCCCAGGCCGACGACGCCCCCCGGGCACATCACAAAACGGCCGCACACCACCCGCGCGAACAGGCCAAACGCCTGTTCCCAAGCCGGGATTTTCATTGAGGGACATGCGAGCGGCTATGCGCACCCGCGAGGGGCGCGCCAGAGCCTAATGCGTGACCTCGGCAGGTTTGCTGATCTTTTGCGTCATGCGCCGTTCGGCCCTGGCAAGGGCACGTTCAAAGATATCGTTGGCCGGGTGGGTGGTGTTCAGGCGTGGAATGATCGGGTTTCCTATCGAAATATCCAGATCCAAAGGGTCGCCGTCGTCGTATTCGGTGCCCTTGTCGTCCAGAAGGTTCTGGATTTCGAGTTCCAGCTCATCCGAAAGCGTGCATCCGGTTCTGCCCAGAACCAGCAAAAAAGCCCCGTTTCCGGCATAGGCCATCATGATGTTTTGGGTTGTCAAAGCGCCACTGATGGCATCCGCCACTTCACCCAGCGCATAGGCGAATTCCCGGGGGGATGCTTTTGCATGGATCGCGTCGATGCGGTGGATTTTCACGGCCAAAACCTGAGATCCCGCAAGCCCAGCTTTGGACAACTGCAACAGGTAATTGCCCAGGGCGCCATAGCTGATCAAGCTGGGGAATCCGGTGATCTGGACACTATCAGACACTGGGTGCGCAGCATCATCGTCGGCCCGTTGGTTGCCGGATGTGGTGACGCTGCGCGCCGCAATGATCTGTTGCGCGATGCGCAGGCGCGCCCCAAGTTCGGAAATGTGAAACGGCTTGTTGGCGTAATCGGTCGCCCCCGCCTTGAAAGCACGGTCCACATAGTCCCGGTCGGTCATCGACGTCAGCATGATGATCGGCGTGTGCTGGTAAACGGGCAGGGCGCGCACCAGGCTGCACAGCTCAATGCCGTCCATGCCCGTCATCTGGATATCGAAAAGCAGGCAGTCGAACGCGGGCCCATCGCGGCCAAGCAATTGCAGCGCGGCCTCGCCCGAAGATGCGGTCGTGATGTCGCCGAACCCCAATTGGCCGGTCAGTTTGGACAACAGGTCAAGCGTAAGCTGGTTGTCGTCAACGGCTAGAATTTTCATATGGTCCTAATAGGTTTGTGCGCGGTCAATACGTCCCGCTGGAAAACTCGTAACACTTTCGCAAAATAGGCATTTCCCTGTTCAACACAGGGCAGGGACCTTGGTCGTCCAAGGGCAGGTCAGATACTGTGAACCTCGTGCTCTTCGGCTTTGAGCTTGGCGCTTTGGCGCGCCTCGGCCAGACGAATGACACGGTCAAAGGTGAACTTGACCCGCTGGGTCCGGTTGGCCGAGGGATGGACGGCGCGCCCGACGGACAGTGTGACTTTCATTGCGCGGCCATCGTCATCGCGCAGGTCGACCTTGTCCAACTGGGTCTGAATACGGTGTTCAAGATCCTGCCAGATCGGCGCGCGTTCCTCGGTGACGATACACAGGATGGTGCCATCGCCGTTGTAGGCCATCAAAAGCTGGGGGCAGTCGACGACCTGTGCAATCGTCTGCGCTGTGGCTGCGATGACGCTGGCAAACTCGCGGCTTGTGCCGTTGCCATACAGCAGGTCGATGTCGTCGATCTTTATCGCAAAGGCCTGACAGATCTTGAGATTGGTGCGCGACAGCTGCGACAGGTAATTGCCCAGCGAAAAGGGCAGCACCATCTGGTTGATGCCCGTGACAAAGACCGGGTCTTCGACATGGAATTTGTGGATGCCGGGCAAGCCATGTTTCGTCATCGCGTAGGGGGTCAGCCGCGGAACCGTGTCCGAGATTTCCGTCATCCGCTTGGCCACGCGCAGACGGGTGGCGATTTCCTTGATCTCGAAGGGTTTGGTGATGTAGTCGTTCGCCCCCGCGGCAAAGGCCTGTTCGATCGACACTGGGTCCGATTTCAGGGTCAGCATCAGGATCGGCGTGTTGTGATAGGCCTGAAGACTGCGAATTCTGCGGCACAGGGTGATCCCGTCCATCTCGGGCATTTCAATGTCCAGCAGCAGACAATCGAAGGGGGTGTCGGCTTCGGCCAGAAGGTCAAGCGCCTGCGGGCCCGAGGAGGCCACGCTCACGTCCGGGAAATCGGTTTTCTGAAGAATGGCGGGCAGGAAATCAAGAATGAAAGGGTTGTCATCTACAGCAAGGATTCTCATGTCTCAGGCTTTCCTATTTGGCTTTTGCGATGTCACAGGCATGATCGGAGCCCGGGGTTTCGCGCTGGTGTTCAGGGGGATGTGGCGCATCAACAAGGGCTGCCCGCCGTTGCAGCATTGCGTGGATCAGCGAGGAAACCATGGCCGCCACGCCGCCACCCAGAACATAGGCCAGCGCCACCACGCCAAGGTGCGCGCCCAGCAGATAGACCACAGCGGCCGACAGGTTGGCATAGATCAATCCGATGAACAGGAACGCCGAACTGTTTGATCTTGGTGCATCCTTGGGCTGTGCGGGGGGCAGGGTGCATTTCATTTCGAACAGATCTACGTCGTAGGTTACGGCTGACAGTCGCTGCGGGTCCGCTTTGGCGCGGGGTCGGCCTTTACGGCACGGTGTGGTTTGGAATGTCGCGGGGGCGCTGTATCCAACGCCGGGTAAAAAGGCTGACCGGAACGTGCTGGGGGGCACGGGTGTTCCGGTCAGCCCAGTGAAATGGCCCCCCTTGACTGCCTGTGCCGGCAGCTCTGAGAAGGGGCCATATCCTCGTTTCATGTCCGGGCGTCCCTGATCAGATGTCCAGGAAGCCGTCGAGACCGTCGGTCAGGCCGCCCAGCAGATCATTGCCATCTGTCAGGCTGTCCAGCGTGCCACCCAACAGGTCGCCTCCGCCGAGCAGGCCACCAACCAGGCCATCATCGCCGGTCAGGCCGTCCAGCAGGTCACCACCGCCAAGGACATCCCCCAAGGGTCCGTCCTCACCCAGCAGCCCGTCCAGCAGGCCGCCCTCTGTGCCGTCCTCGCCAGTGCTGTCGCCCAGCAGGCCGGTGCCGACCAGTTCGCCGACCAGACCTTCATCGCCGGTCACGTCGCCCAGCAGGCCGTCGTTGCCGACGACATCGCCCAGCAGACCGTCCGAGCCAGTGACGTCGCCCAGGACACCGTTGTTGCCGGTGACATCACCCAGCAGGCCGTCATCCGCGATGACCGGGTCCAGCAAACCTTGCTCTGGGGCAAGGCCGCCGGTCAGGCCGTCAAGTACACCGGACAAGCCGTCCGTTGCACCGTCATCGCCACCCAGAACGCCATCCAGCAAACCGCCGGTCAGGCCATCGGTCAGACCACCCAGCAGGTCGCCTTCGCCACCCAGCAGGCCGTCGGTCAGGCCACCCAGCAGGTCACCGTCACCACCCAGAAGACCGCCCAGCAGGCCATCGTCGCCAGTGAGGCCGTCCAACAGATCGCCGCCGCCAAGGACATCACCCAGAGGGCCGTCTTCGCCGGTCAATCCGCCCAGCAAGTCGCTGTCGCCCAGCAAGCCGCCCAGCAGGCCACCTTCTCCGGTCAGGCCGTCAAGCAGGCCGCCTGTGCCGTCTTCTCCGGTGCCGTCACCCAGCACGCCGGTGCCGGTCAGGTCGCCGATCAGCCCGTCATTGCCGGTCAGGTCGCCCAGCGAGCCGTCGTTGCCGACCAGATCACCCAGCAGACCGTCCGAGCCGGTGATGTCGCCCAGGATACCGTTGTTTCCGGTGACATCGCCCAGCAGGCCGGTGTCCGAGACAACCCCGTCAAGAATACCGGTTTCACCGTCGACGCCATCCCCAAGCAGCGGTTGCCCCAGAAGCTCGTCTGCAAGGTCACCCAGCGGCGCGTCCTCGCCCGCCAGATCACCCAGCAGGCCGTCAGAACCGGTCACGTCACCCAGCAAACCGTCGTTTCCGGTCAGGTCTCCCAACAGCCCGTCATCCGAGATGATGGGGTCGAGCAGACCTTGGGTTTCCGTGTCCGTAGGATCGGTTGGATCCGTAGGATCAGTCGGGTCCGTGGGATCGGTCGGATCTGTTGGATCAGTCGGATCTGTTGGATCAGTCGGATCTGTGGGATCGGTCGGGTCCGTTGGATCGGTCGGATCTGTGGGATCGGTCGGGTCCGTTGGATCGGTCGGGTCCGTGGGATCGGTTGGATCTGTGGGATCGGTCGGGTCCGTTGGATCGGTCGGATCTGTGGGATCGGTCGGGTCCGTTGGATCGGTCGGATCTGTGGGATCAGTCGGATCTGTTGGATCGGTCGGATCTGTGGGATCGGTCGGGTCCGTTGGATCGGTCGGATCTGTAGGATCGGTCGGATCTGTGGGATCAGTCGGGTCCGTGGGGTCGGTCGGGTCCGTAGGATCTGTAGGGTCCGTCGGATCGCTGCCGCCGCCACCACCAGCTGCAAGCAGTCCCAGGCCGCCGAGCACGGCCGCCGCGATTGCGCCGCCATCCTCCATGGCGGCGCCTACACCGGCTTCACCATCGACCTCGGTGCCGTCCGCCATGACCAGGCTGTGCAGCGAACCGTCTGCAGTCGGCACGTAGTAATCGTTGACAGTAATCACATCACCATTCTTGAGGGTGATGAACAGGTCATCGCCTTTGCGGGCATAGTTGCTGACGTCCGCTTGGTTCGCATCAATCTTGATGCCGATTTCCGCGCCGGCCTGAATGCTTGAGTTTGCCATTTCTGAACTCCTGATGGTGGTGCGCAATAAGCCGCGCATATGCTAAAGTATGCTATTAACCCTTAAGTATGTAAAAGCATACCAAAGGTGTATCTGTCAACGCTTCTGGTTGAGCGGGCTGGGGGAGAATTCACCAAGGGTTTCCCGAAGGGGCAGGCGGTCTTTATGCGGTAAGTTTTTGTTTTTTAATAATAATAGTAAAAATGTAAAAAGCCCCGTCAATAGGCGGGGCTTTTTCAATTGGCTCTGAACTGGAAATAATCTGTTCACACACCGTCCAAGGTCGATGTGAGTCCCGAAAGCAGCCCGTCATCTCCGGTCAGGCCACCCAGCAGATCATCGCCCAGCAATCCGTCGGTCAGCCCGCCCAGCAAACCGCCAGTCG
The DNA here is from genome assembly GCA_034669925.1 of Sulfitobacter sp. Taxonomy (GTDB): domain Bacteria; phylum Pseudomonadota; class Alphaproteobacteria; order Rhodobacterales; family Rhodobacteraceae; genus Pseudosulfitobacter. The sequence goes on from JAXMOM010000004.1 coordinate 78,251, forward strand.
CGCCGTCTTCGCCAGTGCCATCGCCCAGCAGGCCGGTGCCGGTCAAATCGCCGACCAGACCTTCGTCGCCTGTCACGTCAGCCAGCAGTCCGTCGTTTCCGACAGCATCGCCAAGCGCACCGTCCGAGCCGGTAACGTCGCCGAGGATGCCCGTGTTGCCGGTGACATCCCCCAGCAAGCCGCCGTCGGCGATGACCGGGTCCAACAACCCGTCTTCGGCGCCGAGCGATGCCAGCAGATCCTCGACCGTTCCGGACAGTCCGTCGGTCACACCGCCGTCACCCCCCAACAAGCCATCGGTCAGACCGCCAAGCAGGTCACCGTCACCACCCAGCAGGCCGTCGGTCAGACCGCCGAGCAGGTCACCCTCGCCACCCAACAGGCCGTCGGTCAGGCCGCCGAGCAGATCACCTTCGCCACCCAGCAGGCCGCCTGTCAGACCGCCAAGCAGGTCGCCTTCGCCACCCAGTACGCCGTCCAACAGTCCGCCAGTCAGTCCGTCAAGCAGGCCACCCGCACCACCTTCTCCGGTGCCGCCGCCCAGCAGTCCAACGCCGGTCAGGTCACCGACCAGGCCGTCGGCTCCGGTCACATCAGCCAACAGACCGTCGTTGCCGATCAGGTCGCCGACCAGCCCGTCCGAACCTGTGATATCGCCCAGAATGCCCGCGTTGCCGGTGACATCGCCCAGCAGTCCACCATCGGCAAGGACCGGATCAAGCAGGCCGGTGTCTGCGCCAAGACCGCCAAGCAGGCCTTCGACCGTGCCGGACAGGCCGCCCAGCAGGCCATCGTCGCCGCCCAGAACGCCCTCCAGAAGGCCGCCACCCAGCAGGCCGCCCACGATGCCTTCGTCGCCCAGGATGCCATCGGTCAGACCGGTGCTGCCCAGCAGTCCACCTACGATGCCTTCGTCGCCCAGAACGCCGTCCAGAAGGCCGTCACCCAGCAGGCCGCCCACGATGCCTTCGTCGCCCAGGATGCCATCGGTCAGACCGGTGCTGCCCAGCAGTCCACCTATGATGCCTTCATCGCCCAGAACGCCGTCAACAATGCCCTCTACCGCGCCGACAATGCCATCGACCGCGCCGTCCTCACCCAACAAACCGTCGGTCAGGCCAGTGCCGCCCAAAACACCGCCCAGCAGGCTGTCGTCCGAGGTCAGACCGCCTGTCAGGCTGCCCGAACCATCGCTGTCCCCCAGCAGGCCGGTGCCCAGTAGGCCGCCGACCAAACCGTCGGACCCTGTCACGTCGCCCAGCAATCCGTCTTCGCCGACCAGATCGCCCAGCAGGCCGTCGGACCCGGTGATGTCGCCCAACAGGCCATCGTTGCCGGTCAGCTCACCCAACAGGCCTTCGTCTGCCAGAACGGGGTCAAGCAGACCTTCAACGGCGGGTTCGGTTGGGTCCGTAGGATCAGTGGGGTCTGTCGGATCCGTCGGGTCTGTGGGATCGGTCGGGTCTGTGGGGTCAGTGGGGTCTGTTGGATCGGTCGGATCAGTCGGATCAGTAGGGTCTGTAGGATCAGTCGGGTCCGTAGGATCGTCATCTCCGCTATTCGTAGCAACCAACCCGGTGGCAAGTGCGGCCAGACCTGCGCCCACTTCCTCCATGTTCATACCAAGCCCTGCGGCTTCGTCGGTTTCATCCGAAACCCCTTCGACGCCGCTAAAGCTTCCGTCCGAAAGCATCAGTTTGTGTGCTTCGCCGCCCGCGGCGCGGTCATAGAAATCGGTAACCATGATGCTTTGACCGTTGTTCATCTCGACGATCAGGTTGTCACCGGACTTCACGTAACGCGCGATGTCAGCTTTGGTGGCGGGTATGGTTACATTCGCTGCCGCCCCAGCCTGGATTTTCGTGGTAGCCATTTCAACATCCTCTGTGCGGGAGGGCCGCACTATCTAAAGTTTGTGTTTACATACTTAATAGATCAAACACATACTAAAGTTGCAGTCAATACGAGTCGCATTTTGCACCTGTGGGTTTTGAAGAATGTGACACTTGGTTGTTTTTGAAGCCTTTCACACGGGCGATCAAAGGCGGCGCAGTTGACAGAAGGGAGATTGGAATACAGGCTTTTGTATAGGAAAAATACCCTCTTAAGGTGTACTTAGGCCGTGGCCGGGTGCATTCGGGCCGTGTCCCGAAGTTGGAGATCGCAATGACACGAAAAGCAGACCATTCGAAAGACGCGGCCACGGTAAGACCCGTGCTTCAGGCTATTGCCCGCCTGATTTCGACCGATCGGCGTGCGGTGATTCTTGCGACGGACAAGGCCGAGGTCTTGTTGTCCAACGTGGCTGCGGCGCGGGTCGGTATGGGCACCGAAGGGTTGAAAACCGTCTTTGACTGGCCCGCCTTGTGCGCACGCGCCCGCCGCGCCGGCAGTATTGCGGTGTCAAAGGTCTTTGACAAAACAGAGCTTGAGGGCGAGCTGGTTTATATGCCGCTTGGGACGGCGGATGGCTTTTTGTTGCGGCTGGCCGAGACGGATCAGGAAGCCGCCGTTTTGCGCAATCGCACGCGGACTGCGACGTTGCTGCGGGTGTCGCATGATCTTAGAACGCCCATTCAATCGTTGCTGGCCGCAACCGATGCAATGTTCCAAACCGACGATGCCAGCACCGCCGATGCGCGCCGTGACCAGATGCAGCGGTCTGCCCAACTGGCGCTGAGCCATATCGACAACGTCATCAAAGTGATCCGGGGCGAACTGACCACCGCAGACATCCAGTCAGACGAAGATTTCAGCATTGCCGAAGAGGTCCGTGCCACATTGGACATGATCCGCCCCATTGCGGCGCTGCGCGGAACCTCGGTGGCGCTGCAGGTCGATCCGTCGGCCGAGGCGCAGGTGAACGGCCCGGTGCGTTTTGTCAGGGCTCTGTTGCAGAATATGTTCGACAACTCGGTCAAACATGGTGGAACGAAGGTCGAAGTGCGTGTGACCTGTGCGCCCGCCGCCGGTACTGCCGCCAAGAAGAACATCACGGTCGAGGTCTGCGATCTTGGCGGGGGCTTGCCCCCGGCGCAAAAGGCACGGTTGATGCGCGCGATCGATCTGGCTGACGTTTCGCTGGCCCGGCAATCGGGCGCCGCGACGGGGCCTGCTGACGGGCGCCCCTCGGCGGGGTTGAATGTGCTGGCCTACGCGCTCAGCCAGCTTGGCGGTACGCTAGAGGTGTTTGATCGCGGTGCGGACGGAAGCGCGCTGGCTGGCGATGCGACAGATCAAGTGGTTGGCACGATTTTACGGGCACGTTTCGACCTCGCTGCGGCAGACACGACCGCAGTGCCCGCCATCACGCCGCACCCCGTGGCGGTTGACAGCCAGTTGCTGCGCGGGATCGGCGTGCTCGTGGTTGAAGACAGCCCGTCCAGCCGTGATTGGGTTGTTCATTGCCTGACTGCGGCAGGGGCGCAGGTGGTTGCCACCGAAAACGGTCTGCGCGCCTTGGAGGTTCTGCAAGGCGCTGATGCGGTCGACAAGATCGACTTGCTGCTGACCGACATGACATTGCCCTATATCAACGGGATTGAGTTGGTGCAGCGGATCATCGAACAGCAATCTTCCGGTGCGCTGGCCTGGCGCGGCAGGATGCTGGGCCTGTCCGCGCATATTGATGACAATCTGCGGGCCGCCTGTCTGAAGCTTGGAATGGCGCAATTGCTGGAAAAACCGATCCGAAGCGTGGATTTGTGCCGGTCTGTTCTGGACGTGGTGCGCGCGTCGGCCTGCGATGTCACCCCGGTGCCTGACCAGAAAGCTGCCGGAGGGGCGGATTGCACGCACGCTGACCCTTTGGCCGAGAGTATGGTTAACGAACTGGTCGGACAACTGGGGCTGGACACCGCGCGCGGCTTTATGCTGCGGGCGCGATCCGAAGCACAGGGTGTGTTGGAGGACATGCAACAGCAGGGTATGCACGCAGACACCGGCCGGTTGCTGCACGCGGCCACGGGTGCCTGCGGCTTGACGGGGCTAAAGCTGTTGGAACGCACCCTGCGCGAACTGGAGATATTGGCGAAAGCGTCCAAACCGATTTCACAGACGCAACTGGGAGACCTCGATACGGCTTTGGCTGCAACCGGGCGGGCGATAGAAAAGCTGGGTTGAAGCCTTCTGCCGCGCGGACGTAGTCGCTTCACCTGACTGCGAAATTAGACTACTGAACTAGAAACACAGGCGCACGCACAAGATTACGACGCCTTTTCGGGCAATCGAGGGGAACCAGACCGAAGCCCGTTTGTTCCTAACCGTGCGAAAGCCTAACAAAGCTGAAAATGGACCTTATGAATACTTCAAAACCCGAAATTCTAAGAGTTCTCATCGCAGACGATCACGCCATGATCCTGGAGATGTTCCAGCAGTTCCTGTCTGGCCTGCCGGATTTCGAGGCGCAGACCGCGCCGGATCTTGACGCTGCGCTGGCACAGATTGACAGCGAAGGTGCGTTCGATCTGGTGCTGGTTGACCTGGATATGCCGGGCATGAACGGCGTATCAGGGCTGGCAAAGGCGATTGAACGCAACGGCGGCAAGCCGGTCGGGATCATCACCAGCAACCCGACACCGCATGTGGTTTCGGAAACCTTGGCGATGGGCGGGGCGGGGATCGTGCTCAAGACGGAATCGCTGACCAATCTCACCAATGAAATCCGGTTCATGGCAAATGGTGGCCGCTATGTCCCTGTCGAGCTGATCGACCGGCAACGGGTTGCCAAGCCACGCGAAAGCAATGGCGCGTCGTTGTCTGATCGGGAAATGACCGTTCTGGCACTGCTGGCCGAGGGCAAACCGAACCGCGAGATCGGCACCGATCTGGGGCTGGCCGAGGCCACGGTCAAGATGCACGTCAAATCCATCTGCTCGAAGCTGGGCGCAAGCAACCGCACACAGGCGGTGATCGTGGCGCGGGATCACGGCATTTTCTGAACACGCTGTCCGATCCGCGCGATCAGGCTTGAGTTGCATCCCTAAGTATGGGTGATGTAGGCTGATCCCGTGTGCCGCGCCGCGGCTGTCTGGCATGGGGCTTGGATGATTTGACCAAACCGGTGATTGTTTTCGTGGGCGCCGTCTATCCCGGCCAGTTCGGGCGGCTGTGCGATTACCTACGCGAAACGGGCATGGCTGAGGCCTACTTTCTGACCACGCCGGGCCATATGGAGCGCAACCGCGAGCGTGGGCCGCATATTCTGGGGTTCAAGCCGGACGGCAAGATTCTCGGCGATCAAAGCTATTACTACACGTCCAAGGTCGAGCGGTCTGCGCGCATCTCGCGCGGGGTTCTGTCGGCGCTGACCGCGTTCCAGAAACAACGCAAGATCGACGTGGTGGTCGCCCATTCCCTATGGGGCGCTCCGCATTTCCTCTATGATGAGATCGACGCCGCCATTGTCAGCTATATCGAATTCCCCAGCTTTCGCGCGCATGGCTGGGATCCGGCCTATCCGCCGGACCAGTCCCAGCGGATGACCGACCGCAACACCGAGATGCTGAATTTCCATCAGGCGCTGTGCAGTGATCTGGTGATTTGCCCCAGCCGCCATGCCAAGCAGATGTTTCCCAAGGCGTTGCAGGCAAACATCGAGGTGCAGCTGGAGGGGTTCGACTTTGCCGCGATGCCAGAGGCGGAACCCGACACCCAGGTTCGCCCGTTCACAATCGGGTTTGCCGCGCGCGATCTGTCTTCGGCCAAAGGGTTCGAGACGTTCATGCGCATCACCGACAAGCTGGCAGGGCAGGGCGTGGATGCCCGGTTTATCGCCTTTGGCGGTGCGGACGTTGCGACCTATGGCTACGAGGGTCAGGCCGTGCAGCGCCTGCATGACGGTAAGGTCGAAAATTTCCGCGACCATCTGCTGTTGAAATACCCCCGCGCGGCCAAGGTGATCGAGTTCCCCGGAAAACTGCCATATGACGAATTTTCCAGACGGGTCGCCGAGGTTGATCTGTTCCACTATCCCTTGCAATTCGGCGTGGCGAACTGGGGGCTGGTCGAAATTCTGGGCCGAGGCGGCTGTGTCATGGCACCGGATCGTGGCTATGCCGCCGAACTGATCCAGAATGACATCAACGGCCAGCTTTTGCCCGACGACGACGACGCGTGGATCGCGGCGACGCTGGCGTTGAAAGATGATCCTGCCCGCCGTTTGCGCTATGGCCAGGCAGCGCGCGCGATGGCGCGCCAGCAGTATGATCTGTCAGCGGTCGCACCGCGCTACATGGGGTTGTTCAAGCAGGCGATGCAGAACCGCGCGGCACGCACCGCGTCCTAAAAGCGGGTGCTGATGCTCAGACCGAAGACCTGAGATTCGTCACCCGGCTGCTCTTCGATGGGTGTGGCCACGTAAAGCGAAACAGGCGTTTTGCCCACGTCGAAGACCACGGACAGCCCGACACTGCTGCGCCGATGCAAGCTGTCGTCGATGGAGCCGCCCAGCGTGTCATCCAGATCCCAGCTTGCGCCGCTGTCGATAAAGATGCCCGCACGGAAGGGGGTGCGGTAGATCTCTCCAAAGTCGCGTTGCACTTCGATGGACACTTTGGCGTAGGTGTTGCCGCCCAAGGCGTCGCCGCCATCGCGCGGGCCGATGCCGCGTGGTGCAAAGCCACGGAAGGTGTCTGCACCGGGATAGAACCGGTCGATGGCGCGGGTGGCGTTGCCATCGGTGCCGCTGACCGATCCCGCGTCAAAGCCGAACAGCAGCCGCGTTTTGCTGGACAGCGGGAACTGCATTTGTGTCTCAAGACGGGTGTCTGAAATCGGGTCGTCCGTGCCGATGTTCCAGAAATACTGGTCCAGCCGGATGCGATAACCGAAGCGGTCCCAGTCTTCCCTGCCATCGCGCGCCTCAGCTGTTTGTTCGTGGCGCAGGCCCAGCCGGATGTAGGGCGCCGAAATGCCGTCGGTCTGTTCGCGCACCAACAGCGCACTGGCGGTCGGCTCAAGATCGTACAGGCGGTGATCGCGATAACCGATCCCGGCTTCCAGCTTGGTGGACGGTGACATCGCCCATGCCAGATAGGTCTCGATCCGGTGGGACTCGTGTGTGTAGCTGCGGTCGTCATAATCGTCGCGCCCGCCCGACAGCTCGAATCCCATGTCGAAATTGCGATCGAACGCTTCGGTGCGGTACAGGTTCAGGCTGTAGCGTTGCACTTCTTCGCCGTATTCAAGGTTGGCCGCGCCATAGGTCCGGTCAAACAGGTTGTAGCGCTCATAGGACAGGCTGCCGGTCAGCCCGTCCTGAGAGACATAGGCCAGCGTTGCGTCAATACGTCCGGGGCGGGTGTCCAGTTCTTGCACGTCGATCACCAATGTGTCGCCTTCGCGCGACAAGGAGACCGTTTCAAAAACGCCGGTGGACATCAGGCAGTCTTCGATCGCACGCAGTTCATAGTCGAAATATTCGATGCCTTCCTCGGCACCACAGGTCGCCTTGATGTCCTGCTCGGGAATGAATTGTGCGCCGCGCACTTCGACGGTGTTGACCATCTGCGACAGCGCAGGGGTGGCCACCGCCAGCGCAAGGCCGAAAGCCCCCGCTGTCAGAAAGGTTCGGGTACGATCCAAGGCGCCGTGGCAGGTGGCGTGGTGCAGTCTGGACAAGGGGCAGTCTCTTTTCTGGTCGTGTTCTGTCGCAACGGGGAAGGCCAGCAGCGGCCCGTGCCCGCAGGGGGTTATTGTAGCCGCGCCTTCAGCAGCGGGCGGGTGAGATAGCTGAGAACGGACCGTTTGCCGCTTTCGATGTCAACTTGCGCGATCATGCCGGGACGGATTGAAAACTGCTCGCCGCCGCGCTCCAGATAGCTGCGTTCGGTCTTGACCATGACCCGGTAGAAATCCTGCGGACCCTGGGGGGTGTCCTCTTCGACGGTGTCTTCCGAGATTTGGGTGACCGTGCCGCGCAGGTCGCCATAGGTGGCAAAGTCATAGGCGGTGATCTTGACGCTGGCGGGCATTCCGGGGGCAATAAAGGCCACGTCGCGCGGCTGCACTTTGGTCTCGATGATCAACTGGTCGTCGGTGGGCGTGATTTCCATGATCGGCTCGCCGGGCTGGACGACGCCGCCCAAGGTGGTGATGTCGATGTTGTTGACGCGCCCGGCGACGGGTGAGCGGATTTCGGTGCGCTGGAACTCGTCCTCTTTCTGGATCAGATCCTGATGGATCATCAGCAGCTTGGCCCGACGCTGTGCCAGATCCTTGTAGGAATCCTGCACATAGACATTGCGTGTCTCGCTGATCTTGCCGTCGATCTCGGCCTTTTTCTGTTCCAGTTGTAGCAGGTTGATCTTGCTGACCGACCCCGATGCCGTCAGCGGGCGGGTGATGTCGATCTGTTCCTGTATCGCGGTCTGTTCTGCCTGCAACGCCGACAACGACGCCTCTAGCTTGGTGCGGCGGGCGGTGAACAGGCGCAGCTCGGTCTGTTCGGCTTCGTTGGGTTCAGGGCCAAAGTCCAGTTCAGGTTTTTCCAGAACCTCGGCTTGCAGACGCTCGACCTCGGCTGTCAGTGCGGTAATCTCGGACTGTGCCGACAAAAAGGCAGATTGCGACCGCGTCGGGTCCAGCCGTGCCAGAACCTGACCCTCTTGCACGATGTCACCTTCGCTGACTTCCAGTTGGGACAAAATCCCACCTTCAAGGCTTTGAATGGTCTGCATACGGCGCAGGGGGATCACCCGCCCGTCGCCGCGTGTGATTTCGTTGATCTGGGCCAATGCAGCCCAGGTCACGCCGATGATCAGCGCCAGAACGATGGTCTGAATGGTCAGCCGCGCCACCCGCAGCGTTTGCCGCCGGTAGCTGCCATCCATGTGGCTGGATGTCATGGGATCCGCGCTGCTCATGTGACCGCTTGAACGGGACGGGTTTTAACCGAATTTGCACGCGCCGAGTTCAGGATCTGCATCAGGTCGCCATCCCGCGCCACGCGCCCGTCCTTCAGCACGATCGCCCGTTCGGTCAGTGCCAGCAACTCGCGCTTGTGCGTCGAGATCACCGTGGTGCGCCCGGACAGCCAGTCTTTCATATGGCTGATGACCTTGCTTTCGGTGATGTGGTCAAAGGCGGCCGTGGGCTCATCCAGTAAGACGACCTTCGGGTCTTGCAGCAGGACCCTTGCCAGACCGATCGACTGACGCTGACCGCCCGACACGTTGGCGTTGCCTTGCAGTTGCAGGTCCAGCCCGCGCACGTGGCGACGCACAAAGGTGCCCAGACCCACGGCGTCCAGCGCCTCGAGCAGTTCGTCGTCGCTGTGCAACCCGTGGTCCAGCAGCAGGTTGTCGCGCAGGGTGCCCTGGAACAGGGCCACGCTTTGCGGCAGATAGCCGATCTGGCGGCGCCGGTCGATGGGGTCGATCTGGGACAGGGACAGGCTGTCGATCAGCACGCTGCCCGATTGCGGATCGGTCAGACCGGCCATCAGGCGCAGCAGGGTGGATTTGCCTGCCCCGTTGCCGCCCAGCAGGGCAATGCGTTCGCCCGATGCGATGGACAGCTCCGGGATCGAGATGACGGGCGGCGCTTCGGGGTCGTGGCGGAACACCACATCGTCGATCTTGTAGGCACCGGACAGCGATGACGCGCGCACGAAATGGCGGTCGGCGGGGCGTTCGACGGGCAGGGCCATGATCTCGTCCAGCCCTTCCATCGCGGCACGTACCTGCTGCCAGCGCGCCAGCAGGCCCGCGACCTGACCCATGGGGGACATGGTGCGGCTGGACAACAGCGTGCAGGCGATCAGGCTGCCGACGGTCAGCTCGCCCGCGCTGATCAGGTAGACACCGGCGATGATCACACCGGCATAGGCCAGTTTCTGCACGGTGCTGACCAGTTGGGTCATGATGTTGGTGATGCTGCGCGTCTTGATCGCGGTGGTCGCCATGGTTGCCGACAGCTGTGCGTGGGCACGTTGCAAGCGGCCTTCGGCGCGCGAGGCTTTGACGGTTTCAAGGTTGGAAATGGTTTCCAGCAGCAACCCGTTCAGCGCCGCCGCTTCGCGGGTGTTTTCGCGCGATGCACGGGCCAGTTTCTTTTGCATCAACACGCCGGGTAGGATCGTGGCAATCACACCGGCCAGCACGACGAATGCAATGGGGCCACCGATGAACCAGATCACGCCGACAAAGATCAGCACGAAGGGCAGGTCGCAGATTGCCGTGACGGTACCCGAGGTAAAGAACTCGCGCACGGTTGCGAAATCGCGCACCTGGTTGGCGAATACACCTGTCGAGGCTGGCTGATGCTTCAGCCGCATGTTCGCAACCTTGTCAAACAGTTGCGCGGACAACCTGAGGTCAAGGTCACGTCCCGATACGTCCACCAAAGTCGACCGCATCAACCGCAGGACCAGTTCAAGAATGATCGCAATACCGACACCGCTGGCCAGAATCCACAGCGTGTCAAAGGCGTTGCTGGGCACCACGCGATCATAGACCTGCATCGAGAACAAAGCGGTCGCCACGGCAAGGATGTTGGCAGCAAAGGACGCCAGCACAACATCGCGGTAGATCACCCAGTTCCCCAGCACAGGGCCCAAAATCCAGTGGCGTTTGTCCTTGCTTGGCGCGTCCAGCCGGTCCGACACGATGTCGATGGGCTTGGACACCAGAATGCGCCCGTCGTGCTGGGACGCAAGCTCGTTGCGCGACCACATGCTGCGACCGCCGCCTGCCTCGGGGACGATCACCCTGGCGTGGGTTTTGGTCAGGCTTTCCAGAATGACGGTGCGCCCGTTTTTCAGAAACAGCAGGGCAGGCAGGCCGTGATCGGGAAAATCATCAATGTCTTCCCGGCTGATCCGGCAGCTCATGTTGACCCGGCGCAGCGCCAGCGTGGCAAGGCTTTCGCCTGCGGCACCATCCTTGGCCTTGGGCAACCCGTCCATCATCTGGCTGTGCGACGTCGCAACACCCTGCACGCGGCAAAGTTCAACAAGGCCTTCGATAAGCGGGTCTGAGGATGCTGCGTCTTTCATGCGAGTTTCCAGTTTGCTTGCGGGGCGGTTCTATTGCGAGGGTGATGCCGCGATGATCAGGGTGCCCAGAACACCCAGATCATGCGCCGCGCGGTATTCGGTGCGTTTGCGTTCGTCGTATGTGTTGATCTTGTCGATTTGCGAGTCGTACAGGTCGCGGCCCGTGGTCAGCAGGTCCAGCAGTTCGCGTTGGCCACCGATGAATTGCTGTTCGTAGTTGTCCAAAACCCGCTGCGCTTCGGCCAGCTGTTGGCCTCGTGAGTTCTCGGTGGTGCGCAGAATGGTGATCTGCTGACGGGCGCTGGACGCGGTGTTGGTCAGGTCACGTTCGACTGAAACAAGCGAGGACTTGGCCGCTTGCAGGTTCAACTCGGCCGATTGCACCCCGCGTTTGCCCAGCCCGCTTGAGCTGAGATCGACGCCGGTGGAAATGCCGATGGCGGTGCGGCTTCGGCCGCCGTTCAGGTCGGCGCGGCCCTGGGCCTGCAATTTGATCGTGGGCAGGCGTGCGGCCTTGGCGGTCTGCACGCCTGCTGCCGCTTCATCGGCGGCGGCGCGGGCCGCGATATAGGATGGAGCGATGTGCACGGCCGAGCGGACCTTGGCCGGTTGCGCATAGCGGCTGGCAAAACCCAGATCTGGTGCTGACTGAACACCGGCAACCGGCTGTCCGACCAGGAATTCGATTTGCGACAGCGCGATACGGCGGTTTGCGACCAGTTGCGCCAACTGATCCTCGGCGCGGGCAATCTCAAGCCGGGCGCGGGCGACCTCGCCGTTGTCACTGATGCCTGCCGTGGCACGATCTTGCGCCTGTCCCGAAATCCGGCGCGCAAAGGTCGTATAGGCCCGTGTACGGGCAATTTTCAGGTCGATGGTTTCAATATCAATGAAGAACTCGGCCACCAGCAGCGACAGCCCCTCGACCTCCATTTTCAGGTCGGACACAGCCTGAACGCGCACATGAGAGGCGGCGTTGATCTTGCTGCGGATCAGGCCCCAGTCGTACAGCACCTGCGAGACGGTCAGTGTGATGCCGGCGCCGTTTGAATCGGTGGTCGAACTGTCACCCGAAAGACTGATGCTGGGATAATATTCATCCCGCGCGGCCTGAATGTCGATCGAACGGCTTGCGACAGTCTGACGAAGTGCCGCCACATTTCCGTCACGTTCCGTCGCCCGCAAAACAGCCGTTTGCAACGACATCTGCGCGGCGGCGGGCATCGCCATGATCACGGTCAACAACGCTGCGGCCAGCGGCGCGAACCGGATGCCCGGGCGCTGTGTCGGTTTGTTCAGATTGGGCCGTGTCAGCGCGATCATCAAGTGATCTCCGTCATAAGGTCAGCTAGCAGTTCATCTTGCGTGTCGGGGATGTACAGCGAGCCTGAGGCAGGCGAATCTGCCTCAAGAAAACCGTAAGTTTCTGTCAATTCGGTGGCATTTTCGTCACCAAAGTCTGAAGATAGAGCCTCGGCTTCTTCATCAGCCCCCTGACTTTCAAAGTCGGAAGGTTGCAGTGCTGCATCTTCGGGACCGGTCAATCCGTCGATGACGGTGGCCAGGTCGGTTTGCGTTTCAGGCTGTGTGTCCTGGAGCGTGCGGGCAGGGGCGGTGTCGCTGGCATCCTCCGACAGGAAACCGATGCCGCTGCCCAGCGAAAAGCCGGCGCCTGCGAACAGTGCGGTGTTGTCCCAGTCACCTGCGCTGCCCGCACCGTCATCTTCGGCTCCGGCAGACGCGACATCGGCGGTGGCAACACCCTGCTGGGTTTGCATCGCTTGGGTGAATTCACTGTCTTGCGGAATGTCGGGTTCGGGCGCCATCAGCCCCGTCACGACGGGGGTGCCGCTGACCGAGAGCAGCCGGCTAAAATCACCGTCGGGTCCTATGACAAAGAAGTTTTCGATAGTTTGGGTTTCGCCGTTCGCCAGGCGCACAACCAGATCTTGTCCGGCTTTTTCCGTGCCCAGAATGGGCGCGCCGACTGAAACGTCGGATGGTTCCGCCAGCACACGGCGGGAACTGACAGACGCTGCACTTGCTTGTTCTGTGCCCTTTGTTTGCGTGGTCACTCCAACAGTCACTGCCATCTCACAAAAATAATTACTCTTTTACCGGCTTTACGCCCCTCAGCAGAATGGCTTGCAACTTAAGGTTGGAGCCGTATCTTTTGGGGGTCAACTGATTTTCTTTTGACAGCCAACGAACTATGGCTGGAGCTTTAACCAGTTGTTATTATTTTTCAAGCAAGAGTTATGGTTTAGGTTGTATTTTTAGACGCACGAATGGCGTCAAAGTTATTTTTACTGATTAAATTTAACACATTAAAAGGTAAGGTCCCGCTGTCGTGGAACCCCAATCTTTACTTTATCAACACGCTTAGGTTGCAGATTTGACTGCAATTAAACAGCGTCGTTGTTTGATGAGCTATCAAATAGTCCATCCAAAAGAGATGTTTCGGCGTCGCCGCCTGTATTGAAGAGCGTGTTCATTGCGTCGTCGACTGCGTTGTCGACCAGCAAGCCGCCGCTCTCGGCCACATCGGACAGCAGGCCGTCACCGTCAGGTGCCGCCGCGTCCAGCAGATCGTTGAACGTATTCTGCTCACCCAGCACGTCTTCAACGCCACCGGCAAGAATGTCATTCAGCAAGTCGTCAATTTCGGGGTCCGGTGCAGTGCCGTCAGCCGAAGCCGCGGCCTCGAACAGGCCTTGATCGACAAGCGTTCCGGTCAGGCTGGCATCGCCGCTGAGGCCCGCAAAAAGGTCATCGGCACCGACGTCGGTGTCCGCAGCCACATCAAGGCCAAAGATGTCTTCCTCTCCCAAAAGGCCACCAAAAACAGAAGCTTCGGCGCTGTCGCTGTCGCCGCCGCCAAAGCCCAGCAGGCTTGTGGGACTATCGCCGCCAATCAGCGTGTCCAGGAACCCGTCATCACCATCCAGAATGCCATCTTCGCCGATCAGTTCCTCGACTAGAGGGCTGAGGCCGCTAGTCACGTCCTCGACGACGGTTTCCAGCGGTGCGGCTACGGTGTCGATCAGGTCATCGGTTGTGTCGACGACGGTTTCCAGCGGTGCGGCTACGGTGTCGATCAGGTCGTCGGTTGTGTCGACGACGGTTTCCAGCGGCGCGGTTACGGTGTCGATCAGGTCGTCGGTTGTGTCGACGACGGTTTCCAGCGGTGCGGTCACGGTCTCGATCAGGTCGTCGGTTGTGTCGACGACGGTTTCCAGCGGCGCGGCTACGGTCTCGATCAGGTCATCGGTTGTATCGACGACGGTTTCCACACTGTCAGTCACAACATCTGTTAGGGGCTCAACGTTGTCCACAACGTTTGAAATGGGGTCTTCCAACACATCGGGGCTGTCATTTTCAGTGATCCCGCCGAGGACGTCACCGAGCAGACTGCCAACGATGCCGTCGTCGCCCAGCACGGTGTCGACCACAGTGCCGACAACCCCGTCATCACCCAGAATGGTGTCCACGATGCCATCGTCACCCAAGACGACATCGACCACGCCGTCGTCGCCCAGCACGGTGTCGACCACAGTATCAACAACTCCGTCGTCACCCAGAACGGTGTCCACGACGCCATCGTCACCCAGGACGACATCGACCACACCGTCGTCGCCCAGCACGGTGTCGAGTACAGTATCAACAACCCCGTCGTCACCCAGAATAGTGTCCACGATGCCATCGTCACCCAGGACGACATCGACCACGCCGTCTTCACCCAGAACGGTGTCGACCACGGTATCCACGACACCGTCTTCACCCAGCAGTGTGTCGACCACGGTATCCACGACACCGTCTTCGCCCAGCAGTGTGTCAACAACGGTGTCAACGACACCGTCTTCGCCCAGCAGTGTGTCAACCACGGTGTCAACGACACCGTCTTCACCCAGCAACGTGTCGACCACGGTATCCACGACACCGTCCTCGCCAAGCAGTGTGTCGGTCACTGGCATGGGCGAGGGCGGAGGGGAGGACGGCGCGTCGTTTGAAACTGCGGGTTTCGGCGACGATGGAGTGTGCAGTGTCGGGTCGGTGTCTTCGCCCGGCTTTACGGATTGCTTGAAATAGGGCTGATCATCTTGCGACCCGTGCAGCGGTGCCGCGCCCAGGCTGGCCATTTTCGGCTCGGCAGGGGCATCGGTTGTGTCGCCCACGGCAGGAGATTCGGCCGCCACGTCCAGGCTGGCGATCTCAAAGGGCTGCGCCGTAGCGTTCGCGCCGTCTTGATCTGCGCCCAGAACGCTCTGGTCCTGCGCCGTAGGGTTCTTGTCAGCGGTTTTCGCGTCGGGAACAGGTGTGTCACCCTCGGGGAGCGTCTCGGCAAAAGCCTGCAATCCATCAGGCGACCCGCTTTGCAAGGCAAGACCCATGCCGATGGCGGTTGCCGTCGCCGACACACCATTCAAACGTCCGCCTTTGTCGTCAGCGTTATGGAGGGTGCGTCCGGGCAAGCTCAGACCGTTGGCCTGATCGCCAACAGCCGAACGCACCTGAGTGCCACTGAGATTGTCACGCTTGCCCACTTAGGCAACTCCATTATAGCCTGCGCTGTGCGCAACCGAAGCTTTAGACGCTGTAGGGCGGGCTGCCAGAAGTGCGCGAACCCTGTCCTATTTGCGAACTTAGTATGGCATATAGTGAACTCTCGAGAGGGAATCCATACTTAAGCTTCAATTTAGATACTATAGTATGCGATATCGTGAAGTTTTCGCAAGCCAGAAGTCGTTATGCTGTAAATTAACTGAATTTTTCGAAGAAAAACCTATCCATAAGTATGTATCCGGCCTTGATTTGAGTTGTTGATTGCTGGCCCAAACGGGATTCTCGCGACTCAGGCCCGTTTGTGCTTCTGTCCGTTCTACGGCACGCCATAGCAGGAGGTTGCCCTTGCCGCAGTGTTTCTGACATCCTGAGCACGTTGATTGAGGATCAAAGCACATCCGCACGTTGACACAGGTCCAGCTTAGACGTTCTTTGCAGCACCGAATTTGTCGACCCGACACCCATCACAGGTTCCATCTTGAAGGAGGAGTTAAGATGAACGCTCTCGTAAAAACCGCTCTGGCTGCGTTGGCCGTGAGTGCCCTTGGACTGACAGCCGCATCAGCCGAAACCCGCATCACCTATAAATCCGCAAAGACCGGTTCGTCCTACTACCAGATGGGCGTTGAACTGGCCGAGGCGATGAAAGCGGGCACTGACGGCGCGCTGATCGTCACCATCGAAGAAAGCCAGGGTTCCGTGCAGAACGTGATGGAGGTCAAAGCGCGTGGCGCCGACTATGTCTTTACCACGCCACCGGCTCTGGTCGGTCTGGCCCAGCAGGGCAAGGCAATGTTCGACGGCAAGGGCGATCCCAAGTTCGACGACATCCGTGCCCTGTTCCCGATTCCGTC
Source organism: Sulfitobacter sp. (assembly GCA_034669925.1). GTDB lineage: Bacteria > Pseudomonadota > Alphaproteobacteria > Rhodobacterales > Rhodobacteraceae > Pseudosulfitobacter. The sequence goes on from JAXMOM010000004.1 coordinate 94,664, forward strand.
GCTGACCATGCATTTCGTGATGTCCGCCGACAGCGGGGTCACCGACCTGATGGGGATGGAAGGCAAGCAGATCCTGCTGGGCAAAGGATCGTTCGGTGCCACCGAGGGCGAGAAATACATCGAAACCTTTGGCCTGACCGACAAGGTCAAGATTGCCGATGCCGAACTGTCCAACGCCGTGGCGGCGCTGAAGAACGGCCAGATCGACGGTTTTGTCACCGCAGGCTCGTGGCCCGCACCAAACGTGATCGAAGCGGCGGCTTCGACCCCTGTGACCGTGCTGTCGCTGACCGATGACCAGATCGCGCAAACCGGCCGCACGAAATTGGTGATCCCGGCGGGCACCTATGCCGGTCAGGACGCCGACATTCAAACCACGTCGCTGCCGGTTGTGGCCTATGCGACCGCTGCTATGGATGACGACACGGCCTATGCGCTGACCAAAACCTTTTGGGACAGCAAGGCCAAGCTGGGTGACACTTCGCCATGGTGGAATGGCGTGGATCAGACCCTGATGGCCAACATTGCAGGCAAGATTCATCCCGGCGCACAGCGTTACTATGAAGAGGCAGGCATTGCCCTGACCGACGCGCAAAAGTAATGCGTCCTTCGCAGGTCGGGGCCATTCCCCGGCCTGCACTCTCTGAGCGATGGGCACCCCGATGGACATGCTTCCCAAAGGCCGCGTACACGCGGCGTTCTGGCTTGTGCTGGCGACGGCTCTGGTCGGCTATCATCTGGCGCTGATCTTCTCGGGTCTGGTGCCCAACCTTGTCAGCCGCCCGCTGCACATGGCGTTCATCCTGCCGTTTATTCTGGTGCTGGGCGCGACGGGGCCCGCCAGCCGTATCAGCGGTGCGATCATCGCCATTCTTGGTGTGGCCGCTGCCCTGTGGATCGCGCTGAACAGCGACCGGCTGGGTGACCAGTACGGGTTTCTCGAGGGCAACTTCCAGATCATCGTCGCCGTCGTCCTGCTGGCCGTCACGCTCGAGGCCGCCCGCCGCGCCATTGGCTGGCCGCTTCCGCTGGTGGCTTCTGCCGCGCTGCTGTACGGGCTGTTCGGCCAGTATATTCCCGGGCAGTTCGGCCATTCCGGCACGCCGATCAACAGCTTTCTCGGCACGCTGACCATTGCCGAAGGCGGCATCTGGGGATCACTCACAGGTGTGTCCGTCAGTGTTGTGTCTATCTTTGTGATCTTCGGTGCGGTTCTGAACGCAGGCGAAGCGGGGCAGGGGTTCATGAACGTCGCCGCCGCCTTTGCCGGACGCCTCAACGGCGGCGCTGCAAAGGTGTCGGTGATTTCCTCGGCGCTCTTTGGCTCGATCTCCGGCTCGGCCTCGGCCAATGTGGCCTCGACCGGTGCGATCACGCTGCCCGCGATGACAAAGCTGGGCTATCCCAAGCGGCTGGCCGCGGCGGTCGAGGCCGTGGCCTCGTCGGGCGGCCAGATCATGCCGCCGCTGATGGGGGCGGGGGCCTTTGTCATGGTTGAGCTGACAGGCGTGCCCTACACGTCGATCATGGCCGCCGCGATCCTGCCTGCGTTTCTGTATTTTCTGGCCGTCTGGGTTGGCATCAACGCCTACGCGCGCCGGTTTGATCTGAAAGGCGTCGATGCCGCAGACCGCCCCGCGCGCCGCGATGTAATCGTGACATCGCTGTTCTTTCTGGTGCCCTTCACGGTGCTGTTGTGGGGCATGTTCGGGGCAAAGTTCACGCCGGAATATGCCGCTGCACTGGCGATACTGGCCGGGGCCTTGCTGCTGTTTGTGAACGGCAACCTGCAATGCAAACGCGAACAGGTTGCCGCCCGCTTTGCCTCTGCCGTGATCAACGCTGCACGGCAAGTGTCGATGATTGCCGCGATTATCCTGTGCGCTTCGATCATCATCGGGGTGCTGTCGATCACCGGTCTGGGGGTCAAGGTGACCTCGCTGATCCTGGAAGGTGCGGGTGGGCTGTTGTGGCCGTCGCTGTTGCTGACTGCGCTGGCTTGCCTGATCCTGGGGATGGAGGTGCCGACGACCGCTGCCTATGTGATCTGCGTGTCGGTTGCTGGACCTGCGCTGACGCAACTGGGGCTGGAGCCGTTGCAGGCGCATCTGTTCGTGTTCTGGTTTGCGCTGCTGTCCACGATCACCCCGCCGGTGTGCGGCGCGGTTTTCATTGCCGCGGGCATGATTGGTGAAAACTGGCTGAAAGTTGCGCTGACCGCCATGGCTCTGGGCATTGGCTTGTATATCATCCCGCTGGGCATGATCGCCAACCCCGACATGCTGCGGCTGGCCGAAAGCCCCATGGCCGCCCTGATTGCCATGCTGCGCGTGGCGCTGGGGCTAAGCTTGATCTCTTACGGCCTGATCGGTGCGCGCAAGCTGGTGCCCACCGTGCTGATGGTGGCCGCAGGCCTGTGCGTGGTGTTCTCGGGCGTTTATGTCTGAGCTTTGACGTTGGTTCGAGACCGACCCGTTGCCAGCCCGCTCCAGCGCGAGGCGAAGAGAAAAGCGTGCTATGAGAGTGGGCTAAATGTGGCCTGGGTGCAGGAATGCGCATGGGGCGATTGAATTCTATTATCGGGCGGATGCGCGAATTGTTCCCGGCTTTTTGCAAGGGGGGCCACGAGATTATTCATTGCGCGTAAAGATTTGTTTTTAGGTGATTTACCCGCCTCCGCCTCACGCTCGGTTATCCGCCGGTTCATGATGTTTGTCGGAAGCAAAGACTGTTTTCTGAAAAAAACTGCCCTATAACGTTACGGACCAGATTTTCTATTGAGACGCGAATTATGAAGAAACCAAGTTTTCTGGAAAGCGGTGACGATCACCTTGATTTTCTGTTGGCCACGTCCGACATCGGCATCTGGGAACTGGATGCGACCACGGGCGAAGCGGAGCGCAATCTCAGGCACGACCAGATTTTCGGACATGATGAACTTCTGGACAAATGGAGCGGTGAAATTTTTCTGACCTATGTGGTAGAGGAAGACCGCGAGCGGGTGGGCGGGCTATTGCATGTCTCGCTGACAGAGGGAAAACCTTGGTCTTTTGAAACCCGGATACGTCGTGCGGATGGTGTCGACCGTTGGATCAGTGCCAGGGGCGTGCCGAAGTTCTCCGACACGGGCGAGGTTTCCAAGCTGATCGGTCACGTGCTGGATATCACCGAGACAAAGCAGAACGAGGACCGCCTTAGACTGCTGTCAAAAGAGCTGAACCATCGTGTCGCAAACACCTTTACGATCATGAATTCGATGATCCGGCACGCTTCGAAAAAGGCGGGCAGCGTTGAACAGCTTGCCGAAACGCTGACAGAGCGGTTGGCTGCCCTTGCCCGGTCGAACAAGATATTGGTCGCCGAAGAGGCGGAACGGTCCAGCTTGCTGGAAATTCTGAACATGGAGCTTGAGGCGTTTTCGGGATGGCAGCGGCGCATATCCATCAGCGGTGAAACCCGTGTCTGGTTTTCTGGCGAGGCCTCTGAAGCGCTTGCGTTGATATTCCACGAACTGCTGACCAATGCGGTGAAACATGGCGCGCTTTCGGTGTCCTCCGGTCATGTGGCTGTGACGGTCAGCCAGGGCAGTGGCAGGCAGGTCTGTGTGAAATGGGCTGAAACGGGGGGACCTGCGCTGGCGGGTGAGCGGCGCAAGGGCATCGGGTCGACCATCTTGCAAAACGCCATGCGCGATCAGGGCACTGTGACACTCGACTTTGCCCCTGATGGGCTGATCTGTGACATTGTGATCAACGACAGCTTTCAGCGCGAAGTGCCTGACACTCCTGTTGTGCCTTCCGAGGTGCCCCACGAACACAAACAGCCCGTAATCGAGGATCAGACGTTTTCCGGCCAAAGGATCATGGTTGTTGAAGATGACCCGATCATCGGTCTGGACATCTACGAGACATTGAAATCGCGCGGGGCGCAGGTGATCGGGCCGTGTACGACCGTGGCAAGTGCGTTGAAGGCGATACGCGACAAACCGGACGCTGTCTTGCTGGACGTGAACCTGGGGCAGGAAACCACGGATGCGGTGGCTTCGCAGCTTGCGGATCTGTCGATCCCGTTTCTGGTGCTTAGCGGACAGTTGGACAGCTCGGATCTGGGTGACGCGTTCAGGGGCGTGACGGTCATGGGCAAACCCTTTCGCGAGCGTGACCTGATCAGCGCGCTGTACCGTCTGGTCTGACGGGCTGGGCAACGTTGACCTGTGTTGCCCTGTGGCTCCGGACAGGTCGCAAGGACAGATTGCAGGGCTTGTCCGTCAGGCCACAGACATTTTCAGACCCGCCTGTGCGGTATGGTGTTCACCTGTCGGCTTATCGTCCAGCCTTGCCGATTGCGGCAGCATGAACCATCCCCCGTCCGCCGGGGCCGTGCCGGTGCGGATGTCGCAGCCGTATGCGCGTGAAACCTGGGTGTCGGTCAACACCTGTGACGGGGTGCCGTGACCGATGATCCGGCCGGACTGCATCAGCACGATCTGATCGGCGAACATCGCACTTAGGTTCAGGTCATGCATCACCGCCACAACGCCGCCGCCTGCACGGGCAAAGTCGCGGGCGATTTGCATGACAGTCAACTGATGGCCAATGTCCAGACTGGACACTGGCTCGTCCAGAAACAACCAGCGCGGCACGCCGCTGACCACGGGGCGCCAGACCTGGCACAGCACGCGGGCCAGTTGCACACGCTGTTGTTCACCCCCCGACAGCTCTTGGTAAAAGCGGTTGGCATAGCCGTCCAGGCCGACCCGCGACAGGGCCGTCAGCGCCAGCCGGTCGTTGGTCTCGATCCCGCCGCGCAGGCCCAGACGCACGACTTCGACCGCCTGAAACGGGAACGCCAGCGGCGTCGCTTGGGGCAGTACCGCGCGCTGGGCGGCCAGATCATAGGGTTTGGCCGTGGCGATGTCGGTGTCGCCCAGCGTGATCGTTCCGCCAAAGGCCACGTCGCCGGTCAGCGCCCGCATCAGCGTGGTCTTGCCCGACCCGTTGGGGCCGACGATGGCGGTCAGGGTGCCGGGCCGTGCCATCATGTCCAGCCCGTGCAGCACCTGTTTGTGGCCGTAGCTGACCGAGATGTTGTTCGCTTTGAGCATCACATATCCACCAATCCGCGCTTGCGCAGCAATATCCATAGAAACACCGGCGATCCCAGCAGGGCCGTCAGGATGCCGATGGGCAACTCTGCGGGGGCCACGACCACCCGCGCGATCATGTCCGCCACCAGCAGCAGTGACGCACCCAGCAGGCCCGCGTTCACCAGCAACCCGCGATGATCCGGCCCGGTGGCCAGTCTCAGCAGGTGCGGAACCACGATGCCGATAAACCCGATGCCGCCCGAAATGGCGACAGCGGTGCCGGTTGCGGCGGACACGGCCAGTATGGCCACGGTCTTGGTCCGCTCGACCGGAATCCCCATGTGATGCGCCGCAGCCTCGCCCAGGGCCAGACCGTTCAGGCCCCGTCCCAGGGTGCAGGCCAGCGCCACCGATACCACGATTACCGGTGCTGCGATGCTCAGCTTGACCCATGATGCACCGGCCAGAGATCCCAGCGACCAAAAGGTCAGTTCGCGCAACTGCATGTCATCGGCCAGAAAGATCAGCACACCGGAAAAGGCGGCGAACAGCGCGCCAAGGGCGATGCCCGCCAGCAGCATGGTCGCCACTGATGTGCGCCCTGCGCGGGTTGATACGCGGTACAGCAGCAACATCGACCCCCAAGCGCCCAGAAATGCCGCCACCGGCAACAGGCCCGCGCCCAGCTTGGATTGTACCACCGCTGGCAGCGCCGCCCCCAGCACGATGATGCTGATGGCCCCCAGCGACGCACCCGAGGTCACCCCCAGAATGCCCGGATCGGCCAGCGGGTTGCGGAACAGCCCTTGCATCACTGCGCCCGATACGGCCAGCGCACTGCCGACGCAGATGCCCATCACCAGACGCGGTGCGCGGATGTCCCACAGCACCACCCGTTCGGTCAGGGTCAGGGCCTCGCCCTGCGCCAGTTTGATCAGGGCACCCCACAGCGATGTGCCGGATGCCCCCACAGCCAGACTGGCCAGCGACACCAGCACCAGCAACAGGCCCAGCCACAGATGCGCGCGCCGCGCGGTGGTGCGCCTGTCGACAAAGGCCGCGTGGACAGCACCCCCGTCTGCGGTGTCGCTGGCCATCATCAGCTTTGCCCCTGCAATGCGTCATGCAGCGTCTGTGCCGCCTGCGGGGTGCGCGGACCAAAGCCCAGCAACAACAGCCCGTCCATTTTGACCAGTGCGCCCGCTTGGGCCGCTGGGGTGGCGGACATTTCCGGCATCGCAAACAGCGCCTCGGCGGTGGTGGAATGATCGCCTTCGCGGTCCATCATCAGCACCAGGTCAGGGGCCGCGACCGAGATCGCCTCGGCCGTCAGTTGGCGGTAACCTTCGAACTGGTCGATTGCGTTAATCCCACCGGCCAGAGCAATAATCCCGTCCGCGGCCGTGTTTGTCCCCGACGCCATGATGCGCCCGCCTTGGGTGCTCAGAACGAACAGAACCCGCTTGGGTGCGCCTTCGGATTGCTCCACTTGCAGTGCCACGTCGTCGAAAGCGGCCTGCACCTGATCGTTCAGCGCCTGTGCCTTGTCCGGCACCCCCAACGCGTCCCCGATGGCGGTGATCTTGGTCAGCACCCCATCCGCTGAAAAGGGGGCGGGCACCACCACCATCGGAACCGACGCGGCCTGAAGCACCGAGATCGTCTCGGGCGGGCCCGCGCCCGGTTCGCTCAGGATCAGCGTCGGCTGCACGCTCAGCACGCCCTCGGCGGCCAGCGCGCGCATATAGCCGATATCTGTCAGCTCTTCTGCCGCAGCGGGAAAGGTCGAGGTGGAATCGCGCGCCACCAGACGGCTTTCCTCGCCCAGGGCATAGACGATTTCGGTCGTGGCCCCGCCAATGGTGACGACACGGCTGGTGTCATAGCTGTCGGCAAAAGCCGTCAGCGGCAGCGCGCAAGCCAACGCCGTGGTCGCCAGCGCCCGCAAAATTGTTCTGCGTTTCATTCTGCCGCCTCCAGCTCCAGCGCGGGCAGGGCGTCGACGATGGCGCGCCATGCGGGGCGGCTGTCGTAGTCGTCCTTGCGCACGCCAAAGACCTGAAAGATCAGCCCGCCGTCTGCATCGAATGCCTCGACCGACACGGCCTTGCCGCGCTGGGTGGGTTTGTCGACGGCATAGACCTCGGCCACGTGGTCCAGACGCAGATGCAGGTTGAAACCGGGGTCCATCACGTTCTGCCAGGGGCCCATCGGTTTGAGTGTCTCGATAGGGCCGGTGTGGATCTGGATACAGCCACGGTTGCCGACAAAGACCATCACTTCGATGCCCGCCGCCTGCACATCGTTCAGCATCCGGTCAATCGCACCGGTCGCCAGCGGACGCACGAAAGGCGCGCCAACGATGCGGTATGCGCCCAGGCGGTTCATCCGCAGCTTGGACGTCAGGCGCATGAACTGGTGCGTGTCCGTCATCTTGGACCATTCCGATTGCAACACGTCCAGCTTTTCGGGGTTCGTTTTGGCAGCTTCGGTTGGTGCACGTTCGGCCAGGTCCAGCTGCGTGGGCTGGTCGGGCAGGGCGGCTTCGGCCTTGGCGGCGTCCCATGCGGGTACAAAAGCGTCGTCGCGCAGGAAAATCTTGTGCACCGCGTCGCCGGCGGCGTCAAAAACCTGAAGACTGCGGCGCAGCCCTGCATCAGTTGCCTTTTCCACCATGAAGGCGTGGCACCAGTGCGACGGGAACATGCGCAGGTCGATCTTGTCGTTCAGCACCATCGCAGCGTGCGCACCCGAGGTGTAGTTGGCGTAGCTGCCGACCTTTTCGTTCACGCACGACACGTTGCGCGTCAGTGCCATGACCTCGCCCAACTGGCTGGCAATGGCCATGATGTTGTCGGGATGCGGCGCGATATGCGTAACGCCCTGACCTGTGTGCGCGGCAATCAGTTGCGCCTCGGTGATGCCCAGTTTGTCGGCAAGATCGCGTTCGCGCAGATTGGCGTGTTCGATGCGTGCCGCGCGAATGTCGTCGGCGGATGGTTGTGTGCTTAGGCCCATGATGTCCCTCGGGGTTGCTCAGTTTGATGGGATGAACTGGCTGCGGCCCGGGGTGCGGGGGGCGTGGCTGGACAGGGTTGAAAACCGCCGTCTTTAATTCTTGACAGTTTTAGTATGATTAAATAGTGGACTGCAAGCGACAAGTTTTGAACTTGCCGAGAAATCAAAATCAAACGCCCAGCCAGCCCTTTCGCAAGCCCAAGGCCAAAGCCACGCACTGCGAAGGGACTCCCGCATGACATTCCGAACCACAAGGGCACGCTTATGTGCCTCAACCGCTGCATTGGTCGCACTTGGCGCCGCTTCGGGCGCATTCGCCCAAGACGCCACCGAAGGCTACTTGGGTGAAATCGTACTGGGCGAGGGCAAGCGCGCGGTGCAGACCGACACCGCCATCCCCGTGACCATCGTCGACCAGGCCGAGATCGAGGACCGTCAGGCGGGCACCGTTGCCGAACTGATCGACACCGTGCCCGGCGTGACGCTGGTGAACGGCACCACAGCAGCAGGCTCGGGTATCAACATTCGCGGTTATGGCGCGAACAGCACCTATGGCACAGATGGCAAGGTTCTGGTGCAGATCGACGGTGCGACCAAGGGCAGCGAAGAGTTGTACCGCATCGGCTCGCAGCTATACACCGACCCGTTTTTGTACCGCGAGATCGAAGTGCTGCGCGGCTCGGTCGGGTCGTTCGAATATGGCTCTGGCGTCTTCGGCGGTGTCGTGCGTCTGGAGACCATCGACGCCAGCGATTTGACAAAGGGCGAGTTGGGCTTTGTCGGGCGGCAAACGCTGGACTTTTCCACCAACGGCAACGGGCTGGCCTCGTCAACGACGCTGGCGTGGCAACCGGATGAACAGTTCGAGGTGTTGTTCAACTACACCCGCCGTCAGCTGGGCGTGCGCACCGATGGCAACGGTGACCAGATCAACCCAGACGCGGGCGACATTGATGATCCCTCGGGGCTGCTGAAGGCACGCTATACCTTTGGCGCGGGCAACGACCAGTTTGTCGAATTCAGCTATACCAAGACCCAGCAGGAACAGTTCGATGTGCCCTACGACCAGTTCGGCACGAGCGCCTTCTTTGGCAACGTCGACCGTTACATCGAAAACGAAGTCGCCACGCTGCGCTACAACTACAATCCCGGCGATGTCGCGTGGCTGAATGTGACGGCTGAGTTGCTGTATTCGGACGAGCTGGTGGAAAGCGAAGCCATCGTTGGCCCCAACCCGCTGCTGGATGCCGACAACCGCTATCGCACCACGACATTCCGCGTGAAGAACGAGGCATTGTTCAGCACGGGCGCCATCGACCACCAGCTGCGCACCGGTGTCGAATTCATCCAGCGCAAACGCACGGATGCGACCGCAGGGGATGCCCCCGGCGGGACCAAGGACGCGCTGGCGTTCTATGCCGTCGACGAGATGCAGATCGGGGGCCGTTGGACGATTACGCCCGCCCTGCGCTATGAAAACCAGACGATTACGCAGGACCCGCTCAACGGCAACGCGGAATATGACAGGGACGCGCTGATGGGCGGCGTGTCGGCGCGCTATGCTATCGGCAGCGGCTGGGCAGTGTTCGGGTCGGCGTCGTACACCGAGAACCTGCCGATCATCGACGACATCGACAACCCCGTCTTCATCGGCCAGTCGGAAAAGGGCCGCAGCTATGAAATCGGCGTGGCTTACGATTCCGTGGATGTGTTCCGCAGCGGCGACAGCCTTGCGTTCAAGGTCAACTATTACAACGACCACCTGACCGATCTTACCACCTATGTCGGACGTCCGGCGACAGAAACCGTAACAGCGGTAGACCGCGAGGGCATCGAGCTTGAGGCCGCATATGCGATGGAAAATGGCTATTACATCGACGCCAACGCGCATATTTCCAACGGCACGGCCTACCGAGCGAACTCGGCTACGGCGCCTGTGGGCGACTGGTATCAGAACCCGCAGGACAACCTGCGTCTGACGCTGGGCCGCAAGTTCAATGACGAGCTCGACCTGAGCTGGGAAGTCGAAGCAGCCAAACGCTATGACGAAGGCGGCACCGTGTCGCCGGGCTTTGGCGTGCACAACCTGCGGGCCACCTATGTGCCACAAAACGGCGTGCTCGAAGGCTCGACCATCCGCTTCGGTGTCGAGAACGTCTTTGACAAAAACTATCAGCCGCGCCTGTCCACCCGCAACGCGACGGGCCGGACGTTCAAGGTGACGCTGTCCACAACCTTCTAAGACAAAGCAAAGGAAACCCCATGCAGCCATATCGCCACATAGGCGCCTGTCTTGCCGTCGCTGTCGTGCTGTTTGGCACGGTGGTGCGGGCCGATGATGCAACACCGTCCAAGGGCGGTGTTGCGTTGGAGCTGAACGCGGCGGATCTGGTGGGCGAAGCCTGCCGGATCACCTTTGTCGCCACCAACACCGGCACCGCGCCGATCGACCGCGCTGTCTACGAGACCGTACTGTTCGGTGCGGATGGCGCGGTGATGATGTTGACGCTGTTCGACTTTGGCGCATTGCCCGCCGGCGTGCCGCGCGTGCGCCAGTTTCAGATTGCCGACACCGCCTGTGGGCGGATCGGATCGCTGCTGATCAACGGGGCAGGGACATGCACCGTGGACGACGCGGCGTCGGATGCCTGCACCAAGGGGCTGGCGACCTCCAGTCGTCTGAACATCGCATTGCAAGGATAAGACCATGTTTGATCTGTCACGGCTTCAGGGCCTTTACGACCTGGGCGGCCCTGTGGTCGCTGTTCTGGTGGGGGTCTCGGTTCTGACGCTGGCCGTTATTCTGTACAAACTCTGGCAGTTTCGCGCCGCCCGCGTGGGCCAGCATACGGCGATCCGGCGCGCGCTGACCCATTGGGACGCCGGCGCGCGCGAGGCCGCTGCCCGTGATCTGCAAAGCTCGCGCAGCTATCTGGCCCCCGTGGTCGTCCGCGCGATGAATGCCCCCGATGCCCCGGACCGCGCCGCGCGGCTGTATGCCGACGCCGAAGCGCAGTTTCTGGCATTGGAGCGCGGCTTTCGTCTGCTGGACAGTGTCGCACAACTGGCCCCGCTGATGGGTCTGTTCGGCACCGTATTGGGCATGATCGAGGCGTTCCAGGCGCTGCAAAACGCAGGGTCGTCCGTGGACCCGTCGCTGCTGGCGGGGGGGATCTGGGTGGCGCTGCTGACCACGGCGGTCGGGCTGGCCGTGGCCATGCCCACGTCGATTGTCCTGTCGTGGTTCGAGGCGCGGATGACCTCCGAGCGTGTCTTTGCCGAACAGGCGCTGACAACCATTCTGGCCCCGTCCAAGGGCGCGTTGGAACAGGTGCGTGATGCCGCTTAGGGCCGTCAGGCAGCGGCGCAAACTGTCGATGACCTCGCTGATCGACGTCATCTTTTTGCTGCTGCTGTTCTTCATGCTGTCCTCGACCTTTTCCAAATTCGCCGAGGTCGAAGTGCAGGCCGCCAGCGGTGGCGGGGCGGCGTCGGGGGATCAGGCGCTTGCGTTCCTGCGTGCGACACCCGAGGGGCTGACCCTGAACGGGACCGCGCTGGGCGTCGATGATCTGCCCCAGCGTCTGCGCGATTTGCAGGCGGGCAAGCCGTTGGTGCTGCTGGTGAACCTGAATGCCCAGGTGGACGCCCAGGCGATGACCGACATTCTGGTTGCAGTGCGTGGCATTCCCGATCTTGCGGTCAGTGTGATGGGGGCGTCATGAGGGCACAGCGACAGAAATCCGAACGCGAACCCACGATTGCCCTGATCAACATCGTCTTTCTGATGCTGGTGTTTTTCATGGTGGCGGGGACATTGGCGGCCCCCTTGGACCCGGCATTGAAACTGGTGAAAACCGCCGACCTGCAAGGCGAGGCGCCCGCCGATGCGTTGTTGATCGGGGCCGACGGCGCGCTGACCCATCGCGGCGCGCCGGTGGATGTGGCAGGCTTCATCGCCACCGTGCCTGCCGCTGCCCAAACCGCGCGCATGATCCCCGACCGCGCCGCCCCCGCGCACAGCGTCATCGAGACCGCCCGCGCGCTGCGCGCCGCCGGGGCCGCGCGGGTTGTGATCGTCACAGAGAAGGCATTGCAATGATCCGCAGGTCCTGGAAAATCGCGGCGTTGTTTCTGGGCTGTTCCGCCGCCGCCCATGCCGCGATGCTGGGCTTGGCCCGTGTTGACGAAACAGCGCAGGTCGAAGGCGGCGCACCTGCGACCGTGGCGGAATTGGGCAACAGCTTTGCCGATATGGCCGCAGGTGTGATGACCGCTGATGCCGTCGAAACGGTTCAAGAGGTGACCGAACCGCCCGCACAACAGCCTGACACCGCACAGGAAACACCGCCCGAACCGGTCGAGATGGCGCGTGCCGAACCCGTCGAGGCGGCTCCTGCGGAAACGCAGCCGTCCGTCATTGTGCCCATGGCACCCGTGCCGACCACTCCACTGCAAGCTGAAGCCACGCCGCCCGAAGTCACCGCTGCGCTGACGCCCGAGGTTCAACAGGCCTTGCCCGAGCAAACCGCGACACAAGTTTCGCGCCGCCCCGCGCTGCGCCCAAAGTCGATCGAGGCACCGGCGCCCAAACCCGCACCGAAACCGGCACGCAAACCGCAAAAGCCAAAGCCCCAACCCAAAGGCAACGCAAAGGTCAAGGCCGCCGCCGGAGCTGCCGATGGTCAAGCCGGCGCCAAAGCCAAAGCTGCCGCCGACCGTCAGGCCGCCGCCGCTGCCAAAGCGGCCAATGCCGCTGCCAGCAACTATCCCGGCCAGGTGATGGCACGCATCGCCCGCCTGCCGCGACCGCGCACCAGCAGCCGCGGATCGGCAACAATTGCATTTACCGTGGCCGGCAATGGTGGATTGTCGGGCGCACGCGTCGCCGCCAGCTCTGGCTCGGCACAACTGGATCAGGCCGCACTTGAACTGGTCCGCCGCGCCAGCCCCTTTCCGGCGCCGCCCAAGGGCGCGCAGCGCAGTTTTTCGATCCGTATCAAGGGGCGCTGACAGGGACTGATGCTGGTTCGGCGGGCGTGGCAGCGTACGCACCCAAAACTTCTTGAATAACGTTCAGTAGGTTGTTTTGATCGAACGCGCTGGAAAAAAGCTCATTTCTTTTCCTCAATCAGAGATTTCAATACGCGTTGCATTTCCCGGTCATGCTCTATCCAGTTCAGGTACGGGACAGTGTTCCAGAACTCCATATTGACTATCAGATTCTCCGTTAAAGGATGTTCAGAATGGCATGTCCAAGTGCCGCAAGATCGGATTATTCGGGTCGCGATTGGGGACAAGTGGTTCTCGGGAAATAAGTAAGTCCCAAGTGCAGTGGCATAGTCGCCATCCCGCTCTTGTGTCTGTCCCCTCCAGCGAAACCCATCTTGTAGGTCCACACCTTTTTCGTCGAAGCTCTTGATACGCTCTGGAAGAAATTGAAGTGCGACATCGAGATTCCCATACGAGTGTATTCTTAATCGCCTGAATCCCTTTGGAAAACCGACCGGATTGGTCTGCGAACTTCTGAACCCGCCATATGCTATCTCATTGGAGGTCACAGGCTCAGGAAGGCAGTCAGCATATTGCAGATACTCATCGTGTCCAAGTTTCACGCCCCACCAGTGGTCCCTGTATGGCAGTTTCAGAAACACCTCACTAACGATGTCCCCATTCCTGTCAGTGCCGACCATGCGTACGTCAAGCGTCTCTCCATAGCAGGTAATGTTCGGGTCATATTTTTGGAATTGTGCAGAAACGTCTGACCCGGAAGAAATGAATGTTAAAATTGACAAAAGGAAACACTGCCACCCGTACATATTGTACCTCATTTTGCACGAAAGCTGAGGCACGAATTAGACGAATGTCAACGGGATATTGCGGGTGGCGGCGGGCGCTGCCAGGTCGAAATTTGCGTTATTGAAGTATTGCCCGCTGACACCTGGCGTTGCTCCCACGGCCTGTTCGACGCACAGTACCGTCGGGAGCAACGCCAGAAGGAGACCGCCCATGAAGATCGTCGATCTGTCAAACCCGCTGGAAAACACGCAATACGCAGATCCGCCAGGCCTGGGGCCCAGAATCGACTATATGGGGCACGACCAGACCGCCGACCAGATGTTGCAGTTCTTCCCCGGCGTGACGCGCGACCAGTTGCCCGGTGGCGAAGGCTGGGCGGTCGAGCAGGTGACCCTGTCGACGCACAACGGCACCCATCTGGACGCGCCCTATCATTATCATTCGACGATGGACGGCGGCAAACGCGCGATCACCATCGACGAGGTGCCGCTGGACTGGTGCTTCGGGCGCGGCGTGAAGCTGGACTTTCGCCATTTTGCGGACGGTCACGTGGTGACGGGCGACGAGATGGCGGCGGCGTTTGATACCATCGGGCACGAACTGGCACCGGGAGACATCGTATTGGTCAACACCGCTGCGGGTGCGGCTTACGGCACGCCGCAGTATGTCGGCACCGGTTGTGGCATGGGACATGACGCGACGGTTTATCTGACAGAACGCGGGGTGCGTGTCTGCGGGACCGACGCCTGGAGCTGGGACGCGCCGTTCATCCACACCGCGGCGCGTGTGGCCGAGACGGGCGACGCGGGGCTGATCTGGGAAGGGCACCGCGCGGGTATGGTGCGGGGCTATTGCCACATCGAGAAGCTGGCAAACCTTGATGCACTGCCTGCGACGGGGTTCGAGGTGGCCTGCTTTCCGGTCAAGATCAAGGACGCCAGCGCAGGTTGGTGCCGTCCGGTGGCAATGTTCCGCGAATAGCCATTCGCCACCTTAGAAACCTTGGAAATAACAACCTGGGATGCAAGTTCGCGATGCCTGACTGAGGTCGGGCGTTGCCCTTTGTGGTGGAATTTGTGCACACCAAGGCAATCTCTGTGGTTGTTTTGATTTCCCCATTTGACAATTCCTATCAAATCACTCAGGTATTAGTGGAAAGGTCCAGCCACCCCGAGTCACGCATCGGGCCAGCCCGACGGTTGCAAGACAAAGGGAAACAGCCATGCGTATGGACAAGATACAAACACCCCATCAATCTTCCGATAAACAGACGCTTACCGTGGCCGCCAAGCCGACGCTCACCGACAAAGCGCCCGTTCACGACGCGCGTGCCCTGACCGAAGGCAATGATCAGGCGCGCATCGTGCTGGACGGTCAGATCTACACCCTGCGCATCACCCGCGCGGGCAAGCTGATCCTGACAAAATGAGCGGGTCTGCGAACGCGCGCGGCGGGGCTGCCGTCGGGCTGCTGACCGAACTGGACGGGGTCGAGGCCGCATCGGTCATCTACCTGCGTCTGTGGAGCGATGGGCCGGACGGGCAGGCGATGCTGTGGAGCGATCTCAGCCGTACGCTGGGTCGTGACCGGGGCAGGCGGACCTTACAGGCGTTTGAACAGTTGTGCGTCTTGTGCGCCCGTCACGGACGCCGCCCGCTGATGCGCCATGCGGTCGAATGCAAATGTCTGGGCGCGGACGAGGCGTGCTTTGCCAATTTCGTGGCCCTTGCTGCGACTGGCGCGCAGGAAGACGCGATGCTGATTGCAACTTTGCTGGTGCGCGCCGACGTGGCCCCGCAAATCACCTCGCTAGCCACCAACTTCGGGCTGGGCCTGCAACAGATGCGCCCCGCAGCCCCCCGCGATCTGGACATGACCAGACCGCAGGCGGCCACGCTGCACTAACCTTTGGCATAGGCGGTCAAGGCCGCCTGTGTCCCGTCGGACCAGATCATCGCCAGCCAGCGGCCAAAAGCCGTGGCAAAGGCAGGCGTGTCGGCCAGATCACCGTAATACTGACGTTGCGCAAGCCAGGCCGCCGGATCATCCCGCGCGGCCTTTGCGGCGGTTTGCAGGGCGGGCCAGTGCGGATCGTTGGGTGCAATCTCGGTGCCGTCCTCGCGGGTGCCTGCGCACATGCGCGCCCACAACGCTTCGGCCAATGCCAGCCCTTCGACCGGTGTGCCCGCAGCCAACCCGTCACGCAGGATCGGCAGCACGAAACCGGTGTGCCGCGATGATCCGTCAAAGGCGACGCGGCGCGTGGTGTCGACGATGGCAGTGTTGGCGAACCGTTCCGAGATCAGCGTAACATAAGCCTCGGGCGTCATGCCGGGGACCGCGTGCACGTGGGGCGCGATTTCGTCGCGTTCCACACGGGCAAAGAAATCTGCGATGGCAGGGTGGGCCATGCAGCCCGATATGGTTGGCACCGACAGGATTTCACCTGCGTTGGCCAGCAACTGGTGGCCTGCATTCAACATGCGGATTTTCATCGCCTCGTAGGCGTGCACGTCGTCGGTAAAGGTCGCACCCGCGCGGTCCCAGTCGGGGCGACCGGCGCAGAAATCATCTTCGATCACCCATTGGCGAAAGTTCTCGTGGGTCACGGGGGCGGCGTCGTCGATGCCGAGGTCGCGCACCAGCGCCAGTTCGGCAGGGCCGGTGGCAGGCACGATGCAATCCACCATCGCATTGGGAAAGCTGGCGCTGGTGTCGATCCAGTCGGCCAGCGCCGGATCGCTTAGCCGTGCCAGCGACACCACGGTTTGCCGCAGGATCGCGCCATTGCCTTGCAGGTTGTCACAGCATTGCCCCGTGAATGGCCCTTGACCGGCATCGCGCCGCTGCCGCAAGGCCGCAACCATCGCGCCAAAGGCGGTGCGCGGCGTGTCGGGGTGGGCAGCGTCGTGCTGCATGTCGGCGTGAGATGCGTCAAAGCCGCCCGTCGCCGGATCGACGTAATAGCCGCCTTCGGTCACGGTCAGCGCCACGATGCGGATCGCGGGGTCGGCCATTTGGGCGATCAGGGCAGCGTTGTCATCCTCGATGGGAAGATAGCCGATCATCGACCCCACGACCTCGGCGGACACGCCGGACGGGTCCAGTTCGATCAGCGTGGTCAGACAGTCCTGCGCGAGCAAGCGGTCGCGTTGAAGAGCATCGGCCCGGCGCACGCTGGCGCCGATAATGGCCCAGTCGTGGGCCAGCCCCGCCTGCATCAGCCGGTGCAGATACCACGATTGGTGGGCGCGGTGAAAATTGCCCAGACCGATGTGGACGATCCCCGCCGTCAGCTTGGTGCGGTCGTACGTGGGCACCGAAACTGCGCCCGGCAGATCGGCCAGCGTTGCGTCGCGCAGCGGCGTCAGCTCATCCATTGGCCACCATCGACGTTATAGGTTTGCGCAAGGATGTAATCGGCGTCGCTGCTGGCCAGAAACACGGCCATGCCGGTCAGGTCGGCGGCGGTGCCCATGCGGCCGTGCGGCACGGCGGCGCCCACTTCGCGTTTCTTCTGACCCGGTGCCTTGCCTTCGTATTTGGCAAAGAACGCGTCGACCCCGTCCCAATGTTCGCCGTCCACCACGCCCGGTGCGATGGCGTTGACGTTGATCCCGTGGTCGATCAGGTTCAGCGCCGCCGATTGGGTCAGGCTGATGATCGCGGCCTTGGTCGCGCAATAGACCGCCACAAGGGGTTCGCCCCGGCGGCCCGCCTGACTGGCCATGTTGATGATCTTGCCACCGCCTCCGCGCGCGATCATGTGTTTGGCGACCGCTTGCAGGGTGAACAGGGTGCCCGCGACATTGATGTCAAAGGTACGGTCGAAATCGGCACGGGTGATTTCGGTGATGGGGGCGGCGGTAAAGATGGCGGCATTGTTGATCAGGATGTCGATCTGCCCCAACTGCGCCACGGTTTCGGCGACGGCGCTGTCGATGCTGGCTTGATCGGTCACGTCCATGTGCACGGCAATGGCTTTCGGGCCGATCTCTTTGGCCGCCGCGCGCGCACGCGCGATGTCGATGTCGGCAATGGCCACGCGCGCGCCTTCGGCCACGTAGGCTTGGGCAAAGGCAAGGCCGATGCCGCGTGCTGCACCCGTAATCAGGGCACACTTTCCGTTCAGTCTGGTCATTGGATACGCAAGCCCCTGTCGTCAAAGCGGTGGATTTGGTCGGCGCGCGGGTTCAGGTGGATGGTGTCGCCGTGGCGCAGGTTCACTTCGCCCGCGACGCGCACGGTCAACATCTCGGCCAATCCCGTGTCGTGCACGTGAAAGAACGTGTCAGACCCCAAATGTTCGGCCACACCGACACGGCCCTGCCAAAGCCCGTCTGTTTCGACCACGTCGATGTGTTCGGGGCGCACGCCGATGGTGTGAGCATCGTGTTTGGCGGCCTCGGGACCTTCGATCAGGTTCATCTTGGGCGATCCGATAAAGCCCGCAACAAAGATGTTGCGTGGCGTGCGGTACAGATCCAGCGGGCTGCCGACCTGTTCGATGTGGCCTGCACGCAGCACGACGATCTTGTCGGCCATGGTCATCGCCTCGACCTGATCGTGGGTGACATAGACCATTGTGGTGGCCAGCCGCTTGTGCAGCTCGGAAATCTCCAGCCGCATCCCCACCCGCAGGGCGGCATCAAGGTTTGACAGGGGTTCGTCGAACAGGAAGGCGGACGGCTCGCGCACGATGGCGCGGCCAATGGCAACACGCTGGCGTTGGCCGCCCGACAACTGGCCGGGGCGGCGGTCCAGATAGTCGGTCAGGTTCAGCGCGGTGGCCGCCTGTTCGATCCGGCGGTCCTGTTCGGCCTTGTCGACGCCTGCCATGCGCATGGGAAAGGCAATGTTCTTGCGCACCGACATATGCGGATACAAAGCGTAGGACTGGAACACCATCGCCAGTCCCCGCTTGGCGGGCGAGATGGCGGTGGCATCCGCACCGTCGATCAGAATGGTGCCCGAGGTGATGTCCTCAAGCCCCGCGATCAGGCGCAGCAGCGTGGACTTGCCACAGCCCGAGGGGCCAACAAAGACGGTGAATTCGCCGTCTTCGATTGTCAGGTCCAGCGGCGGAATGACCTGCACGTCGCCAAAGCTTTTGGTGACCTGTTGAAGCGTGATCTGTCCCATATTCTTATCCTTATTTCACAGCGCCGAAGGTCAGGCCGCGCACCAGTTGTTTCTGGCTGAACCAGCCCAGGATCAGGATCGGTGCGATGGCCATTGTCGAGGCGGCAGAGAGCTTGGCGTAAAACAGCCCCTCGGGGCTTGAGTAGCTGGCGATGAAAGCGGTCAGGGGCGCGGCTTTGGCTGCGGTCAGGTTCAGGGTCCAGAACGCCTCGTTCCACGCCAGGATGATGTTCAGCAACACGGTCGAGGCAATGCCGGGCACGGCCATCGGCGTGAGCACATAGAGGATTTCCTCTTTCAGCGACGCACCATCCATCCGCGCCGCTTCCAGGATCTCGCCCGGAATTTCGCGGAAATAAGTGTACAGCATCCAGATGATGATCGGCAGGTTGATCAGCATCAGCACAACGGTCAGGCCAATGCGGCTGTCCAGAATGCCTAATTTGATGAAAATCAGATAAATCGGGTACAGCACACCCACCGCCGGCAGCATCTTGGTCGACAGCATCCACAACAGGATGTCCTTGGTGCGGCGCGATGGGACGAACGCCATAGACCACGCCGCAGGCACCGCCACCAGAATGCCCAGCAAGGTCGAGCCGCCAGCGATGATGACCGAGTTCCACAAGAACCGCATGTAGTCCGAGCGTTCCTGCACCACGCGGTAGTTGTCCAGCGTCCAGTCAAAGAACAGGAACACCGGCGGATCGGCGATGGCTGTGGCTTCGGATTTGAAGCTGGTCAGGATCGTCCAAAGGATCGGGAAAAAGATCAGCAGACCGATGCCCCATGCGACGGCGGTGTTGATGATCTTGCGTTGGGTGGTGACGTTGCGTGCCATGGTCTACCTCATGCGTCCAGATTTTTGCCGACGATGCGCATCAGGAAGATGGCGATGATGTTGGCCAGGATGACGGCAAAGATGCCACCCGCCGAGCCCAGTCCGACGTTCTGGCTTTCCAGTACGCGCTGGTAGATCAGATAGGTCAGCGTCTTGGTGCCGAACGACCCTTGGGTGGTTACGAAAATCTCGGCAAAGATCGACAACAGGAAAATGGTCTGGATCAGCACCACCACCGTGATCGCACGGCTGAGGTGGGGCAGGGTGATATAGCCGAACCGCGACAGGGGCGGGGCGCCGTCCATTTCGGCGGCCTCAAGCTGTTCGCTGTCCAGCGACTGGATCGCGGTCAGCAGGATCAGCGTGGCGAAGGGCAGCCATTGCCATGCCACGATCATGATGATCGAGGTCATAGACGCCTGGCTGAGCCATTCGACGGGTGCTGCGCCAAAGAATTTCCACAGGTGGGCGAACAAGCCGTTCACGGGATCCATGAACATGTTCTTCCACACCAGCGCCGACACGGTCGGCATGACAAAGAAGGGCGCGATCACAAGGATGCGCACGATGCCCTGACCCCACATCGGCTGATCCAGCAGGATCGCCAGCAGGATGCCAAAGACAACCGTGATCGCCAGCACACCGCCGACAATCACCAACGTGGCCAGCACCGAAGGCCAGAAAGCGGACGAGCTGAAGAAACGCACATAGTTGTCAAAGCCGACCCAGCCCAGATCACCGCCACGCAGGGGCAGGTATTTCTTGAACGAAAAATACAGGGTCATGCACAGCGGCACCAGCATCCAGCCCAAAAGCAGGATCACGGCAGGGGCCATCATCAGACGTGCGGCGGATCGGGAAGCTTTGGTGGCCATGAAGTCTCTCCTTGCCGGTGCGTGCCTTTGGGCGCGCGTGGCAACAGGGTCTGAAAGGGAAAGAAGTGTCGGAGGGCAGCCAGGCCGCCCTCCGATACCTTGGGAGATCAGTAGCCTGCGGCTTCCATCTCGTCCGTGGTCAACGCCTGCGCTTTTTCCAGCGCTTCTTCGGCGGATTGCTGACCTGCAAGGGCGGCCGAGAATTCCTGACCCACTTGTGTGGCGATGCCCGCAAACTCGGGGATCGCGACGAACTGGACGCCGGTATAGGGCACGGGGTCCACGGTCGGATTGGTCGGATCAGCCGAGTTGATCGACTTCAACGTCATTTCGGCAAAAGGGGCCGCTGAGGTATAGTCGGTGTTCTCGTACAGCGATGTGCGCGTGCCCGGAGGGACGTTTGCCCAGCCTTCGTTCGCAGCAACCAGTGCGGTGTATTCCTTGCTGGTGGCCCAGGCGACGAACTTCTTCGCCGCGTCTACCTTGTCCGAGCCTGCAGGGATCGCCAGAGACCATGCCCACAACCAGTTGCCGCGCTTGCCCAGACCCTTGTCGGGGGCCAGTGCAAAGCCGACCTTGTCGGCCACGGTCGAATCCTTGGGGTTGGTCACAAAGGATGCGGCCACGGTGGCGTCGATCCACATGCCGCATTTGCCTTGCTGGAACAGCGACAGGTTTTCGTTGAACCCGTTGGTCGATGCACCCGGAGGGCCGTAGTTGTTCATCAGGTCCAGATAGTCGGTCAGCGTGGCTTTCCATGCGTCGGAATCGAACTGGGGTGTCCAGTCTTCGTCGAACCAGCGCGCGCCGTACGAGTTGGCCATGGCACTCAGGAACGCCATGTTCTCGCCCCAGCCGGCCTTGCCGCGCAGACAGATGCCGTAAACTTCGGCGTCCTTGTCGGTCATCGCTTCGGCCGCGGCTTTGATGTCGTCCCATGTGGGCGCGTCGGGCATTTCCATGCCTGCGGCTTCCATCAGGTCCTTGCGGTACATCACCATCGAGCTTTCGCCATAGAACGGTGCGGCGTACAGTTCGCCATCGACGGTCAGACCGCCGCGCATGGCGGGCAGGATGTCATCGGCGTCCCATTCGGCGGGCAGGTCGTTCAGCGACACCAGCCAGTCCTGCGCGCCCCAGATCGGAACCTCGTAGGTGCCGATTGTCATCACGTCGAACTGACCGCCCTTGGCGGCGATGTCTTGCGTGACGCGCTGGCGCAGCACGTTTTCTTCCAGCGTCACCCACTCAAGGGCGATGTCGGGGTTTTTCGAAGTGAAATCGTCGGTCAGGCCCTGCATGCGGACCATGTCGCCGTTGTTCACTGTCGCGATGGTAAGGGTTGTTGTGTGGCTCTCGGCGAAAGCGCCGGTAGCGGTGGCCAGCGCAAGCACGCTCGCCGCACAAAATGCGGTTCTTATGGTCATCCGGTTTCCTCCCTGGTGATTGGATGCTTGGCCCGGAGTGAACCAAAGAACTAAGCGCGGAGTCAATAAAAACTTTACGCGCGTAAATAAGTTGAGGGCGCAATGGTGCCTCAGGCCGAGGCGCGCATGACCAGTTTTCCCTCAAAAAGGGTTTCGATACGCGGGCCTGCGCTGCGTCCGCCTTCGATCAGGTGGAACAGCGCCTCGACGCTGCGTTCCGATATTTTTTCGTAATCCTGGGCGATGGTGGTCAGGGGCGGGCAGCCGAATCGCGAGAACGGATGGTCGTCGTGTCCTGCCACGCGCAACACGCAATCGGCATCACGCCCCACCCGCAGGCCTCGTTCGTAACAGGCCGCCAAGAAGCCGATGGCCAGCCGGTCGTTGCTGCACAATACGGTGTCAGATGTCAGCAGCCCGCGATCAATCACGTCCAGACCGCCGCGATACCCTACCTCTTCAAACCCCCAGCCTTCGCCCGCGACGCGGATCACCTGCGGGGCAAACCCGTTGGCCTCCATCGCCTGAATATAGCCGTTGCGCCGTTTGTTGGCATTCGGGTTCACGGGCGGCATTTCGAAAAAGCACGGCGGCTGGCCGGTGCGGCACAGGTATTCGACGCTGAGTTTGACGAATTGCGTGTTGTCCGACCCGACAAAGGCTTCGCCCACGCCCTCGATGTTGCTGTCGAACAGCACGGTTGGCACGTCGTCGCAAAACTTCTCGACCGCCGCGCGGTCCGATGCGCGGCCCAGCGGGGCCAACAGCACACCCGCCGGTTTAAGTGACCGCAGGCTGTCGAGAATTTCCACCTCGAGCGCGCTGTCACCATGGGCGCTGAACAGGGTGGGCCAGAAACCGGCCTGCATACAGCGCTGTTCAATGTTTCGCGCAATCTCGGCAAAGAACGGGTCGGCCAGATAGGGCACCACGATGCCGATGTTCTTGGTCAGGCGGCGGTTCTGGTTCACCGCAAAGATGTTCGGGCGATAGTCGTATTGCTCCAGCGCCTCTTCGATCCGGGCGCGGGTCTTGGGCCGCACGCTGGACGGATCGTTAAAGTATTTCGACACCGTGGGGCGCGATATGCCGCTGACGCGGGCGAACTGCTCCATGTTGCGGATCTTGCTGTCGTCCATGGCATCGGTCCTTGAGCGGTTGCGCAACGCGAGAATTTTCCGCGCGTAAAGCAGATTTCTTTACACGAAACTTAGCCGCGCACAGGCGGGCAGGGCAAGGGCAAGCTGGGAGATGGTGTATCTGTACCAGCTGCTGCGGCGCGTATCGCTGCGTAACAGCCTGTGCCGGGGGCTTGTCCGTCTGGACACTTCCCCCACGATCAAGGCACCATGCGCCCGCTGGCAGGAGGAGCTTTGCATGACAGATCCGATAACATCGACCTTTTTCGCCGTTTCGGTGGCCGATGGCGTGGCCCATATCGAAATGGACAACGCCGCCAAGGCCAACAGCATGACGCCTGCGTTCTGGGACGACCTGCCGCGCATTGCGGCTGCGTTGGACGCTGACCCGGCCGTGCGCTGTGTGGTAATCTCGGGTCGGGGCAAGCATTTTACCGCCGGGATGGATCTGGCCGCCTTTCAGGGCATCATGGAACTGACCGGTCAGGAACCGGGCCGCGCGGCTTATGCGATGCGCAAACTGGTGCTGAAGCTGCAAGCCTCGCTGAGCGCGCTGGAGGAGATGCGGGTGCCGGTGATTGCCGCGATCCACGGGGCCTGTCTGGGCGGGGGCATCGACCTGATCACCGCTTGCGATATTCGCCTGTGCACCGCCGACACCGCTTTCGGCATCGAGGAAATCAACATCGGCATGGCCGCCGACGTGGGCACGCTGCAACGTATGCCCAAACTGATGGCCCCCGGCGTGGTGCGCGAACTGGCCTACACCGGGCGGCGGTTTTCGGCGGAGGAGGCCAAGGGCTGGGGCATCGTCAATGCCATCCACGCAGACCGCGATGCAGTGATCGCCGCCGCGCTGGAGATGGCGCAGACCATCGCCGCCCGTTCGCCGCTGGCCATTGCAGGTATCAAACAGGCGGTGACCTATACGCGGGACCATTCCGTCGCTGAAGGGCTGGACCAGATCGCCACATGGAACGCGGGCATGTTGCGCCCCGACGATTTGACCCGCGCCATGGGCGCCAAGATGAAACAACAGCAGGCCTTGTTCGACGACCTGCTGGCAGATGCAGGATAATCCAATGACACCTTTTACCTTCAACACCACACCCAGCATCCGCATGGGCGATGGCCTGCTGGACCAGTTGGGCGACATGGCCCGCGCGACCTGTGGCGACAGTGTTCTGCTGGTCACCGATCCGGGCATGATGGCCACGGGCATCGTCGACCGCGCGCTGGCGGCGCTTAAGGCGGCGGACATCAAGGTAGAGGTTTTCTCGGACGTCAAAGCCGACCCGCCCGAGGCGGTGATCCTGCAAGCGGTCGAGGCGGCCAGGGGCAAGGACGGTGTGATCGGTTTGGGCGGCGGGTCGTCGATCGACGTGGCCAAGCTGGCGGCACTTCTGGCCTGCTCGGGCGAGACGCTGGCCGATTGTTACGGTGTGGGCATGGCACGCGGGCCGCGCCTGCCGCTGATTGCGGTGCCGACGACATCCGGCACCGGGTCGGAGGTCACCCCGATCAGCATCGTGACCACGGGAGCGTCGGAAAAGATGGGCGTCGTCAGCCCGTTGATCATCCCCGACGTGGCCTTGCTGGACCCTGAACTGACACGCGATCTGCCTGCCCATGTGACCGCCGCGACCGGCATCGACGCGATGGTGCACGCCATCGAAAGCTATGCCAGTGCCTCGGCGAACAACAACCCCGTCAGCCGCGCGCTGGCGGTCGAGGCGTTGCGCCTGATGGGCGGCGCATTGGAACGCGCGGTGAAAGAGCCGCACGACATGGCCGCACGTGGCGACATGCTGCTGGGGTCGCTGCTGGCGGGGCAGGCCTTTGCCAACAGCCCGGTGGCGGCTGTGCACGCGCTGGCCTATCCGATTGGCGGGCATTTCAAGGTGCCGCACGGGCTGTCGAACGCGCTGGTTCTGCCGCATGTGCTGCGGTTCAATGCGGTGACGGCACCGACACCCTATGCCGAACTGGCAGGCATCGCCTTTCCCGAACTGGCGGGGTTGCAGGGGCAAGAGGCCGCGACCGCCTTTGCCGACGCGTTGCAAGACCTGTCCACCCGCTGCGGCCTGCAAAAGGGCCTGCGCGAGGTTGGCATCGGGCAGGACGACCTGCCCATGCTGGCGCGTGACGCGATGAACCAGACGCGCCTGCTGGTCAACAACCCGCGCGCCCTGGACGAGGCAGACGCGCAAGCCATCTACGAGGCCGCGTGGTGAGCCGTCCGAAACCCGGCACGCGGGCCGATTATACCGCGTTTTCCGTCATCACTACGCGCTGGCTGGACAATGATATGTACGGCCACATGAACAACGCCATGCACTACCAGTTGTTCGACACAGCGGTGAACGGCCACCTGATCGAACAGGGTGTGCTGGACCTGAAAACCAGCGAAACGGTGTTTCTGGTGGTCGAAACGGGCTGTGTCTATCACGGCGAGCTGGCCTTTCCCGACGTGATCCACGCAGGCATCCGTGTCGCACGGCTGGGCGGGTCGTCGGTGCACTACGAAATCGGCCTGTTCCGCAACGACGACGACACTGCCGCCGCTGAAGGGCGGTTCGTGCATGTGAACGTAGACCGTGTGACCCGCAGGCCGGTGCCGATCGCAGAAGGCGCGCGGGGGGTGCTCGAGGCGTTGATGAAGGCGGGGTGAGGGGACGGGCAACCCCTGCGCTATCTGGCGATTGGAGTGCGCGAATTTCGGCTGGCTGTTCGTCGCCGCGCGGTCAATCCAGCTGAAATCGCAAGACGCCTGCCGCAGCCAATTCGTCGTCCAGCGCGCTTGACGTCAGAAAGGCGTGGGCAGTCGTCGCACCGGTTCGCGGTTTGCAATTGAGGAAAATCGACATGTCGATATGTGCCTTCAGTTCCACAGGAAAGATGGCGGCCGGCGCGACACCCGGGCTTGAAAGAACTGTGGTCAGCGGCGCAATGGCAAGCTCGGCTGCGCCCGACGCGACCGCTGCCACCGGTGCGCCACCGTCCATCGCGTGGCTTTTGGACAGAACGTCACGTCCCATGTCCAGCCGTTTGATCACATCAAGGTAGGTCTGACCGCTTGTCCCGGCACCCGTATAGCCGATGGCTTGCGCCCCTTGCAGCAGGGCCTTGATGTCTTTCACATCTTCCGTGATCTCACCACCCGGGCCCGCCTTTCGGGCAATCGCAAGAGGCACGCGGCCAAAGGCGCAGTGGCTGGATTTGTCTGCGTGGCCAGATCTAAAAAGCACCTTCGCATATGGTGGATTGGTCAGGCCGATGTCATAGGCTTCACCGGCCGAGATACGTTCGGGTATCACCGGGTTCAGGTCGATCAACTGCGTGATCTTAGTTTGCGCGCAAGCCTCCATGCGCGGGGCTAGGGTGTTCATGATCGCGCGGATGGCCAGGGGCACGAAGATACGCAGTTCATTTGACATGGTGTTGAACGTTCCTGAGGGCGCGGCAGCGCTATTGTGTATGCACAATGGGCCTCAACTGGGAACGGGGCAATGCCCGAGAGGGGACCGGCGCGCCATGAAAGCGCGTCGGAGCCTTGCCAAATCGACCATGAGGTCGGGCCTGTTTCGCCAGATTCTGCGATCAAAGTGCAAAGCGCAATCCGGTTCGCAGGATAAGAAGACCTAGCGTTTTTTCTTCTGTTGCACCGTCTTGATCTTCTTGTGAAACGACTTCTCGTGCGCCTTGCGCTGGGCCAGCGTCGAGGTGTTGAACCGCTCTTCTGCCGCCAGTTTGCGCCAACGGGCCAGACGGGCCGCGTCGATCTCACCTGCCTCCAGCGCCTGACGCACGGCACAGCCCGGTTCTGTCTCGTGCGCGCAGTCGTTGAACCGGCACTGGCCTGCCAGCGTCACCAGATCGTCAAAAACCTCGGCAATGCCGTCCTCGACATCGGTCAGTTGCAGCTCGCGCATGCCCGGTGTGTCCAGCACCGCGCAGCCATCTGCGGTAAAGTGCAACTGGCGATGCGTGGTGGTGTGGCGCCCGCGGTTGTCGTCTTCGCGCACGGCACCGGTGTCGGCCACAGTGCTGGCAAACAGCGCATTGACCAACGTGGATTTGCCCACGCCGGATGACCCCAAAAAGGCGACCGTTTGCCCCGGCGTGCACCAGCCCGAAAGCTTGTCCGCAGGTTCGGCGCTTTTGGCATTCAGCGCCTCGACCACCACGCGGTTGGAAATCGCGTGTGCGTCGTCCAGATAGGGGGCGGTGTCGTCGCACAGATCAGCCTTGGTCAGCAGGATCACCGGTGTCACCTGCGCCTCGAATGCCAGCGCCACGAACCGTTCCAGCCGCGCCACGTTGAAGTCACGGTTGCACGAAGTGACGATAAACACCGTGTCGACATTGGCCGCGATCATCTGGCGTTTGCGGTCATGTCCTGCCGCGCGGCGCTCGAACAGGCTGATACGGTCCAGCAGGATGCTGTTGGCGGGGTTGGTCTGGTCCAGCAGGAACCAGTCGCCCACCGTCGCCTCGGGCCCCGGCGGAATGGTGGTGTCAATGCCGTCGCCCAGCACGCGCAACCCCGAGCGGTGCACTTCGGTCACGCGCACGGGCGGGGTGGTGGCAAGGGTGTCGATGTCGGTCTGCTGGCTGAAGAACGGCTTCCAGCCCAGCAACTCAAGCGCAGTCGGGGTGCGTTTGGGCATGGGGGCTGATCCTGCGGGCGGCAGGAATTTGGAATAGTCGCGTGTCATCGGAATGAACTCTCGTGGTCAAGGTGCGGGCAAGCCCCGCGCTGGTAAAATGCCGTGTGACGAGATTGCAGAACACCATTGTCCGGCAATGCTTTGGCCGAACGCCTACGTGGTGCGTTTCTGCATCGGGAGCGCGCTGTGCCTCCCCACTTTAACAGGTCATACCCTCTCCATGAGTGTTTCGGATTGATAGGCCGCCACAGAGCGCACAGCAAGGTATTTTGTCAGGGCCAGCGACAAGACGGCCCAAGCTTTAAGCACTTTCCAGCGCTTCACCTTCATATGTTTTATACATAAAATATTTTTGCTTGAAATAAAAAGGAATCGCTCCTAGGCTCGATCTTGCTTGGATGAAGGAGGCGATTATGCGTGCTGTATGTTTGGGTGGAGGTCCTGCCGGACTGTATTTCGCCATTTCGCTGAAATTGCGTGATCCGCAGGCGCAGGTGACCGTGATCGAGCGGAACAAACCTGATGACACCTTTGGCTGGGGCGTGGTGCTTTCGGACGAAACATTGGGCAATCTGGCCGCAAACGACCCCGTCAGCGCCGAAACCATTCGCCAGCATTTCGCCTATTGGGACGACATTGCGCTGCACCACAAGGGCCAGCGGATCGTCAGCACCGGCCACGGGTTCTGTGGCATCGGGCGCAAGACGCTGCTGAGCCTGCTGCAAGCGCGTGCCCGCGAGTTGGGCGTCGATCTGCAATTCGAAACCGAGGTCGGCAGTGCCAGCGCGTATATGGACGACTACGATCTGGTTGTCGCCTGTGACGGGTTGAATTCCAAGACGCGGCTGGAATTTCAGGACACGTTCAAACCCGACATCGACGTGCGCCGCTGTCCCTTTGTCTGGCTGGGAACGCATCAGAAATTCGACGACGCTTTCACCTTCATCTTCGAGCAGACAGAACACGGTTGGGTCTGGGCGCACGCCTATCAGTTCGACGCGGACACGGCGACCTTTATCGTGGAGTGTTCGCAGGCGACCTACGACGCCTTTGGCTTTGAAGCGATGAGCAAGGAAGACAGCATCGCCACTTGCGAGCGCATTTTTGCGGCGCATCTGGATGGCCACGCGCTGATGTCGAATGCCAACCACGTGCGTGGATCTGCATGGATCAAATTCCCGCGTGTGCTGTGCGAAACATGGCACCACAAGAATGTCGTGCTGCTGGGCGATGCGTCGGCTACCGCGCATTTCTCGATCGGGTCGGGGACCAAGCTGGCGCTGGAATCGGCGGCCAAGCTGGCCGAGGCGGTGACCCGGGAGCCGGATCTGGACAAGGCCTTTGTCGACTACGAAGCCGCCCGCCGTCTGGAGGTGTTGCGTCTGCAATCGGCGGCGCGCAACTCGCTGGAATGGTTCGAGGATGTCGAACGCTATTTGGATATGGACCCGGTGCAGTTCAACTATTCGATGCTGACGCGGTCGCAGCGGATCAGCCACGAGAACCTGCGCGAACGCGATCCGAAATGGCTGGCCGATGCTGAAAACTGGTTCATGGTGCAAGCAGGTGCAGGCACGAACGCAGCGCCCCGTGCGCCGATGTTCGCGCCGCTGAAACTGCGTGATCTGACGTTGAACAATCGTATCGTGGTCTCGCCAATGGCGCAGTACAAGGCGGTGAACGGCTGCCCGACTGACTGGCACCTGGTCCATTACGGCGAACGGGCCAAGGGCGGCGCTGGGCTGGTCTATACAGAGATGACGTGCGTGTCGGCAGATGGCCGGATCACGCCGGGCTGTCCGGGTCTGTACGCGCCCGAACACGAGGCCGCATGGAAGCGGCTGGTGGATTTCGTCCACACCGAGACCGACGCCGCCATCTGTTGCCAGATCGGCCACGCGGGCCGCAAAGGGTCTACGCAAGTGGGTTGGGAGACGATGGACGCGCCGCTGCCCTCGGGCAATTGGCCGCTGATCTCGGCCAGTGCCGTGCCTTGGTCCGATGGCAATGACACGCCCCGCGCCATGACCCGCGAGGATATGGATACCGTGACGGCAGAATTCGTCAGGGCCACGGAAATGGCCGAACGCGCAGGCTTTGACATGATCGAACTGCACGCGGCGCACGGCTATCTGATTTCATCGTTCATCTCGCCGCTGTCGAACCAGCGCGATGATGCATATGGCGGTTCGCTGGAAAACCGGCTGCGCTATCCTTTGGAAGTGTTCGCCGCCATGCGCGCAGCGTGGCCTGCAAGCAAACCGATGGCGGTGCGGATTTCGTCGACCGACTGGCACGACATGGGCGTGACCCCTGAACAGGCCGTCGATATCGCCCGCGCCTTTACCCAAGCCGGGGCCGACATCATCGACGTCAGCGCAGGTCAAACCAGCACCGAAGGTCGCCCCGTCTATGGCCGCATGTTCCAGACGCCGATGTCTGACCGCATTCGCAACGATGCAGGTGTGAAAACCATGGCCGTGGGCAATATTTTCGAAGCTGGTCACGTCAATTCGATCCTGATGGCGGGGCGCGCCGATCTGGTCTGCCTTGCGCGTCCGCATCTGGCAGACCCCTATTGGACCCTACGCGAAGGCGCGCGGATCGGTGACAGACAGGCTATCTGGCCAAAGCCCTACGGACCGGGCCGCGACCAGCTTTGGCGGCTGGCGGATCGTGCCGCAGAGACAGAGGAACGGGTATGAGACAGGTATTGATCACAGGTGGCGGTTCGGGCATCGGGCGCGGTATTGCACAGGCCATGGCCGACGCGGGCGATGCGGTGACCATCGCGGGGCGCCGGATGGATGCGCTGCAAGAGACTGACGGCGGACGGGGTATGACCTGCCTGACGTGCGATGTGACGGACGAGGCATCGGTAGATGCCCTGTTTTCCAAACCCTACGACGTGGTGATCGCCAACGCAGGCGCGGGCAAGTCGATGAAAATGCGTGACATGCCGCTGGATGTGTTCAAGGGCACGGTTGACGTGAACTTGACCGGTACATTTCTGACCTTTCGCGCAGCCTTGCAGACGATGACACGCGGCGGCCGGTTGATTGCCATCGCCTCGACCGCCGGATTGCAGGGCGGTCCGAATATTTCGGCCTATGTCGCGGCGAAACACGGGGTGATCGGGCTGGTGCGTGCGCTGGCCACCGAGGTTGCGCGCGACGGCATCACCTGCAACGCGGTATGTCCCGGTTTTGTCGATACGCCGATGGGCCAGGCCGCCGTCGAAGGCGTCGCCGCGCGGTTCAAGATCAGCGCAGAGGAAGCCACGGCGCGCATCACCTCGGGGAACCCCATGCGCCGGATGATCACGGTGGATGAAGTCGTGGCGGCTGTTACTTTCCTTGCCTCGGACGGGGCGTCGATGGTCAACGGGCATACCCTGTCCGTCTCGGGCGGCGAGATATGACCAATTCGAAAGACCGCCTGCGCCTATGGTTGCGCTTGTTGAAGATCACGCGCGGTATCGAATCCCGTCTGCGTGACGCGTTGCGCCGCGAGTTTGACAGCACGCTGCCCCGCTTTGACATGATGGCGGCGCTTTCGCGCCATCCCGAGGGGCTTAAGATGAGCGCGCTGTCCGGCGTGTTGCGGGTCTCAAACGGCAACGTGACCGGGATCGTGGACCGATTGTCTGCCGAAGGTCTGGCCGAACGGATGCCGGTTCCCGGGGACCGCCGCGCGATGATGGTCCGGCTGACGACAGAAGGTCAGGCCGAGTTCGCGCGTCAGGCCGAAGCCCACGAGGGATGGGTCAACGATTTGCTGGGTGATTTCACCGCAGACGAGGCACGGACATTGGCCACACGGTTGATGCAACTGGCCGAAAAACAAGACAAAAAGGAGATGACCAATGCGCTCTGACGTAACCCATTTCGAATGCGAGATCGCCGACGGCATCGCCACCGTCCGGCTGAGCCGCCCTGATCGCAAGAACCCTTTGACCTTTGAAAGCTATGCCGAGCTGCGCGACTGGTTCCGTGATCTGCACTATGCAGACGATGTACACGCGGTGGTGTTTGCGTCGAACGGCGGCAACTTCAGCTCTGGCGGGGATGTGCATGATATCATTGGTCCTTTGACCAATATGAACATGAAGGAACTGCTGCGGTTCACGCGCATGACCGGCGATCTGGTCAAGGCGATCCTGGGCTGCGGCAAACCGGTGATCGCGGCCATCGACGGCATATGTGTGGGCGCCGGTGCGATCATCGCGATGGCGTCCGACCTGCGGATCGGCACGCCCGAGGCCAAGACGGCATTCCTGTTCACCCGTGTGGGTCTTGCCGGATGCGACATGGGCGCCTGTGCAATGCTGCCACGGATCATTGGTCAGGGGCGCGCGGCAGAGCTGCTGTACACCGGCCGGTCGATGAGTGCGGCCGAAGGTGAAAAATGGGGATTTTTCAACCGCCTCGTCGATGCTGATGCGCTCGAGGCAGAGGCGCGCGCGTTGGCGGTGCAGATCGCAGCGGGCCCGAATTTTGCCCATATGATGACCAAAACCATGCTGGCGCAGGAATGGTCGATGTCGCTGGATCAGGCGATCGAGGCCGAAGCGCAGGCACAGGCGATTTGCATGCAAACCGCGGATTTTGAACGCGCTTACCGCGCCTTTGTCGCCAAGGACCGCCCCGTCTTCGAAGGAGACTGAGGGTGGAAGCCTCCGGCGGGGATTTATTGAACCAGAGAAGAAGGGCCCGTAGCCATGTCTGACCGATCGTTTCTGAACTGGCCGTTTTTCGAGCCGCGCCACAAGGCGTTGGCAGACGACCTTGATGCCTGGTGCGCGGCCAACCTGCCAGTGGATCATTCCGACGTGGACGGGGCTTGTCGCGGTTTGGTGGCGGCGCTGGGCGATGCAGGTTGGTTGCAGCACTCGGGTGGTGATCTGGATGTGCGCACGCTGTGCCTGATCCGCGAGACATTGGCGCGACATGACGGGTTGGCCGACTTTGCCTTTGCGATGCAGGGGCTGGGCACGGGGGCGATTTCGCTGTTCGGAACCGAGGCGCAAAAACAGGCGTGGCTGCCGCTGACGCGGACGGGCAAGGCGATTTCTGCCTTTGCATTGACGGAGCCGCAATCTGGTTCGGATGTGGCAAGTTCTACCATGTCAGCGGTCCTGGATGGCGATAAATTTGTTCTAAATGGACAAAAGACGTGGATCAGTAATGGCGGGATTGCGGACGTCTATTGCGTCTTTGCACGGTCCGAAGACGTGCCCGGTGCGCGGGGCTTGTCTGCCTTTGTCGTGCCTGCGGACACGCCCGGACTGGAGATCACCGAGCGGTTGCAAGTGATCGCACCGCACCCGTTGGCGACGCTGACATTCACCGATTGCCGCGTGCCTGCATCTGCGTTGCTGGGCGCGCGCGGCAAGGGGTTTGGCATTGCGATGTCGGTGCTGGATGTGTTCCGGTCGACCGTTGCTGCGGCGGCATTGGGCTTTGCCCGTCGCGCGCTGGACGAGGCGTTGGAACGTGTCACGTCCCGACAGGTGCAGGGGGCGGCACTGGCGGAATTGCAGTTGGTTCAGGGGCATATCGCCGAGATGGCGCTGGATGTGGATGCATCGGCCTTGTTGATTTACCGCGCCGCGTGGACCAAGGATTCAGGCGCACCGCGCGTCACGCGCGAGGCGGCGATGGCCAAGCTGTTTGCCACGGATCAGGCGCAAAAGGTGGTAGATGCGGCGGTGCAGTTGCACGGCGGCGACGGTGTGCGCAGCGGTCAGATGGTGGAAAGCCTGTACCGCGAGATCCGCGCCCTGCGCATCTACGAAGGGGCGTCGGATGTACAGAAGGTCGTGATTGCACGGCAGACTTTAGCGAACTTTGCAGGAGAAAAGTGATGTTGGGACCGTCGGCACATGTAGATACGTTTTCGCGTGACAACCTGCCGCCGCAGGACCAGTGGCCGGAGTTTGCGACGGGTGGGTTCGACTATCCCGACTTTCTGAATGTGGGCGTGGCCCTGACCGACGAGATGGTGGCAAAGGGCTTTGGCGACCACACCGCATTGATCGGGAACGGGCGGCGGCGGACCTATAAAGAGATGTCCGACTGGACCAACCGGCTGGCGCATGTGTTGGTTGAAGATCTTGGTTTAAAGCCTGGTAATCGTGTACTTATCCGCTCGGCCAACAACCCTGCGATGGTGGCCTGCTGGCTGGCTGCGACCAAGGCGGGCGCGGTTGTGGTGAACACAATGCCCATGCTGCGCGCGGGCGAATTGCGCGCGATTGTGGACAAGGCCCAGATCAGCCATGCGCTGTGCGATACGCGGCTGATGGACGAACTGTTGGCTTGCGCGGAAGGCTCGGAGTATCTGACCAGCGTAACGGGGTTTGACGGCACGTCCAATCACGAGGCCGAGCTGGACCGGCTGGCCCTGGAAAAACCGGTCAGGTTCGACGCGGTACAGACCGGTCGGGACGATGTGGCGCTGTTGGGATTCACCAGCGGCACCACCGGCAGCCCCAAGGCGACGATGCATTTTCACCGCGATCTGCTGATGATTGCCGACGGTTATGCGCGCGAGGTGCTGGGCGTTGTGCCCGAGGATGTCTTTATCGGCTCGCCGCCCCTGGCATTCACTTTTGGCCTTGGCGGGCTGGCGATTTTTCCGTTGCGGTTCGGTGCTGCGGCGACCTTGCTGGAAACAGCATCGCCGCCGAACATGATCGAGATCATTGAAAAATACCATGCAACCGTGTGCTTTACCGCACCCACAGCCTACCGGGCCATGTTGCGTGCGATGGACGAGGGCGCCGATCTAAGCAGCCTGCGCGCCGCGGTGTCGGCAGGCGAGACGCTGCCCGCGCCCGTCTATGAAGAGTGGATCGCCAAGACCGGCAAGCCGATGCTGGACGGTATCGGGGCAACCGAGATGCTGCATATTTTCATCTCGAACCGCTTTGACGATCACCGCCCGGCGTGCACAGGCAAACCGGTGGCCGGCTACCGCGCCAAAGTGGTCGATGCCGATGGCGTCGAGGTGCCGCGCGGCACGGTGGGCAGGCTGGCGGTGCAGGGGCCAACCGGCTGCCGCTATCTGGCAGATGCGCGGCAGGCGGACTACGTGCAGGGCGGCTGGAACATCACCGGCGACAGCTTCACGATGGACGAAGACGGCTATCTGCATTTCGCGGCGCGCAATGACGACATGATTGTCAGCGCGGGCTATAACATCGCCGGACCCGAGGTCGAGGCGGCCTTGCTGTCGCATCGGGACGTTGTGGAATGCGCTGTTGTGGCCAAGCCGGACGAGGCACGCGGCCAGATCGTTCAGGCGCATGTGGTCGTTGCTGAGGGGGTTGAAAAGGATGCAAACCTTATCAAGCTGTTGCAGGACCATGTTAAAGCGACCATTGCCCCCTATAAGTACCCCCGTGACATCCAGTTCGTTGATGCGCTGCCCAAGACGGCCACCGGGAAAATCCAACGTTTTGCTTTGAGAGGCACCGAATGACAGACCACCACGGCGCGAAACTCGATTTCAGCAAGGATATGTCCTATGGCGACTATCTGGGTCTGGACGCGATCCTGACGGCACAACACCCGCGCTCGGATGCCCATGACGAGATGCTGTTTATCGTGCAGCACCAGACATCCGAATTGTGGATGCGGTTGGCGATTCACGAATTGCAGACTGCGCGGGCACGTATTGCAGACGGGGAATTGCAGCCTGCCTTCAAGATGCTGACCCGCGTGGCGCGGATATTCGAGCAGTTGAACGGGGCATGGGACGTTCTGCGCACCATGACGCCCAGCGAATACACGGCATTTCGCCCGTCCTTGGGCAATTCGTCTGGGTTTCAGTCGCATCAGTACCGGATGGTGGAATACCTGTTGGGCAACCGGCAGGTGGCGTTGAAGAAGGTGCATGAACACCGGTCCGAAGCGCACGCCGCGCTTGAGGCAGAACTGGCGCAGCCCAGTCTGTATCAGGTGGCATTGGCCGTTGTGTCCGAAAAACTGGGTGTGGACGCCCCGGATGCGACACCGTCGCAGTCCGCTTGGTCGGCAGATCCTGCGGTTCAGGATATGTGGAAAACGGTTTACCAAGATCCTGCAACCCATTGGGAGCTATACGAACTGGCGGAAAAGCTGGTGGATCTTGAGGACTACTTTCGCCGGTGGCGTTTCAACCACGTGACCACTGTGGAACGCATCATCGGTTTCAAACGCGGCACGGGCGGTACATCCGGTGTGGCCTATTTGCGCAAGATGCTTGAGGTCGAGCTGTTTCCCGAACTTTGGCATGTCAGAGGAGAGTTGTGATGGTTTTGCGTAAAGAGATGTTCGATCTGCCAGAGGGTGTGCTCTATCTTGACGGCAACTCGTTGGGACCATTGCCCAAAGCTGCTCAGGCACGGGTGTCTGGCATGATTGCCGACGAATGGGGACAGATGCTGATCCGCGGCTGGAACGATGCGGGATGGATGGCGCAGCCCGCACGCATCGGCGACAAGATTGCCCGTCTGATCGGCGCGCCCGAAGGGTCGGTTGTGATGGGTGATACGCTGTCGATCAAGGTCTATCAGGCCGTCGCGGCGGCATTGAAACTGCGGCCCGGTCGCAAGGTGATCCTGAGCGACACCGGCAACTTTCCCACCGATCTGTATATGGTGCAGGGGTTGATCAACACGCTGGATCAGGGGTTTGAGCTTAAGACAGTCGCCCCAGAGGATGTGGCCGGTGCCATTGACGACACCATCGCTGCCGTGATGCTGACCGAGGTGGATTACCGCACGGGCCGCAAGCATGACATGAAAGCAATCACCGAAATTGCCCATGTCAATGGGGCTGTGATGATCTGGGATCTGGCGCATTCCGCCGGTGCCGTGCCCGTCGACCTGGCAGCCAGCAATTGCGAGATGGCGGTGGGCTGTACATATAAATATCTGAACGGCGGCCCCGGCGCGCCTGCCTTTATCTACGTGCGCCCCGATCTGGCAGGGCAGGTGCAGCCTGCGCTGGCCGGATGGCTGGGCCATGATGCACCGTTTGATTTTGATCCCGATTACCGGCCCGCAGGCGGGATCGAACGGATGCGTGTCGGCACGCCGCCGATCATCCAGCTTGCAGCACTTGAGGCCGCGATGGACGTCTGGGAAGGCGTCGATATGGCCGATGTCCGCGCCGCATCCATCGCGCTGCAAGAGGTGTTCATCCGCGAGGTCGAGGCCTGCGTGCCCGAATTGACGCTTTCCAGCCCGCGCGATGCAGAACAGCGGGGCAGTCAGGTCTCGTTCCGTTTCGACGAAGGTTATGCCGCGATGCAGGCATTGATCGCGCGCGGTGTGATCGGGGATTTTCGTGCGCCCGACACCATGCGATTTGGTTTTACGCCGCTTTACCTCGACGAGGCGGACGTGATGGCTGCTGTCGCACATATTGAGACTGTGATGCGTGACAAACTGTGGGATGATCCGCAATATCGCAAACGCAGCAGGGTGACCTGACGACAGCATCAAAAGAAACCAAAAAGAGGGGCGCAATGACCCCATCAACACGGGAGACGACGAAATGACAATCAAATCACTGGTAACAGCCGCTTGCATGGCATTGGCAGGCACGGCGACGCTGGCCGACGGGCATGGCGGCAAGGTCAAGGTCGGCATGATCACCACGCTTTCGGGCGGCGGTGCGGGCTTGGGCATTGACGTGCGCGACGGCTTTATGCTGGCGGCCAAGGGCAACGACATGCTGGATATCGTTATCGAAGACGACCAGCAAAAGCCCGACATTGCGGTGCAGCTGGCCGACAAGATGATCCAGTCCGAGAAGGTCGATGTCATGACCGGTATCATCTGGTCCAACCTGGCCATGGCCGTGGTGCCCGGCGTGACAGCCCAAGGCAAATTCTACCTGTCGCCCAACGCCGGTCCGTCTGCGTTGGCGGGCAAGGGATGCAGCCCGCTGTATTTCAACGTCGCATGGCAGAACGACGCCTTTTACGAGGCAAGCGGGCTGTGGGCCAATGACAACGGGATCGGGAAAGTGTTCTTGATGGCGCCCAACTATCCGGCGGGTATCGACGGCATGACCGGCTTCAAACGCACCTTCAAGGGCGAGGTCGTAAACGAGGTTTACACCAAGCTGGGCCAGACCGATTATGCCGCCGAAATCGCGCAAATCCGTGCCTCGGATGCGGATACTGTCTATTTCTTCCTGCCGGGCGGCATGGGCATTTCGTTCATGAAACAATGGGCCGGCTCGGGCGTCGATAAAAACGTGATGGGTCCTGCGTTCAGCTTTGACCAAGGTATCCTGGGCGCGATCGGCGACGCCGCTTTGGGCGTCAAGAACACGGCGCATTGGTCCAAGGATCTGGACGTTCCCGGCAACGCCGATTTCGTAAAGGCGTTTCAGGATGAATACGGTCGTCTGCCGTCGCTTTACGCGGCCCAAGGATATGACACCGCGTTGTTGCTGATCTCGGCCATAGGCAAGGCAGATGTGAAAGACGCGGCTGCGTTTCAGGCTGCACTGGAAGAGGCTGATTTCCAGTCGGTGCGCGGCAAGTTTTCGTTCGCGCCCAACCATCACCCGATTCAGGACATCTATATGCGAGAAGTCGTCAAGGAAGGTGACGTGGTCACCAACCGCATGATCGGTGTGGCATCCACCGATCAGTCGGACGTCTACGGCGCTGACTGCAAGATGTAAGACCCTTGGCTCTGGCGGGGTCTCTGCCAGAGCCAAATTCCTGAAACATAATAATTTTCAAGGGCTTGCCGGTGCGTTGCGCGGGGCAGGGTTGGCAAATGACACCAATGTTGTTGATAGAACAGGTCTTGAACGGGCTGCAATCGGGGATCATGTTGTTCCTGATGGCCGCCGGTCTGACGCTGATTTTCGGGGTCATGGGGTTGATCAATCTGGCCCATGGATCTCTGTATATGGTCGGCGCTTTTGCGGCGGCGGCGGTGGCGGGATGGACCGGATCGTTTGTGCTGGCCCTGGCGGCGGCGCTGGCCGCTGCAGCCTTGGCGGGGTGCATCATAGAGATGGTGGTGATCCGCAGGCTTTATGACCGCGACCATCTGGATCAGGTGCTGGCGACATTTGCGTTGATCCTGATCTTTTCCGAAGGCACGCGGTGGCTGTTCGGGTCGTTCCCGCTGTATTTGGATGTGCCTGCAGCATTGTCCGGTCCGGTGACATTGCCCGGTGGTATTCTGTACCCGTCCTATCGTTTGCTGATCATCGTGATCGGGCTGCTGATCGCCTTTGGCCTGTTCCAGTTGATCGCCCGCACGCGCATCGGCATCCAGATCCGCGCAGGCGAAAGCGACCGCGAGATGATCGGTGCCTTGGGGGTCGACATCAGCCGTCTTTACACCATCGTTTTTGCCCTTGGCGCAGCACTGGCCGGTCTGGCCGGTGCGCTGGTGGGCGCGATTCAGTCGGTGCAGGTGGGCATGGGCGAGCCGGTGCTGATCCTGGCCTTTGTGGTGATCGTGATTGGTGGCATCGGGTCGATCAAGGGCGCACTCGTGGGGGCGTTGTTGGTTGGGCTGACCGACACGCTGGGCGGTGTGCTGTTGCCGCTTTTGTTCGGTCTGTTCATGGATCCGTCCAGTGCGACAACCATCGGCTCGGCGCTGGCGTCGATGTCGATCTATATCCTGATGGCGCTGGTTCTGCTGTTCCGGCCCACCGGCCTGTACGGAGGGGCATAAGATGCGGCGCGAGACACTCTTGAACACACTGCTGTATCTGGCGATGCCTGTGGCCGCCGGACTGGCCTTTGCGCTGGACGAGCCGTTTTTGATCACGCTGATCACCCGGGCCGCGATCTTTGCGCTGGCGGCTGTGGGGTTGAACCTGGCGCTTGGGCTGGGCGGGCTGGTCAGTCTGGGCCATGCGGCGTTTTTCGGGATTGGCGGCTATGCCATGGGCATTCTGGCGCATCACGCCCAGACCTATAGCCCGATGATCGACGGCTGGATCGTGATCGAGGGGACCAAGTCGATGCCGGTGATCTGGCTGGTGGCGATTGTCACCAGCGCGCTGGCCGCACTTGCCATCGGGGCGTTGTCGCTGCGCACCTCGGGTGTTTATTTTATCATGATCACGCTCGCCTTTGGACAAATGCTGTATTACTTCGCGATTTCCTGGCCTGCCTATGGTGGCGAGGACGGTCTAAGCATTTATGTGCGCAATGATTTTCCGGGGCTGAACACGCTGGACCCGATGCAATTCTTCCTTCTGGTCTTTGTGATCCTGTCGGCGGTCCTGTGGTGGATGGGCCGACTGGCGCGCGCGCCCTTTGGTCTGGCGCTAAGTGCGGCGCGGCAGAACGCCGAGCGGGTCGAGACCGTGGGTCTGGGACCCTACCGGTTGCGGCTGGTGGCTTTCGTGATTTCGGGCGCTGTGACAGGGCTGGCTGGCGCACTGTTTGCCGATCTGAACCGCTTTGTCAGCCCAACGATGTTCAGTTGGCAAATGTCGGGTGAGTTTATCGTGTTTATCGTGCTGGGCGGCGTCGGGCGTTTGTTCGGCCCTGTCGCGGGGGCGATGGTGTTTGTCTTGCTGGAATACCTGCTGTCG
This sequence comes from Sulfitobacter sp., assembly GCA_034669925.1. Taxonomy (GTDB): domain Bacteria; phylum Pseudomonadota; class Alphaproteobacteria; order Rhodobacterales; family Rhodobacteraceae; genus Pseudosulfitobacter. Next base: position 135,236 of record JAXMOM010000004.1, read on the forward strand.
CCGCTGTCCGAGTTCTGGCTGATCTACGTGGGTGCGATCCTGCTGCTGGTGGTGTTGTTCGCACGCGGCGGGCTGATCGGGTCGCTGGCAGGACGGGAGGTGGCCCATGACTGAACCGCTGTTGCATGTGGACGGGCTATACCGGGCCTTTGGCGCGTTGCAGGCCACGGACGGGGTGACGCTGACGCTGATGCCCGGTGAAATCCACGCGTTGATCGGGCCGAACGGGGCGGGGAAATCGACGCTGATCAAACAGATCGCAGGCGGGCTGACGCCCGATGCGGGGCGCGTTTGGTTCAAGGGGAAGGACGTGACGGGGCTGAGCACTCAGGCGCGGGCGCGGGCCGGTTTGGGGCGCACGTTCCAGATATCGTCACTGGCGATGGAGGCGACAGTGCTGCAAAACGCGGTGCTAGGCGCGCTGGGGCGGGCCGGATCTGTCTGGCGGTTCCTGCGTCCGGTGATGGGCGATGCCGAACTGGTGGCACAGGCACATGCGGCGCTGGAACGCGTCGGGCTGGCCGATCACGCCGCCACCCGCACGGCAGAGCTGAGCCATGGCCAGCGGCGATTGCTTGAGGTTGCGGTGGCGCTGACACTGAAACCCCATGCTTTCGTGATGGATGAACCGATGGCGGGCCTTGGCGCGTCGGGCTCGAAACGTATGACCACCTTTCTTGACGGTCTGCGCCGCGAGGCGCCAATCCTGCTGGTTGAACATGACATGGACGCGGTTTTCGCGCTGGCCGACCGGATCAGCGTGCTGGTTTACGGCAAGATCATCGCCACCGGTACGGCGGACGAAATTCGCGCCGACCCGTTGGTGCGCACCGCCTATCTGGGCGAGGAGGACGCGGCATGAGCCTTTTGTTGGAGCTTGAGCAGATCCAGGCGTTCTACGGGCAGTCGCAGGCGCTGTTCGGTGTCGATCTGGACGTGGCCGAAGGCGAGGTTGTCGCCCTGATGGGGCGCAACGGCATGGGCAAGTCATCGACCATCAAGGTGATCAGCTGCCTGCTGAAGCACACATCCGGCACAGTCAGGCTGGACGGGCGCGACATTGGCAACCTGCCGCCGCACAAGGCCGCGCAGGCTGGTCTGGGGCTGGTGCCCGAGGGACGGCGGTGTTTTGCCAACCTGACGGTGCGCGAGAACCTGATCGCGGCGGCGCGGCCCGGGCATTGGGACATGGCGCGGGTGACGGCGCTGTTTCCGCGGCTGGAAGAGCGTCAGGACCAGCTTTCGGCGTCGCTGTCGGGCGGTGAACAGCAAATGCTGGCCATCGGGCGCGCGCTGATGACCAACCCGCGCCTTTTGATGCTGGACGAGGCCACCGAGGGGCTGGCGCCCGTGGTGCGGCAAGAGATATGGGCCGCCGTGCGCACATTGAAATCCGAGACGGGCCTTGGCCTGTTGGTGGTCGACAAATCGCTGGCCGAACTGCGCCAGGTCGCAGATCGCGCTGTCATTCTGGAACGCGGCACATCCGTGTGGCGCGGCGATATGGCGGCTTTGGACCGCGATATTGCGGACAAATTTTTGGGCGTCTGACGTCCGTGTATATAGGAGGTGGCCAATGGCCAATCGCATCATTCAACCCGACGGTTGGAAACCCGCCAAGGGTTACGCCAACGGCGTTCTGACCAAATCCGGCACGCTCTATGTGGGCGGGCAAATCGGCTGGACCGTCGATCAGGTGTTCGAAGTGCATGATTTCATCGGCCAGATGCGTCAGGCGCTGACCAACATCCGCACCGTGGTCGAGGCGGCAGGGGGCACCTGTGCCGACATCGTGCGGCTGACGTGGTATGTCACGGACAAGGCCGACTATCTTGCGCATCAGGCCGAGGTGGGCGCGGTATACCGCGACGTGCTGGGCCGGAATTTCCCTGCCATGACCATGGTGGTGATCGACGCGCTGGTCGAGGACGAAGCGTTGCTGGAAATCGAAGCTACCGCCGAGATCGGGTAAAGCTGCGCAGCACCGAGGTCAGCACAAAAGCTCCGGCAGCGACGCTGACAATGCTGGGGCCAGTGGGCGTATCCCATTGAAAGGATGCGCCCAATCCGCCCAATGCAGCCAATGCTCCGATGCCGGCTGCGATGGCGGCCATGGCTTCGGGCGTGCGGGCCAATGGCCGTGCCGCAGCTGCGGGAATGATCAGCAGGGCGGCAATCAACAGCGCACCCACCACTTTGATTGCGCAAGCCACGGTAATGGCCAGCGTCAGCGTCAGCACCAGTTGCTCGCGGCGCGGGTTGATGCCGCTGGCTTGGGCCAGATCAGGATTAAGCGTGGCCGACAGCAGCGCCGTCCAGCGCCAGACCAGCATGGCGATGACCAGCGCGGCACCGCCCCAGATCAGCGCCAGATCGCTTTTGGTGACGGCCAGGATGTCGCCGAACAGATAGGCCATCAAATCCACCCGTACCCCGTGCAGCAGCGACACCGCGACCAGCCCCAGCGCAAGGGCTGCATGGGCCATGACGCCCAGCAGCGTATCCTCCGCCAGCCCGCGCCCCGACAGGGTGCTGACCGCCAGTGCCATCAGCAGTGCCACCACCAGAACGCCCAGCAGAACAGGCCCCTGAAAGGTCAGCGCCAGCGCCACGCCCAACAGGGCCGCGTGCGATGTGGCGTCTCCGAAATAGGCCATGCGCCGCCAGACCACGAAACAGCCCAAGGGGGCGGCGGCAAGGGCGACGCCGATCCCGGCAAGGGCGGCGCGCAGGGCGAAATCATCCAGCATGGGTGTGGCCTTTGTGCTCTGCGTCGTGGTCGTGCGTGTGATCGTGATCATGCCCGTGATCATGGTTGTGCTCGTGGCGATACAGCGCCAGTGCGCCTTGGGTGCCGGTGCCGAACAGCGCGCGGTATTCCGGCGCATCGCGCACCACGTCGGGGGTCCCTTCGCAGCAGATGTGGCCGTTGACGCACAGCACCCGATCGGACGCGGCCATGACCACGTGCAAATCGTGGCTGACCATCAGCACCGCACAGCCCAGATCGGCGCGGACCTCCTCGATCTGGCGGTAAAAGGCGGCAGAGCCGGGCTGATCAAGCCCCTGGGTCGCTTCGTCCAGAATTAGCAGATTGGGCCGCATCAGCAGCGCACGCGCCAGCAGCACGCGTTGGAACTGGCCGCCCGACAATTCCGACATCTGCGCGCGGCCCAGATCAGGCAGTCCCGCGTGGCGCAGCGCATCGGCCACCGCCTGCGGCTTGCTGCGGCGGGGCAGGTTCATGAACCGCTGCACGGTCAGTGGCAGGGTCGGATCAATGTGCAGGCTTTGCGGGACATAGCCTATGGACAGGTTCGGTGCGCGGGTGATGGTGCCCGACACCGGCGTCAGCGCGCCAATCAACCCTTTGAGCAGGGTGGACTTTCCCGACCCGTTCGGGCCGACGATGGTGACAATCTCGCCTGCGTTGATGGCAAAATCGACGTGGCGCAGAACGGGCGTGCCGCCCTGGGCCAGCGTCATGCCGCGCGTTTCGATCAGCGCGGTCACGCGGCGGTGTCCTGACAGTCGGGGCACAGGCCCTCGGCCTCGATCACGGTGCGCTCGATCCTGAACCCTGTGTCGCGGGCGGCGTCGCCAAGACGGCCTCGGGCCATTTCGGTTTCGGCTTCGGCCACGGATTTGCAGGATCGGCAGATCAGGAAAGCAGGGGCATGGTCCGACCCAAGATGCGCGCAGGCGATATAGGCGTTCAGGCGTTCGATCTTGTGGGCAAAGCCCGCCGATGTCAGGAAATCCAGCGCCCGGTAGGCGACAGGGGGTTGCGAGCCGAGCCCGTCTTCTGACAGATGCGCCAGCAGGTCATAGGCCCCCAATGCGCGGTGTTCGCGCAGCAGGATTTCCAGCGCACGGCGGCGCACCGGCGTCAGTTTCAGTTTGTGCGTGGCGCAATGGCGTTCTGCGGCTGCGATGGACGTGTCGATGCAGGCGGCGTGATCGTGGCGGTGAAAGCCGATGGCGGGCATGATGGAAAACTCCGTCGTTTTGTGGGTTGATATGTTATAGCATAACAAATAGCAAGGCCCCGAAATTCATACCGGAGAGACTGTCATGATCAATAAAGTAGGGCTGGCCCTTGTGTTCAGCGCGTTCAGCGCGACCGCGGCAATGGCCGAAGCGCCGCGGGTGGCGGTGGACATCGCCCCCGTGCACGCGCTGGTGGCGCAGGTCATGAAGGGCGTGGGCACGCCCGAACTGATCGTCCCGCCCGGCGCGTCGCCACACGGCTATGCCCTACGCCCGTCCCAGGCGCGCAGCCTGTCGCAGGCGGATGCGGTTGTGTGGGTCGGTCCCGGTCTGACTCCGTGGCTTGAGGGGCCGCTCGATGCGCTGGCGGGTGATGCGTCGCAGCTGGTGCTGATGGACGTGCCGCAGGTGCTGAAGCTGAAAGTGCGCGAAGGTGGCGGGTTTCAAGGACACCATCATGGCGATGAAGGCGACGCGGCGGATCATGCGGGGCATGACCACGAAGACCACGACCACGAAGACCACGGGCACGAAGACCACGGGCACGACGATCATGATCACGAGGGTCACGATCACGAGGGTCACGATCATGCCGAGGAAGCACACGCAGATCACGTGGATCATTCGCTGGACCCGCACGCGTGGCTGGCCCCCGAAAACGCAGCACTTTGGATGCTGGAAATATCCGTTGTTCTGGGCGCGCTCGACCCCGACAACGCGGTAACCTACGAGGCCAACGCCCGCGACGGGGCCGCAGCCCTTGCGGGGCTGACCGCGGACATCAACACGATCCTCGAGCCTGTGCGCGGGCGGCCCTTCGTGGTCTATCACGATGCCTACCAGTATTTTGAGCGCAGCTTTGACATGCCCGCAACCGGATCGCTGAGTGGTGGCGACGCACAGCCCGCGGGCGCCGCACGGGTGGCCGAGATTCGCGACATGGTCGCTGATGCGGGCGTGAGTTGTGTCATGTCCGAGCCGCAGTTCAACGCAGGTCTGGTAACCGCGGTGGGCGCTGCCAGGACCGGCGTGGCCGATCCGCTGGGCGCATCGCTAAAGCCCGGACCTGCGCTGTATGGCGACGTGTTGCGCGGGTTGGCGACATCATTGGCCGCGTGTTTGCAGGACTGAGACGGGTTTCGGGGGCGCTGCCCCCGGCGCTTTTGCGCCTCCCCCGGAGTTTATCTGGCAAGATGAAGATGGAAAAAGACCCCGCCCTGAAAGGGGCGAGGTCCGAGCCGTGCTGAAAAGAGATTGATTGGAATAAGGTCAGGTGGCGATTTTACCGCCGCCTTTTTTCGTGACCACCAGCACCGAAGGGCGCGGCGGCATGGCCGGGTCGAAGTCGGGCCAGCGGGTGGCGGGATCTTCAAAGGTCGAGTTGCGCTCGAAGCCCACAAGGTCCTTGGTGCCGTCGGTGCCGGGGTGCTGGACCGCCAAAAACAGCGTGTCCATCGGTTCGGTAAAGTATGGCCCGCACAGCTCTCCACCGACGGGGCAGCGGAAAAACAATTTCGACGTGCCGCGCGCCTCGCCTTCGGTTTCCAGCGCATAGAGCCCGTCGGATTTGCCGGTCTTGCCCCAGCCGGACCCTTGGTCGGTCGAAATCCACAGACGGCCGTCGGCGTCGATGGCCGCGTTGTCGGGCGAGCCGAACCAGCCGTTTTCCGAGGTGTCGGGGTTCCACTGTGCGCCCACCTCGGTCACCGCAGGGTCACCGCATTTCACCAGGATCGACCAGGTGCCGGTGGTGGCCGAATGCAGGCCGCCGTCTTCCTTGATCTCGATGATGTGGCCAAAGCTGCTGTCGGCGCGTGGGTTGGCGGCGTCGACCTGATCGGGTTTGCGCTTGGTGTTGTTGGTCAGCATGATGTAGGCGGTGCCGTCGCCGCGCGGTTGCGCGTCTTCGGGGCGGTCCATCGGCGTGGCACCCAAGGCATCAGCGGCCAGACGGGTGTCGATCATCACATCGGCTTGGCTGTCAAAGCCGTTTTCGGCGGTCAACGGACCGGTGCCATGCACCAGCGGCAGCCATTCCACGGTGCCGTCTTCGTCAAAGCGCGCGACGTAAAGCGTGCCGTCCGACATCAGCGACGATCCGAATGTCTCGTCGCCGGTCACGCTGCCGTTCGAGACATATTTGTACTGATAATCAAAGCGGTTGTCGTCGCCGCAGTAGACCACCAGCTTGCCGTCTTCAGAAACACAGGTTTCGGCGCCTTCATGGCGGAAGCGGCCCAATGCGGTGTGTTTGATCGGCATGGCGTCGGGATTGCGCGGGTCAACCTCGACGATCCAGCCCCAGCGGTTCGGCTCTTGCGGCTCAAGGTCGATGTTCCAGTGGTCGTGGAACTTGCCCCAGGCGTACCAGCGGCCCGGCACGCCGTAGCGCTTCAGTTTTGCGGCCTCGGGGTGTTCGGAGATGTCGGGGTTGCCTTCGGCGTCCAGCTTGTCGGTCCAGAAATAACCGTGAAAGTTTTCCTCGGCCATCAGGTAGGTGCCCCAAGGTGTCATGCCGCCTGCACAGTTGTTGACGGTGCCCATCACGGTCATGCCTTCGGGGTCGGCATTGGTCTGCATACGCGCATGACCTGCGGCGGGACCGTCGAGGGTCATCTTGGTGTTCAGGGGCGTGATGCGGCGGTTGTATTTGCTGTCGCGCACCAGTTCCCATTTGCCGGCATCGTTGCGGGCAATCTCGACGACAGTGCCACCATGGGCGGCCATTTCGATGTCGATCAGCTCGGGCGTCATACCTGCGAAATCGACATTGTCCTGACGGCCAAGGCCGGGGAACATAACCTCTTCGTTGGTGTATTCGTGGTTGACGCACAGCAGGCCGCGGTCGGGGTTGCCGTCCAGCGGGGTAAAGCCGACGTAGTCGTTGTTATAGCCGAACTGCTGCAACTGGGCGGCGGCGGTCTGGTTCATCACGTCGAATTCGGGTGCATCTGCGGTGATCGGATCGCCCCAGCGCAGCAACACGTCGGCGTCGTAGCCTTCGGCGATGTGGTGGGTGGCATCGTTGCCCCAGGACAGTTCGTCAAACACGTAACGCGACCCGGCGGCGGCATCGGCGGGTGTGGGGGCCATCATTGCGGCACTGCCGAACAGGGCGGTTGTGGCGGTCACACCAAGCGTACCACGCAGGATGTCGCGACGTGAATAACGTGCGGCGATCACGTCACCGATGGTGCGGCTGAGGTTGGGGTTGGTGGGGATGTCGTCGAAGGCCTCGTATGCCTCGGCCTTGTTGCCGATGTCGGGGGCGTTGATGATGCTGCGGCGATTCATTTGGGTCTGTCCTCACATGGGCTGATGAATTGTGCACCGGATGCCGCAAAAGTGTAACGGGGGCGTGACAACGGCAATTCGTTTTTGCGTGGTCCGGCAGCGGGGGCAGGCAGTCGGTTCCGAACGATTTGAAGGCTTGCAACCGTGTGACGAGGGCCATTGCGACAGGTTTTGGCAGGTCGCGGGGTTGCAGGTCGGAAATGGCGATACTAAGACTCGGGTAACACCTTTGCAGGTATGGTCCCGCAAAGGCTGACGAGGCAGGAACACATGCACGATCCAATCGACACATATATGAACACGCTGGTCCCCATGGTGGTGGAACAGACAAGCCGCGGCGAACGCGCCTATGACATTTTTTCGCGCCTGTTGAAGGAACGGATTATCTTCCTGTCCGGTCCGGTGCACGATGGCATGTCATCGCTGATCGTCGCCCAGTTGCTGCACCTTGAGGCGGAGAACCCCAGCAAGGAAATCAGCATGTATATCAACAGCCCCGGCGGCGTTGTCACGTCCGGTCTGTCGATCTACGACACCATGCAGTACATCAAACCCAAGGTCAGCACGCTGGTCATCGGGCAGGCGGCATCGATGGGGTCATTGCTGCTGACGGCCGGTGCTGCCGGAATGCGGTTCTCGTTGCCCAACAGCCGTGTGATGGTCCACCAGCCGTCGGGTGGCTATCAGGGTCAGGCAACCGACATCATGATTCACGCGCAGGAAACGCAAAAGCTGAAGACGCGCCTGAACGAGATTTACGTGCGCCACACTGGCCAGACTTTGGAAAAAGTCGAGGCCGCGCTGGAGCGTGACAACTTCATGTCGCCCGACGAGGCCAAGGACTGGGGCCTGATCGACGAGATCGTCGAAAACCGCGAGAAGGCCGAAGAGGCCAAAGACGACGCGAAGTAAGCGGCACGGGGTGCCCGGTTGCCAGCATTAGGCAATCGGGCATTTTGACATTGTGGAGCGTCTGGGGCTGCCTTAAACTGTCCCGAACATCCGCGAAACAGGCTGCTGCACCATCGGGCGCAGCGGTGATAAAACGGCAAAACCTGAAAGGGTGGACATGGCGAACAATTCAGGCGGCGACAGCAAAAACACGCTTTATTGCAGTTTCTGTGGCAAAAGCCAGCACGAGGTCCGCAAGCTGATTGCGGGGCCCACGGTGTTCATCTGTGATGAATGCGTCGAGCTGTGCATGGACATCATCCGCGAAGAAACCAAGGCAAGCGGGCTGAAGTCGACCGACGGTGTGCCCACGCCACGCGACATTTGCGGCGTGCTTGACGATTACGTGATCGGTCAGGCGATGGCCAAGCGTGTGTTGTCGGTGGCTGTGCACAACCACTACAAACGCTTGAACCACGCACAAAAGGGCGGCGACATCGAGCTGTCGAAATCGAACATCCTGCTGATCGGCCCCACCGGCTGCGGCAAGACCCTGCTGGCGCAGACGCTGGCGCGGATTCTGGATGTGCCGTTCACGATGGCAGATGCGACCACGCTGACCGAAGCAGGTTACGTGGGCGAGGACGTGGAAAACATCATCCTCAAGCTGCTGCAATCTAGCGAATACAACGTCGAACGTGCGCAGCGCGGCATCGTCTATATCGACGAGGTCGACAAGATCACGCGCAAGTCTGAAAACCCCTCGATCACCCGCGACGTGTCGGGCGAGGGCGTGCAGCAGGCGTTGCTGAAGCTGATGGAAGGTACCGTTGCCTCGGTGCCGCCGCAGGGCGGGCGCAAGCATCCGCAGCAGGAATTCCTGCAAGTGGACACCACCAACATCCTGTTCATCTGTGGCGGGGCGTTTGCCGGACTGGACCGGATCATTGCCGCACGCGGCAAAGGGTCGGCCATGGGCTTTGGCGCCGATGTGCGTGACAATGACGAACGCGGTGTGGGTGAAATTTTCACCGACCTCGAACCCGAGGATCTGTTGAAATTCGGCCTGATCCCGGAATTCGTCGGCCGTCTGCCGGTTCTGGCGACGCTGGAAGACTTGGACGAGGATGCGCTGGTCACGATCCTGACACAGCCCAAGAACGCTCTGGTCAAACAGTACCAACGTCTGTTCGAGATCGAGGACACGGTGCTGACCTTTACCGATGATGCGCTGAGTGCGATTGCAAAACGTGCGATCCAACGCAAAACCGGTGCACGTGGTCTGCGGTCGATCCTTGAGGACATCCTGCTGGACACCATGTTCGAACTGCCCGGTCTGGACAGCGTCACCGAAGTGGTCGTCAACGAAGAGGCGGTGAATTCCGACGCCGCACCGCTGATGATCCATGCCGATGCGGAAAAAGCACCAGCCACAGCGGGCTAAGGCGGATGCATCGAAGAAAGTATCAAAGGCGGTGCGCAAGCGCCGCCTTTTTTGTGACAACAGTGGAAATGTGACATGACACTCAAACGGATACACTCAGGCGGCGCATTCGAGGCCAAGATCGGCTATTGCCGCGCCGTGGTCGCGGGCGGCTTTGTCCACGTGGCAGGCACAGTGGGGCAGGGCGACACGGTCGAGGACCAATGCGCATCCGCGCTTGAAATCATCGGTAACGCCCTGAGCGAGGCAGGCAGTGGCTTCGACAAGGCCGTGCGCGTGACCTACATGCTGCCCAACGCTGCCGATTTCGAGGCGTGCTGGTCGGTGCTGCAAAAGACATTTGGCGACAACCCGCCCGCGGCGACCATGATCGAATGCGGGCTGATTGATCCGAAGTATCTGATCGAGATTGAAGTCACGGCGCTGGCGGGCGCGTAACCGCCCGAAAAGACCGCTGCGCGTACCTGTCCACTGGACCTTGTGCGCGCGATGCGGCATAGACGATGCAAAGCTTTTGGAGGCCAAAATGGGTATTCTCAAATCAATGTTGCGCGCGGTGACGTGGTGGAACGGGCAAACCCTGAACACGCAGCTGTTCACGTGGCGCAAGGGCACCAAGGTCGGCGAAGATGCCGAGGGCAATATTTTCTACCGCAACGCGGACGACAGCAAGCGCTGGGTGATTTTCAATGGTGAGGCGGAAGCGTCGCGGATTGATCCCAACTGGCACGGCTGGCTGCACCACACCTGGGACGAGCCGCCGACGGACAAGCCGCTGGTGCACAAGGTTTGGGAAAAGCCGCACCAGGAAAACCTGACGGGCACCGCGATGGCCTATGCGCCTGCGGGGTCGATCCGGCGGGTGCAACCCGCCGACCGCAGCGACTACGAGGCGTGGAGCCCCGAATAAATGGCCGAAAACACAACAGAAGTTCTGGTGGGCGGCGTGGTTCTGGCCGCCGCGGTCGCCTTTGGCATCTATGCCGCGCAAGCGGCCGGTCTCAGCTCGGGCAGCGACAGCTATCCGCTGCACGCCAGCTTTCGCAGCCTTGAAGGCGTGAGTGTCGGCACCGATGTGCGCCTTGCTGGTGTCAAGGTCGGCACCGTGTCAGGCGTGGCGCTGAACCCTGAAACCTTTCGCGCCGACACCACCGTGGACGTGGCCAAGGCCATCGAGATTCCCGACGACAGCGCCATCGTAATCAGTTCCGAAGGATTGCTGGGTGGGAATTTCGTTGAAATCGTGCCCGGCGGGTCGCCGTTTTTCTTCGAGCCGGGTGACCAGATCACCGACACCCAAGGCGCTGTTTCCCTGATTTCGTTGCTGTTGAAATTCGTGGGCGGCGGCAGCGACGGGGCGGCGACCGAGTGAAACATCTGTTGGCAGCCCTGTCGATGCTGGCACTTGCGTTGCCTGTGGCCGCACAGCAACCGGAAACGGCCACTGCCAGCGGTGCCGTGCTGCGCGGGCTGGATACGTTCAACGGACACGTCACCGACATGGACGTCGCAGCCGGTCAAAGCGTTCAGTTCGGACGTCTGAACATCGTTTTACGTGAATGCCGCTATCCTGCGGGCAACCCGGCGGGCGATGCCTATGCGTCGCTTGAAATCAGCCAGCAGGGTCGCGAGGGTGTGATTTTCTCGGGCTGGATGATCGCGTCGGCGCCCGCGCTGAGTGCGATGGAACATCCGCGCTACGACGTCTGGGTGCTGCGCTGCACGACGGAATGAAGCGGGGCAGGGGGCAGCAGCGTAAAGCTGGCCTGTCCCTCTAGCGCGCGCTCCAGCATCTTGTGATAGGCGGCGCGCGACACTTCGATCCCGCCCAGTGACGCCAAATGCTCGGTTAGAAACTGGGTGTCGAACAGGGTGAAACCGCTGCGCTTCAAATGGTCAACGCAGGCCCCCAACGCCATCTTTGACGCGTTGGTCCGCCGCGAAAACATGCTTTCCCCAAAAAACGCTGTACCCAGCGTGACACCATAGACGCCGCCCACCAGATCTCCTCCCTCGTAAATCTCGAAGGAATGGGCGTGACCCATCTGGTGCAATGCATTGTAAAGGCTTCGAATCTCGGCGTTGATCCAGGTCTCGACGCGGTCGGCACAGGCATCGACAGTGCCCAGAAAGTCGGTGTTGATCGCCACCTGCCAATCGCTGCGGCGCATGGCGCGGGCCAGGCTGCGGGACATATGAAACCCGTCCAGCGGCATCACCCCGCGTTTGCGCGGATCGACCCAGAAAATCTCCGGGTCGTCGCGGTGTTCGGCCATCGGGAAAATCCCGATGCTGTAGCCATGCAGCAAAATCTCGGGTGTGAGATCCATTATGCAGGCTGTAGATGCGTCTCCAGCCAGTGTTCCAGCCAGTGAATGTTGTAGTTGCCCGAATGGATGTCAGGCTCTTGCAGCAGCGCATCGAACAGTGGAATGGTGGTGTCCACCCCGTCCACGATCAGCTCGCCCAAGGCACGGTGCAGACGCGCCAGTGCTTCGGGGCGGTCACGACCGTGCACGATCAGCTTGCCGATCAGGCTGTCGTAATAGGGCGGGATCGAATAGCCGTCATACAGCGCCGAATCCATCCGCACCCCCAAACCGCCGGGCGCGTGGTATTGCGTAATGCGACCGGGACAGGGGGAAAAATTGGGCAGGCGTTCGGCGTTGATGCGCACCTCGATGGCGTGACCGTTGATCTTCAGGTCGTCTTGGGTGAACGACATCGGCAGGCCTGCGGCCACGCGGATTTGTTCGCGCACCAGATCGACGCCAAAAATTCCTTCGGTCACCGGGTGTTCCACCTGCAGGCGGGTGTTCATCTCGATGAAATAGAATTCGCCGTTTTCGTACAGAAACTCGATCGTGCCCGCACCGATGTAGTTGATGTTGGCACAGGCGTCGGCACAGATTTTGCCGATGCGGTCGCGTTCTTCCTGGGTGATGGTGGGGCCGGGGGCCTCTTCGAACACTTTCTGGTGGCGCCGTTGCAGCGAGCAGTCGCGTTCGCCCAAGTGGACGGCGTTGCCCTTGCCATCGCCGAACACCTGAATTTCGATGTGGCGGGGCGTGGTCAGATATTTCTCGATATAGACTTCGTCGTTGCCAAAGTTTGATTTGCCCTCGGCGCGGGCGGTCATGAACGCCTTTTCCATGTCCGCAGCGGTCTGGGCCACTTTCATGCCCTTGCCGCCGCCACCGGCGGTTGCCTTTATGATGACGGGATAGCCCATCTCGGCACCGATGCGCTTGGCGTCGTCCAACGTATCAACACCACCTTCGGACCCGGGCACGCAAGGAACGCCCAGTTTTTTCATCGTGTCCTTGGCGGTGATCTTGTCGCCCATGACGCGGATATGATCGGCTGTCGGGCCGATAAAGGTCAGGTCGTGGTCCTGAATGATCTGCACAAAGGCCGCGTTTTCGGACAGGAAACCGTAGCCGGGGTGGATCGCCTCGGCTCCGGTGATTTCGCAGGCGGCAATGATCGACGGGATCGACAGATACGATTGTGCGGACGAAGGCGGGCCGATGCAGACGCTTTCGTCGGCCATGCGCACATGCATCGCGTCGCTGTCGGCGGTCGAATGGACCGCGACGCTGCCGATGCCCATTTCGCGGCACGCACGAATAACGCGCAGGGCGATCTCTCCGCGGTTGGCGATCAGAATTTTGTTAAACATTGTCAGACCCTTATTCCAGGATCACAAGCGGTGCGCCAAATTCGACCGCGGCGCCATCATCCACAAGGATACGCTTGACGGTGCCGGCGCGGGGGGCCGGAATGTGGTTCATGGTTTTCATCGCTTCAACGATCAGCAGCGTGTCGCCTTCGGCCACCGTGGTGCCGACCGAGATGAACGCGGGCGCGCCGGGTTCGGCTTGCATATAGACGGTGCCAACCATGGGCGAGGTCACCGCACCAGGATGGTCTGCGGGATCTTCGTTTGCGGCGGGGGCCGCCGCTGCGGCAGCGGCAGGCGCGGCAGCAGCCGGGGCTGCGGAAATCTGGGCCGGAGCGGGCGCATAGCCTGCGACGGGCGGGTGTTCGCGTGTGACGCGCACGTTCAGGCTGTCGTCTTCCGCATAGTCGCGTTTGACCTGAAGCTCTGTCAGATCGTTTTCGCGCAGCAGTTCGGCCAGCGCCTTGATAAAGGCCACGTCGTCGTCGTGTTTGTTCTTTGTCATTGTCGTCCTCGACCTCTTGCCAGGGGCGTTGAACGCCCCCTGTTCTGGGGTCGGGTTATAGGCCAGATATGCCGCATTGGAAAGCATGGCTTTGGCAGATTGATGCTGGTGCCTTCGCGTGCCGTCACGGATGGCTTGCGTGACGTCGGGCAGATGACCGGCGCCACCGGCAAACTGTGCTTCCCTCTGGCTGCGCGTAGTCGCAAGATCGGTCCCAAGGTTGCGATCCTTTCGGGTATCGGCGGCATTTCCCGTGCGGTGTCAGGGGTATCGGCAGGAACCACGATGGCCAAGTGCTGAAAACAGAGTTGCGGGCGCTGCTGCAACACAACGCCCGCAATCGCGGTGGTTCAAACTGTGTGACTTATGCGACGAGGAGCACGTCGCCCGGTGTCATGAAGTTGTCTCCGGTCAACTCACCCGGTTGCACGTCAAGGAAGGTCACTGTGATGCCGTCCGCGTTGCTAAAGCCGCTCATGCCGCCCAGCCCCAGATCCTGATAGAGACCCGACAGGTCCAGAACGGCATTGCCACCGGCGTAGGTCAGATGCGCCAAAACGTCGGCGTCGCTGAACGCGGGCAGGCCGCCAACCAGCGCGTCGGGCAGGCTGACCATATCGCGGGCCGCGTCGAAATCGGTGATGATGTCGGCCCCGCTGTTGCCCGCGAAGACAAACACATCGCTGCCCGAACCGCCGCTGAGCATGTCGTTGCCGCGCCCGCCGTCGATCAGGTCCTCGCCGGTGCCGCCAAACAGATTGTCGTCGCCGTTGCCCCCGTACAGACGGTCCTTGCCACCGTCGCCGTACAGCACGTCGTTGCCTTCACCGCCGCGCAGCACGTCCTTGTTGTTGCCGCCCATCAGCGTATCGTTGCCGCCGTGACCGTTCAGGACGTCACGGCCCTGGCCCCCCATGAACACGTCGTTGTTCGCGCCGCCGTACATCACGTCATTGCCGTTTCCGCCGCGCACTTGCGAGGCAAAGACAGCGGGGTTGTTGTAGTTGTCGTTGCTCAGATCGTCCTGCACGGCGCTGTAAAAATCATTGCCGTCGCCCAGGAACACACGCTCCAGCGTGCCTGCGTTCAACACGCGGTCATCGCCGCTGCCCATGCGCAGGGTGCCCGCCACGTCGCCGCGCATCGTGTCGGTTGCGAAGTTCTGGAAATAATCGTCGCCGCCGCCCATGCGCACGTCGCCGCCGATGCTGCCATAGTTGTCGATCAGATCACTGCTGTTGCCCAATGTGACGTCGCCGCTGACCAGCCCAAGGTTGTTCAGATAGTGCTCGCCCTGGCCGATCATATCGAGGTCGCCGTAAATGGCCGCCCCTGTTTCCATGAAAAATGCCGCGTCGCCGTCACCTTTTCCAAAGAACCCGCCGGTGATCGAAGCGTCGCTGAGAATGGTCGCTTTGTAGGCTATCTGGTTCACTGTTTGCGAAGTGGGGATGTCACCGAGATATGTCTCGGTGTACGGAAATGAGCCCAGTGTAACCGTGGTCGGGTCGGTTAAGTTGTTGCCGGGAGTGAAGGTAACGTAGGAAAGATGTGCCATCTGTGGGCTATCCCTTTTGCGAGTGTGAACAAAAAAGGGGAAGACAGCGCACCGTATCCAAGGTCTGAGGCTGGGAGCCTGTCACGAGAAATGGCGCAAAAATGATGTAATCATCCTGCCGGATGGCAGGATTTTCTAATGTAAATGGCATCTTAATCAACCCCCAGGTCAATGCCATTATTTTGCCTTAATTGGCGGGGGCTGCCTAGTGAAAACGACGAACGTTTCCAAATGAGGAACAAGCCCCGAGTATCGTTCGCGGATTGGCGTGAAAAAACCGGCCGCGGGGGCCGGCTTCAATCATAGAGGGAATTTGTGCGGGTCAGATCGCCAAGTATTCTTCGCGCAGCTCTTTGTTCTCAAGCACTTCGGCGGCGGTGCCGTCAAATACGATTCCCCCCGTGTCCAGAATCACCGCCCGGTCAGCCAGTTTCAGCGCCCGCACCGCGTTCTGTTCGACAATCACGGTTGTGATGCCCTGTTCCTTGATAATGCGCAGTGTCTTTTCGATTTCGTCGACGATGACTGGCGCCAGACCTTCGTAGGGTTCGTCCAGCAACAGCACCTTGATGTCGCGGGCCAGCGCGCGGGCGATCGCCAGCATCTGCTGTTCGCCGCCCGACAGGGTCACGCCCTCTTGCATCCGCCGTTCGCCCAAGCGCGGGAACAGGTCATACAAGCGCTCGATCGACCAGCCGATAGGGGGGGCGATCTGGGCCAGTTTCAGGTTCTCCTCGACGGTCAGACCCTGAATAATCCGCCGGTCTTCCGGGACCAGACCCAGACCGGCCTGCGCGGCCTCGAAGCTGGACATATTGTGCAGCGGTTTGTGATCCAGCCAGATCTCGCCCTTGCGCACTTCGGGGTTACCGATCCGCGCAATGGACCGCAAGGTTGAGGTTTTGCCTGCGCCGTTGCGCCCCAGCAGCGCCAGAATTTCGCCCTCGTGGACATTAAAGCTGACACCTTGGACGATATAGCTTTCGCCGTAATAGGCGTGCACGTCCCAGACCGATAGAAAGGCCGGGGCCGTTGCTGCGTGGTTTGCGTTCTTCGAGAAGTCGGGTTGTGTGTTCATCCGGCCCGTCCTTATGCTGCCTGGGTTTCGCCAAGGTAGGCTTCGCGCACCTTGGGATGGCCCTTGATGTTGTCGGGGGTGTCTTCGACCAGCGGTGTGCCCTGCGCCAGAACGGTGATCCGCTCGGCCAGAGAGAACACAACATGCATGTCGTGTTCGATGATCGCGATGGTAATGTCGCGCTCGGCCTTGATCTGTTTCAGCAGGTCGATGGTGTTGTTGGTGTCGGCCCGCGCCATGCCGGCGGTGGGTTCGTCCAGCAGCAACAGGCGGGGTTCCTGTGACAGGCACATGCCGATCTCCAGCCGCCGTTTGTCACCGCGCGACAAGGATGCCGCGTGCATGTGGCGTTTGTTCGACATGTTCATTTCTTCCAGCATGTGTTCGGCCCGCTCGACAATGTCACGGTCGTCCAGCATGTTGGTCACCGCGTTCAGCCCGAACGACCCGTCCCGCTTGGCAAAGCAGGGGATCATCATGTTTTCCATCACCGTCAGATCGCCAAAGATCTCGGGTGTCTGGAACACGCGGCTGATGCCCATCTGGTTGATCTCATAGGGTTTGCGCCCCAGCACGGATTGCCCGTCAAACAACACGGACCCGGTGTCGGGGATCAGCTTGCCCACCAGACAGTTCAGCAGCGTCGACTTGCCTGCGCCGTTGGGGCCGATGATGGCGTGCACGCTGTTTTCCGCGATGCTCAGGTTCACGTCCCCCAGCGCCTGCAACCCGCCAAAGCGCTTGCCGACATTTTTGACTTCGAGAATACCCATTGTTTCTCTCCTTTATTCGGCAGCGGGATTGCGTTGTTCGGCAGCGTCGGCTTCGGCCTCGGCGGTCGAACGTTTGGGGCGGCCAAAGATCATGCGTCCCAGCCGTTTGCCGCCCTCGACCAGCCCGCCGGGCAGGAAGATGATGACGATCATGAACAACAGCCCCAGCGTCAGATGCCAACCCTTGCCCACGAAGGGGTGGATAATGGTCACCAGGAAATCCTCGACGCCATCCGGCAGGAAGCCCAGCCATTGATGCAACACGCCATCGTTGATCTTGCTGAGGATGTTCTTGAAATACTCATTGAACCCAGCCCCCAGAATGGGACCGATCAGCGTGCCGACACCGCCCAGGATCGCCATGATCACGATCTCGCCCGAGGCGGTCCAGTGCATCCGTTCGGCCCCCGCCAGCGGGTCCATCGACGACAGCAAGCCGCCTGCCAGACCGGCATAGATGCCCGAGATGACAAAAGCTGCCAGCGTGTACGGCTTGGTGTTCAGGCCGGTGTAATTCATCCGCTGCTGGTTCGATTTGACGGCCCGCAGCATCATCCCAAAGGGCGAGCGGAAGATGCGGATCGAGATATAGAACGAAATCAGCATGATGATGCCGCACAGGTAGTAGCCTGCGTTAAAGGTGAACAGCCAGTCGCCCAACCGCAGCTCGTAGCTGTCGCGCATGGCGATGCCAAAGAAGTTGGTCACCGGCAGCGACCCGTCCGGCGTGGTCGATTGGCCCAGCACCCGCGGGTCCGTCAGCAGCAGTTGCAGGCCGGTTTCGCCGTTCGTCAGGTTGAAGTTCGACGATGGATTGCCCAGCACCGAATAGGCCAGGTTGTACGACATCTGCGCAAAAGCCAGCGTCAGGATCGAGAAATAGATGCCCGAGCGGCGCAGGCTGACGTATCCGATGGCCAGCGCAAAGATACCGGCCACAACCATCGCCAGCAGGATGCCGGGGATCACGTTCATGCCCAGCAGTTTGAACATCCAGACCGCTGAATAGGACCCCACACCCAGAAACGCCGCGTGGCCAAAGCTGAGGTATCCGGTCAGGCCGAACAGGATGTTGAACCCTATGACCAGAATGCCAAAGATAACAAACCGTTGCATCAGGTCGGGGTAGCCTGCGTTGAACATCTGCGCGAGGCTGGACCCTTGGGGGAAGGGGTTCAGGATGAAGGGGGCCAGGGCCACCATCGCCAGAACCACCATGAACAGGGTAAAGTCTTTTTTGGTCAGTCCAAGCATGTCTTATTCCTCCATCACGCCACGACGGCCCATCAGGCCACGGGGGCGGGCGAGAATGATAATGATTGCCACCACATAGATGATGATCTGGTCGATGCCGGGGAAGATCGCCTTGACCTCGTTCATCGAGGCGAACGCTTCGAGAATACCCAGCAGGAAACCGGCCAGCACCGCACCGGGCAAAGACCCCATGCCGCCGACAACAACCACGACAAAGCTCAGCACCAGAAAATCCATGCCCATATGATAGTTGGGCGAATTGATCGGCGCGTACATCACACCTGCCAATCCGGCCACGGCGGCGGCGATGCCGAACATGATGGTAAAGCGGCGGTCGATGTTGATGCCCAGCAGGCCCACGGTTTCGCGGTCGGCCATGCCCGCACGCACCACCATCCCGAAGGTTGTGAATTGCAAAAAGGCAAAGACCGCACCGATGATCACGGCAGCAAAGGCAAAGTAGACCATGCGCCAGTAGGGATAGATGATCGCATTGGGATCAAAGCCGATCAGAACCCCGAAATCGAACGACCCCCGAAACACCTCGGGCGCGCCGGTGGGGATGGGGTTGGCCCCGTAGAACGCCTTGATCACTTCTTGCAGCACGATGGCCAGGCCAAAGGTCACAAGGATCTGATCGGCGTGGGGGCGTTTGTAGAAATGTTTGATCAGGCCGCGTTCCATGATGAACCCGATGATGACCATGATCGGAATGGCAAACAGGATGGCCAGTGGCACCGACCAGTCAATCAGGGCGGCACCCACATCGGGGCCGAACCAGCTTTCGACATAGGGGGTGCTGATTTTTGCGGGATTTCCCAGAAAGTCGGTTTTTGTCGGGTCTTCGACGACGGTCGACAGGTTCAGGATGCGTTGCAGCGTGACGGCGCAAAAGGCACCGATCATGAACAGCGCCCCGTGGGCAAAGTTGACCACACCCAGCGTGCCAAAGATCAGGGTCAGGCCAAGGGCAATCAATGCATAAGCAGAGCCTTTGTCCAAACCGTTGAGAAATTGAAGGATAATCTGATCCATCGTCCCACTCGTTTTATTATACAGGAAAACTGCCCTCTTGCGGGGCAGGGAAATGCGGGGCAGGCGATGGCCCGCCCCACACTTTGAACCGGCTTATGCGCCCGGGTTGCACGATCCCAGCGCACCGCCCGAGAACATCGGGTGATCGACAGGGTAGGTGACCTGCTCGGTCGGCGTGACTTCGACGATTTCCACAAGATCGAACTCGTTCTCGGGGTTTTCCTTGCCGCGCACGACAACGACGTCCTTGAAGCACTGGTGGTCGCCAGCACGGTACAGCGTCGGGCCGTTGCCCAGACCGTCGAATTCGAACCCTTCGAGGGCCTCGACGACAGCGCATGGGTTGAACGAACCGGCACGGGTGACCGCATCAGCATACAGCAGCGTCTGCGCATAGCAGGTCTGAGCGGCCTGGCTGGGCGGGAAGCCGTATTTTTCGCCGAAGGATTTGACGAAAGCGTTGGTGCCCGCGTAACGGTCGCCTTTTTCGTTCTCCAGCTTCCAGTCCCAGTTTTGCGAGCCCACGATACCGGCGATGTTCTTGCCCGCACCCTTGGCCATCAGCTCGGAATACAGTGGCACGACGATTTCAAAGTTCTTGCCGTTGGCTTGCTTTTCACGCAGGCCGAACTGCACCGCGTTGGTCAACGAGTTGACCATGTTCCCGCCGTAGTGGTTCAGAACCAGAACATCTGCGCCCGAGTTCAGAACCGGCGCGATGTAAGACGAGAAATCCGTGGCCGCCAGCGGCGTGCGGACTTTCTCGACGGTTTGCCAGCCCAAAGCTTCGGTCGCGGCTGCGATCGATTCTTCCTGCGTCCAGCCCCATGTATAGTCGGCGGTCAGGTGGTACGCGCGACGGTCCGAGCCGTACAATTGCTCAAGCACGGGGGCGAGGGCGGCAGCGGACATATACGCGTTAAAGAAGTGGCGGAAACCGTTGGCTTTCTTGTCTTTGCCGGTGGTGTCGTTCGAGTGGGTCAAACCCGCCATGAAGATCACGCCAGCTTCCTGGCACAGACCTTGCACAGCCACGGCCACGCCCGAGGACGAGCCGCCCGAGATCATGATCGCACCGTCTTTTTCGATCATCGATTTGGCTGATGCGCGCGCGGCGTCCGATTTCGTTTGCGTGTCGCCGGTGACGAACTGGACCTTTTTGCCCAGAATACCTGTGCCATCCAGAACCTTGGACGAGAAGGTGCTGAGCATACCGCCGTCGCCTTCGCCATTCAGGTGTTCGACCGCCAGCTCGAATGCGCGCAGCTCGTCTGCGCCCTCATCCGCGTAGGGGCCGGATTGGGGCACGTTAAAGCCCAGCGTGACCGTGTCGCCGGTCGGCGCGTTGGTAAAGCCTGCGTGGCTGGCCGCACTCAGATACGTCGGCAGCGCAAGGCCCGCACCGGCAATGGTGCCGGTCTTGAGCACGCCGCGACGTGTAAAGTTCGAATTGGACATGAAATCCTCCCAGTTGTTGAATTGCGCCCTGCCGACTCCTCCGTCCGCACAAGGCACATGCACCACGCCTGTTGGTGCATAGTGCAAATATGTTATCGCCTGCTTTTGGAAAACTGCGCAATAACCCCCTTGAAATTCACGATTATTTTGTAAATAACTGAACAGAATTATTTGATGATGTGTAAATTTACTTATGTCGCGTTGCAGAAAGCCATTGATAAGGCGCAACAAAGCGATGGGGGCGGATGATGAACAAGGACTCGCTAACCGGAAGCCGTATTCGGGAACGGCGGGTGATTGCCGGTCTGAAACAGGCCGATCTGGCGCAACAGGCCGGAATCTCGGCCAGCTATCTTAATTTGATCGAACACAACCGCCGCAGAATCGGTGGCAAACTGTTGCTGAACATCGCGCATGTGCTGGGGGTTGAACCCTCTGCGCTGACCGAAGGGGCCGAGGCCGCGCTGATCGCGTCGCTGCGCGAGGCGGCCAATGACGTCGGGCGGGGCGTGGCCGAGGTCGAGCGGGTCGAGGAGTTTGCAGGCCGCTTTCCCGGCTGGGCCGAGGTGCTGGCCGGTGCCCACCGCCGTGTGCTGTCGCTGGAACGCACGGTTGAAACCCTCAGCGACCGGCTGACCCATGATCCGCAACTGGCCACCTCGATGCACGAGGTTCTGTCGACCGCCGCTGCGATCCGGTCGACCGCGTCGATTCTGGCCGATGACACCAGCATTTCGCCGGACTGGCAGGCGCGGTTCCACGCCAACATCGACCAGGACAGCCGTCGGCTGGCGGACAGCGCCAAGGCATTGGTGACCTATCTGGATGCGAACCCCGAAGAGACCGCCCACGCGTCGCCCCAGGAAGAGGTCGATGCCTTTCTTGAGGCGCAGGGTCACAGTTTCGAGGCACTGGAAGCCGGAACGCAAACAGTTGACGCGGTGCTGGCACAGGCCCCGCAGTTGGCGTCCGTCGCGGCCCAGCATCTGGCGCGGCAGGTTCTAAGCCAGATCGAAGCCGACGCCCGTGCGGTCAGCCGTGCGGCATTGACTGAAGCGGTCGCACATTCGGGCATTGATCCCGTGGCGCTGGCGCAGGAATTCGGCGTTTCGGTCGCCCGCGTTCTGCGCCGTCTGGCGGCCCAGCCCGGCACGCCGCGCGGGCTGGTCGTGTGCGACCGTGCGGGCAGTCTGGTGTTCCGCCGCCCCGTCGAAGGGTTTTCCATCCCGCGCTTCGGTGCATGCTGTCCGCTGTGGCCGCTGTTTCAGGTCTTGCAGTATCCCGGGCAGGTTCTTCGGGAACGGATTCAGCAACAGGGACGCAACGTGGCGACCTTTGACTGCTTTGCCGTCGCCGAACCTGTGGGGCCTGCACAATACAACGCGCCGCCGCTGGTTCACGCGACCATGCTGATCCTTCCGGTCAGCGCACCGGACCACGGTCAAACTGCGGGGCGTCCGGTGGGTGCCACCTGCCGGATCTGCCCGCGCGAGGTCTGCGCAGGCCGCCGCGAGCCGTCGATCCTGAGCGCAGGCTTTTGACAGGCACTGCTTTTCGATCAATAGTCTGCGATCAAGAGGAGAGCCGTGCGCGGAAACGTGGTGCGGCGACGTGGCACGCGGGTGCGACGGGGGCCGTTCGGGGAGGAATGGACACCAATGGACAAGCACGTACTGCTGGTCGAGGACGAAGTGAATATCATCGAGGCCATGCGCTTTTTGCTAACGCGCGACGGCTGGAAGGTGGGCACCCATTCGGACGGGGCCACTGCCGTATCGGCGATCCGCGACGCGCGGCCCGACCTGGTGGTGTTGGACTATATGCTGCCGGGCAAAAGTGGCATCGAGATTCTGACCGAATTGCGGGCCCTGCCTGACTTTGCGGGGCTGCCGGTGCTGATGCTGACCGCACGCGGCCAGTCGCGCGACCGCGAGCTGGCCGAGCGGGCGGGGGTCAATCGGTTCATGACCAAGCCGTTTTCGAACGCCGAAGTGCTGGACGCCGTGCGCGATCTGGTGCGGGCCTAGGCGCGTGGCACGCGGCCCATCCTCGCCTGTGTTTCTGGAGCGGCGCAGCTACCGCCGCCGTCGGATGCAGGACGCGCAACGACTTTTGCCGGTGTTGGGCATGTTGTTGTGGATGGTGCCGGTGCTGTGGCCCACGCGCGACGAAACGGGCCACGTCACCATGTCCGCCGCGATCTACTACGTCTTTGGCGTTTGGTGCGTTTTAATCGGGCTAAGCTTCGGGTTGTGGCGCGGATTGAAACGCAAGGCCGATGACAGCACCGACCAGGGCGGTGATCCCTGATGGCATCGCTGAACCTGCTGGTCGGTGTCTGTCTGGTCTATGTGGCGTTTCTGTTTGCCGTCGCCTTCGCCGCCGAACGTGCCGCCGTGCGCGGGCGCAGCGGTTGGTTGCGCACGCCGCTGGTCTACACGCTGTCGCTGTCGATCTATTGCACCGCCTGGACGTTTTACGGCGCGGTTGGCTATGCCGCACGGTCGGGGATGGAATATGTAACCATCTACCTGGGCCCGTCACTGGTGATGATCGGCTGGTGGTGGGTGCTGCGCAAGCTGGTGCGCATCGGGCGCAGCCAGCGGGTAACTTCGGTGGCCGACCTGATCTCGGCGCGCTATGGCAAGTCCAACACGCTGGCGATTGTGGTGACCGTGATGGCCGTCGTCGGGGTTACGCCCTATATTGCCTTGCAATTGCAATCGGTTACTCTGGCGCTTTCAATTTTTGCAGGCCCGTCCGACGTGGCCGGTGCGGCGGCGCTCAACCCGCTGTCGGCGGGGTTCTGGGTGGCTGGCGGGTTGGCGGTGTTCACGGTGCTGTTCGGCACCCGCAATCTGAACGCAAACGAACGCCACGATGGCGTCGTCATCGCCATCGCGGTCGAGGCCGTGGTGAAGCTGGTGGCGTTGATGGCAGTGGGCATCTTTGTTGTCTGGGGCATCGCTGGGGGCATCGGCCCGATGATGGAACGCATCGACGCCAGCGCGCTGGGCACATGGGAGCTGGACCGCAGCCGCTGGGCCGCGTTGACCGTGCTGTCGGCGGCGGCCTTTTTGTGCCTTCCGCGCATGTTTCAGGTGCTGGTGGTCGAGAATGACGACGAACGCCATGTGCAGATCGCAAGCTGGGCCTTTCCGGTCTACTTGCTGCTGATGAGCCTGTTTGTGGTGCCCATCGCCGTTGTGGGCCTGAACCTGCTGCCTGCGGGATCGAACCCCGACCTGTTCGTGGTCAGCGTGCCGTTGGCCCAAGGGCAAACCGGCCTTGCGGTGCTGTCGTTCCTGGGAGGTTTTTCATCGGCAACTTCCATGGTGATCGTGGCCACGCTGGCGCTGTCGACGATGGTGTCGAACCACGTGGTCATGCCGATCTATCTCAGCGTCAAGCCCGGCGGGGCCAGCATGTCGGGCGACGTGCGCACTGTAATTCTGCTGGCGCGGCGGCTGTCGATCCTGCTGATCATCGCCTTGGGCTATCTTTACTATGTGCTGTCCGGCGGCAGCGGCGCGCTGGCCGCGATCGGTTTGATTTCCTTTGCCGGCGTGGCGCAGTTCTTGCCCGCGATGCTGGGCGGCATTTTCTGGCGCGGGGCCACGCGGCTGGGCGCGTTGTCGGGCCTGTGCCTTGGGTTTGCGATCTGGGTCTATGCATCCCTGTTGCCCAGTTTCGGACAGGACGCCGTGCTGCCTGCCTCGTTTTTCGAGGTCGGCCCCTTTGGCATCGGCTGGCTGCGCCCCTATGCGTTTTTCGGGATCGACGGCATGGACCCCACCGTTCATGCGGTTTTCTGGTCGCTGGTGCTGAACACCGGCGTGTTCGTGGTGGTGTCGTTGTTGACCTTCCCCAAGCCGTTGGAGCGTTTGCAGGGCGCACAGTTCGTCAACGTCTTTGACCACTCGGGGCAGGCGCGCGGCTGGCACGCATCGGTCGCGGCCTCGGAGGATCTGATGATCATGGCGCAACGCATCCTGGGCGCGTCCGAGGCGCAGGCATTGTTCCGGGCGGCGGCCCGCGAACAGGGGATGACGGGCCATCTGCCCGAACCGAACCCTGCGTTTCTGGAACGGCTGGAACGCGAGCTGTCGGCGTCCGTGGGCACCGCCACGGCGCACGCGATGGTCAGCCAAATGGTCGGCGCGGCCTCGGTGTCGGTCGAGGATTTGCTGGCTGTGGCCGACGAATCCGCGCAGATGCTGGAGTATTCCAGCCAGCTTGAGGCCAAGTCGTCCGAACTGAGTCGCACCGCAGGGCAATTGCGCGAGGCCAATGAAAAGCTGACGCAGCTGTCGGTGCAAAAGGATGCGTTCCTTGGCCAGATCAGCCACGAACTGCGCACGCCCATGACCTCGATCCGCGCGTTTTCCGAGATTTTACGTGATGCCGATGGGCTCAGCGTTGCGGAAAAGACCAAATACGCCTCGATCATCCACGTCGAAGCGATCCGCCTGACGCGGTTGCTGGACGATCTGCTGGACCTGAGTGTGCTGGAAAATGGTCAGGTCAGCCTGAATTCTGCCACCGGTCCGTTGGACGCGGTGCTGGATCACGCTGTGGTCACGGCACAGGCGGGCGGCGATGGTCGTTTGCGGATCGTGCGCCACGCGGCTGCGGGCGACACCACGTTGACCACCGATATGGACCGGTTGGGGCAGGTGTTCATCAATTTGATCACCAACGCTCAGAAATACTGTCGCGCGGCCGCGCCGCAGCTTGAGATTGCCGTGGGCGTCGACGCCGATACGCTGGCGGTCGAGTTTCGTGACAACGGCACGCCAATCCCCGATGCGGCCCGCGCGCTGATCTTTGAAAAATTTGCCCGCGTGGCCGAAGGTGAGGGATCGGGGGCGGGGCTGGGTCTGGCCATCTGCCGCGAGATAATGGCACGGCTGGGGGGCGACATCACCCATGTGCCACAGTCGGCCGGCAATGTTTTTGTTGTGCAAATCCCGCGCCGTCAGGCTTTGGCCACGCATTAGCCTGCGGACCACGCACGCCTGCACGTCTAAAGCCTATGGTAACCATTAATGCGCTAGGACGGGGGCAATCCAAATGCAGGGCCCACACGCAGGGCAGGGGTGCCATGAGCGCAAGCGATCCTAATCCATCGGTTCTGCGTCGCAAGACGGCCGCAGGACAACAGCAGCATCAGGCGCGGTCGGTGACCGTTGCCAAGGCGATGCGCCTGTCGATTGCGAAGGTGGGGCTGGATGTCTTTGACATGGCGATGCAAGCGATTGGTCTACTGGTCGAGGATCGCAACCAAGAGGCGTGCATTGACATGATGGATGCGGCCAACCTGCTGGTTTTGCTGGACGGGCCGCAGGGACGTGTGGGCGCTGCGATGATTGACGCGGGGCTGGTCGGCGGGCTGATCCAGCAGCAGACGATGGGCCGTGTCGTGGCACCTGTGGGGAACCCGCGAGAGATGACGACGACGGACGCAGCCATGTGCGCGCCGTTGCTGGATGCGCTGTTTGACAAGGCGTCGGCTGCGGTCGAGGACGAGGCCGACCGCCTGCTGTTGCGCGGCTTTACCTTTGGCGCCCGCTCGGAAGAACCGCGATTGGTTGCGATGGCGCTGGAGGGTGCGGAATACCGCGTGATCCGCCTGACGCTGGATCTGGCAAAGGGCGTGCGTCAGGGCGATCTTGTGTTGTTCCTGCCACTTGTGCCGGTGCACGATCCCGACGGTGGTGGCCTGGACGCCAGTGATGATGCGGGGCAGCCGGAACATGGCCCGCGCAATATGACTGACGTGGTGATGCTGCTTGAGGCGGAATTGATGGTGCAACTGTGCCATGTGCGGATGAACCTGTCCGACCTGACCCGCCTGTCGCCGGGCGACACGGTCCTGCTGCCGCCGGGCACCTTTCCCAGGACGCGTATCATGGCACAGTCGGGCAAATGTCTGGGCACGGGGACGCTTGGGCAGGTTGACGGTCAGCGCGCGCTGCAGATCGACCGCGAACCGGCCCAATCCAAACAACCGCAGCGCCGCCTGTCGGACCAGCCTGACGTGGACATGCCGACCGTGGCGCAGGTTGACATCGGGGCAGGCGGGCTTCCGGCCTTGCCTGATATTGACGGTGTTCCCGCACTTGATGATATGCCGATGGTGCCATCCTTTGACGAGGTAGACATGACACCGCCCCAAGTGGACGAGCTGCCTGACTTGAATACCTTGCCCGAGCTTGACGATCTGCCTGATCTGGCCGATTTGCCCGACCTTGGCGATCTGCCAGAGATAAAATCGGCCTGACCGAAAGATGGGGGCGTGCCTGTGCGTGTCTTCACCGCGTCGCTGAACTTCCCAGATCGCCTTGGCAATGGCTCTGTGGTCGGCCATCACTCAGGTGCTGGGTCGCTAGCACGACTTCCATGCCCTGACAGCATCAGCGCGAGAAAATGGCCGACCTCGTGCCGCCCGCATCAGCACGGCGGCGTGCCCCTTAGCCCTGTGACATTGCCGCCAGAGTTGGCCGCAATCCTTCCAGATCGTAGCCGCCATTGCGAGCGGTCTCCAGAATGTCATCGACACTTTGGCTGCCCGCCTGACCCAGCGCCCAGATCACCGTGCACCGGGTGCCCGACGCGCAATAGGCCAGAACCTTGCCCGGCGCATCGGCGACAAAGCCCATCTGCGCCGCGACATTGTCGGGCGTCATGGTCTGGTGGGTCAGCGGCAGAACCTTGAAGTCCAGCCCAGCATCCTGCGCCGCCTGCGCCATCGCGTCAGCCTGATGGCTGGGCGGGTTTTCGGCGTCGGGTCGGTTGCAGATCACACGGGTAAACCCCGCCTCAGCGATTGCGGGCAGGTCTGCCGGATCAATCTGGGGCGAGACGAAATAGTCGGGGGTGATTTGACGAATATCCATAATCGCAGGTCTAGGCCGATGCCGCGCGTCTGTCCAGCATCTGACTGATGCGTGGTGCCGCTGCCATGCCGATCAGCATTGTCACAAAGAACACCAAGCCCGACGTGCCGCCATAGCTGAGCGATGCCATCGCGGGTCCGGGGCACAGGCCAACCAGACCCCAGCCGATGCCGAACAATACCGATCCGATCACCAGCCTGCGGGTGATATCGGTGGTGGGGCGTGGCGGGAACATGCCGCCGGCCATGGGCTTGCGACCCGTCGTCAGACGCCACGCCACCGCCATGGGCACAATCGCGCCGCCCATGACAAAGGCCAGCGTCGGGTCCCAGTTGCCAAAAATGTCCAGAAACCCCTGCACACGGTTGGTGTCGGTCATGCCCGACAGGTGCAGGCCCAGCCCGAACAGGCCACCCGCGATCAAAGCGATCATCAGACGCATGTCACAGCCCTCCCATCAGGGCGCGCAGGCCCGCAACCGTGGCGGCCCCTGCACCGATGTAGAACAGCGTGGCTACGATTCCGCGTACACTCAGCCGCGAAATCCCACAAACCCCGTGCCCCGAGGTGCAGCCGTTGGCCAGTCGCGTGCCCAGGCCGACAGCCAGACCGCCCGCAATCAGCAATGCGGGCGACGCGGTCGCATGTGTCGCGACGCTTGCGGTACCCAGATAGTGAAAGGCGGCAGGCACCGCGATCACGGCGGCGATAAAAGCCACCGATTCCGGCCAGCCGCGCCGTGCGGTGCCGTCCAGCAGCCCGCCCAGAATGCCCGATGCCCCCATGATCCGCCCATTGCCCAGCAACATGATCGATGCCGCAGTGCCAATAATCAGACCGCCGAACAGCCCCCAAAGCCAGGACACTTCCATGATATTTCCTTCGCTTTCAAAGCTTGTTGATCGGCAGTTTCAGCATAACCGTGCCGTCGTCGTCTGCGGGGGGCATGTGGCCTGCGCGCATGTTGACCTGCAAGGATGGCAAAATCAGCTTTGGCATTCCCAATGTGGCATCGCGGGTCTGGCGCAGGGTTACGAAATCGTCGCGATCCATGCCGCCGCCGATGTGGACGTTGGCCGCTTTTTCCTCGGCCACGGTGGTTTCCCAGGCAAAGTCGTCGCGCCCCGGTGCCTTGTAATCATGGCCCACGAAAATACGTGTCTGGTCGGGCAGCGACAGGATGCGCTGGATCGAGGCATAAAGGTCCATGGCCGACCCGCCCGGAAAATCACAGCGCGCGGTGCCAAAGTCCGGCATGAACAGGGTATCCCCCACAAAGGCCGCATCGCCAATGACATAGGTCAGGCAGGCGGGGGTGTGCCCCGGCGTGTGCATCACGTCGCCGCGCATTTGCCCGATGTGAAAACTGTCACCATCAGCGAACAGCGCGTCGAATTGCGATCCATCACGCTGGAATTCCGTGCCCTCGTTGAACACTTTGCCAAAAGTGTCTTGCACCACGGTGATATTCTTGCCGATGCCGATCTTGCCGCCAATGCGTTCCTGCACATAGGGCGCGGCTGACAAATGGTCGGCATGTACGTGGCTTTCCAATATCCACTGGCATTCCAGGTCATGGTCGCGGATGTGCGCGATGATCCGATCGGCGCTGGCAGTAGATGTGCGCCCCGCTGCCTGGTCGAAATCCAGAACTGAATCGATCACAGCACAGGCGCGGCCTGCCGGGTCCTTGACCACGTAGCTGACGGTGTTGGTGGCCTGATCGAAAAAGGCAGTGACATCTGGGTGGAACATGGCGCTCTCCGACGTTTGTCTATTCAACATATGAATACCAATCGACGGTTTGCAAGCTTAGGGCGTCAGCCGAGGAAAATACCCAAGACCACCAGCATTAGGCCAAAGGCAGATACGAACAGAGCGCCGATGTTCAACGGCACAACCGATTGCAGCACGGCGCGCATGGCGTCGTCGTCCAGTTGCGCCCGTTTGGCGCGCGCCACACGGATGATGCACCACACCAGCCCCGCAAGGCCGATAAGCGAGATTGCGGCACCGGCCCAGATAACCAGGTCGAAGATCAGGGATGAGGTTTCGAGTTCCATGCGCACCCGCTACTGCATTGGCGCGCGCTGGGCAAGTCAGCCGTTGAAATCCAGCGCGATGGTAAAGGTATAGGCAGGCTTGGTCAGCCCGCCCGGCGCGCGGGCAAAGCGGCGGGCGCGTTTCACGGCGGAAATGGCGGCCTTGTCCAGCGTCGCATTGCCGG
This sequence comes from Sulfitobacter sp., assembly GCA_034669925.1. Classification (GTDB taxonomy): domain Bacteria; phylum Pseudomonadota; class Alphaproteobacteria; order Rhodobacterales; family Rhodobacteraceae; genus Pseudosulfitobacter. The sequence continues at coordinate 165,324 of JAXMOM010000004.1, forward strand.
ACGACGCCACCACCCGCACCGATTGCAGCACGCCTGACGGCGCGATGGACAGGGCCAGCTTGGTGCGACCGGCACCTGCACCGCGCGGTGACGCGGCGTTGCGGCGCACTTTGGATTGGATCGCAGCACCCCATTGCGCTTGCAGGGCGTTGGCGCGGGCGCTGGTGACGCTTTGCGTTTGCGCGGCGCCGCCGGTGCCAGCAGTGGCGGATTTCGCGGCGCTGCCCTTGGCGGTGGATTTCGTTTGCGGGGCGGATGCGGTCGCTTTGGGTTTCGGTTTGGCTGCGGGCTTGGCCTGGGCCGGCGGGGCCAGATCGCGCGGGCGCAGCATGGGCCGTTTCGATGTGCTGGCGGTGGTGTCCTGAACCTGTGGCATGTCGGCGGGCGGTGTGGCGGCGGCCAGTTGGTCCGGCTTTGCGGGGGCAGGGCGCGCGTCGGTGCGCGCAGCGGGTGTGTCTTGCGGTATGGCCTCGGGCGGCACGGGTTGCACCACCTCGGTTTGCGGCTGAGGGTCAGGCAAGGGAGCGGGGCGCGTCGGCAGCGCAGGTGCCGCCATGTCGAACTGCGGCGCTTCGGGCAGCGCAGCGGTGAGCGCGGGGCGATCCTCCACAGGGCGCTGCGGGGCGGTTTCCGCCGTGGGCTGCTGGGGAAGGGCGATTTCAGTGACGGCCTCGGGCGGGCGCTCCCATGCCTCGGCCAGGGCTGCCATTGCTGCCGATGCCGGGGCCACGGTCGCCGCATCCGCGCCTGTGTCGCCAGCCGAGGACGCCCCGTTGGGCGCAGGGAAGGCTGCCCACAGGCCCACATGGGCGCTGGCGGCCAGCGACAGGAACACGGCTGCTTCGACCAGACGCATCATTTCGCCCCCGTGATCAGCTCGACACCGTCCACGCCGGCCGCCGCCAGCTTGGGCAGCAGCGCGGCCAGCTTGGCCGCGGGCAGGGCAGCATCGGCGCGCACCGGCAGCACCCCCGTATGGCTGGACAAGGCCGCCAGCGCCGCATCGCCTGTGAAGCCGCCATAGGCCAGCGTGCCATCGGCACCGATGTACAGCGCGTTGGGGTCGACCGGCGCGGCCTCGGATGTGCTGTCGGGCACGGTGACGTCAATGGGGTCGGGCGGGGCGATCTGGGCGCTCATCAGGAAGAAGATCAGCAGCAGAAACACCACGTTGATCATCGGCACGATGTTTTCAGCGGCGCGGCGGGGGAGCGTGGGGGGCGAGAAGTCCAGCATCGCTATTCCACCACGATCAGTTGCGTCAGGCCGGCGGCGCGCAGATCGTCCAGCGTGCGCACCAGATCCTGTACCGTGGCCGTGCCGCGCGCCCGCAGCAGCACGGCGTCGTCCGGGCCGGACATCAACGGCGCAAGGGCGGCAGGCAGGTCATCGACCACCACGCCGTTCAGGGTCACGCCATCGGCTGTGATACCCACCAAACGCGGCGGACCGGAATAGTCAGCCCCACGACCAGCCGTCTGCAAGGGCAGGGCAAAGTCGGTGCCGAACCGTGCGGCCAGCATGAAGAACACCAGCAGCAGAAACACCACGTCGATCATCGGCGTAAGGCTGGGCCTGCGGGCGGGCCGTATGGGGCCAAAGCTGAACATCAGGGCGCTTTGGGGCCTCGGGTGAACACGCGGGTGGCGGCTGTTTCCATGTCGCCTTGCAGCCTTGCTGCGATGCTTTCGAACCACGTCAGGGCCACGCCTGCGGGAATTGCCACGGCCATGCCCGCGGCGGTGGTCAGCAGCGCCTCCCAGATGCCGCCCGCGAGGGCCGCGGGATCGGCGCGGCTGCCTGCTTCTTGCAGGGCCTGAAAGGCGTCGATCATGCCGACAACCGTGCCCAGCAGACCCAGCAACGGGGCGGTTGTGGCGATCAACTCCAGCGCGCGCAGACCGCTGCGGGTGTGGGCCAGGTCAATGCGGGCGTGGGCGGTGGTTTCCTCGCGCGCTTGCGCTTCGTTCAGCACGGGATCAAGCCGCGCGTCCATTGCCGCCAGCGCCATGCGCGCGCGTATGGACCGGCGACCGGCCAGCTTTGTACAGGCGCTGTCCACATTGCCTTGCGCCCAGTCGTCCAGCGCCGCCGCCGTGGCCGCGCCCGACCACGCCCCCAGCCGCGCCAGTTGCCACAGCTTCCACAGGATCAGCGCCATCGTCAGCACCGACAGCGCCGCGATCAGCCACAGCACAGGGCCGCCGCGTTCCAGAAATGCGATCAACGAGGGTGGCAAAATCATGGTGTTTCTCCCCACAGGGCGGTCAGTATGGCGTCCAGCCCGTCGGTCAGGGCCGCAGGGCCGGGTTGCAGGATTAGCGGCGATTTGATCTCGTGGATGCGGCCCTGTGCGACCGCCGGGATGGTCTCCCAGCCCGCGCGGGCGGCAATGCGTTCGGTACGTACCTTTTTGCCGCACCACGAGGCGATGATAACATCGGGTGCTGCGTCAATCACCTGCTGCGGGTCCAGAATGCGCGCGCGCGCGCCCTGTTCGGCTTGCAGGTGAGCAAAGACATCCTCGCCACCGGCGATCTCGATCAGCTCGGAGGCCCAGCGGATGCCGGAAATGGGCGGGTCGTCCCATTCCTCAAAGTAGACGCGGGGGCGGGACGGGCGCGGCGTGGATCGGACCGTCTCAATGCGCGCGGCATAGCTGTCGGCCAGTGCGTTGGCCTCTGCCGCGCAACCGGTCAGCGCGCCCAAGCAGCGGATCATGTCCAGAATGCCCGCGACCGAGCGTTGGTTGAAGCCGTGTACCGAAATGCCTGCGCGGATCAGCTCGGCGGCAATGTCGGCTTGCAAGTCGGAGAAGGTCAGCACCAGATCGGGCTGCAACTCCAGTATCTTGGGCACATCCGCCGAGGTGAACGCCCCCACGCGCGGCTTTTCGCGGCGCACGCGCGCAGGCCGGACGGCGTATCCGGTGACGCCGACGATGCGGTCGGACTGGCCCAGCAGGTACAGCGTTTCGACCGTTTCCTCGGTCAGGCAGATGATGCGCTCGGGGGGGAAGGCCATCAGATCACTTCCGGTCTGCGGACGGTCCGCATCCACTCTTGCGCGCCTTGCAGAACAGCGGTGTAGACGGCGCCGCCGACCGCTTCGCCCAGATCGGTGTGCATCCCCGCGAAGGTCGCGTCGCCCGCAGGGGCAGCGACCGCGATGCAGTCGGTGCCGGTGCCGGTGGCGATGCCGGTGGGCAACTGGTGGGCCACCTCCATCACCGCGACGGTGCGGGCCTGCGTGGCGATGGCCATCATCTCGATCAGGGCGGCTTGGGTCAGGGCGACGTCTGTCTGCACGGCGACGTTGATCGTGCCCCAATCCTTGCCCGAGCGGTCCAGCCGCGTGCCGATGTGTTCGGCGTTCGACAGGCCTACGGTGGCCACGGCGCGGGCGTTGGCGGTGCCTGCGGTGGTGGTATGTTCGGTCACCGCGCGAATGTCGCGCGAGGTCAGGAAACACACATCATCGGGCGTGCCGCGCTTGACCAGTTCGCCGGTCAGCCAGTCCAGCACGTCCAGATCCGGTGTCAGATCGGCATTGCGCACCTCGCGCCACGAAATTGCGCTGGCGGTCACGAAACCGGGCCGGTTCAGCGCCCAACTGAGCACCTGATGCGGCCCGCCCAGATCAAGGCGCAGCCACGGGCGGTCAAGGGACAGCGGCACGGTCATGCCAGCGTGTCCAGCGTCTGGAACACGGGGCCGCGCTCGGTCATCTCGTAATGGGCCAGAATGCCAAAGACCTCTGCGAGGTTCTGGGGCGTCATCACGTCCACCGGCGGGCCGTCAGCGACAATAGTGCCGCGATGCAGCAGGATCACGCGGGTGCAATGGCGCGCGGCCAGCCCGAGGTCGTGCAATGATGTCAGCACCGTGCGCCCTGCGGCGGCAAGGTCCGAAAACACCCGCATGGTGGCAATCTGCGCGGCGGGATCAAGGCCCGCGATCGGTTCGTCTGCCATCATCATCGGCGTGTCCTGTGCCAGTGCGCGGGCGATCAGCACCCGCGCCTGTTCGCCGCCCGACAGTTGCGTCGCAGTGCGTTGCGCATAGGCCTCCAGTCCCATCTGCGCCAGCGCGTCGGTGACGGCGGCTGCATCCTCGGCCTTGGTGCCGGAATGGGGCAGGCGGCCCAATTGCACCAGACGCGCGACACTGACGGGCCACGCGATTTCGCGGGCCTGGGGCAGCCATGCACAGGCGCGGGCGCGCTCCATGCTGGTCATTTGCGCCAGTGATGATGTGCCGTCATGCGACAGCAACCCAAGGGCCGCGCGCATCAGGGTGGTTTTGCCGGCCCCGTTCGGCCCCAGCAGGCCGACGCATTCGCCGGGCTGCAAGGTCAGCGACACGTTGTCGATCACCGGACAGCTGCCACGTTTGACAGACAGGTTTTGCAGGGTCAGCAGGCTCATTGCAGCGTCCCCCGTGTCTTGTAGATCAGGTGCAGGAACAGCGGCGCACCGACCAGCGCCATCAGCACGCCCAGTTTCAGATCCCGGTCCGGCAGGGCCACGCGCACAGCGATGTCCGCCGCCAGCACCATCGCCGCCCCGCCAAGCGCCGAGGCCCAGAGCAGCCGCGACGGCTGCCCGCCCACAAAGGGGCGCAGCACATGCGGGACCACCAGTCCGACAAAGCCGATGGAGCCTGCAACAGCCGTACCGGCGCCCACACAGGCCGCCGTGCCAATGACCAACGCTAGCCGCAGACGGGGCAGGCGCACGCCCATCGCGGCGGCAGCGTCCTCGCCCAGCGTCAGTGCGTCCAGACCACGGCCCAGTGACCCCAGCAACACCCAGCCCACCACCATGAACGGCAGCGCCAGCCAGACGTGCGAAAACGACCGGTCCGCCAGCGATCCCAGCATCCAGAACACGATTTCGGCGGCGGCAAACGGGTTCGGCGACAGGTTCAGCACCAGCGAGGTAAAGGCCGAGGCCAGCGCCGAAATCGCGATCCCCGCAAGGATCAGCGTCAGCGCGGCACCGCCCGGTCCCGCCAGCGTCAGGATCATCGCCACGGCGATCAGCGCCGCCAGCAGCGCCGACAGCGGCAACGCCAGGGCAAAGGCGGCCGCCAGACCGGTTTGCAATGCCAAAACCGCGCCCAGACCCGCCGCCGCCGACACGCCGATCAGCCCCGGCTCGGCCAGCGGGTTGCGCAGATAGCCCTGCATCGCGGCCCCAGACACGCCCAGCGACGCGCCGATCATCACCGCCAGCAGCGCGCGCGGCAGGCGGATTTGCTGCATTACCACGCTCATCGGAGTGCCGTCGGTGGCGAACAGGCTGGTGAACGAATGCCACACGGACACAGGCGTGGTGCCGGTCACCAGCGAAATCACGAACAGAACGACGCACAGGGTCGTCAGAAGAACCGTCAGCTTCATTTGCGGGCCTCGACCTTTTTGCGAAGGGCCACCATGTTGCGCACGGCGTTCAGCACGTTCGGCGTGCCGCAGACCCAATCGCGGTCGGTCAGCTCTCCGGCCATATAGGTGCCTTTCAGCGATGACAGTGCAGGGTGATCCAGATTGTCTTCGGCGCGCGCGGCACCGGGGTAGTTGCGCCCTTGGACAATCACATCGGGGGCCAGCAGCACCAGTTGCTCCAGCGGCAGCACGCCGACCGACCCAAGGCCCACCTCTTCGGCGACATTGTCGAAACCGGCGGCGAACAACACGTCACCCGCCAGCGAATGACGGCCCGAGGAGTAGTTGTTGACATAGGTCAGCGCCGCGCGGGGGCGGTGGGCGGGTGTGGCGGAGAGCTGCGCAAGTTCGCTGTTGAAGTTGTCGATCAGGGCGGTGGCCTCAGCCTCGCGGCCCAGGGCGGTGCCCATCTGCGCCAACCGCTCGGGCACATCCGACAGCGCGCGGGCGGGGGCGAATTGCACCACTTGGATGCCAAGATTGCGCAACATGGAAATTGTCGCCATCGAGGTAAATGTGCCGGCCAGCACCAGATCGGGTTTCAGCAGGTAGACCTCTTCGGCGCCCGATCCGTTCGCGGGCAGGGCGCGGGCCTGTTCGGAAAAAGCTGAATCCGTGTCCTCGTGCGACAACCGTGTGACCGACACCAGTTGACCAGGGGCAGCCATCAGCAACGCAAGCTGGTCGGTGCACAGGTTGATCGACACCACCCGCTGCGGGGGGGCTGCCATGGCCGCAGCGGCGCTGACCAGCAGCGCCGCCAGGGATGCTATGAGATCAGAACGACGCACGGACGCCAAAGTAAATCGCGCGGTCCGAAGTGCCGTAACCGTACGAGGTCTGGTATTGCTCGTTGGTCAGGTTCTCCAGCCGCACATAGCCTTCGATGGTTTCGTTGAAGTCATAGGTCATCGAGGCGTTGACCACGGTGTAGTCGGGCATTGCAACCTTCGTGGAAGGAAATGTGCTAAAGTCAGTTTCGTCTGCCCGGCCCGCGGCATAATTTAGCGTCAGTTGGCCCGATAGTTTATCCGTGATCTCAGTTTCTACGCCAATGACGAAGTCATGTTTGGGGACGCGCACCAGTTGGTTGCCTTTTGCGTCTTTGCCATCTGTATAAGTGTAAGACCCGAACAGATCGGTGCCCGCGCCCAACGCCATGCGGCCCGACAGTTCGAGGCCCTTGGTTGTCGACGTGCCCGCCACTTGATTGTAGCCGCCGCCCGAGAATCCAATCAGATTGTCGATCTCGGTGTAGAACAATGTCGCCTTGACCTGTGCGTCATTGGCAAAGCGATGCTCGACGCCAACCTCTGCACTGCGGCTTTCTTCCTGCTCAAGGCCGGGATTGCCATAAACGGGGTGGAACAGTTCATACAGCGATGGTGCACGAAAGCCGGTGCCGATGGACGCGCGCAGGGTGGTATCGGCAGTGAAACGCCAGTTGGCGGCCAGACGGCCCGTGGTGAACCCGCCAAAGGTCGAGTGGTCGTCGTGACGCAGGGCAAAGCTCAGGTCCACATTCTCGGAGGCGGCGTATTGCGCCTCGCCAAAGATTGAGGCGATCTCGTAAGTGTTCTTGACCCCATCCAAATCAGATTTTTCTTCGGTGTAGCTGGTGCCAAAGGCCAGATCTACCGCGCCCATCCGGGTCACGCCTTTGTAGCCGACCTCGGTGCGTCGGCCATTGAAATTGCGGTTGGCCCCAGAGTTATATTCGCGGTCGGTTTCTGAATAGGCGAGCGACAGTGTGTGATCCACCGCGCCGCCCTCGATTTCGGCATAGATGCGCGCGCCCAAACGGGTGGCCAGTTCCTGATCGTTAGTATCGGTCAATGCAAACGCGGGTGCAGGGGAACCGTCCTGATCGGTTTCGCTGTCCAGATAGTTCAGCGCAAAGCCCAGCTTGACGGTTTCGGTGGCCTGATAGGCCCCCGTCAGGAACAGCGTGGTGCCTTCGTAGCCGTCAGCCTCGGGGTTGCCCGCATCCTCTTCAGCGGCAGAGAAACCGTTGGTGCGGATGTGGCTGAGGGTAAAGGCCAGTTCGCCTTGTTCGGATTTCGTGGTGACACCAAAGGTCGCGGCATAGGTGTCATAGCTGCCCGCCTCGACGCTGTAGCGGTAGTGCGTGCCCATTTCAGTCGCGCGCAGGGTGCTGATGTTGATCACACCGCCGATGGCCTCGGACCCGTAGATGGCCGATTGCGACCCCTTAAGTACCTCGATGCGGTCGATACCCGCCGTGGTCAACGCGCCAAAGCTGTATTGAGTCTGAACGCTGGACGGATCGGTCATGTCGATCCCGTCGATATAGACAGGCACATATTTGCCCGACAGACCACGGATGCGCAGCGTCGAAGCGGTGCCCAGACCGCCGTTGCCCGAAAGCGAAATGCCCGGCAAGGTGTCCAGCGTTTCGGACACGCGCACGCTGCTGCTTTTCTCGATCTCATCCTGTTCGACCACCTCGACCACAGTGCCGGTGCGCTTGGTCTCAACTGGAGTCTGGCTGGCCGATACCGTGATCGTGCCAAGGTCAAAGGCGTCGTCTTGTGCCAGTGCAACGCGGGGCAGGGTGGCCATGGCCAGTACGGACGCCGAAGCAAGTAGATGTTTCATAAAATTGTCCCCTTACGGACGGGTCGGTTGGGTCCGGCCCTTTGGTCGTCGATATGGTAAAGACAAAAGCGCCTTCCGCCGGTGAAACGCCACCAAAGCGGTCAGGCCGCCGACACAAGCGCACCCCGCGCGTGTATCCGGGTGATCCCTTTGGCAGGTCTCCTGACTTGCGGGTCGATGCGGGGCCGCGCCTTCCCGGGGGTGCTCCCCAGTGGCATTTGACGGCCGCGCTCACCGCTTACAGTTGCGGGGGCAGTCACGGATTTGGGGATATTGCCCCGTACCGCGTTCCCTTTAACGACGAGTCACCCCGCCGAACCAAAGTAGACGTGGCTTAGCCCGCGGATCGCTGCCGATCAAGTTGTGAATGCGACGCAGCAGGCGGGACATGCGTCAAACCGGCGTCAAAGGTGACTTGCAGGCGGCAGGGCAGGACGGTATCGGTTGGGTCTTGCCAGACCAGCCCTGACCGAAGGACGCGCCTCATGACAGACACCGCCACCAACCTTGAAAGCTACCGCGTGACCGCCGACGAACTGCGCCAGTTCATCGAGCGGATCGAACGTCTGGATGCCGAGAAAAAAGACCTTGCCGAACAGCAAAAAGAGGTGATGGCCGAAGCCAAAGGGCGCGGTTACGACACCAAGGTGATCCGCAAGGTCATCGCCCTGCGCAAGCGCGAACCCGACGACATTGCCGAAGAAGAAGCGGTTCTGGAGATGTACAAAGAAGCGCTGGGCATGTCCTGACGCAAGGCGCGGGGCGCGCGATTGCTTGCCTCGCACCTGCTGCACCCTGTCCGTACCGGGACGGTGCACCCCGCTACATGAACGCTTGCCGCCTTTGACCGGGCAGCGTAGCGTCATCGCCGTGGTCAATTGTCGGCCACGGGGGGATTTTCATGCGACAGACCACCGGCCTTGCCGCGTTGCTTTGCGTCCTGTCAGGGATGTCATCACCGGCCCTGGCCTCCGAGGCCTGTGAGGTTGTCGCAACCGTTGCAGGCGCGGCAAGCGTGCCACTACATGCTGAACCTAACGAGAGTTCGGACCTTCTCCACGTTGTGCCCGTGGGAGATATTGTTCTTTATCCTCAACAGGATCTGGCTCCGGCACAGTCGGAAAGCTGGCTGTGGGTGCGCCACGACAGCACCCAGCGCGACATATGGCAAAGCGGCATCGCGGGCTGGTTGCGCGTTGAGAATGTGACAGACTGCGGCTGAGCGCGGCTGCGCTTAACCTTGGCCGTTCTCAAGAAACTCAAATGCTTCAAGAATGGTTTCGGCCAACCCGTCAAAGAAACGCGGCGACATGACATCAATCAAACCCGAGGGCGCGCCCTCGGCCCTCGCCGGGCCTTCCGCGGCCTGTATCACTGCAAACATCGGTTTCTTGGCGCTCAGCAACTCACGATGGCTCGCGCCTGTGCCGTGCTTCAGGACATTGATCGCCAGGTAGTATTGGTGAAGCCTGTGGGCAAGATCAGCATGTCCGGCGGCTGACAACCGGGCTTCGACTTTGCGTGACAGCGGGCCGCGTTTGAAATGGCGCTGCATGCGTGCTTCGAACACGGTGAAGATATCGACGGCTGCCAATTCGATTGCGACAGTTTCAGATGTCACTTCTTCGATTTGCGCGTCCGACAGAGGCTGACCCTGCGCATGTTCCAGGATTGCCGAAATCCTGTCTTGAGACGCTTTCGCAGCGGTCTGTGCGGCGTTAACCAGTTCTGGCAGGGTCTGAGAGGATGTCATGGTGCGTCCTTGATAAGATTTGCTCTCCCAATAAGCTAAAATGTCGCCGAGGGTAGACCAAATGTACCCGCCGGCCCTGCACACCCTGTGGTCTTGGCAAGAGAAGAGGGACCTGGCGATTCTCCCGCAAGGTTGGGCTGTGGCCACACCAGAGGGCACATTTCGAACGGTAGCGCCTTTAGTCCAGGTAAATGATGACATGCGCACGCATCAGAGCGCTGTGACTGCGCGACAAATCATTAAACTTTAAGGAAAAATGGTGCCCCCACACGGACTCGAACCGCGGACCTACTGATTACAAATCAGTTGCTCTACCAGCTGAGCTATAGGGGCACTCGGGCGCTCGTTTACTGCGCTGTTACACGACGCGCAAGATGAAAATGCACTTGCTGATGCAGATTATGTTTGGTGGTTTTCCCGACCGTCAAAAAAGCGCTATAACAAACGCACGGGCACAGCCTTATAGGATCAGACACCCATTTATGCAGATTGTTCTTCATACAGGCGCGCACTTCACGGAAGAAGAGCGGCTGGTCAAATGCCTGCTGCGCAACAAGGAAGACTTCGCCGCCAAGGGCGTGGCGGTGCCTGGGCCTTCGCGCTATCGAAAATTGCTGCGCGATACGTTTGCCGCGATGCAGGACGCCGCACCCGCCGAAGGGGCGCGGGATGTTTTGCTGGATGCCATTCTGGACGCGGAAGATGCTGATCGTGTGATTCTGAGCCATGCGCATGTGTTCGGTGCGCCGCGCGCGTCTGTGCGGAACGGGCTGCTTTATCCCAATGCAGCCGAGCGGATGGTGCAGATGAGCCAGCTTTTCCCGCATGACCAGATCGAGATGTTCACGGCGCTGCGCAATCCGGCGGCGTTTCTGCCCGCGGTGTTCCGTGCGTCGCCGCATGAAAACGTGGACGCGTTCCTGGGTGGGGTCGATCCGGCCGATGTGCGGTGGTCGGACATGCTGGGCGAAGTGCGTGCCGCCGCGCCCAACGTGAACATCACGGTGTGGTGCAACGAGGACACGCCGCTGATCTGGGCCGAGATCATCCGCGAGATGGCGGGGCTGGAGCACAACGAAAAGATCATCGGCGGGTTTGACGTGCTGGGGGACATCATGTCGTCCGAAGGGATGCAGCGCTTCCGGGGCTATCTCAAGACCCATCCGGCGATGACCGAGATTCAGAAACGCCGGGTGATCGCGGCATTTCTGGACAAATACGCGCTGGAAGACGAGATCGAGGAAGAGCTGGACATGCCCGGCTGGACCGAGGCTCTGGTTGACGAGCTGACCGAGGTTTATGACGACGACATGCTGCGCATCCAGCGGATGCCAGGGGTGACGTTGATCGCGCCCTGACATGGCATGTTGTGGTTGAACCGGCGTTGACACTCGGCCAAAGCTCCCACACTCATGCAGCGAACAATTACGTTCGGCTTTGAAATCATGGACGAAAACAAATGCGCAAACTTGCCTTGCCCCTGATCGCCGCGCTGGCGTTGGTCGCCTGCGGGACATCGACACCGACATCTACATCGGCCCCCAAGAAACAGCCAACGCCGGAACAACGTGCGGAAATTGAAAAGGCACGCGCCGATATGGTCGCGGCAGAATGCGCCCTGTACGCCGAGGCAAAGACGCGGCAGCCGGATTTCAAGATGCCGGCGCAGTGTCAGTCATAAGCCGCATGTGAAAATGGCCGCTTGGGATGCAAGCGGCCATTGGTTCAATGGGGCGATGTCGGGGCAGGGGTCCTGTCAGCGTCAACGCTCCAGCTGCGCCGCCGCCCGTGCCAGCGCTGTGATCCCGTCCCAGTCCCCCGCCAGCACCATATCCTTGGGGGCAACCCAAGACCCGCCCGCACAGACGACGTTCGGCAGGCTCAGGTAGTCTGCGGCATTGGCCGGACTGACGCCGCCCGTGGGGCAGAACATCACCTGTGGGATCGGCGCGCCGATGGCTTTGATCGCGGCCGCCCCGCCCGAGGCTTCGGCGGGAAAGAACTTTAACATGGTATAGCCGCGTTCCAGCAGACGCATCGCCTCGGATGCGGTGGCGGCGCCGGGCAGCAAGGGCAGGTCGGCCTCTTCGCAGGCGTCCAGCAGGCGGTCGGTGGCGCCGGGGGACACGCCGAATTGCGCGCCTGCGTCTTTGGCAGCTTGCACATCGGCAGGGGTCAGCAGGGTGCCTGCACCCACGACGCCACCCGGAACGCCCGCCATCTCGCGGATCACGTCCAGGGCGGCTGGCGTGCGCAACGTCACCTCAAGCGCGGGCAGCCCACCTGCCACAAGGGCGCGGGCCAGCGGCGCGGCGTGAGTGGCGTCATCGACCACCAGAACCGGAATGATCGGGGCCATCTGCGCAATGCGCAGGGCGGCGGCGCTGGCGTCTTGGGGTGTCATCGTGTTTCTCCTGTTGTGTCTTAAACGACCACGGCAGCGCCGGTGTCAGCCCCGCCCACGTTTGCGCGGAACATGGCGAACAGCTCTCGGCCCACGCCGTTTGTGTTCCCGCTGAGGTCGGCAGTGGCGGGCGCGCGGTCTTCGATTCCTTCGGCCAGAACCTGCAGCGTTCCGGCCTTGGCGTCCAGCCGGATCATGTCGCCGTCGCGCACCTTGCCGATCAGCCCACCGTCCAGTGCCTCGGGGCTGACGTGGATTGCGGCGGGGGTCTTGCCCGACGCGCCGGACATGCGCCCGTCGGTGACCAGCGCCACCTTTTGCCCGCGACCTTGCATCACTGCCATCAGCGGGTTCAGCGCGTGCAGTTCGGGCATGCCGTTGGCCTTGGGCCCTTGGAAACGCACCACGATCACACAGTCGTCGGTCAGGGTGCCTGCCTTGAACGCGGCCTTGACCTCTTCCTGGTCATGAAACACGCGGGCAGGGGCCTCGACCAACTGGTGTTCATCCGCAACGGCCGAGATTTTGATCACCCCGCGCCCAAGATTGCCGTTCAACTGTTTCAGGCCCCCCTGCGGCGCAAAGGGATCACTGGCGGGGCGCAGGATGCGGTCGTTCTGGCTGTGGCGTGGGGCGTCCTGCCAGCGGACTTCGCCGTCGATCAGTTTGGGTTCTTGCGTGTAATCTTGCAGGCCATCGCCCATCACCGTCACTGTGTCAGGGTGCAACAACCCTGCGTCCAGCAACTCACCGATCATATAGGTCAAACCACCTGCCGCGTGAAAATGGTTCACGTCGGCCAGCCCGTTGGGATAGACGCGCGCCATCAGCGGTGTCGCGTCCGAGATGTCGGACAGGTCTTGCAAATCAAGCTGGACGCCTGCTGCGCGGGCCATGGCGATGATGTGGATCACCAGATTGGTCGACCCGCCCGTGGCCATCAGTCCCACCAGACCGTTCACAAAGGTGCGCTCGTCCAGAATATCGCAAACGGGGCGGTAATCGTTGCCCAGGTTGGTGATTTCCAGCGCGCGTTTGGCGCCCGCATGGGTCAGCGCATCGCGCAGGTCGGTGTCGGGGTTCACGAAAGACGCACCAGGCAGGTGCAGGCCCATGAACTCCATCAGCATCTGGTTGGAATTGGCGGTGCCGTAGAACGTGCAGGTGCCCGGACCGTGATAGGATGCCATCTCGGCCTCCATCAGCTTGTCGCGGCCCACTTCGCCTGCGGCGTGCTGCTGGCGGACCTTGGATTTCTCCTCGTTCGGCAGGCCCGAGGGCATCGGCCCCGCAGGCAGGAAGATCGAGGGGATGTAACCAAAGGTCGCGGCGGCAATGATCAGCCCCGGCACGATCTTGTCGCAAACACCCAGATAGACAGCACTGTCAAAGGTGTTGTGCGACAGCGCCACACCGGCGGCCAGCGCGATGACGTCGCGCGAAAACAGCGACAGCTCCATGCCGGTTTGCCCTTGGGTCACGCCGTCGCACATGGCGGGTACGCCCCCCGCAACCTGTGCGGTGCCGCCGTTGGCCAGTGCGGTCTGCTTGATCAGATCGGGGAACCGCTGGAACGGCTGGTGCGCTGACAGCATGTCGTTGTACGCGGTAACGATGCCGATGTTGGGGCTGATGCCTTCGACCAGCGGCGCCTTTTCGGCGCCCATCGCGGCAAAGGCATGGGCCTGATTGCCACAGGTCAGATGCGCGCGGCGCGGGCCGTCGTCGGCGGCGCGGCGCATGTTGTCCAGATATTGCGCACGGCTGTCCGCCGAGCGTTTGATAATGCGGGCTGTGACGTCCTGAATCTTGGGATTGAGGGCCATGGGCGGTGTTCCCTTCACGGATATGTGTCATTGGCTGTTGCAGTCTTGTTAGCGCTAACGGCTTTGCGTTTCAACCCGAAGTTTGTTCAACGATGCGCGTTCGGTTCGGGGTTTTCATCACCTTAGCAGAGTTGAACCATCTTTGCGAAACCTGCGCGGGGCAGGGTGCAACGGCCTGCGACACACTGCCGGTTTTCAGGGCAATGGCTTGACGCATGGCCAGATTTCAGTAATTGACTGTTTTAATCGGAATTTGCTGCAACAGGAGTTTCCCTCATGCGTTTCGCCCCCCCTCTGACCCTAGCCTTTGCCACGTTGATGGCGCTGCCGGCCTATGCCGACGGCGAGTTGAACCTGTATTCCTCGCGTCACTACGATACCGACGAGCGGCTGTATTCCGACTTTACCGAGGCCACCGGCATCACCATCAACCGCATCGAGGGCAATGCCGACGAGCTGATCGCGCGGATGCAGGCCGAAGGGCAGAACTCGCCCGCCGACGTACTGCTGACGGTCGACACCTCGCGTCTGAAGCGGGCCAAGGATGCGGGCGTGCTGCAATCCGTGGACAGCGACGTTCTGGAAAAACGCATTCCGGGCTATCTGCAAGATGCCGACAACGAATGGTTTGGCTTCTCGCAACGTGCGCGGATCATCTTCTATGACAAGACCCGCGTTCCGAACCCGCCGCAAACCTATCTTGATCTGGCCGATCCGGCCTACAAGGGGCAGGTCTGCCACCGGTCGTCCACAGCCGTCTATTCCCAAACGCTGCTGGCCGCGATGATCGAAAACTTTGGCGAGGAAGAGGCCAAGGCATGGGCGCAGGGTATGGTCGACAACTTTGCCCGTGATCCCCAAGGCGGTGACACCGACCAGTTGCGCGGTCTGGTGTCGGGCGAATGCGACATCGCCATTTCCAACACCTATTACTTCGCCCGCGCCCTGCGCACCGAGGTCAAAGGGCTGGAAAAAGACGCGATTGCCAACATTGGCTGGGTGTTCCCGTCGCAGAACGCCGAAGGCGCGCATATGAACCTGTCGGGCGGCGGTGTGGCTGTTCATGCACCCAACCGCGACAACGCGGTGGCCTTCCTTGAATATCTGGCCTCGGACAAGGCGCAGGAGTATTTCTCGGCCGGCAACGACGAATATCCGGCTGTGCCTGGTGTGGGTCTTAGCCCGTCAGTCGCGGCCTTGGGCATGTTCAAGCCGGATGATGTCGACCTGTCCGCCGTGGCCGAAAACGTGCCTGCGGCGCAGAAAATCTTTAACGAAGTCGGCTGGAAGTGATTTCTGTCACTTGGCACTGAAACAAAAATGGCGCGGGAAACCGCGCCATTTTGCATTGGGTCAGACGGGTTGGATCAAAACGCCTGAAAGCGGCCGTAAACGCCTTGGTCAAAGGCCAGACCCGCACCAGCGGCCTTGGCGGCGACCTGATTGACGCGACCGACGATGATGCTGTGATCGCCTGCGGGGTGCGCGGCGTAGTGGGTGCAGTCGAACCGCGCAAGGCATCCGTGCAGCAGCGGCACGCCGTGTGCGTCGATGTCGTGGGGATAGGCGTCGAACCCGTCACCCTTGGAGGCGAAATGCAGCGCCATGTCAGCCTGTGCATCGGTCAGAACGTGGATGCTGTAATGCTGTGCTTGCGCAAAAGCGTCGTGGCGCCGTGACGTGTTCGCCAGTGACCACAGCACCAGAGGCGGGTTGAGCGATACCGATGAAAACGAATTGGCGGTGAACCCCAGCGGCCCGATCTCGGACGCCGCGGTGATCACGGTCACACCTGTGCCAAAGCGCCCGAAGGCGTGGCGCAAGGACACGTCGGTATCGGGGCCGGGGGCAAATATCTCGTCGTAAACGCTCATCCTGTGACGGGTGCCATGTTCCGCCGGTGGTGTCCATATCAGAACAGATGCGTGGGAGGGCGCAGTGCCACCTGCCGCGACGGCACCGGAACATTGCGCTGCGCTGCGCGCACACGTTGTCATGTCAGCGCGGGCAAGCCCCGCACCAAACACTACGGGAGACCAACATGACACGTATCACCTCCAAAAGCATCACCGCAGCACTGGCGCTGACCGCAGGCCTGGCCGCAGGGACATTCGGGCTGACGACCGCCGCACAGGCGCAGACAGAAGCCAAGGACCGCGCCGAGCTGGGGTTGCTGGACTGTAACGTCGAAGGCGGCAATGGATTCGTGTTCGGCTCGACCAAGGAACTGGCCTGTACGTTCAACCCGGCCAATGACGAGCTGCCGCCGGAATTCTACACCGGTTCGATCGAGAAATTCGGCATTGACCTGGGCCGCAGCGACGGCGCTGTGATCAAGTGGGTCGTGCTGGCCCCGACCGAACAGGAATATGCGACCGGCGCGCTGGCGGGCACCTATGGCGGTGTGACAGCTGCGGCATCTGCCGGCGTGGGCTTGGGCGCGAACGCTATGTTGGGTGGCTCGAACGAGACATACGCCCTGCAACCGTTCAGCATCTCGGGTGAAACCGGCATCAATCTGGCCCTGGCCGTCAGCAAGATGGAACTGGTTTCGATGCCCGCGCAATAAGCGCGTTATCTATCCAGAGAAGACGAGACCCAGACAAGACGAGATCCAGAAAAGACAGGGCCCGGCAGTTGCCGGGCCTTGTTGCGTTCGGGGACTTCAGATCATCCGTTTAAGGATCGGACTTTTCCACCAGACATGATGCACAACCACTGCGGCCACGTGCAGGCCGACGACCCACAGCAGAACCGTTGTGCCAATCTCGTGGGCTTCGGCGATCCAGCCGATGCCGAAGAACCACGCCAGCAGGCCGCCCACCGGCAGGCCGATCAGCAGCAGGTACAGCACGACATGCGTCGCCGTCGCGGCCTTTTCCGCCCAGTCGGGTTCGTTTCCGGCGGGGGCAGGAGGCACGCCGATGCGTGCGCGCAAGCCCAGACGGGCCAGCGCAAGAAGCAGCACCGTCGAGCCAAGCAGCGCGTGAACGGTGGATGTGGTTGTCCAGACCGGGCTGCCGCTTTCGACGGTTTGGTGAAACAACCGGCCCATGTGGTCGAAAAACAGATACTGTACCGCCAACAGGATCACGACGGACCAATGCAACAGTTTCTGGGCGGTGCTGTATCCGGATGTCGAGGGGCTTGTCATGGGCTGCGTCCTTGAGCCTGTGTTCGGGAATGGATTGCCGTATTCCAAGACGTATTAAGGCGCTCGACAGCGATCAAGGCCGCTGAACGGGGCGCACTGTTTTTGTGTTTCACAATCTGTGGCGGGCCTGACCGGCCGCACCTATCGGTTTCGCGTCGCGTCGGCCACGGCGCGGCTGACAGTCGTGGCAATCTCGTCAATGGACCCCATCGCGTTGATGCGCTGCAAGGCACCTCGTTCCTCGTAATAGGTGATCAGCGGTGCGGTCTGCTTGTGGTAGGCCGCCAACCGTTCAGCCACGGTTTCGGCGTTGTCATCCGACCGGCGTTTCATGTTCGACGCCCCGCAGACATCGCAGACCCCCTCGACTTTGGGTTTTTTGAAGCTGTCGTGATACCCCTCGCCGCATTCTCCACAGGTGTAGCGGCCCGCGATACGGTGCACCATCGCCTCGTCGTCGACCTCGAGGCTGATGGCCGCATCAATACGCTGCCCGTTTTCGGCCAGCAGATCGTCCAGGGCCTCGGCCTGAACGGTGGTGCGTGGAAAGCCGTCCAGGATCACGCCCTTGGCGGTGTCCGGGTCGGACAGGCGGTCGCGCAGGATGGCAATGACGATCTCGTCACTGACCAGCCCGCCTGATTTCATCACCTTGTCCGCCGCCTTGCCCGCTTCGGACCCATCGGCCACCGCCGCACGCAGCAGGTCGCCGGTGCTCAGCTGCACAAGGCCATAGCGTTTTTCCAGCATACGCGCCTGCGTGCCCTTGCCGGCACCCGGCGGCCCCAGCAGGATCAGCACGGGGGGCGCCACGGTGGCAACATCAGCGGTGGTCTTGGTGTCGGTCATGCAGGTCAGCCTTTGTTCATGCGGTTTGCGATCAGGTCGTCCACAACAGACGGGTCGGCCAGTGTCGAGGTGTCGCCCAATGCGCCAAAATCATTCTCGGCGATCTTGCGCAAGATGCGGCGCATGATTTTGCCCGAGCGTGTCTTGGGCAGGCCCGGGGCCCACTGGATCAGGTCGGGCGAGGCGATGGGGCCGATCTCGTTGCGGACCCATGTGCGCAATTCCTTGCGCAACTCTTCCGAGGGTTCTTCGCCGCTCATCAGGGTAACATAGCAATAAATGCCTTGACCCTTGATGTCGTGCGGATAGCCGACAACCGCCGCCTCGGCGACTTTGTCGTGGGCGACCAGCGCGCTTTCAACTTCGGCTGTGCCCATGCGGTGACCAGACACGTTGATCACATCATCAACGCGGCCGGTGATCCAGTAATCGCCGTCCTGGTCACGGCGGCAGCCGTCGCCGGTAAAGTAGTAACCCTTGTAGTCGCTGAAATAGGTCTGCTCGAACCGCTCGTGATCGCCCCAGACGGTGCGCATCTGGCCGGGCCAGCTGTCCGCGATGCACAAGACACCTTCGACGCCATTGCCGTCGATTTCCTGACCGCTGGTCGGGTCCAGAACCACGGGTGCGATGCCAAAGAACGGTTTTTGCGCGGCACCCGGTTTGGTTTCATGTGCGCCGGGCAGGGGGGTCATCAGGTGACCGCCGGTTTCGGTCTGCCACCAAGTATCGACGATCGGGCAACGCCCGCCGCCGACAACATAGTTGTACCATTCCCAGGCTTCGGGATTGATCGGCTCGCCCACCGTGCCCAGCAGTTTCAGGCTGCTGAGGTCGGCCTTTTTGACGAAATCGTCGCCTTGGCCCATCAGCGCGCGGATCGCGGTGGGGGCGGTGTAGAATTGCGAAACCTTGTGCTTTTCGCAGATCTGCCAGAACCGGCTGGCGTCTGGATAGGTTGGCACACCTTCAAACATCAGGGTGGTCGCGCCATTGGCAAGCGGGCCATAGACGATATAGCTGTGGCCGGTGACCCAGCCCACATCGGCGGTGCACCAATAGATGTCACCGTCGTGGTAATCGAAGGTGATCTGGTGCGTCATCGCCGCATAGACCAGATAACCGCCGGTGGTGTGCACCACGCCCTTGGGCTGACCGGTGGAGCCCGAGGTATAAAGGATAAACAGCGGATCTTCGGCGTTCACTTCTGCCGGTTCACAGGTGTCGGACGCGGTGGCGACCAGCGCGTTATAGTCGCGGTCGCGGTCCGACCACGGCACATCTGCACCCGTGCGGCGCACCACCAGCGACAGGACGCTGTCGTCACAATTGGCCAGCGCCTTGTCCGCGTTGGTTTTCAGCGGCGTGTTGCGCCCGCCACGGGGCGCTTCGTCGGCGGTGATGACAACCTTGGCCCCGCAGCCGTTCACACGGGCGGCCAGCGCGTCAGGCGAAAAGCCTGCAAACACAATGGAATGGATCGCCCCGATCCGCGCGCAGGCCAGCATGGCATAGGCGGCCTCGGGGATCATCGGCATATAGATCACCACGCGGTCGCCCTTTTCGACGCCCATGTCTTTCAGAACGTTGGCCATCTTGCAGGTGGCCTTGTGCAGATCGCGGTAGGTGATGTGCAGCGCCTTGTCGTCGGGGCTGTCGGGTTCCCAGATAATTGCGGTCTGGTCACCGCGCGCCGCAAGGTGGCGGTCGATGCAGTTGGCCGAGACGTTCAGGGTGCCATCGTCGTACCATTTGATCGATACGTTGCCATAATCAAAGGACACGTCCTTGACCCGCGTATAGGGTTTGATCCAGTCGATGCGCTTGCCATGCTCGCCCCAAAAGGCTGCCGGATCGGCAATGGATGCGGCATACATCTTGTCATAGTCGGCGGCGTTCACATGTGCATTTGCGACCATGTGAGCGTGCGGAGCGTGGGTTTTTGTCATCGGTGGCGTCCTCCCTTGCGGTCTTGGTGATCAAGGGAAGGGGACAGGCACATGTGTGCATGTCATTGGTCTCCATCCTCCCTGATGTGATCGTGATAATACCGTGATGTGAAAAGAAGGGAATAACTTGCGGAAATTTAACGGTTTCGCTGTAAATGTTTTTCCGATACCGCGAACATTTTGTAAATTTCGACCTGCCATACGCCATTTTTCTCTTATTTTCGGGCGATTGCATGTCAAATGGACGCATGGGCCAATCGCGCACAAACTGGCCGACACCGTGACCGGCCCGATGTCGCCACACCTTTGTCCCTGTGCCCTATGGCCGCAGGTGTCGCAGCGGGGCAGAATCACGCAACATTATTTCGTGCCCCCGTGAAGGTCCCGGATGTCGGGGGTTCTGGGTATTGGCATGATGGGAAACGCAGGTTACCCTGACCCCAAGCGCGCCACCCAAGGCACGCATAAGGGAGAGTATGATGAACAAATTTACGCTGGGCGCCGTTGCAGGCGCGCTGACTTGCACCTTTGCACTCGAGGCTGCTGCGACCGAATGGAACGTCAGTGTCTGGGGCAAACGCCGCGCATTCACCGAACACGTTGAAAAGCTGGCCGAACTGGTGGCTGAAAAGACCAACGGCGAATTCACCATGAACGTCAGCTATGGCGGCCTGTCGAAGAACCGTGAAAATCTGGACGGCATCAGCATCGGTGCGTTCGAGATGGCGCAGTTCTGTGCCGGCTACCACGCTGACAAGAACCGCGTGATCACCGTGCTGGAGCTGCCGTTTCTGGGTGTCGAGAACCTGAAACAAGAGGTGGCGGTATCCAATGCGGTTTACGCGCACCCCGCCGCCGTTGAAGAGATGGCACAGTGGAACGCCAAACTGCTGATGACTTCGCCCATGCCGCAATACAACCTTGTGGGCACCGGCGAGCCTCGCGACACGCTGGCCAAGTTTGACGGTATGCGCGTGCGTGCCACCGGCGGCATCGGCGAGGCGTTCGCGCTGGTCGGCGGCGTACCAACATCCGTGACCTCCGCCGAAGCCTATCAGGCGATGGAATCGGGTGTTGTGGACACTGTGGCCTTTGCCCAGCACGCCCACCTCAGCTTTGGCACGATCAACCAGGCCGACTGGTGGACCGCCAACCTGAACCCCGGCACCGTGAACTGCCCCGTGGTGGTGAACATCGACGCTTATGAATCCCTCAGCGACGCCGAGCGCGAAGCACTGGACAGCTCGGTTCCCGAGGCAATCGACTATTACCTGGCCAACTACGGCGAACTGCTGAAACGCTGGGACACCGTCCTGGAAGAAAAGGGCGTTGAAAAAGTGATGTACAGCGATGAGACCATCGCCGAGTTCCGCGAAAAAGCCGCCGGCCCCATCCGTGACGCATGGATTGCCGACATGGAAGGTCAGGGCCTGCCGGGGCAGGAACTGTACGATCTGGTCGAAAAGACTTTGGCAGAGGCCAAAGCATCGGGCAGCTAAGGCACCATTGGGTCACGCCGTCAGGCGGGCCCTGACACGCACCCCGTCAAGCCACCGCAGCGCGTCTTGCGGTGGCTTTTCACACTTCGGACATGCACCTGCGTCAAAACCGGGCCTGAACACCGGTCACAGGACATCAAAACTTAGGGGACAGACATGGCAGGAACGTCATCGGTTCTGGAAGATAAAAGTCTGCTCAGCAGGCTGGACAGGGCGCTGTTGCCCATCGAGTGGTTTTTTGCGCTGATCAGCGGCATTGCCGTCTTTTCGCTTATGTTTCTGGCCGTGTGGTCGGTGCTGGGGCGCAAGTTCTTTGGCAGCCCGTTGTTGGGTTACGTCGATTACATCGAAACCGCGATGCCGCTGATTGCCATCATGGGCGTGTCTTATGTGCAGCGCAGCGGCGGGCACATTCGTATGGACATGCTGGTGGGCGCACTTTCGGGGCGGGCAAAGTGGTTGTTCGAACTGATCTCGATCCTGTTGATCCTTGTGCTGATTGTCGCGTTGATCTGGGGCAGTTGGGCGCACTTTGACCGGTCGTTTGATTGCGCGCGGCCCCTTTGCAGCCGCGACAGCACCATCGACATCGGGCTGCCGCTTTGGCCCAGCAAACTGATCGTTCCGATGGCGTTTACGGTGCTGGCACTGCGTCTGGTGTTGCAAGCGTGGGGATACGCCCGTGCGCTGGTGCTGGGGCTGGAAAATCCGGTGGCGGTGCCGCTGATCCTGACCGTGGCCGAGCAGGCCAAACTTGAAGCCGACGCGCTGGGAGACGACTGATGGATCCGATTACAATTGGTCTGTGGACCACGGGCGGCATGTTGGTGATGGTTGTTCTGGGGATGCGCGTGGCGTTTGCCGCGGGCCTTGCCGGTTTTGCGGGGCTGTTCTGGCTGCGCTGGAACGGTTTTGACTATGACCCCGACCGCATCGGCAAGGCGCTGGAAATCAGCGTCAAGATCGCGGGGCAGGTGCCCCATTCCAAAGTGTCGTCACAGGCGCTTAGCCTGATCCCGACCTTTATCCTGATCGGCTATCTGGCCTATTATGCCAAGCTGACGACCGCCTTGTTCGAGGCTGCCAAACGCTGGATTGCCTGGGTTCCCGGGGGGCTGGCGGTCTCGACCGTTTTTGCCACCGCAGGCTTTGCGGCCGTGTCAGGCGCATCGGTGGCCACGGCAGCGGTCTTTGCCCGCATCGCCATCCCCGAGATGCTGAAGATCGGCTATAACAAGCAATTCGCGGCCGGGGTTGTGGCCGCTGGCGGCACGCTGGCCTCGCTGATCCCGCCATCGGCCATTTTGGTGATCTATGCGATCATCGTGGAACAGGACGTGGGCAAACTGCTGTTGGCGGGGTTCATCCCCGGCGCGTTCTCGGCAGTGGTTTACGCGGTTCTGATCATCGGCATCGCGATGGTGTTCAAGAACGTCGGCCCCCCGGTGACCGGTTTCACTTGGCGCGAACGGTTTGAATCTCTGCCGCCCGCCTTGCCTATCGTGGCGGTGGTCGTGATCATCATCTTCTTTGTCTACAACCCCTTTGGCGACGCATGGGGCACACCGACCGAAGGCGGGGCCGTGGGCGCGTTTATCGTGTTCCTGATGGCGCTGTATCGCGGGATGCGCCTGCACCAGCTCAAGGATGCGCTGATCGAGACGGCCAAGCTGACGGTGATGATCTTTACCATCATCTGGGGCGTGCTGATCTATGTGCGCTTTCTGGGCTTTGCCGACCTGCCGGGGGCCTTTGCCGACTGGATCACGTCGTTGCAAATGTCCCCGATGCTGATCCTGATCTGCATTCTTCTGGCCTATGCGGTTCTGGGCATGTTCATGGACGCCATCGGGATGCTTCTGCTTACGCTGCCTGTGGTCTATCCGGCGGTGATGGCGCTGAACGGGGGCGAGCTGGTTTCGGCTGCGGACAGTGCCTTTGGCATGTCGGGTCCGATGTGTGCGATCTGGTTCGGGATTTTGGTGGTGAAAATGGCCGAGTTCTGCCTGATCACCCCGCCCATCGGTCTGAACTGCTTTGTCGTGGCGGGCGTGCGCGACGACCTGACCGTGCAGGACGTGTTCAAAGGTGTGACACCCTTTTTCCTCGCGGATGCAGTGACCATCGGTTTGCTGGTGGCCTTCCCCAGCATCGTGTTGTGGCTGCCATCGCTGGCAGGCTAGACGCGGTTTTGATCCGGACACCGAGGCCCGCACCCATCGTGCGGGCCTTTTGCGTGTGCCGATGCGTTGCCCAACCCGAAAGCCGCCAAGCGAAACCAATTGTTCGCAGCGCCTGCTATGTGCTTTCACAATGCCCCCAGACGCACTAGGCATCGGCAACTTCGCAGGTCTGGGGCATGTCATGGCGCAAAAATCTACCATCTACAAAGTCGAGCTTTCCGTATCCGATATGGATCGTCACTATTACGAGACGCACAAACTGACCGTTGCAAAGCACCCTTCGGAGACAAACGAAAGGTTGATGGTGCGCATTGTTGCCTTTGCGTTAAACGCCCATGAACAGCTGGAAATGACCAAAGGCCTGTCCACGGATGACGAGCCGGACATCTGGCAAAAAAGCCTGAGTGGCGAGCTTGAGCTGTGGGTGGCGCTTGGCCAGCCCAGTGAAAAGGTCGTGCGCCAATCCTGCGGCAAGGCCGATCAGGTGATCATCTATTCCTACGGCGGCCGCACAGCCGAGATGTGGTGGGACAAGATCAAGAACAGCACCACGCGTTTCGACAACCTTCGGGTCCTGAACTTTTCCGAGGCCGACACCGCCGCGCTGGAGAAACTGGCAAGTCGCGCAATGAAGCTACAGGTCAATATCCAGGACGGCGAAGTGATGGTCAGTGTCGATGATGAAATTGCCTATGTGACGCCGGTCAAGTGGAACTAGGCGGACCGATGTCCGTGCTTGATTTGTCGCTGCGTGACATCTGTCCACGCATCGTAATTTGACAGGAACACCTGACCGTTCAGGTCATCGATCAAATGCGATGTCCTGAGCCGGTCCATGACCGGGCCTTTGACCTCGGACAGGTGCAGGCCCACGCCCAGAAGCTTCAGCCGCTGGTTGATCGCCTCAAGGCTTTCAAGCGCGGAAAAGTCGATTTCGTTGACTGCCGAACACATCAGGATCACGTCGCGGATGGGGCCATCTGGCAAAATGCGGTCCTGAATCAGATCGTCCAGGAAGCGCGCGTTCACGAAATACAGGCTTTCATCGACCCGCAGGTTCAGCACTGATGGCACGGTTTCCACGTCATGCCGGTGGATGTTGCGAAAATGCTGCGTGTCGGGGACCAGCCCGATCTCGGCCACGTGGGGGCGCGAGGTTTTGAACAGGTGCAGCAGGATCGACAGCAGCACGCCCGAGGCAACACCAATCTCGACCCCTGCGCCAAGCGTCAGCACAATGGTGGCGGTCACCGCCGCAAAGTCGCCACGCGAATAAGTCCATGTTTTCTTCAGGATGGAAAAATCCACAAGGCTCAGGACCGCGACAATGATGGTGGCGGCCAGCGTGGCATTGGGCAGAAAATAGATCAGCGGGGTCAGCGCCACGGCGGCGATGGCCAGCCCAACTGCGGTAAAGGCGCCTGCAGCGGGTGTTTCCGCGCCCGCGTCAAAGTTGACGACCGAGCGGGAAAAACCGCCCGTGACCGGAAAACCCCCGGTAAATGCTGCGCCGATGTTGGCTGCACCCAGACCGATCAGTTCCTGATTGGGGTCGATGCGCTGTTGTTTCCTGGCCGCAAGCGTTTGCGCCACCGACACGGATTCCACGAAACCGATGATCGAGATCAGCACTGCGGGCACCGCCAGTTGCGTGATCAGGTCAGGGGCAAAGCCGGGCAGGGTGAAGGGCGGCAGGCTTTGCGGAACCGCGCCCACGATGCTGACGCCGCGTGCCGACAGATCGAACGCCCAGACGGCCACGGTGGTCAGCACGACGGCAGCCACTGGTCCTGCCTTGGTCATCACATCAGCCATTTTTGCGCCGACACCCATACGCCGCAACAGGGGATTGAACCGCTTGCGCACCCAGAACAGAAACGCGGTGGCCAGGACGCCAAGGATCAAGGTGATCCAGTTCGTTTCGGGCAGGTGATGCCAAAGCGAGCTTAGCATCTGTATCAGCGTGTGCCCTTCGGCCTTGAGGCCCAGCAGATGCTTGATCTGGCTGGCAGCGATCAGGATGCCCGAAGCGGTGATGAACCCCGCGATAACCGGATGGCTCAGGAAATTTGCCAGAAACCCCAACCTGAACAGGCCAAGCGCCAACAGGAACAGTCCCGACATCAGCGCCAGCGTCAGCGCCGCAACCGCGTAACCGGCGGTTCCCGCGTCGGCCACCTGTGCCACGGCAGAGGCAGTCAGCAGCGACACCACCGCAACCGGCCCCACGGCCAGCGCCCGCGACGAGCCGAATATCGAATATAGAACGATCGGCACGATTGACGCGTAAATGCCGGCTTCGGGTGGCAGACCGGCCAGCATGGCGTAGGCCAGCGACTGAGGCACCAGCATGATCGTCACGATCACCGCAGCGACCAGATCGTTGGAAAAGCTGTCTCGGTTATAGCGGCGAGCCCAGTCGAAAACGGGGGCGTAGTGGCGCAGCAATTGGATCATCTTGTGTCTTTCACAGCGACGTTCGGGCGGGCCGGTGCGATCCGCGCGAAATCACGAAAACAGGAATTATTTGGCAACAACCGGCAGCGCCTCAGGTTTAGCCAGCCATTCGCGGCCTCTCAGCATGGCTTTCCAATAGATGGGTGGCAACAGCTTTTCCTTTAGAAACCAAGCCGCGCGGCTGGGTTTCGTCCCGTCGATCAGAAATTTCGGAAAGCTGGGGGCCAAGACCCCGCCATAGGCGAATTCCGCAAGCACGATCTTGCCGCGTTCGACCGTCAGCGGGCACGAGCCGTAGCCGTTGTATTGCGCCACTGCCGAACGCCCGTCGATGTCGGCGGCGACGTTTTCGGCCACGACCGGTGCCTGCATACGTGCCGCGGCGGCGGTTTTGGCGTTGGGCGTGTTCATGACGTCGCCCAGGCTCCAGATGTTGTCATAGGTTTTGTGGCGCAGGGTGGCCTGATCGACATCCACCCAGCCTGCCGCATCGGCCAGCGGTGACACGCGGATAAAGTCCGGCGCGGTCTGCGGCGGGCAGACGTGGATCATGTCGAAGTCGGTGGTGATTGTCGTCGCTGGCGTGTCCGGCAATGCGACCTTGAACGTGGCCTTCTTGGCCGGGCCGTCGATGGCTGTCAAAGTGTGGAAAAAGTTTAGCGATGCATTGTATTTCTTGACGTATTCCATCAGCGCGGGAACGTAATCCTTGACCCCGAACAACACGCCACCTGCGTTGTTGAACTGGATGTCGATGTCAGCCAGCACGCCGCGCCGCAGCCATGCATCGCCAGACAGGTACATCGCCTTTTGCGGCGCGCCTGCGCATTTGATCGGCATCGGCGGTTGCGTAAAGATCGCGCGGCCTTTTTTCATGCCTTGCACCAGCTCCCATGTGTAAGGGGCCAGATCATAACGATAATTCGACGTCACCCCATTGCGTCCCAGGGTGTCGGTCAAACCCTCGATCGCGGACCAATCCAGTTTCAGCCCCGGGCTGACAATCAAGCGGCCATAGGTCACGATCCGGCACCCTTCCAGGATCACGGCATTCGTTTTTGGCTCGAACGCTGCAACGGCGGCCTTTATCCACTTTACCCCCTGCGGGATCAGCGCGCCCATGGTGCGCGCGGTTTCCTGCGCGCTGAACACGCCGGCCCCGACAAGGGTCCAGCCGGGTTGGTAATAATGGATGTCCGCAGGGTCGATCAATGCGACGTCAAGGTCCGGTTTGCGTGCCTTCAGGCTGGCGGCAACGGCAATGCCCCCTGCGCCCGCGCCGACGATGACAACATCGTAGTGCACGTCGCTGGTGTCGGTCGGGGTCTTGCCACCGTTGGCGATACGCCGTGCCACGCCGTTCATGTCATAGCCTGCCGCCTTGGTCGTCGACAGGATCTGTGCCATGGGCAACGTTCCCGCCTGATCCAGCGACCACAGCGTCGCCGAGCGTGTGCCGGTGCGGCAATAGGCCAGCACCGGACCCGGCAGATCGCGCAGGGCCGCGCCGAAGGCATCGGCGTCGCCATCGCTGACAAGTCCGGGCTGCACTGGAACATACCGCGCCTCAAGTCCCACGGCGCGCGCCGCGGCGTCGATTTCGGCAAATGTGGGCTGGTCGGCGCCTTCTGCGTCGGGCCGGTTGCAGATGACGGCGCGAAACCCTTTGGCTTTCAGCTCTGCCATGTCCGCAGGCATGATCTGTGGGCTGACCGTCAGGTCATCGGTGATGCGTTTTAGCTCCATGTTCGTTCTCCCTACGGCCACTTACAGACCGTTTACCGGCACTTTGAGCACCGTGTTTCCGTCGGCGTCCTTGGGCAGCTGGCCGGCACGCATGTTGACCTGCAACGACGGGATGATCAGCTTGGGCATGGCCAGCGTCGCATCGCGTTCGGTGCGAAACCTGACGAAATCCGCTTTGGTCTTGCCGGCGCCCACATGGATGTTGTGCGCCTTTTCGGCACCCACCGTGGTTTCCCACTGAATGTCGCGCCCGTTGGGGCCATAGTCGTGGCACATAAACAGCCGCATTGCGTCTGGCAGAGCCAGCACCTTTTGGATGCTGTCATAAAGCGTGGCCGCATCCCCGCCGGGGAAATCCGCGCGTGCCGAACCTGCGTCCGGCATGAACAACGTGTCGCCGACAAAGGCCGCGTCGCCGATCACATGCACCATGCACGCAGGCGTGTGGCCGGGGGTGTAGATGGCAACCGCCTGCATCGTGCCGATCTGATAGGTGTCGCCGTCCTCGAACAGGGCGTCGAACTGGCTGCCGTCACGCTGAAATTCGGTGCCTTCGTTGAACACTTTGCCAAAGGTGTCCTGAACCACCATGATCTTTGATCCGATGCCGATCTTGCCGCCCAGTTTTTGCTGGATGTAGGGTGCAGCACTCAGGTGGTCGGCATGCACATGTGTCTCGATAATCCATTCAAGCGTAAGGCTGTGGGATTGCACGTATGCGATGAGCGCGTCGGCGTGGTCATAGGTGATCCGCGCGGCGGCATAGTCGATGTCCATCACGCTGTCGATGATCGCACATGCGTCCGACGCGGGGTCCTTGACGACATAGCTGATGGTGTTGGTTGCCGCGTCAAAGAACGCCGCGACCTCGGGGTGGGTTTTCATGTTTACGGGATAGGCGGTCATGGCGTGCTCCTCGGGGATGTTACGGCGGGGCTGCGCGACGCAGGCAGCCCCCTGTTGATCGGGAATATAGAAGGGTCAGACCTTGCAGGTCTTAACACCCATCAGTGCGTAAACCGGACAGCTACCCACGGCGGCCACGCCCAGCATCACCAGGCCGGCGACGGCTGCGATCCACTTTGGCGCGCTTGCGTCCATCACGGCAAAGCCGCTTGCAAAGGCAAGCCACAAAAGCGCAACCCCAAGGGCCGCACGCAGAATACGGTCGAGTGTTCCGACATTCGTTTTCATCTCGAGACTCCTTTTTGAAACAAACATGCATTTGGTTTAGCTGTTTGATCCCGGCCCGTCGGTGAGTTTGTCACCGTCCAGCAGGAGAAACCGTAAATATCCCAAATGCCGCCTCAGGCGGTCGCGGCCAGCCGGGCCAAAGCCGCGCGGTCCAACAGGTCAATCTGTCCGCGCGACTGGCGTATCCAGTCGCGGCGCTGAAATTCGGTCAACTGGCGCGACACGACCTCGCGCGCCGTGCCCAGTTCGGTCGCCAGTTGCTGATGGGTCACATGCAGATCATGCCCGCCGCCAGACAATGCAATCAACCGGTCGGCCAGCCGCATGTCGATCCGCCCAAAGGCCACGTCGTCGATGACACGAAACAGGTCGGTGATCCGGCGGGCATAGGCCGCAAAGACGAAATCGCGAAACGCGGGCACCGACGATACCAGATTGTCAAAAGCCGCCCGCGGGATCGCCGCCGCGGTGACGTTGGTTTCGGCGATCCCTTCGGCAGAGTAGGCTTCGTGGGCCAACAGGCACGCAGTCGTCAGCACACAGCTTTCGCCGGCCTCGACGCGGTACAGAACAATCTCGCGTCCGCCTTCCGAAGTTTGCGACACCCGCACCGTGCCGGACAACAGCAACAGAAGATTGTCCGGGATATTGCCCGGTCCGAATATCGTGGTGCCGGCGGGGGCCGAAATCACCCGGCTGCGCTGCGTCAGCTCTTGTTTGATCTGGGCGGGAAGGGTGCTGAGGCCCTGAAACCGATCAATCCAGTCAGGCTGGGTCATGGCTGTGTCCTTTCAGGCGAAACGACGCCCTGTTCCAATGGCGCGATCCGGGCAAGTAGCTGGTCCCGTTTGGCGGCCGCGCCTGCCCGTGTCCAGGGACCACGTCATCTACGCGGATCAACAACGGATCACGCAGCGCGTAATTCGTAATGCCTGTCGGTTTCAAGGGTCCGCCTCTTTGTTGCCAAGCTGTATCACAGATATGGTTTTGTAAAAGAAGAACGGCATAAGGGCCGGTGGGCTCACCCTATCACCGGTTTAGGGGCAAATGCGCGTGAATGCATAACCCGAACAGGGTCCGGCCTGTCTGTGCAATGCCTATCTGTCGTGATAAGCAATCCGCTCTTGAACCCTGCAGCAGGGTCTGGCGCAGTTGGTCGACTGCGCGTGGTGACAGATGACGATAAGCGGTACCGACCTAAGAGGCGTGGAAGTGGCTGAAAAGTTTAAAAGATCAGAGGTGATAAAATCCGCGCGACTGTCCGTCGCCCCCATGATGGACTGGACGGACAGGCACTGTCGTTATCTGCACCGGCTGCTGTCGTCCCGTGTGTTGCTGTATACCGAAATGGTCACCTCCCCGGCGCTGGTGCGTGGCGGGGCGCTGCATTTGCTGGACCATCACGCCGACGAGCATCCTGTGGCGCTGCAACTGGGCGGCTCGGACCCGGTTGAGCTGGCCCAAGCGGCGCGGATCGGGGCGGCGGCGGGTTATGACGAGATCAACCTGAACGTTGGCTGCCCTTCTGACCGTGTGCAATCGGGCACCTTTGGCGCGGTGTTGATGCGCCAGCCTGCGCTGGTGGGCACTTGCGTGCGTGCCATGCAGGATGCGGTCGACATCGAGGTGACGGTGAAATGCCGCATCGGGGTCGATGATCAAAACCCCGCCGAAGTGCTGCCCGAGTTTCTGTCACAGATGGTCGGGGCCGGTGTCGAGCGCGTGTCGATCCACGCGCGCAAGGCATGGTTGCAAGGGCTTAGCCCCAAGGAAAACCGCGATATTCCCCCGCTGGACTATGATCTGGTGCGCCAGATGAAGGGGCTGTTTCCCAATCTGCACATCTCGGTCAATGGCGGCATCACCTCGCTTGATCAGGCGGTCGCGTTCCTTGAGGCGGGTCTTGACGGTGTGATGGTGGGCCGCGCGGCCTATCACCAGCCGTCGGATATCCTCAGCACAGCAGACCGAAGGATTTATGGCGCGGGTCAGGATACCACGGCCGAGCAGGCGGTGCATGGCATGTTGCCCTATATCGAGGCGCATCTGTCGAATGGTGGCCGTTTGCATCAGGTGACCCGTCACATGCTGGGCCTGTTTGCGGGCCGTCCCGGTGCGCGGGGCTGGCGGCGGGCGCTGTCCGAAGGGGCGCATCGCGACGGGGCCGGGCCGGAACTGGTTGAACAGGCGTTGACCCACATCACCCAAGCCCCCCAGGCGCAAAGCGCCTGAGATAAGTCACACGGCGCAAAGCGCCCAACCCGCGATAGATACAGCCTATGCCTATGCCGTGCGCATGCGGCGGGGCAGGGTGAACAGCGTAAAGCTCATCGCCACCACGCCGCAGATTGCAATCGCCGCCAGCATCGGCAGAACCGTGCCGTCAAAGAACGGACCGGCTGCCGCGATCATCAGACCGCCCGCCAGCATCTGCAACGTGCCGCCCAGCGACGAGGCCAGACCGGCCCGCGCGCCATGGGCATCCAACGCCAGCACCATCGTGGTGGGAATGACCACACCCAGACAAGCGTTGGCACAGAACAGGCCGACGATAACCACGGGCAGGTGTTCGAATCCTGCCGACACCACCAGCAACAGCAGCAGCACACAGAAGGTAAAGCCGGTCACGCCCATGCGCACCAGCGGACGCATCCCGAACCGCTCGCCCAAGGGGGCGGCCATCTGCGAGGCCGTGAAGAACCCGATGGCGTTGACAGCAAAGGCCAGCGAGAATTGCGTCGGCGTCAGACCGAATTCCTGGACATAGACAAAGGGGGCCGAGGCGATGAAGACGAAAAAGCTGGCCATGCCAAAGCCACCGATCATCGTCAGCCCCATGAACCCGCGATCACGAAACAGGATACCCGCGTTCTGGATCAGCGACTTCAGCCGCACCGGTGTGCGTTTTTCCGGGGGCAGGGTTTCACCCAGCGACAGGCCCATGACCACGGCGGCCACCGCTGCGGCCACTGCCAGCACGGCAAAGACCGTGCGCCACGACCCCAGCGAGATCACAAAGCTGCCCGCCAGCGGCGCCAGCATCGGCGACACGGACATCACCAGCATCACCATCGCCATCAGCCGTGTGGCTTCGTTGCCGGTGTGCAGGTCGCGCACGATGGCGCGGGGCATGACCATCATCGCAGCCCCGCCCAGCCCTTGAACCGCGCGCCATCCGGCCAGCGCTTCGACCGAACCGGCCAGCGTGGCGCCAATCGACCCTAAGAAGAACACGCCCAGCCCCAGAAACACTGGCAAACGGCGGCCTGTCTGATCGGACAGCGGTCCATACACCAGCTGTGCCACGCCCAGTGAAAGGAAATAGGCGGTCAGGGTCATCTGCACGGCGGGTTCGTCCACGCCAAAGTCGGCGGCGATATTGGGCATCGCGGGCAGATACATATCAATCGCAAACGGACCGATCATGACCAAAAGTCCAAGTACAAGTGCGATGCGCAACATCGGTCTCTCCGTCAGTAGAATGGGTTTTGCGCGGCTTCGCCGCATTGCAGCAAGGGCATACGCCCGTCATTTGTGAATGCCAAGACCGCCTTTGAACTTGTGGCTGCGCGCTGGCTGCGGTCTATGTGTGCGCACACACACCAACGGGAAAGTTACCATGCCGGATACCATGCTTTTGTTGCAGATGCTGATCATGCTGATGATCATTGGAGCCTTTGCGGGCGTTCTGGCGGGCCTTTTGGGTGTCGGGGGCGGAATCGTTCTGGTGCCGGCGTTTTTCTATGCGTTTCAGACGCTTGGCTATGACGGGCCGCAATTGATGCAGATGTGTCTGGCAACCTCGCTGGCGACCATCATCGTGACATCGCTGCGGTCGGTTCACAGCCACAACAAGAAAGGTGCCGTTGACTGGACCATCCTGCGCGGCTGGGCGCCGGGGATCGTGATCGGCGCGGTGCTGGGGATGCTGTTGGTGTCGCAACTGCGGTCGTCCACATTGCAGGCGATCTTTGGCACCTTGGCGCTGGTGGTCGGGCTTTATATGGGGTTTGGGCGCGCACACTGGCGGCTGGGCGACGAGATGCCCAAGGGGCCGAAACGCTGGGCCTTTTCGCCGGCCGTAGGGTTTTTGTCGGTGCTGATGGGGATCGGCGGCGGCAGTTTTGGCGTGCCGCTGATGAGCCTGCACAACGTGCCCATTCACCGCGCCGTGGCGACGGCTGCGGGCTTTGGCCTGTTGATTGCCGTGCCGTCGGTGATCGGGTTTCTGTTTGTTGACATGACTATGCCGGTGCCGCCGCTGACGGTGGGGGCTGTAAACTTTGTGGCCTTTGGCATCATCATCGCCATGACGCTGGTCACAGCCCCCTGGGGTGTGAAGCTGGCTCATGCGATGGACCCCAAACCGCTGAAGCGGGTGTTCGCGGTGTTTCTGGTGCTGGTCGCGCTGAACATGCTGCGCAAGGCGCTGGGGTACTGATCGGCGCGCGCTGGATCAGGCGCCTTCGGGCAGGGGAAACAGCCGGTCGTAGGCCCAGTTGAACCCGAAGGCGTAGACCAGATAAAACACGACAAACGCCAGATCCATCACCAGCGCCTGCCACAGTCCGATGCCCAGATAGACCGCAATCATCGGCAGGGTCACCAGCAGCAGACCCAGCTCGAACAGCAGCGCATGTATGACCCGCGTGAAAACGGTCTTGTGCACCGAGCCTGTCCAGCGTCGCATAACGTGGTCGAACAGCAGGTTATAGATGTAGTTCCACAAGGTTGCGGTTGTCGCAGCCAGGATGGCAATCACCCCGATATGCTGGGCATCCATGCCAAAGCCCATCGACCCTAACGGGATGACGAGCAGAAGGCCGATAATTTCAAAGCTGAGTGCGTGACGAATGCGGTCAGATGTGGTGCGCATGATTTTCTCCTTTTGATCGCCGGGTCGTCCCGGATATTGCCCGATCGGGGGAGGTCGTCCTCGCTGAAGGTCTTTTAGCCGTGTCGGTCGTGTCGGGCAAGTGGCCGCTTGCCGGTCGGCCTCGGGTCCTGACCCTAGGTCCGCTTCAACCGCGCCGCACGTCCGCCGCGCCGCCCTTTGGGGGCAACCTCGCGCTGGGGCAGCTCTGCCATTATGACGCTGCGTTCCTCGGCGCTCATCCTTGACCAGCGGCCAATTTCGTCGATGGACCGCGCGCAGCCCGTGCACAGGCGTGTTTCAGGGTGCACCACGCAGATGCGCACGCAGGGGCTTTCGATCTCGTTGCGGTTCCAGACAGGGTCGGTCATGCAGTTTCCTCAGCTTGCCGCGCGCAGTACGCGCAAACGGTCCAGCAATCCTTGCAGGATATAGGCGGCGGCCACGTGGTCGATCACCTCTGAGCGACGCTTGCGTGTCGTATCCGCCTCAAGCAGCGCGCGTTCGGCGGCGACGGTGGACAGGCGTTCGTCCCAGAAGGTCACGGGGCCGTCCCACAGCTTTTCGAAATTGCGGGCGAAGGCGCGGGTCGACTGGCACCGCGGCCCCTCCGAGCCATCCATGTTGCGCGGCAGGCCCAGCACGATCCCCCCGACCGAACGGTGGGCGATGATCTCTTGTAGGCGGGCAGCGTCCAGCCCGAATTTCTTGCGCCGTATGGTTTCCAGCGGACTGGCCACTGACCAGAACGTATCTGAAACAGCGACGCCGATGGTCTTGTCGCCCAGATCCAGACCGATCAATGACCGCATCGGGGGCAGGGCTGCCAGAAATTCGCCTGTGTCGTCAAAAATCATTCCAGACCTGCCTGTTCTGCCGCACCGGTCAATGTGTCCAGCGCCGTGAGGTCGTCGGCAAAGGTGGCGCGCGCGTCCACCAGAACCGCGCGGGCGTCGTCCTGGCGGCCCAGTACAGACAGCGCCGTGACCAGCCGCGCCCATTCGGTTGCAGGGCCGCCTTCGGTTGCCAGACGGTCCGACAGCGACGATACCATGCCCTCGATCATTTGCATCCGCTCTTGCGGCGTCATGCCTGCGGCATTGTCCATATCCTGCTGGCTGGGGCCACGGGCCTGCGCCTGCGGCGGGGTGTAGCCGTTTACACCCGCCAGTTCGGCCAGCTCGGGAATGCGGGCGCGGATGGGCGCGATCCACGGCGCATCCTCGGGGCCTGCGCGCAGCAAGCTGTCCCACAGGCGAAAGCCCAGGTCGGGCCGCCCGGTCTGGATCAGCATTTCGCCCCAGTAGAACCGGGCCGATCCGTCCGTGTCGTCGATGTTCAGCGCCCGGCGCAGCGCGTCCTCGGCGGCGGGGGACACATATCCGCCCGCCGCGAAGATCAGCAATTCGGCTTGCGTCGTCAGATCGGCGACAGTTGCGGCGTCCCCCTTCAGGCGCAGCACCACGGCTTGGGCATCGGCCGCTTGAGAAAAGTTGCCCAGCCGCGCCTCGGTCTGGGCCAGAAGAATGTGACCTTGCAGATCGTCAGGGCGCTGGGCCACGGCAGTGCGCAATTGTGCAATCAGTGCCGCATATTCGGGGGTTTCATCTTGGGCCTCGGGCGCAGCAGTTTGCGCGGCCTCGGCTTGCTCTTGCGTGGGACGGTCGGCGCGGCGCTCTGCCGCCATCTCGATGCGCGACGTCAAGCTTAGATCGCCGTAGCCCAACGCGCCAAGCCGCCAGTACAGCACGCCGCTGCCCACCAGCAACAGCGCGCCCAGCCCCAGAGCCAAGCCAAGGCTGCCGCGCCCTGACCGTGCGTTGTCGGGCTGCCGCGCACCAGCATCGGCGGCCAGAATGCGACGCGACACTTCGGTGCGCACCCGTGCCGCATCCTCGGCGTTGATCGTGCCACGGGCCAGATCACGATCGACCTCGGCCAGTTGGTCACGGTACACCTGCACGTCATAGGACGCCGTCGGCTGTGCCTGCGCGCGTCCCGCCCGCAAGGCGGCGGCCAACAGCGCAGACACCACCAGTGCCAGCCCTGCCGCAATGATCCCGAAACCCCAGATGTCCATATCAGCCTTCTTTGTTGCCCCTCGGGGTGTACCTGCGCCTGACTGCCATAAAAAGGGGCAAAAGGCCGCGCCCTGACAACAGGTGCGGCAATTGCGGTGCGTGTCGCAAACCTGTTAAAAAGTGCCGCGGTGAGTATCCTTTCAAATCGCAGTCTCACCCAATACAGAACCAGCCGATCGCCTAGCCCCGAATCCTGTCAGGACCGTGCCCATGAAACGTTATTCCGCCTTTGCCATCGCCCGCGAGGCCATGCGCCACCACACCGGTTGGAACCGCGCGTGGCGCGATGCGCAGCCCAAGCCCAAATACGACGTGATCATCGTCGGCGCAGGCGGTCACGGGCTGGCCACGGCCTATTACCTTGGCAAGAATTTCGGCATCACCAATGTGGCGATCCTGGAAAAGGGCTGGCTTGGCGGCGGCAACACGGGCCGCAACACGACCATCATCCGCTCGAACTATCTCCAGGACCCCTCGGCCGCGATCTACGAAAAATCGCGCAGCCTGTACGAAACCATGAGCCAGGACCTGAACTACAACGTCATGTTCAGCCCGCGTGGCGTGATCATGCTGGCCCAAACCCACCACGAGGTGCGCGGTTACCAACGCACGGCGCACGCAAATGCGCTGCAAGGGGTGTCGACCGAATTCATCAGCCCCGCACGGGTCAAGGAACTGGTGCCGATCATCAACATCGACGGGCCGCGCTATCCCGTGCTGGGTGGGCTCTATCAGGCGCGCGGCGGCACCGCGCGGCACGATGCGGTGGCCTGGGGCTATGCGCGGGCCTGTTCCGACATGGGCATGGACGTGATCCAGCAATGCGAAGTGACCGCCGTGCGGACCGAAGGTGGCAAGATCACCGGCGTCGACACCACGCGCGGGCCCATTGACTGTGACAAACTGGGCGGTGTGGTCGCGGGCCATTCGGGTCACCTGTGCGATATGGCAGGCTTCCGGTTGCCCATCGAATCCGTGGCCTTGCAGGCGCTTGTGTCCGAGCCGATCAAACCCTGCATGGACGTGGTCGTGATGGCCAACACCGTGCACGGCTATATGTCGCAATCCGACAAGGGCGAGATGGTCATCGGTGGCGGCACCGACGGCTACAACAACTACACCCAACGCGGCAGCTTCCACCATATCGAGGAAACGGTGCGCGCGCTGATCGAAACCTTTCCGATGGTGTCGCGCCTGAAAATGCTGCGCCAGTGGGGCGGCATCGTGGACGTGACGGGCGACCGATCCCCGATCCTGTCGAAAACACCGGTCGAAGGCATGTTCATCAACTGCGGCTGGGGCACCGGCGGCTTCAAGGCCATTCCAGGGTCCGGCTGGGCCATGGCCGAGCTGATGGCCAAGGGACATTCGCCCCTGACCGACGAATTCTCCATGCACCGTTTCCGCGAAGGCAAGTTCATTGACGAAAGCGTCGCCGCCGGGGTGGCACACTGATGACAGCTTTGGCAGATTTCCGCCGCTGTCGTTCGCGGCACAGGAACCAACACGAACGCGCTGACGTTCTCCTTGCAATCAAGATCATGCAAGGAGACGATCAATGGCCGACTATGAAACAACGCGCACAACGACCAACGACCCTGTCCGTTCGACCACCACAACAACCCGCTCGGGCGGCAGCTCGAGCATGGCGTTTATCGTCGGCGCACTTGTCGTCGTCGTCGTCGGTGTGCTGGCCTATGTCCTGTTCGCCGGTGATGTCGACAACGCCAGCGACGCCGGCGCGAATGATATCAACGTCACCATCGAAGGTGCGGGCGACGCGGCCAATGACGCGGGCGCTGCCATCGAAGGTGCTGCCGAAAGCGCAGGCCAGGCTGTTGAAGGCGCTGCCGAAAGCGTTGGCAACGCAGCCGACAACGCCACTGACAACAACTAAGCGTTTCGTACGCACTTCCTCCCATACGCACTCTGGCACGGGCGCGCGCATTCCTGCGTGCGCCCTTGTCGTTTCTGCCCATCACAACGAGGCCCGCCCATGCTGATCCTGACCTGTCCTTGCTGCGGCGTGACCGGCGAAGAGACCGAGTTTCACGCAGGCGGCGAAGCCCACCTGAAACGCCACGGCCCCGGATCGACCGAGGACCAGTTCGAAGAATACCTGTTCATGCGCGAAAACCCCAAGGGCGTGCATTTTGAACGCTGGCGCCACGTCTATGGCTGCGGCAAGTGGTTTCACGCCGCGCGCAACACCACCACACTTGAAGTATACGGCACCTATGCGGCCCAGACTCACGAGCCGCCCAAGGCCTTGCGCGATACAATCACCGAAAAAGTTCCCGGCTGGACATGGAGAGAGTTTCAATGAGCACCCGTCTTTCCACAGGCGGTCGCCTGCTGAACAAATCCCGTGCTGTGACCTTTACGTTCAACGGCCAGCACATGAAGGGGTTCGAGGGCGACACGCTGGCCTCGGCGCTTCTGGCGAATGACCAGATGCTGGTGGGCCGCAGTTTCAAATATCACCGTCCGCGCGGCATTGTCGCCAGCGGCGCGGAAGAGCCGAACGGCCTGGTCAATCTGGGGCAGGGCGGCACGTTCGAGCCGAACCAGCGGGTCACCACGACCGAACTGTTCGATGGTCTGACCGCCAAAAGCCAGAACCACTGGCCCAGCCTTGAGTTTGACGTTGGCGCCATCAACACGCAGATGTCGCGGTTTATGCCGGCAGGGTTCTATTACAAGACGTTCATGTACCCGCGCCCGCTGTGGAAACACGTCTACGAGCCGTTCATCCGCAAGGCCGCCGGTCTGGGAGCTGCGCCCAAAGAACGTGACGCGGACACTTACGAACATTTCTACGCGTTCTGTGATGTGCTGGTGATTGGTGGCGGCGTGGCCGGTCTGCAAGCGGCAAAGGCTGCGGCGGACACGGGTGCGCGCGTGATGCTGATCGAACAGACCGCACACTGGGGCGGGCGGGCACCTGTCGACGGTGGTGAGATCGCAGGTCAACCTGTGGATAACTTCGTGGACGAAACCGTGGCGGCGCTTGAGGCCATGGACAACGTGACGCTGCGCCGCCGCATGATGGGGGCAGGCGTTTACGACCATGGCTATGTGTTGGGCTATGAACGTCTGACCGATCATGCTCCTGAAGCCACTGGCCCCCGACACCGGTTGTGGCGCATTCGCGCGGGCCATATCGTGACCGCAACAGGGGCCATCGAACGCCCGCTCAGCTTTGCCGGAAACGACATTCCGGGGGTCATGCTGGCCTCGGCTGTGCGCGACTACGTGACCAATTTCGGCGTCTCTGCGGGGGATCGCACGGTTGTTGTGACCAACAACGACAACGCTTACCTAACGGCAATTGCGTTGAAACACGCGGGCTTAGACGTGCCGGCCATCCTGGATGCCCGCGTTCTGCCCACCGACAGCGCGCTGATGGCGCAGGCCAAGGCCTTGGGCATTCGGGTGCTGATGGGACACGGCGTGTCCACTGTCATGGGCGGCAAGCGTGTGACCGGTGTTTCCGTCTGTTCGCAGGCGGGCGAAGGGGCGGTTCTGCAAGAGATTTCTTGCGACGTGGTTGCCATGTCGGGCGGCTGGTCGCCTGTGGTGCACCTGTGGTCGCACTGCGGTGGCAAACTAGTTTGGGATCCAGCGCAGGCCGCGTTCAAGCCGGATGTGGACAAAGCACCGACAGGCACGGACGGCACCGCCTTTGTCACCGCCGCAGGCAGCGCCAGCGGTGCGCTATTGCTGGCGGACGTGCTGACGGATGCAGATGCCGCGGGCAAGGCTGCGGCGACGGCGACCGGTCACAAAACAGACCGCAATGCGTCTGCCGTACCCGACGCCAGCCACACCCCGGAGGCCCCGATGGCGCCGGTCTGGTTGATGCCGCACGGGGCAGGGATCAAACTGCGCAGCAAGGCGTGGCTGGATTATCAGAACGATGTGAAAGTCAGCGACGTGCAACTGGCCGCCCAAGAGGGTTTCCAGTCCGTGGAACACGCCAAACGCTACACGACGCTTGGGATGGCAACAGATCAGGGTAAGCTGAGCAATATCAACGGTCTGGCGATTCTGTCGGACAGTCTGAACCAACCTATTCCGCAGACGGGCACGACAACCTTCCGCCCGCCCTATACTCCCATTTCAATGGGCGCGATTGGTGGTGAAGCGCGCGGCGACGTGTTCCAGCCCATCCGACGCACGCCCATGCATGACTGGCACGACGAAAACGGCGCAGAATGGGAACCTGTCGGTCACTGGCGCAGACCCTATGCATACGTTCGCAACGGTGAAAGCACCCACGACGCGGTGATGCGCGAGACCAAGAACACCCGCGACAACCTTGGCCTGCTGGATGCCAGCACGCTGGGCAAGATCATCGTGCGCGGGCCGGATGCGGGCAAGTTTCTGGACATGATGTACACCAACATGATGTCCAATTTGAAACCGGGCAAATGCCGCTATGGCCTGATGTGCGACGAAAACGGCTTTTTGATCGACGACGGCGTTGTTGCGCGGATCGATGATGACACGTGGCTGTGTCACACCACCACGGGCGGGGCCGAGCGTATCCATGCCCACATGGAGGAATGGCTGCAAACCGAATGGTGGGACTGGCAGGTCTATGTGGCCAACGTCACCGAACAATACGCACAGATCGCCGTGGTCGGGCCGAAAGCCCGCGAAGCGCTGGAACATCTGGGCGGCATGGATGTCAGCGCCGAGGCGCTTGGCTTCATGGACTGGGCCGACGGCACGCTGGGTGGTTTTGACGTGCGCGTCTACCGCATCTCGTTCTCGGGCGAGCTGAGCTATGAAATCGCGGTTCCGGCCTCGCAGGGGCAGGCGCTGTGGAATGCGTTGATGGCGGTGGGCGCGGGTTTGGGCGTGATGCCCTATGGCACCGAATGCCTGCACATCCTGCGCGCCGAAAAAGGGTTCATCATGATCGGTGACGAAACCGACGGCACGGTGATCCCGCAGGATCTGGGCCTGCACTGGGCGATCTCGAAGAAAAAGGACGACTTTATCGGCAAGCGCGGCCAGCAACGCAGCCACATGGTCGATCCGACCCGCTGGCAGCTTGTCGGGCTGGAAACTGTCGATGGATCGACGCTGCCGGACGGGGCTTATGCCGCAGCCGAAGGCACCAATGCCAATGGCCAGCGCGAGACTCAGGGCCGCGTGACCTCGACCTATCATTCGCCCAACCTTGAGCGGGGGATCGCGATGGGGCTGGTGCTGAACGGGCCGGATCGCATGGGCGAGGTTCTGACCTTCCCCGGCACCGATGGCAAAGAGTACAAGGCCAAGATCGTCAGCCCCGTGTTCTATGACCCCGAAGGGAAGAAGCCGAATGTCTAATATTGTCAGTGCGCTGAACGAAGCAGCTTATGCAGGTGGTATTGCCGAAGTGCGCGAGATCGGCCTGCAAGGCATGATCACCCTGCGCGGCGACACGGCCAGCTCTGCCGTCAAATCCGCAGCCACCGGCGTTGCGGGCGTGGACATGCCTGCGCCCAACCACGTTAACTGCGTCGGCAATCGCGGCATCTGCTGGATGAGCCCGGACGAACTGTTGGTGATGTGCCCCCACGAGGCGGTCGCGGACAATCTTGTGAAAATGCGCAAGAGCCTTGGCAATGCGCACGCGCTGAATGTCGACGTGTCGGACGCCCGCGCCGTGTTTGATCTAAGCGGTGCGAACGCCCGCGAGGTTCTGGCCAAGCTGGTGCCGGTTGATCTGTCGCCGGAAGTGTTCAAAGAGGGCATGTTCCGCCGCAGCCGCATGGCGCAAATCCCGGCGGCTTTTTGGCTGCACGCGCCGGACACGTTCCGCATCATTACCTTCCGCAGTCAGGCGCAATATGCGTTTGATTTGCTGAAAGTGGCGGCACAACCGGGGTCCGAGGTAGGGTTCTTTTAAGCCCAACGTATGCCCTGCGCCCACTGCGCAACGGCGCTGGCCAGTTGATATTGGCCGGTGCTGTACGACCCTTGGTGGAAATTGGCCGATCTGATTTTGCCAATTATGGAACATTTCCCTGTCTCGTGCCTTGATATTGCAGAGGCTGACGCTTTCTGTCAGTCAGAAGACATTCAATCTCAAAAGGGGGCCCGAACCATGGCTTTTGAACTTCCCGACCTTCCGTATGCACACGATGCACTTGCCGCCAAAGGCATGTCCGCCGAGACGCTGGAATTCCACCACGACATTCACCACAACGCCTATGTCACCAACGGCAACAAGGCGATTGAAGGCACTGAATGGGATGGCAAGTCGCTTGAAGAGATCATCAAGGGCACCTACGATCCCAAAGCTGTCGCGCAATCGGGCATCTTCAACAACATCAGCCAGTTGTGGAACCACAACCAGTTCTGGGAAATGATGACACCCGACGCCAGCAAAATGCCGGGCGATCTGGAAAAAGCGATCACCGACAGCTTTGGCTCGGTCGACAAGTTCAAGGACGAGTTCAAAGCCGCAGGCGGGGGCCAGTTCGGCTCGGGTTGGGCATGGCTTGTGCGCGACACCGATGGCGGCCTGAAGGTCACCAAGACCGAAAACGGCGTGAACCCCGTGTGCTTTGGCCAGACGGCTTTGCTGGGTTGTGATGTGTGGGAACACTCCTACTACATCGACTTCCGCAACAAGCGTCCTGACTATCTGACCAACTTCCTCGACAATCTGGTCAACTGGGAAAACGTTGCCTCGCGCATGTAAGCGCGGGAACGACGTGGCGCGATGTAAGCGCGCCGCACGACGATGACGACAAACGCCTCGCAGTCTTCTGCGGGGCGTTTTGCGTTTGACGGGGCGTTCACCCTTGCAGCGGTCCCGCAATCACGGTCTTGATGGCACCATGACCGACACCCCCAAGATCCTGTCGCCACAGGCCAAAGGCATTCTGGCCGCCATTGGAGCTTGCTCCATCTGGGGGCTGTCGCCGATCTTTTACAAACAGGTGGCGCACGTGCCTGCCATCGAAGTGCTGGCGCATCGCACCGTCTGGTCGTTGGTGTTTTTTGGCGGCATTCTGGCGCTACAAGGGCGCTTGGGACAGGTGCGCGCGGCGATGAACACGGCGCCGAAACTGGGTTGGTTGGCGCTGGCGTCGCTGATGATCGGGACCAACTGGTTCCTGTTCATCTGGGCGGTGGGGGCCGGGCGCACCACCGAAAGCAGCCTGGGCTATTACATTCTGCCACTGGTGGCCGTGGTGATCGGTCGCGTGGTCTTTGGCGAGGCGCTCAAGCGCAGCCAGTGGATCGCCGTGGCGCTGGCGGCTGGGGCGGTGGTGCTGCTGACCGTGGGGTTGCAAGCGCCGCCATGGATCGCGCTGACGCTGGCAGTTAGTTTTGGCATCTACGCGCTGATCAAGAAGCGGTTGGAGGTGGGGCCTGTGGTTTCGGTCACCGCCGAAGTGTTGCTGATGCTGCCCATCGCGTTGTTCGTTTTGTTGCAATCGGAACACACGGGCGGATCGGCATTTCACGCGGGCGCATGGACCATGGGGGTGCTGCTGATCTCGGGGCCGGTGACGGCGCTGCCGCTGATCCTGTTCAGCTATGCGGCGCGGCGGGTGCGGATGACCTCGCTGGGGCTGGTGCAATACCTGAACCCCACCTTGCAGTTTTCCTGCGCGGTCTTCGTGTTCTCCGAGCCGTTCACCGGCTGGCACATGATTGCCTTTGGTCTGATCTGGCTGGCGCTGGCGATCTATGCCGCCAGTATGTTCGCTCAGGACAGGGCGGCGCGCAGGGCGGCGGTGGCAGCCGCCGTGTCTGGCACGGGCGTCACGTAATCCAGCAGGCTGGCATCGGCAAAGCCCTGATCGACCACATGGTTCAACAATTGCATGAAAGGGTCCCAGTAACCGTTTGAGTTTAAAACGATTACCGGCTTTTGGTGCAGGCCAAGCTGCCGCCATGTCAGCACTTCGAAAATCTCGTCCAGCGATCCGGCCCCGCCCGGCAACAGCACCACCGCGTCGCAGTTCATGAACATGACTTTTTTGCGCTCGTGCATGGTTTCGGTGACGATATAGCGGGTCAGATCGACCTTGCCGACCTCCCAGGCCACCAGATGCGCGGGGATCACGCCAAAGGTCTCACCGCCTGCCGCCTGCGTGGCCCGCGCCACGGTGCCCATCAGCCCGACATCTCCCGCGCCATAGACCAGCCGCCAATTGTTTTCCGCCAGCGCCGTGCCCAGGGCTGTGGCCTGGTTGGCATATTCGGGATCATTGCCGGTGCGCGAGCCGCAGAAAACACAGACAGATTTCAGCATGGTTCACCTCAGGATGTTGAAAATAAACGGGGTTGTCATTGCTTGGCTTTTGACCGGTGTTAGCGTGCTTGTTATGTAACCTCAATGGCACT
Organism: Sulfitobacter sp.; assembly: GCA_034669925.1. GTDB lineage: Bacteria > Pseudomonadota > Alphaproteobacteria > Rhodobacterales > Rhodobacteraceae > Pseudosulfitobacter. The sequence continues at coordinate 209,717 of JAXMOM010000004.1, forward strand.
TGGGCCAACTGGGGGGCGCCGTACGGGCGCGCGAGAGACATGAGCAAGTTTTCATCATTTTCGGGGGCGCCTGCGGGTGTTGCCGTGGCTGCCGTCGTGGCAGTGGCTGCGGGGTTGGGCCTGTATTTCTTCAAACCGGCACCGGTTGATGCACCCGTTGCCGTGATGCAAGCGCCCGAGGCTGGGACGCAGGCCGCACAACCCGAGGCCGAAGCCCCCCAGGTGGCCCAAACACCCGAGGTGACCGAAGCGCCCGATGTAGCCGACGCGCCCAAGGTGGCCGAGGCCCCCAAAGATGCCGCAACGCCCCAGGCCGCTGACACGCCCGCACCGCCCACCATTGATGAGGTGCGTCTTGAAGCGGACGGGATCTTTGTGGTCGCCGGCCGCGCGGCCCCCGACAGCACCGTTGCCGTTTTGTTGGACGGGGTCGAAAACACCACGACCAAAGCGAGCGGGCAGGGTGCCTTTGCTGCCGTGACGCTGATCGAACCCAGCACCCAGCCGCAGATCCTGAGTGTGATCCAGCGCGGTGCTGATGGCGATATAATGGGCGCGGAAGAGATCGTTCTGGCACCAATGGCACCGCAGCCCGAGACCACGCAGGTGGCAGATGCCACGCAGGCGGCTGAGACTGCGCAGGTGGCCAAGGACACAGCACAGGCAGACCCCGGTGCAACGCGCCCTGCAGAGGCTGAGCCGACAACCGAAGAGGCCGCTGCGCCAACCGTAAAGGCGACCTCGGAGCCGGTCACAGATACATCTGCGCAGACAGCCACGGCACAGGTTGAACCCCCGGATGATGCAACAGCGGCCACACAGACAGAGACCGCGCAGCCTGATCCGACAGAGACCGCGCGGTCCGAACCGGCAGCGACCGCGCCCACCGCCGCAGCAGGGGATGAAGGTGCGAGCCAGACAGCAGAGGCGGTGACAACCGCCCCGCAAACTGACCCGGCGCAGAGTGCGAACACCACCCAAGTGCAATCGCCAGAGACGGCCGCTGCGCAAGAGACCATGCAGACGGCAGAGAACGCCGTACCGACACAATCCGCTGAAGCACCCGCCGCGGCCGAAAAACCCGAAACCGAACCGCCGGCACCCGCCGCCGTTGCGATCCTGAAGTCCGACGCCGACGGTGTCGAGCTGGTCAACAGCCCCTCCGCGATGACCAATCTGAACATCTCGATCGATACCATTGGCTATTCCGACGACGGCAGCGTGCAACTGTCGGGCCGTGCCAGCGGGCGCGACGGGTCTGTGCGTGTCTATCTGGACAACACCGCCATCATTGATCTGCCGGTGGATGCCCGTGGCCGCTGGCGGGGCGATTTGCCCCATGTGGATGGCGGCGTCTACACCCTGCGCGTGGACGAGATGAGCCCCCAGGGCGAGGTCGTCAGCCGTGCTGAAACCCCGTTCAAACGCGAAGACCCCGCCGTGCTGGCCGCGCAATCGGGCCCGCAGGACGCTCCGGTCAAGGCGGTGACCGTCCAGACAGGCAACACGCTTTGGGCCATCGCGCGCGACCGCTATGGCGAGGGTGTGATGTACGTGCGCGTCTTCGAGGCCAACCGCGACGCCATCCGCGACCCCGATCTGATCTATCCCGGTCAGGTCTTTAACCTGCCGGACTAAAGCGGCCCGCAGCTCTGGCAACCGTGCCTTTGTCGGCCTATGTAGAAGGCCAGCAAGACAGGACCCTTCATGCCAGCCGACACAGCAAGCCCCGCCGCAGAAACCGATGCAGCGGCCCAAGCCGAACTTGACCGCAAGGAAACTCAGGCCGAACGCCGTTCCGGCTGGCGGACCATTCGCAAGGTCATGCCCTATCTGTGGCCGGACAATCAACGCTGGGTGAAACACCGCGTTGTCTGGGCTTTGGTGGCGTTGCTGGCGTCGAAACTGGTGTCTGTCTACATCCCCATCATCTTTCGCGATGCGGTCAACGTGCTGTCAGGCGAGGGCGTGTCGGCGCTGGCGCTGGGTGCCGTTGGCCTGACTGTGGCTTACGGCGTGGCGCGTTTGATGAACGTGGGCTTTCAGCAGTTGCGCGACGCGGTTTTTGCCCGTGTCGGCCAACGCGCGCTGCGGATGCTGGCGCTGGAAACCTTTGAACACATCCACCGCCTATCGATGCGCTATCACATCACCCGCAAGACCGGCGGGCTAAGCCGGATCATTGAACGTGGGGTGAAGGGTGTCGATTTCCTTCTGCGTTTCCTGCTGTTTTCCATCGGCCCGCTGGTGCTGGAGCTGCTGCTGATCGGCATCATCCTGACGGTTCTGTTCGACTGGATGTACCTGGCCATCGTCGCCTTCACCATCGCGCTCTATGTCTGGTTCACGTTCAAGGTCACCGAATGGCGCGTGAAGCTGCGCCGCGAGATGAACGATCAGGACACCGATGCCAACCAAAAGGCCATCGACAGCCTGCTGAACTATGAAACCGTCAAATATTTCGGGGCCGAACAGCGCGAGGCCGCGCGCTATGACAAGGCCATGGCGGGATACGAGGCGGCGGCGATCAAGACCTCCTATTCGCTGGCCTTTCTAAACTTTGGCCAGTCGTTCCTGATCACCTGCGGGCTGGTGGGGGTCATGGTCATGGCCGCCGTGGGCGTGCAGAATGGCACGCTGACCGTCGGCGATTTCGTCATGGTCAACGCCTATATGATCCAGATCACCCTGCCGCTGAACTTTCTCGGGTCAGTCTACCGCGAGATCCGGCAGGCGCTGGTGGACATGGGTCAGATGTTCGATTTGCTGGAACAGCCTGCCGAGGTCACCGACAAACCCGACGCCAAGCCGCTGAAGGTTACCGGCGGGCGGATCGAGCTGGACGATGTGCATTTCGGCTATGACAGCGAACGCGCGATCCTCAAGGGGATCACCCTGACCGCACAGCCTGGCGAAATGGTGGCGATCGTCGGATCGACCGGATCGGGCAAATCGACCATCGGGCGGCTGTTGTTCCGGTTCTACGACGTGGGCAGCGGCGCGCTGCGCATCGACGGGCAGGATGTGCGCGACGTGACACAAACCAGCCTGCACGACGCCATCGGCGTGGTTCCGCAGGACACGGTGCTGTTCAACGATACCATCCGCTACAACATTGCCTACGGACGCGGTGGCGCCACGCAGGACGAGATTGAGGCGGCGGCGCGGTCGGCGCAAATTCACGATTTTGTCCTCAGCCTGCCGGACGGCTACGACACCGCCGTGGGGGAACGGGGCCTGAAGCTGTCGGGGGGCGAGAAACAGCGCGTGGGCATCGCGCGGACCTTGTTGAAAGACCCGCCGATCCTGCTGCTGGACGAGGCCACCAGCGCCCTGGACAGCGAGACCGAGCAAGAGATCAAATCGGCGCTGATGGCCGCAGGGCGGGGGCGCACGGTGCTGACCATCGCGCACCGTCTCAGCACCATTTCCGAGGCGGACCGGATTATCGTGCTGGAAAAGGGCAAGATCGTCGAACACGGCACCCACGAGGCGCTGTTGGCGCAATCGGGGCGGTACGCTCAGCTGTGGAACCGCCAGCAGTTCGAAGAGGACTAGATGCCGCCCAAGGATTACCCTCATACCCCCGACGGGCGCTATTTCGTGTCCAAGGGGCGGCTTTGGCGCACCACCAATCCGGCCTTGCCCGACGATGTGCGCCGCGCTGCGATCAAACGGTTGATGCGGGCGCGGCTGGACGTGCGCAACGCCAAGGACGACGCCGCGAAAGCCGAGGCGCGGGCGCGTGTGCAAGAGGCCAAAGAGGCCTTGGGCGAGCGTGGTCCGGTCTGGTGGGGCGATGGGGCGCCCGACCAGACGCAGATGGCGCCACAAAACTCGACCTATGCGGATTGGTGGGCGGCCCTAGACCCGCATGACCGCGCCAAGGGATAGGCCAAGGCCAACTGTTATTCCGCCGCGCGCAGGTCGCTGTTCAGGCGCGGATCTTTCGGAAAGGTCGGCTTGACGCGGGCATCGGGCCCGTCCGCCCCGTCGTCCCAGATGATTTCGTGCAGGTCGGCCGCCTTGGCCTGACGGTTCAGCGCCCAGTCGCGGGCGGCCGCACTGGCACGGCCCAGGCTGAGCTTGGCCAGCAGGTGCGACAACCACAGCACGTACGTGCCCAGCCACACACGGATCGCCAGCAGCGAAGGCGTGATGACCAGCGTCAGAACCGTGGCAATCCCCAGACCGAACACCACCGCAGTGGCCAGTTGTTTCCACCACAGAGCCGTCGGGCTGTCGATGGTAAAGCCACCGTTGATGAAATCCAGCGACAGGCCGAACATCATCGGTGCCAGCCCCGCCATCGTGGTGATCGTGGTCAGCAGCACAGGGCGGATGCGGTCCTGCGCGGTGCGGATGATTGCCTCGATCCGGGGCATGTAGCGTTCGTATTCCTGATAGGTGTCGATCAGAACAATGTTGTTGTTCACCACGATCCCCGCCAGCGCCACGATGCCGGTGCCGGTCATGATGATCGAAAATGCCTGATCCATGACCATCATGCCGATCAACACCCCGGCGGTGGACAGCACCACGGCCCCCAGCACGAGGATCGAGTTGTAGATGCTGTTGAACTGCGCCAGCAGGATGATGAACATCAGCCCCAGGGCGGCGGAAAAGGCCGACGACAGGAAGGCCTCGGATTCCGCCTGATCCTCCTGGTCGCCGGTCCATTCCCAGTCGATGCCCGCAGGCAGCGGGTTGGTGTCCAGCCATTTGGTGATTTCGGCGATGCGCTCGTTGGCGTTGACCGGCACCATATGCAGACGCGCGGCGTCCAGCGCCGCCTGAAGATCGGCCACGGGCTGTGCGCTGTCCAGAACCGCATAAGCGGTGCCATCCTCGGCCATCAGCGTGCCGTTCGGATCAGGGGTCAGCGTGGCCACCGTATCAGCGCCATCGGCGGCGGTCGCATCCGCGGGCACCAGCTTTTGCAGGCCGGTGCCGACGGCGGCCTTGACGTCAAAGAACCGTTTCTGACCGACCCTGCGGATCTGCGCCAGCTTGGGCACCGGCGTGCGGGTGATGAAATTCGACAGCGGCACCAGCCCCGTCGGCGTGCGCACCTTCATCGAATCCAGTGTGCTCAGCAGCCGGTCCTGTTCGGGCAGACGCACCCGAATTTCGATCTCTTCGTCCGAGGTGTCGACCCGCATGGTGTCCAGCAGAAGACCGCGCGTCACCAGTTGCACCATTGCACCCACCGTGGCCACGTCGGCGCCGTAGCGGCCGGCCTTTTCCACATCCACGTCGATCTGCCAGTCGATGCCGGGCAGGGGGCGCGTGTCTTCGACCAGTTTCAGGCCGGGGATTTTGTCAAACTCGGCGCGCGCGGCGGCGGCGGCGGTTACCAGGTCGTCCCAGTTGTTGCCCTTCAGACGCAAATGCACCGGCTTGGCCGAGGCGGGACCCATTGCCAGATTGATAATTTCGACGCGGATGCCGGGGATCTGGCTAAGCTCAGCGGTCAGGTCGTCAATCACGACGTTGCCGTCAAAGGCCGGGTCCTGCACGTCGCGGGTCAGCGCGTAGTTGATGAACGGGATGGTCAGGAACGGCTCTTTGTGGCTGGGCCGGTCTTCCCACGGGATCGTCTCGATCTGGATCTGGCCGATTGTGTCCTTCGGCGATTGCGCCCCGCCGGTGTTCGCGTTCAGCCCGCCAAGGCCAGCAAAGGCAAAAGCAGTGGCGACGCCGGGATGATGCAACACCACCTCTTCGGCCTCTTTCACCAGCGCATCTTTTTCCGCAAGGCTCAGGTTGCCGCGTGCCATCACGTAGACAATCGCCTGTTCCGGTTCGGATTCGACAAAGAACTCGGTGCCTTTGTTGTTGTTCATGAACACGATCAGCGTGGTGCCGACAAAGACAAACACGGCCCCCACCATCACCAGCGGCATGATCGGGTTGCCCGCGATAAATTCCATCACCCGCCCGAACGGCGACCGTTGATAGCCTGCGCGCACGCGGCGGGTGCGGGTGCCAAAGGTTTTCGCCACCAACCAGCGTCCGCCACGGCCCAGCCGTGCGATGACAGCCAGCAAGCCGATGAACAGCCCCGTGACGCAGCCCAGAACAATGCCTGCCGCTGCAAGCGCCAGCAAAAGCACACCAAAGGCGGCGGTAAACGTGGACAGGATGGATGGCAGGCTGCTTTGATCCAGCTTGCCGAAAACATCCCCCATCAGCGCAAAGACAGGCGGCGCAGGCGGCACGGCCCCCACTTCGGCGGCGTGCGGCACAAAGGCCAGCGCCATCACCGCTGCGGCCACTGCCGCCAGACCGATGATCATGCCGATGTGTGCCAGCACCGGCAGCGCGGCGATGCGGCTGACACCCTGCGACACCCAACGCTCAAGCCGTCCGGTCACACCGCCCATCACCGGCAGATAGACCAGCGCCACGATCAGCGAGGCCGACAGCACAAAGATGATGGTAACCGGCAACATGCCCATGAACTCGCCGGGCACGCCGGGCCAGAACAGCATCGGCAGGAACGCGCACAGGGTCGTGGCGGTGGACGAGATCACCGGCCAGAACATTCGCTTGGCCGCGTCCACATAAGCCTGCATCGGGCCCAGCCCTTCGGCCTGTCGTTTGTCGGCGTATTCCACCACCACGATGGCCCCGTCCACCAGCATCCCCACGGCAAGGATCAGACCGAACATGACGATGTTCGAGATCGAAATGCCCATCAATGCCAGCAGCACAAAGCACAACAGGAACGATGTCGGGATCGCAAACCCCACCAGCAACGACGCCCGCAGGCCAAGGGCTGCCAGCACCACGATCATCACCAGCGCGATGGCGGTAAACACCGACCCCTGCAACTGTTGCACCATCGAGTTGACCACACGGCTTTGGTCGTTCGAAGTGCCGACCTGCACGGCGGCCTTCAACCCGTCGGGCCAGTTCGCGGCCTTTTTGGCCACGGTTGCCTTGATCAGGTCGGCGGTGTCGATCAGGTTGAAACCTTTGCGTTTCACCACCTGGATGGCGAGCGTGTCAGTGCCGTTGAACCGCGCCGTGCTTTCGCGGTCTTCAAAGGTCAGGTTGATCTCGGCCACGTCACCCAGCGTGACGACGCGGTCGCCGTTGATCTTGACCGGCAGCGCATAGACATCGCGCGCCTCTTTGAAAGACGAGGGGATCTTGACCGAAAAGCTGCCGGTGTCCGATGTCACTTCGCCCGCCGCGATCAGCAGGTTGTTGTTTTGCACCACGCCGACCAGTTCGGCGGCGGTGACGTTATAGGCTTCCAGCCGCAGCGGGTCGATGACCACCTCCAGCATCTCGTCGCGGTTGCCGGAAATGGGCGCTTCCAGCACCGCATCAAGCGATTCCAGATCGTCCTGCAAGTCCTTGGCAACGCGGGCCATGGTGCGCTCGGGCACGGGGCCGGTCAGGTTGACGATGATAATCGGGAATTCGGAAAAGTTGAACTCTTCCACCGTGTACTGTTCCGCGCCTTCGGGAAACTTGGCCTGCGCGTTGTTCAGCGCGTCGCGGGCGTCGGCCATCACTTGCGTGCGGTCCCAGCCGAATTCGAACTCCAGCACGACGTTGGCATAGTTCTCGGCGGCGGTGGCGGTCATCTTTTTCAGGCCGGGCAGATCGGCCAGTTCGGTTTCCATCGGCTTGATCAGCAGCGTCTCGGAATCCGCAGCCGAGATGCCGGGGAAGGGGGCCGTGACGATCAGCATCGGGATCTCGATGTCCGGCTCGCCCTCTTTCGGCAGGCTGACATAGGCAAAGGCACCGACCGTCAGGGACAGCACCACAAAGGCCAGAACCATCCGCGCACGCGACGCGGCCCAGTCAACAATGCCGCTCATTCGGCAGCCTCCCGAAAGGTGGCATCGACAGTCACACCTGCGGTGACAAATTCCTGACCCACCACGATCACGTCCACAGCGTCGGGCAATCCGGTCAACCAGACGCCCTTGGGCGTGTCGCGCAGCAGTTTGACCGGCTGGAATTCGACCACGCTGTCAGCGGTCAGGGTGCGCAGGCCCAAGGTGCCCTCGTCGTTCAGGGTCAGCGCCGATTGCGGCAGAAGATGCGCAGGCGCGCCGTCGGTGGCGATCAGGATTTCCACGGTCTGCCCGTCGCGCAGCGTCAGGTCCGAGTTGGGGATCTCGATTTCGACGCGGAAGGTGCGGGTGACGGGATCGGCCGAGCGCGACAGAAACGTGACGCTGCCCTGCACGTCGTCACCGCCAGCCGCCAGCCGACCGCCTGCCAGCGCGCCCACATGCACACGTCCGACATCGGTTTCCGGCACAAAGGCCACCAGCTTGATCGGGTCAAGCTGCATCACCGTGGCGCACAGCCCGCCCGGTTGCAGCAGGCTGCCCAGCTCAGCGGTGTCGCTTTCCAGCAGGCCCGCAAAGGGGGCGTGGATGTCCAGACGTTCGATTTCTTTCTCGGCGGCAGCCACGGCAGCGGCGGCGCTTTCAATCGCGGCATCAGCCGATTGCAGCCCCGATTGCGCGGCCTTCACGCCCGCTTTGGCGGATTCCAGCCCCGCACGCGCCGAAGCGACCGCGGCATCTGCGCTTTTGACGCGGGTTTCAGCGGCAAAGCCGCCTTCGCTCAGTTTGGTGGCCGCGTTCTGGCCGATCAGTGTTTCGTCCAGTCTGGCCTGTGCCTCGGCCACGCGGCTTTGCGCTTCGGGCACGCGGCTTTCTGCGGTGGCTTTGCCCGCGCGGGCTTCGGACAGGCGGGCGTTTGCTTCGGCCAGCGCCGCACCACGGGTGCCGGGGGACAGCTTGCACAGCAGTTGACCTGCTTCGACAGAGGTTCCCTTGGGCAGCGGCTCGGACAGGACGGTGGAACTGGTCTCGGCGCGCACCTCGACCTGACGCTGTGCCTGCGTCTGGCCACGCAGCACCACCGCGCTGTCGATGTCGCGGGCGGTGGAATGCAAGGCCACGACGCGGATCACGGGCGCGGCGGGCTGTGCGGCGACAGCAGGCCCGGCTTCGGCGGGTTGGTCCGTTGTCTGCGCAGTGTCATCGCCGCGCAGGAACGCCAGCGTGTCCTCACGCTCGATTGTAAAGGCCAGCACGATAATGGCGACGACCAATGCCGCCAGAATAGAAAGAATACGCATGAGCGCCCCGATTCGTATGGGTCTGGCCGTGCCTGCCGCAGGGCCGATGACAAAATATATTTAGCGAAATACACTAAACTGACCAGTTCAGATATGAAATTTTCATCCTGCGATGCAATTTCGCAAAACGCCGCAGTGCGCTGTTGCGACGCGTGCCCCTTGGCTTGGGGCCATGTGCGCGTTAAGAGAGGCGAAACCGGGCCCCAACAGAGGGTCGGACCCTGTGACAGACCCGAGGCTACGCCATGAGCAATAACGACAGTTTCATTGATGAAGTGAATGACGAGGTCCGCCGCGACCGTCTGTACGGCATGTTGCGCCGCTATGGCTGGATCGCGGTTGTGCTTATCGTGCTGGTCGTGGGCGGTGCTGCCTATAACGAATGGCAAAAGGCGCAAACCCGCGCGCAGGCCGAAGCCTTGGGCGATGCCATGCTGAACGCGCTAAAGCTGAACGACAGCGCCGAACGCGCCGCCGCATTCTCGGAAATCGAGACCGGCCAGCCGTCGGCCCGTGCCGTTCTGAACTTTTTGACGGCCACCGAAGAATATGCCGCAGGCGATGCCGCCGAGGCTGCCGCGCGCCTGCAAGAGGTTGCGAACAACAATGATGTGCCGCTGATCTACCGCCAGATCGCGTCCTTCAAGCTTCTGGGGCAGGGCGCGGCCACGATGTCGGTTGAAGACCGCCGCGCAGGTTACGAGGCGCTGATCCAGCCCGGCGTGCCGCTGCGGCTGCTGGCGACCGAGCAACTGGCGTTGATCGACATCGAAACCGGTGACACCGATGCCGCCATCGCACGGCTGAAATCCATTTTGGACGACAGTGAGGTGACGCCGGACTTGCAACAACGGGCGCTACAGGTGATTGTGGCGCTGGGTGGGGAGCCCGACCTTGGTGCAAACAGCGCCAACGGCAACTAAACACACGACGAATTTGCCTCGGGACCGGAAACGACAATGAGCAGAGCCATGAAATCGAACCCAATTTTCGCGGCGCGTTTGCCCCTGGCTTTGGCCCTCGGCGGCAGCCTGGTCCTAAGCGCGTGCACCGAGCCCGAAGTCATTCTGGCAGGCAAACGCGAGCCCGTGCGCTCGGTTCTGCAAAACCCTGATCCCGAAGATCTGGTTGTTGCGGTCGCACCGGCAAACACCACCCGCGCGGTGTCCTTCCCTGCGGCCAAGAACAACGCGTCGTGGACGCATTCGATCGGCACGCCGGCGTATCGCACGGTCAATCCGGCGCTGTCCGCCGCACCGCAGCGGGTGTGGAGTGCCAGCATTGGCCAGGGCGACAGCCGCCGTCAGCGCATCACCGCCGATCCGGTGGTGGACGCGGGCCGTATCTTTACGCTGGATTCCGGATCGACCGTGACCGCCACATCGACATCCGGCGCGACCCTGTGGCAAGCTGACGTGCGCCCCGCACGCGATGATGCGGGCACCGCCACCGGCGGTGGTCTGGCCGTCAAGGACGGCACGCTTTACGTCTCTTCCGGTTACGGCGTGCTGACCGCACTTGACGTGACCAACGGCGGCGTGCGCTGGACGCAGCAGCTGGACGCCACCGGTTCGGGCGCGCCCACGGTTTATGGCGATCTGGTCTATCTGATGGCGGGCGACGACACCGGCTGGGCGGTTGAGACCGCCACAGGCCGCGTACGTTGGCAGGTGTCGGGCCCGACGTCCGTTTCCAACATTCTGGGTGCGCCTGCACCCGCCGTCACGGACGATCTGGCGATCTTTGCCTTCGGTTCGGGCGAGATGCAGGCGGTGTTTCGTCAAGGCGGGCTAAGCCGCTGGGACGCATCGGTGCTGGGCGAACGGCAGGGCCGCGCCTTGTCCAAGGTGGACGACATCACCGGCGCGCCGGTGGTTGTGGGCAACACCGTTTATGCAGGCAACCAATCGGGCCGCATGGTGGCGGTCAATGCTGTGTCGGGCTTGCGCGAGTGGACTGCCAACGATGGCGCCATCGACACCATGTACCCCATCGGCAATAGCGTTTTTGCTGTGACAGACCGCAACGAACTGGTGCGGCTTGACGCATCCGACGGCAGTCGCATCTGGGGCGTTCCCTTGCCCAATTATGTCAAGGACCGCCCCAAGAAAATCGCCGAAGTCTACGCCCACAACGGTCCTGTCGTTGCCGGTGGCCGCGTGCGCGTCGCCTCGTCCGATGGGGTGCTGCGCAGCTTTGACCCGACGAACGGCGCGCTGGTTGCCACTGCGGAAATCCCCGGCGGCGGGATCACCGCACCGGTGGTCGCGGGCGGCACGCTGTACGTTGTTAGCCGAAATGGGCAATTGCACGCTTTCCGTTGATGCAGAATTGCGCTAGGGCGTGCTCTTTGGGGCGCGCATCGGCGCGCCTGACCTGAACCGGAGACTGTCATGTCTTTCACCCTCGCCATCGTGGGGCGGCCCAATGTGGGCAAGTCCACGCTGTTCAACCGCCTTGTGGGCAAGCGTCTGGCGCTGGTCGACGACCAACCCGGCGTGACCCGCGACCTGCGCGAAGGCGCGGCCCGTCTGGCCGACCTGCGCTTTACCGTGATCGACACGGCCGGTCTGGAAGAGGCCACCGACGAATCCCTGCAAGGGCGGATGCGCAAGCTGACCGAACGCGCCGTGGACATGGCCGACATCTGCCTGTTCATGATCGACGCGCGGGCAGGGGTGACACCCACGGACGAAGTTTTTGCAGAAATCCTGCGCAAACGCGCGGCCCATGTCATCCTGGCCGCCAACAAGGGCGAAGGCGCCGCTGCCGACGCCGGTGTGATCGAGGCCTATAGTCTGGGTCTGGGCGAGCCGATCCGGCTGTCCGCCGAACATGGCGAGGGTCTGAACGACCTGTACACCCACCTGATGCCGCTGGCGGACAAGTTCGCCGAACGTGCCGCCGAAGACGCGCCCGAAGTCGACGTCATTCTGGATGAGGACGAGGACGACATGGATGTCGTGCCGGTGCCCACCAATGCCAAACCGCTGCAAGTGGCGGTCGTGGGCCGCCCGAATGCCGGCAAGTCCACGCTGATCAACAAGATTTTGGGCGACGAGCGTCTGTTGACCGGCCCCGAAGCAGGGATCACCCGTGACGCGATCTCGCTGCGGATCGACTGGGCGGGCGACGATGGCGTGGCCGTGCCGATGCGGATTTTTGACACTGCCGGTATGCGCAAAAAGGCCAAGGTGCAGGGCAAACTGGAAAAGCTGAGCGTCGGTGACGGTTTGCGCGCGGTCAAGTTTGCCGAAGTTGTCGTGGTGCTGCTGGATGCGGCGATTCCGTTTGAACAGCAGGATTTGCGCATTGCCGATCTGGCGGAACGCGAAGGCCGCGCCGTCATCATCGCGGTCAACAAATGGGACATCGAGGACGAAAAGCAGGACAAGCTGCGCGAGTTGAAGGAAAGCTTCGAGCGGCTGTTGCCGCAGTTGCGCGGCGCGCCGCTGATCACGGTCTCGGCGAAAACGGGCCGTGGGCTGGACCGTCTGCACGCCGCCATCATGAAGGCCTATGACGTGTGGAACCGCCGCGTGACCACCGCATCGCTGAACCGCTGGCTCAGCGGCATGGTCGAGGCGCACCCGCCCCCCGCGCCGCAGGGCAAGCGGATCAAACTTCGGTATATGACGCAGGCCAAGACGCGCCCGCCGGGGTTCGTGGTGATGTGTTCGCATCCCGACAAGGTGCCGGAAAGCTATTCGCGCTATCTGGTGAACGGGCTGCGGATTGATTTCGACATGCCGGGCACGCCGATCCGTTTGTACATGCGTGGGCAGAACGATTCGAACCCTTACAAGGGCCGCAAAAAGGCACCACCGTCCAAGCTGCGCAAACACACCGACGGGCGGCGCAGCTAGGGGATTTCCGGGGCGCTGCCCCGGACCCCGGGATATTTCGGGCCAAAAGAAACGGTGTTAAGCGGCGCGCGTTACAGACGCGCGCTGCGGATCATCGGCAGCACCATCAGCACAGCCCCTGCCAGCGCCAGCCATGCGACGCCAGTGGTTCCGGTGCCCCAGTTCTGCACAGCCACGGCGATCAGCGCCCAGATCACCGCCAGACCGTAGGTTGGCGCGCGGTTCAGCAGGCTTTGCACACCCAGGGCCAGCACGATCGCCAGCCCGACAAAGACGTAGGCGGCTGTGCGCTGGTCCATCCAGCCATACCCCGCCGCGAGCAATCCCAGCGACACGCAGGATGCCGCGCTGAGCCAGCCTGCGTACAGTCCCAAGGGCCACGACGCCCAAGGCGCATCGACCGCGGGCGCGCGGAACAGCGCGATCAATGCGGTGATCAGCATTGCCCATATCAGGATGGCGGCCCAGATGGGGCTGAGCATGGCCACCGGCAACCACGTGGCCCCGATGGCAAGCGACACGGCCAGGGCAGGGCGCATTGCGGCCCACTCCAAGGGGCGTTTCAGCCCGAACAGGGCACTGGCGACCAGCCACAGATAGATCAGCCCCCAGATCGAGAACGCATATCCCGCAGGTTGTACCGGCGGGCTGTCCTGTGGAATCGGGAACTGGTTGGGGTCAAATCCTCCAAATCCCGGGACCAGCAAGGGGGACGCCGCAAAAGCAGCGCTGAGGATCAAGACAAGGATGGCGAGGGGCATGATATTTACAATTCTAACGGGAACGTTGATGGTATGGTATACACCTAATCCGTTTCATTTGACTGCCAAGGACTATTGTCATGACCCGTATCGCAATTTTCTGCGATGGCACGTGGAATTCCCCCACCATCGAAGAACCCACCAGTGTTCACAAGCTTCACCATACTTTGATCAGCGACCCGATGCAGGGACAGGTTTCCGCCTATTTTGCAGGGATCGGTACGGATGAGCGTTTTGACGGGCCGGTAAAGCGGTTTTTCAACAAGTACGGCGGCGGCATTTTTGGCTGGGGTTTGGATGCCAAGGTCAAACAGGCCTATCAGTTCATCGCGCAGGTCTACCAGCCGAGGGACGAGATTTATCTGTTCGGGTTCTCGCGTGGCGCATTCACGGCGCGCTCGGTCGGGGGGATGATCCGCAAATGTGGGATCGTCACGGACACCAGCCCCGCGGGGATCAACGCGGCGTTCAAGCTGTACCGCAAGCCGGGGGCTGCCAACCATCCTGACAAGCCGCACATCCTGCAAGAGCGGCGCAAGCTGTCGCCACGGTTTGCCACCTCGCAAGAGGACATGGACTGGCGCGGCGACGGGTCGGAGCTGGTCAACATCGCCTATGTCGGTGTCTGGGACACGGTCGGGGCGCGCGGCGTGCCGGTGGCGATCTTTGGGCCGGTCGCGTCGATGTGGAACAAGCAGTACAAATTTCACGACATGGCGCTGTCGAGCCTTGTGCGCAGCGCCCGCCACGCGCTGGCGGTGGACGAGCGGCGGCTTTTCTACCGGCCTGCGAAATGGGACAATCTGGACGATCTGAACGACAAGCAGGGCCTGAACAAGGGCGACACCGGGCCTGCGCGCAAGTACCAGCAGGTCTGGTTTGTCGGCACGCACAGCGTTGTGGGCGGCAGTGCGCATGTACAGGCGTTGTCAGCCTATCCCTTGCAGTGGATCTATGAAGGGGCCAAGGCGCTCAAGCAGAAACCCGGCGTGCGCTTTCCCAATGTGGATGCTGATGCGCTGGTGGACACGGACGAGCTGACGGGCAAGACCGGATGGCTAAGCCAGAAGCTGAGCGGCTGGCGCGAGGGGCCAGTGAACAAATGGGAACTGCACGACAGCACCGACGCGCGGGTGCGCGGGCGCAAAGATTACCGCCCGCGCAGTCTGTATAAGATGTTTCCGGCGGATTAGGCCAGAATGCCGTCGGCGCCCAGCGTGGTCTTGCCGCCCAGATAGGGAGCCAGAACGTCTGGCAATGTCACGGACCCGTCCGCTTGCTGTCCGTTCTCCAGCACCGCGATCAGACAGCGCCCGACCGCAAGGCCCGAACCGTTCAGCGTGTGCACGAACTGCGGCTTGCCACCATCGGCCGGCTTGAACCGCGCATTCATGCGGCGGGCCTGAAAGTCACCCGTGGTCGAAACCGAGCTGATCTCGCGGTAGGCGTCCTGACCGGGCAGCCACGCCTCGATGTCATAGGTGCGGCGCGCGCCAAAGCCCATGTCGCCGGTGCACAGGATCACGGTGCGATAGGGGATGCCCAGCCGCTCCAGCAAATCCTCGGCGCAGCGCAACATGCGTTTTTGTTCGGCGTCGGACTCTTCGGGCAGGGTGACACTGACCATCTCGACTTTCTCGAACTGGTGCTGGCGCAACATGCCTGAGGTGTCACGGCCCGCGCTGCCCGCTTCCGAGCGGAAACATAAGGTGTGCGCGGTATAGCGGCGCGGCAGATAGCCTGCGTCGATGACGTGACCGGCGGCGATATAGGTCAGCGGCACCTCGGAGGTGGGCACCAGCCATTTGCCTTCGGTGGTCTGATAGCTGTCTTCGCCGAATTTCGGCAGCTTGTCGGTGCCGTACATGGCGTCGGAATTGACCAGAACCGGGGTGTTGGTTTCGGTCAAACCGTTCACATCTACGTGCGTGTCCAGCATGAATTGCGCCAGTGCACGGTGGATGCGCGCCACTGCCCCCGACAGCAGCACAAAACGGCTGCCCGAGATTTTCGCGGCGGTTTCGAAATCCATCGACGGGGCGACCGATGGCAGGTCGTAATGTTCACGCGGAGTGAAATCAAAACTGCGCGGCGTGCCCCAGCGGTTCACCTCGACATTGTCGGCCTCGTCCGCGCCATCGGGCACGTCGTCGGCGGGCAGGTTGGGGATGCGCGCCAGCTTGTCGGTCAACTGGGCATCCAGCGCCTTGGCCGCTTCGTTCATTTCGGCGATTTCGGCCTTTTTCGCCGCGACCAGCGCACGCAGGCGTTCAAATTCCGCCTCGTCACCGCGACCTTTGGCAGCGCCGACTTCTTTGCTGGCCTTGTTCTGTTCGGCCTGCGCGGTCTCGGCGGCCAGAATTTTGCCCCGGCGCGCCTCGTCCAGCGACAACAGCTCCGAGGACACCGGCGCATCCCCACGGCGGGCAAGGGCCGCATCGAAAGCGGCGGGATTTTCTCGGATGGCGCGGATATCGTGCATGTCAGTTCCTCTGAGCGATGTGTCTGCTTTGAGTCGGTGCGCGCCTTATGACCCATCGCGCAGACGAAAGGTAGCCTTGGGATGGCACCGGACGGGGCCAGATGCCGCAGTTTGGTGCAGTATTGCACCTTGCGCACAGGCAACGCCGCCCCTAGGTTCTGCCAAAATCGAAAGCAGGCCGCGTAAGGCCGACAAAAGGACCCATCTTCATGCAACAAATCGGCCAGTTCGTTCCACTCATCCTGATCTTCGGTATCATGTATTTCCTGCTGATCCGTCCCCAGCAGAAAAAGGTCAAAGAACATCAGGCGATGGTTCAGGCGCTGCGCCGGGGCGATCAGGTCGTGACCCAGGGCGGGATCATCGGCAAAGTTGTCAAGGTCAAGGAAGAGAACGAAGTCGAGGTCGAAGTGGCCGACGGCGTGAAAATCCGCGTTGTCCAAAGCACGATCGCCCAAGTGATCTCGAAGACAGAGCCTGCCAAGTAAATGCTGCAAATCGGTTTCTGGAAACGGCTGTTTATCTGGGGCCTTGTGGCCCTGGGTCTGCTGTTGGCACTGCCAAACGCGTTCTATACGCGGGTCGAGCAGTCGAACGACGCGGTTGCCGCCATCGAGGCCGGTGCCGACACCCCTGAAAATCAGGCGCTTGCGGGCCAGTGGCCCGAATGGTTGCCATCGAACCTTGTGAACCTTGGCCTTGACCTGCGCGGTGGTGCGCATCTGTTGGCCGAAGTGCAGGTTACGGATGTTTACGATACGCGCCTGCAAGCAAGCTGGCCTGAAATTCGCGACGCGCTGCGCCCCGAACGGGCCACTGTTGGCACGATCCGTCTGCAAGATTCTCCCCCGGGCACCTTGCGCATTCGCATCGGCGAGGCTTCGGGCATGCCTGAAGCATTGCAAATCGTGCGCGGTTTGGCACGCCCCGTGCAAACGCTGACCGGTGCCGGATCAACCGACATCGTCGCCAGCGGACAGGGCGACATCATTACCGTCACGCTTAGCGACGCCGAAAAGCAGGCGACAGACGAGCGGACCATGCAGCAATCGCTGGAAATCGTGCGCCGCCGCATCGACGAGGTTGGCACACGTGAACCCACGATCCAGCGTCAGGGCACAGACCGCATCCTGATCCAGGTGCCCGGTATCGGATCGGCCGCCGAGCTGAAGGCGCTGTTGGGCACTACCGCGCAGTTGACGTTCAACCCTGTCGTCACCCGCACAACGGACGAAAACGCTTCGGCGGGTCCGGGTGAAAAGCTGGTGCCATCGCTGGACGAACAGGGCGTGTATTACGTGATCGAAACGGCGGCAGTCGTGTCGGGCGAAGATCTGGTCGATGCGCAGCCTGCGTTCGACCAGAACGGCGGCCCTGCGGTCAACTTCCGCTTTGATTCCTCCGGCGCACGCCGGTTTGGCGATTATACGGCAGAAAACATCGGCAGCCCCTTTGCGATCGTTCTGGACAACGAAGTTGTCAGCGCCCCCGTGATCCAAAGCCATATTCCGGGCGGCTCGGGCATAATCACTGGCCGCTTCACCGTCGAGCAAACGACCAAGCTGGCGGTTTTGCTGCGGGCAGGGGCGTTGCCTGCCAAGATGAACTTTCTTGAAGAACGCACCATCGGCCCCGAACTGGGACAAGACAGCATCGAGGCGGGCAAGCTTGCCACCGGTGTCGCCTTTGCCGGTGTTCTGATCTTCATGGTGCTCAGCTACGGGCTGTTTGGCATGTTCGCCAACATCGCGCTGATCATCAACATCGCGATGATCTTTGGCCTGCTCAGCACCATCGGCGCCACGCTGACGTTGCCGGGCATTGCGGGGATCGTTCTGACAGTGGGTATGGCGGTAGACGCCAACGTGCTGGTGTTCGAGCGTATCCGCGAAGAGCTGAAATCGGCACGCGGGCCTGCACGGGCCATCGAGCTGGGCTATGAGAAGGCGCTGAGCGCCATTCTGGATGCCAACATCACCACATTCATCACCGCCGTTATCCTGTTCGTCATGGGTTCGGGTCCGGTGCGCGGCTTTGCCATTACATTGGGTCTGGGTATCGTGACCTCTGTCTTTACCGCCGTCTACGTGACGCGGTTGATGGTGGTCATCTGGTACGACCGCCGCCGCCCCAAGCAGATCGAGGTTTGATATGCGTTTAAGACTGGTTCCTGACGAGACGCACTTTAACTTCTTTGGCCGCTGGAAGCTGTGGTTGGGCATTTCGGCCGTGATGGTCGTGATCGGCTTTACCTCGTTTCTGGTCCAAGGGCTGAACTATGGCATCGACTTTCGGGGCGGCACCACGATCCGCACCGAAAGCACGCAGCCGGTGGATGTGGGCGTATACCGCGACGCGGTGGCGACCTTGGGTCTGGGCGATATTTCGATCACCGAAGTGTTCGATCCCAGCTTTGGCCCCGACAAGAACGTGGCGATGATCCGCATCCAGGCCCAAGACGACGTCGAAGCGGTGACCCCCGAAACCATCGCAGCCGTCGAGGCGGCGTTGGCCGTGGTCGTGCCGGACATCAAGTTCATCTCGGTCGAATCCGTCGGACCCAAAGTGTCTGGCGAACTGATCCAGACCGCTGCGCTGGCCGTGATCCTCGCGATCGGGGCGGTGCTGGTCTATATCTGGCTTCGGTTCGAGTGGCAGTTCGCCCTGGGCGCCGTGATCGCGCTGGTCCATGACGTGGTCCTGACCATCGGCGTATTTTCGGAAATCCAGATCCGGTTCGATCTGGCGATCATTGCGGCACTTCTGACCATTGTCGGCTATTCGCTGAACGATACCGTGGTCGTCTTTGACCGGGTGCGGGAAAACCTGCGAAAGTACAAGAACCGCCCGTTGAAAGAGGTCTTGAACCTGTCGATCAACGAAACCCTCAGCCGGACGCTGATGACATCGCTGACCACGCTGCTGGCGCTGATTGCGCTGTATGCCTTGGGTGGTGACGTGATCCGCGGGTTCGTTTTTGCGATGATCTGGGGCGTTGTGGTCGGGACCTATTCGTCGATCTTCGTGGCCTCGACGATCCTGCTGTATCTGGGCGTGAAACGCGACTGGACCAAGAAAGACGGCAGTGCTGGCAACCAATACGCCAACATTGATGCCTGAGATTCTGTCAGAGGCCCTAGCGCTGCCGGGCCTCTGGCTTTTGATCCTTGGCGCGTTGGTCGCCGGGATCGTGCGCGGCTTTTCCGGTTTTGGCACAGCGATGATCTATCTGCCCGTTGCGGCGCAGGTCATGCCGCCGATCTGGGCCATTATTTCGCTTGTGATGATGGACGTGTTCGGCCCCATCCCCATCGTGCCCCGCGCCTTGCGTCAGGCGCACCGCCGCGATCTGGTGCTGTTGCTGGGGGGCACGCTGTGCCTGCTGCCTGTCGGGCTGGCGCTGTTGGCGTTGATGACGGGCGAAACATACCGCTATATCGTGTGTATCCTGTCGCTGGCGCTGGTTGCCTGTCTGGCGCTGGGGCTGCGCTATCAGGGCAAGCTGACGCCACCGCTGGTCGGGGGGATCGGCGCACTTGCGGGATTTTCGGGTGGGCTAAGCGGCGTGCCAGGACCGCCGGTGATCCTGTTCTATATGGCAAGTGCGCTGCCGGTGGCGGTGGTGCGGGCGAATGTGCTGCTTTACCTTTTTGCCTTTGATTTCCTGCTGATCGCCGTTTTGGCCCTGCGCGGCGATCTGGTCTGGCTTCCGGTGGTCATCGGCATTTTGCTGGCAATCCCGTCGATGATCGGAAATCTGATCGGCGCGGCCATTTTCAACCCTGACAAAGCTGGCCTATACCGTGGCGTGGCTTACGTGGTTGTGGCAAGCTCGGCCATCATGGGCCTGCCTATCTGGGGGAATTGACATGCGTCTGAACGAAGTGACTTACAACGATGCCAAGCCGGTCGAAGGCTATGGCCCCGGCTTTTTCCGCATCGGCGGCGAAGTGTTCGAGGGCGCGGTGCTGACCGGACCGGAAGGCACGCAAATCTGGGGCGGCTACGACGCACCCGACGCGCTGCTGGCGTTGGCGGGGCAGATCGACGTGTTGTTTCTGGGAACAGGGGCCGAGATTGCCCATATTCCGACCGAACTGCGCGACCGGCTGGAAGAGGCGGGCGTGGGCGTCGAGGTGATGGCCTCACCGGCGGCGGCGCGCACCTATAACGTGCTGCTGAGCGAAGGCCGGCGGATTGCGCTGGCGATGCTGCCTGTTTGAATCGTAGGTCAGGGGGCCCGTCTGCCCCCTTTGCAACCTTTGGCCCATTCACTCCCCCGAGGATGTTTTGACCCAGAGAAGGGGGTTTCCGGTTTTGTGTGCATCGGCTAGGTCTGCGTGATGGAATTAAGCGTATCCGATCTGTCTGTGGCACGTGGTGGCGTGCCGGTGCTGGCGGGGGTCAGCCTGTCGCTGGTGCCCGGTCAGGCGCTGGTGCTGCGCGGTGCCAATGGATCGGGCAAGACCACGCTTCTGCGCACCATTGCCGGATTGCAGCCGGCACTTGCGGGCACCGTGACGGGGGCCGAGGACCGGATCGCCTATGCAGGCCACGCCGACGGGCTGAAAGCGATGCTGAGTGTGACCGAAAACTTGAGCTTTTGGGCCGCGGTCTTTGGCACGCAGGACGTCGCGCGGGCGCTGGATGCCTTTGCGTTGGCGCCTTTGGCCGACCGGCTGGCGGGCACGCTGTCGGCGGGGCAAAAGCGGCGGCTGGGGCTGGCGCGGTTGCTGGTGACGGGGCGGCCCGTCTGGGTGCTGGACGAGCCGACCGTTTCACTGGACGCAAGCGCAGTGGCGCTGTTTGCGGATGCGGTGCGCGTGCATCTGGCGCAGGGTGGCATGGCGCTGATCGCCACACATATTGATCTGGGGCTTGAGGCCGCGGTGCTGGACGTCACGCCCTATCGGGTGACGGCGCAGGCCGCGCGACTGGGCGCCAGCGACGAGGCGTTTCTGTGAGGGCGCTGTTGGTGCGCGACCTGCGGCTGGCGTTGCGGGCCGGTGGCGGCTTTGGCCTTGGCCTTGCGTTTTTCCTGATCGTCGTGGTGCTGGTGCCCTTCAGCGTCGGGCCGCAGTCCGAGCTGTTGGGGCGGATCGCAGCAGGGGTGCTGTGGCTGGCGGCTTTGCTGGCGTGCCTGTTGTCGCTGGACCGCATTCTGGCGCTGGATTTCGAGGACGGCACGCTTGACGTTCTGACCACGGCCCCGCTGCCGCTTGAGGCCGCGCTGAGCGTCAAGGCGCTGGCGCATTGGCTGACCACCGGCGTGCCGCTGGTGGTGGCGGCCCCGGTGCTGGCGGTGCTGCTGAACCTGCCGGTGGCGGGCTATGGCGGGCTGGTGCTGTCGCTGTTGCTGGGCACGCCCGCGTTGTCGGTGATCGGCACGTTCGGGGCGGCGCTGACCGTTGGGATCAAGCGCGGCGGGCTGCTTTTGTCGCTGCTGGTGCTGCCGCTTTACGTGCCAACGCTGATTTTCGGGGCCGAGGCCGCGCGGCGCAGTGCCGACGGCATGGACGCCACCACACCCTTGCTGATGCTGGCGGGCATCAGCGCGGGTGTGCTGGCGCTGATGCCCTTTGCCAGCGCCGCCGTCTTACGCGTGAACCTGCGATGAGCGCAGTGTCGCAGCCGCGCGTCGGGGATTGAGCCTGCGCGCGCAACACATTAGGAAAACGCCATGTCATTGTGGGAATACGCCAATCCGGTCAAGTTTCTGCGTCTCAGCGAACGGGTTCTGCCCTGGCTGTGGGCGCTTGCGGCGCTGTGTCTGATTGGGGGGCTGGCCTGGGGGTTCTTCGGCACGCCGGATGACTACCGCCAGGGGGCCACGGTCAAGATTATCTATATTCACGTGCCCGCCGCGCTGATGGCGATCAATGGCTGGTTTATGATGTTGGTCGCCTCGCTGATATGGCTGATCCGCCGCCACCACGTCAGCGCACTGGCCGCCCGCGCCGCGGCCCCTGTGGGTGTCACCATGACGCTGATCGCGCTGATCACCGGCGCGGTCTGGGGGCAGCCGATGTGGGGCACGTGGTGGGCGTGGGATCCGCGCCTGACCTCGTTCCTGATCCTGTTTCTGTTCTATCTGGGCTATATGGCCCTGTGGTCCGCCATCGAAGACCCCGACACCGCCGCCGATCTGACATCGGTGCTGTGTCTGGTCGGGTCGGTCTTTGCTGTCCTGTCACGCTATGCCGTCAACTTCTGGAATCAGGGGTTGCATCAGGGCGCGTCGCTGTCGCTGGACAAGGAAAAGAACGTGGCTGATGTGTTTTACCAACCGCTGCTGGTGTGTATCGCAGGCTTTGTCCTGCTGTTTCTGGCACTGGTGCTGTACCGCACCGGCACCGAAATCCGCGTGCGCCGCACCCGTGCGTTGCGGGCACGTCAGGGGGCGGGGACATGATGCCAGAGCTGGGGAAATACGCCGTTTCGGTGCTGTCGGCCTACGGCGCCACGGCTGTGTTGCTGGTCGTGCTGGTCGCCGCCACCTTGCTGCGCGGACGCCGCGTGCGGGCCGAAATGCAGCGCACCGAAGCCAAGGGACATAAAGATGCCTAAACTGTCACCGATGATGATCGCGCCGCCCTTGGTCTTTGCCGCCTTTGTCGGGCTGGCAGCCTTCGGCATGTTCCGCGATGACCCCGAAGGATTGCCCTCGACGCTGGTGGGGCAACAGGTGCCTGCGGTCACCGCAGACACGCTGGCGGAGTATCCCGGTGTGACACCGGAGATGTTCAAGCAGGGCGAGGTGACGCTGGTGAACTTCTGGGCCAGTTGGTGCCCCCCGTGCCGTGCCGAACATCCGCGCCTGCTGGAAATGCAGGCGGACGGGCTGACGATCGTCGGCGTGAACTACAAGGATCAGAAGGGCACCGCGACCGCCTATTTGCAGGACGACGGCAACCCCTTTGCCGCTGTCGCCTTTGACCCGGCGGGGCGCACGGGCATTGACTGGGGCGTCACCGCGCCGCCCGAGACTTTCATTGTGGACGGCGACGGCACTGTGCTGTTCCGCTTTGTTGGCCCACTTGTGGGCAGCGATTACGAACAGCGGTTTCTGCCCGCGCTGGAAGCCGCGCAGGCAGACTGAGACCGTTAGAGGAAGGTCAGGCCAAGGGCGATGATCACGCCGGTGATAACCAGATGGATCACGCAAAACCCCATGATGTCCTTGGCGCGCAGACCGGCGATGCCCAGGATCGGCAGTGCCCAGAAGGGTTGCACCATGTTCGTCCACGCATCGCCCCAGGCCACGGCCATCGACGCGCGGGCAAGATCCGCACCCAAGGCTTCGGCTGCGGGCAGGATAACGGGGGCCTGAACCGCCCATTGCCCGCCACCTGACGGCACGAAAAAGTTGACCAGGCCTGCCGACAGGAACGACCAGAACGGCAACGTGGTTTCGGTCGCCAATCCCACCAGCCCTTCGGACACGGTGGCGGCCAGACCGGTCTGGACCATGATTGCCATGATGCCCGCGTAGAACGGGAACTGAATCACGATGCCTGCGCCGCCTTTGACGGCCTCGTTCAGCGCGTTCAGCAAGTGGCGCGGCGTGCCATGCAGCAGGATCGCCAGTGTCAGGAACAGAAAGTTGATGACGTTCAGCGACAGGCCGTTGCCGGTGGCGAAATACTGGATCAGCCATGCGGCACCCGCGGCGCCGATCAGCATCGACAGAACCGGCGTGGTTTCCAGAAACTCGGCGGGCGTGCGGGTGTCAGGCTTGGCTGTGTCATCGGCGTCCAGCAGGGCAGGGTCGATATAGACGCTGTCAGCCTCGGACGGCATCATCGCGCGGTTGACCAGCGGGACGACAACGAACAGCGCGGCCACGATAACCAGGTTGTAAGTCGAAAAGATCGTCTGTGACGTCGGAATGATACCGGTCAGATCGGCAAAGGGGTGTCCTTCGGTGGCGATGGACAGCGGGATCGACCCCGCCAGACCGCCGTGCCAGACGATAAAGCCCGAATAGGCCGAAGCCACCAGCAGGCGATAGTCCACCTTGATCTGGCGGGCCAGTTCCTTGGCGAACAAGGCCCCGACCACAAGGCCAAAGCCCCAGTTGATCCAGCTTGCCGCCAGCGACACCACGCTGACCAGCAAGATTGCACTGCCCGGGCTGCTGGCCAGCCCAGCGAGGGCTTGCAAGCCCTTTTTGACCAGAGGGGTCGACGCCATCATATAGCCCGTGACCAGCACCAGAAGCATTTGCATCGAGAAGCTGAGCAGCGACCAGAACCCGTCGCCCCAGACGCTGATCACCTCAAGCGGGCTGCTGCCTTGGATGCCCATCGCGGCCAGGCCCGCAACCAGCGTAAGCACGACGACGAAAACAAACGGATCGGGCAGGTATCGGTCAACGATGCGGACCATCGGTCGAGAGATTGCATTGAGCATGACGGCTTTCCTTTTCACCTTTTGGTTGAAATTTTCCCCGCGAAAGTGCTGGAGATTTCAGGGAATGAAAAGGCGATAGCTCAAGGAAATCTTGGGTTTATCGGGTTCTCTTGCGATACGTGTGACGGATCTTACAACCGGTAGCCGCCCGACACGGTGATGATCTCTCCGGTGATGAAACCGGCCGCGTCCGAGGTCAGGAAACGCACCACCTTTGCGATGTCTTCGGGCACGCCTGCGCGGCCCAGGGCGGTCAGGTCGGTGAACGCTTTGACCAGCTCTGGCGGGCGCGGGGATTCAGTGCGTTCAATCGCGCCGGGGGCTACGGCATTGACACGTATACCGCGGGGCCCCAGTTCCTTGGCCATGGCGCGGGTCCACAGGTTCAGGGCGGCCTTGCTGGCGGAATAGGCCACGGCACCCTTGGCGGGAAGGGTGGCGTTGACGGACGAGATGTTGATGACCGTCGCCCCGGCGCCAAGGTGCGGCAATGCAGCGGTCAACAGGGCCATCGGGGCCGCAACGTTGACCGTGTGGTTCAGATGCGCCGCGCCATCGTCCATCTCGATCGCGCCTGCGTTGTTCACGATCACGTCCAGCCTGCCGAACTTGGCGATAACTGCGTCGATGATGCGGGGCGGGGTGTCGGGATCACTCAGGTCCGCCTGTATCGTGTGGATGTCGGGGTGATCGGCCAGCAGCGCATCGGGCGACGTGCTGTTGTGGGTGATTGCGACGGCATGATCTGACGCCAGATCGCTGGCAATGGCGCGGCCGATGCCGCGTGCGGCGCCCGTGACAAGAACTGTGCGCATGGTGTGCTCCTTTTGGGGTATCCGGCCATGGATTTGTCGGGAAGGCAATCCGAAGCTCGGGGGCGACCGTTGCGCCGGTTTGGCTGTCGTCACCCGTAAAAAAAGCCCCCGACACTTTCGTGCGGGGGCCTTTGCGTTGTCATGTCGCGCGGGGGTTACTCCGCAGCGATAGCGCTTTCAGCGGCAAGGTTGCGCAGCACGTAGTGCAGAACGCCGCCGTGCTCAATGTATTCGATCTCGATCGCCGTATCGATGCGGCACTTGATCTTGATCTCTTTCACCGAACCGTCCGCCATGGTGATGGTGCAAGGCACCTCTTGCAGCGGCTTGATGGTGTCCAGACCGCTGATCGACACGGTTTCCTCGCCGGTCAGACCCAGCGATTTGCGGGTGTCGCCATTTGTGAACTCGAACGGGATAACGCCCATGCCCACCAGGTTCGAACGGTGGATACGCTCGAAGTTTTCCGCGATCACGGCTTTGACGCCCAGCAGTGCCGTGCCCTTGGCCGCCCAGTCACGGGACGAGCCCGCGCCATACTGTTCGCCGCCAAAGATCACCAGCGGTGTGTCGCTGTCCTGATAGGCCATCGCCGCGTCAAAGATCGACGTCTGTTTGCCGTCGGGGCCCTTGGTATAGCCGCCTTCGACGCCGTCCAGCATTTCGTTCTTGATGCGGATGTTGGCGAATGTGCCGCGCATCATCACCTCGTGGTTGCCACGACGCGATCCGTACGAGTTGAATTCGCGCACCGGCACCTGACGTTCCACCAGATACTGACCGGCGGGCGTGCTTTCCTTGAACGAACCGGCAGGCGAGATGTGGTCGGTTGTGATCATGTCACCCAAGACGGCCAGCACTTTGGCGTCCTTGATGTTGCTGATCGTGCCCGGTTCCTTGCTCATGTTCTGGAAGTAGGGCGGGTTCTGCACATAGGTCGATTGCGGCGGCCAGTCATAGGTCATGCTGTCCGTCACTTCGACGCCCTGCCACTTTTCGTCGCCTTTGAAGACGTCGGCATACTTCTCTTGGAAGGCGGCGCGTGTCACGGTTTGCTCAACCAGTTCCGCAACCTCTTGGGTCGAGGGCCAGATGTCTTTCAGGTAGACGTCATTGCCGTCCTTGTCCTGACCCAGAACACCGTTTGCCAGATCGACGTTCATGTCACCCACCAGCGCATAGGCCACGACCAAGGGAGGCGATGCCAGATAGTTGGCGCGCACATCAGGCGAAATCCGGCCTTCGAAGTTGCGGTTGCCCGACAGGATCGACGTGCCGATCAGGTCATAGTCGTTGATCGCCTTGCTGATCGGTGCCTCGAGCGGGCCCGAGTTGCCGATGCAGGTGGTGCAGCCATAGCCGACAAGGTTGAAGCCGATGGCGTCCAGATCCTCTTGCAGGCCTGCGGCCTCAAGGTAATGCGACACAACCTGGCTGCCGGGGGCCAGCGACGTCTTGACCCAAGGCTTGCGGGTCAGACCCAGCGCACGGGCTTTGCGTGCCACAAGGCCCGCACCGATCATCACGTAGGGGTTCGACGTGTTGGTGCACGATGTGATCGACGCGATCACGATGGACCCGTCGTGCAGTTGATAGTTGCCATCTTCGGTCTGCACATAGCCACGCTTGTGGTTGCCTGTGTCGCCGGGGATCTCGCGCGGCTCGGGCTGGCCGCCTTCACCTTCCCAGCGCACTTCGGAACTCTCTGTGGCATCGGTGCCGCCGCGCACGCCGTTGACGTATTCGGCGAATGCGGTGTGGGCCGACGTCAGCGCAATATAATCCTGCGGGCGTTTGGGGCCCGAGATCGCGGGCACGATGGTGCCCATGTCCAGGTGCAGCGTGTCGGTGTAGATCGGCGCATAGTCCGCGTCGCGCCAGAAGCCGTTTTCCTTGGCATAGGCTTCGACCAGCGCGATGCGGTCCTTGTCGCGGCCTGTGTTGGTCAGGTAGCGCAGGGTTTCATCGTCGATGGGGAAGAAACCACATGTCGCGCCGTATTCGGGCGCCATGTTGGCGATGGTGGCACGGTCGGCCAGCGGCAGATGGTCCAGACCTTCGCCGTAGAATTCGACGAATTTGCTGACCACGCCTTTTTCGCGCAGCATTTCCACGACTTTCAGAACCAGATCGGTGCCGGTGGTGCCTTCCATCATGCGGCCTGTCAGCTCAAAGCCGACAACCTCGGGGATCAGCATCGAAATCGGCTGACCCAGCATCGCGGCCTCGGCCTCGATGCCGCCCACGCCCCAGCCCAGAACAGCCGCGCCGTTGACCATCGTTGTGTGGCTGTCGGTGCCGACCAATGTGTCGGGATAGGCCACCAGTTCGCCGTTCTGGTCCTTGTCGGACCACACAGTCTGCGCCAGATATTCCAGGTTCACCTGGTGGCAGATGCCGGTTCCGGGGGGGACCACGCGGAAGTTATTAAACGCCTTCTGACCCCATTTCAGGAACACATAGCGTTCCATGTTCCGCTCGTATTCGCGGTCCACGTTCATCTGGAACGCACGCGGATTGCCGAATTCGTCGATCATGACCGAGTGGTCGATGACCAGATCGACGGGGTTCAGCGGGTTGATCTTTTCCGGGTCGCCGCCCAGTGCTTTCAAGCCATCGCGCATCGCGGCCAGGTCGACCACGGCAGGCACGCCGGTGAAATCCTGCATTAGCACGCGGGCCGGACGATAGGCGATCTCGCGCGGGTTGTTGCCACCCTTGGTTGCCCATTCGGCAAAAGCCTTGATGTCATCGGTTGTGACGGTCTTGCCGTCTTCGAACCGCAGCATGTTTTCCAACACCACTTTCAACGCGGCGGGCAATTTCGAAAAATCACCCAGGCCTGCCTCGGTGGCGGCGGGAATCGAATAATAAGCGACGGATTGGTCGCCGACGGTCAGTGTCTTGCGGGTTTTGGACGTATCATGGCCAACTGTGATGGGCATGGGTGGCTCCTTTGGCTTATTGTGCCTCGTTTGGACGGGGCAGGTGGCAGGGGGCGGTCTTGATGCCTGATTTGCATCTTAATCTAGTTCGGATCAACAGGATTCCACCGCTGTGCGACACTTTTGTATACCGTTGTGTACCGAATTTTAAAGATCGCCTCCAGATGTGGCGCTTTGGGGACATCCTGCACTGTCGCTCTCTATCTTTCAACAAAGGTTGATTGGTTATTTCACAACCATGGGGTTAGGTAGGACCCACATCAAAAGACCCAAAGGCCCCCAATTCATGAAATCTGTCCTGTCCGTTCTTGCCGCTGCGATGCTGTCTGTTGCCACATCCGCCGCCGCAGAGTCGCCCGTGGTGGTCGAGCTGTATACGTCGCAGGGCTGTTCATCATGCCCACCCGCAGACGCGGTCTTTGCGGAACTGGCGCAACGCGATGACGTGATCGCCCTGGCGCTGCACGTGGATTACTGGGACTATATCGGCTGGAAAGACGAATTCGCCGTGCCCGCCTTTGCCGAGCGCCAGCGCGGCTATGCCGCTGCCGCCCATCGCCGGTCGATCTATACACCGCAGATGGTGGTGAACGGCCAGACCGATATCGTGGGGGCGCGCCCGATGGAGCTGTCCGAGGCGATTGCCAAACACGCGGCCATGCCTTCGCCGGTGACACTGGATGTGACGCGGCAGGGCGATGCGCTGAAGATTTCGGCGCAAAACACGGGTGCCGCGGGCAACATGGTTGTGCAACTGGTGCGCTACACCCCGATGAGCAACACGCGCATCACCCGAGGCGAGAATGCCGGTATGACGCTGGATTACGCCAATGTCGCAAGGGACTGGCAGGTGCTGGGCACATGGGACGGGCGCAGTGACCTGTCGCTGGACGTGCCCGTAACAGGTGACGCGCCACTGGTGGTGCTGGTGCAACAGGGCACAGACGGCGCGATCCTGGCAGCAGACGCCCTGCGCTAAGGCGGCTTGCGTTTGGTTCTTTTGGACCTGCTCTTTTGCGACTAGGTTTTTCCCATGATTATGGATGTGAACCTTGGCCTGATTCTGCTGGCGTCTCTGGTTGGCGTGGCCAGCCCCGGCCCCTCGACAATGGCGATTGCGGGCACGTCGATGGGATCGGGACGCGCCGCGGGGCTGACGCTGGCATTCGGCATCATGATGGGGTCGCTTTTCTGGTCGATCTCGGCAGCGCTCGGGCTGAGCGCGGTGATGATGGCCCATGCATGGCTGTTCGAGGTGATGCGCTACGCAGGGACGGCCTATCTTTTGTTCCTGGCCTATAAATCCGCAAAATCCGCGCTATCGCCGAAACAGATGCAACCGCGCGCCGTTGCGGGAAATCGCAAGACCGTCTTTCTGCGCGGCGTGGCTTTGCACATCACAAACCCCAAGGCGATATTGTTTTTCGGCTCGCTCTATGCGCTTGGGATGCCTGCAAACGCGACGGCCCAACAGCTGGGCCTGGTCATTGCTGCCGTGGGATTGCAAAGCGCGCTGGTCTTTCACGGCTATGCGCTGTTGTTTTCAACACCAGCGATGGCCCGAAAGTACATAAACCTGCGCCGTTGGTTCGAGGGGGCATTCGCCATCGGGTTCGGCTTGGCCGGTTTCAAAATCCTGACAGCGCGGCTGTAGATCTCAGACCTCGTAGGCCCGCCACCGGCGATGCACCCAGAACCACTGTTCGGGGTTTTCACGCACCCGCGCTTCCAGACTGTCGTTTAACGCCTGCGTCATCGTTTCTGCATCCGAATGCGCAATCGGCGCTTCCAGCACGGTCTCAAAACTCAGCCCGTCGGGCTGGCGGATGCCATAAAACGGGATCAGCAGCGCATCAAACCGCAGCGCCAATTCTGCCGCCGACAGCGCGGTTTTCGCAGGCTGGCCCATAAACTTTAACACCGTGCCCTCGAACACGTGCTGGTCGAACAGCAACACCAACTGCCCGCCACCGCGCAAGTGCCGTACAAAACCGGACGTGCCGCGCCGCCCTTGTGGAAATACGGGGCCGCCAAAGGCCTGCATCGTCTTGACGTAATGTGCGTTGAAATAGGGGTTGGCCATGTCACGATAGAGGCCCCCCACGGCAAATCCTTGCGCGACCAGCGCCGCGCGCGTTGCCTCGTAATTGCCGAAATGGCCCGTGACCAGAATGACCGGACGGTCGGCGGCATCGGCCTCGCGCAAGGCTTCGAAACCTGCGCCGGTCACCGGCTGGTTTTCCATGCGGTGCAGGAACTCTTCCGACGAATAATTCTCGATGATGCTGCGGCCCGCGTTGTTCAGACAGGCCCGCGCGATGCGCTTTCGTTCCGTCGCGGCCATCTCGGGATAGATCAGGGCCAGATTGGCCTCGGCGCGGCGGCGGTAGCCAACCAATGGCCCGACGATCCGCTCCACAATCCCGCCCAGCAGCGTCACGCGCGTGGCGTAGGGCAGGGCCAGCGCCACGCGGATCAGCGTGTAGATGATCGCATTGGACACATAGTGCCCGGCGCGTTCGCGCAGCGGCATCGTCGATGGGTCAGCTTTGGCCATTTTGCATCACACGTGAGGTAGGGCCGGCGCGCGCGCCAGACGGGTTTCGCGGTGCCAGACATACAGACCCGCCCCCACGATCACAAGCGCACCGACCAGTGTCCACAGGTCGGGAAATTCGTTAAAGAACACCACGCCCCACAGCATCGCCAGCACCAGCCCCGTGTAGTTGAAGGGCGCAAGTAGCCCCGCTTCGGCCTGTGACAGGGCGCGGATCAGCATCAGTTGTCCCGCGGTGCCGAAACAGCCGATCATCACCATCAGCGTGGCCGATTTTGGCGTCAGCGGGGTCCAGTGGAAGGGCACCAGGCAGGTCATTACGACCGACCCGACAAGGCCCGTGTAAAACAGCGATGTCCACACGTCTTCGTCCGACCCAAGGCGGCGTGTCAGCAACGTATAGGACGCAAAACAGACCGCCGACCCCAGCGGCAACAGGGCGGCGGGCGCGAACACGTCCGTTCCGGGCCGAATGATAATCAGAGCGCCGATCAGTGCTGCAACAATGGCAAAGATGCGGCGGGGGCCAAGCGCCTCGCCCAGAAACAGCGCGCCACCCAATGTGATCAGCACGGGGTTCAGGCTCATGACTGCGGTCGCTTCGGCCAGCCCGATCTTGCCCAAGGCGGTAAAGAAAAATGCGGTCGCGGTCATCAGCAGCAAGGACCGCGCGATTTGAAGCTTGGGGTACTGGCTGCGCGCCACGGTCCGCAGGCGCGTGGCCACAAGGATCAGAACCACCAGCATTTGCCCGCCATAGCGGGCCCACAACGCGGGCACGGTACCGGTCAGCGGGCTGATTGCCTTGACTGTGGCGTCCATCCCGCCAAAACAGGCAATGGCCAGAACAGCCAGCAAGATGGCGCGTGCGGGGTTGGCGGCGGTATGGGGACTTTTCATCCCCTGCGCTTACGGCGAGGGCATGCGTCTGTCCAGTCAGGACGCTGCGGCCTATTCCTCCTCTTCCGATGTCAGGATCAGCTCGCCCTCGGCCTCAAGCTTGCGGACGGCCGCAATCATATTGGCCGTGGCGGCATCGTGGTCGGCGGGTTTTGGGGCCGCAATTTCCTGCATTTCCTCGCGCAGGGAATCGGCCATGCGCCCCGACATATTCTCCAGAATGAAATCGGCCGAGGCTTTCATGCCTGCGGCCTCTGCACCGGCCATGGCGACCAGCAGATCGGTGGGGTCCACCTCGCGCAGCACGCGGGGGATGTCGCGCGGGGCGATACGCTGCGGGATGTTGGCAAAGGTAAAGATCGCCTTGCGCACCGCATTGGCAAAGCCCTGATCCTGTTCGTCCAGCCCCTCCAGCACGTCGTCGCGCGTCATGGATGTAGACGAGTTCAGGATCGCGCCGACACGTTCCACCGGCCCGGTATCAAAGGCACCCATCGGCTGCGCGTTCAACTGCATCGCCAGCGACAGGCCGATGCGTTCCACAGCGTCCGGCGTGACCGAACCGGTCAGGGACACCGCATAGGTGATCTGGCGGGCGCGCGGCCCGGGCAACATGCCCAGCAGGGTCGCCGCCTTTTTCACCTCAAGCTTGGACAGCATAACGGCGGACACCTCGATGCTTTCCTGTTGCAGGATCGGCAACAGCTTTTCCGCGCCCATATCGCGCAAGCGCACCCAAGGGTCGCCTGCCTGCCTTACCCCGGCCTCTTTGCGCAGGCGTTCTGCGGTTTGCGGGCTGATCTTGCCCTCAAGCGCGTTCAACGCGCCCGCGATGCCACCGGGAAAGCGCAGGCCGATGCGTTCAACCTCTTCCGCGAATTCGGACACGACCGCAGACAGCGTGTCACGGTCCACGGTGCGCATCTGGCCCATCGCCTTGGTCAGGTGCGATTGCAGTTCCTCGGGCAGATCCTCAAGTGGGATATCGGCCCCTTCGTTCAGCAACAGGCGCACCACCACGGCAGCCTTGGCGCGACGGCTCAGCTGGACCGGCCCGCCCGCGCGGGGCGTCGACAGGGATGACATGGGGGAGGACAGAATCAGATCATTCACCAGATGGCCTCAACACACAGGGGGAAAACATATCCTGTGTGTTGTGGCATCTATTGGTGAACAAAGCCTGAAATCAGGCGCGCACAAAGCTTAGTAGTTGTAGGTCACGCCGGTTTCGATGGCCGTGCGCAGCGATGTGGCAGCCCAGGTGTCGGCACCGCCACGGGCGTTGATTTCGCGCAGTTGCGTCAGCGCGGCCACGCGGTCACCCTGCGCGACCAGCCCCTGACCCATATAGGACCGTGCCAGCAGGTTGTCGGGGTTGGCGTCCAGCGCTTGTTGGTAAAACACCATCGCCACGTCCATCTGCCCCAGCTTGCGGGCGGTAAAGCCGCGATAGGTCAGCACGCGGTCGTCCGATTGGTCCGACATCGCGTCCAGCACCCCTTGGGCGTCTTCATATCGCCCGGCATAGGCCAGCTCGCGCACAGCTTGATAAAGCTGGTCGTCATTCAGACGCGATTCCTTGGGTTTGACACAGCGTTGTTTTTCTTCGTCCCAGACGCGGACACCTTTGCAATCCTCGCTGGTTTCCGTGGGCTTGGGGGCCGTGTCATTGCCGCTACCTGCAGCATACACAGGTGCAGACATTGAAAGGGGCAGGGTCATGGCCGCAGCCAACAGTGTAACTCGCATCAGAAAAACTCCCATTTACAATACAAGGAAATAGATAACGCATTTTCAGAAAACGCGAGCCATTTTTGTGTTCAACAGGTCGTGAAGCGTGATTCAGGTGCTGACTGGAACGCAAGTGCCGGTTGTGTGGTCAAAACTTGACCCCTCGGCGCAGGACATCGCCTGTTGGTCCTTCAGTCCGCTGCACCCTTCCGCCGCGGCGAATACGGGGGCCAATACCAGCGCCAGCGTGGTGGCGATACGTGTGATTTTCATCTGTTCGTCTCCTTGATTGCCGAGTGTGCTATATTGTGATGGCAAACAGGATACGACAAACTGCGCGACGGACCTAATCAATAATCCGCCGCACAGTTGCCAAAGGCATTCAGTCGCCGAAAACGCGGGCGAAAATCGTGTCGACGTGTTTTGTGTGGTAGTCCATGTCGAATTTTTCGTTGATCGCATCCGCGCCCAGTGCGGCGACCACATCGGCGTCGGCCAGCAATTGTTCGCGGAAATCAACACGCTCTTCCCAGACCTTCAGCGCGTTGCGCTGCACCATGGCATAGGCATCCTCGCGGCTGACGCCCGCTTGGGTCAGGGCCAGCAGCACCCGTTGGCTCATCACCAGACCGGGGAATTTGTTCATGTTGTCCAGCATGTTCTGCGGGAAAATCAGCATTTTGTCGATCACACCGGTCAGCCGCGCCAGCGCAAAGTCCAGCGTGATGGTGGTGTCGGGGCCAATCGCACGCTCGACCGAGCTGTGCGAAATGTCCCGCTCGTGCCACAGGGCCACGTTTTCCATCGCAGGCACCACCGACATGCGCACCAGACGCGCCAGGCCGGTCAGGTTTTCGGTCAGCACGGGGTTCTTCTTGTGCGGCATCGCGGACGAGCCTTTTTGACCCATCGAGAAGAACTCCGCGCCTTCCAGCACTTCGGTGCGCTGCATGTGGCGGATTTCGATGGCGACGTTTTCGATGGACGAGGCGATGACGCCCAAAACCGCAAAGAACATCGCGTGACGGTCGCGCGGGATCACTTGCGTGCTGATCGGCTCGGGCGACAGGCCCAGCTTGGCGCACACATGCGCTTCGACCGCCGGGTCGATGTTGGCGAATGTGCCGACAGCACCGGAAATCGCACCGGTGGCAATTTCGGCGCGCGCCGCTTTCAGGCGGTCGCGGTTGCGGTCCATTTCGGCGTAGAAGCGCGCGAACGTCAGGCCCATCGTGGTGGGTTCGGCATGAATGCCGTGGCTGCGGCCCACGCGCACGGTGTTCTTGTGTTCCAGCGCGCGCTTTTTCAGTGCCGCCAGCAGATCGTCAAGATCGGCCAGCAGGATGTCTGCGGCGCGCACAAGTTGCACGTTCAGGCAGGTGTCCAGCACGTCCGAGGATGTCATGCCCTGATGCACGAAACGCGCCTCGTCGCTGCCCACATGTTCGGCCAGATGCGTCAGAAACGCGATGACGTCGTGTTTGGTGACGGCTTCGATCTCGTCAATGCGGGCCACGTCGAATTCAACGTCCTTGGCCTTCCACACCGCATCGGCGTTTTCGCGCGGGATCACACCCAGATCGGCCATCGCATCGCAGGCGTGGGCCTCGATCTCGTACCAGATCTTGAACTTGGTTGCTGGTTCCCAGATCGCAACCATATCAGGACGGGAATAACGGGGGATCATGGGCGCACCTTTTCATGACTGTTCAGCAGATGCTGCGGCTCTTAAACTGCGGCGCGACGCACCACAACCTTTGGAGTGACAATAGCTGCCATGTCCCACGCGCCCGCTGCCCGCAAGCTGACCGATTTCGCAGGCCAATGGCGGCTGGAGCGGCAGATCGTGCACGAGGACGGCACCGTTGCGCAGTTCACAGGCACCGCCACCTGGACGCCCGATGGCGACCGGCTGCGCTGCGTCGAAGAGGGCGCGTTGCGCATCGCGGACGGCCCCGCGATGACGGGTCAGCGGGTCTATCTGTGGGATGCCGACTTGCAGGTTTATTTCGACGACGGACGGTTTTTCCACCGGGTTCCGCCGCTGGGCGGTGACAGTGGTCACTGGTGCGACCCGGATCAATATGACGGGTCATATGATTTCAGCGAATGGCCCGCGTTCACCGTCACCTGGTCGGTGCGGGGCCCGCGCAAGGCGTACCATATGACCAGCCGGTACGACCCAGCGTGACATCGCGCCCAAGGTGGGAATTTCGCGCTTGCAGAAACCTTGGCGGCTTGGCACCATTGAGGGGACTGTTAAAAATAACAAACGGAGCTGTATGGTGGAAAAAACGATGCAAAACAGAGTTCTAAGCGATCTTCTTAATTCGGATGATCAGCTGACCTTGCGCGCACGTCAGGTGCTTATGGTGACGGTGGGCATTCTGGTGCTTGCCGTTGCAGCGAAAATCAAGGTTCCGATGTGGCCTGTGCCCATCACGATGGGCACATTTGCAGTGCTGGCCGTTGGTGCGGCTTACGGCGCGCGGCTGGGTCTGGTGACGATCCTTGGCTACATGATTATCGGCGCTTTGGGCTTTGATGTGTTCGCAGGC
Organism: Sulfitobacter sp.; assembly: GCA_034669925.1. Classification (GTDB taxonomy): domain Bacteria; phylum Pseudomonadota; class Alphaproteobacteria; order Rhodobacterales; family Rhodobacteraceae; genus Pseudosulfitobacter. Next base: position 245,865 of record JAXMOM010000004.1, read on the forward strand.
TCGTCAGCCCAAGCATACGGCCTGACCTACATGATGGGCGGCACTGGCGGCTATCTGGTGGGCTATGTGCTGGCCACCGTGGTGCTGGGCGCGCTGGCGCAACGCGGCTGGGACCGGTCGATCGGTTGGATGGCACTGGCGATGCTGATCGGCAACGCGGTGATCTATCTGCCGGGTCTGGCGTGGCTGGGTCAATTGTACGGCTGGGACAAACCGATCCTGCAATGGGGTCTGACACCGTTCCTGCTGGGCGATGCCATCAAACTGGCGCTGGCCGCGGTGTTGCTGCCCGCCGTCTGGAAGCTGGTCGACCGCGCACGCGGCTGATCTGACAAACAAGACATTAGAAAAGGGCGCGGACCGCAGGGTGCGCGCCTTTTTTGTATTCTGGCTCATCATTTTAGCGCGTCTGCCACGGGGTTTTGCAGCGACCTGACTTGCACCGGACTTCGGGCAGGGCTAGCGGTAAGCCATGACCATTCCGCACCGCACACTCCCGTATGACATCACGCCCCGCGCCTTGCCAGGCATCCAGCCCGTGACAGAGCCTTGGTTGCGGGTGGACGAAGCCTATGGCGGTCAGATGGCGCGCCGCTGTGACCTGCTCGAGACCAAGGCCGACGCGGTGCTCTATCTTGAACCTGAAGCCCACGCGGCAACGGTCGAGCTGCTGGAGATGGTGCAGGAGCTGCTGCCCGGTCTGGGCTTTGCCCAAGACGGCGGTGTGGTCACATGCCCCGACGGGCGGCAGGTCACTATCGACCGCGCGGACCCTATGGCGACGCTGGGGCGTCTGGTGCAATGCGATTTCGTGCTGCTGGACAAACGCGGCGATGAACACGTGCTGACCGGCGCCGTGTTGTGCTTTCCGGCCAGTTGGCGGCTGGACGAAAAGGCAGGGCGCCCATTGGTTGCCATCCACGATCCGGTGGCGTCCTACGATGAGAACATCGCAAAGCGCGTGCAGCGGCTGTTCGATGGCATTCAGCCCGGCCGCCCGCTGTGGCGGTTCAACGCGCTTTTTTATGATGATCCTGAACTGCACCAGCCGCGCAGTGTCACCGAACCGCGCCACAAACGCGACGGCGCGGGCTATTTCCGGTCAGAGCGGCAGACGCTGATCCGCCTGCCGCAATCGGGAACGGTGGTCTTTGCCATCCACACCTATGTGCTGCGGGCCGAGGACGTGGCCCGCTAGCCCATGTCGATGACCATCTGCGGCTGACCGTCCGAGGTTTTGCGCGGGCTGGCGCCACAGGCATCCACCGTGCAGTTCACCTGTTGCCGGAAGTTGCTGAAGTGCGGCGAGGTCACCACATCCACCGGCCGGTCAAAGCGCAGGGTTAACTGCCAGTGGCCATGCGCCATCATCCGCGCGGCCTTGACGTAGCCGGTAAACCGGTGACCCAGATAGCGGCCCGAAACGGCCATGCCGGGGGCGAACCCCGCAGGCGCATCATTGCCCAGCCGCGCCGACAGCGTGTTCCAGTCACGCGCGCCCCATTGATGGGCCAGCGTTTCCAGCGCCTGCGCGTGGGTGATGGGCTTGCCCTTGGCCGCCAGATCGGCACGCAGGCGTTTGGCCTGTGCCTTGAGCGCATCGCGCGAGGGAAGTGTATGTTCCATGTCTTCAATCCTGTCAGGATCGCAAATCTGGTGCCGGGTGCCTGCATTGCCGGGGTCCGGTGCGATCGTGAATGGGATCAGACGGGACAAATCAGCCAAGGCTTCACCACATGCAGGCGGCAGGGGCCCTGGACCCTTGGCATCGCATATGGCGCAAGGGGCGGTTGGATTCAAGTCTCGTTGGCAAAGGGCAGGCGCGCGCGCGCGCACCTGCGGCAGGGATGCATCAGCCGTCGATGCGCGCCCCCATAAGGGCGATGGCCTGCTGATAAACGGTTGCCGCATTCCACTGTTTGATCACGGCAAAGTTCGGCTGCCCTTCCTGGTAGCCCTGACCGGCCTTCCAGCCTTTCGAGCGCAGGAAATTCGCCGTCGACGCCAGCGCGTCGGTCTGGTTGTAGAAATCAACCCGCCCGTCGCCATTGGCGTCCACACCGTATTTCAACGCGTTGCCGGGCAGGAACTGCGTGTGCCCCAGCTCGCCGTGCTTGGCCCCTTTGGTCGCGCCGTCGATGGCGCCGCGGTCCACCAGCATCAGCGCCCCGATGGCGTGCGGTTGGAAGAAAGCCGAGCGGCGGCAATCATAGGTCAGCGTGGTGATGGCCGAGACAACCGAGGTGTCGCCCATGAACCCGCCAAAGGCCGTTTCCATGCCGTGAATGGCAATGATCACGCCCGCAGGCACGCCGTATTGACGTTCAAGTGCTTGATAAAACGACGGGCTTTTGGCTTTGCGCTTGCGCCCTTGGGCCACGATGGTGTCGGCCCCGCGCACCTGAAGGAATTTGGACAGGCTGTATTTGAAGGACTTCTGGTTGCGGTCCGCCGAGATGGTCGACGACGCATAGCTGGCCCGCGCCAGTGCATCCAATCCGCGCTGTTTGACCCCTGCGCGTTGGGCTTCGGCGGCGAACTCTTTTTTCCACGCCTCGAACCCCGACGAGGTGTTGCCGCAACTGGCCGCGTAGGCTGCCGGTGTCAGACAAAGCGCGGTGGTCAGCGACAGGGCAATAGTGTGAGCAAGGGTACGAAATGACATTAAAAATCTTCCCGGTATCAACAACAGACATTTCAGTATCGCCGTATTCCGGGGCTGCGTAAAGCGTTTGATCTAGGGTCCTGACCCTAGGGCTGTGCGGTTCCTTGCGCGGGAAGGGTCTGCGTGGTCACCAGACTCTCGGACAGCGGGGTGTTGCTGGCGACAGACACCGTTTTGGGGGGCGTGACAAATGTGTAATACAGCACCAACAGCAATGCAGGTACTACCACGCCACGCACCATCAGCGAAAATGCCATACGCGAGAGCAGGCCTTTGCGCGGACGGGCTTCGGCTTCGACCTTGTCGGTGATGCTGACGGCCATCTTTGCGTCGCCGCGCGCGACACTTTTGAGGCGCGACAGGCGGTCCTCGAACCCTGCGGCGTCCGTCGTGGGTGCGGTGCGCGTTTGCGGCGGGGTCAGACCAATGCAGATGCGCCCCGGTATGTCCACCGACGCCGCGTTTTCGTGGCGCACATGCAAAACGGTGCCGTCCGTCAGCTCAAGGCTGTCACCATGGTTCAGTTGAATGCGGCCTTCGTGATGTTCGTTCAGGATCGACACCAGTTGACGCAAGCCCGTGGCCTGATCGCGCGGCATTGGGTCCAGATACAGGGTCTTGCCCAGCAGATGTTCGGAACAGCCCGCCACCATGGCCAGTGGGGCCGCGCCGTCGATGTCGGGGCGCGCGGGCAGGGGCAGCGGATGCATGACCAGCGAAAACGGCAGGTCTTTGTCCTTCCACATCTCCAGTTCTGAGGTTGCGCAGATCGTGTCGGATTGCACCCAATGCACCAACGTCACCGGCGCGGTGGCAATCAGCGCGTCCAGTGCGGCCTTGAGCACCCGCAGACGCAGCACCAGCGGCAGTTTGTCCTTGATCGTGTCGTCAGGGCCCGCACCGTGGCCCACGTCCAGTGTGACATAGCCGGTGTGGGCGGCAAACAGACGGTCGTAATCGGGGATGCGTGCCTTGGCAAAGGGGCTGGCCAGCGCACCGGCCATGGCCTGACGCGGCATCTTGCGCCTGTGTGCCATAATCGACAGATGCACGTGCGGATGGCTGAACAGGGCCTGCCCGCCCGGCAGGTCCGCGACCTGTTCCAGAACCAAGCCGGTGTCCTTGATCGCGGCATTCACCCGCGCGCACAGATCGGCACCGTCGGGGCGTAACGGGCGTGCCGCCAAGGCGTGAGCAGTTGCAGGCACATCTGTGTGCAGGGGCAGGGTGTCGGCCATGGAATCTCCGCAAGGTTTGGGCGCTTGTACGGTCAATCACATGAAGTCAGGGCAACATTAGGGCAAAGACGGGCCGCTTTGCGGACAAAACGGCCCGTCTTTTAACACGCGGCGACGGTGTTACAGCACGAAGTCATCCACGCTCAGCGCACCCACATCCGTCAGCCAGATGCGCATGTCGGCGCTGCCGTTGGCGTCGGTGTCGACTTGGATATAGGTGCGCCCGTTGCCCGCGATGTCGAAACGCACTTCGTTGGCGGTACCGGAAAACGCTGCCGTGCCGACATATGTCAGCCCCGAGGCAACCCCGCTCAGGTCAATCTTGTCGATACCGACCTCGTAATCCTGAATGACATCACTGGCGCCGGTGCTGCTGTCTTGCTTGACGCCATAGACAAACACATCGGCCCCGGCACCGCCGTTCAGCACATCATTCAGGCGTCCGCCTTTGATCTCGTCGGCACCGTCGCCGCCATAAATGGTGTCCTTGTCACGGCCCCCGTTCAGCGTGTCGTCGCCGTCACCGCCGAACATCTTGTCGCTGCCATCGTCACCGATCAGTTGGTCATCGCCCGTGCCGCCGGACATGAAATCGCTGCCTAGCCCGCCGCGCAGGTCATCGTCGCCGCCGCGCCCGAACAGGCGGTCGTTGTCATCGCCGCCGTCCATGAAATCGGCGTTGCTGCCGCCAGTCAGCGTGTCGTTGCCCAGCCCGCCGTCGATGACGCCCAGAACGATGCCGCCGTCAAAGGCGGTGTAAACGTCGTCACCTGCGCCCAGCAGCACATCGCCCTGGAATACACCGGAATTGTCGATGGTATCCGCGGCGGAGAACTTGGATTCATAGGCGGCAAAGCGTCCGCTGATCATGCCAGTGTTCAGCATGTAAACCGCCCCGCTTGCGCCAACTTGAATGGCGCCAGAGAACACCGAGTTTGTGTTGATTGTGCCATGGTTCTCAAGATGCGCCTCAACAACATCGTTTTCCAAGTAAAAGCCGCTGCTGAAACTACCGGTGTCATTGGCATTGATGGTGCCATAGTTGATCAACGTGCCAAATTCTGCGTTAGATAGGGCCATTGCGACAGAGCGATGGGTGGTGATCTGTCCATAGTTCACGGCAACGCTGTCGTCTCCGTAGATTATTATTCCGGTAAAATCATAGGAAACGATGCTGCCCGAGGCCTGGACCGTTACGCTGTTCCGGCCTGTGGTTCCATTGGTATTGAGGTTTACGCCGTTGCCATAAGCGTAGATGTCGCCCGCAATGACCACATTCACACTGTCCGCAGTGCCATCTGAATAAATGGCATTGCCGGTTGAACTTGAAACGATCACGTCTTCGGCGACGATAATAAGGTCATCGGTGTCGGCGCTGATCTGTGTGCCGGGGCCGATCAGGTCTGTGGTGAAAAGCCGTAGTGCCATGGAAATTCTCCTTTTGGGATATTGTCGCCTTGCGCCCGATGGTCGGCGCACGGTGTTCAATGTGGCGAACCTGACCGGCAGGTTCGTCTGTCTGCAATTTATTGATTTTGCTGGCTTTCAGGCGTCAAATTGCACCTTTTGCAAAATCGGGCTTGGTCAAAAATCAGCGAAAAATAACTGCTGTTGGGCGGTAGCGTAGTTGAAGGGGCTGGATCGGTAAACATTCATGTTTCATTGGGTCTCTGCCAGCGAAACTTTGCCTTTTCAAAACAGGCGCCCGCGAACGGACGTCTGTTCGAGCGTCAAATGCCGCAGTGCCAAGCCCGTCGCGGGGCAGGCGGCCAACGTGCGGTCACAGTACGAAGTCATCCGCACTCAGCGCGCCCACATCCGTCAGCCAGATGCGCATGTCGGCGCTGCCGTTGGCGTCGGTGTCGACCTGGATATAGGTGCGCCCGTTGCCCGCGATGTCGAAACGCACTTCGTTGGCGGTACCGGAAAACGCTGCCGTGCCGATAAATGTCAGCCCCGAGGCAACCCCGCTGAGGTCGATGGTGTCGATACCAACCTCGTAATCCTGAATGACATCACTGGCGCCGGTGCTGCTGTCTTGCTTGACGCCATAGACGAACACATCGGCCCCTGCGCCACCATTCAGCACATCGGCCAAACGGCCGCCCTTGATCTCGTCGTCCCCGTTGCCGCCGCGAATGGTGTCCTGATCGCGTCCCCCGTTCAGGGTGTCGTCGCCGTCGCCTCCGAATATCTTGTCACGGCCGTCATCGCCAAGGATCTGGTCGTCGCCCATGCCGCCAGATACGAAATCGGCGCCGGTGCCTGCGCGCAGGTCGTCATCGCCGTCACGCCCGTAGATGCGGTCGTTGTCGTCGCCGCCGTCGATGTAGTCCGACAGGTTGCCGCCGGTGATGGTATCATCGCCTGCGCCACCTTCGATCCCGCCCAGCACAACGCCGTCGCCCGCGGCAGTGTACGTATCGTTACCACCCAGCAGCAGAACCGATCCAGCCACCGTACCGCTGTTCAGCATCTGGTCCTCGTTGATGCCAAACTGGACGCTGCCGCCGATCTGACCGCTGTTGAACAGCGTGTCGGTTCCACCTGACAGGTTGATCGATCCTGTGATCTCTCCGGTGTTCGCGATGTTGTCGGCATAGGAAAAGGTCGAAACGTAACCGATCAGCGTGCCCGCGTTTGTCAACGTCGTGGTGGCATAGGTGATTTGGATATTGCCGGTCATGGTGCCGGTGTTGTCAATCGTCTTTGATCCTCCACTGCCCAGAATGTCGCCCGAGAACGATCCCGTGTTGGTCAGCTTGTCGATGCCCGCGTTGAAATCAATGTCACCGGACATCAGCCCGTGGTTCACCACAAATTCCGCATATTGCCCGCCTTGAATGACCAGGTTGCCGCCAGACAACGTCCCGGTGTTGGTCACATAGCGAATACCGTTTACCGATGAGGTCAGGTTCAGCGCAGTATCACTCGCGATAAACTCGCCCGAATTTGTAAAGTCGATGGTCTTGGTGCTTTTCAGACCGTATTTGGCCTGAACCGTGCCGGTGTTGGTGAAAACGGCATCCAAACCGCTCATGGTGACTGCAAATACCTGCGTAGCTGTTGATGACGAATTGCTGAAAATGGTGCCAGAGTTGTGAATGACTGAACGATGTCCCAAAAGGTTGATTGCCTCGCCGCCCGTGATGGTGCCCGCGTTGGTCACGATTGATTGGCTCGCAAACAAATAGATCGCGCGATAGAGCGGATCGGATGAGATGCTGCCATCTGCACCGATCGAGATTGAAATGTTCGACTGGTCTGCATAGAATTGCACGATCGTATTGCCGACGCCAAGATGAACGATGTCGCCGTTAACAATTAGTTTGGTGTCGCTCACCCCCTCCAGAATGCGAACCAAGTTGGTGTTGTTACTTGTGTAATGTGTGACCCCCGAAACCAGCAGGTAATCGTCCCCCGCGCCTAGGGTGTAGGTTGTGCTGTCATTGGCTGTGATAATAACGTCGGCCATTTAGATGTCTCCTGGGGAAAGCCATCGCGCAGGTGGCGCGGTCAGGCGGGATTGTCAAAAACGCTGCGTGTTGTCTGGCGTGGTGCAATCAAATTGGATCGGACCGGACATTGAAACTATTGGACGCGATTAGGCTGGCAACCTTGCCGTCGGTCAATAACACTTTGTGGGGAAAATTCGGTTGGCCGTCACCACCACCCGGCCTTTCGGGGCAGGGGGATGGTGATCGATTTTGGTTTACAGCATGAAATCATCCACGCTCAGCGCGCCCACGTCCGTCAGCCAGATGCGCATGTCGGCGCTGCCGTTGGCATCGGTGTCGACCTGGATATAGGTGCGTCCGTTGCCCGCGATGTCATAGCGCACCTCGTTGCCGGTGCCCGAAAACGCTGCCGTGCCGACAAATGTCAAACCTGATGCCACGCCGCTCAGGTCGATCACGTCAATACCAACCTCGTAATCCTGAATGACGTCGCTGGCGCCGGTGCTGCTGTCTTGCTTGACGCCGTAGACGAACACATCGGCCCCTGCGCCGCCGTTCAGCACATCGGCCAAACGGCCGCCCTTGATCTCATCGTCACCGTCGCCGCCGCGAATGGTGTCCTGATCGCGTCCCCCGTTCAGGGTGTCGTCACCGTCGCCGCCGAACATCTTGTCGCTGCCATCGTCACCGATCACCTGGTCGTCGCCCATGCCGCCGGACATGAAATCGCTGCCCAATCCGCCCCGCAGGTCGTCATCGCCGCTGCGTCCGAATAGGCGGTCGTTGTCGGCGCCCCCGTCGATGAAATCGGCGTTGTCGCCGCCGGTCAGCGTGTCATTGCCAGCCTCGCCGTTGATCCACCCCAGCACGACGCCCGCGTTGGTCGCGGTATAGCTGTCGTCGCCGTCGTTCAGGGCAACGTCGCCAATCATCGTACCGGAGTTTTCGACCACATCCGCGCTTACCGACCCAAGGAACGATCCCGCACCGCCCGAAATCGTGCCGGTGTTGACCAGAACCGCCAGATTTGAGGCGAACATCTCACCAAAATCGACGCCCCAGGCTTGGGTCGACTGTACGTTTCCGTGGTTGAGGACGATCGAGCCGTTGGCCGACTGAACCAGCTTGATGCCCGCACCTTCGCTTGACGTGGCCGAGATCACACCGCCTTCGTAGTTGACGATGGTGCTGTCTGACCGCAGTGCGACAACGCCGTTGTTGTGCCGCGAATCCCTGAGGTCGTCTTCGTAGTTGTTGGCCTGTACGGTGCCGGAATTGTAAAACGTGTCGCCCGCGCCGCTATAGCTCATGAAAACGCCGCTGCTGGCTTCGATGGTGCCTGTGTTGGTGATCGTCGATGTGCCGCCCGAGGAAAACAGGCCAATGGCTTTTTGGGCGATGATACTGCCATGGTTGGTGATGGACGAATTCGCACCGGCGATCTGGAACGTGGCCTGCTGCGAAGCTTTGTCAAAGTTGGTGACGCTGCCGGTTTTCATGATCGTGATATTGACATATTCTCCTGAAAAGAAGGTGTTGCTGGCCTGCACAGCGTCGCCGGCGAGAACGATGGAAACATCATCATAGGAGCGTCCACCAAACATATTGCTGTCGGTGGACCCCCACAGGATTCCCTGTTGCAGATAGAAACTGTCGCCGTCAGCGGTAAAAGTATGGGCAATTCCGGAAACAACGCTGGTTGAAGTGATAAATGTTGCGGTCATGGTAAGCTGTCCTTCGATCAAAAATGAAAAGTTCGAATTCAAAAAAATATTGATGCGCAGATCATGCACAAAATGGGTGTTTCACCAAGAGAAACGACGTGGTGCGGGCAGGGAGAGGCGGATTTGAGCCGGAAACCGATGGTTCATAGTGCCGTTTTCATCTGGCCGTGTGGAACCTGTGTCCTGCCTTGAAATGGGTCAGTTGCATCCACGAAAAAAGGCGCCCGCGAAGGGGCGCCTTTTCCGATTTCTGCGATGTGCGGGCCAAGGCCCGCAACCGGTTCAGCAGGAGTAGTACATTGCGAACTCGACCGGGTGGGGCGTGTGTTCGTAACGGTGCACTTCTTCCATTTTCAGATCGACATAGCCTGCGATCTGGTCGCGGGTGAACACGTCACCGGCCAGCAGGAAGTCCATATCTTTTTCCAGCTCTTCCAGGGCTTCGCGCAGAGAACCGCACACCGTGGGGATGCCGGCCAGCTCTTCCGCGGGCAGGTCATACAGGTTCTTGTCCATGGCTTCGCCGGGATCGATCTTGTTCTGGATACCGTCAAGGCCGGCCATCAGCAGGGCCGCAAAGCACAGGTAGGGGTTCGCCGACGGATCGGGGAAGCGGGCTTCGACGCGCTTGGCTTTGGGGCTTTCTGTCCACGGAATACGCACGCAACCCGAACGGTTACGGGCCGAGTACGCGCGCAGAACGGGCGCTTCGAAGCCGGGGATCAGACGCTTGTAGCTGTTGGTGCCGGGGTTGGTGAAGGCGTTCAACGCTTTGGCGTGGGACAGGATGCCGCCGATGAAATACAGGGCTTCCTGGCTCAGGTCGGCGTATTTGTCGCCTGCGAACAGGGGCTTGCCGTCTTTCCAGATCGACATGTTCACGTGCATGCCGGTGCCGTTGTCGCCCGCGATGGGCTTCGGCATGAAGGTTGCGGACTTGCCATAGGCGTGGGCCACGTTGTGGATCACGTATTTGTATTTCTGCAGCTCGTCGGCCTGTTTGGTCAGGCTGTCAAAGATCAGGCCAAGCTCGTGCTGGCACGACGCCACCTCGTGGTGGTGCTTGTCGACCTTCATGCCCAGACGTTTCATCGTCGACAGCATTTCAGACCGCAGGTCTTGCGCCTCGTCGGTGGGGTTCACGGGGAAATAGCCGCCCTTGACGCCCGGACGGTGGCCCATGTTGCCCATTTCGTACTCGGTGTCTGTGTTCCAGGCCGCGTCGGACGCGTCCACTTGATACGACACTTTGTTCATCGACACTTGGTAACGCACGTCGTCGAACAGGAAGAATTCAGCCTCGGGACCCATATAGGCCACATCGCCGATACCCGAAGACTTCAGGTAGGCTTCGGCTTTCAGGGCCGTGCCGCGCGGGTCGCGCTCATAGGCTTCGCCGGTGTCGGGTTCGACAACAGAGCAGTGCACGCAGACGGTTTTTTCGGCATAGAAGGGGTCAACATAGGCGCTGTCCAGATCGACCATCAGCTTCATGTCCGATGCTTCGATCGACTTCCAGCCTTCGATCGACGAGCCGTCGAACATAAAGCCTTCTTCGAGGAAATCCTCGTCAACCTGATCGGCGATCAGGGTCACGTGCTGCAACTTGCCACGCGGGTCGGTAAAACGGATGTCGACGTATTCAGCGCCTTCATCCTTGATCATGTCGAGAACTTTGTTTCCCATGTGTGTCTGTCCTTCTTTTGCAGAATTGTACGTTTAAAGCGCGTCCGAACCGGATTCACCGGTGCGGATGCGGATGGCTTGTTCGACGGAAGTCACAAAAATCTTGCCGTCGCCAATCTTTTCGGTCTTGGCCGCGTCGATGATCGCCGCGATGGCGCCGTCCACCTGGTCGTCGTCCAGCACAACTTCGACTTTTACCTTTGGCAGGAAATCGACGACATATTCGGCGCCACGGTAAAGCTCCGTATGACCCTTCTGGCGCCCGAAGCCTTTGACTTCGATCACGCTCAGGCCTTGCACGCCCACGTCCTGGAGGGCCTCTTTCACTTCATCAAGCTTGAAGGGCTTGATGATGGCTTCGATCTTCTTCATGCGGGCCTCCCTTTGCATGGTGTCGATGGGCGTCAGACCATTTTGCGCCTGATGCGTCTACGACGGGCGGACGGAATGCAAGGGGATCAGGCAGATTTGGAATTATCGGGGGCGTTTTTTGTGCGGTATGACTAAAAATTAATCACTTTGCAAAAGATGGGGCTGTTTGAGACCCACAGGCTCTTTTGACGGCGTGATACACCCGCGGGGGTTGCTTGCAACTGGGCAACCGTTAGGTGTTTTCTTTTGGCCTTAAATATTCCCGCCGGAGGCACCTGCCATGACACCGCAATCCATCACCCGCGACAGTCTGCCCGCGCTTGCAAAGCAGGCAGGGCACAAGTTTGATCATGGCCACGCGCTGGTGTTTTGCGGTGGTCCCGGCCGAACGGGGGCCGCGCGCATGGCTGCGCGGGCCGCGTTGCGTGCAGGCGCGGGGTTGGTGACGCTGGGCGTGCCACCTGCGGCTCAGCTTGAGGTTGCCATGCAGGTGACGGCCGTGATGCTGCACCGTTTGAAGGACGTCGCTGACGTGACCGCGTTGCTGGAAGACAGCCGCCTGACTGCGCTGTGTGCAGGGCCAGCGCTGGGGCTGGACAGCCGCGCGGCGGGGTTGGTCCGCAGCGTGCTGGACGCTCGGCGGCCTTGTGTTCTGGACGCCGATGCGCTGACGCTGATGGCCCGCGATCCGGTGCTGTTGGGGCAATTGCACGACCGCTGCGTCCTGACCCCGCATGGCGGCGAATTCGCGCGGTTGTTTCCTGACCTTGCTGCAGATCTGGGCGATGATCCGCACCTTGACGACAAGATTTCAGCGACACGCGCAGCCGCGGCGCGTGTCGGGGCGGTGGTCCTGTTCAAGGGCGTGGACACAGTGATTGCCGATCCCGACGGGGGCTGCGCCGTGCACAGCGCACGCGGCGATCGCGCTGCACCGTGGCTGGCCACGGCGGGGGCAGGGGACGTGCTCGCAGGGATCATCACCGGATTGCTTGCGCGCGGCTTTGCCCCGACCAAGGCCGCAAGCGCCGCGACCTGGTTGCATGTCTCGTGCGCGATCAGTTTTGGCCCCGGCCTGTTGGCCGAGGATCTGCCGGATCTGCTTCCGGCGGTGTTGCGTGAACTGGCGCCTTAGGCCGCCATCTCGTGCGCGGCCACCATCGCGGGCACCGACAGCTCCAACCCGTCGGCATAGACCACGTGCGGCGCGTCAAAGCCAAGCTGGATCAGCGTCATGGTGCGCACGCCCAGATCGGTGATGAATTCACCGTCAATCAGGCATCCGGCGGGCAGAACGGCCTGCGATGCACCGGCCAGCGCCTTGGCCCGCCAGTCGCGCACCAGCACTTGTTGTGCGGCCGGCAGGATCACGTTGGTTTCCGGCCGTTTCTGGCCCAGCGACCCAGCGGCAATGGCCACAGCGGCGGATGTGATCCGCGTGGTGCTGACAGCTTTTAGCGTCACCAGACCCGCGTTGCGGCTGATGATGCGATCGCCTGCGGACAGATATTCCACAGGAATTTCGCCGTCCGATGTCAAAAGGATGGTACCGGCAACAAGGCCGACATGAAGGATTTCTGCGCGCAGCTGCGGAGCCTGTCCGCGTTCGACGCGCCCGACCGTTTTCGGTTTCATGGGCGTCTCTCTTTTTGTACAACCTGCCTCAAGGTTGACAACAATATACCCCAATAATCCGTTAATGTCGCCAGAATAATAACTGTAAAATTTTCCTGGCTTGGCTGTGGCATTTTTGGTCTCGCCTATTGCGCGATGCTTTGGTATCTGACGCGCCAGCGCTGTGTAATGAGCGCTGCAAATGTGCGGGTGTGGCGGAATTGGTAGACGCACCAGATTTAGGTTCTGGCGCCTTTGGCGTGGGGGTTCGAGTCCCTTCACCCGCACCACTTTGAAATCATTGAAAAAATCCTCGTTCAAACGATGCTGCCTCTGGTGCGAATGGCAGAGTTTGGCAGTTAGTTAGCACTTTCTTGTTTTGTCTTTGTTCTGTTCTCGTGCCATCTGAGCCCGCCTGGATGCGGCTTTCTGGTTCGCATGAGCCGTATATTTCTGCACCATCGACAGAGTTTTATGGCCCGTGACAGCCTGAATATCGCGCATGTCGACACCGGCGTCAGCCAATTGAGTTGCCGCAGTGTAGCGCCAGCCATGAGGAATCAGGCGGCCTTCGCCTGAGAAGACACCAATTTTCTTTCGTACGTCTTCGACACCCTTTTGCACCTGCCGCTTACCGATATGCTCGGTTAGATTTTTGGCAAGGATATGTCTGCCCACCTTTGGCACCGAAGAAAGGAAGTGAGGTGCCCCTAGATTTGTAGACGCTTTGCTTGGTAATTTTGGAACCAAGGAGAGACGGATATGAATAAGGGAATACGGTTTACAGACGAGTTCAAACAGGATGCTGTGGCACAAGTTATTGAGCG
>JAXMOM010000005.1:0-175648 GCA_034669925.1 Sulfitobacter sp.
CCTTCCACTTCCTCGACGCTGATCGTTTCGACCAGAACCCGCAGAATATCGCGCGCATGGATGACCAAATCAGGTTCCGCGAGGATCTTTTCCAGCTTCCTGACGTGCTGGGCGTAGACCTCTTCCAAGTCGGTCGGCAGCATGGGGCGCGTGTCCTCGATCTGAAGTCTGTACGCCATGCCGCCACCAATGCGCGGGCATGGCGCAGGCTGTCGAACAGATGTTCATTAAAGCATTCGTCCATTGCCCGGCAGGCGATTGCGCAGCAATCTGCCGGGAGGGGCGCATCCGCCCGTTGAAGCTTTCCACGAACCCGTTCTGCATTGGCTTGCCGAGCGCGATATAGTGCCAGTCGACCCTGCGGTCTTCCTGCCATTTCAAGATTGCAATGGAAGTCAGTTCGGTGCCGTTGTCCGAGACCACCATGCAAGGATAGAGGTAGAGCTACATCAGAAAGATAGTCGCCAACAATCCATTAAAACCTCGGACCAGATATTCATCTGGTATAGAAGTTTCTGGCCTTTTCTATCTCAAGAGGTTACGGGAGGGAGATTTTTAGGACGGTTGAGCCAACGGTCAGACGGACGCAAGATACTTACCTAAGCCCGTTATTGGTTCTGTGAGATTGTGTTCTAGAAGAGTTGAATAATAGAGGTGCTGGTAATGAAACTGGTCATTCTGGCGGGCGGTTTTGGGACACGTATCAGTGAAGAGTCACATCTAAAACCCAAGCCGATGATTGAGATTGGTGGTCGTCCAATCATTTGGCACATCATGAAGCACTACAGCGAGCACGGGATCAATGAGTTCGTTATCTGCTGTGGCTACAAAGGATACATGATTAAGGAGTACTTCGCGAACTACTTCTTGCACATGTCCGATGTCACGATTGACCTAGAGAACAATGGTCTGGAGATACACTCCCGTCGTGCGGAGAAGTGGCGGATCACTCTGGTCGACACGGGCGAAAACACTCAAACCGGTGGCCGCATCAAACGTGTGTCGGATCATTTGGATGGAACTTTCTGCCTGACCTACGGGGATGGCGTAAGTGACGTTGATCTGACTGCTTTGATTGAACACCATCACGCGCAGGGGTGTGAGGCAACAGTCACAGCGATCCAGCCTGCAGGACGCTTTGGTGGTCTTGCGCTCGAGGACGGTTTAGTCTCACGATTTCAGGAAAAACCAGAAGGCGACGGGCGGTGGATCAATGGCGGTTTCTTCGTGTGTGAACCCGCGGTGTTTGATCGTCTTGTGGATGACAAGACCGTATTCGAGAAAGAGCCCTTGGAGTCGCTTGCAGCAGAACGTCAGTTGGCTGTCTGGAAGCATAGCGGCTACTGGCAAGCGATGGACACATTGCGCGATCGAAACGCATTGGAAGAACTTTGGGCAACGGGTCAGGCACCGTGGAAGACTTGGGAATGAGTGGCTTCTGGAATGGGAAGCGCGTTCTGATCACCGGGCACACCGGTTTCAAAGGAAGTTGGCTGTCTCTTTGGCTCAACAGATTGGGTGCCGATGTCGCTGGAATGGCGCTGAAGCCCGACACGACCCCTGCATTGTTTGACCAGCTCGGGCTTGAAGCGTTGGTTGACCACATGATTGGCGATTTGCGCGACGCGGATCTGGTTGCGCGTCGGATCGTCGAGGTCCAGCCTGACGTGATATTCCATCTCGCAGCACAACCGCTTGTCGTCGAATCCTATGCAACCCCATTAGAGACTTGGCAGACCAATGTTATGGGTTCGGCCCATGTCATGGACGCAGTGCGGCGGTTGCCTGGTCGCTGCGCCATTGTAATGGTGACGACCGACAAGGTGTACGAGAACTTCGAAGACGGAAAGCCTTACGACGAGCAACACCCGCTTGGCGGTCACGATCCCTATAGTGCCAGCAAGGCGGCAATGGAGATCGCCGTGGCGAGCTGGCGACGGTCTTTCCTGGGTGAGACAGATAGCAGGATGGCTTCTGTCAGGGCCGGAAACGTGATTGGGGGTGGTGACTGGGCCGCCAACCGCATTGTGCCTGATATCGTCAGGGCATTGTCGCGCGGAGAGATGATTGAGGTGCGTAACCCTGATGCGTTGCGCCCGTGGCAGCACGTGCTAGAGCCGCTCTCGGGATATCTTGCCTTGGCGGAACGGCTTTGGGCGTCAGATGATCCGGTCTATCAATCCGGCTTTAACTTTGGACCCAATCCGCAAGACGCGCGCCCCGTGCGCGACGTGGTAAGCGAGGCGCTACGCCATTGGCCGGGACGCTGGAGCGACGTGTCGCACGCCGGTGCAGTGCATGAAGCAGGGCTTCTCCGTCTTGATTCCTCCAAGAGCGAAGCCCTTTTAGGGATCAAACCGCGTTGGTCGTTCGAGCAGACGATCGAGAAAACCATTTGCTGGTATCGCTCTGTCGACGACGGGCAATCGGCGGCAGACGTCACCGAGGCACAGCTTTCTGAATTTGGTGGACTATGATTTTCAAACCCCTTTTCCTCGACGGAGCGTTTGAAGTTCTGTTGGAGCCGCGTGGCGACGAGCGTGGGTTCTTTTCGCGGTTTTATTGCGACGAAGAGTTTGCCAGCCATGGCCTCAACACCCATTGGGCGCAGATGAACCTTTCCTACAGTCGCGGGGCCGGGACCTTGCGCGGCCTCCATTTTCAGCGTGGAACCGCAGCCGAGATCAAGCTGGTGCGCTGCCTGCGCGGACGGGTCTATGATGTGATTGTCGACTTGCGTGAAGGGTCGGACAGTTTTGGTCATCAAGTTGGGGTCGAACTGGATGCGGAACGGCGGAATTCGATCTATATTCCCGAAGGTTTCGCGCATGGCTTTCAAACGCTGGAGGACGAGGTCGAACTGCAATACCTCCATTCCCAGCCCTATTCGCTGGATAAAGAGGGCGGGGTTCACTTGATGGACCCACACTTGGCAATCAATTGGCCTTTGCCTCCGGCCCAAATGTCGGAGCGCGACAAGAACCTGCCGGCTCTTAAGGAAGTATCTCCCCTATGACGCAACTCTGCCGCCATTGTGCCGCCCCTCTTAGCATCCGATTTCTTGATCTCGGCTTCGCTCCACCGTCGAATGCCTATCTGACGTCTGCGGACCTTCAGAAGCCCGAACTGGCCTTTCCTTTGCGGCTTTTTGCATGTGGCGCGTGTCGCCTTGTGCAGACTGAAGATTTCGCCGCATCTGATGCCCTGTTTACCGATGACTATGCCTATTTCTCATCGACCTCGAAGGGCTGGCTCTCTCATGCAGCGCGCTATGTAGACATGGTCATAGAACGGTTCGACCTTGGGCCGGACAGCCACGTTATCGAGGTCGCATCGAACGATGGCTACTTGCTGAAAAACTTCGTGGACAAGGGCGTTCCATGCGTCGGTGTGGAGCCGACCGAAAGCACTGCCGCCGCTGCACGCGCGCAGGGTATTCCCGTGGTTCAAGACTTCTTTGGCACAGACCTTATTGCCTCTCTGGACCAAGCGGACCTGATCATAGGCAATAACGTCTATGCCCATGTGCCAGATATCAACGATTTCAGCCGAGCCCTGAAGCTCTCATTGAAACCGGACGGCGTCATCACACTAGAATTTCCACATCTGATGCGCTTGGTAGAGTTTCGTCAGTTCGACACAGTCTATCACGAACATTTCTCCTACCTCTCCTTGCTGGCTGTAGACCGTATTTTCACCGCCGCGGGGTTGCGTATATTCGATGTAGAAGAGTTGCCGACCCATGGTGGCAGCCTTCGAATCTATGGGTGCCATGATGCGGCTGATCATCCGCAATGCGACTCGGTCGCGGCGCTGATCGCGCAAGAGAAGGCACGCGGAATGGATCACGATGATTTCTATTTGGCGTTCCAGCTGCAGGCGGATGAAGTCAAGAACGACTTCCTCGGGTTCTTGTTGCAAGCTAAAGCAGAAGGCAAATCTGTCGCCGGGTACGGGGCTGCGGCCAAGGGCAACACGATCATGAATTACGCTGGCGTGCGGCCGGATCTGATCCCCTTCATCTGCGACGCAGCGGCGGCCAAGATCGGCAAGCTGATGCCGGGCAGTCATATCCCGATACTGCCCCCTTCTGCCTTGCGCGAAAATCGCCCCGACTACCTTGTCATTTTGCCGTGGAACATCGCCGACGAGGTGAAAACCCAATGCAGTGACCTTGCCGCACTTGGCACGCGGTTTGTCACGGCCGTTCCAAAGCTGGAGGTGTCGGAATGAGCCACGTCCTGATTACTGGTGCGACCGGATTCGTTGGCCTTCCCGTAGCGCAGAAGCTCGTAGCGTCTGGACTTGATCTGACTTGTGTCATTCGCCCCGGTACCAATGACAAATTGGAAGGCTTGAGCGCGCGAACCATCATTTGCGACGATGTTTTTGCCCAGTCGCCCGACTGGTGGGCGGACAAACTGGCTGGAATCGACACTGTCGTTCATTTGGCGTGGTATGCGGAACCAGGAAAGTACCTTACTTCTGAACGTAACCTGGATTGCCTTGCGGGCACACTGTCGATGGCAAAAGGTGCGGCTGCGGCCAAGCTGCGCCGGTTCGTAGGCATCGGCACCTGCTTTGAGTACGACTTGACGGTCGGAACATTGTCCGTCGACACGCCTCTCGCGCCAGCTACGCCCTATGCAGCGGCAAAGGTTGCGGCCTTTACCATGTTGAAATCGTGGTTCGCAACGGCACAGGTCGAGTTCCTTTGGGCACGTCTGTTTTATCTCTATGGCGCACGCGAGGACCATCGTCGACTTGTACCTTATCTGCATGACCAACTGCGAAATGCTCAGGTCGCCGAGTTGACCAGTGGCACTGCCGTGCGGGACTACCTTGATGTTGATGCGGCAGCGGACTTGCTGGTCCAAGACGTCATATGCAACCGCACTGGCCCCGCGAATATTTGTAGCGGCAAGGGTGTCACCATTCGCGCCCTTGCTGAAGAAATAGCCGATCAGTATGGCCGCCGAGACCTGCTCAAATTTGGTGCCCGTCCGGACAATCTGACGGACCCGCCGGTCGTGATCGGCCTAAGAACGGAGGCCCTGCAATGACGCAGCCTAATGAATTCCGTCTACTCTACGAGCAAGATGATTTCCCGGTCTTTCAAAACCGTATGTATAACAGCGCAGACGAGGCACGAAATTGCCCGAGAGGCAACATCCGTATCGTCGAAGACCTGGTATCCGGATTGGTGCGCAATGATGCTTTCGATCCTGATCTTGTCGACTACGACTCTGCCTATCAGAACGAACAGGCGAACAGTGCACCGTTTCGCGCGCATCTAGCTTGGGCCGCTGATCTGATTTCGGACAAGATCGGTCTTGATGATCTGGTCGAGGTCGGCTGCGGCAAGGGGACCTTCCTTGATATGCTCGCAAGGCGCGGGGCGTCGATCACCGGATTTGATCCCACCTACGAAGGCGACAGCCCCCTTATCCAAAAGCATTATTTCGGTCCTGACCTCGGCCTTTCGGCGAAAGCGCTCGTGCTTCGTCATGTGTTGGAACACATACCGGATCCATATGCGTTCTTGTGCCAGTTGCGGGATGCAAATGGTGGCGGCCTGATCTATATCGAGGTGCCTTGTTTCGACTGGATTTGTGACCGTCGGTCGTGGTTTGATATTTTTTATGAACATGTCAACTATTTCCGCCTGTCGGATTTACGTAAGATGTTCGGGAACTTGCTCACGATTGGTCACTGCTTTGGTGGGCAATATCTCTATGTCATAGGTGATTTGTCGACCCTCCAGCCCCCCGAGTATGACCCGGAGAATCCGGTAGTTTTCCCCGAAAACTTCACGGCCTCCTTGCCGGATGGTGCCGAAGCTTCTTCGAAATCTGATGTTGTCTGGGGAGGCGCTTCCAAAGGGGTGATCTATGCCCTGCTACGCGAACGTGCGGGCGCTCCGGTTGAGGCTGTGATCGACATCAACCGAAACAAGCAAGGGCATTTCCTCGCTGGAACCGGGTTGCGTGTCTGCGCGCCCGAGGAGGTTCTGCCAAACCTGTCCCGGTCTTCAAGAATCCTTGTGATGAACCCGAATTACTGCGAGGAAATCCGGAAAATATCGAACGACGCATTTACATATGTTGAGGTGGGAAATGACTGAATTTAAGCAAGAGATCGCAGGCCGCATCGCGGATATGATGGACAACGAGCCGCTGAACGACTTGGCTATGACATTTCTGCAAGCCACGACACAGCCGAAATATTCGTACAACTACCACTGGCAAGATCGCCCGATCATTCAATACCCGCAAGATATCGTCGCGATGCAAGAACTCATTTGGAGCATCAAGCCGGATCTGATCATCGAGACGGGTATTGCACATGGTGGGTCGCTGGTTTTCAGTGCATCCATGCTTGCGTTGCTGGACATGTGCGAGGCCATTGAGGCGGGCACTGTCATTGATCCATCGAAGTCGTCCCGCAAAGTTCTGGGTATCGACATTGATATCCGCGCGCATAACCTCACCGCCATTCAGGACCATCCAATGGCTTCTCGCATCGAGATGATCGAGGGGTCCAGCATTGACCCTGACATCTTCGCTAAGGTCAAAAAGGCTGCGGAAGGATACGAGCGTGTTCTTGTCTGTCTGGACTCAAACCATACCCATGATCATGTCCGGAGCGAACTGGAGCTTTATGCGCCGCTTACGTCCGTCGGGAGTTACTGCGTCGTCTTCGACACACTAATCGAGGACATGCCAGCAGACGAGTATCCCGATCGCTCTTGGGGGCCGGGCAACAATCCGAAGACCGCGGTTTGGGACTATCTCAAGACACACTCCGAGTTCGAGATCGACAAGAGCATCCCCGCAAAACTGCTGATCACGGTCGCGCATGATGGTTTTCTTAAACGGCTCCGGTGATCAAAGCTGACGTTGGAAGCCCTTGGATCGACGCTTGGTCTCCTTCCAGGCCAAGCGAGGTTCCATATCGCCAGACAGAACCGCCCCGAAATCCTGTGCAAGTATCGCATCCATTGTACGTGCTGCCGTAAGAATGGTGTTTTCGGCTCCTTCGGCTGCGGAAACCCTGAAGCTCAGCATTTGCCCTCGCGCACGGTGTAGGCGCTCTTTCAAGCTTCGTTTTGCCTGAGGTGGGCCTCCCAGAGCGGCAGCAAGGGCAGATTGCGTCCCTGTCGCTGTCGCGTGTTCCCCTAGAATGCCACGCATTTTTTCTGCCAACGCTGGATTCTTACGGGTCGATCCAAAAACATACCTGTACCACCTAAGGTAGTCAGGGTGGAATGCTTCAAGCGCGTGGTTGCGTCGCAGCGTCTCCAGAGTTGAGAAGAACGCCAATGCGACCGATCCGGCGTGGGGAAACACATCGCTCATCGGGTCGGTAAGGTTTTCTTTTGCAAAAACTTTGCTGCTGTCAGTATCAGGGCGGTTGTTTTGTTCGGCTCCGTGGCCACCGCCGGTGCTTGCAGGGCTGTATCCGTTGATCGAAAACGGGTGGTCGACTCCAATGAAATGGCCGTCTTTCAAAATGGATCTATAAGTTAGGTTGACGTCAGGGATGGCGCTGTCGAAAACCGTTTTCCCGTCCATTGAAGTCTTGAGCATGTAGGCGCGCGAAAGGCAGCCGTGATATATATCGGGAACCGGACGCAGGTTGGAGACCTCCGCTCTCAGGAGTTTCTGAAGATTATCCGCGCCCCGAAAAGCCTTCGGAGAGCCAAAGCAATTGCTGCGGTAGAACCGGACACCACCGGTTTTCTTGCCATACCCTTCAATGGGCCAGCCATAGGTTGCCTTGATCCAACTCAGACCATCAGGTTTGTTGGCCTCCAAAATCTGCCGCAAGAACGGGAATTGTTTTGGCAGCATCCCGTCGTCATCACCGAAGTAGATCAGATAGTCACCTGTCGACGCTTTGAAAGCCATTTCAAAGTTCTGCCGCATCGACAACCGCTCACCCGTATTCACGTAGACCAGTCGGCTGTCATCGAACTCCTGCATGAGTTCTTTGGTCCCGTCAGAGCTGGCATTGTCGCTTACAATGATTTCAATGTTATTATCGTCGATTTCAAGAGCAGTTTGAACCGAATGCCGCAGATACCGGCCTCGTTCTCGGGTCGGAATGACGATGCTGATTTTCAATTTGAAGAGTTCCTTCTGCGGTATCAAACGTCGGAAAAATCTTTATTTCTATGCGATTTTTCTGGGCTGAAGTGAAGCCGGGCTCCCAACTCTACCCGCATTCCAAGCAGTGCAAATCTAAAAGCTAAGATAAGCTTATAATGGATGTCCGATGTCCAGACAACGACGAACTATTTAGGGTCATCGTTTCTCTTCACTGCTTCCGTCACGACCAGTTTGAGGGACTTGTTGTGAAGGACATCTCTAAGTTGCAATTTAATGTGCTACGCTAACCCAGCTTTAGACCAGAATGTTGAATTTTGAGAGGAATTGGCCCGGTTTTCTGAAGCGCCGTGACCCACCGATATCAACAATCGCGCCTAGTTTTCATGAGATTACTATGTTTCGGATGGGTCAGCACCAAATGAAAGAGTGGGTCAATCCGACTCGAAAATCAACAGAGCCCGCCCCATGCGCAGCCGGACTGCACGCAGATTATGCACCACGAATAACTCATGATCCCATCGTCACGACAACCGATCCCGACGGACCGAATTCCCCCCGGAGATGATCTTTCTGATCAGGACGGCGACCGCTTGATGATCTTTGAAATCGGCGTCAGTTTCTTTGATGTTTTCGTGAACTTCGGCAGCGTCCTTGAGAACACTCAGGATTTCAGTTTCCGGCAGAATATGCGCGTCATTCAGCGCCAGCATCAGCGACTCGCAAATGGACAGCGCCGCCATCCCGGAATGTGTGTTATGATCAGACACGTTTAATCGGCCTTTCAAGGTGTTCCGTATAGCGCGGAAGATCCGCGCCCCGGTTCCAACAGCTTTTCAAACAATGTTTGCCGATGTGCTGATCCAGATCAGCCGATCATCTGGATTGCCATATAAAGATTTCACGTCTTTCAAAAGGAGCTTTATCATCGCCACCCTTCCTCTCGTCCGCAAGTTGAGTGCGTTCGTTGCCCTGTCCGGGGCCGAGATTGACGTACTCGAAGGCCTGCGCAAACGGCGTCGCACCTTCGTTGCTGGGCGCGATCTGGTCCATCAGGGCCAGTCTGATCAGGCGGCCTATATCCTCATGTCCGGCTGGGCCTGTTCCTACAAGGACCTGGCCGACGGGCAGCGGCAGATTGTCGATTTCCAGGTGCCCGGCGATTTTCTGGGGTTGCGCAGCTTGCTTCTGCACATCTCGGATCACAGCATAGAACCGGTCACGGACATCGAGGTGACCGAGGTTCTCAAGGCCGATCTGCTGGAAGCTTTCGCGCAGACACCACGGCTTGCACTGGCAATCTTCTGGGCCGCGCCGACGCGGGCGAGATCGACGCGCAGGGGGCCGAGCGTCCTCAGCGGCAGTATTACCGCGACTACGCCGATGCGCCGGACAACGTCTATCAGCAGCGGCGCGGTTTCGGGCAGGACATGGACCCCGGTGACATCTTCGCCGACATTCTGCGCAACCGGACGTCAGGCGCGGGCGGGTTCGACTTTGGCGGGGGCAATGGCCGGACTGCCGGACCCGATGCGCGTTATCGGTTGGAGGTGCCTTTTCTGGATGCGGTGCGCGGGGCCGAGACCACAATCACCCTGCCGGGTGGCGCGAGCCTGGCGGTGAAGATCCCGCGCGGCACGCAGGACGGACAGACGCTGCGGTTGCGCGGCAAGGGATCGCCCGGATTTGGTGGCGGTTCTGCGGGCGATGCGTTGATCACCGTGGCCGTGCAGGACCACCCGGATTTCTGCCGCGAGGGCGATGACATCCTCGTGACCCTGCCCGTGTCCTTCGACGACGCCATTCTTGGGGCCAAGGTTACTGTACTCACCATCGACGGTCCCGTCGGGCTGACGATCCCGCCCGGCGCAAGCTCTGGCCGGGTGCTGCGGTTGCGCGGGCGCGGCGTCGCGGGCAAGGGGAAGGCGGCGGGCGACCAGCGGGTAGAGCTTAAGATCGTCGTGCCAAAGGACCCGGACCCCGCGCTGCGCGATCTGCTGACGGCATGGCGCAAGAGCCACGCCGCCTCGATGAAAGGAACCGCAGCATGACCGACCTTTTCACCGAGGATGAGGTCATCATGACCGTCACCCGCCTGACCCGGCAGCAGCTTGGCAGATATGTCGAGGCCGACCTCGTTCGTCCGCATAGCGCTGAAGACGGCATGTTCTTTCGCAAGGTCGACATCGCGCGTCTGGAACTGCTTTGCGACCTGACCCATGATCTCGAACTTGACGAGGGGGCCGTTGGCATCGTGATTTCACTTGTTGACCAACTACATGACGCACGACGGGAACTTGTGATGCTGACCGAAGTGATCCAGACATTGCCAACCGACCTGCGCAGCCGCATCGGCGCCGCGCTGCGACGGGTCTGAGCAGATGAGCATCAAGACAACACCCTCGTCACGATACGCTGGTTGTCTATCGGAGACTGTCGGTGTCGCTGGGCTGCGCAATGACTGCTGGATAAGCCTATCCATGAACGCCTTATGAAGGCCGGGGTATCGGATATTCTCAAGGTCGCCTTGCTGGCTATGGCCGCGGTCGGCCTCGCGGCGGGCCTTGGTCTTTGGGCCGCAGATCAGACCGCGCTTGCCACAGCGGCATGGGTGGCGGGTGTTGCGCCGGTCTTGGCGGCGCTGTGCATCGAGATCGTCCGCAGCCTTTTGAAAGGCGAGGTCGGGCTCGATATCGTCGCAGCCTTGTCGATGGCGGCGGCGCTTCTGGTCGGCGAAGCGCTGGCTGCCGCCGTTGTCGCGCTGATGTATTCGGGCGGTACTTTTCTGGAAAGTTTCGCCGAGGGCCGCGCCCGGCGTGAGATGCGCGATCTGTTGTCACGCGTGGCGCGCACGGCGACACGTCACCGGAACGGGCAGCTTGAGGACATCCCACTGGACGCGATCAATGCGGGTGACCTGCTGTTGATCCGGCAGGGAGAGGTCGCGCCGGTCGATGGCACGGTCGAGGCGATGCAAGCGATGCTGGACCAGTCGGCGCTGACCGGGGAAGCGCTGCCGGTGCGGCTGTCGCAGGGGATGGCGGTGATGAGCGGGTCGACCAATGCGGGCGCGGCGTTTGATTTGCGCGCGACGGCGCTGGCCGCCGACAGCACCTACGCCGGCATCGTGCGTCTGGTGGAAACCGCGCAGCGTTCCAAGGCTCCGATGGCGCGACTGGCGGACCGGTACTCGCTGCTATTTCTCGCCGTCACGGTCGCCTTGGCGGGCGCGGCGTGGTGGTTCACCGGCGATCCGATCCGGGCCGTCGCCGTTCTGGTCGTCGCCACGCCGTGTCCGCTGATCCTTGCCGTTCCTGTCGCGCTGGTGGCGGGCCTATCGCGTGCTGCGCGCTTCGGCGTGCTGATCAAGGGCGCGAAACCGTTGGAGGCGATGGCGCGCATCAAGACATTGATTGTGGACAAGACCGGCACGCTGACGGACGGGCGACCCGGGATCGTGTCGATCACGGGGACAGGGGCGCTGAGCGAGGACGAGGTTCTCTATTTCGCGGCCTCCCTCGATCAGGCGTCCCAGCATCCGGTGGCCCAAGCGGTCGTGGCCGCTGCCCGTGCCCGTGGTCAAACCCTGCCGGTGCCGACCGACGTGATCGAAACGCCGGGCGAAGGTGTCGCAGGCCGGGTGGGCGACCGCGATGTGCTGGTCGGCGGCACGGGCTTTGTCGCGGCGCAGACGGGGGCAGAGGTCACCGGGGCCGAAGAACCTGGCGCTGTGATCGTGGCCGTCGCGGTTGATGGCCGGGCGGCGGGTCATCTTGTCATGGCAGATGCCCTGCGGCCCGGCATCCCTGCGCTGCTGCAGGCGTTACGCCGCAACGGGATCGACCGGATTGTGCTTGCAACGGGTGACCGCCACGATGTGGCCGAGGCCCTGACGCTTGGTTTGGGTCTTGATGGCGTCAAAGCTGATCTCACGCCGGACAGAAAGGTGCAAATCGTTGTTGATGCGCGGAAAACCGGGCCTGTGATGATGGTTGGCGACGGCGTGAACGATGCACCTGCGCTGGCAGCGGCGGATGTTGGTGTCGCCATGGGCGCACGGGGTGCGGCCGCCTCGGCCGAAGCGGCGGATGTCGTGTTGCTGGTCGATGATCTGGGGCGATTGCTTCCCGGATTGATTATCGCGCGGGGGGCGCGACGCATCGCGCTGCAAAGTGTGGCGGCGGGCATCGGCCTGTCGGTCGCGGGCATGATCGCGGCGGCGCTGGGCTATCTGACGCCGGTTCAAGGCGCGTTGATGCAGGAGATCATCGACGTGGCCGTTATCCTGAATGCCCTGCGGGCGCTGCGGATTAACCCCGGGCAGAACATGATTGATGCCGACGAACAGGTGCCCCCAATCGTAAGGTCGGCAGCATGAACACGACCCTCTGGCGTGTCTGGGACTGCTCCCTTTAATGCATCCGGCGTTTGCTGTTGGCCCGTTATCCAATAAGGAAACAGCCCGCGCCCTGACCAATAACGAAGCAGAACAAGCCAACTGTGTCCGAGGCAGGACTGTGGGGTCCGCGTTTTTGGTGGTTTGCCCGCACGCAAAGATGCCACCAAACGCAAGGCACACGCACACTGCGCGGCGCATTTTGATGCAGCACGCACGTCTTTTCAAAATTTTCAGGACAGCGTCGGGGGCATACCCCTTGTCGTGCGGCGATTTTTAACAAAAGCTGAAGGGGCATAATAATTATAAACGATGAGATAAACTGATGACCAACCAATCAACGGGCCCTGCGCCCGTCCTGACCGTGCGCGACCTTTCGGTCGCACTTCCCGGAAAACACGACAGACCCTACGCGGTAAAGAATGTCAGCTTTGACCTGATGCCCGGAGAAATCCTGTGCATCATCGGTGAAAGCGGCTCGGGCAAATCCGTCACCGCCAGCGCCGTTATGGGCCTGCTGCCCGAGGTGATGTCGGTAGACGCCGGCAGCATCCTGTTTCAGGGCAAGGACCTGACCAAGCTACCTGACAGCGAAATGCGCAAGCTGCGCGGCCGGGCGGTGTCGATTATCTTTCAAGACCCGCTTTCGGCGCTGAACCCGCTGATGACCATCGGCGACCAGATCCGCGAGGTTCTGGACAGCCACGCAGTCGGCACCAAGGCCAGCCGCGCCGACCGCGTGGTCGAGATGTTGACCGAGGTGGGCCTGCCCGACCCCATGCTGATCCAGCACCAGTACCCGTTTCGGCTGTCTGGCGGGCAGCGCCAGCGGGTGATGATCGCAATGGCCCTGGCCTTGGCCCCCGACATTCTGATCGCGGACGAGCCGACCACCGCGCTGGACGTGACCACGCAAGCGCAAATCCTCAAGCTGATCAGCGACATCCAGAAAAGCAAAGGCATGAGCGTGATGTTCATCACCCATGACTTTGGCGTCGTGGCCGAGATTGCCGACCGCGTGGTGGTGATGGAGCAGGGGCTGGTTGTCGAACAAGGCACCGCGTCGCAGGTGCTGAATGCGCCAAGGCACGACTATACCAAAAAGCTGATCGCAGCCGTGCCCAAGATGCGCGAAGAGGATCGCAGCCGGGAACAGGACAAGGTTGCGGTTCTGGAGGTGCGCGACCTGAACAAGACCTACCGCACACGCAGCGGTTTTCTGGGACGGATGCGCGAAGTGCACGCGGTGAACGACATCTCGTTCACGCTGCACAAGGGCGAGACACTGGGCATCGTGGGCGAATCCGGCTCGGGCAAGTCTTCGATGGGCAAGGTGCTGATGAAACTGATCGACGCCGACAGCGGTCAGATCATCTTTCAGGGCAAGGACACGTTGCCGTTGGACAAGGAAACTTTCCGTCCATTGCGTGCACGCATTCAGATGATCTTTCAGGACCCTTATGCATCGTTGAACCCTCGGTTCACCATCGGGCAGGCACTGACGGTAGGGCCGGTGGCGCACAATCTGGTCACGCAAGCACAGGCGCGGACGCTGGCACAAGACACGCTGGAACTGGTGGGATTGGACCCGTCTGCCTATGACCGCTACCCGCATGAATTCTCGGGCGGGCAGCGACAGCGCGTGGGGATTGCACGGGCGCTGATGTTTGACCCCGAAGTGATCGTCGCGGACGAGGCCGTGTCGGCGCTGGACGTGTCCATTCAGGCGCAGGTGCTTGAACTGCTGGACAAGATCCGCCACGAGCGCAAGCTGGCGATGGTCTTTATCACCCACGATCTGCGCGTCGCCAGCCAGATCAGCGACGAAATCCTGGTGATGCACCGCGGCAAGATGGTTGAATACGGCCCGCCGTCGCAAATCTTTCAGAACCCGCAGCACGACTATACCCGATCTCTGGTTGACGCCATTCCGGGCGGCAAAGCGGCCTGAGAGCGAACGCCAGGTTGCAAAGAAGGGAAGGGGGCGATTCGTTTCGCCCCCTTTTTGCTGTTTGATCCCCTGAAACGGCGCTGGCTTCGGTCGGGTATGTCCGAAAAACAGGCTGGTAATTGTAAAATACAATCAAAATAATTGTATTATGCAACTTTCCCTTGCCGCAGCGGAAACTGGGTTCTTTACTTGAAGCAACAAGCCAAAGGACGACAGCTTTATGACAACAAAGTCGACGGCCCCGAATTTTATTGAGGACGATTTTGACGATCCGCACATCGAGATCGGCGGGCTTCGCATCGACATCCTTGAGGGCGCGTTTAGCTGGTACATCCGGTCGCTGGATGCCGTTGTGTCGCGCGATTTGGACCGTCGCATGGCCGATCTTGAGGTTGCCAAAGGCAAGGGCAAGATCACGACGCTGTTTCTGGTTGATGACTATCCGGGCATCCGCCCGTCGCAGGTCGCCGACGTGCTGATGCGCGACCGGCCGGCCACCGGGCGGATCATCGACCGCATGGTCGCGGCAGGCGTCATTCGCCGCGAAACATCGTCCGAGGACCAGCGCGCGCAGGCGCTGTACATCACCGACAAGGGGCATGAACTGGCCGAGAAGGTGCGCGGGATCATCCGCGCGCAAGAGGCTGAATTCTTCGATTTTATCGCACCAGAAGATCGCGATCAGTTCATGCAAATGCTCAAGCGGGTCTATCTGAACATGAGGAAAAAATGGGATTGAACGCACATCGCACGGCACTGATTTCCGGCGCAAACCGCGGCATCGGCGCCGCCGTTGCAAAGCGGCTGTTCGATGCGGGTTGGGCCGTGTCTTTGGGGATGCGCAAACCTGAAATGCCCGATTGGGCGGCCGCTGCGCCCGAGCGCGTTCATCTGTTTGCCTACCAAGCGGCGCAGCCCGATGCGGGCACGTCGTGGGCCGCAGAGGTGAGCGACCGTTTTGGCCGCATCGACGCGGTCGTGGCCAATGCGGGCATTATGATCCCCCGGACCATCGTCGAAGTGTCCGACGACGAGATGGCGCAATTGCTTGAAATCAATGTGCAAGCCCCCCGCCGGCTGGCCGCTGCGTGCTGGGATGCGCTGGGCGCTGCGGGCAACGGGCGGGTGATCCTGTTGGGGTCGCTGTCGGGCAAACGGGTCAAATCGGCCAAGTCAGGCTCTTATTCCGTGTCAAAGTTTGCGGTGATCGGCATGGCCCATGCGCTGCGTCACGCGGGGTTCGACAAGGGCATTCGCGCCACCGCCGTCTGCCCGGGATTCGTGGCCACCGACATGGCGATGGCCATTACAGACCGCGCGTCGGACGCGATGACCCAACCGGACGATCTGGCGCGCGTCATCGAGATGCTGATCGACCTGCCGAACGAAGCCAGCGTGGCAGAATTCTGTGTGAACTGCCAACTTGAGGAATCCTTCTGATATGCCCGGACCTTTTGTCGTTCCCGTACATGGCGACGTTGACCTGCCCGCCAAAGTAGATGTGGTCGTGATCGGTGGCGGGATCATCGGATGTTCGACCGCGCTGGAACTGGCTGAACGCGGAATGACCGTGGCCCTGTGCGAGAAGGGGGGGATCGGTCACGAACAGTCCAGCCGAAACTGGGGCTGGGTGCGCATCACCCGCCGCGACCCGCGCGAAGTGCCTTTGATGGCCGAGGCGCTGCGAATCTGGCCCGATCTGGCAAAGCGCACGGGGCGCGATCTGGGGTATACTCAGGCGGGCGTTGCCTTTGCCTGTGCCAATGACACGGAATTCGAAGAACACGAACGCTGGCTGGAGAACCTGAAAGACTACCAGATCGACAGTCGCATGGTGTCGGGGCGCGAGTTCCGCGAGCTGTTCCCCGGCTCGGAGATGGACGTCAAAGGCGCGCTGTTCACAGCCGTTGACGGACGCGCCGAGCCGCAGCAGGCCGCCCCCGCCATCGCCGAAGCGGCGCGGGACCTGGGTGTTCATGTGCTGACCGAATGCGCCGTGCGCGGCATCCAGACCAGCGCGGGACACGTCAGTGGCGTTGTGACCGAGCGGGGCGAGATTGCCTGCGAACAGGTGGTTCTGGCTGGTGGTGCATGGTCCAGCCTGTTCGCCCGCAACACCGGACTGCGCTTGCCGCAACTCAAGGTCAAGAACTCGGTCATCCGCACCAAACCGCTGCAAGGCGGCCCCGAAAGCGCGATCTGGTCGAACGGATTTTCAATACGTAAGCGTATGGACGGCGGCTATACCGTCGCGGACGGGTTCCGGAATATCGTCGATATCGTTCCCGACAGCTTTCGCTATTTCAAGGATTTCCTGCCTGCGCTCGGCTCACAATGGAAATCGCTGATGCTCAGCTTTGGCGGGCGTTTTCTGGACGAGGTGCGGGTGCCGAACAAGTGGTCGATGGACGAGGCCAGCCCGTTTGAATACTGCCGCGTTCTGGACCCCAAGCCCAGCTTTACGCTTCAGGACAAGGCCTTGCAGAACCTGCGCCGCGCCTTTCCGGTCTTTGAGAAGGCCGAAGTGGCCCAACGCTGGGCCGGTGCGATTGATGTGACCCCCGATGCGATCCCCGTGATCTCGGGCGTTGATGACATTCCCGGATTTTTCATTGCGACGGGGTTCTCGGGCCACGGCTTTGGCATTGGTCCGGCAGCGGGCCGTCTGGCCGCCGATCTGGTCTGCGCCCGCACGCCGGTGGTGGACCCCGCGCCCTATCGTTTCAACCGCTTTTCCGATGGCTCCAAGATCGAGATCATCAGCGGTTTCTGATTGGCCGGCGCCCCTTTGGGGGCGCGGCACAAGGCGGCGTGTGAAACGCAAGCACGCGTTGCTGTCTGCCCAACTTGCGACAACGACAGGAAGCTCAACATGACTGATGACAAGACGCAAAAAGCACATCTCAGCCGTCGCCAGACACTGATGATGATGGGGGCCGCCGGTGCGGCCGGACTGATGGGGCCCGCAGCCATTGGCCGCGATCAGGCCTTTGCTGCCAACGCTGACGCAAACGGCCAACTTATCCTAGCCTTTTCGCAGGAACCGACTGTGTTCAACCCGTTGATGCCGCACATCGAAGTGGACGAGGGTGTATATTATGCCGTCTTCGATCCGCTGTTTGATTTCGATCCTGATGGCGAATATTTCCCGATCCTTGTGGCCGAAGTGCCCACTGTCGCCAATGGCGGCATCTCGGAAGACGGCTTGAACTGGCGCATCAAGTTGAAGGAAGGCGTCACGTGGCACGACGGCACACCTTTCACGGCAGAGGATGTCAAATTCTCGCTCGAGCTGACGATGGACCCCGATTTCCGGTCGTTCCGTTCGACCGGTTATAAGTTCATGCGCAACATCACGGTTGTGTCCGATACCGAGCTGACATGGGAAATGTCCGAACCCTTTGCACCGATGGCGGCCATTCTGGCGTCGACCTATATCATCCCCAAACACGCCTTTGACGGGGTCGAGGACAAGAACAGCGCCCCATTCTCGAACGCGCCGATTGGCACGGGTCCGTTCAAGTTCAAGGAACGCATGGCGGGCGACCACATTGAGCTGGAAGCGAACGCCGACTATCACATGGACGGCCCCTATCTGAAAACGCTGATCATCAAATACGTGCCCGACCTGAACGTGATGTACACTCAGTTCAAATCGGGCGACATCGACGTGATCGGCCTGCAATACATCTCGCCCGACCACTTGGCCGAAGCTGAAACGCTGCCGAACAAGATTGTGACCGTTGCAGGCACCGCGAGCTTTGAATCCATCGGCCTGAACATGACGCGCCCGCAGTTTCAGGAACTGGCCGTGCGGCAGGCGCTGTATGCCGCTCTCGACAAAACGTCGATCATCGACGCGCTGTATTATGGCGTGCCGACCCCGACCGAAACCTACATGCCGCAGCAGTCCTATTATTTTGAACCGGACCTGCCCAAGCATGAGTTCAGCCTCGAGAAAGCGCGCAAGCTTCTGGACGATGCAGGCTGGGTGCCCGGTGCGGATGGCGTGCGTGAAAAAGACGGCGTGCGCCTGTCGTTCACCAACTCGACCACCGCAGGCAACCACCTGCGCGAACAGGCACAGCAGTTCATCCAGCAGACGTTCAAGGAAGTCGGCGTCGAGATGATCATCAAGAACCTGCCGCCTGCCGTGATGTGGGGCGACTACTGGATGAACTCTGGCTTTGACTCGGTTGTCGTGGGGCTGAATACCCTGTCGGGCGCTGATCCGGACACCTCCGACTACTTCATGTCCACGATGTCGCCCGTACTGGGCGGGTCGGGGCAGAACACCTTTGCCTATCAGAACCCCAAGGTTGACGAGTTGCTGATCAAAGGGGCGGCCAGCTTTGTTCCCGAAGAGCGCCGCGAGATCTACCAAGAGCTGCAACGCGTGATCCGGGACGACCTGCCGTTTTTGCCGGTGTTCCAATACGCGGTCATCAAGGGGCGCAAGGACGATGTCGACGGTCCGGCTCCGAACGTGAACAACCGGATCGAAACATGGAACGTGCGCGACTGGAAACGCACCTGATCGCGGCTGTTCCAGCCTGAACCAATGACGCGGCGGAACCATCCGCCGCGTCTGCCGGGTGTCGCGTTGGGCGATGCCTGAATTCAGACATTTGTACAAAGAGGGCGCCCCGCCATGCTGCGCTACATCTTATCCCGCGTCGGCCAAAGCCTTTTGCTGCTGCTGATTGTGTCATTCATCGGGTTCGCCGTGCTTAATCTTGCGCCGGGCGGCCCGCTGTCGCAATTCGCGCTTAGTCCGGGCATGACCCAAGAGCAGATCGACAAGATCGCCGCGCAAATGGGGTTGGACCGACCGCTGATCGTGCAATATTTCGACTGGTTGCGTCATATGCTGGTCGGCGACTGGGGCACTTCGTATCGTGACGGGCAGCCGGTCCTGCACGTGATCGAAAGCCACCTGTTCGCCACCCTGTTGCTGATGGGCACCGCCACGTCCATCTCGATCACGCTGGGCAGCACGATCGGTATTTTCAGCGCCCTGCGCCGCCGGTCGGTGTTCGACTATGCCATGACCGTGGCGTCGATGGTGGCCCTGTCGATCCCGACGTTCTGGTTTGGTCTGATCGCCATCTACATCTTTGCGCTGAACCTTGGCTGGCTGCCTGCGGGCAACATGTACACGGTGGGCGACGGATCGGTTCTGAACTACCTCAAACACCTGATTATGCCGGCCTGTGTTCTGGCGCTGGTCGATGTGGCGGTCTGGAGCCGGTACATGCGCACCTCGACCCTGAACGTGATCAATCAGGATTTCGTGCGCACCGCACGGGCCAAGGGGCTGACCCAGCGGCGGGTGTTGTTCAAGCATATCGTGGGCAACTCACTGGTGCCGATGATCACGCTGGCGGGCCTGCAATTGCCGATGGTGCTGGGCGGCGCGCTGGTGACCGAAACCGTGTTCACCTGGCCCGGCATGGGGCGGCTGTTTCTCGATAGTCTGGGCTATTCGGATTACCCGGTGGTTATGGGCCTGCTCATGGCCTCGGCCATGCTGGTGCTGATCGGCAACCTTGCCGCGGACATCGCCGTTGCGCTGATTGATCCGCGCATCGCTCTGGAATGAAGGAAAGGTCCTGACAATGACTGCTGCAACAACGACACCTCCGGTCCGCCAGCCCTTGATCAAATCCCGCGCGCTGCGACGGTTCCTAAGTCACAAGCTGGCCATGATCGGCCTGTTCATGGTGCTGGGTCTGACCTTTGCCTGTTTTGTCGGGCCGTATCTGCTGGCCTACGACGAACTTTACATCGACCTGCGCGCGCGGTTTGCGCCGCCCGGCACCGGCGGCCATATCTTTGGCACCGACCCGCTGGGCCGCGATCTGGCCGCGCGGCTGTTTCACGCGGGGCAAATCTCGATGGCGGTGGGCTTTGCCGTGATGGTGATTGCCACCACCGTCGGGTCGGTCGTTGGCGTCGTCTCGGGGTATTACGGCGGCAAGATCAGCGCGGTGCTGATGCGCGTGGTGGATGCGTTCCTGTCGTTCCCGTCTGTTTTTCTGCTGTTGGCACTGGCTGCCTTTATCCAGCCGGGTCCGGTGATGATCGCCGTGATCATCTCGGCCACAAGCTGGATGGAGGTCGCCCGCATCGTCGAGGCCGAGGTGAAATCGCTGCGCAATCAGGATTTTGTCCAAGCGGCGCATATGCTGGGTCTGTCAGGCCGCTGGATCATGTTCCGCGAGCTGCTGCCCAACGCCATCGGCCCGATCATCGTGGCCGCGTCGCTGACCGTGGCGCGCGCGATCCTGCTTGAGGCCTACATCAGCTTTCTGGGCTATGGCATCCAGCCCCCGCTGCCAAGCTGGGGCAACCTGTTGAACGGCGCGCAGCAATATCTGGGCTCGGCCCCGTGGCTGGCCATCGTGCCGGGGCTGGCGATCACCATCGCCGTCACCGGGTTCAACTTTATCGGGGACGGTCTGCGCGATGCCTTCGACAGCCGTGCGCAAGGACAGTGAGATGAAGCCGAAGTTCTCTGAATTCAAGGACACATTGTGGTACGCAACAGCGCCCGAAGGGCCTGACACGCAAACCCTGAAAGGTGAGGTCACGGCAGATGTTTGCGTGGTCGGCGCGGGCTATTCGGGGCTGACCACAGCGCTGGAACTGGCCCGCAAAGGCGTCAGCGTCGTGGTGCTGGAGCGTGAGGAAATCGGTTTTGGCGGATCGGGGCGCAATGCGGGGCACTGTACGCCGACGTTCACCCATTACAGCCTGCCCGAACTGCGCGAAGTCATGGGCGCGCCGTGGGCCGAACGGCTGATCCACCGCCAGACCCGCGCCAACGATGTGGTCGGGCAGATGATCGCGCAATACGACATCGACTGCGAATGGGAACAGAACGGATATGTCCAGGGGGCGCTGTTCCCCTCGCATCTGAAAAAGCTTCAGGCGAATATGGAAAACTACAACGCCGCAGGCGCGCGCACGCGGATGCTGGACCGGGATGAGGTGTACGCCGTCACCGGATCGTCGCGGTTCTATGGCGGCTGGCTGCACGAAGAAGCGGGCGGGCTGAATGCGCTGGCCTATGCGCGCGGGCTGGGCCGTGCGGTGCTGTCCGAAGGTGGGCAGATTTTCACCGGCGCGGGCGTGACGGGCTGCGACCGCGTGAACAACGCGTGGCAGGTGCGCACGGCGCAAGGATCGGTGCGGGCGGAAAAGGTGATTTACACCACGGGTGCCTATACTGTAGCGGGCTGGCCCAAGCTGGACCAGACGTTCCGCATCATGCGCGTTTTCGTGGCCGCGACCCAGCCGCTGTCAGCGGCCTCGCAGGCCGTGGTTCTGCCGCAACGCACAACCATTCAGGACGGGCGTGGTGACATCTATGTCTATAAGTACAACAGCCAGAACCGCATCGTCGCCTCGATGTTCCCGATGGGCCAGCGCGGGCGCGATCCGGCCTATACGCGGCAGGTCCTCAGCGACCGGTTGAAATGGTTGCACCCCGACCTGCGCGAAGACTTGCGCTGGGAGTTTTTCTGGTACGGCGAATTGGACATGCAGCGCAAAACCATACCGCGCCTGTATGCGCTGGCCCCCGGTGTCGTCGCCATGACGGGCCTGTCGGGGCGCGGCGTGCCAACAGGCTCGATGATCGGGGGCATCCTGTCCGACTGGGCGATGGGCGTGGCCGAGGCCGACCTTGATCTGCCGATCGAGCCGCTGCAATCCCAGCCGCTGTATATGTCCGTGGCCCCCCAAGCAGCCTTGCGGGGCTACCGGCTGCGCGACAATTTGCGGGCGCGTCAACAAGGTGCGCCCTTGCCACCGCACGCCTGAATAACTCATAGACCAGAGCGGCCAACAGCGCCGCACCAAGGAGACTACCCATGCCCGGACCCAAGCTGGACCCCGTTGTCAGCGACAGTGTTTTGCCCCCCTCCGTCGATGTCGTCATCATCGGCGGCGGTATCGCGGGCGTGTGCACGGCACTTGAACTTGCGGACAGGGGCCTGAAGGTTGCGATCTGCGAAAAAGGCCAGATCGGTGGCGAACAATCCAGCCGCAACTGGGGCTGGGTGCGCCTGACCCACCGTGACCCGCGCGAATTGCCGCTAATGATTGAATCGGTCAAGATCTGGGAAGGGTTGGACGCCCGCATAGAAGGCAAAACCGGCTACAGCCAGTGCGGATCAACCTATGCCATCGCCAGCGATGCCGCATTGCAGGCCGAGCGTAAGGCCCAGGAAGAGCTGGGCCATTACCAAATTCCGACGCACCTGATGGACCGCGACGCAGCATTGACGCATCTGGCAGGCTACGACCCTGATGCCCAAGACATCATCGGCGCCCTGCATTGTCCCCGCGACGGGCGGGCCGAGCCGCAAATGGCGGCACCTGCCATTGCCCGCGCTGTGCAGGCGCGCGGTGGCACGGTACACCAGAACTGCGCGGTTCGGGTGGTCGAGACATCCCAAGGCAAAGTGTCGGGCGTGGTCACCGAACAGGGCCACATCGCCTGCGACGCGGTGCTGGTGGCCGGTGGCGTCTGGTCGCGGCTGTTCCTGCGCAACATCGGCATCTACCTGCCGCAATTGCGCACCCGCAACACCGTGCTGCGCACCGATGCGGTCGAGGCGGGACCGCAAAGCAACCTTAAAACCACTTCATTTGCCATACGAAAGCGCAAGGATGGTGGCTATACCGTGGCATCCGCCGTGCCCAGCCGGTATCAGTTGACGCCCGACAGCTTCCGGCTGTTCGCGGCTTTCCTGCCGACGCTGAAAAACGAATGGCGGTCGATCCGGCTGGGGCTTGGTCCGGCCTTCATGGACGCGCTGCGCACGCCGCGCCACTGGACCGGCGACGATGTGACCCCGTTTGAAAAGACCCGCATTCTGGACCCCGACGCCGACGCGCCCTACATCGACAAGACCCTTGCCGAGGTCAAAAAAACCTATCCCGCGCTCAAGGATGCGACGGTTGCGCAGCGCTGGGGCGGATACATCGACGTTCTGCCTGACCTGATCCCGGCCATTTCATCTACCGAAGGGGTGAAGAACGGCATTCCGGGCCTGTTCGTCGCCACCGGTTTTTCGGGCCATGGGTTTGGTCTGGGCACGGGGGCGGGCCGTTTGGCCGCAGACTTGCTCACCG
Organism: Sulfitobacter sp.; assembly: GCA_034669925.1. Classification (GTDB taxonomy): domain Bacteria; phylum Pseudomonadota; class Alphaproteobacteria; order Rhodobacterales; family Rhodobacteraceae; genus Pseudosulfitobacter. Next base: position 23,600 of record JAXMOM010000005.1, read on the forward strand.
GGCAAACGCCAGTGGTCGACCCCACGCCATTCCGCCTGCACCGCTTTACCGATGGCACCAAAATCTCGCCCATCCCGGTGATTACAACGCCACAGTAAGGGCAGTTGATGAACATCGGCGGCTGGCGCTAAGCTGAAAATTCCTTTTCATCCGCGACGGCCGCCGCCCGCAAATCTGCCAAAAAGCCTGCATCGGCTGCGTGAACGCGATTCCACGTCGGGATGAAAGGCGTCTCGTGCGGGTTGTCCAGAAACGTCTGGCCAGCCCGCATGATGTTTTCTGCGAACAACTCGATCGCCTGTTCTTCCTTGTGCCGGTCGATGGTCAGCCCGTTCATCTGCGCATCGGTGTAATAGGCCTCAAGCAGGTCCAGCGCGCAGCGGTAATAGGTCGCTTTCAGCGTGCGGAACACGTTCGGGGTGAACACCGTGCCATCAGCGGCCAGCTTGCGGAAGATGGCCTTGCAGATGTCGGTGGACATACGGCTCAGGCCCGCGCTGGCATCTTCGGGGCTAAGGTCCTGATGTTTGTGGTCGTAGTTGTCGGCAATCTCGACCTGGCAGACCGCCTTGGGCGCCAGATTGCGCCAGGCTTCGGACAGCACCCCGATCTCCAGCCCCCAGTCGGACGGAATGCGTAGATCGGGCAGGATGCTGGTGCGCATGGCAAATTCGCCGGACAGCGGATAGCGGAAGCTGCGCAGGTAATCCAGATAATCGCGGTCACCGACAACCTTTTTCAGTGCGATCAGCAGCGGGCTGACCAGCAGGCGGGTCACACGCCCGTTCAGCTTGCCTTGGCCCACACGGGAATAGAACCCTTTGGCCACCTGATAGGGAAAGGTCGGGTTCGCCACCGGATAAACCAGCCGCGCCAGCATTTCGTTGGTGTAGGTGACGATGTCGCAATCGTGGATCGCCATGACCGAACTGTCCTCGCAGCCGATCAGATAGCCTAGCGACGACCACACGTTCTTGCCCTTGCCCTGTTCCATCGGCGCAAGCCCCAGCGCATCCAGCCGTTCGCCAAGCGCTTTCATCCGGGGGCTGTCGTTCCAGATCACGATGTGGTTCTGGTTCAACCCCTTGAAAAATTGCTGCGCGTGGCGAAACTGTGCCTCGTCGGCGCGGTCCAAACCGATGATGATGCGATGCAGATACGTGACTTTGGACAGTTCGCTCAGGATCAGCGGCATCGCGTCGGTTTCCAGTTCGGAATAAAGACACGGCAGGATCAACGAGATCTTGCGCGACTGGGCAAAGGTCTCAAGCTCGTAGGTCATTTCATCCAAAGAACGCGTTCGCAAATTGTGCAGCGTCGCCACGTTCCCGTTCTGGTGAAAATCTGTCATGGGTGGCGTCCTTGTTCAGGGGGTCAATCGGTCAACGAAATCCAGCACCGCGCGGTTCCAGCCGTCGGGACCGGACAAGGTGGTGCGCGTGATGCGCCCCGCGGCTTCGGTGTCCAGCGGGGGCAGGGGCGTGCGGTGCGGGTTGGCTATGATCACGCCGTGGTCGGCGGTTTGCAGCATCTCGATGTCGTTCGGCGCATCCCCCAGGGCCAGCGTGACCTGCGGGCGGTATGTCGCGATGATCTGTGCCATCCGGTCGGCCTTGGTCTGGCCAAAGGACAGCGTCAGAAACCGCCCACCCTCGCGGGCGGTTATGCCGTGCTGCTCCAGAGCCTCAAGAAACGCGGTGCGTTGGGCATCGGTGCCGCGCCACAGCCCCGGTTCGGAAAAGGCGCGCGTCTTGGCGTTTTGCGCATCGGCAGGGGGCAGGCCGGTTATCTTGGCCACCCCTGCACCATCCAGATCGCCAAAGCCTTCGAACAGCCCGCGCAACTCTGCGGGCAGTTGGTTCAACGCGGCCCGCAGGCGCAGATACGCGGTGTCGGGTGGCGTGTCCGTCGCATGTGCATCCAGCACCCCCGCGCCGTTCTCAACGATAGCGGGCCAGTCTTCCAGCCCCATCTGCGCGCGCAATCCGATGATTTCCGGCGCTGTTTTGCTGCTGGCCAACACCACACCCGCACCGATGCTGCGCAGGTGCGCCAACGCAGGGCGCGCGGCATCCCAGCGGTACGTATCATGCGAAATCAACGTGCCGTCGAGATCGCTAAAGACAAGAAGAGGAAGCGGTTGCAGCATTTGAAATCAGTCTGCGGGCTGCACGGCGGGGCTGCAACCCGCGACGGCACAAATGCCCGTTTTTTGGGCGATCAGGTGAATTTGCGGAACAGCTTGGTTTGGTCGAACATCGATTCCAGCTCTTCCATGCGTCCCTTGGTGTCGTCCCAGCGCAGGTTTTGCACCGCGGAAATCATCGTTTCAGTCAGCAACAGGGTCGTTGCCGCCGAATCCCACGCCGACGGCACCACGATGCGGCTGCTAAAGCTGATGTCGGCCAACTGATGCACGGGCGATCGCCATTGATCCGTGAACAGTATGATCTTTGCCCCCTGCGCATGGGCCATCTCGGCCAATTTCAGGGTGTTGTTCTCGTAGCGGCGCACGTCGAAGATCACGAACACATCGCCGGGTTTCACATCCAGCAGATAGTGCGGCCATGCGTTCGACGTGGATTGAACGTGGGTGATGTTGGGGCGGATTACCTGCATGTGCAGGAAAAGGTATTCCGCCAGCGTGTGCGTCACCCGTCCGCCGACAATATACAGGTGATGTGCGGGATCACCGACCAAAGCGCATGCTTTATCAAAGGCTTGCGGATCAATCTGGCCCAGCGTGTGCCGGATGTTGTCGATCACGGCGTCGGTAAAGGTGTTCAGGATATGCCCCGACGGCGCGCTGTCGGCCCATGTGTCGTGCTTGGCAATCGGGCCTTTGACCTTGGCGCGCAGTTCCTCGCGCAGTTCGGCCTGAAATTCGGCATAGCCTTTGAACCCCAGCTTTTGCACCATCCGCGCTACGGTGGGGCCGGACACGTTGGCATCCAACGCCAGTTCGGTCAGCGGCCCCAGCCCCGAGATCGGGTAGTTTTCCAGGATGGAATGGGCCAGTTGACGTTCGGCACGGGTCAGATCGTCCAGCTTTTGCTGGATGCGGTCGGAAATCGTAAGCGCATCTGAGGACACGGGGCGCCTCCTGTTTGATCGAAAAATTTTCACATCAGTTGCGGCTGACGGATATTTTAACAATTCTGTTGACAGATGGCCGCCGAGGCAAGCACTTTGTGAATGCAGGAGGTGCCATGACGGACGCAAACGCAGATCAGATGGTGGTCGCAGAGACGATCAATTCCACAGGCGCTTCGTCTGTTGTTCTGGTGTGTGAACATGCGTCGTCCTTCATCCCCGCAGCATTGGATGGGCTGGGACTGTCCGACGCGGCCAGGGTCAGCCATGCCGCATGGGATCCCGGCGCGTTGGCTGTGGCACAGCGGATGGCCCAACGGCTTGACGCCGTGTTGGTGGCCAGTTGCGTGTCGCGGCTGGTCTACGACTGCAACCGCCCGCCTGAGGCACCCGGCGCGATGCCAGCCAAAAGCGAAATCTTTGATGTGCCCGGCAATGCGGCCCTGACCACCGATCAGCGCGCGGCCCGGGCGGCGACATATTATGTACCGTTTCGCGACCTTCTTGTACAAACTGTTGCAGCCAGACCGGCGCCGGTGCTGGTCACCATCCACAGCTTCACCCCCGTTTACAACGGTGCGCCCCGCGCGGTCGAGATCGGCGTTCTGCACGACGCGGACACGCGGCTGGCCGATGTGATGCTGGACCTTGCCCCTGCGCACACCACGTCCGACGTGCAGCGCAACGCGCCCTATGGTCCCGGTGACGGCGTGACCCATACGTTGCAGGTTCACGGGACTGCCCACGGCCATCCGAACGTGATGATAGAAGTGCGCAACGACCTGATCCAGACCGAAGAACAGCAGGCGCAGATGGGCGATATGTTGGCGGAATGGCTGGCCGATGCCTGTGGGAAACTCAACGCGGGGGATGTTGTATGCAGGGCGTGATGCGTGGGTTTATTCGTGGCGTTGATACGGTCAACTACCGTCTGGGCCGTATCATGATGTACGGCATTTTCGCGTTGATGGGCGTGCTGTTGTGGTCATCGGTCAACAAGGTGTTTTTCCTGCCTTCGCTTTGGACGCTGGAAATGGCCCAGTTCATCATGGTCGGCTACTATATCTTAGGTGGGCCTTATTCGATGCAGATGGGCGACCATGTGCGCATGGATTTGCTGTATGGCGACTGGTCGATCCGCAAAAAGGCATGGGTCGATTTGTTCACTGTCCTGTTGCTGATCTTCTACCTTGTGGTCCTGCTTTACGGTGCCATCAGCTCGACCGCCTATTCGCTGGGCTACTGGAAGACCGAACCGCTGAGCTATCTGTTCGGCGTTGTCACCGGCACCGAGGAAATCGGTCGGCTTGAACAATCCTCGTCCGCTTGGCGACCCTATCTGTGGCCCGTCAAAGTCGTGATGATCGTGGGCTTTTTCCTGATGATTTTGCAGTGCTTGTCCGAGCTTTGCAAAGATGTACTGCGGCTGAAGGGCCATGAGATCTGATGTCATATGAATTGATCGCCACCCTGATGTTCTCGACGATGATGCTGATGCTGATGACAGGTCAGCGTGTGTTCGGCGCCATCGGTTTTGTCGCTGTTGTCGCGGCCCTGCTGCTGTGGGGCGACAAGGGCGGCTATGACATCGGGTTTTCCGCCGCGATGAAGCTGATGAAATGGTATCCGCTGCTGACGCTGCCGATGTTCATTTTCATGGGCTACGTTCTGTCGGAATCGAAGATCGCCGATGACCTTTACAAGATGTTCCACGTCTGGATGGGCGGCCTGCGCGGCGGTCTGGCGGTGGGGACCATCGGGCTGATGGTGCTGATTTCCGCGATGAACGGGCTGAGCGTGGCCGGCATGGCCATTGGCGCCACCATCGCGCTGCCGGAACTGCTGAAACGGGGGTACGACAAACGCATGGTCACCGGGGTGATCCAGGCGGGGTCGTCACTGGGCATTCTGGTGCCGCCGTCGGTCGTGCTGGTGCTGTATGCAATGATTGCGCGGCAACCGGTGGGTCAGCTTTGGCTGGCGGGGGTGGTTCCGGGGCTGATGATGGCGGCGATGTTCATTGCCTATATCACCATCCGCTGCTGGCTGAACCCGTCGCTTGGCCCGGTGCTGAGCGCCGAGGAACGCGCGATGCCGCGCCGCGAAAAGCTGGCGTTGCTGCGCGCTGGCCTGCTGCCGGTGGTGATCTTTGCGGTGATGATGTTCCCCTTTGTCAAAGGCTGGACATCGCTGGTGGAAAGCTCGGCCATCGGGGCGATAGCGGCCTTTGTCGCCGCCATCCTCAAGGGGCGCATGACCCGCGAAGTCTTCGAGAACTCGGTCCGCAAGACGCTGGGCATCACCTGCATGTTCATGTGGATCATTCTGGCGGCACTGGCCTTTGGCGCGGTGTTCGACGGGCTGGGCGCGGTCAAGGCGATCGAGAACCTGTTCACCGAGCGGCTGAACCTGAGCCCGTGGGTGATCCTGATCCTGATGCAGCTTAGCTTTATCGTCATGGGGACGTTTCTGGACGATACGGCCATGCTGGTGATCGTCGCACCGCTGTACGTACCGCTGGTGGGCGCGCTGGGCTTTGATCTGGTGTGGTACGGTATCCTTTACACGATCACCTGCCAGATCGCTTATATGACGCCGCCCTTTGGCTATAACCTGTTCCTGATGCGGGCCATGGCCCCGCCCGAGATCACACTGCGCGACATCTACGGGTCCATCGCCCCCTTTGTTCTGGTCATGGTGGGGGCGCTGGTGATGGTGATGGCCTTCCCCCAGATCGCCCTGTGGTTGCCCAATTACGTCTACGCAAACTGATAACAGACACCGCAAACGGTGCACCCCAACTTAACAAGGAGAAGAGACATGACGACGAGACGCAATTTCATCCGCACCGCAGCCCTTGGCGGCGCGGCCAGCCTTGCCGCCCCAGCCATCGTCCGGGCGCAGGACACCATCAAATGGCGGTTCCAGACCTATGCCGGCGCCGCGCTGGGCGAGCATGTGACCAAGCCGGTCATTGACTACATCAACACGGCGGCCAACGGCGAGCTTGAGATCGAGCTGTTCTACGCCGACCAGATCGTTCCCACCGGCGAGCTGTTCCAGGCCCTGCAACGCGGTACCATCGACGCCGTACATTCGGACGACGACAGCATGGCGTCGCCCACGCCCTTGCAGCAGTTCGGCGGTTACTTCCCGCTGGCCACCAAACATTCGCTGGATGTGCCGGTGCTGTTCAACCAATACGGTCTGGCCGATATCTGGCGCGAGGAATACGCCAAGGTCGGCGTGACATGGCTGTCGGCGGCGGGGCAGGACCCGTGCAACTTCAACACCAAGAAAGAGGTCACATCGCTGGCCGATCTGGACGGGCTGAAACTGTACACCTTCCCCACAGCGGGCCGTTTCCTGACGCAGTTCGGCGTTGTGCCGGTTTCGATCCCTTACGAGGACGCGGAAGTTGCGGTTCAGACGGGCGAGCTGGACGGTATGGCGTGGTCCGGCATCACCGAGGATTACACCGTCGGCTGGGCCAACGTGACCGACTATTTCCTGACCAACAACATCTCGGGCGCATGGATCGGGTCGTTCTTTGTCAACGAAGGCCGCTGGGCGGATCTGCCCGAGCATCTGAAAGCCATCGTGATGGCGGGGATCGAGGCCGGTCACACCTATCGCAACCAGTGGTATTGGGGCGGCGAGGCGTCGCTGCGCGCCAAGGGTGACAAGTTGCAATTGCGCTCGATCCCGCAAGAGGAATGGAAAGTCGTCGAAGACGCGGCCAAGGTATTCTGGGACGAGGTCGCCCAAGAGGGCGAAGTGAACGCCAAGATCGTCCAGATTTTCCGAGACTATAACGACGTGATCGACAAAGCGGGCCCGCCCTACAGCTTCGGCTAAGCCTTTCTTCTCCACAAATACATGCGGGCGGTCCATCGGGTCGCCCGCCACACGCACTTTAACCACAGGACACCGACATGCCCGGCAACCTTAGCTTTGATGACCTGAAATCCCGCGTCACCGATGGCAGCATTGACACCGTGCTGGCCTGTTTTGTGGACATGCAGGGCCGTTTGATGGGCAAGCGGTTTCATGCGGTCAACTTCGTGGAAACATCGTTCAAAGAGACCCATTGCTGCAACTATCTGCTGGCGACCGACCTTGAGATGGCGACGCCGGATGGCTATGCCTCGACCAGTTGGGAAACGGGATATGGCGACTATGTCATGGCCCCCGACCTGACCACGCTGCGCGCTGTGCCGTGGCTGGAGGGCACTGCACTGGTGCTGTGCGATGTGCTGGACCATCACACCCACGCCCCCGTGCCCCACGATCCGCGTGCGATCCTGAAAAAGCAGGTGGCGCGGCTGCGCGACCTTGGCTTTGACGCGAAGATGGCGACCGAGCTGGAGTTTTTCCTGTTCGAGAAAAGCCTGGACGAAATCCGCGCCGGCGGCTTCCGCGATCTGACGCCAATCAGCGGCTATAACGAAGATTACAACATCTTCCAGACGACCAAGGAAGAAGGCGTGATGCGCCCGATCCGCAACCACCTGTATGCGGCCGGCTTGCCCATCGAGAATTCCAAGGGCGAGGCCGAGGCCGGGCAGGAAGAGCTGAACATTCGCTATGCCCCCGCACTGGATTGCGCCGACCACCACAGCATCGCGAAACACGCGATCAAGGAAATCGCCTGGCAAAACGGTCGCGCGGCGTCGTTCCTGCCCAAGTGGCACAAGGACCGCGTCGGCAGCTCCAGCCATGTGCACCAATCGCTGTGGCAGGGTGAGACGCCCGCGTTTTTCGACAAGGACGCCGATCTGGGCATGTCCGAACTGATGAAAAACTACATGGCCGGGCTGATCGCCTATGCGCCGGACTATACGTTCTTTCTGGCGCCCTACGTGAACAGCTACAAACGCTTTGCAAAGGGCACCTTTGCCCCCACCAAAACCGTCTGGTCCATCGACAATCGCACCGCGGGTTTCCGTCTGTGCGGGGCCGATACCAAGGGCGTGCGGGTCGAATGCCGTATCGGTGGATCGGACCTGAACCCCTATCTGGCGCAGGCCGCGATGCTGGCCGCCGGGATCAAGGGGATCGAGGACAAGATGGAACTGTCGCCGCCGACGCGCGGCGACGTGTACGAAGACGCCAAGGCCGCCGACATCCCGCAGACCCTGCGGGCGGCGACCGAGACCTTGCGAAAATCCGCTTTCCTTAGGGAGGCATTCGGGGACGATGTGATTGACCATTACACCCGATGCGCCGAGTGGGAGCAGGAAGAGTTTGACCGCGTCGTGACCGATTGGGAAATCGCGCGCGGATTTGAAAGGGCCTGACCATGATTACCTGTATTTCGCCGATCGACGGATCGGTCTACGCCGAGCGCACGCCGCTGGGCGCATCTGACGCTGCGGCCGCTGTCGCGCGGGCGAAGGCTGCACAAGCCGCTTGGGCCGCACGCCCGCTGGCCGAGCGCATTGCGCTGGTCCAGGACGGCGTGGCCCGTGTGGGGGCGATGAATGACGCCATCGTGCCGGAACTGGCGCACCAGATGGGCCGGCCCGTGCGCTATGGTGGGGAATTCGGTGGTTTCAACGAACGTGCCACCTATATGGCCGACATCGCGCAGGACGCGTTGGCCGATCGGGTCATCGAGGACAGCGATACATTCCGCCGCGTGATCAAAAGGGTGCCGCATGGTGTCGTGCTGGTCGTGGCGCCGTGGAACTATCCCTATATGACGGCGATCAACACCGTCGCGCCCGCGCTGATTGCGGGCAACACGGTGATGCTGAAACACGCGAGCCAGACGCCGCTGGTCGGTGAGCGTATGGCCGAGGCGTTCCACGCCGCCGGTATCCCTGACGATGTGTTCCAGAACGTGTTTCTGGACCACCAGACCACATCCGATCTGATTGCCGCGAAATCCTTTGGGTTCGTCAACTTCACCGGTTCGGTCGGCGGAGGCCGCGCGATTGAAACGGCTGCCGCTGGCACGTTCACCGGCGTCGGGCTGGAGCTGGGCGGCAAGGACCCCGGCTATGTCTGTGATGACGCTGACGTGCAGGCTGCTGCCGATACGCTGATTGACGGGGCTATGTTCAATTCGGGGCAATGCTGCTGCGGGATCGAACGGATTTACGTGGCCGAAGCGCTGTTTGATGATTTCGTCGCCAAGGCGGTCGCGATCGTCAAAGGCTACAAACTGGGCAACCCGCTGGACCCGGAAACCACCATCGGCCCGATGGCGCACGTGCGCTTTGCCGACACCGTGCGCGAACAGACCGCCGAGGCGATTGCCGCAGGGGCCACGGCCCACATCGACCCCGCAGATTTCCCGCAGGATGGCGGCGCCTACCTGATGCCGCAGATCCTGACGAACGTGACCCACGACATGCGCGTGATGCGCGAGGAAAGCTTTGGTCCCGTGGTCGGCATCATGGCCGTCAAGGACGACGCCGAGGCGATCCGCCTGATGAACGACAGCGACTACGGGCTGACGGCATCCGTCTGGACGCAGGACGCGGCGCGCGCCGAGGCGATTGCCGACCAGATCGAAACCGGCACCGTGTTCATGAACCGCGCCGATTACCTTGATCCGGCGCTATGCTGGACCGGCTGCAAGGACACCGGTCGCGGTGGCGGTCTGTCGGTCATCGGCTATCACAACCTGACCCGTCCCAAATCCTACCACCTGAAGAAAGCCTGATCCCATGACGCTGACTGCAAACTGGTCCTACCCCACCGCAATCCGCTTTGGCGCGGGGCGCATTTCCGAGATCGCCGAGGCTTGCATGGCCGCAGGCATCACCAAGCCGCTGCTGATCACAGATCGCGGGCTGGCGGGCATGGACATCACCCAGCGCACGCTGGACCTGATCGACGCCGCCGGTCTGGGCCGCGCGATGTTTTCCGACGTGGACCCGAACCCGACCGAAGTGAACGCGCAAGCGGGCGTCGCGGTCTACCGCGAGGGCGGCCATGACGGCGTGATCGCCTTTGGCGGCGGCTCGGGCCTGGATCTGGGCAAGGTCGTGGCGTTTCTGGCGGGCCAAAGCCGCCCGATCTGGGATTTCGAGGATATCGGCGATTGGTGGACGCGTGCCGACGCCGACGCCATCGCACCCATCGTGGCCGTGCCCACCACCGCAGGCACCGGGTCCGAAGTGGGCCGCGCGTCGGTTATCACCAACTCGGAAACCGCCGAGAAAAAGATCATTTTCCACCCCAAGATCCTGCCGAGCGTCGTGATCTGCGACCCCGAGCTGACCGTGGGCATGCCGCCGTTCATCACCGCTGGCACCGGCCTTGATGCCTTTGCCCATTGCGTCGAAGCGTTCTGTTCGCCGCATTATCACCCGATGAGCCAGGGCATGGCGCTGGAAGGGATGCGGCTGGTCAAGGATTACCTGCCGCGTGCCTACAAGGACGGCACCGACATCGAAGCGCGCGCGCAGATGATGTCGGCGGCTGCCATGGGGGCCACCGCGTTCCAAAAGGGTCTGGGCGCGATCCACGCCTTGTCGCACCCCATTGGCGCGATCTACCACACGCACCACGGCACCACGAACGCCGTCTGCATGCCCGCCGTGCTGCAATTCAACCGCCCCGAGATCGAAGCCAAGATCGCCCAGGCTGCGCGCTATCTGGACATCGACGGCGGCTTTGACGGGTTCTGCGCCTTTGTCGACGATCTGAATGCGTCGATGGGCATTCCCAAGACGCTGAAGGGTCTGGGTGTTGAAAGCCCCGACGTGGACCGCATCGTGGCTGGCGCACTGATCGACCCCAGCACCGGCGGCAATCCGGTGAAAATGACCGAGGAAAACACGCGCGCACTGCTGCTGAATATCATCGGCTAAGCCTGTCCCTAAGCAAAACGCCGCGTACCGCCCGACATGCGGTACGCGGATGATTGCGTGTGTTCACCTTTGCGTTAGGGTGATGCCCAAACAAGAATGGGCAGGGCAGAAAAATGATCATCACACGACGCAATTTCACACTTGGGCTGACCGCAGGGCTGGGCCTTGCAAGCTGTGGCACTTCGATGCCGGGCATCCCGTCGGTTTCATCGGGCGGCTTGCCCGATGACCTGCGCCCCGTGCCGAATGCCGGGTGGAGCCAATGGGTCGCATCGTTCCGCGACCGCGCAGGCGCACAGGGCATTTCCGACAGCACGCTGAACGCAGGCTTTCGTGGCGCGGGCTATCTGCCCGGCGTGGTCAAACGTGACCGCAACCAGACCGAGTTCAGCCGCACGCTGGAAGATTACCTTGCCATCGCGGCCTCCGACGAACGCGTCACCAAGGGCCGCGCCGCCTATGCGCGCCACGGCAGCACGCTGAACGCGCTTGAGGCGAAATATGGCGTCGATAGCACCATCATCTGCGCGATCTGGGGGCTGGAAAGCTTTTTCGGTGAACGCAAAGGCGATGTGCCGGTTGTCTCGGCCACATCGACGCTGGCCTATGACGGGCGGCGCGGCGCGTTCTTTGAAAAGCAGTTGGTCGCAGCCCTGAAGATCGTTCAAAGCGGCGATATCAGCGCCGAACGCATGGTCGGAAGCTGGGCCGGGGCCATGGGCCACACCCAGTTCATCCCCACATCGTACCAAGCTTTTGCCGTAGACTTTACCGGCGATGGCCGCCGCGATATCTGGTCGGCGGACCCCAGTGACGCGCTGGCCTCGACCGCCGCCTACCTGCAACGCAACGGCTGGTCCCGTGGCACCCGCTGGGGCGGCGAGGTGGGCAACGGCGCACCGGCGGGCAGCGTCATCACCCCGCAACCGGGCGGTCCAAGCTTTGCCGTCACGTCGAATTTCAACGCGATCAAACGCTACAACAACTCGGACAGCTACGCGATCGGGGTGGGCCATCTGGCCGATCGCATCGGCGGCGCAGGGCCGCTGCGCGGGTCGTTCCCGCCCGACGCCAACGGGCTGACCAAGGATGATCGTATGGCGTTGCAACGCAAACTGACCGCCGCAGGCTTTGACACGGACGGGGCCGACGGCGTTCTGGGGCCGAAAAGCAAGGCCGCGATCAGCGCCTATCAGTCCAGCCGCGGGATGGCGGCCACCGGCGTGCCCTCGCAAGAATTGCTGCGATCACTGGGCTAGACCCCACAAAACGGCCCTGTCGCGCGGATTTCCCCCGCGCGACGGCCCGCGCGGCTTGACTTCCCACCCTATGGGCGGTGTATCTGCCCCGATCATCAGCCCAGAGAGCGGGAGCCTACTATGCACGCCTATCGCAGCCACACCTGCGCCGAACTGACCGCCGCCGACGTCGGCAAAACCGTCCGCCTGTCCGGTTGGGTCAATCGCGTGCGCGATCACGGGGGCATCCTGTTTGTCGACCTGCGCGACCACTACGGCGTGACACAGGTTCTGTGCGACCCCGACAGCGCCGCATTTGCCGACGTGGAAAAGCTGCGCAGCGAATGGTGCATTCGCATTGACGGCGAAGTGAAGGCCCGCGCGCCCGAACTGGTCAACGCCAAGATCCCCACCGGCGAGATCGAAGTGTTTGTGCGCGAGGTCGAAGTGCTTGGCCCCGCCGCCGAGCTGCCGTTGATGGTGTTCGGAGATCAGGAATACCCCGAGGAAACCCGACTGAAATACCGCTATCTGGACCTGCGCCGCGAAAAGATGCAGGCCAACATGAAGCTGCGCTCGGACGTTGTTGCCTCGATGCGCCGCCGCATGTGGGATGCCAAGTTCCGCGAATACCAAACGCCAATCATCACCGCGTCGTCGCCCGAAGGCGCGCGCGATTTCCTGGTGCCGTCGCGTCTGCACCCCGGCAAGTTCTATGCCCTTCCGCAGGCTCCCCAGCAGTTCAAACAGCTGTTGATGGTCTCGGGCTTTGACAAATATTTCCAGATCGCGCCCTGTTTCCGCGACGAAGACCCGCGTGCCGACCGGTCTCCCACCGATTTCTACCAGCTTGACCTTGAGATGAGCTTTGTCACCCAGCAGGACGTGTTCGACACGATCCAGCCCGTGATCGGCGGCATTTTCGAGGAATTCGGCGGCGGTCGCAAAGTCGACCAGACATGGGAGCAGATCAGCTATCGCGACGCGGCCCTGTGGTACGGCAGCGACAAGCCCGACCTGCGCAACCCGATCAAGATGCAGGTCGTGTCCGAGCATTTTGCAGGCTCCGGTTTCGCCATCTTCGCCAAGCTGCTGGAACAGGACGGCACCGAAGTGCGCGCCATTCCCGCGCCCACAGGCGGGTCGCGCAAGTTCTGCGACCGCATGAATGCCTTTGCCCAGAAGGAAGGATTGCCCGGCATGGGCTATATCTTCTGGCGCGAGAAAACCGCGGATGCCGTGGCGCAGGAGCTGGGCATTACTGTGAAAGAGGCCCAAGCCAAGCTGAAATCCGGTGAGGTCGAAGGCGGCATGGAAGCGGCCGGCCCGCTGGCCAAGAACATCGGCCCCGAGCGTACCGAAGCCATCCGCCAGCAACTGGGTCTTGGCATGGGCGATGCGGCATTCTTCCTGGGCGGCAAGCCGAAACAGTTCGAAGCCATCGCAGGCCGTGCCCGTAACATCATCGGTGACGAGCTGGGCCTGACAGACACCGACCGGTTTGCCTTTGCCTGGATCGTCGATTTCCCGATCTATGAAAAAGACGAGACCACCGGCAAAATCGACTTTGAACACAACCCGTTCTCGATGCCCCAAGGCGGTATGGAAGCCCTGCAAGGTGATCCGCTTGAGGTGCTGGGTTATCAATATGATCTGGCCTGCAACGGCTATGAACTGGTGTCGGGTGCCATTCGGAACCACCGCCCGGAAATCATGTTCAAAGCGTTTGAAATCGCCGGCTATGACGAGACCGAGGTGCGCAAACGCTTTGGCGGTATGGTCAACGCCTTCCAATACGGCGCACCGCCCCACGGTGGCTGTGCCGCAGGTATTGACCGGATCGTGATGCTGCTGGCGAACGAACAGAACATCCGCGAAGTGATCCTGTTCCCGATGAACCAGCGCGCCGAAGATCTGATGATGAACGCACCGTCAGACCCCACCAGCGACCAGTTGATGGAGCTGGGTCTGCGGGTCATTCCGCAAGACTGACGCACATTTGGGCGGTCCGCCGCCTGCAATGAAAAAGTGATGGGGCGCGCCGATGCAAATGGGCGCGCCCCTTGCTATATTGCATTCATGATCGGCAAGGGAGTTGTCCGTGCGCGCATTCCAACCTGAGTTTGCAGAGATCCGATTTGGCTGCGGCCTGTCTCCCGCGATTGCCCCCGCAGCGTCGGTCGAGGCGATGCTGGCCGGAATCTCTGCCCCGGACAAGATGGCCGAGCGGTTTCCCATAGAGCCGTTCAGCACATTCCGCGCGCGCATGGTGGCCAGCGACGAACTGCGGGCCACTTTGCGGGCGAACCGGGGCAAACCCGAAGCCAAAGAAGCGCAAAAAGAGCGCAACCTGTTGAAGAAACAGGCCCGTATTGACATGACCCACTGGCTGGGCATGTCCATGCTGCGCCGGACCTATACCGAAACGGGGTTCTTTGAACGGCTGGTCTATTTCTGGGGCGACCACTTTAGCGCCACAGGCAAGGCAGGCGTGATCAAACGGGCAACCTCGCCCTACATCGAAGATGGCATTCGCCCCTTTGTTGGCGGTCGTTTCGCCGATCTGCTGATCAGCGCCGTGACCCATCCCGTCATGCTGCAATTTCTGGATCAGGACCGGTCGATGGGGCCGGGCAGCGAACGGGCGCAGAAGCGCGGCAAGACGGCGGGGCTGAACGAAAACCTCGCCCGTGAAGTGATGGAATTGCACACGCTTGGGGTCGATGGCCCCTATACCCAAGCCGATGTGCGCCAACTGGCCGAGCTGTTTACCGGCCTGTCGTTTCAACCCAAACAAGGTGCCAAGTTTCGCAAGGACTATGTCGAGCCGGGGGCCGAGACGGTGCTGGGCGTGACCTATGACGATGCCTATTCGATCAAGCCGGTTCATGCGGTTCTGGAAGATCTTGCCGTGCATCCAGCCACCGCACGGCACCTGTCGTGGAAGCTGGCGGTGCATTTCGTATCCGACACACCCGATCCCGCCCTGATCGACCACGTGACCGCGCGTTATATCGAAACCGAGGGTGACCTGATGCAGGTCTATGCCGCGTTGCTGGAACACCCCGCCGCGTGGACGTCCGAGGGTGCGAACATCAAGCCGCCGGTGGAGTTCGTAGGTTCAGCCATGCGCGCGCTGGCTGTTGATCCCGCTGTCGTGACCGAGATGCCCGAAAAGCGGGTGCGCAACGTGCTGCTGACGCCGATGGCGGTGATGGGCCAGACCTGGCAAAAGTTTTCAGGTCCAGACGGTTGGCCCGAAGAGGATGACGCATGGCTGACACCGCAGGGGTTGTCGGGCCGTGTCCGCTGGGCGATGGCGGGGCCGGAAATGCTGCGCCCCGATCTGCCGGACCCGCGCGCCTTTGTCGACACGGCGCTGGGCAGCCTTGCCCCCGAAGATGTGAAATTCGCAGCCGGTGCCGCCGAAAGCAAATCCGAAGCCATCGGCCTTGTGCTGATGTCCCCCGCGTTCCAGCGCCGCTAGGAGTAGCCGCCATGACCGATCTTACGCGCCGCTTTTTTCTGACCCGCTCGGCGGTTCTGGGCTGTTCGCTGGCGGCCAGCCCGCTGTTGACGCCGGTCACCTTTGCCGCGGCCCCTTGGGACACGCGGCTGGTTGTCATCATCCTGCGCGGAGCGATGGACGGGCTGGACGCGGTGCAGCCTTATGGCGACGCCAACTATGCGGGCCTGCGCAGCAGTCTTGCGGGCGGTCCGCAGAACGGTGCGATGGATCTGGACGGGTTCTTTGCGCTGCACCCGGCGATGGCAGCACTGGCGCCGATGTGGAAGGCGGGCGAATTGGGCTTTGCCCATGCGGTCAGTACGCCCTACCGCGACAAGCGCAGCCATTTCGACGGGCAGGACGTGCTGGAAGCAGGCACCGACACGCTGCAAGGTGGCGTGCGCGACGGTTGGTTGAACCGGATGCTGCAAGAGGTGCCGGGCGTCGAGGCCGACACCGCCTATGCCATCGGCATGGGTGAAATGCCGATTCTCAAGGGCAAGGCCCCCGTGGCGAACTGGACCCCCGAAGCAACGCTTAGCCTGAGCCCGCAGGCCGAACGGCTGCTGGGCATGATTTCGGAAAGCGATCCGGCGATGCATGCGGCATTGGCCGAGGCGGCGCTGTTGTCAGCGGTGGACGCGCCCGCGATGTCGGGTAATATGGCGCGGGATATGCAGGAAATCCGCAAGGGTGGCCAGCACTTGAAAATTGCAGAATTCGCCGCAAAGCGCCTGCGCGAGGATGCCCGCGTCGCGTCGTTTTCGTTGAACGGTTGGGACACCCACCGCTTTCAGGAACGCGGGTTGAAAGCGGCCTTGGGCGAGCTGTCCGACACGCTGGTGCATCTGAAACAGGAACTGACCGGCCCAGTCTGGAACAAGACTGCTGTCGTTGCGATGACCGAATTCGGCCGCACGGCGCGCGAAAACGGCACCGGTGGCACCGATCACGGGACCGGCGGGCTGATGGTGATGGCGGGCGGCGCGATCAAGGGTGGCAAGGTCTATGGCGACTGGCCGGGGCTGAGAGAATCGGACCTGTACGAAGGCCGCGACCTGATGCCGACCCGCGATGTGCGCGCCCATGCGGCATGGATTATGCAGGCGATGACCGGACTGGACAAAGCCACGCTGGAACGGGTGATTTTCCCCGGTCTCGATATGGGCAGCAATCCGGGTATTGTTTTGTAAGGATCAAATCCCGCTTGGCGGTCGGCTGTGTTCCGCCTATAGATTCGGGTATGAACACACGCCGCTCAGACAGCCCGCAATTCGGCGCTCCGGTGCCAAACTGGGCACCGCCCGCCACGCCCGAAGGGGCCGTGATGACCGGGCGCTATGCTGCCCTTGAACCGCTGAACGCTGAGAAACACGCGGCCTTGCTGTTTCGCGCCTACGAGGGCGAGGATCATGTTTGGGATTACCTGCCCTACGGTCCGTTTTCGTCGTCGGCGCAGTATCATCGCTGGGTGCACAGTGTGACCGACAAAAGCGATCCGGTGTTTTTTGCCGTGCGCAATCTGGACACCGGCCATTTCGACGGTGTGCTCAGCCTGCTGCGGATCGACCCTGCTGCGGGTTCCATCGAAGTGGGGCACATCAATTTCTCGCCGGCATTGCAACGCACCCCCGTTGCGACCGAGGCGTTGTTTTTGACGATACAATGGGCGTTCGAGGCAGGCTATCGCCGGTTTGAATGGAAATGCGACGCGCTGAACGTGCCGTCGCGCCGTGCGGGGCAACGGTTGGGGCTTAGCTACGAGGGCACCTTTCGTCAGGCGACGGTCTACAAGGGGCGCAACCGTGACACCGCCTGGTTTGCTGCAATTGACAAGGAATGGCCTGCGTTGAAAGAGGCGTTTCGTGTCTGGCTGGACCCGTCGAACTTTAACGATGAAGGCCACCAGATCGAACGCCTGTCGGATCTGACAGCCCTAGTGCGGGTGGCCAGCGACCCGACGCTATAAGCCCGGGTCACTCCCTACGCCGCTATCTGGTTGCTTCGCGCGCTCAGATCGCAACCCGTTGGTTCAGGCGGTCCTGCACCAAACCCGCCAGAACTGCAGCCTCGGACATTGCAGAATGTCCTGCGGCGCGTTTTTGCGCCAAAGCTTCGGCGGCCTGTTGCAAGGAACTGTCCTTAGCGCTGCGGGCCACGCCGCACAGAAACTGCGCCACATAATCCAGGGAGCGGTCGTCTTCGCGGTCTTCCAGAACATCGGCCACGTGGGCCAGATCATCCTGCAAGGCGATCGGGTCGGGAAACACCTCTTCCATGGACACGCTGCGCGGTCCGTCCGGGCGCCGCTCTTCTGGCAGCAGGGACAGGATCTTGCTTTGGAACAGACCAAGCGAGGTGATCGGTTTTTCAATAAATCCGTCGGCGCCGGCGGCCATCGCGTCGGCCTGCCCGAAATTGTCGCCAGAGGTGCCAAGTATCACCTCGGGACGGGGCGAGGCGCTGGACAGGGCCCGTATCAGGTCGACGCCGTTGCCATCCGGCAGGCCCAGATCAATGATCACCGCCGTCGGGCGGTAAACCTGCAGGTGCCGACGCGCCGCGCGCAAGCTGTCGGCGCGACGAATGCGTGCCCCGCTGCGCAAGCACAACAAACGCAGTGCCTCGCAGGCGAAACGGCTGTCTTCAACCGCCAGGACCGTCAGCCCCAGCAACGGACGCGCGGTGGTGGGTGCAGGCAGATGCGGTTTGAAAGGGTCGATGGTGTCCATGGCGGCAGTCCTTTGATTGCTTGACTGACGCTAGCGCGACTTGCCTAACAGGCCGTTAACGCGACTGCGGCGGTGCGTCGCTTGCACCCGGCAGCCAAGCTGCCCATAACAGCACCAACATCATACGGGAGATTTGCCATGATCGGACGCCTGAACCACGTTGCCATCGCCGTGCCGGACCTGAAGGCCGCGTCGGAGCAATACCGCACCGCACTGGGCGCCAAGGTTGGCGCGCCGCAGGACGAACCCGACCACGGCGTTACGGTCGTGTTCATCGAACTGCCCAACACCAAGATCGAATTGCTGTACCCCTTGGGCGAAAACAGCCCGATTCAGGGGTTTCTCGACAAGAACCCCTCGGGCGGTATCCACCATGTCTGCTACGAGGTCGACGACATCATCGCGGCCCGTGACCATCTGAAAGCCAGCGGCCTGCGGGTTCTGGGTGATGGCGAACCCAAAATTGGCGCCCACGGCAAGCCGGTGATTTTCCTGCACCCCAAGGATATGAACGGCACCCTTACAGAACTCGAGCAAGTCTGATGGGCCCTGTATCCGGTCTCGTTCTGTTTGCCGTGATCTGGTTCATGACGTTCCTGATCATCCTGCCGATTCGCGTCCAGACCCAAGGGGACGTGGGCGAGATCGTGCCCGGCACCCACGCGGGCGCGCCCGAGGTTCACAACCTGAAGAAAAAGGCGTTGATCACCACCGGCGTGGCTGCGGTGATCTGGGCCATCGTTGCAACGATCATCCTGTCGGGGGTGATCACCTTGCGCGATATTGATTGGTTCGACCGGATGAGCCCGCCATCTGCAACCGATGGAACAAATGGGTAAAGGTCGCGGCCCCCAGTATCGGGATCAGCAGGTTGACCAGCGGCACTGACAGCGGAATTGCCATCAGGAACCCTGCGATAAAAATGGTGCCGCTGTGCTGGCTGCGCATGTCGCGGGCACCTTCGCGTCCGATCCGGCGCATGGCGGCCAGCGTGAAATATTCACGACCCAGCAGAAAGCCGTTCAAGGCCCAGAAGACGACCGGCGTGAGGAACGGCATCAGCATCAGCGTCAGGACGAAATAGACGATCAATGCCAAAAGGTTGGCACCGATCAGCACCCCCAGAAAGTTCACCGTATCACGCACCGCGTCGCCAAAGGGCACGTTGATCGCAGGCGGCAGGTTGGGATAATGTTCATCCTCGACCGCCTGGGCCACTTCGTCCAGAAACATCGAGGTGATGGCCGAGGCGACAGGTACCATCAGGAACACCGACAGGATCAGCATCAAAAACACCGACCCCCAGCTTAGAATGTCGTCCAGCCACGTGATCTCGCCCACGATCGGGGCGTCCACACTGTCAGCCGTCAGCGCATCTACCAGCCAGACCAGTCCGCTGGTAAAGGCCACCAGCAGCGCGATGGTCAGCCCGACGCCCAACAGCAGCACCCGCCGAAAGCGCGGGTCGCCGATCTGGCCTAGGGCGGCGAAAAACGATGCGAAAATCATTCCGACAGCCATGTGGTTTTGGCCGCGATGTCCGGTCGCGGACGGTCGGGCGGGGCGGATGTTTCGGTGCCGATGTGGATCAGCCCCGCGATGCGTTCGTTGTCTTTCAGGCCAAACGCCTCCTGCATGAACACGCGGTCATGGCTGGGCCAGCCGGACAACCAGTTGGCCCCCCAGCCCGCCGCCAGTGCCGCGTTCAGCAGGGACAGACAGACAGCGCCGGCGGAGTAGGTCTGTTCCAGCGGCGGGATCTTGGGCGATGGCACATGTACCTCGATCACCGCGATGGCCAGTTGGCCCATGTCGAACTGACTGCGGCCTTTGCCGATCTGTTCGTCGTCCAGCCCCAGCACCTTGCCGCGTGTTTCGGCCAGATCGGCCAGTCGTGGCATCGCGGTCTTTTCGATCACGATGAACCGCCACGGCTCAAGCTTGCCGTGATCCGGAGTGCGGGCGGCGGCGGTCAGCAATTCTTCCAGTGCGGCGCGGTCAGGGACGGGCGTTGTCAACGTCTTGGCCGGGCGGCTGCGGCGCGACAGCAGGAAGCTTAGGGCGGCGTGATCAGATTCGGGCATATGTTACGATCTTTTACATTGGTCAGGTTGCATGTCGTCATTGCAAGCGGCGCCGTCAAGGGCCGCCTGCGGATTATAGCCCAAGCTGGTCGGCCATATGGTCAATCTCGGCAATCAGGAACGCATCGAAACGCGACCCGGGCTGGCGCACTTCAAAAGTGATGCCAAAGGGATCGTCCAGCTTGATGGCGCTGTCTGACAAGGCTTCGATCGCGGCATGGGCGCAGAAGGGAACGTACACTTCAGAATAGCCGCCTTCGTGGACCAGCACCAGTTTGCCATCGCAGACCTCGGCGGCCAGATCTTTGACCTTGTGGGTCATCTGCCGGTAGGTGTCCGCCGTCGCAATCATCCGTGCCAGCGGATCAACAGCCGAGGCATCGTAGCCGCTGGCGATGATGATGATGTCAGGGGCAAAGTCGCGGATCGCGGGGATCGCCACGCGGTCCATTGCGTGCAGATAAGCCGTGTGCCCCGCACCGGCAGGCAGTGGCAGGTTGATGTTATACCCTTCGCCCGCGCCCTTGCCGCGGTCGGCCAGCGCGCCGGTGTCCAGCGGATAGTTGCCCTCTTGGTGGAACGAGATCGTAAGCACGTCGTCACGATCATAAAAGATCGCCTCGGTGCCATTGCCGTGGTGCACGTCCCAGTCCAGAACGGCGACGCGTCCCGCCAGCCCCTTGGCCTTGGCGGCCTCGATGGCGATGGCGATGTTGGCCATCAGGCAGAAGCCGTTGGGATAATCAGGAAGGCAGTGGTGCCCGGGCGGGCGGCTGAGGGCATAGGCGTTTTGCACATCCCCCGTCAGAACCGCCTCGACCGCGGCCATCGACAGGCCTGCAGACAGGGCCGCCAGCTCATACCCGCCACGGGCGAACGGCACGCGCAGGCCCAACTCGCCGCCGCCGTTGTCGGACATCTCTTTGAACGTATCCAGATAGCTTTGCGGATGGACGCGCAGCAACGCCTCGGTCGGCGCTACCGGGGCTGTGCGCACGTCCAGTTCGCCCATCAATCCCGTGACCCGCATCAGGTTGATCAGACGGCGTTTCGTCTCGGGGCTTTCTGGCAGGCCGCCGGCGGCCATCGGCTGTATCAGCCCGCCGACGGGCAGGGTGAAAGCATAGTTGCCGCCCCCGTGCCAGAATGTGCGTTCGTCCCAGAAAAATCCCGTGGTCATATGCTGTCTCCTGTTTGGCCGCAGGGTGGCCGAGACAGACGAGATTGTCGATGCGCCTGCGCGTAAAAATATGCCTCAGGCGGCTTCGGCCAGCAGGGCGTGAACATCCAGCGGGCTGTTGACCATCTCGAGGTGACCATCGGCGTCACGCGGCCAATCCGCAGGGTCGCGGTCGCGGTAGAGCTCGACACCATTGCCGTCAGGATCGCGCAGATAGACGGCCTCGGACACGCCATGGTCTGCGGCGCCGTCCAGCGGAATGCCGGCCTCGACCACCCGTTTCAGCGCCGCTCCCAGGCTGGCGCGGTCGGGGAACACAAAGGCCGAGTGATACAATCCCGGCGCGCGGTCCGGCGCAGGGCCTGCGCCCTTGGAATGCCATGTGTTCAGGCCGATGTGGTGGTGATAGTCGCCTGCCGCAAGAAAGGCCGCTTGGTCGCCGTACCGTTGGGTCAGCGAGAACCCCAGAACATCGCCATAGAATGCAATCGCGCGATCCAGATCGGACACTTTTAGATGGATGTGGCCGACACGGGTGTCGGCGGGAACTTTGCCGGGCATGAGCGCCTCCTGAAACTGTGGTTGCCTCTTAGATAGTCTGCGCTGCGCCCGCGCAAAAGACGACGACGCGCGCAGAGACGGTGCGAAAATGCGCAAAGGGCGGATGCCGCAGCACCCGCCCTTTGTGATTTGGACCTGTCGTGGAAGGTGGCTCAGGCGCCAACCAGCCCGACGATTTCATAGGTCTTTTTCAGGATCGGCACCGTGATTTCGCGCGCCTGTTCCGCACCGCGTGCCAGAATGCGGTCGATTTCGGCGGTGTCATCCAGCAACCGCGCCATCTCGGTCGAGATGGGCGACAGCTTGGCCACGGCCAGATCGGCCAGCATCGGCTTGAACTCTCCGAACTGCTTGCCGCCCACATCGGCCAGCACCTGATCGACGGTCTGGTTGGTGAAGGCGGCATAGATGTTGACCAGATTGCGCGCCTCGGGGCGGTCTTCCAGCCCCTTGGCCTCGGATGGAAGGGCGTCGGGGTCTGTCTTGGCCTTGCGGATCTTCTTAGCGATGGTGTCGGCATCATCGGTCAGGTTGATGCGGCTGGCGTCCGACGGGTCCGATTTCGACATCTTCTTCGACCCGTCGCGCAGGGACATCACGCGGGTGGCCGCCCCTTCGATCACCGGTTCGGTCATCGGGAAGAAATCGACGCCATAGTCGTGGTTGAACTTGGCTGCCACGTCGCGGGTCAACTCGATATGCTGTTTCTGGTCCTCGCCCACGGGCACGTGGGTCGTGTGATAGACCAGGATGTCGGCGGCCATCAGTGCGGGATATGCAAACAGCCCGAGCGAGGCTTTTTCGGCGTTCTTGCCGGCCTTGTCCTTCCACTGGGTCATGCGCTGCATCCAGCCCATGCGCGCCACGGTGTTGAATATCCACGCCAGTTGCGCGTGCTCGGGCACGGCGGACTGGTTGAACAGAATGGATTTTTCAGGATCGACGCCCGAGGCGATAAAGCCTGCGGTCAACTCGCGCGTGTTGTGGCGCAGCTTGTCGGGGTCTTGCCAGACCGTGATCGCGTGAAGGTCGACCATGCAGTAGATGCATTCGCGGCCTTCGTTCTGCATTTCCGAGAACCGCTTGAGCGCCCCCAGATAGTTGCCAAGTGTCAAACCGCCCGACGGCTGGATGCCGGAGAATACGCGCGGTGTGAATTGCGATGCAGGAGCGTCAGTCATTTGGGTTCCCCTCTGGGCATTCGTGCGTGGCTGGCTTACCCATGCGCCAAAGTCCCGTCAAGGAGAGCCACCGATGCACGCCGATATGCAACCCCCCGTAAACCCGTTGCCGCCCGTCGTCTGGGCGCTGTTCGCCGCCATCATGGGGGTAGAGGCGGTGCTGTCGCTGGGATCTGCCGGTGTCATTGGCGGCCCGGGTGCCGTGGGCTGGCGGCTGGCGGCGCTGCGCGATTACGGGTTTTCGGGCATCGCATTTGACTGGATGGTGGCCAACGGGATTTTCCCTTGGGAACACCTGTTGCGTTTTATTACCTATCCCTTTGTGCACTCGGGTTTCTCCAGCACGCTGTTTGCGGGCGTGATCCTGTTGGCGCTGGGCAAGCTGGTGGGCGAGGTCATGGGCCAACTGGCGGTTCTGGTGGTGTTCTTCTTTTCGGCCATCTTCGGGGCCGTGGTGTTCGGATTGGTCACCAATGCGCCGTGGCTGATTGGGGCGTTTCCCGCTGTGTACGGTCTGATCGGGGCTTATACGTTTTTGATGTGGCAAAAGCTGGCAGGCACCGGCGGGCAGCAGTTGCAGGCGTTTTCGCTGATTGGTGTCCTGATGGGACTGCAACTGCTGTTTGGCATCTTCTTCGAAGTGGGCGTCGAATGGGTGGCTGACCTGGCCGGTTTTGTCTGCGGTTTCGTGCTGTCCCTGGTCGTCGTGCCGGGCGGCTGGGCACGTCTGCGGATGATGATTCAGCGCCGCTGACGTTGTTTTGGGGGCGCTGCCCCCGCGCCTTGCGGCGCGCCCCCGGAGTTTATCTGGCAAGATGAAGCCGCGGTTTATTTGCGTTTGGCGGCGCGTTTGAAGTCGGAGAGCTTGAACGCGCCGATCAGGTGGCCCGTGCCAAAGTAGCTGACAGCCGCGATCAGGATCAGGATCAGCAGCGCGATATAGCGCAGACCCGCCGTGCCAAGTGGCCCCGACAAGGCCAACGCCGCAGCCCACAGGCAGACCCCCATCACGACCGAGGCCAGAATGATCCGCCAGATGCGTTTGCGAAAGCGGTCGTCAAAGCGGGCAACATCACCCATCGGGCGCGTTCCGTGGCGCAGCATCAGGACCATCGCCCAGCCTGCCGCAGTCGTGGCAATGGCAGGTGCAAGCCATCCGATCACCGGCGCAAGGCCCACGGCCAGAACCACGTTCACCCCCATGGTCCACAGCGCATAGCGAAACGGGCTGCGGGTGTCCGAGCGGGCAAAGAAAAGCGGTTGCAGGAATTTCTGGATCACGAAGGCAGGCAGACCCAGCCCATAGATCGCAACCGCCACGGCGATGGCGGCCACATCGTCCGGCCCGGTCGCGCCACGTTCAAACAAAACCGAGGTCAGCGGCAGCGGGATCACCATCAGCGCCACGGCGGACGGAATGGTCAGAGCCAGCGATATTTCGGCGGCGCGGCTCAGCGCATTGCGCGCACCGGCATCGTCGCCCGCCTTTAGGCGTCGAGACAGGTCGGGCAGCAGCACGATCCCGACGGCGATGCCAACCACGCCCAGCGGCAGCTGGTACAGGCGGTCGGCGGCAAAAAGCCAGCTTACGGCCTTGTCGAATTGCGAGGCGACGACCTGGCCGACCACCAGATTGATCTGCATCACGCCGGTGGCCAGCGCCGCAGGCACCGCAACGATCAGCATCTGGCGCATCTCGGGCGTCCAGCGCGGCAACCCGGGCGTCAGCGTGAACCCTGCGCGCGATGCGGCGGTCCACGTCAACGCCAGTTGGGCAATACCCGCCAGCGGAATGGTATAGATCAGCCAGACCACGACTTCGCCGCCGACCTGATGGGCGACGATCATCGCAATGATCACAAAGATGTTCAGCAAGACAGGGGCCGCCGCCGCCGCCGCAAAGCGACCTGTCGCGTTCAGGATGCCCGAAAACAGCGCCGACAGGGACATGAAGAAGATATAAGGAAAGGTGATCCGCCCGAAACCCACCGTCAGATCGAACCGTTGCGCATCGAACCCACCGGCGGTCGCCCAGACCAGCGCAGGCATGAACACCAGCCCCAGCGCCGTCAGCATCAGTGTGGCAAACATCAATCCGTTCAGCGCATCGCTGGCAAAGCGGTGCGGGTTGTCCTCGCCCTCCAGCCGAGCCGAGAACATCGGCACGAATGCTGCATTGAACGCACCCTCTGCGAAGAAACGGCGAAACATGTTGGGCAGCCGGAACGCGGCTACAAAAGCATCCATCAAGGGCCCCGGCCCGATCAGGGACAGGATCAGGATTTCACGCACAAAGCCAAGGACGCGCGACAAAAGCGTCCACACTCCGACAGTCAAGAAGCCGGACATCAGGCGGATGGGTTTCACAAGGGGGCCTTTCGGATGCAGGTCTGGATCAGGGCCTAGCGGGTCAGGCGGGTGCGTGACAAGGGCCTGTCGCTGCGATGACAGGGCGCTGTGCAAATGGGGCACGGCGCTGCGGCAGTTTCTGCGCAGATTCCCGCCGGATTGGCCCGGGCGTGCATAAATGCGGCCTGATCGTGTCATTGTTGCCTGTGGCAGCACTGAAAGGGGCCAAAACTTGAGTTTGTTTGCGAGATCGTTTTGATGGATGGAATCACATCGCAAAGGACGCTTCATGCCAGACGCCAGCACCGCCCACCTGTCCGCAGAGATGACCGCATGGCGGCGTGATTTCCATGCCAACCCCGAGCTTGGCTTTGCCGAGACGCGCACTGCGGCACGGGTGGCCGAGCTGCTGGAAAGCTTCGGCCTAGAGGTGCATCGCGGCATTGGGCAGACTGGTGTCGTTGGGGTGTTGCAGCGGGGCAATGGCACGCGGGCGGTGGGCCTGCGCGCAGATATGGACGCGCTGCCGATCCGTGAAGCCACCGGGGCGGCCCACACCAGCCTGACCCGGGGCGTCATGCACGCCTGCGGTCACGACGGGCACATGGCGATGCTGCTGGGGGCGGCGAAGCATCTGGCGGCGCACGGGCAGTTCAACGGGCGGGTGGTGTTCATTTTCCAACCCAGCGAGGAACACGGCCAAGGCGCACAGGCGATGATCGCGGACGGGCTGTTCGAGCGGTTCGCGGTGGATCAGGTTTTTGCCATTCACAACATGCCGGGGCTGGCCGTGGGGCAGATGGAAACGCGGGCGGGACCGATGACGGCGTCCGAAGCACTGTTCGAGATCGACATCCGTGCGCGCGGCGGTCATGCCGCCCTGCCGCACCTTGGCGTCGATGCCATTATGGTGGCCTCGCAGGTGGTGGGCGCCTTGCAGACCATCGTGTCGCGCAAGCTGGACCCGGCGCAGAACGGCGTGGTTTCGGTCACGGAATTCATCGCGGACGGCGGGCGCAACGTGCTGCCCGGCAGTGCGATCCTGAAAGGGGACGCGCGGGCGCTTGCCCCCGAGATCAACACAGCCATCGAAGCAAGGATGCACGAACTGGTTGAAGGCACCTGTGACGCTCATGGCGTGACAGGTGTGGTCACCTACGAAACGATCTTTGCCCCAACGATCAACGACGCCGATGCGGTCGCTGCCGTGGCGGCTGCGGGAACTGCGGCGTTGGGTGCAGCCAATGTCGACACGTCATGCTTTCCCAAACTGTTCTCGGAAGACTTTGCCCACATGGCGATGGCCCGACCGGGATGTTTCCTGCTGATGGGCAATGGCACCAAAGGCGCGCACGCCCGCCCGCTGCACGCATCTGACTATGACTTTAATGATGCAGGCCTTGTGCCGGGGGCAGATGTCTGGGTGCATCTTGTGCAGGATGTGTTAGGGGCGGATTAAGCCGCCCGCGGCTGGCGGCAAAGGCCACGCTGGCATCACCCTTCGGCCCGCTGCGCCCCTTCGACGATGGCGGCGCGCAGCCGTTTTTCCAGCGTTTTCTGCTTGCTGGGCGTGTAGTATTTCAGCCCGAACATATCCTTCACATAGAAGGTATCGACGCACTGTTCGCCGTAGGTCGCGATGACCGCGTTGGCCACGTAGACATTGGACGACGCCAATGTGCGGGCCAGATCGTGCAACAGGCCGGGGCGGTCGCGGGTGTCGACTTCGATGATCGTATAAATCTCGGACCCGTCGTTGTCGAAAGTGATGTGCGTTGGCACGCGGAACACTTTCTCGCGTTTCTTGACCTTGTCGCGGTCCACCATCGCATCACGGGTGACGACCTCGCCGTGGAGCGTGCGTTCGATCATCTTGCGCAGGCGTGGCAGGCGGCTGGCGTCATAGGGCGTGTCGTCGGCATCCTGTATCCAGAACGCGTCGGTCACATAGCCGTCTTTGGTTGTATAGCTGCGCGCATCGACCACGTTGGCCCCGACCAGCGCAAGCGCGCCGGCCAGTCGTGCAAAGATACCCGGATGATCCTGCATCACGAAACAGACGCGCGTCGCGTCGCGGTCTTCGTCGGGGTGCAGGTCGATGCGAATTTCGTCGTCCCCGATGCCGCGCAGCAGGTTGGCAAAGACGACATGCGCGGTCTGGTGCAAGCCCTGCCAATAGGGTTCGTAGTGGCGGCCGGTTTCGGTCTGCACATCCTTGCGCGGCCAGTCGGCCAGCGCGGCACGCAAGGCCTTCTTAGCCTCGGCCCCCCGGTTTTCGCGGTTCAGAGCCTCCATGCCATCCTCAAGCGCCGTGCGGGTCTGGCGGTACAGCGCGCGGATCAGCACGGCCTTCCAGTTGTTCCACGTGTTCGGCCCAACACCGCGAATGTCGCAGACGGTCAGCACACACAACATGTCCAGCCGTTCGACCGTGCGGACGGCCTTGGCAAAATCACGCACGGTGCGCGGGTCGGCGATGTCGCGTTTTTGGGCCATGTCGGACATCAGCAGGTGATAGCGCACCAGCCACTCCACCGTGTCCACTTCGTCCGGTTTCAGCCCCAGGCGCGGGCCGACCTTGCGGGCGATCTGTGCCCCCAGGATGGAATGATCTTCTTCGCGGCCCTTGCCGATGTCATGCAGCAGCAACGCCGCATACAGCACCCGCCGGTTCACCCCGGATTTCAGGATCGAGGTCGCCACCGGCAGGTCCTCGACGAGGTCACCATTCTCGATCTCGCTCAGGCTCATGATCGTCTGGATGATATGCTCGTCGACGGTGTAGGAGTGATACATGTTGAACTGCATCATCGCCACGATCGGTTTGAATTCGGGGATGATGGCGCCCAGCACGCCCAGCTCGTTCATCCGCCGCAGCGCCCGTTCGGGGTTGCCGTGTTTCAGCAGCAGGTCCATGAAAATGCGCTGCGCTTCGGGCGAGTTGCGCACCGCGTCGTCGATCAGTTTCAGGTTCGATTTGACCAGACGCATGGCATCCGGGTGGATCAGCATGCCGGTGCGCAGGGCTTCTTCGAACAGACGCAGGATGTTCAGCGGATCGGCCAGGAATGCGGCGTCGTCGATGATGGCGATGCGGTTGTGGATCACCTCGTAGCCGGACTTGATCTTGCGACGGCGGCCCAGCAGACGCTCCAAAAGCGGCTCGGCCTTCAGGTGATCCGCTTCAAGCCCGGTCAGGAAGATGCGCGTCAGGTCGCCCACTTCGGTGGCATGCAGGAAATAGGCCTGCATGAACACCTCGACCGCACGGCGGCCCGCCTTGTCCTCGTAGCCCATGGCGTCGGCCACCTGGACCTGCATGTCAAAGGTCAACTGCTCCGTCGGCCGCCCCGTCAGCAAATGCAGGTGGCAGCGCACCGCCCAGAGAAAACTTTCGGCGGCGGCGAAGCTGGCAAATTCGTCTTCGGTGAAGACGCCCAGTTGCACCAGATCGGCGGAGTCGTGGACGCCGTGAATGTATTTCGCGATCCAGAACAGCGATTGCAGGTCGCGCAGCCCGCCCTTGCCTTCCTTCACGTTCGGCTCGACCACATAGCGTTGACCCTGCCGTTTGTGACGCTCGTCGCGCTCGTGCAGCTTGGCCTCGACAAAGTCGCGGGCGGTGCCGGAAAACAGTTCGTCCCACAGGCGTTTGTCCAGCATTTCGGCCAGTTCAAAGTCGCCGCCGATAAACCGGTGTTCCAGCATGGCGGTGCGAATGGTGAAATCCTCGCGGCCCAGCCGGATGCAATCCTTGACCGTGCGGGACGAATGGCCAACCTTCAGCCGCAAATCCCACAGCATATACAGCATGGTTTCGATCACGTTCTCGGCCCAGGCGGTGATCTTGTAGGGCGTCAGAAACAGCAGGTCGACATCGGAAAACGGCGCCATCTCGCCCCGACCATATCCACCGACGGCAATCAGCGACAGTCGCTCGCCGGCGGTGGGCGACACATTGGGATGGATGACTTCGGTGGCCAGCGTCATGACCGACTGAACCAACTGGTCGGTCAGATAAGTATAAGCCGCAGTTGTGGCCCGCGCGGCAAAGGGGCGTTCGGCGAAGGCTTCGGCAATAGCGGCGCGGCCTTGCTTTTGGGCCTGTTGCAGCCATGCGACGATGGCAGTGCGCACGTCCGCCGGCGCGGCGTCGTTCTGCTGCGCCTTGATCAGCGCCTGCGCAAAGGCAGCCGCATCAAAAATCTCCTCCGGCGGACAGATCGTGTCGACCGCCAGAGGTGCAAGCTGGTGTGTGTCTTGCATGTTTTATCAGAATCCGGCGCCGCCAAAAGATTGCGGAGCCGCGTCGATCACGACGACCTGATTGTTGCGGATGGTTGCAATGGCCAGCCCGCGGTCGTTGGTGCCGTCGCTGCGCAGGCGGAAAATGCCCGAGGCGCCCTGGAATCCGGCGCCTTGCGTCAGGGCGGCGCCGGTCAGTGCGTTTGATTTGCCTTTGGCAACCAGCGCGCCGACAGCCGCGATGCCATCAAACCCAAGGCTTGCGATGGGATGCGGGGTGCTGCCATATGCGGCCTGATACTTGGCGCTGAACGCAGCACTGCGCGCCGGATCGGGCAGGGCAAACCAGCCGCCTTGCAAGCCGGGCAGCGACAACGTGGGCGACGGAATGTCCCAACGGGTCAGGCCGATGTATTGGGTGACCGTGGGCTGAATGCCAGCCTCGGGCAGCAATTGCGCCAGCAGCGGCAGGGCCGAAGCAGTGGACGAGGTCATGAACACCGCATCGGCGCCCGAGCTGTCCACGGTGGATTTGATACGCGGTACGGCGTCGATCACGCCCTGTTGCGACAGCGGATAGTCCACGGAACCGGCCAAAGTCGCACCGCTGCGGGAAATGGCGTTCTGGATCGAGGTGCGGCCTAATTGGCCCGCTACGTCTTGGGCGCTGACCACGACGATACGCGATTTGCCTTGGCTGGCAGCATAGCTGACCAGACGGTCGGCGGTGGTCTGGAAGGTTGGCCCAAGCACAAAGACGTTGCCGCCCGCGATCGTGGTGTTGTTGGAAAATGCCAGCACGTTCACACCAGCACCCGCCGCTGCCACGCCTGCGGCATTGGCCGCTTCGGCATAGACCGGGCCGATGATGATCTTGGCACCATCGTTCACGGCTTGCGTGGCGACGCTGGCCGCAGTGGCGGCATTGCCTGCCGTGGCATAGACCCGCAGGTCAATCGCCACACCTGTCAGGTCGCGCATGGCAAGACGCGCGGCGTTTTCCAGGCTGTTGGCCAGCAGATCGTCCGAGGCAGAGCCGCCGCGCGGCACCAACAGGGCCACCGGCACAGGCTTGGATGTATCAACCGAAGGGCCGCCTCGGCTGACACCCCCGGTCATACCGGCGTCACAGGCGGCCAGCGCAAGCGCGAACAGTGACAGAAACAGCAGGCGCAACGCCTTGCGGGCAGGTTGTAAAAACGCGAACATGGTCCAGAGAACTCCCTCGGGTCTGGGCGGCGCAGAAGCCGCCTTGATTTGGCGAAGATCATAGAGGTCACGAAAGGCGGGTCCAGCGTTGAATTTCCAAAAGGTTTCGTTACCGCAAGGCATCCACCTTGTCGGCGTCCCAATCGGCACGGCCCGCGACATTACACTGCGGGCGCTGGACGTGCTGGCGTCGGCCGATGTGCTGGCTGCCGAGGACACCCGCAGCCTGCGGCGGCTGATGGATATTCACGGCGTGCCGCTGGACGGGCGGCACATCCACACACTGCATGACCACAGTACAGACAAGGTTGTAGGGCAATTGCTGGCCCGCGCGGGCGAAGGCGGGTCGGTGGCCTATGCGTCCGAGGCGGGTATGCCGCTGATCGCCGATCCGGGTTTCGAATTGATCCGCGCGGCGCGCGGCGCGGGCGTGCCGGTGCATTGCGCGCCGGGGCCAAGCGCGGTGGTGACCGCTTTGGCGGTCGGCGGGTTGCCGACAGATGCCTTTTTGTTCGGCGGTTTTTTGCACAACGCCAAGGCTGCGCGCCGCACTGCGCTGGAAGGGTGGGGCAATGTGCAGGCCACGCTGGTGTTTTACGAATCACCCAAACGGCTGGGGGCGATGCTGGCCGATGCGGCAGAGGTGCTGGGCGGTGAACGTCAGGCCGCCGTGTGCCGCGAGTTGACCAAGAAATTCGAGGAAGTGCGCAGCGGCACGCTGACCGAACTGGCCGAGCATTACGCGGGCGCATCGGTGAAGGGCGAAATCGTCGTGTTGATTGCCAGACGTTTAGAGAAAATTAGGGAAGATGATGTTGAATCAGACCTGATTGAAGCGTTGGGGCATATGTCGATGCGCGATGCGGTGGATGCTGTATCGGCGGCACACGGCGCGCCCCGTCGCAAGGTGTACCAACTGGCGCTGACCCTGCCCAAGGGGGGCAGTGGCGCATCCTGAGGATCGGCATGGACCAACTGGCCTTTGATTTTACGCCGACACCTGCTGCGACGGCGGCCGCTGTCGCAGTACCGGCGGTGCAGCCCGCTGCAACGGACAGGCGCCGTTTGCGCGGCGCGATGGCCTATCATTCCGGTGCGTCTGCCGAGATGCGGATTTCCTCCGATTACGAACGACGCGGTTTTCCCGTGGTGCAGCGCCGCTGGCGTGGCAAAGGGGGCGAAATTGATCTGATCGCGCAGGACGGCGACGGGCTGGTGTTCATCGAGGTCAAACAAAGCAAGACATTCGACCGTGCCGCCGCCCGCCTGACGGCTGCCCAGATGCGGCGCATCTATGCATCTGCCGAAGAATACCTTGGCCGGATGCCACGCGGCAGCCTGACCGAAGTGCGCTTTGATGTGGCGTTGGTGAACGGGCAGGGCGAAACGCGGATCATAGAAAACGCGTTTGGTTTGGACTGACCCATTGCGCCTTTGGCGTGGCTGATCCATCAAGGAAACTCAGCAACGCGAGGTGCCGCGATGAAGATCGCTTTTCAGATGGACCCGATCGGGGACGTGAATATCAACGCAGACAGCAGTTTTCGGCTGGCCGAAGAGGCGCAGGCGCGGGGGCATTCGCTGTTTTTCTACACGCCGGATCATCTGGCCTATCAAGAGGGGCGCATCACCGCGCGCGGGCAGGACTTTACCGTGCAGCGGGTGCAGGGCGATCATGCCCAACTGGGGGAGATGCGCGAAGTGGACTTGTCAGAATTCGACGTGGTCTGGCTGCGGCAGGACCCGCCCTTTGACATGCATTATATCACCTCGACCCATCTTCTGGACCGTCTGAAAGAAACCACGCTGGTGGTGAACGACCCGTTCTGGGTCCGCAACTTTCCCGAAAAGCTGCTGGTACTGGATTTCCCGGACCTGACCCCACCCACCACGATTGCGCGCGACCTGGACACAATCAAGGCGTTCAAGGCCAAGCATGGCGATGTTATTCTGAAGCCGCTTTACGGCAACGGCGGTGCCGGCGTGTTCCGGCTGGATGCCAACGACCGCAATCTCAGCAGCCTGCACGAGCTGTTCACCGGTTTCAGCCGCGAGCCGTTGATTGTGCAAAAATTCCTGCCCGCCGTCAGCAAGGGCGACAAGCGGGTGATTTTGGTCGACGGTGCCGCCGTGGGCGCGATCAATCGTGTGCCGGCCGAGGGTGAGACGCGATCAAACATGCACGTGGGCGGACGTCCCGAGAAGGTTGGCCTGACCGACCGCGATCTGGAAATTTGCGCGGCCATCGGACCCTTGCTGAAAGAGCGTGGCCAGGTCTTTGTCGGCATCGACGTGATCGGTGACTATCTGACTGAAATCAACGTGACCTCGCCCACCGGCATTCAGGAACTTGAACGGTTTGATGGCGTCAACATCGCCGCCAAGATCTGGGAGGCGATCGAGGCCAAGCGCGCGTGAGCTGGCAACGCTCGGCGATCAACCGTTGGCTGCGGCTGGTTGAAAAGCCGCATCTTGCCCACGCCACCTCGCACGACAGCTTGCGCAACCGGTTGGAGCGCAGCGCGCGGTTCTTTTTTCGCGGCCCGCGCGACGTTCTCCAGCACTGGCGTGATCTGGGGGACGGCGCTGCCCTGTGGCTGGAACCTGCCGCAGCGGACCGGTCCCGTGTTCTGCTGTATTTCCACGGCGGCGCTTATATCTTTGGCAGCCCGCGCACCCACGCGGCGATGGTCGGGGTTTTGGCCAAGGCCGCGGGCGTGCGTGCTGTTCTACCAGCCTATCCGCTGGCCCCTGAACATCCCTTTCCTGCCGCAGTCGACCGTGCCGAAGATGCCTATCACACGCTTGTGGCGGCGGGCGTGTCGCCCGAAAATATCGTGTTGGGAGGCGACAGTGCCGGCGGTGGGCTGGTTCTGGCGGTGTTGGGGCGGCTGATCGGGGCGGGGGCTGCCCTGCCCGGCGGAGTGTTTGCGCTGTCGCCATTGACCGACATGACGTTTTCTGGGGCCAGTTTACAGGCGAACGCGGCGCGTGACGTGATGCTGCCCGCGACGCGCGTGACTGAAATGGCCGAGCAATATCTTGCGGGTGCTGCCGCACAAGACCCTCAGGCCAGTCCGCTTTTTGCCGATTTTACTGGCGCGCCGCCTGTTTGGTTTACGGCGGGAGACACGGAAATCCTGTTGGACGACACGCGCCGCATCGCAGCCAGCATGACGGCACAGGGCGTTTCGGTGCAGATGCACATTGCCGGTGATCTGCCCCACGTTTGGCCGATTTTTCACAACACCCTGCCCGAAGCACGTGCGACGCTGGACGATCTGGCAGGATGGATCAGGTCCCGCTGGGGTGCGGCACCCGGTAGCTGACCGCTTCGGCAACGTGGCGGTGGCACACCTCGGGCGATCCGTCCAGATCGGCGATGGTACGCGCCACGCGCAGGACGCGGTGGTAGCCGCGTGCCGACAGGGCAAACCGCTCGGCGACCCGGGTCAGCAGGGCGCTTCCTTCGGCATCTGGGGTTGCGATGTCCTTGAGAATTTCCCCTTCGGCATCTGCGTTTGACCGCATGTCGGTGCGCCCTTCGAACCGTGCAATCTGGATGTCGCGGGCGGCTTTGACCCGCGCGGCAATCTGCGCCGACGTATCGCCCGACGCAGGCAGGTCAAGATCGGTATAACGCACGGGCGGCACGTCCACGCGCAGGTCGAACCGGTCCATCAGCGGGCCGGAAATCCGGCCCATGTAATCCTCGCCGCAGGCAGGCACCCGGGCACAGGCGCGGTTCGGGTCCGTCAGATAGCCGCATTTGCAAGGATTGGCCGCGGCGACCAGCATAAAGGCGCAAGGGTATTTCACATGCGCGTTGGCGCGGGCGATCATGACTTCGCCGGTCTCGATGGGCTGGCGCAGGGTTTCCAGCACGGTGCGGGGAAATTCGGGGAATTCGTCCATGAACAGCACGCCGTTGTGGGCCAGCGAGACCTCGCCGGGTTTGGCCGTGCGCCCGCCGCCGATGATTGCGGCCATCGAGGCGGTGTGGTGCGGCTCGCGGAAGGGGCGCGCACGCGAAATGCCGCCCGCGTCCAGCAGTCCGGCAAGCGAATGGATCATCGAGGTTTCCAGCGCCTCGGTCGGGGTCAGCGAAGGCAGGATGCCCGACAGGCGCGCGGCCAACATGGATTTCCCCGACCCGGGCGTCCCCACGAGGATCAGGTGATGGCGCCCGGCCGCGGCGATTTCCAATGCGCGTTTGGCGCGTTCCTGCCCTTTGACGTCGCGCATGTCTTTCAGCGGCGCATCCGGGGTGACCTCGCCCGGTGTGCTGGGTTCGATCAGCGACTGGCCGGTAAAATGGCGCACGGCCGCGCCCAGATCGGGTGCGGCGATCACCTTGGTTGCCGACACCCACGCCGCTTCGGCCCCCGAGGCTGCGGGGCACAGCAGCGTGCGGTCCTCTGCGGCGGCGGCCATCGCGGCGGGCAAGGCGCCGATCACCGGGATCAAGGTGCCGTCCAAGGACAGCTCGCCCAGTGCGACAACCCCTTCGGCGGTGTCCTTGGGGATAATGTCGAGCGCGGCAAGAAGCGCCAGCGCGATGGGCAGGTCGAAATGCGAGCCTTCCTTCGGCAGATCAGCAGGGGATAGGTTGACCGTGATCCGGCGCGACGGCAGCGCGATCGCCATCGCGCCCAATGCCGCGCGGACGCGATCGCGCGCCTCGGACACGGCTTTGTCGGGGAGGCCCACGATGGAAAAGGCAGGCAGGCCCGGCGACAGGGCGCATTGCACTTCGACGGTGCGGGCTTCGACCCCCTGAAATGCCACGGTATAGGCGCGTGCGACCATTCTATCCCTCTGCGATATGGTTAATCGGTAGAGGGTGGGCGTTTACGAATGGTTAATGCTGGACGTCGCAGCGACTGGAAGTGGCGGCTGTGATGTCGGATTCTGGATATTTAGGGCCAAAAGAAGGGTCAGGGCCACGCTTTGGTCGGGGTGCCCATGTCATAGGGGAAAGGGTCATAGATGGTTTTCAGACCTTCGGCGCGCCATGCCTTGAAGGCGGGATCGGACAGGGTTGTGGTGCAATAGTCCTGAGCGGCGCTGGACACGGGCAGGTCGTAGCCGACAATGCGCGCGCAGACCGGGGCGTAAAAGGCATCGGCCAGGCTGTAGTCCCCGAAGAGCCACGGGCCGTCTGTTGCAAAGTTGCGGGCGTGGGACCACAGTGTTTCGATGCGGGCCAGATCGGCGCGGGTTGCATCCGATGGCGAAAAGCCGGTGTTCACGTGCTGTAACTGCATCGGGCATTGGCTGCGCAGCGCGGCAAAGCCCGAGGCCATTTCAGCACATAGCATCCGGGCGGTGGCACGGGCGGCGGCATCTTTGGGCCACAGGCCCGCGTCGGGGTGACGCTCGGCCAGTGTTTCGGCGATGGCCATGCTTTCACCGATGGCGGTGCCATCCGGCAGCTTGATCGCGGGCACCAGCCGGACAGGCGCAAGGGAAGCCAGATCGTCAGCCATCGTGCCGGCGTACAGGCCAACAAGATGGGTGCGGAAGGGCAGGCCGAACTTCTCGAGCATCAGCCAGCCGCGCAAGGACCAGCTCGAAAATGTGCGGTCACCGATATAAAGATCATATGTCATATAGCAGACGTTAGCCGCAGACATCCTGTTCGGTAAATCGCTGTTTTGTGCGGGCATCCATCACGGAAGGTGATTGAGAAGCGGCACCGGCGCTTTGGTGTCGGCCACATTGATGCGGGTCACGGACAGGTTGTCGATCTTGTGGGCCAGCGCCTGTTTTGGCGTCCAGCCCATCGCCGCCTGCACTTGTGTCAGGATCACGCCGATGTGGGCCACCGCAATGATGTGCTGCACGGGGTGCTGCGCGCTGATCCGCCGAACGGCGGTGGCGACGCGGGCGGCGGCCATGTTCCAGCTTTCGCCGCCTGGGGGCACGATGTCGCCGGGGTTTTCCCAATAGGCACGGCTGAGATCCGGGTAGGCGTCGCTGACCCGCGAGAAATGCCAGTTGTCCCATGCGCCGAAGTGGAATTCGCGCAACATCGGGTCTGACGGCAAACGGGTGCGCCCGTTCGCTATGGCATCGGCGGTCGCGTGGGCGCGGATCAGGTCGGACGAGATCACCAGCGCATCGGCTGGCAGAAAGGCTTGGATGCGCGCAATTTGTGCGGTGTCGGACAGGTCGGCCGGCACATTTCGCCAGCCGACAAAGGTTTTCTGATGCGTCGGTCCGTGCCGGACCCAGTGCCAGGTGGTCATAGGTGTCCTTTCAGAACATTGGGCAGTCCGGCAACCACCTGCACGGCGGTGTCGGCGCGGGCGGCCAGCGCGATGTTCAGCCGCCCCTGAGCCTCGCGAAAAGCGCGGGTTTCTGCGTCGGCGGGGACGATCCCCTGACCGAGTTCGTTCGACACGATCACCACCGGCGCCGCGCAATCGGCCAGCGCCTGCATCAGCCCCGCCTGGGCCTGCGCCAGATCGTTGCCGTCCATCACATGATTGGTCAGCCACATGGTTGCACAGTCGATCAACACGGCCTCGCCCGCGTGGCGCACACGCAAGGTATCAGCAAGATCATGCGTGGCCTCGCAGTTGATCCAGGCAGCATCGCGCCGATCACGGTGCACCTGAACGCGATCTTTTATTTCGGCGTCCCAAATGCGGGCCGTGGCCAGATAGACAGGAATTAACCCGCTGTTAACTATCATGTTTTCCGCAAAGACGGATTTTCCGGAAGCCGCGCCACCTAAAACGAATGTCATCGAAGGCAACATATTTTTCACCTTTCGAGTGAACCAAACCCTGTGCTGATGCGTAATTAAGTCAACACCGCAAAACAAGCAGCGATCAGGGAGATGTGACTATGGCACTGGACAACGTACGGGAAATTTCACTGTCCCGGATCGCGATGAAAGCTGAATTGCTGGACGCGGAAACCGAATTGAAACTGGCCTATGCATGGCGCGACGAACGGGATGAGGCGGCGCTTCACCGGCTGATCACGGCCTATATGCGGCTGGCAATTTCGATGGCGTCCAAGTTCAAACGCTACGGCGCGCCGATGAATGATCTGATCCAGGAAGCGGGCCTTGGCCTGATGAAAGCTGCCGACAAATTCGACCCGGATCGGGGTGTTCGGTTTTCGACCTACGCGGTCTGGTGGATCAAGGCGTCTATTCAGGACTACGTGATGCGCAACTGGTCGATGGTGCGCACAGGGTCCACGTCATCGCAGAAATCGCTGTTCTTCAACATGCGCCGCGTTCAGGCGCGGCTGGAACGCGAAAGCGCCTCGTCGGGTGAAACTCTGGACCGGCATCAGTTGCGACAGATGATCTCGACCGAGATCGGCGTACCGTTGCGCGATGTCGAGATGATGGAAGGCCGTCTTGGCGGGTCCGACTATTCGCTGAACGCCACCCAGTCGTCCGAGGACGAAGGCCGCGAATGGATTGACGCGCTGGAAGACGACGGCGTGCAAGCGGCCGAGCAGGTCGAGAATGAACACGATACCGCCCAATTGCGTGAATGGCTGCTTATGGCGATGAACGCGCTGAACGAACGCGAACGCTTCATTATTCGCGAACGCAAGCTGCGTGACGACGCGCGGACGCTGGAAAGCCTGGGGCAAGAGCTGTCCCTGAGCAAGGAGCGCGTACGTCAGCTTGAAGCCGCCGCTTTTGCCAAGATGCGGAAATCGCTGGAGACTCAGAGCCGGGAGGTGCATCACTTCCTCGTATGAGATATGTGATTCCCGCTGTGCTGTCGTGGGCCGTCCTCTCGGGGGCGGCCTTTGCTATTGAACCTGTTGATTTGGCCGCCGCTGACATTGGCGCCGCCGACATCGTGATCGTGGGCGAGGTGCACGACAATCCGGCCCACCACACGGCGCAGGCGGCGGTCGTGGCTCAGGTGCAGCCCAAGGCAATTGTCTGGGAAATGCTGACGCCCGCGCAGGCCGGGCTGGTAACACCGGAGCTGATCGACAATGCGACAGCGATGGCCGAAAGGCTGGAGTGGGACGCGGCGGGCTGGCCGGATTTCAGCATGTACCATCCGATTTTTGCCGCGGCCCCCGATGCCATCAGCTATGGCGCAGCAGTGCCGCGTGACCTGGCGCAGGCCGTGATGCACGAACCCTTGGGTGCGGCATTCGATGCGGCGGCGGCATACGGGTTGGACCGTGACCTCAGCGACGCACATCAGCTTGCCCGAGAAGATCTGCAACGGGTGGCCCATTGCGACGCGCTGCCCAAGGACCTGTTGCCAGCCATGGTCAAGGTTCAGCGGTTGCGCGATGCAACGCTGGCACAAGCGGCGGTCAGGGCGCTGGCTGACACCGGCGGGCCGGTGGTTGTGATCACCGGCAACGGCCATGCGCGCAAGGATTGGGGCATGCCCAGCTATCTGTCCGGGGTCGCGCCCAAGGCCCGCGTCTGGTCCATCGGTCAGGCCGAGGATGGCAATGCCCCCGACGGCGGTTTTGACGTGGTGTGGAACGCACCCGCACAGGCACGTCCCGACCCTTGCGCCGCGTTCAAATAGCGGGCGCCATACGGGCTGGCAGAATGCGCAGGCGCGGCTTATGGTTGGGCAAATGTGACGGCAGCGGGGACGCAGGATGCTGAACGGCAAAAGAATTCTTCTGATCATTGGCGGCGGGATTGCGGCGTTCAAATCGCTGGACCTGATCCGGCGCCTGCGCGAACGCGGCGCATCGGTGACGCCGGTGCTGACCCAGGCGGGGGCGGAATTTGTCACGCCGCTGTCCGTTTCTGCGCTGGCTGGGACCAAAGTGTATCGCGACCTGTTCGATCTGACGGACGAGGCCGAGATGGGTCATATCCAACTGTCCCGTTCTGCCGATCTGGTGCTGGTGGCGCCGGCCACTGCCGACCTGATGGCGAAGATGGCGCAGGGGCTGGCGAATGATCTGGCCTCGACACTGCTGCTGGCGACCGACACGCCCGTGATGATCGCACCCGCGATGAACGTGCGCATGTGGGACCACCCCGCGACCCAGCGCAATCTGGCGACCCTACGCGGGGACGGGATTGCGGTGATCGGACCGAATGATGGCGACATGGCCTGTGGCGAGTTTGGGCCGGGCCGCATGGCCGAGCCGCTGGAGATTGTCGCAGACCTTGAGGGCGCGCTGGGCGGTGGGCCGCTGGCGGGCAAACGGGTGCTGGTCACCTCGGGGCCGACGCACGAGCCAATTGATCCGGTGCGCTATATCGCAAACCGCTCTTCCGGCGCGCAAGGCACGGCGCTGGGGGCGGCGCTGGCGGCATTGGGGGCAGAAGTTGTCTTTGTCACCGGACCTGCCGACGTGCCCCCGCCTGCGGGCGTGCAGGTGGTCAAGGTACAGACCGCACAGCAGATGTTGCAAGCCGTGCAGGCCGCACTGCCCTGCGATGTGGCGGTCTTTGCTGCAGCGGTGGCCGACTGGCGGGTCGCGTCAGCCTCGGATCGCAAGCTGAAAAAGACCAAGGACGGGATGCCAAAGCTGGAGTTCGCCGAGAACCCCGACATTCTTGCCGTCGTATCGCAGATGACAGAGGGGCGGCCGGGGCTGGTTGTGGGCTTTGCCGCCGAGACGAACGATGTTATCGAACATGCGACCGCCAAGCGCGCGCGCAAAGGATGCGACTGGATCGTTGCGAACGATGTCTCGCCCGAAACGGGGATCATGGGCGGCCACGAAAATGCGGTGCATCTGATTTCGGACGCGGGCGTCGAGGATTGGCCGCGCATGGGCAAGGATGCCGTGGCACAAAAACTGGCGGCGCGGATTGCGGCGGCGTTGAGCTGAACTTTAATGCCTCCGGCGGGAGTTTTCTGGCAAGATGAAGACCGATACAGTCACAGTGCAGTTTCTCTGGGATACGGGCGCGGACGCCACGCTTGGTCTGCCGTCCTATGAAACATCCGGTGCTGCCGGTGCGGATGTGCGGGCGAACTTTGCCGATCGCGCGGCGGTGGTCTTGAAACCCGGTGCGCGGGCGCTGGTGCCGACGGGGTTGCGTATGGCGATTCCGCAAGGGTTCGAGGTGCAGGTGCGTCCGCGTTCGGGGCTGGCGCTGAAGCATGGTGTGACGCTGGTGAACACGCCCGGCACCATCGACAGCGATTATCGCGGGCCGTTGGGGGTGATCATGATCAATCTGGGGGCTGACGATTTCGTGGTCGAACACGGAATGCGCATCGCGCAGATCGTCGTGGCCCCAGTGGTGCAGGCGCGGTTTGATCTGACCGAGACGCTGGATGACACCGCACGCGGCACGGGCGGCTTCGGCTCGACGGGCGCGCAATGATCCTGGTTCTGGCCCTTGCTGCCGCGCTGTGGGGCGTCGGGGCCATGATGGGCGCGCCGCGCGCGGTGCGGTTGAACATGGTGCTGCTGTTGTATGTGGCGGTTCTGGCGCTGCATCTGGTGCTGCCGGACGCACATCCCTTGCGCATGGCAACGGGCGAGAGTGCGGCGCTGTGGCTGATCCTTGGCGGCTTTGTGGTGCTGGTTCTGGCCTATCGCTGGGGCCTGCGCCGGTTAAAGGCGAAGGCAGCAGGCGAACAGGCCGAGGTGCCGCAGCCGCAAATCGGGCCGATGACCGAGGTCGAACTGAACCGCTATTCCCGCCACATCGTTCTGCGCGAGATCGGCGGACCGGGGCAGGTGGCGTTGAAAAACGCGCGCGTGCTGGTCGTGGGGGCCGGTGGCTTGGGTGCCCCTGCCTTGCAGTATCTTGCTGCCGCAGGCGTGGGCACGCTGGGGGTGATCGACGCCGATGTGGTCGAAGGCAGCAATCTGCAACGTCAGGTGATCCATACGGATGCGCGCATCGGAATGCCAAAGGTGTTCTCGGCCCAAGCCGCGCTGGAGGCATTGAACCCCTTCGTGACCGTGCGCCCCTATCACCGCCGATTTGACACAGAGATTGCCGCCGAGCTGGTCGCGGAATACGATCTGGTGCTGGACGGCACCGACAATTTCGACACCCGCTATCTGGTCAACCGCACGGCGGTGGCGGCGGGGGTGCCGTTGATTTCCGGCGCGCTGAGCCAGTGGGAAGGGCAGCTGAGCATCTTTGACCCCGCCCGTGGCGCGCCCTGTTACCAGTGCATTTTCCCCCAAGCCCCCGCTGACGGGCTGGCCCCCAGCTGCGCCGAAGCCGGCGTTTTGGGGCCATTGCCCGGTGTGGTGGGGGCGATGATGGCGGTCGAGGCCGTGAAGCTGCTGACCGGCGCAGGTGCGCCGCTGCGGGGCGAGATGCTGATTTACGACGCGCTTTATGGCGAAAGCCGAAAGATCGGGCTGACACGGCGCGCGGACTGTTCGGTTTGCGGCGGCCACGGCTGATTTCCCGCGCAACTTCGGGCGGATGCGATTGCAAGTGCCGAGGCAAGGGTTAGGTTGTGGGCAAAGGAGACCCGATATGACCAACCCCTTGCTTGCCGACTGGGACACACCGTTCCAGATCGCCCCGTTCGACGCGATTTCCGATGATGATTTCACCCCCGCGCTGGAACAAGCGCTGAGCGCGCACAACGCCGAGATTGACGCGATTGCGGGCAATGCCGACACGCCGACCTTTGACAATGTGATCGGCGCGCTTGAGGCCGCCGGGCGCGATCTGGACAAGGTGCTGGGCGTGTTCTTCACCGTCGCGGGGGCCGACAGCAACCCCGCGCGCGAGGGGTTGCAGCGGGAATTTTCACCCAAACTGGCGGCGCATTTCTCGGAAATATCGGCGAATACGGCGCTTTTCGCCCGCGTCGCCGCCGTCTGGGACCAGCGCGATACGCTTGAGTTGACCGACGAACAATCGCGTGTGCTGATGCTGACCCACCGTGGCTTTGTCCGCGCAGGAGCCGCCCTAAGCGGGGCCGAAGCGGCGCGGATGAAAGAGATCAAGGGGCGTCTGGCCGTACTGGGCACCGAGTTTACGCAGAACCTGCTGGCGGACGAACGCGACTGGTACATGGAGCTGGCCGAGACGGACATGGCGGGCCTGCCCGATTTCGTGATCCGCACGGCGCGCGAGGCAGGCAAGGAAAAGGGTGCCGATGGCGCGGTGATCACCCTGTCACGGTCGCTGAT
The DNA here is from genome assembly GCA_034669925.1 of Sulfitobacter sp. Lineage (GTDB taxonomy): Bacteria > Pseudomonadota > Alphaproteobacteria > Rhodobacterales > Rhodobacteraceae > Pseudosulfitobacter. The sequence goes on from JAXMOM010000005.1 coordinate 66,899, forward strand.
CGTGCCGTTCCTGCAATTCTCGACCCGCCGCGACCTGCGCGAGATCGCCTACAAGGCATGGACCGCACGGGGCGCCAACGGTGGCAAGACCGACAACCGTGACATCGCTGCCGAAATCCTGAAACTGCGCGAGGAACGGGCCAAGCTGCTGGGCTATGAAAACTTTGCCGCCTACAAGCTGGAAACAGAAATGGCGGGCGACGCGGCATCGGTGCGGGCCCTGTTGATGCAGGTCTGGGAGCCGGCCAAGGCACAGGCCGAGGCAGACGCCTGGGTGCTGGCCCAGATGATGCAACAGGACGGCGTGAACGGCGAGTTGCAGGCCTGGGACTGGCGGTTCTACTCTGAGCGCCGCCGTCAGCAACTGCACGATCTGGATGAGGCCGAGCTGAAGCCGTATTTCCAACTGGACCGGATGATCGAGGCGTCGTTTGACTGCGCGTCGCGTCTGTTTGGCCTGTCGTTCGAACCGCTGGACGTGCCGCTCTATCATCCTGATTGCCGCGCGTGGAACGTGACGCGGGGCGGTGAACATATCGCAGTGTTCATCGGTGACTATTTCGCGCGGGGATCGAAACGCTCGGGGGCTTGGTGCTCTGCAATGCGGTCGCAGGCGAAACACCCGCAGGTGCAGACACCGGTGGTGATCAATGTGTGCAACTTTGCCAAGGGCGATCCGGCCTTGCTGTCCTACGACGACGCGCGCACGCTGTTTCACGAATTCGGCCATGCGCTGCACCAGATGTTGTCGGATGTGACCTATGAAAGCGTGTCGGGCACCTCGGTCGCGCGGGACTTTGTCGAACTGCCGAGCCAGCTTTACGAACACTGGCTGGACGTACCGCAAGTGCTGGGCACCTTTGCCACTCACGCGGACACGGGCCAGCCCATGCCGCAGGTGTTGCTGGACAAGGTTCTGGCGGCGGCGACTTATGACATGGGGTTCCAGACCGTCGAATACATTGCCTCGGCGCTGGTCGATCTTGAATTCCATGACGGCACGGCGCCCGCCGACCCGATGGCCCGCCAGGCCGAGATCCTCGAAGAACTCGGGATGCCACCGGCAATCGGGATGCGCCATGCAACGCCGCATTTCGCCCATGTGTTCTCGGGTGACGGATATTCCTCGGGGTACTACAGCTACATGTGGTCCGAAGTGATGGACGCCGATGCCTTTGCAGCCTTCGAAGAGGCCGGAGGCGCATTCGACGAGACGGTGGCCAGGGCGCTGGAGGAAAACATCCTCAGCACCGGCGGCAGCCGCGACGCGGCAGAGCTGTACACGGCATTCCGTGGTCGTTTGCCGGGGGTCGAAGCCTTGTTGAAAGGGCGCGGTCTGGCTGCGTGATACAACCGCCGCCGCTCTTTGGGGGCGGCGGCATTGGTCAGGAACACTTGCCGAAAGACATGTAACCAAATGCGGAGCACCGAATGACAAAAGATCCCTATGCCGCACTTGGCCTGACCAAAGAGGCCAGCGCAGATGACATCAAAAAGGCCTATCGCAAGATCGCGCGCACCGATCACCCCGACCTGAACCCCGACGATCCCCGGGCCGAGGCGCGGTTCAAAGCGGCGGGGCAGGCCTATGACCTGCTGAAAGACCCCGAACAGCGGCGTCGGTTCGATGCCGGTGAAATCGACGCCTCCGGGGCCGAGCAAGCGCCGCGCGGCTATTACCGAGACACGGCACGTGGACCGGAAAACCCCTATACCCAAAGCCGGACCTCACAGGGCAACCCGTTTGAGGGCGGCTTTGATGCGGACGATTTCTTTGCCAACTTCGCCCGCAGTCGTGGCGCAGACTTTGGCCGTGGTGCGCCGGGCGATATGCCTGGTCAGGATGTGCAATACCGTCTGGGGGTGCCGTTTCTGGATGCGGCTTTGGGCACCAAGACGCGGATCACCCTGCCGGATGGTGGCACGCTGGGCGTCACGATCCCCGAAGGGGCGCGCGACGGTCAGACCCTGCGGTTGCGGGGCAAGGGCACGCCGGGATATGGCGCAGGCCAGCCGGGCGACGCCTTTATCACGCTGGATGTCATCCCGAACCCTGATTTCGAACGGGACGGTGACGATATTGTCGTGACGCTGCCGATCACCATCGACGAGGCGATCCTTGGCGGCAAGGTGCCGGTGCGCACCGTCTCTGGCACGGTCAAAGTCAGCGTGCCCGCCGGTGCCAGCTCGGGTCAGGTGCTGCGGTTGAAAGGGCGCGGCGTCAAAGGGCGCAACGGAAAGGGCGACCAGCGCATCACGTTGCGCATCGTCAGCCCGCCAAAGATCGACGACGCACTGAAAACCTTCATGGAGGATTGGCGGACCACCCATTCCTATGATCCGCGCACAGGAAAGGAAACGAAATGACCGATGCATATGCCCCCGATCAGGTGATAGCGCGCGTCACCTCGTTGACCGCCGAACGTCTTAGCCATTTTGAACGCCTGCGCATCGTCACACCGGTGACCACCCCCGACGGGCCGCGCTACCGCACGCTGGACATCCGCCGGATCACGCTGCTGTGCGAACTGACCGATGATTTCGAGGTGAACGAAGATGCCTTGGTGATCATCATGTCACTGCTGGACCAGTTGCACGGCGCGCACAGCAAGCTGGAGCAGGTGATGCAGGCGATCGGCGCTGAGCCATCCGAGACCAAGCTGCGTCTGTCGCGGCGTTTGGCGGGGGAAGACTGACCCGTTAGCCTGCCTTCAGCAAGGCCTGTCGCAGGGCGCTCTGATCCAGCGGTGTCCCTGAAAACAGCGCCCATGCATGGACGCCTTGGTAAAAGAACAGCTCCCACCCTGAAATGATGTGCAGCCCTTCGGCGGTGCAATCGGTCAGAAACTGCGTGTCCGTCGGCGTATAGACCGCGTCAAAGGCCCAAGTCGCACCATCCATCGCGCTGCGGGGCAGGGGCGTGCCGTCATAACCGACCATGCCCACCGGGGTGCAGTTGATCAGGCCGGTCGCGCCGATGGCCGCCTCTGCGGCGTCCATGCTGACGATGACTGCGACGTCGGGCGCGCTCGTGGTCAGGTCGTGGGCCAATGCCGCGGCCTTGGCCCGGTCCCGATCGACCAGCCGCAGTTCCGACACACCCAGCCCCACCAGCCCGAACGCAACAGCGCGTCCCACGCCACCGGTGCCGATCATCAGAACCGTATCGGGTGCCTGCGTCCCGCGTTCGGCCTGATAGGCGGCCATGAAGCCGGAATAATCGGTATTGAACCCTTGGGGCCCGCCGCCGTCAAAGATCACCGTGTTGATCGCCCCGATGGCGCGCACCAACGGGTCGGTGATGCGCGCGCGCGCAACCGCCTGTTCCTTGTAAGGATAGGTGATGTTGATCCCGCGAAAGCCAGCTTCGGCGCAGTGGTCAAAGACCTGATCAAAACTTTCGCCCCGCGCGGGTGGCACCAGACGGTCGTAGCGCACCGCGATGCCGTTCTGATCGCCCGCCAGACGGTGCAGCAGCGGCGCGCGCGATTGCGCGATATTGTCGCCGATCAGTCCCAGTTGCAGGGATGTGCTGTGCGCCACCGTCCTTGGCCTCAGTAACCGGCGGACCGGTCCACCAGATGCAGGAACGGTGCACCCGCTTCGCCGCGGCGGATGTTTTCCGCGATGGTCAGGGCCGAATACGTCGCCCGCGTCTCGGCGGCGACGTGGGGCGTGACCGTAACGCGCGGGTGGTGCCAAAATGGGTGCGCTTCGGGCAGCGGTTCCACGCGAAACACGTCCAGCGTGGCATGGCCGACCTGACCCGTGTCCAGTGCCGCCAGCAGCGCGTCGTCGTCAATCAGCGGCCCACGCCCGGGGTTGATGATGCACGCGCCCTTGGCCAACAGTCCCAGCGTATCGGCGTTCAGCGTGTTTTCGGTCGCAGGCGTGTCGGGCAGCAACAGCACGACGATTTCCGCCCCTGTCAGCGCCTTGCCCAGACCCGCCGTGCCCGACAGGCAGCGAATGCCGTCGATGTCCTTGGGGCCGCGCGACCAGCCGGTCACGTCAAAACCCACCAGCGCCAGCATCTGCGCACAAGCCGTGCCCAACTCTCCCAGCCCCAGCACGGTCACCTTGCGGTCCCATGCCAGCGGCGGCGCCACGTTCTTCCACACACCGGGGGCGCAATTGATATGCGCGTCCATACCCAGATGATGGCGCAGCGTGTGGCCGGTGACCCATTCGCACATGCCCTGGCTCAGGCCCGGATCAACCATCCGCGTCAGCGGGATATTCAGCGTCGGATTGCCCACGATCTTTTCGACACCGGCCCACAGGTTCAGCACAGCCTTGGCCCGTGTATAGGGCGCAAAATCCTGCACCGGTGAATTGGGCGCATAAACGATATAGTCGACCTCGGCCGGCGGAATATCCAATGCCACATTGGCCTCGACCCCCGCGTTGGCGATGGCCTGTTTCAGGGGTGTTTCATAGCTGCCCCAGGTGTCGGGCTGGGCTGCGAAGAGTACATTGATCATAAATTACCTTGGTCGGTGGATGTGGGCGCTTTGGACAAAACCAAAGGCGAGCATGAGAACAAGCATCGCAGACCCACCATAACTGACCAGCGGCAAAGGCACACCCACAACCGGGGCCAGACCCATGACCATCGACATATTCACTGAGAAAAAGAGGAAAAAGTTCAACGCCAGCCCCAGAATAAGCAGCGATGAAAACCGGTCGCGGTTGTTCACCGCAGAGACGACGCAGAAAAAGATGATCAGCGCGTACAGCACCAGCAACGAAAACCCGCCGACAAAGCCGAACTCTTCGGCCAGCGTGGTAAAGATAAAGTCGGTGTGCTTTTCGGGCAGAAAGTTCAGCCGCGATTGCGTGCCTTGCATGAACCCGCGCCCGGTCCAGCCGCCCGACCCCAGCGCGATCTTGGATTGGGTGATGTGATAGCCTGCGCCCAGCGGGTCCGAGGAGGGATCAAGGAACGTGTCGATCCGGCGGTACTGGTAATCCTTGATCAACTGCCACGGCGTGCCGCGCGACTGGAACACGGCAGCAATCAGCCCGATCCCCGCGGCAAGCACCGCCGCAAAATAGGCCCAGTGCACACCGGCCAGAAACATCAGCCCGCCCCCCGCTGCCAGCAACAGGATCGCGGTGCCAAGGTCGGGCTGGCCCAGTACCAGCACCGTGGGCACCAGGATCACGACCACCGGTATCAAAACCCAGAACGGGCGCGACTTCTTGGCAGGGGGCAGCCAGTCGTAATAGGCCGCCAGAAACATCACCAGCGTGACCTTCATCAATTCGGACGGTTGCAACCGCATGAACCCCAAATCAATCCAGCGCTGCGCCCCCATCCCGACCGAACCGAACAGTTCGACCGCGATCAGCAGCATCACCGACACGCCGTAGGCCACCGAAGACACCGACCGCCAGAACCAGATCGGGACCATGCCCACCAGAACCATCAGCACCAGCCCGACGCCAAAGCGTTCCATCTGCGGCTCGGCCCAAGGCATATAGGATCCGCCCGCCACGGAATACAGCATCAGGAACCCGACACCTGCAACGGAACTAAGCAAAAGGGTCAGTGGCCAGTTCAGATACAGAAGCTTGCGAAAACCGGTTGGAACGGATTTGACCGTATACTCAAGATAGCTCATGCCTGATCAGACCCGCCCAGATCTGCCATCGGGCGCACCGCTTGCAGCTCTTCCTGCTGGGTCTTGATACGGCCACGGTCCTTGGACGGGTAAGCGTCCAGCGGTGGCGGTCCGCCATAAAGCGCCTGAAGCGTGATATCGCGTGCAATCGGTGCCGCTGCGGACGATCCACCTCCGCCGTGTTCGACGATGACCGATACCGCGTATTTGGGGTTCTCGAACGGGGCAAAGCTGACGAACAGCGCATGGTCGCGTCGCTCCCACGGCAGGTCGCGGTTATTGACGACGCCACGTGCGCGTTCGGCGGCGGTGATGTTGCGGACCTGGCTGGTGCCGCTCTTGCCTGCCATGCGCATACCTTCGGTAATGATCCGGCTGCCATAGCCGGTGCCGCGCCGGTCGTTCACAACGTCATACATCGCACGCCGCATCTTGCGCAGGTTGTTTTCGTTCAGGCCCATGCTTTCACCGGCGCCGGATGGTTCTTCGATCCCGTCAACGGACTTCACAAGGCGCGGCGCCACATTGCGCCCTGTGGCGATGCGGGCGGTCATCACCGCCAGTTGCAAGGGCGACGCCAGCATATAGCCCTGACCGATCGAGGCGTTGACCGTGTCACCGATCACCCATTCCTGACCGTGTACGCGGCGTTTCCAGTCCTTCGTCGGCGTCAGCCCCTGCGAGATCGCCGACATCGGCACATCGTGGCGCACCCCAAGGCCAAAGCGTTGCGCCATGGCCGAAATCTTTTCGATCCCAACCTTCAGGGCCAGATCGTAATAATACACATCGCAGGACTGTTTCAGGCTGTTTTGCAGATCGACATAGCCATGCCCGCCGCGTTTCCAGCAGTGAAAGCGGCGGTCGGCCACTTCCAGATAGCCGGGGCAATAAACCGTCTCGTCGGGTTGGGCCATGCCCTCTTCCAGCGCTGCCAACGCCGTCATCATCTTGAAGGTCGAGCCGGGCGGATAGGCCCCCTGCACCGATTTCGACGCCAGCGGGCGATAGATATTCTCGGTCAGTTCCTTGTAGTTGGCGATCGAAATACCCCGCACGAACAGGTTGGGGTCAAACGACGGCGCCGAGGCTATCGCCACCAGATCGCCGGTCTCGCAGTCTATGACCACGGCACTGGCGCTTTCCGTGCCCAACCGTGCCTGAACATAGTTTTGCAAGGCGGCGTCAATGGTCAGCTGAATGTCCGCACCCGGACGTCCTTCGCGCCGGTCCAGTTCGCGCATCACGCGGCCCGTGGCGTTGACCTCTTCACGTTTCACCCCGGCCTTGCCGCGCAAACGGTCCTCTTGCTTGGCTTCGATGCCAACCTTGCCGATCTGGAACCGCGGGATCAGCAGCAACTGGTCGGGGGCGTCCATCTGCTCCAGATCATAGTCGCTGACAGGACCGACATAGCCCAGCACATGGGCAAAGTTCGATCCCAGCGGGTAAATCCGGCTCAGGCCCACTTCGGGGGTGACGCCGGGCAGGGCGGGGGCGTTGACGCTGACCCGGCTGATGTCTTCCCACGACACGTTTTCGGCGACCGTGATCGGATGGAACGGGGCCGAGCGTTTCATCTCGATCATCGCGCGTTCCAGCTCGTCAGGGTCCAGCTTGACCACGCGGCTCAGCCGTTCCAGCGCCTCGTCCACGTCGCCGATGTCCTCGCGTTTGACGACAATGCGGTATGAGGGCACGTTCTTGGCCAACTGCACCCCGTTGCGGTCGAACACTTCGCCGCGTGCGGGCGGAATCAGGCTGTCCTTGATGCGGTTGTCTTCGGCCAGCAGCCGGAATTGGTCGGCCTGATCGACCTGCAAGAAGTTCATCCGCGCGGCCAGCCCCCCGACAAAGGCCAGCTGAAGGCCGCCCAGAACTGCGGCACGGCGCGAAATCGTGCGGTTGCCGGCCTCGGCATCTGCGCGGGTGCGTTTCATATGCGGCCTCCTGCCGTTTCCAGATCGCCCGGCCCGGTTTTGCGGACGCGCATGATGCTGTGCGTGACCAGCACCACCAGGGGATAGCTGAGGATCGTCAGCCCCAGTTGCAAGAGTGATAACCCCATTGGCGCGGTATCAATCAACATAACTTTGTGAACCAGCCGGTACGCCACGGCCACGGCGATCATCAGCATCGCCACGGTCAGGAACTCGGCCACCAGCGTCGAGGCCCGCAAGGCGCGTGCGCGCGCCTTCAGGTTCTCGCTCGCCAGCAGAACCAGCGCCGCATACAGACCCGGCGGACGTTGCAGCAACAAATCGGCCAGCAGCAACAAGATGGCCAGCATCAGCGGCGGGACATATTCGGGGCGGCGCACCGACCACGCAAAGACAAAACCGATCAACAGGTCAGGCGGCGCCCATTCGCCGGGCTGCGTTTGCAACGGCAGGATCTGGAAGAACAGAATGACCAGAACCAGCACGCAAAATCCCGCGCGCATCATCCAAAGATGGAATTGCGACTGTTCGCTCATTCACCCACCTTTGGCGCAGGTTGTTCGGGGGTGATGATATGGGCGGCGTCGCTGACGGGTTCGTTGCCATAGTGGCGCAGCACCCGCAGGAACTCCAGCCGCTCGTAATCCGCCGCCAGCCGCACGCGCAGCCGCCCGCCGGGGTCTTTGGCAATCTCGCCGATCAGCAGGCCCGCCGGAAACACCCCACCATCGCCCGAGCTGAACACACGGTCACCGGGGCGCACCAGATCGGGGTTTTCCAGAAAATCCACTGGCGGGTTCGCGCTGTTGTCGCCGGCGACAATCGCGCGCTGGCCCGACGGCTGTATGGTTGCGGGAATGCGGCTTGACGCGTCCGTCAGCAGGATCACCCGCGCGGTGTTCTCGGCCACGCCGGAAATGCGCCCGACCAGGCCGATGCCGTCCATCGTGGCCCAGCCATCGACCAGCCCGTCACGCGCGCCGACGTTCAGCAGCACCGACTGGCGAAAGGGTGACCCGCTGTCGGCCAGCACCATACCCGAAATTACGGTCAGGCGCGGGTCCAGGCGCACGTTGTTCAGATCCAGAAGCCGCGCGTTTTCCTGCTCCAACTGAACCGCTGCCTCTTTCCACGCCTGCATCTTGCGCAGTTCGCGGCGCAGTTCGGCGTTCTGTTCGGCGATGCGCTGATAGCTGCGGAAATTGCGCACCAGGTTGATGGTGCCCGTGACCGGGGCCATGGCCCAGTCGAAATTCGGAACAATCCGGTCCGTGACCTGCGCGCGGAACCGCTCGACGCGCGGACTGTCGATGCGCCAGACGATAAATGTGGCGATCAGCGCCAGCGCCAGCACAGCCGTCAGCAGCCGCCGGATCGGGGCGACGTAATCGGATGAAGAAGAACGGTCTTTTGCCAATGTGAAGTCTCACCTGCGAAATGGTCAGCGCGGCGATGGTGCTTCAATTGTGCCGCAACGGGCCCCTTCTTGCAAAGGGGCCTTTGGCTTAGCTGTCGTAGTCGATGGCGTGGCGCAGTTGTTTTTCAAACTCCAGCGCCTTGCCGGTGCCCAGTGCCACGCAGTTGAGCGATTCGTTGGCGATGGACACGGCCAGACCCGTCTGCTCGCGCAGGGCCAGATCCAGATCGCCCAGCAGCGCGCCGCCGCCAGTCAGCATCACGCCACGGTCGACGATGTCAGCCGCCAGATCGGGCGGAGTGGTTTCCAGCGCGGTCATCACAGCCTCGCAGATTTGCTGAACCGGTTCGGCCAGCGCCTCGGCGATTTGCGCTTGGGTCACTTCGATTTCCTTGGGCACGCCGTTCAACAGGTCGCGGCCACGGATCTGCATCGAGGTGCCCCGCCCGTCGTCGGGCATACGGGCAGTGCCGATGGTTGTCTTGATGCGCTCGGCAGTGGTTTCACCGACCAACAGGTTTTGCTGGCGGCGCAGATAGCTGATGATCGCCTCGTCCATGCGGTCGCCACCGACGCGGACGGAACGGGCGTATACGATGTCACCCAGCGACAGAACCGCGACTTCGGTGGTGCCGCCGCCGATGTCCACGACCATGTTGCCGGTGGGGTCGGTGATGGGCATCCCTGCGCCAATCGCCGCCGCGATGGGTTCCGCGATCAGACCGGCGCGCCGTGCGCCTGCGGACAGAACCGACTGGCGGATCGCGCGTTTTTCAACGGGGGTTGCGCCGTGGGGCACGCAGACGATGATCTTGGGCTTGGAAAAGGTCGATCGCTTGTGCACCTTGCGGATGAAATGTTTGATCATCTCTTCAGCGGTGTCAAAGTCGGCAATCACACCTTCGCGCATCGGGCGGATCGCCTCGATGCTGCCGGGCGTTCGACCAAGCATCAGCTTGGCGTCCTCGCCCACGGCGAGCACCTTTTTGACGCCATCCTTGATATGATAAGCCACAACAGAAGGCTCGGACAGAACAACGCCCTTGCCTTTTACGTATATCAGAGTGTTGGCCGTTCCGAGATCAATGGCCATATCCGAAGAAAACAGACCACCCAAATTTCCAAACCACGACATGCGCGTACCCTTCGTCAATACGTTTTGGCCCGCGAGTCATGATTGCTGCGGGCGCTCGACTTATAGGGATGTGTAGAGCCGGACGAAAGGGCCGAATGGAACTTGGTTACGCGGGTTCCCGCGCAGCTTGATAAATGGGCGACTTCGGCCGCAGACTGCAAATGGGCAGCCCGGTCAACAGGATATGGCGCACAGAGCGTGCCGTGCTAGGTTCCCGGATGAAAAAGGGAGAATAGTCATGCGCAAACTTCAGGTTCTGGGCGTTCATCACATTACCTTGACCGGTGCCGACCGGCAGACCACGATTGATTTCTGGGAGGGCGTGCTGGGAATGCCGTTCATTTTCGACCAGCCCAACCTGGACGATCCCGAACAGGGGCACTTGTATTTCGATCCCGGCGACGGGCGGTTGATCACGATCTTTACCAATGACAATCGCAAGGCCGACAACAGCCGCACCCCGATGGACGTGGGTTGTGTCCACCATCTGGCGTTCGAGGTGGACCGCGCCACCTTTGGCCAAGTGCCCGAACGGCTCAACGCGCGGGGCATCGGCAATTCGGGCGTCAAGGATCGCGGCTTTATGGACTCGATCTATTTCAAGGACCCTTGCGGCCTGCTGATCGAACTGGCGTGCTACAAGTTTATCCCGCCGCGCGGGTCCAGTCATGCCGCCGTTCTGATGGAAGCGCACAAAATTCGGGTGGCCGCAGGTGATGACCACATTGCCGAAGTGCACCTGGCCGACGCGGTCGAGCGCATCGTGGAACGGTCGCAAGAGTCGCTGAGCAAGAACAGAGAGCCTAAAAACCCCTATTAGGGCTGCTACCACTCTAGCCGGTTGTTAACGAATGATGAATGCTTGCCAAATTTGTTTGTAAGCGTACGATTTGTGGCGGCTTTGCAACAACGGGTCGCCGTGAATGTCGAACGTCTTCTTCCCACTTTTGTCTGCCAGCCAAAGGCGTATAGCCCGCTTCAAAGCAGCTAAAAAGAAAAGAAGGCATCACATGATCCGTACAGCTCTTATCGCCACTGTCATCTGCGCAACCGCATCGGTCGCCGCCGCAGGCGAACTGACCTATGGCAACGCATTCATCAAACAACACCGTCTGGACGCCGATGGCGCAGGCGCGCTGGACCTGACCGTTCTGGGCGGCGGCATCGAGTACACGTACGACGCGTGGACCTTCTCGGGCGAGCTGGCGCACTTCGACATCGAAGGCACCGACATCGACTACGGTTCGGTCGCGGGTGAGTATCGCCTGAACAACGGCGTGTCGCTGGGTCTGGACTACACATCGCTGGATCTGGCCGGTGCGGACATCAGCCTGACATCGGTTTTCGCCTACTACGACATGGGCACATATGCTCTGGGCGCCGCGATCGGTGACTCGTCCGACCTGAACGACACTGTCTACACCCTGTTCGGGTCGTGGGACGTGGCCCCCACCGGCACCGTTGGTCTGGATATCATCCGCATCGAAGGCCAAACACTGTACGCAGGCTTTGCCGACTACGACATGGACATCTACAACGTGACGGCCGACGTGATCACGACAGACGGTCTGGACGTGGTTTCGGTTGCAGGCGGCTACAGCTTCGGCAACGGCTTCTCGGCCATCGGTTCGGTGTCTTACTTTGATCTGGGCGGCATCGACGGCACGTCGGTCACACTGGGCGGCCAGTACGAGTTCGTCGAAGGTGCCAACGTCGAATTGGCCCTGGGCCGCATCAACATCGAGGGCGCGCCGAACATCGACCAGGTCAGCTTTGGCTTGAACTACGAAATCGGTGGCCGCACATCCTCGCGTCGCACACTGGGCAACGTGATCAGCAGCGCCACAGGTTCCTTCGCGGGTCTGACCAGCTTCTGATCTGCCTGACAGATTACCGAATACTGAAACGGCCGGATGGAAACATCCGGCCGTTTTTGTTTGTGCGATCCATGTGCAGGCCACGAAAAAGGGGCAGCGGAATGTCCCGCTGCCCCCTTTAACAATTCAAACTGACCGAATGGGGGTCAGTGCACATCCTTGTAGTTGATTTCGCGCTTGTCGGTGCCGCCCTTTTCGCGGCGCACCAGCAAACGGTTCAGTGCGTGAACATAGGCGCGCACCGATGCGACGACGGTGTCGGTGTCGGCGGACTGGCCGGTCACGATACGCCCATCCTCTTCCAACCGCACGGACACCGTGGCCTGTGCGTCGGTGCCTTCGGTCACGGCGTGAACCTGATACAATTGCAGACGTGCGGTGTGGCTGACCAATGCCTTGATGCAGTTGAACGACGCATCCACAGGACCGTCGCCGGTCTGGCTTGTCTTGTGCTCGGCCCCGTCAACCTCAAGCGTCATGTCCGCCTGTTGCGGTCCCTCGGTCCCGCAGACAACGCGCATCGACACCAGCTTGATCCGGTCCTCTTCGGGGTCGATCGTGGTGCGCATCAACGCGATCAGATCGTCCTCGTAGATTTCCTTCTTGCGATCGGCCAGTTCCTTGAACCGTACGAACACATCCTTAAGCTGGTTGTCCCCCAACTCGAACCCAAGGTTTTCCAGCTTGGAGCGCAACGCTGCACGGCCCGAATGTTTGCCCATGACGATGTTGGTTTCGGTCAGACCCACATCCTCGGGGCGCATGATTTCGAAGGTCTCGGCGTTTTTCAACATGCCGTCCTGGTGGATACCGCTTTCGTGGGCAAAGGCGTTCTTGCCGACGATGGCCTTGTTGAACTGCACAGGGAACCCCGACACAGCCGCAACGCGACGCGAGATGTTCATCAGCTTGGTGCTGTCCACGCCGGTCTGGAACGGCATGATGTCATTGCGCACTTTCAGCGCCATCACGACTTCTTCCAGCGCCGTGTTGCCCGCACGTTCGCCCAAACCGTTGATCGTGCACTCGATCTGGCGCGCGCCTGCCTCGACGGCGGCCAGGCTGTTGGCGGTCGCCATGCCCAGATCGTTGTGGCAGTGGGTGGCAAAAATGATCTCGTCCGCGCCCGGCACACGCTCCAGCAACATGCGGATCAACGCCGCACTTTCACGCGGGGCTGTATAGCCGACCGTGTCGGGGATGTTGATGGTGGTGGCCCCCGCCTTGATCGCGATTTCCACGGTGCGGCAAAGGTAATCCTCTTCGGTGCGGGTGGCGTCCATCGGCGACCATTGCACGTTGTCGCACAGGTTGCGCGCGTGGGTGACGGTCTGGTCGATGCGTTCGGCCATTTCGTCCATGGTCAGGTTCGGGATGGCGCGGTGCAGCGGCGAGGTTCCGATAAAGGTGTGAATGCGCGGTTGGGCCGCGTGTTTCACCGCCTCCCAGCAGCGGTCGATGTCGGGAAGTTGCGCGCGGGCCAACCCGCAGATCACCGAGTTTTTCGAGTTCTTGGCAATTTCCGACACGGCGGCAAAGTCGCCTTCCGATGCGATGGGAAAGCCTGCTTCGATGATGTCGACGCCCATTTCATCCAGAAGGCTGGCAATCTCCAGCTTTTCGGCGTGGGTCATGGTGGCCCCGGGCGATTGTTCACCGTCACGCAGGGTCGTGTCAAAAATGACAACGCGGTCTTGTTCTTGGGTCATGAGAGTTCTCTTTATTGTCCTAAAAGCCTGTGGCGCGCGGCACTCCCCTCTGAGCGGGCGCGCCGGAATGGCACGCTCAGAGGCGGATTAGGATCAGTAGGTCGCGCAGGATCGCACGCGAAGCGCGGGCAGTGGGGATATGTGCGACCTGTGTCATGGGAAAAACTTATACATCCCTGCGAATGAATGAAAAGGGGGCAGAATTATTATTTGCACCACGTCGCGCGTGGCGTCGTGCCTCGGGCGGGGATTTTTGAACCGGAGAAGATGGACCGGCGCGGGCCGTGCGCTAGGTCTGCCTGCATGGCAGATGTATTGATATTGGGCGCGTCAGGCGGGATCGGGTCGGCTTTGTCCGCCGCACATCAGGCACGGGGCGATGCTGTGACGGGCCTGTCGCGGTCGCGCGACGGGTTCGATGTGACCGACGCTGCGTCGGTGGATGCGGCGCTGGCAGGGCTGGGGCCGTTTGACCGGGTGATCGTGGCGACAGGCGCGCTAGAGATCGCGGGGGCGGTGCCGGAAAAGACGATTCGTGCGGTCACGGCCAAGGCGATGGCGGATCAGTTTGCGGTCAATGCCATCGGGCCTGCGCTGGTGCTGGCCCATGCGCACGACCTGTTAAAGCCGGACGGGATCTTGGCCGTGCTGTCTGCGCGGGTGGGGTCGATTGGCGACAACCGCATCGGCGGCTGGATCAGCTACCGCAGCGCCAAGGCGGCAGTGAACCAGATCGTGCATACGGCGGCGATTGAACTGGCGCGCACCCACAAGGGCGCGGCGGTGGTGGCCCTGCACCCCGGCACGGTGGCAACGCCGTTTACGGAAAAGTATTTGGGGCGGCACCCTTCTGTGCCCGCACACGAGGCAGCAGACAACCTGCTGGCGGTGATGGACGGGCTGACCGCTGCACAGACAGGCCGGTTTTTCGATTGGGCCGGCAAAGAGGTGCCTTGGTGAGCCGTCTGGTTTTGATCCTTGGCGACCAGCTCAGCGAAAACATCGCGGCGCTGGCCAAAGCGGACAAGTCGCAGGACGTGGTGGTGATGGCCGAGGTGCGCGACGAAGGCACCTATGTGGCGCATCACCCCAAGAAGATCGCGCTGGTGCTGGCGGCGATGCGCAAGTTTGCGGCCCGGTTGCGCGATGCGGGCTGGACCGTGGATTACACCACGCTGGACGACCCCGACAACGCGGGCAGCATCGTGGGCGAGCTGTTGCGCCGTGCCGAGGAACGCGGCGCGTCCCATGTGATCGCCACCGAGCCGGGCGAATGGCGGTTGATTGACAAGCTGCGCTACGCTCCGTTGAAGGTCGAGATTTGCGACGACGACCGCTTTATCGCCAGCCATGCCATGTTCGAAGACTGGGCCGAGGGCCGCAAGGCGCTGCGGATGGAATATTTCTATCGCGAGATGCGGCGCAAGACGGGGTTGTTGATGGACGGCGACGATCCGGCGGGCGGGCAATGGAATTTTGACCACGACAACCGCAAGCCGGCCCCCGGGGACATCGAGACCGAAGGGCCGCTAAAGTTTGAACCGGATGACACCACGCGCGCCGTGCTTGACCTTGTGGCGTCAGAGTTCGGGGACCACTTCGGCGACCTTGAACCGTTCGAATTTGCCACCGACCGCGCGGGCGCGCTGGACGCGCTGGCGCATTTTGTCGAACACGCCCTGCCGCGCTTTGGCGACTATCAGGACGCGATGCTGGACGGGGAACCCTACCTTTATCATGCGGTTCTGTCGCCTTACATGAACATCGGCCTGCTGTCGCCGCTTGAGGTGTGTCAGGCGGTGCAAGATGCCTATGACGCGGGCGACGTGCCGATCAACGCCGCCGAAGGGTTCATTCGCCAGATCATCGGTTGGCGCGAATACGTGCGCGGCATCTATTTTCTGGAAGGGCGCGACTACACCGACCGCAACACCCTGGACCACAGCCGCGATCTGCCCGCATTCTACTGGGGCGCGGAAACCAAGATGCGCTGCGTGCGGCAGGCGGTGGCCCAGACCAAAACCCGCGCCTATGCCCACCACATCCAGCGGCTGATGGTGACAGGCAACTTTGCCCTGTTGGCAGGCGTCGATCCGGCGCAGGTGCATGATTGGTATCTGTCGGTCTATGCGGATGCCTTCGAATGGGTCGAGGCACCGAACACCATCGGCATGAGCCAGTTCGCCGACGGCGGCGTGATCGCGTCCAAACCCTATGTGTCCTCGGGCGCCTACATCAACCGCATGTCGGACCACTGCAAACAATGCAGCTATAAGGTGTCCAAGAAAACCGGCGACGGGGCGTGTCCGTTCAACCTGTTGTATTGGGATTTCCTGAACCGCCACCGCGACAGGTTCGAAAACAACCCGCGCATGGGCAATATGTACAGCACATGGGACCGTATGGACGAAGACCGCCGCAAGTCCGTGCTAACCGATGCCGCGCGGTTCCTGAAACGTCTGGACGCGGGCGAGGTGGTTTAGCCGCCGCTTAGCCGCCCTGTCCCGGTGTCTGCTCTGGCGCTTGATCTGCCGCGGGCTCTGACGTCTGCTCTGTCTTCAACGCGCCATTGTCCCAGTCACCCGAGGCTTCTTCGCCGGAAGCATAGCGCATCGTGCCATCGCCCTGACGTTTGCCCGCGCGGAAGGTGCCCTCGTAAACATCGCCGTTCACATATGTCGCCGTGCCCGTGCCGCTGATCTCGCCGCGCACCCACTCGCCTTCGTAGGTAAACCCGTCGGCCATCACGATCTTGCCGATGCCGTGGCGCTGGCCGTCTTCGAAATTGCCTTCGTAAACCGTGCCATCTGGATAGGTCGCCTTGCCCGCGCCATGGCGTTGCCCGTCCTGCCAGCCGCCTTCGTAACGGTAGCCGTCGGCATAGGTCATCACGCCCTGACCGTCGTTCTTGGCGCTTTTGAAGCCGCCCTCGTAGACGACGCCATTGGGATAGACAGCTTTGCCCTGGCCTTCGATCACGCCGGCGGTCCATTGTCCTTCGTAGGTGGCGCCATCGGCATAGGTGATCTTGCCGGTGCCATCGGCCAGATCATCGCGGAAATCCCCCTCGTAGACCGATCCATCGGGATAGGTCACGCGGCCTTTGCCTTCGATCTGGCCCTCGGCCCAGTCGCCGATATAGGTGTATCCGTCATTGCCGATAAAGGTGCCGGTGCCGTCGCGGCGGTCATCCTTGAAATCGCCCTCGTAGACATCGCCATTGGCATAGGTCACGCGGCCCTTGCCCTCGCGGCGCCCGGCGACAAGGTCGCCTTCGTATATGTCACCGTTGGGTTGGGTCAGCTTGCCGTCACCTTCGATCTGGCCGTTGACCCATTTGCCCGCGTAGATCAGCCCGTCTGGCATGGTCAGCGTGCCGGTGCCGTCACGCTCGCCGTTGGCAATCTCGCCGTCATAGACCGCGCCATCAGGATAGGTGATCGTGCCGACGCCCTGTTTGACGCCATCGACCCAGTCGCCCTTGTATTCGTAACCGCCCGGGCTTTGCATCACGCCCTTGCCGTGGTGCTTTGCATTGCGAAACGCGCCTTCGTAGCGCACGCCGTTGGCATACAGCGCCACGCCATTGCCCATGATCGCGCCGGCCTGCCAGTCGCCTTCATAGGTGCCGCCATCGGCAAATGTGATCTTGCCAAATCCGTCGGGTTTGCCCTTTTCAAAGTTGCCCTCGTAGACCGACCCGTTCGGGAAACGCGCCACGCCTTCGCCCTTGATCTCGCCGTCGACCCAAGTGCCGGTGTATTCATATCCGTTGGGCAGCCGGTAGGTGCCGGTGCCGTTCTGCAAACCGTTTTTGAACGTGCCCTCGTAGATGCCGCCATCGTCATATTGCTTTGTCAGCACCTTGGCGTCCTGTGCATGGGCAATGGCAGGAAGCAGGGCGAGGCAAAAGATCAGGTTGCGTGTGAACATTTGGCACCTTTGGCGATGAAGGGGCATGCCCCGTGGATCGTTATCAAAGGGTAAAGAAACCGAAAGGGGGTCGCAATGGCTTTGCCGTCATTCAAGGCAACACAAGCGTGTGGTCGCCGCGAATTGCCGGCTGGGGTCTTTCGCGCCGCGCGGCCAGACCGTATAGGGGCAATCAAGCAAATTTCGGAGCGCACACATGGCCGACACTTTTCGCATCACGCTGGGACAGCTGAACCCCACTGTCGGCGACATCGACGGCAACGCCGCCAAGGCGCGCGCGGCATGGCAGGCGGGGCGCGAGGCGGGGGCCGATATGGTGGCGCTGCCCGAACTGTTCATCACCGGGTATAACGCGCAAGATCTGATCATGAAGCCCGCGTTTCACACCGCGGCGATCGAAGCGGTCAAGGCGCTGGCGGTGGACTGTGCCGACGGGCCGACGCTGGCCATCGGCTGCCCGTGGGTCGAGGGGGCCGATCTCTTCAACGCCTACCTGATCTGTCGCGGCGGGCGCATCGTCAGCCGGGTGCTGAAGCATCATTTGCCCAATGAGACCGTCTTTGACGAAGTGCGCGTGTTCGATGCGGGCCCCTTGGGCGGCCCCTACAGCGTGGGCAACGCCCGCGTCGGCAGCCCGATCTGTGAAGACGCATGGCACGAGGACGTGGCCGAAACGCTGCAAGAGACAGGGGCGGAGTTCCTGCTGGTGCCCAACGGATCGCCCTATTACCGCGACAAGATGGAAACGCGGCTGAACCAGATGGTCGCCCGCGTGGTCGAAACCGGCCTGCCGCTGATCTATCTGAATATGGTCGGCGGTCAGGACGACCAGGTGTTCGACGGCGCGTCCTTTGCGCTGAACCCCGGTGGCAAGCTGGCGATGCGGATGCCCGTGATGTCCGAGGCGATCACCCATGTCGATCTGGAACGCACCCCCGATGGCTGGCGCGTGATCGAGGGCGAGATCGCCCCGCAGCCCGACGCATGGGAACAGGATTACCACGTAATGGTCGTGGCCCTGCGCGACTATATGGCCAAGACCGGCTTTAAAAAGGTGCTGCTGGGCATGTCGGGCGGTGTCGACAGTGCGCTGGTGGCCACCATTGCGGCCGATGCCATCGGCCCTGAAAACGTGCGCTGCGTGATGCTGCCATCGGAATACACCAGCCCGGACAGCCTGGAAGACGCCGAAAGTTGCGCCAAGGCGCTGGGCTGTCATTACGACTATGTTCCCATCGCCGAAGGGCGCGCCGCGATCACCAACACGCTGGCCCCGCTGTTCGAAGGGATGGAACCGGGCCTGACAGAGGAAAACATCCAGTCGCGCCTGCGCGGCCTGCTGCTGATGGCGATGAGCAACAAGTTCGGAGAAATGCTGCTGACCACCGGCAACAAATCCGAGGTCGCCGTGGGCTATGCCACGATCTATGGCGACATGGCAGGTGGGTACAATCCGATCAAAGATATGTACAAGACGCGGGTGTTCAAAACCTGCGAATGGCGCAACGCCAACCATCGCGACTGGATGATGGGCAATGCAGGCGAAGTAATCCCGACACGGATCATCACCAGACCCCCCAGCGCCGAACTGCGCGACGACCAGAAAGACAGCGACAGTCTGCCAGATTACCCCGAACTGGATGCGATCCTGGAGATTCTGGTGGATCAGGACGGCAGCATCGCTGATTGCGTCGCCGCAGGCTTTGCCCGCGAAACCGCGCAAAAGGTCGAGCGGCTGCTGTTCCTGAGCGAATACAAGCGCTTTCAATCGGCGCCGGGCACGCGCCTGACCAAACACGCGTTCTGGCTGGATCGGCGCTATCCCATCGTGAACCGCTGGCGCGATCAAAGCTGAACTTGTTCCCAGCAGCTTTTGGCATTGGTCATTCCTTGCCGAAACTGCACCGCGCAGGCGGAAGTCTGCGCAGACTGCCGTAAAAGGGGTGTGAAACCCGCGACTTAGGCGCATTGCGGCAGGAACCGACCGCGCACTGCGTCGTTGTCCCTTCAGTCGATACGCGGGTCAGATGTGGCACCCAAAAAGGGGCCCGACCGCGACGGAGGAATAAACATGAGTATGTCTAAATTCGGTAAAATCGGTGTCGCGTCCGTTATCGCGCTGACAGCCGCCGCCCCTGCCTTTGCCCAAAGTGCAGAGGCGATTGCAGCAACCGACCTCAACATCCGCAGTGGCCCCGGCCCCCAGTATGAAATTCTGGGCGTGATCCCTGGCGGTGGAACCACAGCGGTCGATGGCTGCCTGGCCGAGGCGTCGTGGTGCAAGGTTGTGTTTGATGGCAAATCCGGCTGGTCCTCGGCCGACTATCTGGCTGTCGCCGTCGAAGAACAAGCCGTTGCCCTCAGCACGCGCCCTGCAACAGTTGAGGTCAACAGCGTGACCTATGAAAACACCGCTGAGACGAAAGCTGACCAGACCGCCGGTGCAACCGCAGGTGCGACCATCGGTGCGCTGGCTGCATATGCAGTGGGTGGCCCGATTGGCGGCATCATCGCTGGCGGCATTATCGGTGGCGCAGCGGGGTCCGCCGCGGTTGAACCAACGACCGAAACCGTGACCTATATCACCACCAATCCGGTCGAGCCCGTCTATCTGGACGGTGAAGTCGTCGTGGGTGCGGTCGTGCCGCAGAACGTGACCACCTACGAAGTGCCCCAGGATGGCCTGCGCTATGCGACCATCAACGGCCAGACCGTCGTGGTGGACACGCAAACCAACGCCATCGTGCAAGTCATCCGCTAACGGCTGACCTGCATATGCCGAAGGCCCGGACCACGTGTCCGGGCCTTTTGCGTTTCTAAGCCCGTGTTTTCCGGCTTATCTGGACAAATCCTGCGCCCTGTGACACTTCGGCGCCTAACAGGAGAGCGCCCATGTCCAATCAGATCACCACCCGTTTCGCCCCGTCGCCCACCGGCTATATCCACGTGGGCAACCTGCGCACGGCGCTGATGAACTTTATGATCGCACGAAAATCGGGCGGCACCTTTATCCTGCGCATCGACGACACCGACCCCGAAAGGTCGAAGCAGGAATACGTGGACGCGATCAAACACGACCTGGAATGGCTGGGCCTGCACTGGGACCGCGTCGAGCGTCAATCCGAGCGTCTGGACCGCTACGAAGAGGCCGCCGACAAGCTGCGCGCAGCGGGCCGCTTCTACGAGGCATTCGAGACGCCCACCGAACTGGATCTGAAGCGTAAGAAACAGTTGAACATGGGCAAACCGCCGGTCTACGACCGCGCCGCACTGGCGCTAAGCGATGCCGAACGCGACGCCCTGCGCGCCGAGCGCGGGAATGGCGTGTGGCGGTTCAAGCTGGACCAGGAGCGCATCGAATGGACCGATGGCATTCTGGGCGACATCTCGATTGATGCGGCCAGCGTGTCCGACCCGGTGCTGATCCGGGGCGACGGGCAAATGCTGTATACGCTGGCATCCGTGGTGGATGACGTCGAGATGGGCGTGACCAACGTGGTGCGCGGGTCGGACCACGTGACCAACACCGCGACGCAGATCCAGATCATCAAGGCGCTGGGCGGCACACCGCCCGCCTTTGCACACCACTCGCTGCTGACCGGCCCACAGGGCGAGGCGCTGTCGAAACGTCTGGGCACCCTTTCGCTGCGCGACCTGCGTGCGGCAGGCGTGCAGCCGATGGCGCTGTTGTCGCTGATGGCGCGTCTGGGGTCTTCCGATCCGGTTGAACTGCGCACCGACATGGGCGCGTTGATCGACGGCTTTGACATCAACCGCTTCGGCTCGGCCCCGACCAAGTTCGACGAGGCGGACCTGTACCCGCTGACCGGCCGCTATTTGCAGACGCTGGCGTTGGAAGACGTGCGCGCGGACATCGAGGCACTGGGCGTGCCTGCGGACCTGGCACCTGCGTTCTGGGCCGTGACCCGCGAAAACATCAACACGCTGAACGATCTGGACGCGTGGTGGGTGATGTTCCGCGATGGCGCAGAGCCCGAGATTGACGCGGAAGACGCGGATTTCGTGGCGCAGGCGATGACATTGCTGCCCGAGGGTCCGTTTGATGAAACCACATGGGGCACATGGACCGCTGCCGTGAAAGAGGCCACAGGCCGCAAGGGCCGCGGGCTGTTCATGCCGCTGCGCAAGGCGCTGACAGGACAAAGCCACGGGCCGGACATGTCCGCCGTGATGCCGCTGTTGCAGGTGGTCAAAGCCCGCAAGTAAGGCGTTTGAGGCCAGCCGACCCTCCGGTGGGAGTTTTCTTTGCAAGATGAAACACAAGGGCTGCGCGACTGCGCGGCCCTTTTTCTATTACAGTTCCGCTTTGACGCGGGCGACGTGGTGGTCGACCAATGCCATTTCGGACGTGCTTAGGACCTGCGCGCGGGGATAAAGCGGTTTGGCGCGGTCATCCAGAATGGGTGTGTCCCAGCCCGAGGTGGTGGCGAAAAAGTCGGCAACGCCCTCTTCCCCGAACTCGTTCAGAAACCCTTGGACGACAACATCCAGATAGCTTTGCAGGATGTGGTGCTGTCCCTCGCGGCGCATATCGGTGGGGTCTATGGCATAGACCGCGATCGAATCGACATCCGTCGCGGCATGGCTGACCGCATCGGTGGCATCGCGGCGGCGGTACCCGGTTTCGCGGGTGTCCAGTGCCACCCAGTCGGCATTTGGCACGGCGGCAATCAGCCCCGAGATTCGCGCCGCAGGGTCGGCCACTGCTGTCAGAAACACCAGATCGTCCCGTTCGCGGGCGCGCACCCAGGCGCGCCGCCAGCCGGACAGGGTTGCGGTTTGCGCTTGCGGATAGGCGTGCGTGGCGCGGTTGACGAGGCTGCCGTAGCCGAAGAAGTATGGTGCTTTCATGGGCACTTGTGTCATTCGCAGCGCCTGCAGTGTCAAGATGCAGCATCGGCTATTGACTGTAACCGACGCTCTTGGCTAGTTATCCGACATCCGTCATGGGAGAACCGGCCTGAAGCGCCGGTGCCGAAGGAGCAACCGCCCCGGAAACTCTCAGGCAACAGGACCGTGACGGAATTGAGGACTCTGGAGAGTGGTGCCAGGCGCACCCGCCGAAGGGATAACGATCTCAGGCGACAGGACAGAGGGGGCATCGCAGGCGCAGCCGTTGGGGCGCGTCGTATGATGCCGGCCTGTTTTTCCAAAACGGACCCGGTCGAAGGAGAGACCGATGTCTGACGATCTGCGCACGCCGCTTTATGATCTGCACGTTGAACTGGGTGCCAAGATGGTGCCGTTCGCGGGCTACGCCATGCCGGTGCAATATCCGATGGGCGTGATGGGCGAACACAATCACACACGCACCGCGGCCGGTCTGTTCGACGTCAGCCACATGGGGCAGGTGATCCTGTCCGGTGCTTCCTGGGACGCCGTGGCACAGGCGTTCGAGACGCTGGTGCCACAGGATGTGCTGGGCCTGGGCGACGGGCGGCAACGCTATGGATTTTTCACCAATGACGCAGGCGGGATCGAGGACGACCTGATGTTTGCCCGCCGGGGCGACGACCTGCTCGTGGTAGTGAATGCCGCCTGCAAGGGCGCGGATATCGCTCGGATGAAGGCCGCCTTGGCGCCATCTGTGACCGTCACCGAACTGGCCGACCGCGCGCTGGTTGCAGTACAGGGACCGGGGGCCGAGGCGGCTGTCGCTGCGCTGGACGCGCGTGCCGCGGACATGCGGTTCATGGATGTGGCTGATCTGACGCTGGACGGTGTTGACGTCTGGGCCTCGCGCTCGGGCTATACCGGCGAAGACGGCTACGAGATTTCGGTGCCCGCGGCGGATGCCGAGGCGCTGGTGCGCACCCTGTTGGCACAGGACGGCGTCGCCCCCATCGGCCTTGGCGCGCGGGATTCGCTGCGGCTTGAGGCGGGCTTGTGCCTCTATGGCCACGACATCGACGCCACCACAACACCTGCCGAAGGCACGCTGATGTGGGCCGTCCAGAAGGTGCGCCGCCCCGGCGGTGACCGCGCAGGCGGCTTTCCCGGCGCTGACAAGGCGTTGAACGCACCCGCCCGCAAGCGCGTCGGCCTGCTGCCCGAAGGCCGTGCCCCGATGCGCGAAGGCGTGGCAATCTACGACAGCGAAACCGCGACCGACCCTGTGGGCCATGTGACCAGCGGCGGCTTTGGCCCCACGGTCGGTGGACCTGTGGCAATGGGCTATGTCAATGTCGATCATACCAGCACCGGCACCCCCCTGTGGGGCGAGGTGCGCGGCAAACGGATGCCGGTCCAAGTGGCGGCTTTGCCCTTTGTGCCTGCCAACTTCAAAAGATAACCCATCAGGAGACGACCCCAATGAAATTCACAGAAGAACACGAGTGGCTGCGCGACGAAGACGGCGAAATGGTGGTGGGCATCACCATCCACGCCGCCGAACAACTGGGCGACGTGGTGTTCGTTGAATTGCCCGAGGTTGGCACCACCGTCAGCAAGGACGACGAGATCGTCGTGATCGAATCCGTCAAGGCGGCGTCCGACATCCTGGCCCCCGTCGACGGCGAGATCACCGAAGTGAACGAGACGCTGGTCGACAACCCCGGCAAGGTCAACGACGACCCGCAGGGCGAAGCCTGGTTCTTCAAGATGACCGTCAGCGATCCGTCCCAGCTTGAAGAGCTGATGGACGAAGCCGCCTATCAGAAATTCATCGCCTGATACCCTACCGGCTGCCCGGCTCAGGGCAGTCGCATGACCGAAACACCAACGCAGGGGACGTACGCATGTCGTTCACGCCGACCGAATATTTGCCATATGATTTCGCCAACCGCCGCCACATCGGCCCATCGCCGCAAGAGATGGCCGATATGCTGGACGTGGTCGGCGCGCGCGATCTGGACGCGCTGATCGACGACACGCTGCCCAAGGCGATCCGCCAAAAGGAACCGCTGGATTTCGGCAAGGCGAAATCGGAACGCGAACTGCTGCACCACATGGCCGAAGTCGCAGGCAAGAACCGCGTGCTGACCAGCCTGATCGGGCAGGGCTACTATGGCACGGTGACGCCCCCTGCGATCCAGCGCAACATTCTGGAAAACCCCGCCTGGTACACGGCCTATACGCCCTACCAGCCCGAGATTTCCCAAGGGCGGCTCGAGGCGCTGCTGAACTTCCAGACCATGATCAGCGATCTGACGGGGCTGGAGGTTGCGAACGCCTCTCTGCTGGACGAATCCACCGCCTGCGCTGAAGCGATGACAATGGCACAGCGGGTGTCCAAGTCGAAAGCGCGCGGGTTCTTCATCGACCGCGACTGCCACCCGCAGAACATCGCGGTGATGAAAACCCGGGCGGCGCCGCTGGGCATCGAGGTGATCGTCGGCAAACCCGAGGATCTGGACCCCGAGGCCGTCTTTGGCGCGATCTTCCAGTATCCCGGCACCTACGGCCACGTGCGCGATTTCACCGCGCAGATGGACGCGCTGCACGGGTCCAAGGCCATCGGCATCGTCAGCGCCGATCCCCTGTCCCTGACCATCCTGAAAGAACCCGGTGCCATGGGCGCGGACATTGCCGTCGGCAGCACCCAGCGCTTTGGCGTGCCCGTGGGCTATGGCGGCCCGCACGCCGCCTATATGGCCTGCCGCGACGAGATGAAGCGCGCCATGCCGGGCCGGATCGTGGGCGTCAGCATCGACAGCCACGGCAACCGCGCCTACCGGCTGTCGCTGCAGACCCGCGAACAGCACATCCGCCGGGAAAAGGCCACGTCGAACGTCTGCACCGCGCAGGCGCTGCTGGCGGTGATGGCGTCGATGTATGCCGTGTTCCACGGCCCGCAGGGGCTGAAAGCCATCGCCCAACGCATCCACCGCAAGACCGTGCGCATGGCGCGTGGGCTGGAAGCGGCAGGCTTTGCCGTCGATCCCAAGGTCTATTTCGATACGGTGACGGTCGATGTTGGCCCGCTGCAATCGGCGGTGATGAAATCGGCGGTGGACGAGGGCATCAACCTGCGCCGCGTTGGTGAAACCCGCGTGGGCATCAGCCTGGACGAACGCACCCGCCCCGCCGACATCGAAGCGGTCTGGCGCGCCTTTGGACTAGAGGCGAAGGACAGCGATTATGCGCCTGAATACCGCGTGCCCGACGATCTGGTGCGCACGTCCGATTACCTGACGCACCCGATTTTCCACATGAACCGCGCCGAAACCGAGATGATGCGCTACATGCGCCGTCTGGCTGACCGCGATCTGGCGCTGGATCGCGCGATGATCCCGCTGGGGTCCTGCACGATGAAGCTGAACTCGGCCGCCGAGATGATGCCGGTGACGTGGGAAGAATTCTCGCTGCTGCACCCCTTTGTCCCTGCCGACCAGGCGGCGGGCTACGCCGAGATGATCGCCGACCTCAGCGCAAAGCTGTGCCAGATCACCGGCTATGACGCGATCTCGATGCAGCCCAACTCGGGCGCGCAGGGGGAATATGCGGGTCTGCTGACGATTGCCGCCTATCACCGCGAGAACGGTCAGGGGCACCGCAACATCTGCCTGATCCCGATGAGCGCCCACGGCACCAACCCCGCCAGCGCCCAGATGGTCGGCTGGAAGGTCGTGCCGATCAAATCCGCCGCCAACGGCGACATCGATCTGGACGACTTCAAGGCCAAGGCCGAACAGCACGCCGACAACCTTGCGGGTTGCATGATCACCTATCCCTCGACCCACGGTGTCTTCGAGGAAACAGTGACCGAAGTCACAGCCATCACGCACAAACATGGCGGTCAGGTCTATATCGACGGGGCCAACATGAACGCGATGGTGGGCCTGTCGCGTCCCGGTGATCTGGGCGGTGACGTCAGCCACCTGAACCTGCACAAGACGTTCTGCATCCCGCATGGCGGCGGCGGCCCCGGCATGGGTCCGATCGGTGTCAAAAGCCACCTTATCCCGCATCTGCCGGGCCATCCGTCGACAGGCGGCACCGAGGGTCCAGTCAGCGCCGCGCCTTTCGGCTCGCCATCGTTGTTGCCGATCAGCTGGGCCTATTGCCTGATGATGGGCGGGGATGGTCTGACCCAGGCGACGCGCGTTGCGATCCTGAACGCAAATTACATTGCCAAGCGGCTCGAAGGAGCATTTGACGTGCTGTACAAAGGCCCGTCGGGCCGTGTGGCGCACGAATGCATCCTGGACGTGCGCCCCTTTGACGAAGCCGCGGGCGTGACGGTCGAGGACATCGCCAAACGTCTGGTCGATTGCGGGTTCCATGCGCCGACCATGAGCTGGCCGGTGGCAGGCACGCTGATGGTTGAGCCAACGGAAAGCGAAACCAAGGCCGAGCTGGACCGTTTCTGCGATGCGATGCTGGCAATCCGCGCCGAGATTGACGACATCGCCGAGGGTCGCATTGACGCCGCCAACAACCCGCTGAAAAACGCACCGCACACGATGGAAGATCTGGTGCGCGACTGGGACCGCCCCTATTCCCGCGAACAGGGCTGCTTCCCGCCGGGCGCGTTCCGTGTGGACAAATACTGGCCCCCGGTGAACCGCGTCGACAACGTGCACGGCGACCGCAACCTGATCTGCACCTGCCCGCCGATGGAGAGCTACGCAGAAGCGGCTGAATAAAGCACTTCTCGGAATACATGATACGCAGGCCATCACTTAACGCGTTGAAATCTAAGATTTCAGGAAGCGTTAAGTGAGTCAGGTTTTTTCGAAAGTGCTATAGGGGGCTTTGCCCCCGCGCCGTGCGGCGCTCCCCCAGGATATTTAGGGCCAAAAGAAAGACGGCCAAAAAAGACGGGGGGTGTTGCTGCCAACACCCCCCGCCTGAAACGGCAAGTCGTTTCTTCTGGCACGGCCATCGGCGTCCCCGCCTGTGCCGTGCCCGATACTCACCCGGAAATGGTTAATAATTCATGTCTTCTTTTGGCAGGAAATATCCCCGCCGGAGGCATAAAAGTTCTATTCCCGCGCCCGCAGCACATGGGCCGGTCGCGCAGCAAGCGGCCCCCAGGCAAAGGCCAGCCCCGCCACCAGCGTCGCCACGATGCCGCCCGCGATGATCGCCAGCGCCGAAGGCCAGATCACCTGGTAGCCCGTCTCCATTACGAACCGCGACACCGCCCAGCCGCCCGCAATACCGGCCCCCAGTGCCACCAGCCCGGCGGCAAGGCCCAGAAGGGCGGCGCGCAGGGCAAAGCTGATCAGGATGCGCTTGCGTGAGGCACCAAGGGTTTTCAGCACTGCCGCCTCATAGGTGCGCGACTGCGTGCCCGCCGAGGCCGCGCCGATCAGCACCAGAAAGCCGGTCAGCAACGTGGCGGCCGCCCCGTAAGAGCTGGCGGCGGCGATGCCCGCCAGCACCTCGGCCACGCGGTCGATGGCGTCGCGCACGCGGATCGCGGTGATGTTGGGATAGGCGCTGCCCAGATCGCGCAGGATCGCCGCTTCGGCTTCGGGTTCGGCGTAGACCGTCGAGATATAGCTGTGCGGTGCGCCCGACAGGGCGGCGGGGTTCATCGTCATGACAAAGCCGATGCCCGCGTTGGAAAAGTCGACCTCGCGGAACGACGCGATGGTGCCGGTGATCTCGCGGCCCAGCACGTTGATGGTCATGGTGTCGCCCAGCTTCAGGCCCATTTCCCCGGCTTCTTCGGCGGCAAAGCTGATCAGGGGCGGGCCTGCATAGTCGGGCGCCCACCATTCGCCAGCGGTCAGCGTGGTGCGGTCCGGCAGGTCGGTGGCATAGGTCACGCCACGGTCGCCGCGTGTGACCCAGTGGTCGCCTGCAACTTCGCGCGCGGGGCGGTCGTTGATGCGGGTGATCACGCCGCGCAGCATCGGTGCGCTGTCGACGCGCCGCACGGCGGGGTCATTCTTCAGCCGTTCGTTGAAACCGTCCATCTGGTCCTTCTGGATGTCGACAAAGAAATAGGACGGCGCAACCTCGGGCAGATTGCCCGCGATGGCATTGCGCAGGTTGCCGTCGATCTGGCCGACGGCGGCCAGCACCGACAGGCCCAGACCCAACGACAATACGGTCGAGGTCGCGCCTTCGCGCGGGCCGGAAATCGCCGCCAGCGCCCAGCGCAACGCAGGCCGCCCTTGCGCCATGCGCGCGCCGCGCCGCGAGGTCCAGCGGATCACCCATGCCGACAGCGCCAGCAGCACCAGCGCCCCCGCAATGCCGCCCGCCATCCACAGCGTCAGCCGCCATGTCCCCGAAAACAGCCCCGCTAGCCCCACCAACAGCGCCAGCCCCACGCCCACGGCGACGACATAGCGGGCTTTGGGAAGCAGGGCCGTGCTGCCAAGCGCGTCGCGGAACAGGGTCGCGGCGCGCACGTCTTCGGCGCGGGCCAGCGGCCAGAGCGTAAACATGAAGGCTGTCAGCAATCCGTAAATGCCTGCCTCGACCAGCGGGCGGGGATAGACCGCAATGCTGGCGGGGATCGGCAGGCGCGCCTCGATCAGCGGCGCCAGCAACAGCGGCGCCACCGCGCCCAGCACAAGGCCGATGAAAATGCCCAGCAGCGACAGCGCACCGATCTGGATAAAATAGGTTTGGAAAATCGTCGACCGCTCGGCCCCCAGGGTGCGCAGGGTGGCGATCACGCTGGTTTTCTCAGCCAGATAGGCCCGCACCGCCGCCGACACGCCAACCCCGCCCACGGCCAGACCCGACAGACCGACCAGCACCAGGAACGCGCCCAGCCGTTCGACAAACCGCGCCACGCCCGGCGCACCATTGCGCGAATCGCGCCAGCGCATGCCTGCGTCGCCGAACCTGCTCTCAGCCGCCTGCTCCAGCGCCTCAAGGTCCGCTGTCGGCGGCAGGGTCAGGCGGTACTTGGTGTTGAACAGCGTCCCGGTTTCCAGCAGCCCCGAGTTTTCCAGCGCCTGCGTGCGCACGATGGTGCGCGGCCCCAGACCAAAGCCTGCTCCGGCGCTGTCAGGTTCGCGGGTCAGCAGGGCGCTCAGGCGAAAATCCTGCGTGCCCAACCGCAGCGTGTCGCCCGTGGTCAGGCCCAGCCGGTCGGCCAGCACCTGCTCCATGATCGCGCCGGGCAGGCCGTCCTGATCTCCCAGCGCCTGCGCCAGCGGGATCTCGGGGGACAGCCCCACGTTGCCGATCAGCGGATAGGCATCGTCGACGCCCTTGACCTGTGTCAGCCCGCGCTCGGACTCTCCATCGCGGTCCACCACCGCCATCGAGCGGAAATCGACAACTTGCGAGACGTTCTGCGCAATTTGCGCCATCCACGCGCGTTCGTCCTCGGTGGCAAAACGATAGGTGAAATCCATCTCGGCCTGACCGCCCAACAGCGCGGCCCCCTCACGGGTCAGCCCCGCCTCGATGGCCGACCGGACCGAGCCGACGGCGGCGATGGCCGCGACCCCAAGGGCAAGACAGGCCAGGAAAATGCGAAAGCCGTGCAAGCCGCCGCGCAGCTCGCGACGGGCCAGGCGGGCAGCAATGCGCAGGCTCATGCGTCGGCCTGTGCGATGCGGCCATCCACCAGCCGCACCACGCGGTCACAGCGTTCGGCCAGCGCGTTCGAATGGGTCACCAGCACCAACGTCGCCCCGTGCCGGTCGCGCAGGTCAAACAGCATGTCCATGATCGCGTCGCCGTTGGCCAGATCCAGATTGCCCGTAGGCTCGTCCGCCAGCAGGATACGGGGCCGCGTGACCGACGCGCGCGCCAGCGCCACCCGCTGTTGTTCGCCCCCCGACATTTGCGACGGATAATGGCCGCTGCGATGGGCCAGACCCACGGTGGCCAGTTCCGCCTCGGCCCGGGCAAAGGCGTCTTTGACACCGGCCAGTTCCAACGGCGTGGCCACATTTTCCAGCGCGGTCATGGTGGGGATCAGGTGGAAGGACTGGAACACCACACCCATGTTGTCGCGGCGAAAGCGGGCAAGGGCATCTTCGCCCATCTGCGTCAGATCGTTGCCCAAGGCCATCACGGACCCGCCGGTGGCGCGTTCCAACCCGCCCATCAGCATCAGCAGCGATGACTTGCCCGAACCCGACGGGCCAACCAGCCCGACTGTCTCGCCCGCGTCTATATTCAGGTCGATACCGTGCAGAATTTCGATGCGTCCGGCATTGCCATCCAGCGCCAATGTCGCATTTTCAAGGGTCAGGACTGGATTGGACATGCATACGTGCCTTTATAGGGGGTACGCTTGGATATGGAGGCTGGATCACGATGCGCAAGGCAATAGTCGGAATTCTTACGGTTTTGTCAGGACCGGCCTGGGCCGACCCGGTGGTGATCGCGGCGCTGGGTGACAGTCTGACCCAAGGCTACGGCCTGCCGCAAGAGGACGGATTCGTGCCCCAACTGGAAAGCTGGCTGCGCGATCAGGGGGCCGATGTGCAGGTGATGAACGCGGGTGTGTCGGGTGACACCACCGCCGGAGGCTTGTCGCGTGCGGCGTGGACGCTGACGCCAGACGTGGACGCGATGATCGTCACGCTGGGCGGAAACGACCTGTTGCGTGGCATTGATCCGGCAAACAGCCGCGCCAATCTGGACGGTATATTGCAAGCGGCGGCCGATGCAGATGTCAAAGTGCTGCTGGTGGGGATGCAGGCGCCGGGCAACTACGGGCCCGAATACAAAGCGTCGTTCGATGCGATGTATCCCGAACTGGCCGCTCAATACGGCACGCTTTATGCGCCCAGCTTTTTCGAAGGCATGGGCGGCGCGGACACCGATCCCGCAGCGGTGCGCGACCTGATGCAGGCGGACGGGATTCACCCGAATGCGGACGGCGTTCAAAAGGTTGTGGAAGGGCTGGGGCCCCAAGTGCTGAAGCTGATCGGGCAAGTGCCGTCGGGTTGATTGGGCAGCAGGATAACCCTCTGGTGTCGGATTTCACCGGGGCATTTGCGTAATTCATTGGCGCAGAATGGGGAAACGGACCTTTGCGAGGATTGCACCGAAGGGCAGGAATGAGCCCTTTCCGTATTCCCCCGCGCGGAGTCAAGGCCGCAGGCCGCCGCGCATCGACGGGCCGCCCCACGGCACGGCGATTTGGTTACTGTTGCGCGTGACGGACAGGTGGGATGTGCTTGGCCGCCATAAAGTGGCATGCACGACGGTCGGATCGCCGCACCACGGCCCGACGATGCGCGGCTTCGCACTCCATTTCAAAGGGCAGCTTTGTTCGCACAGCAGGCATTGCCCCAAGCCGTGCCCAAGGTCCGCTTTAGGTCAGAAGAGCGTGATGTTTCGGCTGGCATTTCGGGGCGCCGCCCCGTGGCCAGATACAAAAAACCAGCCCCGTTCACCCAAAGAGGCGCCGCGTTCGACCGTCGGGCCGATACGAACCGCCGGTCGCACAAACAAAAACGGACGCCGAAGCGCCCGTTTCATCTATCATATCAACAAAAAGGCTTATGCCAGTGCGATGTTGATCGCGCTTTCGCGGTTGTCGCGGCCATTTTCGATGTCGAAAGTGACTTTTTGGTTGTCGGCCAGACCGGTCAAGCCCGAACGCTCAACAGCCGAAATGTGCACGAACACATCTTTGCTGCCGCCATCGGGTGCGATAAAGCCGTAGCCTTTTGTTGTGTTGAACCATTTGACGGTGCCAGTAGCCATCGTCGTACTCCTTCTTAATAACTGCCCACGGAATGCGGCAGGTCGGCAAAGTCTAGACAGATCGAGAGACTGAGCCCGAAAGAGGAGCAGTGTGGTCGATAGGTGTAACGTCGCAGTACGTATATGCGCATGGTCGGTCTCAAAATCAAGAGAAATCCGACTCTGGGCTGATATGGGCGTTTCCACGCCGAGGGACTGCGATGCACTATTTTTGTGCGTCGATCTGGGAATGTCCATCCCCCGACCGTCATTTTTATTTTTTACCAGTTGATAAAAAAATTATTCCGTGAGAGCGTTTTTGCAAAGATGACAGCAAAAAGTTGCGGGAGCGTGAAGATGGTTGATGATGTGTTTGCACCGGGGATCAGGGCCGGAAGGCTGGAACGGGGCGCCTATGCGGCGCAGTTCTCGGACCTGCACCCGCCGTTGGATGGTCACGAGGCGCTGGTGGCCGCCGACCGTTGTTATTTCTGTCACGACGCGCCGTGCATCACCGCCTGTCCCACGGACATCGACATTCCGTTGTTCATCCGCCAGATCGCCACGGGCACGCCGGATGCGGCGGCCAAGACGATCCTGGGGCAGAACATCATGGGCGGCATGTGCGCCCGTGTCTGCCCGACCGAACAGTTGTGCGAACAGTCCTGTGTGCGCGAAGTGGCCGAGGGCAAGCCGGTGCTGATCGGTCAGTTGCAACGCTACGCGACCGACCATCTGCAACAGCAGGGCATCCATCCCTTCACCCGCGCCGAGGCGACGGGCAAGACCGTCGCGGTTGTCGGTGCCGGGCCTGCGGGTCTGTCCTGTGCGCACCGGCTGGCGATGCTGGGGCATGACGTTGTGGTTTATGACGCGCGGCCCAAGGCCGGCGGGCTGAACGAATTCGGCATCGCGGCCTACAAGACCCCGAACGGCTTTGCGCAGGACGAGGTGGATTGGCTGCTGCAGATCGGCGGCATCCGCATCGAGACGGGCAAGGCGCTGGGGGATGGGCTGACGCTGGACGGGCTGAAGGCCGACCATGACGCGGTGTTTCTGGGCATCGGTTTGGGCGGCGTGAACGCACTGGGGGCGCAGGGCGAGGACAAGGACGGCGTGACCGATGCCGTTGATTTCATCGCCGAGCTGCGTCAGTCCAGCGACCTGACCGCATTGCCCATTGGCCGCGATGTGGTGGTGATCGGGGGCGGGATGACCGCGATTGACGCCGCTGTGCAGGCCAAGCTGCTGGGCGCGCTGAACGTTACGCTGGTCTACCGCCGTGGCCGTGACCGGATGAACGCCAGCCCGTTCGAGCAGGATCTGGCCGCCAGCAAGGGCGTGCGGATCATCAACCATGCGGTGCCTGTTGCCGTTCATGGCAACGGTGCGGTGCGCGAGATCGAATTTGAATATGTCGACGGCGATATGAACGGCACCGGCCAGATGCTGCGCCTGCCCGCCGATCAGGTTTTCAAGGCTATCGGCCAGACCCTGCAAGGCGACGGGCTGCCCGATCTGGAAGGGCGCAAGATCGCCGTGACCGGCGCGGGGCGCACCAGTGTCAAAGGCGTCTGGGCCGGGGGTGACTGTGCCTCGGGCGGGGACGATCTGACGGTGACGGCCGTGGCAGAAGGCCGCGATGCGGCGATGGACATTCACGCGGCTTTGATGGGCTGACGGCGGGCTGCGGCCCCCTATGAGGAGAACTTACAATGGCAAATCTGCAAAGCGACTTCGTCGGCATCAAATCCCCCAACCCCTTCTGGCTGGCCTCGGCCCCGCCGACGGACAAGGAATACAACGTCCGCCGCGCCTTTGATGCGGGCTGGGGTGGTGTGGTTTGGAAGACATTGGGCATGGAAGGCCCGCCTGTCGTCAACGTCAACGGCCCGCGCTATGGCGCGATCTGGGGCGCGGACCGCCGTCTGCTGGGGCTGAACAACATCGAGCTGATCACCGACCGCCCGCTTGAGGTGAACCTGCGCGAAATGAAGGCGGTCAAACGCGACTATCCCGACCGGGCGCTGATCGCGTCGATCATGGTGCCTTGCGAGGAAGAAGCGTGGAAGGCGATCCTGCCCCATGTCGAGGAAACCGGCGCCGACGGGATCGAGCTGAACTTTGGCTGCCCGCACGGCATGGCAGAACGCGGCATGGGCAGCGCCGTGGGGCAGGTGCCCGAATACATCGAAATGGTCACCCGCTGGTGCAAGATGTACACGCGGATGCCGGTGATCGTGAAGCTGACGCCGAACATCACCAACGTGCTGTACCCGGCCGAAGCGGCCAAGCGCGGCGGGGCCGACGCGGTGTCGCTGATCAACACCATCAACTCGATCACATCTGTGAACCTAGACAGCTTTGCCCCCGAACCGATGATCGACGGCAAGGGCACGCACGGCGGCTATTGCGGCCCTGCGGTCAAGCCGATTGCGCTGAACATGGTGGCCGAAATTGCCCGCAACCCCGCCACAGCCGACATGCCGATCAGCGGCATCGGCGGTGTCACCACATGGCGCGATGCGGCCGAGTTCCTGGCGCTGGGTGCCGGCAACGTGCAGGTCTGCACGGCGGTGATGACCTATGGGTTCAAGATCGTTCAGGAAATGATTTCGGGCCTGTCCGAATACATGGACAGCAAGGGCATGACGTCGGTGGACCAGCTGGTGCGCAAGGCGGTGCCGAATGTGACCGACTGGAACCAATTGAACTTAAACTATGTCGCCAAGGCCAAGATTGATCAGGACGCCTGTATTTCCTGTGGCCGTTGCTTTGCCGCCTGCGAGGACACCTCGCATCAGGCGATTGCCATGTCCGAGGATCGCACGTTCACGGTGATCGACGAGGAATGCGTGGCCTGCAACCTGTGCGTCAACGTCTGCCCGGTCGAGGATTGCATCAGCATGGTGCCGATGGACGCAGGCACAACCGATCCGCGCACGGGCAAGGTGGTTGATCCGGGCTATGCCAACTGGACGACGCACCCCAACAACCCGTCGGCGACGGTGGCGGAGTAAGCGATACTCTTGCTGTCATAGGTCATGCGAAATTTACCTTTGCGTCAAAGCTGTCCCGAAAGGGACAGCCGGACCTGTGCGGAGATGGCAGTGAATGGCGGGAATGAGGCCTTTCCGCCTGTCCTCGCGCGGGACAAGGCCGAAGGCCGCCGCGCATCGCCGGGCCGCCCCACGGCACGGCGATTTGGTTTCTGTTGCGCGAGACAGTTCGGTCGGATGTGCTTGGCTGCCATAAAGTGCCAGACACTAAGGTCGGATCGCCGTACCTCGGCCCATCGATGCGCGGCTTTGCGTTCTGTTTCAAACGGCGGCTTCGTCAACCCTTACGCCGGGGAAGTATTCTGCCCCGGCGTAAGCAGATTGCGAAACATGCTCTGCAGGAATTGCGCCGCGGTGTCGGTCGGTTCCTGTCCTTCCAGCAACACCTCGATCTGCGCCTGAAAGTCGGCATAGTGCTGTGTGGTGGCCCAGATCGAGAAAATCAGGTGGCGCGGATCGACCTGCGCCAGTTTGCCCGCGTCCATCCACGCCTGAATCACGCCGCAGCGGGCATCGAACAGCGGCTTGAGGTCGGCGCGCAAATGCGGGTCCATGCGGGGCGCACCTTGCAGGATTTCGTTGGCGAACAGGCGGCTTTCGCGCGGCAGGTCGCGCGACATTTCCAGCTTGCGTTGCACATAGGCCAGTATTTCGGTCAGCGGGTCGCCCTGGGGGTCCAGTTCGATCAGCGGGTCGAGCCATGTTTCCATCAACTGGCTGAGCAGGGTGACGTGAATTTCTTCTTTTCCGTCAAAGTAATACAGGATGTTCGGCTTGCTAAGCCCGGCCTGTTCGGCGATCTGGTCCAGCGTGGCACCCCGAAAGCCGTGGGCCGAGAAAACATCAAGGGCAGCGTCCAGAATTTTGCGCCGGTTGCGCTGTTGGATGCGGCTGGGTTTCTTCTGGGTCTGATCTGCCAAATTCCCTGCCTTTCGCGTGCTGCAATTTCAGGCAAATGCGCAAGGGATGCGCACTGCGTCTCAGTCAGTTCTTGACTCAAAAGGTGCAGAGCGCAATCGTGTATTTACCAAATGGTCAAAAACAAGCGCCGCAGAGCGCGAAGGGGAGAGATATGGCAGCACCTGGGGAAAATCTGCGGATTGACGGACAACGGCTGTGGGACAGCCTGATGGACATGGCCAAGATCGGCCCCGGCGTGGCGGGTGGCAACAACCGCCAGACGCTGACCGATGCGGACGCCGAAGGGCGCGCGCTGTTCCAGTCATGGTGCGAGGCCG
Organism: Sulfitobacter sp.; assembly: GCA_034669925.1. GTDB lineage: Bacteria > Pseudomonadota > Alphaproteobacteria > Rhodobacterales > Rhodobacteraceae > Pseudosulfitobacter. Next base: position 103,417 of record JAXMOM010000005.1, read on the forward strand.
CGGGCTGCACCATGGGGCTGGACCAGATGGGCAACATGTTCGCGCAGCGCGCGGGCACGGACCCTGATGCGCTGCCGGTCTATGTCGGCTCGCATCTGGACACGCAGCCCACGGGCGGCAAATACGACGGTGTTCTGGGCGTGCTGGGGGGCTTGGAAATTCTGCGCACGCTGAACGATCTGGATGTGAAAACCAAGCACCCTATCGTGGTCACCAATTTCACCAACGAAGAGGGTACACGGTTTGCCCCCGCGATGCTGTCGTCGGGTGTCTTTGCGGGCATTCACACGCAGGACTGGGCCTATGCCAAGACCGACGCCGAGGGCAAAACCTTTGGCGACGAGCTGGCGCGGATCGGTTGGCGGGGCGACGAAGAGGTGGGCGCGCGCAAGATGCACGCGTTTTTCGAGCTGCACATCGAACAGGGCCCGATCCTGGAAGCCGAGGGCAAGGACATCGGCGTGGTCACGCATGGTCAGGGGCTGTCGTGGACGCAAATCACGGTGACGGGCAAGGATGCGCACACTGGATCGACGCCGATGCCGATGCGCAAGAATGCGGGTCTGGGCATGGCGCGGATTTTGGAAAAGGTCGACGAGATTGCATGGAGCCACGCGCCGCATGCGGTCGGTGCTGCGGGGCATATCGATGTCTATCCGAACTCGCGCAACGTGATCCCCGGTCAGGTGGTGTTCACGGTTGATTTCCGCTCACCCGATCTGTCGGTGATCGAGGACATGGAGGCGCGTCTGCGCGTCGAAGCGCAGAAGATTTGCGACGACATGGGGCTGGAGGTCGCGTTCGAGAAGGTGGGCGGGTTTGATCCCGTGGCCTTTGACGAGGGCTGTGTGACGGCGGTCCGCAATGCGGCCGAGCGGCTGGGCTATTCGCATATGGATCTGATTTCCGGTGCGGGGCACGATGCCTGCTGGGTCAACCGTGTGGCGCCCACGGCGATGGTGATGTGTCCTTGCGTCGACGGGCTGAGCCACAACGAGGCCGAGGAAATCACCAAGGACTGGGCCGCCGCGGGTGCGGACGTGCTGTTGCACGCGGTGGTCGAGACGGCTGAGATTGTCGGGTGAGGAAGGCTTTGCCATGATCAACCCTGACCTGAGCATTGCGGACCGGATCGGCCTGCTGGTTCAGGCCGAGGTGGAGGACGCGCCGGTGCAGACGGCCAAGGACCGCGCCTATCTGGCGGCCTTTCGCGCGGCACTGGTCCGGCCCTTTGCGACCACGGTGAACTTTTCCGGCGGGCTGACGCAAACCTGCTGGACCGTGACTCGCACCGATGGCGACTACCGCGTGATCTACATGCCGCGTGCAGGGTATTTCGCGCTGTGTGTGGAAAGCGATTTCGGGCCGCTGGACATTGGTGTGCATGGGCCGGCGATGGGGTGCTTTGCCAGCGTGTGACGCGGGGCGCTGCCCCGGACCCCGGGATATTTAGGGCCAAAAGAAACAGGCCGTACAAACGAGACGACAGGAGAGACGAGATGAGCAAGGTGATCAAGGGCGGCATGGTCTGCACGGCGGACCGGACGTGGAAAGCGGATGTGCTGATCGAGGGCGAAAAGATCGTGCGCATTGGCGAGGATCTGGTCGGGGACGAATACATTGATGCGGAAGGGGCCTATGTGATCCCCGGCGGGATCGACCCGCACACGCATCTGGAAATGCCGTTCATGGGCACCACCGCCGCCGAGACATTCGAGACCGGCACATGGGCCGCCGCCGTGGGCGGGACCACGATGATCGTGGATTTCTGCCTGCCGGGTGAGGATGGCAGCATCAAGAACGCGATCAATGAATGGCACCGCAAAAGCGCGCCGCAAATCTGTTCGGATATCGGCTATCACATGGCGATCACCGGCTGGAACGAAAACGTATTCAACGAGATGAAAGATGCCGTGGATATGGGCGTGAACTCGTTCAAGCATTTCATGGCCTACAAGGGCGCGCTGATGATCGAGGACGATGAGATGTTCGCGTCGTTCAAACGCTGTGCCGAGCTGGGTGCGCTGCCGATGGTGCATGCCGAGAACGGCGATCTGGTGGCGGAGTTGCAGCAGAAGTATTTCGATCAGGGGATTACGGGACCCGAGGGGCATGCCTATTCCCGCCCGCCCGAGCTGGAAGGGGAGGCCGCGAACCGTGCGATAACCATTGCCGACACGGCAGGTGTGCCACTGTACATCGTGCACGTGTCTTGCGAGCAGACCCACGAGGCAATCCGGCGTGCGCGGCAAAAGGGGATGCGGGTCTATGGTGAGCCGTTGATCCAGTTCCTGACGCTGGACGAGGGCGAATATTTCAACAAGGACTGGGACCACGCCGCGCGCCGCGTGATGTCGCCGCCGTTCCGCAACAAGCAGCATCAGGACAGCCTGTGGGCCGGTTTGCAGGCCGGATCGTTGCAGGTGGTGGCCACCGACCACGCCGCATTCTCGACCGAACAGAAACGTGCGGGGCGCAATGATTTCCGCATCATCCCCAACGGCTCGAACGGGTTGGAGGAACGGCTGGCGGTGCTGTGGACCGAAGGGGTTGAAACGGGCCGTCTGACGCCGAACGAATTTGTCGCCGCGACCTCGACCAATGTGGCGAAGATCCTGAACATCTACCCGCAGAAGGGCGCGATTGTTGAGGGTGCGGATGCCGACATTGTGGTGTGGGACCCAAAGATCACCAAGACGATCAGCCCAGCCAACCACCATTCGATCCTGGACTACAACGTGTTCGAGGGCTTCGAGGTGACGGCGCAAAGCCGCTATACCCTGAGCCGGGGCGAGGTGATCTGGGCCTGGGGGCAGAACAGCCAGCCGCAGCCCGGACGGGGCAAGTTCGTGCCGCGCCCTGCCTTTGCCGCGCCCAACGTGGCGCTGTCGAAGTGGAAAGAGCTGACCAGCCCGAAGATGATCAAGCGCGATCCGATGAACATTCCGGCGGGGATCTAATTTGTGGAAGTGAATAACCTGAAAGACGCGGGCAATCCTGCTGCAAATGGCGGGGCCGTTATCTCGGCCAAGGATCTCGACCTGACGTTTCAGACCAACGACGGCCCCGTACACGCGCTGAAAGGCGTGTCACTGGACATTGAAAAGGGCGATTTCGTCAGCTTTATCGGCCCCTCGGGCTGTGGCAAGACGACGTTCCTGCGCTGTATGGCTGACCTTGAACAGCCCACGGGCGGCAGCATCACCGTCAACGGGGTAAGTGCCGCCGAGGCGCGGGCGGCGCGGGCCTATGGCTATGTGTTTCAGGCGGCGGGGCTGTATCCGTGGCGCACCATCGGGGGCAATATCAGCCTGCCGCTGGAGATCATGGGCTATTCCAAGGCCGACCAGCGCGACCGTGTGGCGCGGGTGCTGGAGCTGGTGGAGCTGGCGGGGTTCGAGAAGAAATTCCCATGGCAGCTGTCGGGGGGGATGCAGCAGCGGGCGTCGATTGCGCGTGCGCTGGCCTTTGACGCGGATATTCTGCTGATGGACGAACCCTTTGGCGCGCTGGACGAGATTGTGCGCGACCACCTGAACGAGCAGTTGCTGAAGCTGTGGGCGCGGACGGAAAAGACGATTGCCTTTGTCACCCATTCGATCCCCGAGGCGGTGTATCTGAGCACAAAGATCGTGGTGATGAGCCCGCGGCCGGGGCGGATTACGGATGTGATCGACAGCCCGCTGCCCAAGGAGCGCCCGCTGGATATTCGCGAGACGCCTGAGTTTCTGGAAGTTGCGCATCGCGTGCGTGAAGGCTTGCGGGCGGGGTCCGAGGTATGACGCCGCGCCGCCCTGACCCGCAGGATGTGCCGGCCATCGCGGGGATCATCAACGACTGGATTGATGCGACCCCGTGGATGCAACGCGATCTGCCGCCAGACGAGATCGAGGGGCTGATCGCCAAGGGGCTGCCGCAACGCGAGATGTGGGTGATCGGTGATCCGGTGCAGGCCTATATCTCGATCGAGGCCGAGATTGCGCATATCTGGGGTTTCTATTGCGCTCAGCCGGGGCAGGGCACGGGCAAGCGGTTGCTGGACCGTGCCAAGCAGGGGCGCGATTTTCTGTCGTTGAACACGCATGTGCCCAATGTGGCCGCGCAACGGTTCTATGCCCGCGAAGGGTTTGTGCCCGTGGGTGAGGTCCCGCAAGGGGCGGCGTCGACCGTTGCGGAAGCCCCCGAGCGGGAAGCGACCGGTATTCGTGAATTGCGGATGGAGTGGCGGCCATGAGGTCTGTGTTTCCCGTGCTGACCGTGGTCGCCGCCATTCTGGCGCTGTGGTATGTGGCCGCTGTGCCGATGAACGCGCAATGGGCCTATGACAGGGCCGCGCGGGCGGACGTGGAGTTGTCGTTCAGCGATCTGGTGGCCGACACCTGGAGCCAGGACAAGCCCAAGCTGCCCGCGCCGCATCAGGTGGCGGTCGAGATCTGGGAAACGACGGTTCAAAAGAACATCACCTCGAAACGGTCGCTGGTCTATCATGCGTGGATCACGCTGAGCGCGACCCTGTTGGGCTTTGCGCTGGGCACGACGCTGGGCATTCTGCTGGCGGTGGGGATTGTCTATAACCGTGTGATGGACATGAGCGTGATGCCCTGGGTCATCGCGTCACAGACCATTCCAATTCTGGCGCTGGCGCCGATGATCATCGTGGTGCTGAACGCGGTGGGGGTGTCTGGCCTGCTGCCCAAGGCGGTGATCAGCATGTACCTGTCGTTTTTCCCCGTCGCCGTGGGCATGGTCAAAGGGCTGCGCAGCCCCGAGGTGATGCAACTGGACCAGATGCACACATGGCACGCCAGCGCGTCCCAGACGTTCTGGAAGCTGCGACTGCCTGCGTCGATGCCCTATCTGTTCACCTCGCTTAAGGTGGCGATGGCGGCATCGCTGGTGGGGGCCATCGTGGGTGAGCTGCCGACAGGGGCGATTGCCGGGCTGGGCGCGCGTCTGCTGGCGGGCAGCTATTACGGCCAGACCATCCAGATCTGGAGCGCGCTGATCATGGCGGCGGCACTGGCGGCAATCATGGTGTCGCTGATCGGGCTGATACAGCGGATCGTGCTGAAACGGATGGGGATGGCGACATGAGCGCGGTTGTGCAAACCAAGCGGCCCGCGTGGCTGGGCTGGGCGCTGCTGGCGCTGGTCTTTGTGCTGGCGGCGGCGGTGGACTGGCGGCTGGTGCCGGTGTTGGCGATCTGGGTGGCGGGCTGGATGCTGAACGCGCTGATCGCACGGCACGGCACATGGCGCTGGGGCGGCTATGTCATCCCGATCCTCTTTGGCGTCACGCTGCTGGCGATGTGGGAAACCGGCGAGCGGTTGTTCGAGATTTCGGACGTGCTGTTGCCGGCGCCATCCGAGATTGCCGCGCGTTTCTGGCTGTCGCGGGACATCCTGTGGGTGGATTTTGTGCAGACCGTGATCAAGGGCGCGCTGTCGGGCTTTTTGATGGGCTGCGGGGCGGCGTTCGTGCTGGCTGTGGTCATCGACCGCTTTCCGTTCCTGCAAAAGGGGCTGCTGCCGGTGGGCAACTTTGTCGCCGCGCTGCCGATTGTGGGGATGGCGCCGATTCTGGTGATGTGGTTCGGGTTCGACTGGCAGTCCAAGGCCGCCGTGGTCGTGGTCATGGTGTTCTTTCCGATGCTGGTGAACACCGTGCAGGGGCTGCAATCGACTGACAATATGCAACGCGACCTGATGCGCACCTATGCGTCGTCCTATTGGCAGACCTTGCTGAAACTGCGCCTGCCTGCGGCGATGCCGTTCATTTTCAACGGGCTCAAGATTTCCTCGACGCTGGCGCTGATCGGCGCGATTGTGGCGGAGTTCTTTGGCTCGCCCATTCACGGCATGGGGTTTCGTATTTCGACCTCGGTGGGTCAGCTGGCGCTGGATCTGGTCTGGGCCGAGATTGTCGTCGCGGCGATTGTCGGTTCTGCCTTTTATGGTGGCATCGCGCTTTTGGAACGGCTCGTGACATTCTGGCACCCTTCACAGAGGGGCCGGACATGAGAATAATAAACCAAGAAGAAGACCAACAAGGAGTATCAAAATGAAGACGTTTACTTACGCGGTCACAACCGCTGCACTGGCCCTGATGGGCACCGGGGCGATGGCGGCGGACGATGTCACGCTGCAACTGAAATGGGTCACGCAGGCCCAGTTTGCAGGCTACTACGTGGCGCTGGACAAGGGGTTCTACGAAGAAGAGGACCTGAACGTGACGATCAAGCCCGGTGGCCCCGACATCGCACCCGTGCAGGTGCTGCTGGGCGGCGGTGCCGACGTGATGGTCGACTGGCTGCCGTCCGCACTGGCCGCACGCGAAAAGGGCGCGCCGATCGTGAACATCGCGCAACCCTTCGCAAAATCGGGCCTGATGCTGACCTGTTTGAAAGAGCACGGCATCACCTCGCCCGCCGACTTCCCCGGTCACACGCTGGGCACGTGGTTCTTCGGCAACGAAATTCCACTGCTGAGCTGGATGGGCAAGCTGGGCTATTCCACCGACGGCTCGGACGGTGGTGTGACCATCCAAAAGATCAACTTCAACGTCGATCCGTTGCTGCAAAAGCAGGTCGAATGCGCGACAACCATGACCTACAACGAATACTGGCAGGTGATTGATGCGGGCCTGACACCCGAGGACCTGGTGATTTTCAAATACGAAGACGAAGGCATCTCGACGCTTGAAGACGGCCTTTATACCACCGAGGACAACCTGGCCGATCCTGAAATGAAGGAAAAGCTGGTGCGTTTTGTGCGTGCGTCGATGAAGGGCTGGAAATACGCCGAAGCGAACCCGGATGAAGCCGCCGAAATCGTTCTGGAGAACGATCAGACCGGTGCGCAGACCGAAAAGCACCAGAAACGGATGATGGGCGAGATTGCCAAGCTGACCGAGGGCAGCAATGGCGCGCTGGACGAGGCGGCTTTTGACCGCAGTGCGGCGATCACCATGGAAGGCGGCATGATCACCAAGGCACCCGAGGGCGCCTGGACGCACGAGATCACCGACGAAGCGCTGAAATAAGCAATCCTACGAGATGGAATGAAAAGGGCCAGCGCGATGCGCTGGCCCTTCTGTCGTCTGGTGGCAGAAGCGGGAAAAGCGTTGCATCCCGTGGAAGTCCGGGGTGCGATGCTGTGAGGACCCAGTGAAACCGAGGGGGAAATGGGTCCTCTCATCCGTCATCCGTGAGTGCCAGACAAACCTCGTGTGTCGATCATGCCTGCGCTTTCCAGCATATCGGTCAGATCTTTGGCTGCATCCAGATCTTCGACCGTGGCGGCCTCGGCGATCTGGTCGTCGCAGTATTCTTCCAGAAGCTTGCGCATCCGGTCGGCGTTGGTCAGCCGCGCGGTTTTTGCGGCGGGCACGGTTGGCGTGTGATCGTCTGATAGTTCGAACGCGCGCTGGTCCGACACGAACATATCGCCCTCGATCCCTGCAAAGGCACGGATCTTGCCGATACGCTCGTCCGAACAGTCCAGCAGTGCGGCCATCGCCGAAACCTTGCCCATCGGCTTGGTCGAGCCGACATAGCCATAAGGCGCGCAGTCTGAACGTTTCAGAACCCGGTTCATCACCGGATCAATCACGGTAACAATGTCGGAAATGCCCGAATTTTTGGCATATTCAAGCGATGCCGCCATCAATTCGCAGGTGGCATAGCTGACCGAATTGCGCGATTTGCCCCGATCCAGAATGTCGGTATCGACACAGAACCGGGTGGATTCCCACAAGGTCGCACTGCGCAGGGGCGGCTCGCCGTCCAGAATGTCGTGGAACACGTCGGACAGCATGTGCGGTCCGGTGGTTTGCAAGGCACGCACGCAGGATACAACGTGCCCGTCGTCGTTCAGCCCAATAACATAGGCAGGGTCAAGTGCATCGAACTGGTCGATTTCCTTGCCGTCAATAATATCTACCTCCCACCCCAGTCGCTGACCGAACACACGTGCGCGCAAGGCGAACATTTCGTCGAGAAGGCGGCTGTAGCGCTGCCGGTTAAGGCCGTCGATTACAATGATCATGTTATTCTCCGCTACTAGATCGCTGAGAATACCATTAAGGTTTTGGGAAATAGCGGCTATACGGGAAATCCCGTAGGGCGCAGGTTACTCTGGGTGAATAAGACCCAGACCAATTGCGCGGCCCACGGCCTGGGGTGTGGTCAGCGCGCCCAGTTTCGAGCGGCCTGACCGCAGGTGCACTTCGACCGTGCGGTTCGAGATTGTCAGAATGTCTGCCACGTCTTGCTGGCTTTTGCCCGCGGCGATCCATTGCAGGATTTCGATCTCGCGGGCGGACAGGCTGGGATGATGCAGTTTGCGGGTCAGCGCGTGCGAGTGAATGACGTTGTCATGCAGGTGCACCGCTGCCGTTTGCAGTTCGCCAAGGATCTTTGCCTTGAGCAGGTCCCATTCCCGATCGGAACAGTTGCGGGTCACACTGAACAGGCCAACATCGCCGTAAGGGCCGCGCACAGGTACGGTCAGCCCCTGTTCCGATATGCCGTGATCACTGGCAGCGCGGAAAATATCCCGAAACGTCCGCTCGCCGCGCAGCCGTTGCCAGTCTACGGGTGCGATGCTGCGGCTGGCCAGCAGCAAGGCGGGATCGCGGTGCTGAAACCCTTCCTGGACGTATCGGGTTTGCCATTCGTCGGGATAGTTCACAAAACCATGCACTGTCTGCGCAATCGGGTCCATTCCGGCATAGGCTGCAAAGTCCAGCTCGTGCGTTTCGCAGACTGAATCCAGAAATGACCTTAGGTTGTTCCCTGGAAACGGCAGGTTGCTGAGATCAATGACGGACAAATAGGACACCTTCTGGGACAAGACCGGCTGCATTTCATGCAATCACCTAGGTACAAGTGTCCCCCTGCGGGCGCAATAACGCAACTGAAAACATGGAAACAAGCAGGTGGCCCCAAAAAGACCTCTCCGGCCCTTTCGGGGCGGGGACATTTTGGGGCAACGCACGCCATGCACTGCGCATTTTGTCCGGGGTGCGCGGTTGCCGGTTTACAGAACGGTCACAACCGTGCCGGTGGGCACCCGTGCGTACAGGTCAATGACGTGTTCGTTCAGCATACGGATGCAGCCGTTGCTGACCGATTTGCCGATGCTTTCGGGCGCTGTTGTGCCGTGGATGCGGAAATAGGTGTCTTTGCCGTTCTGGAACAAATAAAGCGCCCGCGCGCCCAACGGGTTCGACGGTCCGCCGGGCTGGACATAGTCGTTGTCCTTGAACCTGCCATAGGTGCCAGGGCTGCGTTCGATCATCTCGTCGGTGGGGCGCCAGGTAGGCCACTCTTTTTTGACGTCGATGGTGGCGGTGCCGGTAAACTCCAGCCCTGCGCGGCCCACGCCCACGCCATAGCGGATGGCGGTGCGCGGTTCGGTGACCCAATACAGGTAATAGCTGCGCGGCAGGATCAGCAACTGACCGGGCTGGAATTCTTTCTTGATGTTGACGATTTGCGGCGTCGGGTCGAACACGACTTGCTGGGCCACAGCCGGAGCCGCAAGTTGGGCCGCGACGGGGGCGGCAAGTGCAGAGGCAATGAAGGTACGGCGGTGCATGGCAGGCTCCTGAAATCCACAAAGAGAATTGTACCACATTTGTCGGTTTTGGTACAAATTTCAAGAGGTCACGGGGGGAGTGGACCCGTGGGAACGGTCGGGGCACGCCGCGGCGCACCCCGATCCATGTCTTAACGCATGAACTTCTTGTGCTTCAGGCGCTTGGGTTCCAGCGCATCGGCACCAAGGCGGCGTTTCTTGTCTTCTTCGTAGTCTTCGAAGTTGCCCTCGAACCATTCCACGTGTGCTTCACCTTCAAAGGCGAGGATGTGCGTGCAAATCCGGTCAAGGAAGAAGCGGTCGTGCGAGATGACCACGGCGCAGCCGCCGAAATCCACCAGCGCGTCTTCGAGTGCGCGCAGGGTTTCGACGTCCAGGTCGTTGGTCGGTTCGTCGAGCAGCAGCACGTTGCCGCCCTCTTTCAGCAGGCGCGCCATGTGGACGCGGTTGCGTTCACCGCCCGACAGCAGGCCGACCTTTTTCTGTTGGTCGCTGCCCTTGAAGTTGAACGACGAGCAGTAGGCGCGGCTGTTCACTTCGGCGTTGCCCAGCGAGATCAGTTCGGCCCCGCCCGAGATCGCCTGCCAGACGTTGTCGTCGGCGTTCAGGTCATCGCGGGACTGGTCGACATAGGACAGCTCGACCGTGTCGCCGAATTCGATGGTGCCTTCGTCGGGCTTTTCCTGACCTGTCAGCATCTTGAACAGGGTGGATTTACCCGCACCGTTGGGGCCGATCACACCGACGATGCCGCCGGGGGGCAGGGAAAAGTCCAGCCCGTCGATCAACTGCTTGTCGCCCATGTGTTTTTTCAGACCGCTGACGTCGATCACCTTGTTGCCCAGACGGGGGCCGTTGGGGATGACGATCTGGGCATAGGCCAGTTTTTCGCGCTCGGTTGTTTCCAGCAGGTCGTTGTAGGAATTGATCCGCGCCTTGGACTTGGCTTGACGGGCTTTCGCACCTTGCCGCATCCACTGCAATTCGCGTTCCAGCGTCTTTTGCTTGGATTTGTCTTCGCGCGCTTCCTGTTCCAGACGCTTGGCTTTTTGTTCCAGCCATGCCGAATAGTTGCCCTCGTAGGGGTTGCCGCGTCCACGGTCCAGTTCCAGAATCCAGCTTGTGATGTCGTCCAGGAAATACCGGTCGTGTGTGACGATCAGGATGGTGCCCTTGTAGTTGATCAAGTGCTGTTGCAACCAGGCGATCGTTTCTGCGTCCAGGTGGTTGGTCGGTTCGTCCAACAGCAGCATGTCTGGCGCTTCCAGCAGCAGCTTGCACAGGGCCACGCGGCGGGCTTCACCGCCCGACAGGTCGCTGATTTTCGCGTCGTCCGGCGGGCAGCGCAGCGCCTCCATCGACACGTCGATCTGGCTGTCGAGATCCCACAGGTTTTCGGCGTCGATCTGGTCCTGAAGCGCGGCCATTTCGTCGGCGGTCTCGTCCGAGTAGTTCATCGCCAGTTCGTTGTAGCGGTCCAGCTTGGCCTTTTTGCCAGCAACACCCAGCATGACGTTTTCACGCACGCTCAGGCTTTCGTCCAGTTTGGGTTCCTGCGGCAGATAGCCTACGCGCGCGCCTTCGGCGGCCCAGGCTTCGCCGGTGAAATCCTTGTCCATGCCTGCCATGATCTTCAGCAGGGTGGATTTACCCGCGCCGTTGACCCCGACGACGCCGATCTTGACGCCGGGCAGAAAGTTCAGGTGGATGTTTTCGAATGTCTTCTTGCCGCCCGGATAGGTCTTGGAGACTCCGGACATGTGGTAAACGTACTGATAGGCCGCCATGGGACCCTCCTTGCCGATGCGTGGATTTGTCTGGTGTCTTAGGCTGCGGCGCGCGACTTGGCAAACAGGTTTGATTGCGCGCGACGCAACTGGCCTATGGCGCGGGGGGCGTGAGCCAGATTTCCAGCAAGTTGGGCCGCGCGATCAGCCCCGCTTGGGAAAAGTCGTTCACCAGCACCTCGGCACCGTCCAGCCGCGCCGACAGATCGCGGGCCAGCCAACGGGCGTTTTCGGCGTAGTCGGCGCTGTAATAGCGGATTTGCGTCTTGGACGGCCCGCGCGCCACTTCTTCGCCGCCCTGATCGCCGCCTGCCACGTCCCAGCCGTTGTCGGCCAGATCGCGGGCAATGTCGCGTGATGTTGCGCGGGTGACAGGGGGCGTGAATTGCAGGTGGATCAGGGGCGGGGCCGAGGCCGGGCCGCCGACGATCACGGGTTCCTCTGCCACGGGTGTCCCTGCAACGCCGGTGACCTGGCCCACCGGATCGGTTGGGGTTGGTGACGGATCAGGCGCGTTTGACGACACCGCAAAGCTGTTGCCCTGTTGGCCATTCTCGAAGCGGGCCTCGCAGACGCGCGGCGGCTCTTCCAGAATGGTGCGCCAGCAGGGGGGCGAGGGGGTGCGACCGGTGATCTGCACCACGCTGTCAAAGGCACAGAACAGGATCGCCCCGAAGGCCACGATAAACATCCACCCCAACACGGTTTTCATCAGCGGATTTGACACCACAAAGGTCAGCACCGTCGCGATCAGCCCAAGGCCAAGCACATAGATGGCCAGCGTTAACACGTTTTGACCGCCGCCCATCCAACTGACCGCCACCGCACCGGCCGCGACCACGCCCAGGCCGGTCATAATCAGGATTGCAGCCGCGCGATTGATCTTGAGAAGGGATTGCAGGAATTCTATCGGGGTCATTGAAATGTCCTTGGCTTAAATAGGTTTCCCTGGGGTAATGCACTTGATGCGGGAAGCGTTAATGATTTTTGCAAGGCTGTACCGGGGGAAGCGATGCAGGTGATGGCGGAATTGCTGGCGCGTCATGCGCAAGCTGGGCGCGTGGACTGGATTGGTGTGCGCCCTGCGCGGCGGGTTGATGTGCGGCCTGTGCACCAGGCGCAGGTCGCGCTGTCCGGGCTGGACGGTGACCGCGCGCGGGCGGGCAAGCGAGCGGTGACGCTGATACAGGCCGAGCATTTGCCGGTGATCGCGGGGGTGCTGGGGCGCGCGGCTGTGACGCCGGATGCCTTGCGCCGTAATCTGGTGATTTCGGGGATCAATCTGGGTGCGCTCAAGGGGCGTGATATTGTCGTGGGCACGGCGGTTCTGCGGCTGACGGTGATCTGTGCGCCCTGCAGCCGGATGGAGGAAACCTTTGGCCATGGTGGATATAACGCGGTGCGCGGTCATGGCGGTTGGTGTGCCGAAGTGGTCACGCCCGGTCTGGTGACGCGCGGAGACATGGTGCGTGTGGTTGATTGACCCCGCGCAGTCGGGCAACAAGCGGTGATGAACAACGCGCGCCCCTTTGCCAGAGCCGGTCAGACCGTCGGTCTGTTGGGCGGATCTTTTGATCCGGCCCACGACGGGCATGTGCATATCACCCGCGAGGCGCTGAAACGGTTTGATCTGGACCGCGTCTGGTGGCTGGTCAGTCCGGGCAATCCGCTGAAGACACACGGGCCTGCGCCGCTGGACAAGCGGATGGCACAAGCGCGGCGGGTCATGCAGCATCCGCGCGTGACCGTGACCGACATCGAGGCGCGTTTGGGCACCCGGTATACGGCGCAAACGCTGAAGGTCTTGCAGGCCCAGTTTCGTGGCGTGCGGTTTGTCTGGCTGATGGGCGCTGACAATCTGGCGCAGTTGCATCTGTGGCAGGACTGGGAGTGGATCATGGCGAATGTTCCCGTGGGGGTGCTGGCCCGTCCGGGTGACCGGATTTCGGCGCGGATGAGCCCAGCGGCGCGGTTGTTCGCGCCCTACCGCATACCGGGGGCGCAGTCGCATCTGCTGGGACGGTCCGATCCGCCCGCGTGGTGTTTTGTCAACGTGCCGATGGTGGCGCAATCGTCCAGCGCCATCCGTGCGGCAGGTGGCTGGTCAGCGACGTAGGCGGGCCGAAACCACGCCGGCACCCACGATCAGCGCCAGACCGATCCATGTCAGCGCATCGGGCAGCGCGCCGAAGATGGCCCAGCCCAGCCCCACGGCGGCGATCAGTTGGAAGTAGACCAGCGGTGCCAGTTGCGTGGCCGGTGCGATGCGGTTGGCATAAAGCAAAAGCAGGTTTCCCAACATTGATCCCGCAGCGCTTAGCACTGTCAGCCCCGCAACTGTCGCCGTAGCCGGTGGCAGGTTGGCCAGCCCGAAGGGCAGCAGCGCCAGCGCCGCAATGGCAAACTGGGTAAAGGCCAGTGCGACAGGCGTTCCCAGCCCGGCCAGCCAGCGTGTGGCGGTCAGAAACACGCCGTAGCAGGTGCCGGCCGCCACCGCCCACAGCAGGCCCGCGCCGCCACCAAAGCCGGGGCGCACCACGATCAGCACACCTGCAAACCCGCAGGCAATCAGCGCCACGCGCAGCCCCGTCACCGGTTCACGCAGCACCAGCGCGCCCAAGGCAAAGCTGATCAGCGGCCCGATGAAGAAGGCTGCAAAGACGTCCGCCACGTCCTCGGTGCGCAGGGCCATCTGGATGCAGGTGATACCGGCCCCCAGAATCAACGCCCGCAGCCAGATCCGCCAGTTGCGCAGCAGCGCATAGGCACTGCGCGGCACAAAGGGCGCGATCATCACGGCAGCCAGAAAGAAGCGCGATGAAGCGACCCACAGGGGTGATGCGCCATAGGTCGATGTCAGCAGTTTGCCTGCGCTGTCTCCCAAGGGGATCAACGACATGGCGAAGAACATGATCAAGGCGGCGCGTTGCATGGGCAGGCTGCTAACACGCAGAACGGGCATAGGGAATGCACCACGTTTCTGTGACTGAAAACGGTTTGATTGCGGCTTGTCCATCGCTTCGCGGCAAGGTTATTCTGCGCCGCATGTCATACCCTGTATCCAGACGTTTTTTCCTGTCGGCCACCGCGGCCACCCTTGCCACCGGTGCCTTTGCCGATGCGCCCGACGGGTCGTTGCGCCCGCGTTTGCGCGGCGAGGGCATTGCCAAGAAGGCTGTTGCAGGCCCCGAGGTCATCGTGGCCAACGCCAAGCTGGGCGGGCAGGTGTGTTATTCGGTGGCGGATGCCAAGACCGGCCTGCGGCTTGAGGGGATGAACCCGCAAACTGGCACGCCGCCGGCCAGCACGGCCAAGGCGATCACGGCGCTGTATGCGCTGAAGGTGTTGGGCAGCAAGCACCGGTTCGAGACGCAGGTGGTGGCCACCGGAACAGTCGCGGATGGGGTGGTTTCGGGCGATCTGGTGTTGTTGGGCGGGTGTGATCCCAGCCTGGACACCAACGGGCTGGCCACACTGGCCGCCAACGTCAAGGCGGCGGGCATTCACGAAGTGCGCGGGGGATTGTTGATTTATGACGGTGGTTACCCGACGGTGCGCACCATCGACCCCGACCAGCCGGCGCATCTGGGCTATAGTCCCGCGGTTGCGGGCATCGCGTTGAACTACAACCGCGTGCATTTTGAATGGAAGCGCGCGGGGGCCGATTACGCCGTGACGATGGACGCGCGGTCAGACAAATACCGCCCCGATGTGGTGATGGCGCAGATGCGCGTCGAAGATCGCTCGGCCCCGGTTTACACATATGTCGACGGTGGTGAGCGTGACGACTGGACCGTGGCGCGCGGTGCGCTGGGCGCGTCTGGCGCGCGGTGGTTGCCGGTGCGCAAGCCGGCGCTTTACGCAGGGGATGTGTTCCGGACCATGTTGCGGTCGCAGGGTATTGCGGTGCCTGCGCCCAAGGTCACTGTGGACCGCCCCTCGGGGCCGGTGCTGGCGCGGCAGTTCAGTGACGAACTGCATGTGCTGCTGAAGGATATGCTGAAATATTCGACCAACCTGACCGCCGAAATGGTCGGGCTGGCGGCCACGGTCAAACGGGGCGGCACACCGCAGACGCTGAAAGAATCCGCCAGCGCCATGAACGAATGGGTGCGCAGGGATCTGGGGGCGCGTGGCATCGAACTGGTGGATCATTCAGGACTGAGCGAAGACAGCCGGGTGACCGCTGACGGTATGGTGGGGGCCTTGGTCAAGGTCTATGGCGACAATGAACTGCGCCCGTTGTTGAAGGAAATCCCGCTGCGCGATGCCAAGGGGCGTCCGATCAAATCCGGCCCGATCACGGTGCACGCCAAGACCGGCACGCTGAACTTTGTCTCGGGGCTGGCGGGTTATATGACGGCGCATGATGGCACAGTCATGGCGTTTTCAATATATGCCGCTGACGAGGACCGCCGCGCCAAGCTGACACGTGCACAACGCGAAAGCCCGGAAGGCGCGCGGTGGTACAACGGGCGCGCCAAAAACATGCAGCAAGAGTTGATCGAACGTTGGGCTGCGCTGTACGGGGCCTAGATTACAGCGTCATGTGACGCGCCCGTGCGCCCCGTTCGATGGCGGCCGCGTGCAGGCGGTCAAGGTTCAGCTCGTAGCGGATTTCTTCAAGCAGGCGCAGTTCGCCATCGCTGAGGTGTCCGTTAGAGGCCGCCACATCGCAGGCCAGCGCGTAGGCGGTTTCAAACAGACGCTCGGGCAGTGCCTCGCGCACCAGGCCAAAGAGCGCGTCCAGCCCGTCCTCTTCGTCGAACAGGTCGAGCACGACCTGGCTGACGGTCGACAGACGGTCGACGTCATAGCCCGCAAAGACGGGCAGATTGTTGATGGCCGAGTTGATCTTGATCAGTTCGGCGGTGTCCATTTTCGAATCTGATGCGGACACGGCGATCATAACGGCGACCAGCGCGTCCTGTTCTGTCATCGAGTGTTGGGTGTCTTGGGGCACGGGCACCGTCCTTTGGTCTGCGTGTTGCAGGTGCAGAATATTGACGCGCACCCCTTTGCACAATAGGTAGCGGCGGATTGCGCGGTTATGCGCGACCGATGTTAAGGATATGTGACATGGCGAAAATGACGGAAGCTGGCATGACCAGCAAAGCGTGGCCTTTCGAAGAAGCGCGCCGGATCCTCAAACGCTATGAAAAGGCGCCGCCCGAAAAGGGATTTGTGCTGTTTGAAACCGGCTATGGTCCCAGCGGTCTGCCGCATATCGGCACCTTTGGCGAGGTGGCGCGGACCACGATGATCCGCCGTGCCTTTCAGGAAATCAGTGATATTCCGACACGGTTGATCTGTTTCTCGGACGATCTGGACGGGATGCGCAAGGTGCCCGGCAACGTGCCGAACCCTGACGCGCTGCAAGAGCATTTGCAAAAGCCGCTGACATCGGTGCCGGACCCCTTCGAGAAATTCGAAAGCTTTGGCCACCACAACAACGCGATGTTGCGCCGGTTTCTGGACACCTTCGGGTTTGAATACGAGTTCATCTCGGCCACGGAATTCTATGCCTCGGGCAAGTTCGACGAGGTACTGCTGCGCGCCGCCGAGAAGTACGACGAGATCATGGCCGTCATGTTGAAAAGCCTGCGCGAAGAACGCCAGCAGACCTATTCGATTTTCCTGCCGATCCATCCTGAAACCGGCCGGGTTCTGTATGTGCCGATGAAAAAGGTGGATGCGGCCGAGGGCACGATCACCTTTGACGATCCCGAAAGCGGTGCGGAAATGACGCTGCCGTTGACCGGTGGCAATGTGAAGTTGCAGTGGAAGCCCGACTTTGGCGCGCGCTGGGCCGCACTTGAAGTTGATTTCGAGATGTACGGCAAGGACCACAGCACCAACACGCCGATCTACGACAGCATCTGCCGCATTCTGGGGTGGAAAGCGCCCGAGCATTTCACTTACGAGCTGTTTCTGGACGAGAACGGTCAGAAGATTTCTAAGTCGTCGGGCAACGGTGTCAGCATCGACGAATGGCTGACATATGCCAGCGCCGAAAGCCTGTCCTATTTCATGTATCAAAAGCCGAAGACGGCAAAGCGGATGCATTTCGACGTGATCCCCAAGGCGGTGGACGAATACCACCAGCAATTGCGGGCCTATGTGGATCAGGACGACAAGGCGCGGCTGAACAATCCGGTGTGGCACATCCACGGCGGGGACGTGCCCGAGTCCAAGATGTTGGTGCCGTTCTCGATGCTGTTGAACCTTGCGTCGGTGTCACAGGCCGAGGACAAGGACCAGCTTTGGGGCTTTATTCAGCGGTACGCGCCCGATGCGACGCCGCAAAGCAACCCGGATATGGATCAGGCCGCAGGCTTTGCCGTGCGCTATTTCAACGATTTCGTGAAGCCCAAGCGCACCTTCCGTCTGCCCACCGATCTTGAGCGCGAGGCGCTGGAGGCGTTGCGGGACGAGTTGAAGGCCTATGATGGCGCGCTGGACGACGAGGCGCTGCAATCCATCGTTTATTCCGTCGGTCGCGACCGGTTCGACCCGCTGCGCGCGTGGTTCACGGCCCTGTACGAGGTTTTGCTGGGCGCGAGCCAAGGGCCGCGTTTCGGCGGGTTTATTGCGCTGTATGGTGTTGATGAAACCGTGGCGTTGATTGATCAGGCCCTAGCGGGCGAATTGGTCAAAGACTAAGCTTTGCAAGGATGCGGGCGGGGTCGACCCTGTCCGCATTTTGCCGTTTGATGATTCTAGACTAGTTTACCTCTCGTGTGTTCATAACGAGGTAAGCCATGTTCAGATTTATCCTGCCTGCCCTGATCGCCCTGACACTGTCCCTGACCGTGCCCTCTGTGCAAGCCCAAGAGGCCGCGATCACCGACACCATCGGCCGACAGATCGAAGCCTTCCAGGCCGATGATTTCACTCAGGCGTTCGGGTTTGCCAGCCCGTCGCTGCAAAGCATGTTCCGCACGCCCGAAAATTTCCGACAGATGGTCACCCAAGGCTATCCGATGGTCTGGCGCCCCGCGCAGGTCGAGTATCTGGACCAGCGGACCGAGGACGGGACGGTTTGGCAAAAGGTGATGATCACCGACCAGAAGGGCGGTGTGCATGTGCTGGATTACCGGATGCTGCAAACCGAAGAGGGTTGGAAAATCAACGGTGTGACCCTGTTGGACAGCAGCGCGGTTGCCGTCTGATCCAAGGCCCACCGTGACGGTGCTGTGAGGCGCTGTTAACCCTGTGTTGATACATCCTGCCGCCGGAACGGGTGGCATCGCCCCTGTCAGGTCAACACGGGTGCAGGCAGGGGGACATACGGACCTTTTGCCGCGCTGCGGGAAAGGGTGATATTTATGAACAAGGCAATTACCGATGGCGTGCTGTTGATGCCGCCACCGTTCGCAAACGGTTTGGATGTGTATTCCAGCGGCGACGGCACACCGGGGTCGGACACTTATGCGAGTGCTGCCAATGCAGCCTTTGTCCCTGCCGATCAGGATTTTGCCGGCTGCCTTGAGGTTCAGAAGAACGCATCCACGACCAAGGTGCGGTACATGGGGGGAAACCCCGCTGCTGCCCGGGTGCTATCTGCGGGTGACGGTGCGGGTGAAAGCGGTCAGCGGCAACCTGCCCTCGGTGCGGGTGGCGGGATATGCGGCGGCTGCGGGCGGCGGCAACGTGGTCGGCGTGGACCAGACCGGCGACAGCGTGGCGTTGACGACGTATGGCGAGGTGGTCGAGGTCAGCGCGATCATCGGCACAGGCGACCGCAACGGCGTTGATCTGGTCTGGGGCACGCAAGCGATCTATGGCCACTTCGGGCTGGACCTGACCGGGCCGAACGGCGGCGTGGTGCGCATTGATGACATCGTGATCGAGGACGTCACCTCGGTTTTTCTGCGCGATATGCTGGCGCAGGTAGATGTGCGCGACTATGGCGCGATTGGCGATGGGACGACCGACGACAGTGCCGCCTTTGATGCGGCCAATGCCGCTGCCAACGGGCGAGTGGTGCTGGTGCCTGCGGGCACGTACCGGCTGAACGGCGATGTCACCTTTGACACCCATGTGAATTTCGAGGGCAAGGTCACCATGCCGCCCGAGGCTGTTCTGCTGCTGCGCCGCGATTTCCATCTGCCTGCTTACATCGACGCCTTCGAGGACGAGCAGGAAGCGTTCAAGAAGGCGTTTCAGGCGCTGTTGAACAATGCCGACCATGAATCGCTGGACATGGGCGGGCGCAAGGTGGCGGTGACGGCGCCGATCGACATGATCGCAACCGTACCCAGCAAGACCAGCTACGCCACCCGCCGGATCATCCGCAACGGCCAGTTCGAGGCATCGGGCACCGCCGCTTGGGCGACCGAAACCACCACGTCGCAGGCCACCTATGACCCCGGCAATGCGACCCGGCTGGACAACGTGGTGAACGTCGCCAACATTCCGGTCGGCAGCCTGGTTCAGGGCAACGGCGTGGGGCGCGAGGTTTACGTGCGTTCCAAGAACGTCGCACAGCAGCGGATCACCCTGTCTGCGCCGCTGTTTGATGCGGATGGCACGCAGAACTTTACCTTCAAGCGGTTCAAATACCTGTTGGATTTCAGCGGCTTTTCCAACCTGGCCAAGTTCGGCCTAGATGGCATCGAGTTCCAGTGCAACAACGTCTGCTCGGGCATTCTGCTGGCGGAATCCGGTCTGACATTCACGGTGCAAGACTGTTTCATCTCGCGGCCCAAGGATCGCGGGATCACCTCGCACGGGGGCGGTTGTCAGGGCATGATCATCGACCGTTGCCAGTTCCTGTCGTCCGAGGATGGGGCGGACGTGTCAGACCGCGTTTCCATCGGGTTCAACACCAACGCCAACGACGTGAAAATCCGCAACAACCGCGCCACCAAGTTCCGCCATTGGGCGGTGATCGGCGGCGGGTCGTCGATCATCATCGGCAACCATTTCTTTCAGGGCGACACTGTCAACGGTGGTGTCCGCAGCGCAGGCATCGTGATGGCCAAGCCGCACAGCTCTGGCGTGATTTCGGGCAATTACATCGACAACTGCTTTATCGAATGGACCAACGAACACGATCAGGCGCCGGATTTCAGCCGCGAATTTTCGTTCAGCGCCCTCTCGATCACCGGCAATACCTTCCTGTCCGGCAGCGTGGCGCCGTGGTTCAGCTATATTGTCGTCAAGCCGCACGGATCGGGGCATTTCCTGTCGGGCGTGTCGATCACCGGCAACAAATTCCGGTCGATCAGTGGCAACATTGATCGGGTGGAGCGGGTCGATACATCCTTTGCCGATCTGGATCGGGGGCGGTTCAAGGATGTCGAGTTTCATGGCAATTCGTTTCATGGGGTCAACAAAGCGGTGTCGAACCCGCTGCGGGTCCGCCACGGCGAGCCGACCACTGCGCAGACATGGGTGATCGACACCAATGGAGAGCTGCCGTTCGAAGGTTGGGCCACGCAAGTGGTCGCCGTCACCGCCCATGGTCGGCTGCGCAATGACAACAACGTCACAAAGTTCGATTTCCCCTATACCGACCCCGAAGAAGGCCCGAACCGCGATCAGGTTCATCTGGGGTGGGATCAGCCGATGAAGGGGACGGTGAACCTGATTGTGCGTATGGACAATTAGACCGCTCTCCCGCCTCAAGGTCCGCGCTCCCCTTGGGTGCGGGCCTTGTGCAATTCTGGCTAGAACTTGTGCCAGAACCCCAGCTTGAACCCATATCCAGAACGATCATTCTGGGTGGCCTCGACCCCGACCAAATAGCTGAATTTGCCGCGTTTCGGGGTGTAGACATAGGACGTTGACAGCGTGGTGCTGCTTCCGCCTGCGTTGGTGCCGGTCCAGAACATCTGGACAAAGGCGGTGCTGCGGTCGTTAAAGGTCAGACCGGCCACGGTGTCCACTTTGACCATGCGCAGTGCGGTGCCGAAATTCCATTGCACCGCGGCATCGACGCCCATCCAGCCGTCGTATCGCCCCAGCTTGATCCCGCGCCCATAGCTAAGCCCCAGCCGAGCCAAGGGTGTGACGGCAATGCCGTTAAAATCGGCACCGACCCCAAGCTGATAGGCCCAGACAGACCGATCACCGCCGAAGGACAGGGGGCGGCGGACAAAGATCTGACCGCTGCCGATTTGCCCGAATGCGGTTGCCATCGTATCGACATCCAGCCCGACGGTGGTCTTTACGGTCAGCCCATATTCAAAATAGAAGCTGTTCTTGATCTGCAACTGGTCGGTCAGCGTGGATTTTGTCGCGGTGAACCCGCTGCCCTTGTCGCGCAACCATGCACCGGCAGCCGCAGGCGCGGCCGCAAGACATGCACATATTATGGCGACCGACAGGCGCACGCGTCCCCCTTTGGCTGAGGGGACAGCCTGTGGGAGGGTTGGTTAACAAGCGGTTACGATCTTTGGGTCTTGTTCATGCAAAAAGCCGGACAGCCCTTTCAGGCTGCCCGGCTCGTATCGGCACAAGGCCGTTTAATTAGACGTTGACCGAACGACCGCGCGGCCCTGCGATCAGCCAGGCGATAAAGCCCAGCACAGGCAACAACAGGATGACGATGGTCCAGATAACCTTGGCGCCTGTTGATGCCGACGAGGTCAAAACCTGGTAGATCGCGTAGATGTCGGCGATCAAAACCAGCAGACCGACTAATGAATAACCCATGATGTTTTCCTTTTGATGCGTGTACGGTTTGATGCGTGTACGGTGCGTGTCTCGATTTCTGGTCACTAAACCTCAGGCTGTGCAGATATGTTCCGTTGGGATCGAAAAACAATTTGTGGGAACCGATCGCCGTCAGGGCGTGTTGACCCGGTGCAAACACAGAAATTTGAACAGAAATTCTAGGAGACCATGATGAAAACTGGAGCCACAATCGCCATTGCCGTCGTCGCCGTTGCAGCCATTGCCGCAGGCATCTACATGATCGACGTGGACCAGACCGAAGAGGCAAGCCTGCCCGATGTTGAACTGAACGTCGAAGGTGGCAACCTGCCCAAATTCGATGCCGAGGTCGGCTCGATCGACGTGACCGAAGAAGAAACCACCGTGAAAGTGCCCGATGTGGACGTGTCGATGGAAGAAACCACCGTCACCGTGCCCGGCATTTCGGTGACACCGCCAGAAGAAGAACAAGCCGCATCCAACTAAGCGATGCGTGATCGCGCAACGGGGCCTCTTGCAGTGATGCAAGGGGCCTTTTGCGTAGCTGCGCAGGGCGTTGGTGCACCTGCGCACGTTGAGCGGCAATGCGAGCCGTGATAGGCAGTAACCATGATAAAACCCGCAAATCCCTTGGCGCTGGACCAGCGTGACGGCCTGCCTGACAGCCTGCGCGTGCTGGCCGATGCCTATCCGCGTGGCACGTGGGAAAAGCACGACAATTTCAACCAGATGATCCAGTTCTGGATGCAGCGGCACATGATGTTCCGGCAGCTGATGGAGCTGCTGAACGCCGACGCCGAACATCTGATGGACCGCAAGATCGGGTTTGAGGACTATGCCCCGCGTCTGTCGCACTATGCGGGGTCGTTGTTGAACGAATTGCACGGGCACCATCACATCGAGGACGCCCATTATTTTCCGCAGCTGATCCAGCTGGACGGGCGTATCGAAAAGGCGTTTGACCTGCTGGAAAGCGATCACCTGGCAATGGACGGGCTGTTGCATGGCATGGCCAATGGCGCCAATGCGGTGCTGCAAGGTGGTGAGATCGGCACATTCCGCGACACGCTGACAGAGTTCGGCACGCTGCTGGAACGGCACCTGACCGACGAGGAAGACATCGTCGTGCCGGTGGTGCTGGAGACAGGGTTTCAGGGGTAGGGAACGCCCCTACCGCTTCCCGCCGTACCGCGATTTGCCGCCCCGCATCCCGCCACGTCCGCCGGTGCTGCGGCCCGATGCTTTTTGCGCGTCGCCCACGGCCTTTTCCACAGCATATTGCCGCGCCATCGGGTCGTCGGCCACCACCAGATCGACCGCTTCCAGCCGTTTGACCTCGTCTCGCAGGCGCGCGGCTTCTTCGAATTCCAGGTTCTCGGCGGCCTTGCGCATGTCGGTGCGCAACCCGTCCAGAACCGCCTGAAGGTTGCCGCCTGCCAGCGACTTGTCGATCTTGGCGGTGACGCGGGATTGGTCCGTGTCGCCCTTGTAAAGACCGGCCAGAATATCCTCGACGTTCTTTTTGACCGTCGCGGGGGTGATCCCGTGTTCCTTGTTATAGGCCAGCTGCTTGTTGCGGCGGCGTTCGGTTTCGCCCATTGCGCGTTCCATGCTGCCGGTGATGCGGTCGGCGTACATGATGACCCGCCCGTCGGCGTTGCGCGCCGCACGCCCGATGGTTTGCACCAATGACGTTTCCGACCGCAAAAAGCCCTCTTTGTCCGCATCCAGAATGGCCACCAGCCCGCATTCGGGGATGTCCAGACCCTCGCGCAGCAGGTTGATCCCGATCAGCACGTCAAAGGCGCCCAGCCGCAAATCTCGCAGGATTTCAATGCGTTCTATGGTGTCGATGTCGCTGTGCATATAGCGCACGCGAATGCCCTGTTCGTGCATGTATTCGGTCAGGTCTTCGGCCATGCGCTTGGTCAGCGTGGTGCACAGGGTGCGCATCCCTGCGGCAGCCACTTTGCGCACCTCGTCCAGCAGGTCGTCGACCTGCATGTCCACGGGGCGGATTTCGATCATCGGATCGACAAGGCCGGTGGGGCGGATCACCTGTTCGGTGAACACGCCGCCGGTTTGCTCGATCTCCCACGCGGCGGGGGTGGCGCTGACAAAGACCGATTGCGGGCGCATGGCGTCCCATTCCTCGAACTTCAGCGGGCGGTTGTCCATGCACGACGGCAGCCGGAACCCGTGTTCGGCCAGTGTGAATTTGCGCCGGTAGTCGCCTTTGTACATGCCACCGATCTGCGGCACGCTCACGTGGCTTTCGTCGGCAAAGACGATGGCATTGTCGGGGATGAACTCGAACAGGGTGGGGGGTGGCTCGCCCGGGGCGCGGCCTGTCAGATAACGCGAATAGTTTTCGATGCCGTTGCACACACCGGTCGCTTCCAGCATTTCCAGATCAAAGTTGGTGCGCTGTTCCAGCCGCTGGGCTTCCAGCAGTTTGCCGTCGCCGACAAGCTGGTCCAGCCGCATCCGCAGCTCTTTCTTGATGCCGATGATGGCCTGCGACATTGTCGGTTTCGGCGTCACGTAGTGGCTGTTGGCGTAGACGCGGATCTGGTCCATCGTCGCGGTCTTTTCGCCGGTCAGCGGGTCGAATTCCGTGATGCTTTCCAGTTCCTCGCCAAAGAACGACAGCCGCCATGCGCGGTCATCAAGGTGGGCGGGGAAGATTTCCAGCGCATCGCCACGCACGCGGAACGCCCCGCGAAAGAACGCCTGGTCGTTGCGTTTGTACTGCTGCGCCACCAGATCGGCGATCACCTGACGCTGGTCGTACATCTGCCCGACCTTCAGGTCCTGCGTCATCGCGCCATAGGTTTCGACCGAGCCGATGCCGTAGATGCACGACACAGAGGCCACGATAATCACATCGTCCCGTTCCAGCAGCGCCCGCGTGGCGGAGTGGCGCATGCGGTCAATCTGTTCGTTGATCTGGCTTTCTTTCTCGATGAACGTGTCGGACCGCGCCACGTAGGCTTCGGGCTGGTAATAGTCGTAATAGCTGACGAAATATTCGACGGCGTTGTCGGGAAAGAATCCCTTGAATTCGCCATAGAGCTGCGCCGCCAGCGTCTTGTTCGGGGCCAGGATGATCGCGGGACGCTGCGTTTCTTCGATCACGCGGGCCATGGTGAACGTCTTGCCCGTGCCGGTGGCGCCCAACAGCACCTGATTGTGTTCGCCCGCCAGAACGCCTTCGGTCAGTTCCTTGATCGCCGTCGGCTGGTCGCCTGCGGCTTCGAACTCGGTGTGCAGTTTGAACGTTTTGCCGCCCTCAAGCTTGGGGCGGTTCTTTACGTCCGGCGCAGGGTTCGACAGCACCGGCGGCGAAGAGTCGGAGTGGGCGTAGGGCATGGCAGTCTCGCTTTCACCTCCCAACTTGGTCCGTTTCATCGCGGACGCAAGGGGGGCAGGGGGCGATACTGTCAGAAACTGTCAGCAGATCACAGGCCAGGCTGCGATCCGGCCGAGACGGCTTAGTGGCAATGCACCGGTTGCGATCCGCCGTGGCAGCATTTGCCCGGAGGAGACGATTTGCGGCATCCGCCGCTGTGCGCGATGATCGTTTGATCGGGGCGTGACACCTGTTCCCCCTGCGTCCGCGCCATAGCCGGAGTGCAAAGCGCCGAAGCGGTGCAGAATGCAAAAACTGTAAGAAATTTCATCAATTTGGTCCGTATATAAAAAGGTTACCAAATCGTTAACGCACGGCTGGTCCGGTGCGTCAACCCGTCTGACGAGAGTGGGGGGGGACGGAATACACCCTCAAGCGGTGACCTCAGGTCTGGCGCGATTGTCTGTCATGGGTTAACCTTTTGGACATATTTTACGGAACAAACATATGCGCCTGATTTCACTGACCCTTGCCGCCCTGGCTTTTGCCACCAGCGCCGTTGCGCAAATTCCCGATGGCTACTGCGCGGTTGTGCTGTCGTCGCGTCCGACGCTGGCGCAAGCCGCTGACGATGTGCGCGCCCGCTGGTCCGACCGCGACACCACGGTCTACCTGTCGCAAAACGGCTGGTATGCGATCACCGCCCAAGTGGTGCGCAAGGATCGGGCGGACACGGTTCTGGCCCAAGGCAAAGCCGCGGGTCGCCTGCCCGATGACGCGCTGTGTTCGGCCGGCAAAAGCTATACCCGCGTCGCGGCACGTTTCGATGCCGCAGCCACCGGCGACAACATCATCTGGCAGGCCGTGGACCCGTCGCGCATGGGCACGCAGGACAAGCGGTTCATCCAGCTCGCGCTGGCCTTTCAGGGCGATTACAACGGCTTGCTGGACGGCGACTGGGGCAAGCGCAGCCAGCAGGCGCTGGAAGCATATGCCTTTCGGGAAAGCGGGCAGGCGCCGGCCAACTGGCACTTGTCGGGGTTGGCATTCGATCTGGTCGAGGAAATAGACCGCGGCGGCTGGCAGATGTACTACAACGCGCTGCTGGGCATGAGCTA
This sequence comes from Sulfitobacter sp., assembly GCA_034669925.1. GTDB lineage: Bacteria > Pseudomonadota > Alphaproteobacteria > Rhodobacterales > Rhodobacteraceae > Pseudosulfitobacter. Next base: position 129,935 of record JAXMOM010000005.1, read on the forward strand.
TCTGTTCCCCACCGCACAGTCGGAAGAGGCGGGTTCGGACAGGAACTTTAACAACTGGGAACACACCGCCAGCAGCCTGCGCTATTCGTTCACCACCAGCGATCAGGACCGCGCCCAGAAAATCCACGACTTTGTCTTCGACGAGGCCGCAGCCGGGTCCGATCCCTATTCCCTGCGCAAGGACGATTTCGCGATCACGGCGGTGCAAAAGGCGAATGGCCGTCACCTCTATGCCCGCTCGCATTACCTGCGCGGGCAATGGTCCACCGTGGTGCTGTCTGCCGATGACCGCGACGTGCATCTGGTGCGCGCCGTCACCGCGTCGATGCAAGAGGGGCAGGCCACCCCGATCCGCTTTCAGCAGGGCGGATTTCTGGATCGCAACATTCAGGCGACGTTGGATTTCATCGACCGCCAGGATCAGGAAAACCCGCCTGTTGCTGCGCCCTCGGCCCCTGTGGCCAGTGCCAGCGGTGGCGACAGCGTCAACCGGCCACGGTCCTCGCAACCGCAACAGGTCGCCGTGGCGCCGCCCACGGTGCGCCCGCAACCGCCTGCCAGCAGCGGCGACAGCGTCAACCGCCCGCGTGCAGCGGCCCAGCCCGACACGACACCTGCACCCGTCACGCGCCCCGAACCCAAACGCAGCGCCAGCAGCTCGGGCACGGGCATTGTCGTACGCTCGGACGGGTTGGTGCTGACCAATGCCCACGTGGTTGATGGCTGTACCGACCTGCGCATTGACGGGCGCCCCGCGACCCTGCGCAATGTCTCGGACACCTATGATCTGGCGTTGCTGTCGATCGACGCGGCCAAGGCATTGCCCTACGCCGCCTTTGCCCCCGAAGCCGCGGGCCTGAATTCGGACGTGACCGTGCTGGGCTATCCGCTGAGCGGTCTGTTGGGCGGGCTGAACGTAACGCGCGGCGCGGTTTCTGCGGTGACGGGCCTAAGCGGCGATTCCATCACCATGCAGATCACCGCACCCGTGCAGCCCGGCAATTCGGGCGGCCCCGTCGTGGATGAAAAGGGGCAAGTTGTGGGCGTCGTGGTGTCGAAACTGGACGCGCAGCGGCTGGCCGAACGCATCGGCGACATCCCCCAGAACGTCAACTTTGCCATTCGCGGCGGTGTCGCCAAACGCTATCTGCGCATGAACGGCGTGCGTCACACCGAACGGTCGGGGGCCCAGCCGCTGTCGCCGGTGACGCTGGCCGAAACGGCCAAGGCCTTCACAACCTTTATCGAATGCGACTGAAGCGGCTGCGCCCCCCGCGTCAAAACGCATCTTGCCCCACGGGGCGAAATTGCCGATATATCACTCTGTAACTTCAGGAGCCTGTCCATGCGCGCACGAATCTACCAACCCGCCAAAACCGCCATGTCGTCAGGCACAGCGCGCACCAAGGGCTGGGTGCTGGATTTTGTCCCCGCCACCGCACGCACGGTTGACCCGTTGATGGGCTGGACGTCGTCCGACGACACCCAGGCACAGGTTCGCCTGCGCTTCGACACCCGCGAACAGGCCGAAGATTACGCCCGCGAAAACGGTATCGACGCGGTGGTCCAAGACCCCAACAAACGCAAAGCCAATATCCGCCCCGGCGGCTACGGCGACAACTTTGCCACCAACCGGCGTGGTGTGTGGACCCACTGAGGGTTTGTAAATCGGGATCAAGTTGCGGCCGAATGGGTCACAAGATCCGGCCGAGATCTATTTTGAAGGGCTTGATTGCACCGGTTTTCAGTCGGCTTCGCAGTTATTTCTTTCGGCAGCTGGTCCAGTTAGATGCTTCGACCGACCATTAGCTCTCGGATGGACTGGCTTGGACAGAGCGCATGCTGCACTTATTGAATCCACTGAACTGAGAGGCCGATCGCTTCGGCGAGGCGTCAGAGAAAGCAGATGCATGCGCATACGGAAGCATAAGTCTGCGCAAGGGGTAACAGGGGCTGAACGTACCGCTTTGTGCCCCTGGCCTGCTTCCAGAAGGACTTTGATAGAGGCGCCGGGGCAGATGCTCCTGAGCCTTTTGCGTCTGGATGGAATGCGCGGGTCGTCGCATGAGGTCGCGGATCCGACGAAGGGCCGTCGTACCATTGCTGAGCATCGCACAGCGGCGCTCGCGATGGAGAAACACTGGACACAAGGTTACATTGATGCGGTGGAAGCTCTGCCGAAGACTATGAAGCAGAAACGAGCTGTCGCTGCAATCCTGAGCCGATATCAGCGTCGGAGAACATGTCAGGTGCCCGTCACAGCAACCGATGTCTACGCCGAGATCATCGCTCGCGTATGTGGAGATTACGTTGACCTCGACCCGGTCGAACGGTGCCTCATCCACCTCAAGCGCCAGAAGGTGATTTCCGGTCGCAGACTGGTCAGCCTCCTTGCCCGCCACCAGCGTGAGCTGATGAGGCTTGAGTGACGTGTCGCTATGGCTTCTTGGGCCAGTGGGCTCAACGCTGCCTAGGAACCTGAGCGTCGCAACTCTGGGCAGGGATTGGTGGCTGCAAACGGCTCATAGACACCGCTCACGTCTGGCGCAGAGATGGCGATCTGACCTGGCTCAAAGGGCGGGGAGCAGCCGTTCGCTGCGAGGCAGAAATGCCCCAATTAAATAAACCAAAGCGACCACCCATCGATCATTGATAGTGTCGCAAACTTTCGGGGTCGTAATTTGTTCAGCCGATGTCCCCTTTTTCACTCACGCCAAAGGTTGCCACTTTACCGGTCCGCGCGCCACACTGCAAAACGTGGCTACATGACCAGGGAAATGCTCATTCGCGGTGCGATACATCAGTATCCGAGCAATCTGACGGCCGCGGTCGAGCCTGTAAGCGCATGCAAGTTGACCTGGCGACAAAATCAGGCAAACTTAAACTGAATCGGCTCGCCACTTGGGGAGCGTCGGTGGAAAATAGCTTCTCCTTCATGACTAACAGAATTACACACCACGACATATACGACGCCGCCCTTGATGAAGCTTTATTCAAGAGCCTGCCATCGCGTCTGGCGCAGGACATGGGCGTGCCTTCGGTTATGTTCTTCTGGCTCCATCCCGGGGATTTGCAGGAAATTTCGGCTGGGACGCAGCCGGAAACCAACGCCGATTACGCTGAGGTCATTCAACAGGATCCCTGGATGGCGCAAGTCACGGATGAGCGGCTCAATATCGGGGCCTTCCGCCTTTCGGATTACGTGAGCGCCGATACTTTTGAACACAGCGTCATGTACAACGAATTTATCGTAAAGAACCGGCTCGACCGGTTCTGGTGCGTTGGCATGCTTCAGGCTACCCGCGACGGGCGGGTGGCCACCGCGTTCCATAAGGGCCGACACGCTGACGATTTTTCAGATGCGGACATGCGCTTTGTTAATCGTCACGCCCGCGATTTGGGGCGCCTGCACGCGATCCGGCGAGAGTTGATACGCAATAGTGTTGAATTTTAAGAGGAATTGACCCGGTTTTCTGAAACGCCGTGACCCACCGATATCAACAATCCCGCCTAGTTTTCATGAGATTGTCACGTTTCAGATGGTTCAGCACCAAATGAAAAAATGGGTCAATCCGACACGAAAATCAACATCCACTAGTAGTTGTAGTCAGAGAAAGCAGATGAATGCGCAAACGGAAGCATAAGTCTGCGCAAAGGGCGTCAAGAGGCAAACGGTTCGCCTTACGCGCTTGGTTTGATCTCTGACAGGTGGTGATTGAGACGCCGGGGCGGATGCTCCGGCGTCTTTTGCATATGGAGGGTGTGGGCGGTTCTTGGCGTGGAACGATAAACCCCAAGCAAGGCAATGGTGCGATGTCCCTATGTGAGCCACTGCATAGCGCCACTGGCGGGCATCAGGTCACAGGGCTGCAGAGGGTTCGGTGAAAATTTTGACGACCGTGAGGCGACCGCAAACTGTCGCGGCGATCTTGAGGCGATATCAGCGTTGGAAGGTGTTTGATGCCCGTCACCGTGCCCGACGTCTACAGCGACACCATTACTCGCTCATGTGGGGAAGACTCGACCTCATCGAGAGGGGCCTTGCCCATCTCAAACGCCATTGGCTGATTTCCGGCCGAAAAATGTTCACACTTCTTGCCCGCCACCAGCGAGAAGTGACGCTGAGCGATGCCTTCTTGGGCTAGCAGCCGGTCGCCGATCGTGCGTGGCGCAAAATGATAGGTGGCGCGGGCACGGCGGGCGGTTTGCCGACATTCGCTGCACCTGCAAACTAAACGGGCGCGTCCTAAGAAAGCAGACGCTCAGGTGTTGAATTTTAAGAGAAATTGACCCGGCTTTCTGAAACGCCGTGACCCACCGATATCAATAATTCTTCCTACTTTTCACGAGATTATCATGTTTCAGGGGGGTCAGCAAAAAATGAAAAAATGGGTCAATCCCACACGAAAATGAACAATAGGGGAAAACAAGTTGGCAATCCCTGTTGTTTTTCAGAGCACAGAAACCGGTGAACAATTCCGTCGCTGATGTCAGTCGATACCCGACAGTATTCTGAGGGATCGCATCATGGCGTCGTAGTCCTCGGAGCTTAGCACTTCATAGAGGGCATCATCGACCCTGTGCGCCTGCTCGGCCATTTCTTGGTAGTCCGAAACACCTTTCTCAGTCGCCAGATATGTTGTGACGCGGCGGTCCGTTGGCGACTTGCTCGACGTGATCCGTCGCGCCTTTTCCAGAGCTTTCACATGTCGCTGCGCGACCGGCAGCTCCACGTCCACGGCGCGCGCCACATCGGTCAGGCTACAACTTGGGTTTTCGATGATGATGATCAGCGCGGTAGCCTCAAGTTCCTTGAAATCATAGCTGTTCAGAACGGGCAGTACATGCCGGACCGAGTGGCGATAGGCTCGGCGAAGCAGAAATCCGACGGTATCTTCCAGCCTGCCTAAGGTCAGCTTGTTCAAAGTTTGATCGTCCTGCATGCGTTACGCACTCCGCCAAGTTTGTCGTGATCACTATGATACGCAAGTTGCGCCTGAGAAACAATCGTTGACAAATGTTAGATACATTAGTTAGTAACATTAGTTAGCATATTTGTCGCGACGCAAGGACACTTCATGAAAAAGGCTAAAGCCCGTACGGACCTGCCCAACGTCGACCTGGCGCGTTTGACCGCCCTGCGCCGAGAGCTGCATGCCCATCCTGAAATCGGGTTTCAAGAAATTGAGACAGCCAAACGCGTCTGCACGCACCTCGACGCATTGGGGGTCAGCTACGAAACCGGGCTCGCCGGAACCGGCATTGTCGCCACAGTTAAGGGCACCACCGACAGCGACCGTATCATCGGCCTGCGCGCCGAGCTTGACGCCCTGCCGATGAGCGAACTGAACGGGTTCGACCACAGGTCCAAGCACCCCGATGCGATGCACGGGTGCGGACATGATGGCCACATGTGCCTCTTGCTGGGGCTGGCCGAGTCGCTGGTGGCAGATCGGGATTTCGCGGGGTCCGTTCGACTTATTTTCCAGCCCGCGGAGGAAGGGCTCTCCGGTGGGTTGCGAATGATAGAAGGCGGCCTCTTCGACCGCTTCGACGTGACTGAACTTTATGCCATTCACAACTGGCCGGACCTGCCGCATGCCAATGTCGGGATCATGGCCGGCCCGATCATGGCGGCCGGTCATGTCTTTCGCTTTAGCATTCGCGGCAAGGGAGGACATGGGGGGATGCCGCATCTGGCAACGGATCAGCTTGCCATCGGCGCGCATGTCTTGACCGCGCTCAATACGTTCTCGGCCCGTACCATTTCCCCGAACGAAGCGGTGGTCATCTCGATGACGAAAGTCGAGGCGGGGACGGCCCAGACGGTGCTGCCAGAAGCGGTGTCCTTCGAAGGCGTCATCCGGTTCCTAGACGATGGTGTGGCCGAAAAGCTCTATGCCGACCTGCCGAAGATGATCGAACATATTGCAGCTGCCTTTGGTGCCACCGCCGAGGTCAGCCTGACCGAGGTCTATCCGGTGACCGTCAATGATGCCGCCTGTGCGGACAAGGTTGCTCAGGTCGCCGCCGATCTGGGGATGGAAGTACAGACACCTGCGACCGGGCTGAAGCCGGGGATGGCAAGCGAAGACTTCTCTTTCATGCTACAGCAACGCCCTGGTGCCTACATCTGGCTAGGCCAGAATAGCCAAGGCCTACACCATCCCGAATACGATTTCGACGACTCTATCCTGGCGCCGGGCATCCGCTTGCTGCGCGGTCTCGTCGACGCCCCGGGCCTAAGCACAAAAAAATAAAGACAAAAAGTACCAACAAAACAGAGAGGAAAAACCAATGACCCTAGTCACAAAATTGATGGTCCACGTGGCCCCGCTTACCTTTGTCACAACACTGGTCGCTGCCCCTGTACAGGCGGAAATCTACCGCATGTCTTCTTGGATCCCACCAGTTCACCCACTGGCTTCCGATGTTCTGATCCCCTGGGCAGAAGAGATCTCCGAGGTAACAGACGGCCGTGTGACTGTGCGGATTCTGCCGAAATCCGTCGGCTCCCCGCCGCAGCAGTACGACGTTGTCCGCACCGGCCAGGCGGACATCGTTTATGGCAACCACGCCTATACCCCAGGGGTGTTCAGCATCTACGGCCTGGCCGAGCTTCCGCGCAATGGCGGGGACCCGGTGGCGACCTCTGTTGGATATTGGCGCGCCTATAGCGAGGCGATGCAGAGCTTCGACGAGATGCCGGATGTGAAGCTTTTGTCTGTTTTCACCCACGGTCCCGGTGAATTTTACACCAATGACGTGCAGGTCACTGGTATGACGGGCAACTCGGGTATCAAGATGCGCGGTGGCGGCATCGCGTCGACGCGGGTGGCCGATACGCTCGGCATGACCTCGGTGCAAGCGCCGATCTCGCAGGCGGCCGAAATGATGGCCAATGGCATCGTGAATGGCATCGCGCAAACCCCTTCGGGCATCTTCAGCTTCAAGTTCGACAAATACCTCGACAATCGGTTCACTGTTCCTGGTGGTCTTTACAACGTTAGCTTTTTCGTCGCGATGAACAAGGATAGATGGGACGCCTTATCCTCCGAGGATCAGCAAGCGATCGAGGCGATCAGCGGCGAAGCCTTGGCCCGCAGTGCAGGCGAGATGTGGAAGCGCGAAGATGCGGATGCCTATGCCAAGATGGAGGAGCAGGGCTACAAAACGACCCTGCCCAATGGCGAATTTGCCGATCAGCTGAACGCCGCCTTCGACCAATATGAGCAGGACTGGATCACATCGGTCGCAGAGACCGGGTTGGACGGCGCGGCGATGCTCAGTGCCTACAGGGCTGACGTGGTCGAACTTGAGTCCGAGTAAGGGCACAACCGTCATGAAGCAGGTCCCCGGATCCCGCATCGACAAGGTGACCACAATCGGCCATCTTGTCGAGAAGCGAGCCAGTCAGGTAGCAGCTTGCGCCTGGTTGGCCGTCGCGCTCACCACCGTCCTGGATGTCCTTGGGCGCAGCATTTTTGGCAGCCCGATCTACGGCGCGTTCGAGCTGGTCAAGCTATTCATGGCCATCGGCATCTTCCTATCGATCCCAAGCGTCGTACTGCGGCACGGGCATGTGCAAGTCCATCTGCTGTCGCATCTGCTGCCCAAGGCCGCGCAACAGATTTGGACGAGCGTCGGATCGCTTATAGGAGCGGGTGTCTTTGCTGTCGTCTCATACGGTCTGTTCGCGCTGAGTTCGGGCTATCTTCAGTCGGGGGAGCGCACGACATTGCTCGGCCTGCCCCTGTGGACCATCGCCGTGTTCATGGCCTTGGCCAGTGCCGCCATCGTCGTGTTCTGCCTTATTGGCATTGCCTCGCCCAATACGGATGAAAGCAACTGATATGCTTGACGTTTTCCTTGTCCTTTCGGTGACACTTGCCGTTCTTTTCACGGGTATTCCCGTTGCCTATTGCCTGGGCATCGGTGGCGCGGTCGGCGTCGCCATGACGATCGGGCTCGAACCCACAATCGCACAGGTATCGACCACGGTCTTCGACGCGGGTTTCGTTTACGAATTCTCGGTCGTGCCTCTGTTTGTCCTGATGGGGAACCTGATCTCGACGGCCAGAATCTCGGACAAGTTGTTCGACGCGGCACGATCCTTTCTAGGCCATTATCCCGGCGGACTAGGCATGGCGACGGCGGTGGCCTGCGGCGGGTTCGCAGCAATCTCGGGCAGCTCGCTGGCGACCGCGGCCGCCATGAGCAAAGCGTCGATGCCCACCATGCGCCGCTATGGATATGCCGATAGCCTCTCCACTGGAGTCATCGCGGCGGGCGGATCGCTTGGTATCCTGATCCCGCCGTCTATCGTGTTGATCATCTACGGGATCATGACGCAGGAGGATATTACCTCGCTCTTCCTCGCCGGTATCCTGCCCGGGCTGTTGGGCATCGTCGGTTACATGATCGCGGTCCGTTTCGTTACATGGATTCGACCCGATGCGGGCCCGGCTGCCGATCGCCACGGCTGGACCGAACGCATGCACGCGCTGAAACAGGTCGGAGATTTTCTTATCCTCTTTGGGATCGTCCTTGGCGGCCTTTATGGCGGGATATTTACCTCGACTGAAGCTGCGGCCTTTGGTGCTATTGCTGCCTTGATCTTGATCGTCGCACGACGTCGCATGACCTGGGCTCAGTTCGTGGAGGCGCTGGTTTCGACCAGCACAACTACGGCCATGCTGTTCTGCATTTATGTCGGGGCGCTATTGCTGACGTCCTATATCAACTATTCTGACCTGCCCTTCATTCTTGATGACCTGATCAAGAGGTTCGATCTGTCCCAGATGCAGGTAATCTTTGTCATTCTCTTCGTATGCCTGCTGCTGGGCATGGTTTTGGAGGCCTTCTCAATTGTCCTTCTGATTGTGCCCATCGCGCTGCCCATTTTGCTGGCGATGGATGTGAACCTGATTTGGTTCGGTATCCTTCTGGTCGTCGTGACCGAGATCAGCCTGATCAGCCCGCCGGTCGGCATGAATGTCTTCGTACTGAAAAGCGTGAACCCGGATATCGAGCTGAAGACTATTTTCCGGGGCGTTATGCCTTTCGTCCTCATCGACCTGATCCGCCTGGGCATATTGCTAGCCTTTCCGATCGTGTCGCTGTGCCTGATCTCGTGATCGCCCGCCTTTTCCAACCAATTGCAAGGCCTGACTATGACCCAAACCTCTCTACCCAGAAAGCATATGTTCTCCCTGCCCGAGGGCATCATCTACCTTGATGGCAATTCTCTGGGAGTTCTGCCCGTCGCCGCTCAGGCTCGGGCGGCCCACGTCATTGGCGAGGAATGGGGTCAGCAGCTGATCCGTGCTTGGAATACGGCAAGCTGGATGACGTTGCCGCAAAAGGTCGGCGACCGGATCGCAGGTTTCATCGGTGCGCCAGAGGGATCGGTCGCCACCGGTGACACGTTGTCGATCAAGGTTTTCCAGGCACTGTCTGCAGCTCTGGCGATGCGGCCTGACCGCAAAGTGATACTGTCAGACAACGGCAATTTTCCGACCGATCTATATATGGCGCAGGGCCTCACGCGGCTGGTCGACAAGCACCACAAAATCCGAACTCCTGCACCCCAAGATCTGCTCGCCGCCATCGACGACAGCGTGGCTGTGGTGATGCTGACCCACGTGGACTACCGCAGCGGACGCCTGCATGATATGCATGCTATCACCCGCGCAGCACATGACGCAGGGGCAGTGATGATCTGGGATTTCGCACACAGCGCGGGGGCGGTCCCTCTGGACATCGCGGGCTCGAATGCCGAGTTCGCAGTGGGCTGTACCTACAAGTATCTTAACGGCGGCCCCGGCGCGCCGGCCTTCATTTATGTTCGGCCCGATATCGTCGAGCAGGTCGATCCAGCGCTGAGCGGCTGGATGGGGCACGACGCGCCTTTCGCAATGGAGCTGGACTATCGGCCTGCCATGTCGACCGAACGCCTGCGCGTCGGTACGCCGCCGATCATCCAGCTATCGATCCTCGACGCCGCCCTCGATGCCTGGGACGGGGTTTCGCTGGACGAGCTCCGCGCCGCTTCGATCGGCCTGTCCGAGTTGTTTATCGAAGAGGTCGAGCGGCGTTGCCCAGCCTTGCGCCTGGCCTCCCCGCGCAACCCACAAGAACGCGGCAGTCAAGTCTCTTTTGCCTTCGATAACGGATATTCGGCCATGCAGGCGCTGATTGAGCGTGGAGTAATAGGAGACTTCCGGGCGCCCGATATCATGCGCTTCGGCTTCACGCCGCTGTATCTCGACAAGGACGATGTCGTTGCGGCAGCGGAGCGGATCGAAGACGTGATTTCAAACGAGCTCTGGCGCGATCCAAAATATCAGGTCAAATCCCGCGTGACCTGACCTAGGCTCCGTGCTCATAGCCAATAAATTACCAACGCCGCGAGCGCGATAGCTGAGAAGAAGGCCCTGGGGCACCGGTCATAGCGGGTTGCTACACGTCGCCAGTCCTTGAGCCGACCGAACATGGTCTCGATGCGGTTGCGGCGTTTGTAGCGGCGCTTGTCCTACTTTGTCTGTGCCCCCGCTGTTTCCGGCCTGGGATACAGGCGCGTATCGTCGGTGATCGAGCCGACCTATTCATCATGGGGCAACATGTCATCCTCACCTTGCGGGAAGTGGACGCGAATTTGTGGCAAACTCATGAACTCGATCTCGGCGCCGAGTGCATCCCCGATTGCACCGCCGAATAGCGAAGCCTGGATGCGCTACGCTTTGTCATCCGCCAGTTGGGCGTGCTGCCGCAGAGACACTTCCTGCGCCTCGGTCTCGATCGCGCCCTCAGGGCTTTGAGAGAGGAATGCGTCAAGTCTGCGCTTCTCACCTTCCAATTCCGCCATCCTGTCCTTCATGCTGGGCTGATACATTCCGTCTTCGATTGCTGCCATGACCGACCCGGGCATTCAACTGGATACGCTCGGGTTTTACTGGCGGCTTTCCAAAGCCTCGATTGCCGTCAGACGCTTTGCAAAGATGATTGCAGCCGAACTTTGAACCACGCTCAAGCTGAAGTTGCTTCATGCCTAGAACCGGCCATGGATCACCTATGCGCGTTCTGAAGCTATTGAAACTGTTGCATTTCGGTTTGGGCAGAGGTGCGATCACCTCCCCCCTGGCAAGGTGAAGGGCGCGATGCTTTGGTGTACAAAATCCTGCATTTGTTCCCGGATCTGTGCGGCGGGATGGTCCCTGGACGAGATCATCACGGTCTCGTGCAGGATGAGCGGGGCAAAGGGACGCCAGATCACGCCATCGCCCAGGTCTGCCTTGGCATTGATCGGATCAATGATCGCCAACCCCCCGCCGACGGCCACCATGTTGCGCGCGATGGCATAATAGTAGCTGAACGCACGATAATGCAGCGGCAAGCCGACCTCGAACATCATCTGATTCAATTGGCGGTCCAGCGCATGGTCGCCGTTGATACCGATCATTTCGCGGTCGGCCAGGCAGGCGGGTGTAATGACATCGCGCCTGGCCAGTTCATCGTCCTGGCGCATGATGCACACGCATTCCATCGCGAAGGTTGAGGACTTCAACCCGGCAACCGGAACAGGGGAGTCGATCAGGCCGATGTCGATCTGGCCGCTGGCTGTCCAGTCCGCGATCTGCCGCGAGGAATGAACCCGCAGTTCGATCGGCGTGCCGGGGTGCAGCGCCTGAAATTCGGTGATGACGCGCGGCAGGAAATTCATCGATAGGGCACCGTTGGTCGCAAGGCTGAGACCCCGGGCCGATCCGCGCCGAATTTCGTCGGCGCGCTTTTCGACCCGGCCAAGCGCCATCAGGCCCTGCGTGACCTCGCCGCGCAATTGCAGCGCCTCGCCCGTCGGGGCAAAAAAACCGCGCTTGCGGTGAAAGAGCCGAAAACCAAGTTCGTCTTCCAGATTGCCAAGCGCGATGCTGACAGCAGGCTGGGTCAGGTTCAGGCGCAGCGCGGCGTTGCTGATCGACCCGGTTTCGAACACCGCATTGAAGACTTCGAGATGTCGCAACTTCAGAGACATGGATGGAACGCCCTCTTCTTGTATAAAGAAATCGAAATATACTATTACACACATTAAATTGCTAAATCCAAGAGTGCCTCCTAGTCTCGATGAAAATCTGGGTTCAACGGGAGTACGAGCCACATGAACAGGGGTGGGCGAAATGCCGAAGACCGCGATCCAAGTCTGTGGACGCAGGATTGGTCGGACACGTCCTATTGGCTGGACGGGTTGTCGCCGCCCGATGTGCCGCAGGTGGACTTGCCGCCAACGGTGGATGTCCTGATTGTCGGTTCCGGTTACACCGGTCTGAACGCGGCGATAGAAACCGCGCGCGGCGGGCGCAGCACCTTGGTGGTAGACGCCGAGACCCCTGGCTGGGGTTGCAGTTCGCGGAATGGGGGACAGGTTGGGACGGGCATCAAGCCGTCCCTGGCCAAGCTGACATCGCGCCACGGCGCGAAGAGGGCAGAGGCCATTCGTGCGGAGGGAGATGCGGCGCTTCAGTGGATCGAGGATCGTATCACTGCCGAAAACATAAGCTGTGATTTCCAGCGGTCCGGGCGGGTACACGCGGCGCATACACCGCAAGCCTATGAGGTGCTGGCCCGCGAGGCTGACCTGCTGCGGCGCACCGAGAACACCGATGTCGAAGTGATTTCCCGCGCGGAACAGCGGTCTGAACTGGGGACGGATGCCTATCATGGGGCCGCCGTCTTTGCGGCACATGGCGCGCTGGACCCGGCGCAATATATGCGGGGATTGCTGCAAACTGCGCTGAATGCCGGCGCGCAGGTTCTGGCGCAGACCCGGGTGCTGGATATTGTGTCCGGTTTGCAGGGGCATGAGGTGCGCACATCGAAAGGCTTGGTGCGGGCGCGGGAAGTGATCGTTGCGACCAACGGCTATACTGGTGGTGCGACTCCCTGGCATCAACGCCGGGTCATCCCGATCGGGAGCTATGTTATCGCGACCGAACCGCTGGACCCGGCCCTGATCGACCGTCTGTTCCCTACAGGCCGGGTTGTGACCGACACCTGCAAGGTCATCTATTACTATCGCACCTCGCCTGACCGCAGGCGCGTGCTGTTCGGCGGGCGTGTGTCCGCCGGGGAAACCGATCCTGCGGTCAGCGGCCCGCGGCTGCACAACGCGATGTGCCAGATCTTTCCCGAATTGCGCAGCGCCCGGATCAGCCATAGCTGGAGCGGCACCGTCGCCTATACCTTTGACGAGCTGGCCCACACCGGCACCCATGACGGCGTGCATTACGCGATGGGATACTGCGGGTCGGGCGTTGCGATGTCGTCCTACCTTGGTATGCGCATGGGCCAGAAGGTGCTGGGGCTGGCCGAGGGGCGCACGGCCTTTGACGATCTGCCCTTTCAGACGCGGCCCTTTTACACGGGACGGCCCTGGTTTCTGCCTGCGGCCGTCGCCTGGTATCGCTGGCGGGACGGCCAGCAACGCAAAAGGGCAGGGCAGGGCACGCGGGATCGGGCGGAACCGGCACAAGCATAATCAACAGGTCACCGGAAAACCGGGGCCAGCAACCAACAGAGGAGTACGATATGAACCACAAGATTGCACTTACAATTGCCGCGAGCCTTTTGGCCACGACGGCGTTGGCACAAGACAAGTCGCTGACCGTCGCAAGCTGGGGCGGGTCCTATCAGGATGCACAGAGCAAAGCGCTTTTTGAACCATACGAAGCCGCGACCGGCGTTACAGTGAAACAGGAATCCTACGGCGGGATGTCTGATGTCCGTTTGCAGGTCACATCGGGGCAGGTCACGCTTGATGTGGTGGCCAGCGGATCGGGATCGGCGGCGCGCGCCGGCGCGGAAGGTCTGCTGGAACCGCTCGACTACGACGTGATCGACGTCAGCCGCTTTCCGGATTCCTTCTACAGTGAATATTGCGTTGGCGGAGATGTCTTTTCGGTCGTGCCCGCCTTCAGCACCAAGACCTATGGCGACAACGGACCCCGCGGTTGGGCCGATTTCTTTGACACGGAGAAATTCCCCGGTTCGCGCGGTTATCGTGGCACGGTTGCAGGCGCGCTTGAGCCTGCGATGATGGCGTTGGGTGTCGCCCCCGAGGACGTTTATACCGAACTGGACAGCGAAGAAGGCATTGAACGCGCGCTGGACAAGATCCGCGAGCTGAAGCCGAACATTGCGGTTTTCTGGACCTCGGGCGCGCAGCATGCGCAACTGATGAAGGACGGTGAGGTCGACATGACCACGGGCTGGAACGGCCGTTTTGACAATGCCGCAGCAGATGGTGCCGCAGTTTCCTATAACTTCGATCAGGGTCTGCTTGACTACGATTGCTTCGCGATTCCGAAGGGGGCGCCGAACAAGGATCTTGCGATGGCGTTTATCGCCGAGATTTCCAAGGCCGAATACCAGGACGATCTGCCCAAGTTCATCACTTACGGACCGACCAACGGCGCGGCTTACGAGACCGGCGAAATCACCGAAGAGGTGGCGGCTGGTCTGCCTTCTTCGCCTGCGAACATGGCGATGCAGCTTCCGATCTCGTTGGAATGGTATGCCAAGTGGGAAACCACGGCGGCGGAAATGTACCAGGAAATGCTGACCGAATAAGTCCATGCACCATCGGGGGCCGGTCTCTGCCGGCCTCCTGCGATCTGCAGTTAAGGGAGTGAAAAATTGACAGCGAAAACCGGCGCCTTGCCAATCACCGTCCGCGACGTCACCAAGACCTATGGCTCGGTCCAGGCCTTGGACGGCGTATCGCTCAATGTGAAGAGCGGCGAGTTTCTCACCCTTCTGGGCCCGTCCGGGTCGGGCAAGACGACGTTGCTTATGGTCCTGGCTGGGTTCACGCGCCCGGATCACGGCAGCCTGAAGTTCGGCGAGGACGAGATGATCCGCACGCCGCCCCACCTGCGCGGCGTCGGCATGGTGTTTCAGAATTACGCGCTGTTTCCGCACATGACCGTGGCGGGCAACGTCGGTTATCCGCTGAAACTGCGCAATGTGCCCAAGGCCGAGGCGCGGGACCGGATCGACAGGGCGCTGGAGCTTGTGCAGCTAGGCGGCTACGGGGATCGCGGGATCGACCAGCTGTCGGGGGGCCAGAAACAGCGGGTGGCGCTGGCGCGGTCCATCGTGTTCGAACCGCGCATCCTGCTGATGGACGAACCGCTGAGCGCGCTGGACAAGAAGCTGCGCGACCGGATGCAGATCGAGTTGCGGCATTTGCATGAAAAGTTGGGCATGACGACCGTTTACGTCACGCACGACCAGCGCGAGGCGCTGACGATGTCGGACAGGATCGCGGTGGTGAACCACGGCCGCATCATGCAGCTTGCCGAACCCCAGCAATTGTACGACCGGCCCGCCAACAAGTTCGTCGCCGATTTCATCGGGGACTCGTCCTTTCTACCCGTAGCGCGCGAGGGTGCGGGTGTCAGCTTTGCCGGTTCTAAGCTGCAAATGGACGGTGCGATGCCTGACGGGAACGACCTGCTGCTGATGGTGCGGCCGGAACGGGTCCGGCTGCTGACGGGTGATTTGCCCGGCGATACGAACATCTTCGACGCCAAGGTGACCGAGCTGGTCTATCAGGGCGAAAGCTATTTGCTGTATGCGCGCCTGCCGGACGGCAGCGAAATCGCCGTGCGCGGGGCGATCCGCGAAGGGACCTTTGGCAAACTGCCGCAGGTGGGAGATGCGGTTAAACTGGGACTGCACAAGGCCGATACGGTCGTCATCGCAGATGGGGAGAGGTAGATGTCCGTGACCGATCTTCATGCCGCAGGCCTGCGCCGGGATGAACGGCTGGAACGGTGGAAGCTGTTCGGCCTCGCATCGCCCGCAATTCTTCTGGTGCTGGTCGTACTGGTGATCCCGGTGGGCTGGCTCTTCTACGTGTCTTTTGTCGGGGCCGACGGGAATTTCTCGCTTGAGAATTACGAGCGGATGGTGTCGCGAAAATCCTATCTGCGGATATTTGTGACCACCTTTCAGGTCAGTATCCTGACCACGGTGCTGTGCATCGTTATCGGTTATCCGCTGGCCTATTTCATATCACAGCTGCCAACACGCTGGGCCAACCTGTGTCTGGTGACGGTGCTGCTTCCCTTCTGGACCTCGCTTTTGGTGCGCACCTACGCATGGTTGGTCTTGTTGCAGAAACAGGGTTTGGTGAACCAATGGGCCATTAGCCTGGGACTTTGGGACGAACCGCTGAAATTCGTACACAACATGACCGGCACGCTGATCGGCATGGTACACATCATGCTGCCTTTTCTGATCCTGCCCGTTTATGGCGCGATGCGCGCGATCAACAAGGATTACCTCAAGGCCGCGTCGAACCTTGGCGCCAGCCCGCGCCGCGCGTTTTGGACGGTCTTTTTCCCGCTGTCCACGCCGGGCCTGTTCGCGGGTTCGCTGATGGTCTTCGTGCTGTGTCTGGGCTTTTTCGTCACGCCTGCGGTCTTGGGTGGCGGGCGCGTCATCATGGTGTCGATGAAAATCGTCTCGAATATCGAGCTTTTCGTGAACTGGGGGGCCGCCAGCTCGCTCGGCGTCGTGCTTCTGGTTCTGACCGTCATCGTCTTGTGGATCGCGTCGCGGTTCACCCGGCTGGAGCAGATGGCGGGGGGAGGTCACTGATGTTGAACTGGCTTAAATCCCCGGCGTCCGAAACACAGGTGACGCATGGCCAGCGTCTCTGGCTGTATGCGTTCGCCGCGATCATCATGATGCTGCTGGTCCTGCCGACGCTGATCGTGATCCCGATGTCCTTCTCGGACTCGCAATATCTCGAATTTCCCCCCGAAACCTGGTCGTTGCGCTGGTACAGAAACTATTTCGGATCGGCCGAATGGATGCAGGCGACGGCGACGTCGCTAAAAACGGCCGTGCTGACCATGCTGGTGGCGACACCGATCGGGGTGCTGGCCGCCTATGCGCTTCACGCCTCTAGGCTGCCCTATATCCGCGCCGCCTTTGTCTTGCTGATCACGCCGATGATGGTGCCGGTGGTGCTGATCGCGGTGGGTGCCTTCTATGCCTACGTAAAGCTTCAGATCCTTTATACGATCACCGGGCTGGTGCTGGCGCATTCGCTGTTGGCGATTCCGCTGGTGGTTATTGTGACGGGGTCTGCTTTGCAGGGGTTCGACATGAATCTTGAACAGGCGGCGCGGTCCCTTGGTTCGCCGCGATGGCGCGCCTTCCTGACGATCACACTGCCGCAAATCCGCTTCGCGGTGGTGACGTCGATGCTGTTGTCGTTCCTTGCCTCTTTCGACGAGGTGGTGATCGCAATGTTTATTTCGGGCGGCGACAATCCGACCCTGACGCGCAACATGTTCAATGCCCTGCGCGACCAGATCGACCCCACGATTGCCGCGATTTCGACGATCATGATCCTGATCACGACCCTGATGATGGTGCTGGTGGCGATATTCGGACGGGGCAAAACCTGACATCATGGAACGATATGATTACATCATCGTCGGTGCCGGCTCTGCCGGCGCCCCGCTCGCAACGCGGCTGGCCGAGGCCGGGCGGCGCGTGCTTCTGCTGGAGGCGGGCGGTGCCGGTAAACACCCTTGGGTCAATATTCCGCTGGGATATGGCAAGGTTTTCCACGACGCGCGGTTCAACTGGAAATATACGACCGAACCCGAACCGGGGCTGAACGGCCGTCAGGTCTATTGGCCGCGTGGCAAGGTTCTTGGCGGATCGTCCGCGATCAACGCGATGGTCTGGGTTCGTGGTCATCCCGCCGATTTCGACGAATGGGGCGCGCTTGCCCCCGGCTGGAGCTGGAAGGACGTGGCCCCGGTCTTCCGGCGGATCGAACGCTGGTCGGGTGCGCAAAGCCCCGAGCGCGGTGGTGACGGGCCATTGTCCGTCACGGACATGAGCGCGCAGATGCACCCGCTGACCCATGCCTGTATCGCCGCTGCCGCAGAGGCGGGCATCCCCACCAACGCGGACTACAACGGTGCCGACATGAACGGCGCGGGGTTCTACCAGATCTCGACCGCAGGAGGACGCCGTGCATCGACGGCGCAGGCCTACCTGCGCCGCGCCAGCCACCTGTCAAACTTCCGGATCGAAACCGCCGCCATGACGACGCGCATCCTGCTTGAGGGGCAGCGCGCGACCGGGGTGGAATACGTGAAGAAGGGCTGCCGCGAAAAGGCCTTTGCCAACGAGGTAATCCTGTGCGGCGGGGCGCTGAATTCACCACAGCTTTTGATGCTGTCAGGAATCGGGCCTGCTGCGCATCTGCGCGAGCATGGGATTGATGTCGTGCGGGACGCCCCGCATGTGGGGGCGAACCTGATGGACCACCTGGGTTATGATCTGCTGTACAGAACCCGCAGGCCCAGTCTGAACCAGACCCTGCGCCCCTGGTGGGGCAAAGCCTGGGCCGGGATGCAATATGTCACGATGCAGAAGGGGCCTTTGGCGATGAGTCTCAATCAGGGCGGCGGGTTCACTCGGCTGGCCAAGGGTGCGGGTGTACCCGACACCCAGCTTTATTTTTCGCCGCTCAGCTATTCGACCGCGCCCAAGGGCAAACGCCCGTTGATGAGTCCGGACGCCTTTCCCGCGATGCGCCTGGGCTTCAACCCCTGCAAACCCACCAGCCGGGGCAGTGTCGGCCTGACCAGTAACGACCCCTTCGCGCCGCCCGCTTTGCGCGGCGGCTACCTGACCAGCGCACATGACTGCGACCTGATGGTGCGCGGAGTGCGCGAGATCCGGCGCATCGCTTCCATGCCTGCGCTGGAAAACCTGATAGAGAGCGAGCTTGAACCCGGACCGGGCTACCAGAGCGATGCGGATATCCTCGAATTCGTGCGCGACCGGGCTGGCACCGTCTTTCACCAGTGCGGCACCTGCCGGATGGGCACCGATGCCGCAACCTCTGTGGTGGACCCGCACCTGCGGGTTCACGGGATCGCCGGATTGCGCGTGGCGGATGCCGCGATATTTCCGATCATCCCGACGGGCAACACAAACGCCGCCGCCGTCATGGTGGGCGAGCGTGCATATGACTTGATGACGCAAGGATAAAGCAGGATGAAGATCACCCGGATCGAGACTTTCGACACCAAATACGTAGGCTTCGTACGCATCACCGCCGAAGACGGCAGCATCGGTTGGGGGCAGGTGTCGACTTACAATTCCGACATCACATGCCAGGTCCTGCACCGGCAGGTTGCGCGTTGGGTTCTGAACCGGGACACCAGCGATCTGGACGACCTGCTCGACCTTGTCACCGAACGCGAGCACAAGTTTCCGGGGTCCTACCTGCGCCGCGCCATGGCCGGTTTCGACACGGCGGTCTGGGATCTGCGAGGGCGGCAGGCGGGTAAATCCGTGGCCGAACTTCTGGGCGGGACGCCGGGCCCGATCCGCGCCTACGCCAGTTCGATGAAGCGTGACATTACACCGGCGGACGAGGCGGACCGTATGAAGCGGCTGCGCGACCGGCACGGTTTTGACGCGTTCAAGGTCCGGGCAGGCGCCGAAGTGGGACGCAACCGCGATGAATGGCCGGGCCGGACCGAAGAGATCATCACGACCATGCACCGCGAGATGGGCGACACGGCCACCCTGCTGATCGACGCCAACAGTTGCTATTCCCCCGACCGTGCCATCGAGATCGGGCGGATGCTGGAGCAGAACGGCTTTAGCCATTTCGAGGAACCCTGCCCCTATTGGGAACTGGAGCAGACCAAGCAGGTCACCGACACGCTGGACATCGACGTGACGGGGGGCGAACAGGATTGCGATCTGACGATCTGGAAGCGCATGATCGACATGCGCGCCGTCGACATCGTGCAGCCTGACATTCTGTATCTTGGAGGGATCGCGCGGACCCTGCGCGTTGCGCGTATGGCCGAGGCCGCGAAGCTGCCGGTGACTCCGCATTGTGCGAACCTGTCGCTGGTCACGCTGTTCACGATGCACCTTTT
This sequence comes from Sulfitobacter sp., assembly GCA_034669925.1. Lineage (GTDB taxonomy): Bacteria > Pseudomonadota > Alphaproteobacteria > Rhodobacterales > Rhodobacteraceae > Pseudosulfitobacter. The sequence continues at coordinate 149,926 of JAXMOM010000005.1, forward strand.
GCGCGCCATTCCCAACGCGGGAAAATACCTGGAGTTTTCGATCGAGGGGGCCGATTACTATCCCTGGCAGGACGGGCTGTTTACAACAGACCCCTACCACATTGCCAACGGGCAAGCCATCGTGACAGACGCCCCCGGCTGGGGGATCGAAGTTTGCCCCGACTGGCTGGCCCGCGCCCACTACAGCGTATCCAGCGCCGACCAGCTTTGAATGATAAAGGAACCATGACGATGATCGACCTGAACAGTTTTCCCAATCTTTCCGCGGTCGAGGTGGGTGACTTCGCCCCGAAACCGACCACACTGACCCCGGGCCAGACCGAAGCGGCCGTCAATCTGTGGGCATCAGAGGACGGGCAGACCAACATCGGCGTCTGGGAATGCACGCCGGGCCAGTTCACCGCAGACCGCACGGCGGCAGGCGAATATTGCCATATCATCGCCGGTCGTGCGACCGTGCAAAATCAGGACGGTTCGAACCCCCGCGAGATCGGCCCTGGTGACCTGCTGATCCTTCCGAAAGGCTGGAAGGGGGAGTGGACCATCCACGAGCACATGCGCAAGCTTTACGTCATCGGTGGTTAATCGCGGCTTTGATGAAGTAACCGCCCCCCGACGGCATCGATGTGCCGAGGTGCAGCTTTTTTGTTCCTTATTTCGCCGCAAGGATGGACTGCGCTGCGATCCAGGCAAATGTCAGTGCCGGCCCCAAGGTGAACCCTGGCCCAGGATAGCTGCCTGCCATGATCGAATTCGCATCATTTCCAGCCGCCCAAAGTCCTTCGATCGGTGTTCCATCCTTATGCAACACCCGCGCGTTTGGATCCGTCACGATAACAGTCGATGTCCAAAGGCATTGCCCCGTTGTCCGGCCCGGAAATCCGCACCATGTATTTCGGGATGGACCAGTCCCGCGACGAGTTGTTGCATGATGCTGCATGCTGTACGAACGACCGCTATGTTGAAATGGGTAAAGCGTCTACAAATCTTGAAACTTTTCACAATGGTATTTTTGTGCTGGATGGATGCCCTTTCTTCATATCCCACATTCAACAAGCATCTATGAAGGTCAGACTTACCAGTTCAAAGAGTGTTGTACCCAATACTCACCGCCAGCACTTTGCTACCGTCCTGACCATAATAGACATTCATATTCATCGAATATGGAACTGATGCTTTAATGCGATCCATGACGCCGCTGGTTGGAAACTTGGGGCCATTGTCGCGGATTGACCAATACGCCGTAATGCGCAGTGAATCGTCGCTTGATTCCACATACGGGTTTTTGGGGCTGAAACTTTTTGTAGACATCGAAAACCCTTGCGCTTCCAAAAAGGGGCGAGACTCTTCGATCCCGCCCAAAGCGGATAGCATTCGAAAAAGGCACACTTCGGCTTCAGTGGTCCAGCGGATTCGTGTCCAATCTATCTGCAATATCTCTGGCGGTTGCAGGGTGTCTGTTCCGGCGACGAGACATGATTGCGGATCGGGAAATCTTGCTATCGCGTTCAGCGCGGAGGCGTTCATGTCCCGTTCATATCGGGTTAAGTAGGGTGGAACTTCAGCCGTACTTTGAGATGGCTGGTTGTTTTGGTCAAGCCTGAAGAAATTCCAGTCAGGTAACAGTCACATGACCATCACAGTGAGAAAGATTACTTCAAGCTTTCCGAACCCGTCGATCCAGCGGGACACACGCCGTCCCCTGACCCTTGCAAAGAAAACCACGACCAGCGCTGCACCAATTGCCAAATACAGCGGGGAGCCAATGCCAGTCAGCAAGCTGAACGTTGAAGCTGTTCCAGAGAGGACCAAAGATGAAAGTCATGCGGTCGACTTCCATTTTTGCCCCATTTGCCACCGTGCTAACAATATTGCCAGAGCACCGGCAATAGCAATGTAGGGCAGGTAGAAGCGGAGAGCGTAAATGATGGATCCAAAGAAGAAATAGAACAAAAACATCGGAGCGGAAAGCCCATTGAGGTCGCTTGGCTTCAGACCGAGTGCTGTTTCATCGACAACACCAAGCCACCACATAAACGATGACCTGCTCCCCAATGTGTCCGCTAATTTATGTTCGCTCTGTTCAGGTTTTGGCCTTCCTTTGACCGGTTAGCATATTCTGCTGGCGTCAAGCCCGCGAGGCTCGTGTGTGGGCGTTGGCGTTCTCAACCTCAAGCGCCTTCAACTTCCCGGTGTCGGACACTTCCATACCGCCATATTTCGAGGGCCATTTATAAAATGTCGCATCACTGACTCCATGCTTGCGGCAAAGCTCCTTCGCGCCAAGCCCAGCCTGATGCTCTTTCAAGATCCCAATGATCTGTTCTTCCCTAAAACGGCTTCTCTTCATCGTCTGTCTCCTTGCTGAAGAACAGGTTAACTCAAAATACCGGACTTTTCAGGGGAGCAGGTCACAAACTTCCGCGGGGCAATACCCGTCTTGACCATCATTTCTGTCTGAATATTGCAGGGCAACCGCCAATGTGGTGCGATTTGTAGAGCCAAATTTCTTAAAAAGGATTGAAGCGTGTTCTTTAACCGTATGGTGAGAAATGCCCATTTCGCGTGCGATCTGCTTATTGCTTAGTCCGCGGCAGATCATCTCTGCGACGATTGCGGCCCGTTCCGGCAAATCCGCACGCAACGTCATTTTGTTGTCTGTTAGAACGGGTTTGAGGGCCAGCGATGCAGCACGGCAAAGCATTTCCATCCACTGTTTTTCGACAATACTGTAGGGGGACGCCTCGTCGCGATTGGCTGTGTAAACTATGCCGACAGTTTTGCCTTCATGACGCAAGGGACCGCACATGTTCGAGCTTAGTCCCCAATTGTGCAGCAGGTCGTAAGTCACCGTCCTTTTCCATTTGTCTGAGCCAAAATAACTCGGTCCATCAAGCACTTGGCCATGCAAAATGATATTCTGAATGAGAGGATCACTTTGCCCGAGTCCCGAACGATAATCTGACAAGAACCCAGTGGGGACCTCGTTGCTGTACAAAAGCTCTGGCGTCGGCTTATCCAGCAGATAGATTCCCACGATTTTTGAGCCGGTTATTCGGTCAAGCGCCATACTACAGGCTGCGCCCATCGTGTCGATATTGTGGCTTTCCACAATGCTCAGAACGTCCTGTGCTGCTACCCGTTCCTTTTCCCCTGACGTGGTCGAGGGCATAGTGCTCTCCAATTCAGACATGTCAATTTTCAAAATCTGCATCTGGTTGTCGTTCTAGCTTGGTTTAACCTCTATTTTTTATCAAGAAATTTGAGGGAGTTTGTCATGTTGCTTGCTTTGGGCCTTCCCAACACGTTGGGCGCGCAACATGACTGAGTTAATTCATCATTTGTGAAGGAAATTGCCGGGGCTCCCGGCTGACGTACGATGAGGGCACCGCCATCAGCTATGGTCAGATCCAGACAACCACCCCACATTAGGTGAAAACACCCACTAATGCGATTTACAGGCCAAGAACGGCCTGCAAAAAGCTTAAGCTAGAGTTTGTTAAGAAGCAGCCCTGCTACTGTCCAGGATGTGACAGTTCGATATCTGGCGTCGTGGTCGGGTTCAGTACTTTCTGCCCACCGGTTTCTCGTGCAATCACGATAAGGATAGCGAAGAACACCGCTTCTGCGATTGCGAATGCCAGAAAGGCGCTGAAGAAATTGCCGGTCTCGCTGATGATGACTCCCATCAGAGCCGGTGCGGCAAAGCTGGAAAGAATACCAAAGACTTCGGCAAATCCAATCGCCGCAGGAGCCAGCGCCACGGGGTACTTCTCACTCATCAGTGCAAAAACTGCGCCTCCACCAAGCACGGCCAAACCGCTAAGGCTGGCGAACAGGATAAGAGTGCCGAAGGACAGCGTATAAACAGTCGCGCTCAGGAACATCAGGGCCACAAGAAAGGCTAGAAACGCTGTGCCACGGATCATCATGGATTTAGGCACTTTGTCCGACATAACCCCACCAAGCACCAGAAAGACAACCTGTGACAGACCCATTAAAGTCCCGACAAGGCCAGCGCTTTCAACGGGCATGCCCTGTTCGGCAATAAAGGCGGGCACGACCCAGGTGGCAGTTCCAGAGATTGCAAAGGTGCAAGCCGCGATACCAAGACCGGCCACCAGCACCCATTTTGATGCAAAAATCTGTCGCATCGCTACCTGCGTTGGTTCTGGTTCGTTGCCCCAGTTGAGATTGCGGAACCCTATTGTTTCAGGTGTTGCCCGACCAACTGCCAATACGACTGCGGTCACCAACAAAGTGCCGGCTGCAAGTGCAGCGAAGAAAACACGCCAGCCGAACGCCAGCATAAGCGGAATGCCAAGAGCGAAATCCAAGGTGATTGCAAGGCTATAGGCGGCCAAGATCAATCCCACCACAAATCCACGCCGATGTCTGGGGAACCAGTCAAACAGCATTTTCATGACGCCAATAAACACAGCGGCGTCGAAAAAGCCGATGAACAACCGCAGCAAAATGAGTTGCGGGTAACTTTGCACAAATACTTGAATGATCATGCCAATACTTACGCCTGTAAGCCCGATAAGCAGCATGGTTCTTGCTGGAAGCTTGCGGCTCATGGGTGACCATATAAGCATCCCGATGCCATAAGTGAGCGCAAAAATGCCTTGGGCCATGCCCGCCTGCCCAGGATCCAGTGCCAGGTCAGCAGAAAGGAAAGGCAGGGCTGCGGCCACGCCATACCAATCTGCAGCCAGGAAAATCTCGCAAGAAATTGCAAGAAGCAGCATGCCCATTTGCCAGAGTCTGAGGCGCGTCTGATCAAAGTCAGAAAGTGTTGTTGACGTCATGTCCTAATTCCCTGTGGTTTGAAGTTTGTTGGGTATGAACGCGGCCGTCTTAGGCGGCCTGCGTTGGAAAAGTCATTTTGGAGGTGGCAGGAAGTCGACTTCGTGCATGGCTGCAATTCGGACCACTTCCTCGGGGTCGGGCACCTTGTCGATCTGCTTGAAAAGCTCCAGCAGGGGGCCGGTCGGGGCCACCCAGAACAGGCTCGTGGCGTCTTCATCGGATTTGTTGAAAATGCCATGGGCAAGCCCGCGCGGCAGGCGCACCAGATCGCCTTTGACCGCTTTCATATCCGTGCCGTCGATCCAGACATCATAAGTGCCCGACAGGACGTAGATATATTCATCCTGATTTGGATGGATATGGGGGGGCACAAAGGTTCCGGGCGGAAATTTCGCGTGCCACGCCATGGAGTCAGGTGTGATCTGTTTAAGCGTGTAGGTCTGGCCCAATATGTTCCAAACATAACCGTCATAAGACGATGCATCTGGCGTAACGCCTGGGGGCATAGTTTTCATTTCGGAAGTCTCCTGTTTGTTGGGTTTAGGCAGCTAGAAAGTCGATCACGATGCGACCGCTTTCGGGGGTCTCTTCAAAGACGAGATGGCCGGTCTCGGGAACCAGCACGACTTTCCCATTGGGAATCTGCCTGTTCCATGCTGTGGCCTGCGCGGTGGGGCGTAGCCGATCCTCGGCCCCCCATAGCAAGAGCGTTGGCATCGTAAGGCGATGCAGCCACCGGGTGAGTTTTGGATTCCCCTGAGGTTCGGACTGAAGCAGAACGGCCAGAGCACCAATTTCACGGCCAAGCCCAGCTTCAAAATCTGGATCTGGTCCCGAAGGAAAATGCTTGAGAATTTTCGCTGGATCACAGGCAAGAAAGCCAGGCATATCCGGGGGAGCGATTTTGAACAGATCGGGTGCAGGCGCATCCGGATCAACCAGCCCTGCCGGCGATACCAGCAAAAGTTTCTCGACCCGATGTGGATGCCGAACAGCGTACTCTGCGGCGATCCACCCGCCAAGCGAGTGGCCGACGAGCGCAAAGCTCTGCAAATCAAGCTGATCGAAAAGCGTCATGTAATGCATCACGTGATCATCGATTGAAGCAATCGTCGGATCGTCGTCGGACGCCCCGAAACCTGGGTGATACGGAATGATAACTCGGTGGGAGTTTGCCCATCCGCGCGCGACTTCAAAGCCGGTGAAAGTACCCGTGCCGTGCAGAAAGACCAGGTCGGGCCCTGAACCGATTGTCAGGACGGCCGTGCGTATGCCGTTGACAATGTGGTCCTTACGCTCAAACCCATCAAGGGTTGTTGCAGGCATAGCGATATCCGTATTCATATCTGTGAAACCTTTCCATCAGTTTGATCCAAAGAATGGAGGGGAGGGCGCCCTAAGCGGCGCGCGACGATCCCAACCCAAGCTGCGTCGCGAATTGGCGCGTTGCATCTGTAATCCGGGCGGTCACGTTCGCCGTGAATGCGCCATCGACGAATTCGACAGCCCCCGCATAGACGGCTGTTGGCATCGTGATCGTTTCAAAGAACCCGAAAAGGGGGCGCAATTGGTGCTCGATGACCAATGAGTGGCGCAACCCTCCTCCCACTGAACTCAGCAGCACGGGGCGGTGTTTGAGCGCCTGCGGACCGATCAGGTCAAAGACGTGCTTGAACATACCAGGATAAGAACCCTGGAAAACGGGGCATCCGATCACAAGCCCCTCCGCCGCCTCGATCCTTTCAATGACGTGACGGGCCTTTTCGTCCAGCCCGTCACGGGTAAAGCTCGCAAGTCCCGGACCAAAATCGAGAAGATCAATGACTTCGGTTTCCAGCCCATGCTGATGCTTTAGATCGGCTGCTATCGCCTCGACGAGCAGCCTTGGCTTCGACGGACGCCACCCCGTTCCACAAAATGCAACGATGTGCGCAGGCCGCGTTCTTTCTACCGGCGCCATGTTATTTGCTCCTGTCGTCGACGCCAAAGACGGTCCATTTCGCCTCTGGATCGGTTATCCCCATGAGCGCCCGACCACATTCTTCGACGATTTGATCGGACATCAGGATATGTTGTGTCCCGGCGTGAATATCCCGGTAGCACCGTTGCATCACGGTGTTGTGCAACGACGCCCCACGCGCTGCGCGATGTGCGAAAGTTGCAGTTTCTGAAATCACATCATGCACATGGCGCAGGGTCAGTTTGACCATCGTCATCTGCTCTTGGCTGACTGATTGCCCAGTGTCACAAGTGTCGGAAACGCTTTTCCAGGTTTCATATGCCATAGCGCGCGCGGCACGGAATTTCGCCTCGTTTTGGGCAAACTGAAACTTGAAACTGGCACTTTCGGCCGATGGGCCGAAGGCGTCGCGGCGTGGTACGATGACCTTCACCAGTTCGTCCAACATCCGGCGCCCCACGCCAAGCGCCCAGCTTGTGTGGCCCCAGGCGCTATAGCCCGCCAGACCTATGGCCCCCTGAGCACTGCCACGCAAAGGCGCGCCAATGTCAAAATCATACACCATATGCGAGGGGAGGAAGATCTTGTCGCCTTCGCGCACGGCGTAGTCAAAGCTGCCGGTTGCACGCAGCCCGAGAACATCCCAGTTGTCGTGCAGCTCAATGGTTTCCCGAGGATGGTGGCAAATCACGACTTTTGGGCTGCCGTTCGCGCCAAAAATCATTTTGCCATCGTCATCCGTCAGGAAGCATCCGGTATGAATCCATTCGGCGTGCTGGATTCCGCTGCCATAGGCCCACTTGCCCCAAATTTCATACCCGCCATCCACCTTGCGGGCAAATCCGCGCGGAACGCCGTTGCCGGCGATCGTGATATCCGGTCCATTTGCAAATACTTCCTCAACACCCTTTTCATCGACGTAGATCGCCAGCGCGGTGCCTTCAAAGTTGTTCACGATTGTACACCACCCAGCCGAGCTGTGGGCGTATGCAAGCTTCTCGACAATTTGCATCGCTTTGTAGTGCGAAATTTCCGCGCCACCTACCTCGCGTGGAAACAGCATTGTATAAATTCCCGACGCGCGCAGGGCTGCGACGACCTCGTCGCTCATGTAGCCTTGTGCTTCTGCCTCTTGCGCCTTCGCCTCAATCAACGGTAGGAGCGCATCCATACGTTCATATAATTCGACTGCGGTGGCGTTTTCGAACGGGATGGCATTTAGCTTCATGTTACAATCTCCTGCTAAAGTTTAGAAATATACGGACGTTGCGTTCGGGGTTTTGCGTCGAAGTCTAAGGCCGCCCGCGTGTCTGAAGGTCTGCGACCATCCTGGTCGCTGAAGAACCGACCAGGATGGGGTAATGTCTGAAGTCAGGGTCATCCGGATCTGGCACGTTTCACAATCCCCCCAGATGGGGGGATCTGCGGAGAGCGGCGGACATAAGCTGCGGCCCGGCATTGCCAACTTGCTGCCGCACCTTGCGCGACTAGCTTCTTGTCATGAGGATATAAGCTGAGATGCCGCGCCTGAAGGGCTACCGTTTACCCAGTGAAGTTGTAGCGTATACTGTATGGGCCTATCAGCGCTTCGCGCTCAGCACAGCGGACGTAGAGGGTCTGCTGGCTGAACGCGCTGTAACCGTCAGCCGGGAAACAGTTCGCAAATGGGTGAACCGATTTGGTCGGCATTTCGCCTATTGTATCAAGTGAATAGCCCCTAGACACCTTCTTGGTTCACTTTGCGCTGTCTGTTTTCGAAGTCGACAGGAGACAGCATCCCGTTCTTGGCATGTTTGCGTTTCGGGTTATAGAACATTTCGATGTAGTCGAAGACGTCCTGTCTGGCTTGTTCGCGGGTCTTGTAGCTGCGGCGACGGTTTGCTGCCAGAAAGCCAAGCGATCATCAAACGCTCGAAATTGGTAACACAACACGTATCAACCAGACTTAGACAAAAGAGCAGGTCACACATCCCGGTCGAGTGTGCTGGTACCGTCCTTTATACCCAGTTGCCAACTTCGCGAGTCATCTTCTTTAGAAGTGTTTCGAGCGTCAATCGTTCAGAAGGAGTTAATCCGTTGAGCATCTGAACTTCGCGTCTCTTAAACAGATCAACAACGTCTTCATATATTCTATGACCCTTATCCGTCAGCAACATTGATGCTTTTCGGCGGTCGGTGCGATCTTGAATTCTTTCTATAAAGCCCTTCTTCTCGAGCAACTTAACCGCGCGGCTGATCGAGTTTCGCGCCTGCCCGGTTACTTCCGCCACTTCCGTTGAAGTTAGCCCTGAACGGGCTGCCAGACACAGCAAAACTGTCCATTCAGGTCTGATCAGGCCAAACTCTCGCTCAACCGTCCGTAGCAGCGGCTCCCGATAGGAATTGGCGACGTAAGCTAGCCGATAGGCCAAGGGTATCTCCGTGTTGCGGATGATTTCCTCAATATTGACCGCTCCTTCAGAAGCGGTCGTCTGGGTGTTAGAGGTATCGGCAGTCACATAAAAGCTCCCACTTGGAACAAAGTTATTCCCATCTGGGAGGAAATCTGTACACTCGGTCTCATCTGGGAGGATATTATCATCATGCGAACATTACTTACAGGGCTAACAGCCTTTGCCTTCATGACCGGTGCAGCATTTGCACAGGAATTCAAATTCACCTACGCAACCTACCTGCCGCAGAGCTTTTCCTGGATTCAGGTGGACGATTGGGTAATGGATCAGATCACCGAAAAGTCTGATGGTCGGATTGTGTTCGAGCGCCAGTATGGCGGGTCCCTCCTGAAAGCCGAAGAAGTGCTACCGGGTCTCAAGGCCGGTGCCGCGGATTTTGCAACCGGTGCTCCAATCTATAACGGTGACATCTTTCCGCTGTCTGCCGGAGTCATTCAGCCATTTGTCACGGAACAAGCGGATGCGGCGGTTGCTGCATTCAAAGAGCTCTACGAGACAAACACTGCGATAAGCGACGAGTGGACTAACAACAATATGAAGCTGCTCTACGCTATGACGGCGACTGAGAACGTGCTCTGGACATCGACGGAGGTCGTCACCGCGGCAGACCTCAAGGGATTGCGTATCCGAGCATCTGGCGGCGTTGCTGAAGCGCTGGCGATGCTGGGCGCGACACCTGTGGCGATGGGAATGGGCGACGGCGTTCAAGCCTTCAAGTCGGGTGCGATCGACGGATTTTCCGCAAGCCCCTTTGATGTCAGCACCCTGGTCGGACTGCAGGACATTGCCAGCTACGTGAATGATGCCGGTCGCATGGGTATTTACGCTAGCGTTGCGATGGCAGTCAATCTTGAGACCTGGAACAGTCTTCCCACCGATCTTCAAGCGATCATTGAAGACGTTGCCAAAGAAGCGCCTGCCAAATTTCTGGACGTCACAAATGCGTCAATGACAGACGCCATTGCCAAGATCGAAGGCGCCGAAAACCTGACAATTTCGCGCCCAACAGAAGACGAGAATGCCATCTGGCGCGACGCCGTGGCGCAGCAAATCTGGGATAGTTGGCTGGCCGAAACCGAAGCACTGGGCCTGCCTGCAGAGCAAGCTTTTATGGAGTATCGCGCTTTAGTCGAGAAATACGAGGCAACATCGACATACACGCCCGGCTTTGACCGGATCAGCCAGTAAAAAATGCCTACGTCAGATGACAAAACGCCGCTATTTCAACGGATTGACAGGGCGCACATCGCGATAGGATCGCTGAGTGCCCTGTTGATCGTCGTCATGGTAGCAATCATCCTGCCGGACGTTATCGCGCGCAAAACGCTGAGCTGGACAATACCCGGAGCAGCTGAGGTCAACACTCTGCTACTGGTAATGTTAGTCTATCTTGGCCTTGCTGGGGCTGAAGCAAGACAGGCACATTATTCGGTTAACATCGTCACAAAGGCGTTGCCGTTAGCCTTACGCCTGATTGCCGCAATTCTTTCAAAATTGTTATGCCTCGTATTCAGTGGCTTTCTTGCTTGGTTTACGATCAAGAGCGCCGCGCACTCTTATTCGGCATCCGAGGAGAGTTTCGGTATCGTCTCTTTTCCAGTCTGGCCTAGCCGCATCGCCATTGCGTTGGGTCTGACGATGCTAACCCTTCAGCTCACGATAGGATTACTGCGGTTGCTCCTGGGGAAAAATTCTCATCCGCTGCGACAGGGCGGACCAGATATATGAGCGGATCTGAGGTGGCGATCCTAATGGTCGTGGGGCTTATTGTTATGCTGCTACTGGAGACGCCAATTGCCTTTGCGCTTGGTATCTCAGGTATCGGCGGGCTTTATCTTATGCGTGGCTGGAACAGTTTAGAATTTCTGGTCGGGTCAAAACCGTTTTCGCTGACTGCCGAATTGACGCTTATTATTATTCCGCTGTTTCTCTTTATGGGCCATCTGGCGTTTTCTGCGGGGCTGTCGGAAAAGGCATTCTCCGCCGCACGTGCATGGGTCGGGCATATTCGTGGCGGACTAGCGATGACGACGATCCTCGCTTCCGCAATTTTTGCAACGGTATCCGGCACCAGCGTTGCCACTGCCGCAACCATTTCCCGCATTGCAATTCCCGAAATGCTCAAGGCCGGATACACGCAGCGCATGGCGGCTGGTGCTGTGGCTGCTGGGGGAACACTCGGCGTTCTGATACCACCATCGGGTGTTCTGGTCATATACTCCATTGCGACCGGAACACCCCTGACCAAACTGCTTATCGCAGCGATAATCCCCGGGATCCTGACCGCAACCGCATATATGATCGGCATCAACTTTCTGGCGCGGACCAGCGCCGATTTTGCTGCAAAGGACATGCCGACCAAGGCCAGCTGGTCACTGCGGTTTGACACGCTCGGGCGCGCCTGGGATGTCTGGTTGCTGTTTGCCGTCGTCATCGGGTCCATCTACCTCGGCGTCGCAACCCCGACCGAAGCAGCGGGCGTAGGTGCCGGAATGGCACTTGTTATCGCGCTGTTCCGGCTTGGTGGACGGTTCCGGCCCCTCTACGACGGACTGGTGGAAACCGCGACGTCAACCGCGACGATTTTTGCGCTCATCATTGGGGCAGGATTTTTCAGTTTGGGTCTATCGACGACACAGACACCACAGATGCTTGCCGCATGGGTCGGTGATCAGAATTTGTCACCAACGATTTTGCTGATCGTAATCCTACTGCCTTATCTGGTTCTTGGCGCGCTGATTGACGGGCTATCGATGATCCTTCTGACAATGCCCGTCGTCTTTCCCATTATCAATGACGCTGGCATTGATCCGGTATTGTTCGGTATTCTGGTAACGAAGATGACAGAAATTGGTGTGATAACGCCGCCTGTTGGTCTCAATGTTTTTGTTGTCAAAGGGGCCTACCCCGACCTTGATATCAATGAGGCGTTCAAGGGCTGTATCCCGTTTGTTGTGATCGAGTTGTTCATCGTCACCCTGCTTATCTTCGCCCCCTTTCTGACGCTGGGCTGGGGCTGATATGAAACTTCGGCTGGCTGACATGGGAAGCTTTCACATAGGAGGCCGGATCGTGAGAGTTGACGGCGCGCCGTGCGAACACATCTATGTCTCCGCAACCCTTCCCGACTATCGCATGGACCCAAACGGTCACTACGCGATCGAGGCGGCCTATGTCAGCTACGCGATCCCGGAGGATCATAGCGGCGAAACATGGTTGCTGGTTCACGGTGGCGGGATGAGCGGCACGGTATGGGAAACCACCCCCGATGGCCGTCCCGGCTGGCGCGAACACCTACTGGCGCAGGGTCATGCGGTCTATGTCATTGATATGGTCGAACGGGGCCGCGCGGGCTTTTGTGCATTAAAGCAGTTCTGGCCGGATGACCCATTGATGCGCGTAATGGAAGAAGCATGGGAGGTTTTTCGGATTGGTCCAGACACAGGTTACACGAGGCGTGTTCCTTTCGTTGGGCAGAAATTTCCTGCTGAATCCTTCGATCAGGCTGCGCTTTCATGGGCGCCTAGGTGGCAGGGCAACGGGGACGCGGCACTGGTGGCTCTAGAGCTGGCACTCAACCGCATCGGCCCCTGCAATGTCATCGCCCACAGCAGCGGTTGCGGTCACGCGGTTCGGCTGGCCCAAGGCAGCGACGGTCAAATCAAGCACCTTGTACTGATCGAACCAGCGGATTTACCGGGTTTTAGTATGCCCCGCGAAACTGCTATTACCTGCGTCTGGGGCGATTTCGTCGACGATCACCCGATCTGGAAAGACATGAAAAGTGCCAGTTTGGACTACCTGCAAGCCATCAAGCGCAATGGTGGTAGGGCAAATTGGATCGAATTGGGTGATTATGGTCTTCTGGGGCATTCACACCTGCTGATGCAGGATGTCGGAAACGAAGACGTTCTCGACATCATTGTGGATCTGTCATCTGATATAGAATTCAGACTGCGGGACACCGCATATACCGGCTCTGGATCGTAAGCACCCCTCGCACCACCTGCCAAAAACTCAGCCCTTAAACGCTATTACAAAAATTTTGGAAAGCGCGTGCCCATTGATCCCAAAATTTAGTAGGTCGATTTTTTCACCTAACCCGTTCGTTTTCGGACAGAAACCTCATTCAAAATCCAAGCAGCTGTTAGAAGTTTTTTTGCCCCTCCTGCGCTAACGGACATTGGCGCATCGTGTAGACTCGGTCAAAATGGGCTCGAAGCAGACCTTCGCCGCGCTCCGTCTCAAGCGCTTGGCCACGCCTGCGGCTCGAAGCCACCCTCTGAGGTAGCGTTTCGCACGCGGTAAAGCTTCATCGAAGCGGCCGCTCGTATGAGTGCAAGACAGTTGTCGCCACCTTTTCCGTCAGACCGAAACGAACTCATATGAGACGCAAATGCCGATCACCCTTCGAACATTTAGATGCAGGTACGGGGCTTTCCCTGACGTACCGAATGGTTAATGGTTGGAAATACAACCAGGAGTGACCAGCTTATGACTATAATCGTCGATTTCTTAAACACAATCTTATGGGGATACGTCCTCGTTTACGGCCTTCTGGCCGTCGGGATCTATTTCACCTGGCGAACGGGCTTCCTGCAATTCCGGCACTTCCCCGAGTTTTTTCGCGTCGTCAAGTCTTCGCGCGACACCTCCGCCGCGGGCATTTCGCCGTTCCAGGCCCTGACAATCTCTCTTGCAAGCAGGGTCGGCACCGGTAATCTCGCTGGGGTTGCCGTGGCGATCTATCTTGGCGGCCCAGGTGCCGTGTTCTGGATGTGGATGGTCGCCCTCGTGGGCATGGCGACGGCTTACGCCGAATCCACGCTGGCGCAGCTCTACAAGGTACGAAACGCGGATCAACAATATCGCGGCGGTCCGGCGTTCTACATGGCCCGGGGCATCGGGTCGAACGCCATGGGCTACGTCTTTTCGGTTTGCCTAATCATCAGCTTCGGACTGATTTTCTCGGCGGTTCAGGCCAACTCGATCTCTGTCGCCATGGAGGAAGCGTTCTCAATCCCCAAACTCGTCACCGGCCTTGTCATCGGCGGCCTCGCAGGCATCGTGATTTTCGGTGGCATCAAATCCATCGCACGGGTCGCGGAAAAAATCGTTCCGAGCATGGCTGGGCTTTATATTCTAGTGGCACTCATCATTGTGTTCATCAACATTACCGAAGTGCCAGCCACGCTGGCCCTGATCGTCAAGTCGGCCTTTGGGTTTGAAGCGGCGGCGGGCGGCTTCACAGGTGGGTTCATGGCAGCCCTGCTCAACGGTGTGAAGCGCGGGCTGTTCTCCAACGAGGCTGGCATGGGCTCCGCCCCCAACATCGCGGCCGTAGCGGTCCCTGATCCGCACCACCCGTCCAGTCAGGGGCTTGTGCAGGGGCTGGGCGTCTTCATTGATACCTTGGTCATTTGCACAGCCACGGCACTGATGATCCTGCTGTCGGGCGTGGTTGATTATTCCGACGGCGCAGCCACCGGCATGGCGCTGACACAGATCGCCATGGAGCATCATATCGGAGCATTTGGTCCGATCTTCATCGGGATCGCGATTCTGTTCTTCGCTTTCACCTCGATCATCGGCAACTATTCCTACGCAGAGAGCGCGATGGAATTCCTTGGGCTGGGTCGACGTATTCCGCTTCTCGTGCTGAAGGTGCTCGTTGTCGCGATGGTGGTTTGGGGATCCATGCAGGCCGTCACGACGGTGTTCAATTTCGCCGATGCGTCCATGGCGCTGATGGCGACGGTGAACCTTGTCGCAATCCTGATACTTTCCAAGACTGTTGCAAAACTCACGCGGGACTATTTCTCGCAACGGCGCGCCGGAAAAGAGCCTATCTTCAAGGTCTCTGACTATCCCGAACTTGGTGACGGCGTGGATCGGTCGATCTGGAACAGTAACGTCGAGCGTGAGACGAGGGCCGCCAATCCTGAGTAGACCTGGCGAGGCAAGGGTCGCCCCCTTGCCTCCTGCTTTAACCGCATGTCTGGGCCCACATAAACGCGCCTTCTCGGGGATATAATCCGACTTCATTCAGTAATGAGTAAGGCGGTGGGCCCGGCGAATGCTTTGCAGATGCGCGGATTCAGAGTAAACATCCGCCTAGGGCCGTCTGTCTGCTGGGCAATGAGATCGTTTATCGAGTGTCCTTATGGACGCACACGAAGACACCCGCCGTATTCAAGTTTTGTCGGTCTCTGATACCGGCCGCCGTCGCCGTTGGACGGATGATGAGAAGGTCCGGATCGTTGAGGAAAGCCATGGCGATGGCGTGACATTGGCGGAGGTCGCACGGCGCCATGACATTTCGCGATCACAGCTTTACGATTGGCGATATAGGCACAAGAATGGGCTGCTTGGGGCTGGCCCACAATTTTTGCGCGTTCTTCAGCTCGAAGACGGTTCTGCGTGGAAATTTACAGCTGACGCTCCAAACTGCAACGGACCATCTTCTAACGTGTAGCCGCGGCGAAGTTCGAGTTCGAGCCTTAAGCCTCTGCCTATACCGACAGTAACGGGCGCGCAATTTCACCTCTATAACGGCCGGTCAGAGTCGTAATCACACTAATGCCAAGGCTCTGGTGAACAGCCTGCCACCGGCCGAATGGCTGTAGTGAGATCGCGAATACGACGTGGACTGGTTCCGTGAAGCCCATGTAGATAAGGGCATAGAGCCCTGCATCCCTGAACGAAAGTTATGCGACAAGCCCATCCGATACGGTTCTGCTTTCCTTGATTGCGCTCGCTTCAACTGCCTTCCTCTGGCTTTGGGACCATGAGTCTGGAGCCTAAAATGGCACAGCCCAAGGCATGAAATCAAACCGCTCTTCTTTACGCAACAGCACATGCTCACAATATCGATCAATAGCTTCCGCGGGGTCAGCCAGAACCATCATATTCGTCACATCTGCATCACGAATATAGTAGACCACACCATCTTGTATGTGGGTCTTAACGAACAGATGATCACCATCTGTTTTCTTTTCCGGAGTAAAGCTGCCGCATGAACTTAAGAACATCATGAAGTTGGTATAGGAGTCCTCTTTGAGCTTCGGCCTAACGCCCGGAATCATTTCCTCAATGACAGGCAATAGTTTCTTCTTAAGGCGCATATCTCCAAGATAACCATCTATAGATACCCAAGGACGAGCAACAGGATACGGAAGAATGCGAGTGAACGGCCCCAGCCCCGCACTGCCGGGAATATCCAGACCATCTATTCTGTGATAATATGCTAAACGAATTGATTCAGGAAGACTCTGAGCCCTCTTGCCTGCGTAGCTTCGTGCTGGAAAAGTGGCATCGGAGGAATTGAACCCGTATGTCTGGCGGTGAACCCTGATCAACATTTCATTGACAGGTTGGACAACGTCTACAATCTCCCCAAACAGTCCATTCCGGACAAATATCGTAAAATCACCCCCTGACATCAAACACTTACAAGTTCGCGGTTGATACAGTTCGATAAACTCGTAGGCCCATTCTTTACCGTTCTTGAGCAAGGAAACCCCATCGCGACATTCCCCCAACGCCGACTTTTTTAGTAGAGAAGATGGAACCTTCTTATAAATCTTATAGCAAGCGTCCGTGGCTTCCTGGATTTCTCTTAGTGTCAAAGTCATAGTGGCAAATTCATCATTTTGTCTGTGAAATACTGCGGAGTGATCAGCGTAAATCGCTCAAGGCCCTTGCTGGTTCCACTGCCACAATACCTCTGATTGGCCTGGCTGTTCATTCTGGGGCTCCGACCTAGCTTTGAGTCATCTGGTTCAAAGGAAATAACGTAGACGATTGTATTGCCGCTTTTGGTAATGTCGACTGACGGCAGCAGTTTGCCGCAAGTTGGACTTAAGCCTAACGGATGCTGTTGCACAGTGACACGAAAGACCGCTTTGGGGAAGCTGCGTCGCAGCGATGACCATCTTGGCGAAGGTCCGGTCAGGGCCGGTCGTGACGTTTCGACAGGTAGGGCGGAAAGCCGACCTTAGCTGCGGGCGCGCCCTTCCAATACCAAGTCGGACGAAGCGGAAATTCATCTAACCTTTGCTGTGGAGGCCTTCGTTCGTTGCACCACCGCATGTCCGCTCCGAGCTATCATGGGCCATCTTGGGCATTCCGAGGAACTCATGGCTCGCGGACGGCGTTTGGGGAACGAACGGCCAAGCCGGGCGGGCCCTTCTCCAAGCGCCCAAAAACCCAATCAACCACGTCAGCTGCGAAGCGGCCATGAGTTTGAAAGGACCCCTCAAATGACAGACCAGATCGACGACCTGATGCCACCCGCAGAGTACATCACCGATGCCTACAGGGGCGCCGAAAAACTCAAGGGCAAGCGCGTCCTGATCTCCGGCGGCGACAGCGGCATCGGTCGTGCCGTCGCCCTGCACATGGCCCGCGAAGGCGCCAAGGTCGCCATTCTCTATCACATTGACGAGAAAAGCGCAGGCGAAACCCGTGAGGGCATTGAAAATGAAGGCGCGGAGGCGCTCGTTCTGCAAGGGGACACCGCCGACAGCGCCAGCTGCACCGCGGCGGTGGAGGCCGTTGTGGAAAGGTGGGGCGGCATTGATGTGTTGGTGAACAACGCGGGCATGCAAAAGCCATACGAGACGCAAGCGGACATCAGCGACGCGGACTGGCAGAAGCATTTTGACGTCAATATTCACGGCATCTTTTATACCACGCGCGCAGCGCTCGAGCACATGGCCGAAGGCGGGAGCATCATCAACACCACCTCCGTCAATGCGTATGTCGGCAATGATGCGCTTGTGCCCTATACTGCCACCAAGGGCGCCATCGTCAGCTACACAAGGGCGCTGGCGCTGGAACTGCTCGACCGTGGCATCCGGGTGAATCAAGTCGCCCCCGGGCCTGTGGTCACCGAGATACAATTGGTCTTCAAGGATTACGACGCGGAAATGCTCAAGAGCATGTCGTCGCCCATGGGCCGGATGGGCCAGCCGCGCGAACTGGGCCCCACCTATGTCTTTCTCGCCTGCCAAGACAGCAGCTTCATCACAGGCCAGACGATCCACGTAAACGGCGGGATGATCACCAATGGCTGACATTGGGGCCTCCTGGGCGGATCGCGAGGGTCACCGCGCCTGGTTGCGCGCCGAGGGCCGGCGCCTTCTTGACCACTACCGCTCCGCGCGGGTGCCGGCGGGGTTTGCCACGCTCGGCAACGACGGCACCATGGTGGACCACACCGCGAAGGCCATCATCACTGCGCGCATGGTGCATTGCTACTCGCTGGCCACCATCATGGGTGTGCCCGGAGCGGCTCCACTGGCCGACCACGGGATCGATGCGCTGCTTGACGGCCCCCTGCGCGATGCTGAGCATGGTGGATGGTTCGCGGATGCCAGCGGGTCCTCGCGGAAGCAGGCTTATCTTCATGCCTTCGTCGCGCTGGCCGGTGCCTCAGCTGCCATAGCAGATCGCCCTCGCGGTCAGGAATTGATGCGCGCCGCCACGGACGTGATCGACGATCACTTCTGGATCGCGGGCGAAGAGGTGTTGCAACCAAGCTTCGCGGTCGACTGGTCGGACCCCGAAGCGTATCGCGGTGCCAATTGCTGCATGCATGGCACGGAAGCTTGCCTCGCTTTGGCCGACGCGACGGGCGAAGATCGCTGGCTGGACCGGGCGCTGTCTATGGCGCGTCGCTTCGGTCATGACATCCCCGCAGCCCATGACGACCGGCTGCCCGAACATTTCGATGCGGAGTGGACGCTGCTGCCAGACTACGGCTCCGAGCATCCTGCGGAGGATACCCGTCCCTACGGGCTGACACCGGGGCATTTCGCGGAATGGGGTGGCCTGCTCGTCAAGGTCGAAGCGGCCCTTCTGGCGCGTGGCCGTCCTGTGCCGGACTGGTTGCTTCGGCAGGCCGTCGTGTTGCTCGACAAGGCAATGGAGCAGGGCTGGTCGCCTGACGGCAAGCCGGGCATGGTCTATACGGTCGGCTGGAGCGGCGAGATTTCGGTGCCGGTCCGGGCGTACTGGGTCCAGGCCGAAACGGCGAATACCGCGCTTATGCTGCACCGACGAACAGGCAAGGTCCGGTTCGAGGAGACCTATCGCTTGGCCTGGGACTACATCGCGGCAACGTTGATCGACCGGGAGGCCGGAGGCTGGCGGCACGAGGTCGATGCGGATGGGCAACCAAGCCGGGTAGTCTACCCAAATCGCGAAGACCTGTACCACGATTTCCAGGCGACTGTGACGCCACTAATTCCGGTGTCTGCCTCCGTTGCAGGAGGGCTTTTGAAGTGAAGGCCGTAGGGCCTTGCGAGGGCACGGCGGATGATCGTGCTCGCCCCGAATTTTGTGCCGGTATCCTTTGTCCAACCCGTTCGCTGCGCCTCCGCAGGTCGGCTTGGGGCCCAAACTTCTCGCCTTGGAAGAGGTCGACTTCGCAAGTGCAGTAACAGACGCGACGCAATAGCGACGTTAGTGAGAACCTAAGCCGGTACCAATGGTGTGCGGTCGGCTAAGGGCGGTGTCTGTACCGGGTGCTTTGAACGCATGCGGACTCCGACTGGATGCCTTCAGTGATGGCCAACGCTGACTGAGCGCGTCTGACGCAGCAGGACGTAGACGAGGATGGTCAGCATTGCCATCAGCACTGCTGCGGTGGTCAGTAGAACCGAATGGGTCGCGGAAAACGCGGCCTTCCCGGCGGCGATCATTGCTGCCCCATCGTCGGCTTCAAGCTGCTGGGCGGTGATGTAGACATCGCCCATCGAATGTGACGCCCGTTCGGCCAGACTGTCGGGCAGGCCTTCGGGCAGAACGAGGTTGTGCCCGAAAACCACCGACATGAAGACGCCGAACAGGGTGATGCCCAGACCGCTGCCCAGCTCGTAGCCGGTCGCCTCGAGCGAGCCTGCCGCGCCCGCTTCGCTCGCATCGGCAGCGCCCATGATCGCAATGGAAGACGCGGTAAGCCCGATGCTCAGCGCAAGACCGAGGACTGCCAGCAGCAGGGGCACAATCAGGCCGGGATCGTGGAAGTCCGTGATGGCAAGCATCGCGAGTGCCACCGCCGAGATGGCCAGAGACAGGCAGGCCACCGGCCTCAGACCGAAGCGGCCGGAGAGCCAGCCCGCGACCGGGCCGCCGAGGGCCGCAGCCGCCATGATCGGAACCATGAAGAGCCCGGCCTGAAGCGGGGTCTTGTCCAGCACGTATTGCAGTTCCTGCGCCAGCGTCAGTTCTACCCCGGCCAGCGATCCACTGGCCACGATGGCCATGACGATCCCTGCGACGATGGCCGGGCGCGCAAAGAGCGACAGGTCCAGCATCGGCGTGGCGCTGCGCAGCTGCATTCGGATAAAGAGCCACAGAAGGGCGACGCCGGTGGCCAGGACCAGCAGGACGAGCGCCAGCGGCTGCCGCGCGGCGAATCCGGCCTTGATCGCGTAGACGGTCGCGATCATTCCAAGGATCAGCAGCATCGCCTGCCCGATGGGCCAGTGCCCGTGGGTGATCTTTTCCCGCCGCGACAGCAGGCACCAGCAGGCTGGCAGGACCACCGCCATCACGGGAACGTTGATCAGAAAGACCGACCCCCACCAGAAATGCCCCAGAAGGGCGCCACCGATCAGCGGGCCCACCGCGGCACCGGCCGCGCCGACCGTTCCCCAGAGACCGAGCGCGAGGCCGCGCTCGGTCTCGTCCTCGAAGGTGCGGCGGATGATGCCAAGCACGCAGGGCATGATCATCGCGCCCCCAACCGCCAGCAGCATACGGGTCGCAATCAGCAGGGGCGCGTTGGGCGCGAAGGCGGCCATGGCCGAGGCGAGACCGAAGATCGTGAGCCCGGCCAGAAGGATACGCCGGTTGCCGACCCGGTCGGCCAAGGTGCCCATCGGCACCAGAAGTCCAGCCATCAGCAAAGGGTAGATGTCGATGATCCACAGCACCTGGGTGTTCGACGCGCCAAGAGCCTGAGTCAGGGTCGGCACTGCCACGTGCAGGATCGTCATGTCCAGCACCACCGGCAGAAACGCCAGCATCACGGCGACCAGTACCAGCCAGCGCTTCGGATCAGGTTGATGGACAGACATGCTTTACCTTGGCTTCAGGAGCTATTGCCGATATAAATACATACGTATGGAATTCAATGTCCAAACGCCGGTGTCAGGAGGGCGCATGGGAAGAAAGCCGAGCATTTCACGCGAGGGTTTGCTGAACGAAGCCGAAGAGATCGTGCGCGCAGGCGGCGGAGCGGCGCTGACCATCGGTTCGCTCGCGCAGGCCGCGGGGATTTCGAAGGGTGGGGTGCAATACTCTTTTGCCAGCAAGGACGACCTTGTGCGCGCCCTTGTCGACCGCTGGACGGGGCAGTTCGACGCCATGCTGGGAGAGCACTCAGAGGGCGACCCCGTTGCCTTCGTCAGGCGCTACATCGCGGCAACCCGGGCCTCGCAACAGGCGATGAATGCCAAGATGGCGGGCCTGCTCGTCAGCTATCTGGAGAGCCCGGCCAATCGGCGCGAAACGCGTGACTGGTACCGAGCCATCTTCGAACGGCTCGGCGGTGACACGGATACAGCGCGGGCGGCGCGTGTCGCGTTTCTGGCTGTGGAAGGGCTCTTTCTCATGCATATGAACGGTATCGACGAAGACGGCGAGTGGACGGCCTTCCTCGATGACGTCGAATGCGTTCTGGAACGGTTGATCAATTGAGCGTCACCCAGGGCACTGACTTAGCCTACTTGACTGGCAAGTGCAGGTTGATCTGGCGGAGGCCGACGGAGGATTCGCTGTCTCGATGCAGGTGCGGCGAACGGCATGAAGGTCCGCTCCGCAGACCTTAGGCGTCCTAAATTGCTACGCAGTGCATGAACGACTGGTCTGGAGAAGCCGCGGCGCAGCGTCGGGTCCGGCGATGAACGGCATCTGTGGGGGCTCCTGCATTGCAAGCGTTTTCTGTCGATGTTTGCGGTCATTTTCGTCAGTACTGTCGTCTGTCCGGCCTGTTTATGTTTTGGCATTGCCTCCACTGGCCCTGATGAATTCCGCGAGCGAGGTTCCAATCGGGTTATCGGCCTCAGAAGAGGGCCGTAGCCATTCCCGGAGTGTCCTTGCTCTTGGTTGACTTAATTCCGCATCATCACTTCAACGTCGTGCATCTCGTAGGCAGTCGGCGCGGTTAGAACGCGGGCTGCCGGTATTCCTGTTTCTTTGTTAGCATCGCCCAGATGGAACGCGCTGCTTTGTTTGCCATCGCGACTGTTGCCAGCCGGAACGGTTTCTCCGCGATGATCTTGGCCGTCCACAAATCCACTTTTTCAGGTGAGCGCTTCGCCATCACGGCGCGAGACGTCATGCCCACGACCAGAAGCTTGCGAATGTAGCGGTCGCCAGCCTTTGTGATCTTGCCCAATCGCTCCTTGCCGCCACTGGATTTGTTGAGCTGGGTCAGCCCCAGCCAAGCCGCTAGATCGCGCCCGGTGCGGAATTGTTTTGCGTCCCCGATCGTGGCGACAATGGCCGATGCCGTTATTGGCCCAATTCCTGGCATGCGCATCAATCTGCGCGCATCAGCATTTATCAGAGCATGTTGTTCGATCATCTTTGAGTAGCCTTCGACGCGCTCGTTCAAACCGATGAATTGGTAGCACTGGATACCAAGCATTCCGTTCGCGATCTCGGGCATGTCCGGGTGATCACCGTCAAGGTGGCGCTTCGCAAAGGCCGTTACCGCTTCGATCCCGATAGGCAAGATATGCCCGAACTCGCGCAACAAGCTGCGGATCATATTGGCCAGCTGGGTGCGCTGCCGGACTGCCAGATCCCGCGTGCGGTGGATCGATAGAATAGCCTGTTGATCCTCGGTCTTGATTTCGACAAAGCGCATCGTCGGACGCCTGACAGCTTCGCAAATTGCCTCCGCGTCCACCGCATCTGTCTTTCCGCGTTTGACATAAGGCTTCACATAGTTTGCTGGCATTAGCCTGACGTCATGACCAAACTTGCGCAACGTGCGACCCCAGTGATGGGCTGATCCACAGGCCTCCATCCCGACCATACATGGTGGCAGCGCCTCAAAGAACGCCAAAAGCTTCGCACGCTTGATTGCCTTGTTGAAGATCACGCGCCCACTTTCTGAAATACCGTGAACTTGAAAAACATCCTTGGCCAAATCTAGGCCTACTGTCTTAACTGTCGTTGGGTGGCTCCTATCCTAGCAGTTGATGACAACTGCACTTTGGCACATTCGATGCCGGTGGAGCAGGAGCCACCCACCTCATCCGGTTTGGGCCGTTCACGCCGGTCGACGCGAGGGGCGGGGAGCGGACATTCGCTGCGGATGCAATGTCAAACTGCGCACCTGAAGGAGGCGGACATTCAATGCTGCAACGGACCATCTTTTTAGGTGTAGCCGCGGCGAAGGTCTGGTTTGAGCCCTCTTTACCGAATGCCGTCCCGCAGCATTTTGCGAGTGCAGAAAATCCAGCCTATCGCGACCGGCCCAGAGCCGACCTTCGTCCCAGGCGCAGCGGAGGGCCGGAGTCAGCCCTTCCACGACATTCATGCCAAACGCAGCGACGTCGATGCTGCCGCCGCGAGATCCCGAGGCCAACTTTCTGAAAGCGGTCGCTTGGCCGGACGATGCTGCCGCCTGTAATGTTGCAGGCTGTTCGACCTGCAGCAATGCGCAGGAAGCAGGCTTCTCATCATCGTTTTGTCGCGTTCTTGCAACGTATCGTGCTGCACTTCATTACTCTGAAGCCTACGATCCAAGCGATCTGGCACATGTGAAAAGACCACCCTACGCCTGCCACGAATTCTTTTCTACTGGTCGGGAATCGTACTCCTCACGCGATCGCCGAAATTCATCCGAATTTTCGACCACCCACGTCCAAAGTGGGATCATGCGGATCAGCAGTTCGGTTCCCATCTCGGTCAGCTCGTATTCCACGCGCGGCGGCATTTCCACGAGATCATAGCGTCTGACCAGCCCGTCTCTCTCGAGCTGTTTGAGGGTGCGTGTGAGCATCCTCTGGGTCACGCCATGCATGCGGCGGCCGATATCCGCATGGCGCAGACGGCCATACACACCCAAGGTATGGATGACACCCAGAGACCAGCGGCTTCCTGCATGGGAAAGAACGTCGCGCCTTACGCCGTCTTCATCCTCGCGAAGACCATCGCAGACCGCTTGCGAATAGCTGAGGATTTCATCTCTGGTCAGTGTTCCGCCCTCCGGTATCACGCGTGTGCCTTCTTACAGCACTCTGCGACCTATGCCATCTGATCATGACATCAAAGATGAGAAGAAGGAGGGATTTCCAAATGGAAGCCCAACAAGCAGTAAAACCAAAATCAATCCTCGTCATTGGGGCCGGGGAGCTCGGCATGCCGGTTCTCCGCAATTTGGCGCGAAAGGCAAAAGATCATGACGGCACGACGGTCAGCGTTCTGTTGCGGGCGGCGTCTGTCAAATCCACAGCCCCCCTCAAGATGCGTGACGTCTCCGAAATACGCAACCTGGGTATCGAGATCGTAACGGGCGATATCCTCGCCGCTTCGATAAGCGAACTGGCAGAGATATTTGCACCTTTTGAGACGGTAATCGGATGCGCAGGTTTCTCGGCCGGATCAGACGCACCCATGAAACTCGCCAAGGCCGCATTGGAAGCCAACCTCACGCGCTACTTCCCCTGGCAGTTTGGCGTCGATTTTGATGTTATCGGCCGTGGCAGTCCGCAGGACCTTTTCGACGCTCAGATCGACGTGCGAGACCTTCTGCGCGGTCAGACCCGGACAGACTGGGTCGTGATCTCGACCGGCATGTTCACGAGCTTCCTGTTCGAGCCCGTGTTTGAGGTCGTCGATTTAGAAAAGGGCCGGGTCAATGCCTTGGGCAGCTTGGATACGGAAGTCACCCTGACCACTCCGGACGATATTGGTGCCTTAACCGCAGAAGTGGTCTTTGCTGAGCCGGCAATTCGCAATGACATTATCTACCTTGCCGGTGACACCGTGACCTACGGCGAGGTTGCTGAGACCCTTCAGGAAGTGCTTGGTCGTCCGTTCGCGAAGACAGAGTGGACTGTCCCGCAGCTTAAAGCGGAACTGGCCCAGGACCCTGATAACCATATCATGAAATACCGGGCCGTCTTTGCAGAGGGTAAGGGCGTTGCGTGGCCGAAGGAAGACAGCTTCAACGCACGAAGTGGACTGAGTGTCACGACCGCCGAAGAGTGGATCCGAGAAAATCTTCACCCTTGATGGCAAATGGGGCTCGGCGATGTCCAAGGCCCGGCCGAGCCCTTTTCTATGGATTTCCGGATGGATTAAAAGCCGCACTGCAACAAAGCCTCTGAGAACCGTAGGCTTTGTTTGAGGTGCCCCTAGATTTGTAGACGCTTTGCTTGGTAATTTTGGAACCAAGGAGAGACGGATATGAATAAGGGAATACGGTTTACAGACGAGTTCAAACAGGATGCTGTGGCACAAGTTATTGAGC
>JAXMOM010000006.1:0-171155 GCA_034669925.1 Sulfitobacter sp.
TCAATAACTTGTGCCACAGCATCCTGTTTGAACTCGTCTGTAAACCGTATTCCCTTATTCATATCCGTCTCTCCTTGGTTCCAAAATTACCAAGCAAAGCGTCTACAAATCTAGGGGCACCTCAATGAGCTGGGATGCCAAACCTTCCGGCAAGAGGGGCAGATCGCGGACCTTCAGCGACGCCGCGATCCAGACGTGCCTGACCATGAAAGTGCTGTTCGGGACGGCGCTTCGGCAGACGACGGGCTTCGTCGAGAGCCTGCTACAGTTGACGGGGCTGGCCTGGGCCGTGCCTGACTTCAGCACCATCAGTCGACGGCAGAGGACGCTTGCGGTCAACATCCCGTATCGCGGCTCGAAAGGCCCGCTGCACCTGCTTATTGATAGCACCGGGATCAAGGTCGAAGGGGACGGCGAATGGAATGCCCGCAAGCATGGCGGCCCAAAGCGACGCGTCTGGCGCAAGATCCACATCGGTATTGATGAGCAAACGCTGGAAATCAGAGCCGTCGAGATCACGAGCAGCAACACCGGCGACGCGCCGATGCTACCTCATCTCCTTAACCAGATCCCGCGCGATCAGCAGATCGGCAGCGTGACCGCATATGGTGCCTACGACACGCGCCGGTGCCACAACGCTATAGCTGACCGCGGTGCGGCCGCAGTCATCCCACCGCGCAGAAATGCTCAGCCATGGAAGCCAACCACCGCCGACGCCGTTGCCAGGAACGACGCACTCCGCGCATCAAGATATCTTGGCCGCGCACTCTGGCGTCACTGGAGCGGCTACCACCGAAGAAGCCCCGTCGAGACAAAGATGCATTGTCTAAAACTGCTGGGCCAGCGGCTGATGGCGCGCGCCTTTGACCGGCAAGTCGCCGAGGTTCAGGTGCGCATCGCCATCATGAACGGCTACACCGCCCTTGGCATCCCTGTCACGAAAGCCGTGGGATAAATCCGTCCGGGGAAAGGGGAGAACCGTTCGTCAGCTGATTTGCGCAACAAAGCCAGTGTGGCATGTTACGGAAAGGCGAAATGGCATTCTTCATGTCTGGATGTTGTGAAGCACAACGAAGAAACAGCGGCATTAGACATCATGATAACAGTTGACTTCAAACAGATTCGGTATCATATGATGCCAACCGAGCATCCTAACGAGTGAGCAAGGCGCAATGTCGGAGTCTGATGATATACGCAAAAGACTTACCTTGCTTTGCAGGTCTAGCCGGAAGAGGACTTCAATCTTCACAAAAAAGCGCCCCAATAGATGGTCGCCAACGAGCATATGCCGACCAGGCTCAATTGACCCGTTTACTGAAGCGGGTGCCTGGGAGTTCGTAGCTATTTGTTTAAAGGATGGCGTCGAAATCGAGGTCATCACTCTGGACAAGCCGCCAGACAAAATTGGCTACGTGATGTTGGTGCCAGGTAATCACGGCGAGGATATCTACATCAAGTTGGAGATCGTCGGCGACATGGTAGTCGGCCGTAGCTTTCACGTGAGTGAAAAGAGGAACCATTGAAATGACTAAGATGAAAAATAGCGAGTCGATCCAAATCGAAACATGCGTAATCTGCGGCTCGGAGAACGCAAAATTAAAAATGGTCCACCATGAATTTGACTATAAGTGCGGGAACAAATCAGAAGTTCTGACGGCTTATGTACCGATTGTTGAATGTGGCGACTGCGAGGAAGCCTATTTCGGACAAGGTGCCGAGGAAATAAAACATGAAGCGGTATGCAATTTCTTGGGTCGCTTGACGCCGAAAGCTATTATCGAGCTTCGCGGCAAGTTGGGCATGTCACAAGCGCAACTCGCAGCCCACACCGGAATTGGCACAGCGTCCATTAAGCGATGGGAGACTGGACTAGTCATCCAAGGAGCCGCAATGGACAAGCAACTTCGTGATTTAGATCAAAAACTTGCCGCAACTAAGAAGGCAGCTTGGACCGCGACATTTCGTACTGACCTACCTGAATCTGTTAGGGAAAGGGCTCGGAGCTTTTCGTTGCGTCCCAACTACACCAGACAATTAGAGGCGGCATAATGTACGTTGTCACTTTTTACTCTTACAAGGGCGGCGTTGGTCGGACATTGGCGCTTGTCAATATAGCGGCCATGCTTGCGAAGTCCGGTCGTAGGGTCCTTGCGGTCGATTTTGACCTTGAAGCGCCGAGCCTACCAAGCTTTGAAATATTCAAACCGGCTAAGGCAGCTAAGGGCGTAGTTGACTACGTTTCTGAGTACCGAAGAACAGGAATCGCGCCGAACTGTGAGGATTTTATTGTACCTTGCGTAGTCGATGGGGATCCAATCTGGGTAATGCCAGCAGGTCGGCATTCGAATCACGAGTATTCCGACGATCTGAACAATATTGACTGGAAGGTTCTTTACGAAGAGCAAGATGGCTATTTGTTTTTTGAGGACTTGAAGCAGCAATGGTCTCAGTACGGAGAACTTGGCTTCGATTATGTTCTGATTGACAGCAGGACTGGTCATACTGACGTGGGCGGCATCTGCACAAGACATTTGCCAGATGCTGTCAGTGTCATGTTCTTACCCAATGATTCTAATATCACGGGCCTCATACCGATTGTGAAGAATATTAGGGCTGAGAACAAAGTTAGACCCACTGAAATTGATATCCACATTACGCCTTCAAATGTGCCTGACCTTGACGACGAGAAGAACATTCTCGCTGGCTTGCTCGACTATGCCTCAAAAAAACTTAATCGGGGTCGCGATTTCCCCACTACGATTCATCACTATCAAAGCTTAGACGTTCTTTCAAAGGATGCGTTCTCGATCACTAGGCCTCACTCCAAGCTGGCGAAAGAGTTGGAAGAGTTGAGATTACAAATCATCGGTCGGAATTTTGTAGATAGGGAAGGTGCGGTCTACACTTTAAGTGCCGTTCCAGACGCCCTGGCAACGGCAAGAAAGCGGAAAGATGCAGACATGCGTGTGAAGCTGCATGAACAGACCCGGAGCATTTTACTTCTCCACCCGAGCGATGGAGAAATTGGATTTCTCGCTGCGCAGGCTTTCGAAGCTCTGGGAGATCAACTCGAAGAACTCGAAGCTCTCGGGGTTGCTATTGATAACGGATACGACTCTGATCGAGCGCGTTTGATCCGAGGGGTGAAATCTCTTTCCTCTTCTGAAGATGCAGATGCATCACTGAGTGATTTGAAGGCGGTATTGAGTTCAGAAACAGCCACCGCTTTTGAGCTCATTCCGGCCCTGCAGGTTTTGAAAGAGATATCCGTTGATTGGCCGAAAGAAGTAGAGCTGGCACTTAGACGTCCAGATAATCAATTCTCAACTCTGCTGTCGATAGTTGGAAGCCTCATGTCGTGGCGAGAAGCGACGCCGCAATGCGCAAAACGACTCCTGAAATTGGCTGACTTTGAAGACTTTCCAGTCGATAAACGGGAACAAGTACGTAATTACGCAGTGCTGTGCCTGATAGCATCTGGGAAGATGCTCGAAGCAATGCAAGCAATCGAAGAGTTTCAACGCGCCAGTCCTGATGAAAATCAAGTACTGTATTTGTTCAATCATGCGGTGGCTAAATGGGCCGTGGAAGGGTCCCCACCCGAACTGCAATTCGGCGAGATCGTCGAGCGCTCTGAGTTGAAGAGCCCCAATCTCACCGTAAATGGAAGACAATGTCTGGCGTTGGCGTTTGCCGCTCTTGGCCAGGATGATGCTGCGTTGAAGCAAATTGCGCTCGCTGAAGGTGTGTTGCGGCCCGGTGAGGTATCATTCAGCTGCTGGACATACCTCAATTCCACTAGTGAAGAGATGGGTCGTGATCTGGCCGAGATGCGAGATTTCATGGAAAGTGGTAGCACATTTGCTCCGCCATTTTTCGCGGAGTTTGCGGCTTCAAGTAACCAGAGACATTAGAGGGCGTTGTAGAAGCTAGCACGATTGTTACTGGACAGTTTACCCAATCGTAACTAGCTTCTAGTACAACGAAAGCTCATTTTTTGGAGTGTTGAGATGATCTACCATCCCGGCTCTGACGACTAACATAGTCGATCAAGTTCGCAGAATTTCCCGAGGGGCGCTACATTGGTAGCGCCCCTCATCAATTTTGACCATTAAGGCGCTGAAAATATTACGAAAGTCTCCTGCATAGCGGGGTTGAGAACACTACTGGCCGTCCAAACGAGAATGCCGTTCTTTCGCGCAGTCCACACTACGGCTAATTCGAAAATTATGGCCGATTGAAGTCAACCCTCCGGCGATTCCCCAACGGAATTTTTCGCATTTTTCTTAAAGCCGGCTATAGCCCCCCTCGATGCCCTGGCAATCCGACGGCCAAGATAGACCTCCAGCGTCGCAGCGAGCGCGAAGGCTGGCGACATCATGACCTGCCACTGAAGTTTCATCCAGCCGCGACCGGAGCCCGGTGGTTGTTTACGCCAGTTGGCGCGGGTTGAGCAATCGCCCGCCGCGCGGATCTTTCATCTCGCGCAGCGGGGCGGGCGATTGCGGTGGTCAGGGTTCGCGCGTAGTCGGTCGGGGTCTGGTAATCCAAGGCCGAATGCGGGCGTTCTGTGTTGTAGTCGGTGGCCCAGGCGGCGATCACGACGCGCGCATGGGTGAGATTGCGGAACATCGTCTCGTTGAGCAACTCATCCACTGCCCGGCAGGGCATTCCGCAGGAATGGCCCGAATCCACTGCCCGGCAGGGCATTCCGCAGGAATGGCCCGAGAGGGGCGCATCCGACCGTTGAAACTCTCCACGAAGCCATTCTGCATCGGTTTGCCCGGCGCGATGTAATGCCATTCGACGCGGTACTCGGAACACCACCGCAGGATGGCGTTACTGGTCAGTTCCGTCCCATTGTCGCTGACGATCATTCCGGGATTGCCGCGCCGCTCGATCAGGGTCGAAAGTTTACGGGCAACACGCCGTCCCGAGATCGAGGTATCCGGGATTGCCGCTAGGCACTCCCGGGTGACATCGTCGACCACGTTGAGCACTCGGAAGCGCTGGCCGCTGGCAAATTGGTCGTGGACGAAATCCAATAACCAACGAGCATTGGGCCGCGCCTCGACCAGGATCGGTGCCCGTGTCCCGACAGCCTTGCGGCGTGCGTTGCGTTTGCGCACCGTCAGCCCTTCCTCGCGGTAGAGCCGATAGATCCGGTTGATGCCGGATGGTTCGCCCTCGCGGCGCAGGAGCACGAAGAGCCGCCGATAGCCGAACCGACGCCGCTCATTGGCCAACTCGCGCAGCCTGCCACGTAGTACCGTGTCAGGCGCACGCTGCGACCGGTAGCGGACCATCTTGCGATCCGCTCCGATGATCAGGCAGGCCCGCCGCTCCGACAAACCGTGACCGGCCTGAAGGTATGCGACCGCTTCGCGCTTCACGGCGGGCCCTACCATTTTTTTGCGACCAGATCCTTCATCGCGGCCAGATCGAGCATCTGCTCGGCCAAGAGCTTCTTCAGCTTCGCGTTCTCGTCCTCGAGCGCCTTCAGCCGCTTCGCCTCCGACACCGTCATGCCGCCGAACTTGGCCTTCCAGTTATAGAAAGTGCCCTCCGACATGCCGTGCTTGCGGCACAGGTCCGCGCACTTCGCGCCTGCCTCATGCTCAGCCAGGATGCCGATGATCTGCTCGTCTGTGAATCTCGTTCGTTTCATTGTCCGTCCTCAAGTTGGCCCGGACTCTAATCGAAGGTGGAGGAAGAATCCCGTGGCAGGTCAGCTGAAACCTTCGCCGCCGTTGATCCCCGTAACAATAACAAATTGAAGAAAGATCTGACAAAGCTTGCGACGCGAGCAGATCGCCACCGCTACGTTTTCTTCTCGTCGCCACGGTACCTCGACACGAAACGCAGGGTAGAATTAGAGGTAGACGAAATCCAAGTGTGGTCCATCGCAACGGCAGTCGCTTTGCCCCCCTTATAGATTCCACGAAAAAAGCCTTCGCTTAGCTGCATCTTTTATCCTTTGGCAATACCGCTGCGGGCGATGATCAAGTCGATTTGAAGCGATCCGTTGACTAACAATCAGTTCGTCGCAGTCACATAGACCGCAAAAGACTGAATCTTTTCAAGTGGCACTCGCCCGCGTTAGCTTGCGCGACGGTAAACGGGGTTTCACTTGGGTGGCAGATCGCCTGTCCGGGTATCCCGGAAAGCACTTATGAACCTTCGTCTGCGCCTCGCGCGTGTCATTCCGAGTTGCATACCGGAAGCGCCCCGTGTGCCTCGACGTATTCCCAAATCACCCTGCGCTCGGCATAGGCAATGTAGGGGCGAAGGATTTCTGGTCTCGGATTAATCCAGTCTGGCAGGTGAACGGAAATCCATAGAGTAGATGCGTCGCCATTAAACATGTTGTGAAACGTGACGCCTCCAGCATTCCCTTGCTGCCCGGATGTTGCCGACCCGTGAAACGCACGTATCCTGCTGCGTATCCCTTTCACGCTCCAAGTCCGACCGATGTAGACCGTATTGGCTGAGTCTCCTCGCACAATAACATAGACTCCCGCGCGCTCGGGCAGCATCGCCCGTTTATCCCACTTAATTGGCTCCGAAAGTTGCAGCCCCACTAGACCCCGATCTGCGAGCGCCCTCGCGATACTGACTTGTGATCGGGGTGTTGGAAAACCGCACGTACACGGTCCCTGTGCCCTTAGCCGGGGCCTGTTGTATAACACAGGCACCCCGACCATAGGGTCAGAGGTTTTCAGCCGATTTCTCGACCTAGTACTTGAGGGGTTTCTAAGCCCCAACATGGCCGCGTCTGCCACGTCGAGACCACCAGTAGCAGCTATGAAAAATGAAAGAGATTCTAGGATTATCCCTGACACCGCGACCGCAACTATCTTATCGATCTCCATCAACAACTTAGGAGACAGACATGACTGATACTGTGACACTCAAGGGCATCTGCGATGAACTCAAGATCGACCCGCGTGAGGCCCGCAAGAAGCTGCGCGCAGCCGCTGCTGACGCAAAGGAGAACCCCGAATTGGCCAAGGCTCGCAACCCGCGCACACCGTGGCAGTGGGAAAAGGGGTCGAATGCTTTGGCCGAAGCAAAGCGAGTTCTCGAAAATTTAGCGACGAGCTCCATTGAGCGAGGTTAGTCTGAGCTGACCTGCACCTGCGCAACGACGGTCATCTGGTGAACGAGAAACGGATACGTCCGCTGATGTCCATTATGGGGCTGATGCCGATCTACCAGAACCCGATCAGCAGGGCCAAAGTGTAGCATAATTAAAGCCAGATCCTATCGAGCCGATGGGAGAGGAGCTCAGTCCACAGCCCAAGAACTCAATCAGTCAAAAATGCCGACAACTTACTGGCAAGGTGGTTGGCATCACTCGTTTCGCATTCCCATACAACCAAACACAACCACCCTGAGTCCGAAAGCTGTTGCAGCACCGCAAGATCACGCTGAACATTCTTCCTGAACTTTTCCTGCCAAAATTCATTCCTGGTTTTCGGCGTGGTTGCTTTCGAGCAACCCGGATGGCGATGCCAGAAGCAGCCATGAACGAAAATGGCCTTTCTGCGAGGGCGAAACACAATGTCCGGCTTGCCAGGCAATTCTGGCGCGTGCAGTCGATATCGGTAGCCCATAGAAAACAGCATTCGCCTGACTATCAATTCCGGCTTGGTATCTTTAGCGCCAATTCGAGACATATTATACGAACGGGCCGCCGACACGGAGCTAAAATCAACAACAATTTGGCGGCGCTTGATCACTCGCTATCGCCTTCGTACCTTTCCCGGTGTTGCTTCATAGACCTGAACCGGGCATTTAACCTCTCTGTGGCCGTCTACAGATCACTCTTCGGAAAACGTAAGTGTGGGCTGCCCTTGTCTGCCATAGAAAGAAGAAAACCGCGCTACGACATCTTTCATAAATGCGGGCGATATTTGAAGAAGCGGCTCTTCGAACAGATTTTGGACTTCCTCTTTTCCCACAGACACCAAATATTCAAAATCCATGAAACCTCCCACAAAGAAGGATGTACTTGGGAGGAAATGATAACAGTTCCGCTTGTTCTTCTCTAATTCTTTCCGAAGATTTTCCTTGCTCTTGGCCTCGTGTGCTGCGCAATCATCAAGAGATGAAATCTTGCAAAGCGTAACGTGCCTTGCCTTGAACTCTCCATCTGGTCGGACTGTCAAATCGCAAAGCGGATTCATCACAGCAAAATACGATTCGTTTTCCTTGGATTTCAGCACTGTGCCGGTTCTCTTAAGGTCTCCTATCGGCGGAAAAATATAGAACTCTTCCGGAACGCAACTTTCTTCATCAAGATCAACCAACTGTATTAGATGATTCATGACATGGCGCATCAACGCCTTTTCGGACTTGTCCGGGTCTTGCTGCCCGTACCTCTTCCAAGCCTCTTTTTGGGTGAGGAGATTGGACTTGAACACATGGCTGAGTGACTGCTCAAGAAGCCCACGCCCCCCCATCACCTTAGTCAATCCCGAGTCATATACTTGGCGAAAGTCTTCAAGGATTTTGATGTGATCTGCGTCCCCTTTCTTCAGCACCTCAATGTGAACGAACCCGTCATCGGCTTCGCCAGGTGTTCCGGTTAGGATTACAACTGGCATGCGAACATTCGCCTCGCTTAATGCCTTAAGAACCTCATTCCCTTCACCGCCTGTATCGCCCAGCTTCATATCAATGACAGCGCAGTCAAAGCTGCTGTCCAAAGCGTTCAACGTTTCGTGCAATGTGGCAAGAGGAACAACCTCAAACTCGGCTCCGTGCTCATGGTTGAAACGAGACACGCTTTGCTCGAAGCCTTGACGGTCGCCCTCGTCGTCCTCCACCAACAATAGCTTAATAGTCAAATCTATTCTCCGTTTCCGGGTTGCAGTCTGAAATAGGCACCTTGATCGGACACCAAAACATTTAACTCAAGACCATTTCTCGATGCAGCTTCGCCCGCAATCGCGAGACCCAAACCAGTACCATCCCGTTTAGTTGAGAACTCGGGGTCAAAAATCACTTCTGATTCGATGAGCGAACTATCAATCCCGGGACCGCTATCCCTGTAATCAATGTATACAAGATCACTCGCAGAAACTTCAAACCGTATCGTGATCGACGGGTTCTTGGTGCCTTTCTCTGCGAACCAATAAACGCTGTTGTCAATCAAGTTGGTAAAAATCGCGTAGAAATCTTGCTTCCAACCCAGTAGCTCGAAATCAACTGGCCCCTCAACGACAGCATCAACTCCAAGTTCTGTGAGAGTGTTTTCGAACACTTGAAGAGAGCCGTTCAACACTTCCGACATCTTGAATGGGCGAGCTTCCACACGTTTGCCCGCCGCCAGTGGGTCGAGCCTTTCAAAAAGACGGGCAAACACCTCCGCGTTGTGCCCAAGTTCTTTTGCAATAGGAAGAACCTGATCGAGGTTCTGCGGTGTTGGGCTATCGCTAAATACACCGGCCCAATACTCGAGGTTCGGAACTTGGTTCTTGAAAAAATTCAATGGCCGCCGCCCTTCGTGCAGGACAACGTTTACGATTTTTCCAAGAGTAGCCTGCCCCTGATAGACAGCAACCGTTTGCCTGATGCTCTCCGCCGCCTTGTTTTTTGCGGCCATGTCCTTTGCGAGGATATCAGATACCTCTTTGGTAACAGCCGCTCCTATACCTGCGCGCTCTAGCCTCGTAACCACGTCCGCACGAATGTGATCGTCCGAAAACAACTGCTGAATTTGTTTTTCGACGCGGGACTTCGGCTTGCCCAGATCAAGCGATCTTCGCAGCGCGAATCTGCGAGTTTCCAGTTCTTCAATTACCTTGGTCGTTACTTCGATCAACCGTTCATAGGCAGCATTTTCTTTGAGACCGTCCCGGGCACTTTTTTCAATTAGTCCCGACGTCTCTTCGGACTCGATGTGCACAAATCCGATGACTTGGTTTCCCCCGATTTTTCTGGAAGGGTTTTGAATCCTCTTCTGGTTTAGTCTAAGCCAGTCGAACTGTGCATCACCTAACGGTCGAACTCGAAAACCGTTTCTGTAAACACCGATACCGTTGTTGAAATTGAGTAGCTGCCGAGCTGCTAGGTTGCCAAGGTAGTTACCGTCTTTGTCCTTCAGGCCCCTACGAATAATCTGGTCGATATCGTTTTTGTCGCGATCATAAACCCGGATGTCAAAGTTAAGAGAGCCGCATGACTTCTCAAAGAATCCAGAAAAATCAACGGAAAACTGCTCCGCGCTTGCATTATCGATTTTCTGAGTGGAGTAGGTGAGTTCGCCGACCCCGTTTTCGTCTACATATCCAGAAATCATGTAGTCGTAGAACTCTAGGATCGGGAATGAATCGATGGTTTCTTCGGTGTCCTGTACACCTTCGAAGCCAGATACTTTCAGTCTGATATTAAACTTCTCTGGCTTAAGATCAACCCCAGAGACAGCCGCCGTAGGAGGCGTCAGCTTTCGCAGCTCATACATCAAACGGCGAAATTGGGCTTCATTCCACTCTTCCAGCCCAGCTTCACTACCCTTTATCGTAAGTACTGTGCCGGATTTGGAGTCGGATTTACGAGTATCGATAAGTAGCTCCACCTGATCCAGATAGCTTGCATCTTCGAAGGTTGCCCATTCGACAAACACCGAGGTGGTCTCCCCATTCTCCGTTGTGGTTTCCAACAGAAGGTCGTCACCAAGTATAGACGCCGCAAAGCGGCCGACACCCTTTCTTCCTTGGAGAACTCGGCCCGTGGGGCTAGTCTTTCGCTTCAGCTTGTCGTCGGTAGATGGAACCATCCACCTTTCCACAACATCTGACCTCGACATTCCGTGGCCGCCATCCGAAATGATGATTTTGTATTCCTGTGCCTCAGTGTCCGCCTTAAACTCGACCTCGACGAACTCAGAATCCGCATCAAAGGCGTTCTTAACCAGTTCAACAACCGCAGCATATGGGTCCTGAATAAGATCCCGACCGATAGTTAGGATGTGGCGACCTGCGGGTCGAATAGAAAATACACCGTCTTCATTCATGACCAGTTCTCCAAAAGTTTCTGGGAGATTTTCTCGGCCAGTAGGACTGGTACAGCATTCCCAATTTGCTTGAAGGCCGAAGTTCGGCTTGGTTTTCCACTTGCGCTTTCGAAATAGAAATCGTCCGGGAACGTTTGTAGCCGAGCTGCTTCGCGCGGTGTCAGCGATCTGTTTTGCGCGTTGTCTGGGTGAATGTAATAGTTCCCGTCCTTCGCAATATGCGCCACCACTGTATGCGAAGCTGGCAGGTTTGCCGCAACAACCTTAAACCGATCAAGGAACGAGCTTCGGTTCCTATGA
Organism: Sulfitobacter sp.; assembly: GCA_034669925.1. GTDB lineage: Bacteria > Pseudomonadota > Alphaproteobacteria > Rhodobacterales > Rhodobacteraceae > Pseudosulfitobacter. Next base: position 11,321 of record JAXMOM010000006.1, read on the forward strand.
GTCTTCAGGGACTCTGGCAAATCGTTGTAATTCAGACGCTCACCACTGTTGTTCCACTTATCGACTACTTTCTTAAAAATTCTGAGGTCCCTCGAATTGTGTGGGCGAGATTCGTGCCAAGTTGTTTTCCTGTCCGCTGAAAGCAAGCCGGATTCTGCCAGCCAGCGGCTAGGCGATTTCTCCAAAGATGTGACTAGGGGCACTCCTTCTCCTGCAGGCAAAGGCGGTAAGTCGCCGATAGCATCCTCAACCAAGAAGTCAGCCGGGGTTTTTCCCAACTCTGGGAAGAAACCGCTTTTCTTCCCTTTTCTGCCCACAAGAATAATTCTCTTTCGCTTCTGAGGGATTCCGTATTCATCAGCCGCGACGACTTGATACTCGACCGTATAACCGAGGTCTTTGAAAAGCGACCACATCATGTCAAAGTAGCGTGTGCCACCGGCTTCGCGTGCGGTCAGAAGCCCAACAACGTTTTCAAAGATGAAGAATTTGGGTCGATATCTCTTCAGGAATTCGGCGTAATAGACAAACAAGTAGTTCCGTTCGTCGCCGACCATCTTTTGTTCAGAGCGCGCTCGCCCAACAAGTGAATAGGCTTGGCATGGTGGGCCACCTACAATTAGGTCTAGCTTCCTATTGCCAATCTGAATGTCCAATTGGTCAAAAATGTGAGACAAGCTCTTTGCGCCAATTTCGGCGTTGATGACTGAACTTGAGCGAGGTCCAAACGCCAATGAATAGAGTTCGTTTCTACTTATCTGACTCGAAAGATACGCAAAATATGTGCTGAGTTCGTCTCGGCTACTCAACGCATGGAACGCTTCTCTCGTACGAAGGGTGTAGGCTGCCCCGACATCAGCTTCGACGTGAGCAATGGGTTCACAGCCGGCGCGCACAAAGCCCTCTGACAGACCGCCAGCCCCTGCAAACAAGTCAATGAAATTTGGCTTATTGCCGTTTGTAGTGGTTAAATCGAACATGCAAAGCCAAGCGATTATTTCAGTTTCGGTAGCGCTTTCCCTCTCGAAGGCGTCAACGTACACTGATTTGATACTCTCCGCGTGTGTCAAGTACCACTGTAGATTTCTGTTTGTGCCTATTTATGGTGAAACTCGGTTGGCACAAACCGAATAACTTTGCAAAAAATGATACCCCAGCGATACCCGAGCCTGACAAATCGGATCCTACTCAGGATCCAAGCCGCTCTAACTCTATGATATTATTTATTTAAATGGTGCCCGGGGGCGGAATCGAACCACCGACACGAGGATTTTCAATCCACTGCTCTACCCCTGAGCTACCCGGGCACGGGTGATTGCATTGCAATCGGGGTGAGGCGGTTTCTAGGGGGGTTGGCGGGCGGTGTCCAGAGGCTTTTTGACCAATATCGTCAATGCGGTTTGCGCACCTCTGCTTCCAGCGCGTCCAGTGCTTTTTCGATGTCTTCGGGATCATTGGACGGCACCGCGTAATCGCCGTTTGCCCAGCGGCCCAGATCAATATCCGCGCAGCGGCGCGAACAGAAGGGACGGTATTTGTGCACGGTTTCGGATTTGCAAATCGGACAGGTCATGCGGCCTCGGGTGGCAATGGCGCGCGGGCGCGTTTGCGTTGCAGTTCCATGTGGCCCAGCGGGGTCCAGCCTACCAGCGCCGTTTCAATCGTATCGCCACGCAGGGCAGCGCGCAGCGCGCTTTCGAAGGTGCGGCGGTCTTTCTTGGGCATGGGTGCCAGATCCATCACGATCTGACCGCCAAGACCGCGCACACGCAGCGCTGTGGGCAGGGCACGGGCGGCCGACAGGTTCGCCTTGAGCCCGCCCGCCAGCGAGGCGTCGTTGCCGGTGTTCACGTCCACTGCGACCAGCGCGCGGGTTTCCTCGACATACATCGACGCACCGCCGCCCAGATCGACCCACGCGCCACGCGCCGCGTCGATGGCATCCAGCACGCTGTGCGCGTCAAAGCTGCCTTCGTCTGTGACGACGTCCGCCGGATCGGTCCAGTCCCGCCAAGCCAGAATATGCGGGCCGTCGCCTTCGGTCAGCACTTCTGCGCCGTGGCCATCGTCGTCCAGCACGGTTTGGGCCAGCGTCGCCATCGCCAGAATGTCGTCGGCGATGTCGTCGGCATCGGCGTCGGCGCAGCTTGAGCGCAGAATCAGCCCCAACTCGCGGCCTTCCGCTGCAAACTGGGCCATCGTCTCGTGCGCGATCTCAAGCAACGTGTCGCGCAGATCATCGTCGCGGATCGACCGCGAAACATTCAGCCCCGGCGCATCCGGGGTGATGATGGCATAGCGGCTTTTGAACAGCAGCTTTTGCGTCACCGGAATCGCCTTGCCCGGCTCGGCATAGCCTGACACCTGGACCAAGATCTCTTGTCCCGGTGCCAACCCTTTGATCTGGCGCAGGAACGCGCTGCCATCGGGGGTTTTCAAAAACATGCCGCCCTGCCCTTTGACGGGCTTGTCGGCAATCGCGCGGTACACGGTGCCGGGACGGGGCGCGTCGCTGTCGATGATCAGGTCGTGCAGCTTGCCGTCGACCATCAGCGCGGCCGCTTCGGCCCCGTCCAGATGGTCCAGAATGATCGTATTGCCCTTCATGTGCTTCCCCAAAGCTTGACGCCGGCCGCGTTCAGCAGCCCGGCGGTTTCGGCCAGTGGAAGGCCAACAATGCCGGTAAACGAGCCGGAAATCCACGGGATCAACGCGCCGGCAGGCCCCTGAATGCCATAGCCGCCTGCCTTGCCCTGCCAATCGCCGGTGGCCAGATAGCCGTTCACCTCTTCGTTCGACAGAACCTTCATGCGCACGGTGCTGACCAAATCGCGTTCCCACAACCGGTCGCCCCGGCGCACAGCCACGGCCGTAATCACACGGTGACGGCGGCCCGACATGGCCCACAGGAACGCCGCCGCTTCGGCTGCGTCCGCAGGTTTGCCCAGAATGCGCCGCCCCAGCGCCACGGTGGTGTCGGCACACAGAACAACGTCATCCGCATCCGCCGTGACCGCGGCGACCTTTTCGCGGGCCATCCGCTGACAATAGGGGCGCGGCAGTTCGCCCGCCTGCGGAGTTTCGTCGATGTCGGGGGCGCGGATATCGTCAGGCACAACGCCAATTTGTCCGAGAAGCTCTTTGCGTCTCGGACTGCCTGATCCCAGTACGAAGGCCACTTTGGCCTTACTTGAAACGGTAGTTGATCCGACCCTTGGTCAGATCGTAGGGGGTCATTTCGACCTGTACTTTGTCGCCAGCCAGAACACGGATGCGGTTTTTGCGCATCTTGCCTGCCGTGTGTGCGATGATCTCATGGCCGTTTTCAAGCTCGACCCGGAACGTCGCATTGGGCAGAAGTTCTTTCACGACACCGGGAAATTCGAGCGTATCTTCCTTGGCCATGGTCTCTCCATATGCAAACCGTCCGCTGAAATTTGCGGACAAGGGGGTAAATGCGCCGATTGGCCCCTGTTTTCAAGGGCTATTCGCGTAATTTACACACAACCGCGGCATCGCTGCGCGAATCCTGTCGTGTCCAGTTGCGCCGGTTCAGAACCACGCCGTCGGTGCGGGCGTGTGCGATGGTCTGCAAATCGACCTGCGCATAGGTCCATCCGGGCTGGTTTATTTCACCCACGGCCAGCACGCCAGTGTCGGGAAACCCCTTGTCCGGCGGGCCATAAACGCCACCCGCGCCCACGCTGATGTCCACGGCTGGCGACCACTCAGCCGGGCCGACAACCGACGACATGACGGTAACGCATTGCGTTTCCAGCGCGCGGGCCATCGCCCCGATGCGCACACGCCAGTAGCCTGACAGTGCCTCGGTCACCGACGGAATCAGGATCAGGTCGGCGTCACTCAGGGCACGGGCCAACAGGGGGAATTCACTGTCATAGCAGATCAGGATGCCCATTTTGCCCAAGGCGGTGTCGAACAATTGCAACGCGTTGCCCGGCACCACGTCCCACACCTCTTCCTCGAACCGCGTCATGATCTGCTTGTCCTGCACCCCCACCTGCCCTGTCGGTGCAAACAGGCGCGCGCGGTTGACGGGACGCTGGCCAGCGGCAGGCACATAAGGCGCCGAGGCCGCAAGGATATGTACGTTATACTCTGCCGCCAGCTTCACATGCAGCGCGTCGGCTTGCGGCAACCGGTCGGACACCGCGTGCAGCGACGCCTCCAGATCGGCAGCAACGTCCAGCCCCGCAAGCGTGGCAAGCTCCATCGCGCCGTATTCGGGAAACACCAGCAAATCGGCCCACTGCCCGGCGGCCTCGGACACCCACTTCGTCAGCTTGGCCTCGTAGTCTGCCCAGGTTTGGAACACGTCCAAAGGGTAGGATGCGGTTGCAATTTTCATGGCGGCTCCGTGCGCTGTTCGGATGGGTTTGGCCCCGAGTGTCGCGCGAATTCGACCCACCTGCAAGGCGATGAAACATTGGGCCTTACATCACGAAAGCCAAAGATAGACAGTGTGAAAGTTCTATGAACGGTTGACCCAGCGCCCGCGAAGTTTCACAAAACCCGAAACTGGAGACAACAGCGATGATCAGCAAGGGCGTCACCCTGCGCGGCTTGGAAGTGTTCGAGGCGCTGGCATCGACCGGATCGGTGGCGCAAGCCGCTGCTGTCACCGGCCTAAGCCAGCCCGCGGTCAGCCAGCAGTTGCGCAATCTGGAAACCGCATTGGCCACCGATCTGATCGACCATGGCAAACGGCCCATGCGCCTAACCCCTGCGGGCCACAGCTTTTTGGGGCGGGCCGAAGCGGCGCTGGCGCAGTTGCGGCTGGCGCAAAGCGAGCTGGCGGTGATGGATCTGGCGCATCTCAGCGCGCTGAGCATCGGGTTGATTGACGATTTCGACAACGACCTGACGCCGCGACTGGTGACGATTCTGGCCGACAGCCTGACGCATTGCAAATTCAAGCTGATCACAGCCCCCAGCCACAAGATCCTTGAGGACATCGCCGACAAGAAGCTGCATCTGGCGATTGCGGCCAGTGCGGGCACGGTGACAGAAGGTGTGCTGGAGTACCCGCTGGCGCGCGATCCCTTCATCCTGGTCGCGCCCAAGGGGGCGATCAAGGGCGGCGACGACGTGATGGCGCAACTGGGCAACCTGCCCTTCCTGCGCTACGAAAAAAACCAGTTGATCGGCCGGCTGATCGAGGCGCACCTGGCGCGCCAGAAGCTGGACCTGCCAGAACGGTTCGAGATTGGCAGCCATCTGGCGCTGATGGCGATGGTGGCGCGGCGCATCGGCTGGGCGGTGACGACTCCCTTGGGCTATATGCGCGCCGTGCGGTTCCATGACGAGGTTGACGCCTTTACCCTGCCGTTCAAACCGTTTGCCCGCACCATTTCTTTGTTTGCGGGGGCCGACTGGGCGGGTGAAGTGCCTGCCAGCGTGGCCCAGACCATGCGGCGTTTAATTGACGCACACATGATCACGCCCGCGCTGGCGCAATTGCCGTGGCTCGCGGGCGATTTGCGGGTGCTGGACGGTTGACCGGCCCCGCCCAGCCATTCCAGACTGCGCCGACCCCAAGACGAAAGGTGCCTGCCATGCCGAAAATCGTGATCCTGACCGGAGCGGGCATTTCCGCCGAAAGCGGGCTGGGCACGTTCCGCGACGAAGGCGGTCTGTGGGCGCAGCACCGGATCGAAGACGTGGCGACCCCCGAAGGGTTCGCACGCGACCCGCAACTGGTGGTCGATTTCTACAACACCCGCCGCGCACAGGCAGCCGAGGCTGTACCCAACGCAGGCCATACCGCGCTGGCGCAGCTTGAGGCAGCGATGCCGGGCGACGTGCTGGTCGTCACGCAAAACGTGGACGGGCTGCATGAAAAAGCGGGCTCCACCAATGTGTTGCACATGCACGGGCAGCTTGATTCGGCGCTGTGCGCGGCCTGTGATCACCGCTGGACCGCACCGTTACGGATGGCGGTGGGCACGCTTTGCCCGGCCTGCAACCGCCCCGCCGCACGCCCTGACATCGTGTGGTTCGGTGAAATCCCGTATTACATGGAAGAGATCGAAATGCGCCTGAGCGAGGCCGACATTTTCGCCGCCATCGGCACCAGCGGCAATGTCTACCCTGCCGCTGGCTTTGTGCAGGCTGCCGCAGCTTACGGCGCGCTGACGGTCGAGTTGAACCTCGAGCCGTCGTTGGTGGTGTCGCAATTCGACGAAACCCACTTCGGCCCCGCCAGCGAGACAGTGCCGAAATGGGTCGACGGGCTGCTAAACGCCTAGTCTGTCTTATCCGCGCTGTGATCCATTTTGGAGTGGTCCATTTGTGAATGGTCCATCGTGCTGTGGCCCCCAGCACCTTCGGCAGCCTTGCGTTCGTTGTCGACGGGAATGGTCACCTCGACCTCGCCCGCGTTCTCAAACACCAAAGTCACGGTCACCTCGTCGCCCTGCGCCAAGGACCGGTTCAGCCCCATCATCATCACATGATCGCCGCCCCGCGCCAGCGCGTGGGTGTGGCCGGCAGCCACGGGAATGCCGTCTTCGATCTGGGTCATTGCCATCACGCCACCGCCTTGGTCGACGTGGGTGTGCAGTTCGACCTTTTTGGCAATGTCGCTGCGCGCATCGATCAGACGATCGTCGCTGTCGGACTGGTTGACCAGCGTCATGAACGCCGCCGCCGTTGGCGCGTTGGGGCGCGAGGTGCGCACATAAGGGTCCTGCACCAATATGCCGTCGGCAAAGGCAGCTGTGGACAACAGGGCGGTGACCGCAGCAGCGGCTAGGTATTTCGTCAGTTTCATGTGAATAATTCCGTTGTTTTGCTCTTGAAAAGATAAGGGGGTTTCAGAGCAAAACAGGAGGTCCACGCGACAGATAGGCGGGTGCGGCCTGCACGCGCGTCACAGGCACATGGCGCGCGGCATATTCGGCACGGCTGATCGCCACAACCCGCTCGGGCGCGACGATCATCACGTCCTGCCCCAGCAGCGTCAGTGCGGCATCGGGACAAATATGCGGCGCGCCAACGGGTTGGCCGTCGGCGTCAATGTTAACGGTGACCGACCCGGTCCCGATACAAAGCACCATTTGCCCCGCAACCGGTGCCGCCCCGCGCGCGAGCGCAAAGGCTTGCGCCGTGACGACAAGCGTCAGGATCGCAAGACACAGGGTGATATGGCGCAAAACGGTCATGACGGCAGCATTAGCCGCCCGCCCGTTCACACACAAGGACCGCAGCCTGCGCCAAAACGCCCTGCACAAACGAAACGACCCCGCCTGCGACAGCAGACGGGGCCAAATTCGTAAACCTCAAAGGCTTCAGGCAGCGTTGGCGGCCAGAGCTTTTGCGATCTCTTTTTTCACTTTCAGCGCGTTGGCCGACAGCTCGTAATCTTTCGACTTGGCGAAAAACGCGTCCAGACCACCACGGTGGTCAACCGTGCGCAGCGCGGCAGCCGAGATTTTGAATTTGATCGCGCGGCCCAACACTTCGGACTGCAGCGAGACATCGTTCAGGTTCGGCAAAAACCGACGACGTGTTTTGTTGTTGGCGTGGCTGACATTGTTGCCAGACATGGGGCCTTTTCCGGTCAGTTCGCAACGACGCGACATGGGATTATCCTTTTGTTCTGGTCGCTGTCAGGGCGGTCCCCGAAACGACAACAAGCGCCGCTCGTAGCTGCGCCCCTAATTTCGTCTGGTGGCAATAGGGGGAATCGCACGACGGGTCAAGCGGGATTGCACAGGTTTTCACGCCTTATTGCACGATCATTGCCGTCTGTGGCCCAGTGTGGCCAGCATCTGCTGTGCCGCCAGTGCCGGATCGGTCTGACCTTGGGCCACCTCGGCCCCCAGCCGCGCCATATCGGCGCGGGCCTGCGCCCCGTCCAGTTGCGCCAGCAGCGCGGCACGCACGTCCTGTTCGAACCAGTATTGCGCCTGTTCCGCCCGTGTCCGGTCAAAAAACCCGTTTTCACGCCGCCAGCCTGCCAGCTCCTGCATCGTCTCCCAAGCCGCGTTCAGGCCGGTGTCTTCCAGCGCCGAAACCATCATCGCCTTGGGGAAACCTGCCGGGTCTTGCGGACGTTTTCGCAGCAAACGCAGGGCACCGGCATAGTCGGCGCAAGTGCGGGTCGCTGTCGCCTTCAGGTCCCCGTCGGCCTTGTTGATCAGAATCACATCGGCCATTTCCATGATGCCGCGTTTGACGCCCTGCAATTCGTCCCCGCCCGCAGGGGCCAGCAGCAGCAAGAACAAATCCGCCATCTGCGCCACCACGGTTTCCGACTGTCCCACGCCCACGGTTTCGATCAACACCACGTCAAAGCCTGCCGCCTCGCACAGAGCCACAGCTTCACGGGTGCGCCGCGCCACGCCGCCCAGATGGGTCTGGCTGGGGCTGGGACGGATGAACGCCTTTGGCTCGCGCGCCAGCCGGTCCATCCGCGTCTTGTCGCCCAGAATCGACCCGCCCGAGCGCGCCGACGACGGATCGACCGCCAGAACCGCCACACGCAGCCCCTGCCCCGTCAGCATCATCCCAAAGCTTTCGATAAAGGTGCTTTTGCCGACCCCCGGCGTGCCCGACAGCCCGATGCGCAAGGCTTGCCGTTCGCGCGGCAAGGCGCCCAGCAGTTCCGCCGCCTGCGCACGGTGATCGGCCCGCCCGCTTTCCACCAGCGTGATCGCGCGGGCGAGCGCACGGCGGTCGCCCGATGTGATGCGTTGGGCGGTGTCGGTGATGTCCATTTGCGTGCCTTTCGTGCTTGGCCCCGTTTTTCCGGTCTGGGGGCGGATTTGTCCAGCCTTGGCCTTGGCCGCAGTTTCGCAGATAAGCGCAGACATGACATTTGCCCTTCCCATTGATGACGTCTTGGACACGGTCTGCACCCAGCTCGCCGCGCACAAACGGCTGGTCCTGCAAGCGCCCCCCGGTGCAGGCAAAACCACCCGCGTGCCGCTGGCCCTGCTGGAGGCCGGGTTCGCGGGACGCATCCTGATGCTGGAACCGCGCCGTTTGGCCGCGCGCACCGCCGCCGAACGCATGGCCGAAACGCTGGGGCAGCCCGTGGGCGACACCGTCGGCTACCGCGTGCGCGGCGAGGCGAAGGTGGGCAAATCCACCCGCATCGAAGTGGTGACCGAAGGCATCCTGACGCGCATGATCCAGTCCGACCCCGACCTGCCCGGCGTCGGCGTGGTGATCTTTGACGAATTTCACGAACGCAGCCTGAACGCCGATCTGGGGCTGGCGCTGTGTCTGGAAGTGGCCGAGGCCCTGCGCGACGACCTGCATCTGGTGGTGATGTCGGCCACACTGGATGCAGCCCCCGTGGCCGAGATGCTGAACGCGCCACTGGTCACCTCCGAAGGCCGTGCATATGAGGTGACACCCCACTGGCTGGACCGCCCCCGCGGTCAGGCGCGGCTGGAAGGGGCGGTTGCCGATCTGATCCGCGACGCTCTGCGCGCGCAATCCGGCAGCGCGCTGGTCTTCCTGCCGGGCGAAGGCGAAATCAGGCGCGTTCAGGGGCTGCTGGATGGCGCACTGGGCAGTGACGTCGCGGTGCATCCGCTGTTCGGTGCGATGGATTTTGCCGCCCAACGTGCCGCGATTGCCCCAGCCAAAACGGGCCGCAAGGTGGTGCTGGCCACGGCCATCGCTGAAACCTCGCTGACCCTGCCCGACATCCGCATCGTGGTGGACGCAGGAATGGCACGGCGCGCGCGGTTTGATGCCGCCAGCGGCATGTCGCGGCTGGTGACCGAGCGCGTCACCCGCGCCGAGGCCACCCAGCGTGCGGGCCGTGCGGGCCGTGTGGCGGCTGGCCATTGCTACAAACTGTGGACGCGCGGCGAGGACGGGGCGCTGGCCGCTTTCCCCCCCGCCGAGATCGAGGCAGGCGACCTGACCGGCATGGCGCTGGAACTGGCGCTGTGGGGGGCCACGCCGGAGGAGCTGAGCTTTGTCACGCCGCCGCATCCGGGCCGCTACGGCGAGGCGGTGGAGGTGTTGCGGATGCTGGAGGCCTTGGACGACGCGGGCCGCATCACGGCCCATGGCCGCGCGCTGTCGGGGCTGCCACTGCATCCGCGTCTGGCGCATATGCTGGTGCGCGGCGGTGCCGGTGCTGCGGAACTAGCGGCCCTGCTGGCCGAGCGTGACATCCTGCGCGGCATGGGCAGCGACCTGCGGTTGCGGATGCAGGCCCTGCGCAGCCCCGACCGGTTCGGCAACGCCGTTCAGCGCGGCGCGCTGGCCCGGGTGCGGCAAGAGGCGAAACGCCTGAAATCCCGCACCTCGGGCGGCGCACAATCGCTGGGTGCGATGGCGGCGCTGGCCTACCCCGACCGCATCGGGCTGCGCCGCAAGGGTGATGCCCCGCGCTTTGTGCTGTCGGGGGGCAAGGGCGCGGTCCTGCCCGATGGCGACGCGCTGGCAGGGGCGCGGCTGATCGTGGCCACCGATCTGGACGGCGACCCGCGCGAAGCGAAAATCCGGCAGGCGACCGAGATCAGCGACGCCGACCTGCGCGACACCTTTGGCGGTGCGATTGCGTGGCACGACGTCTGCCTGTGGTCCAAACGCGAGGGCCGCGTTCTTGCCCGGCAACAGGAACGGCTGGGCGCGCTGGTCCTGCAGGACCGAGCCTGGCGCGATGCCCCCCCCGAGGACATCGCCGTGGCGATGCTGGACGGTGTGCGGCAGCTGGGATTGCTGCCCTCGGCCAAGGCGGCGCGGTTCCTGGCGCGGGCGCGGCTGGTGGATGCAGATGACTGGTCTGATGATCACCTCATCATGACGCTTGAGGACTGGCTGCTGCCGCATCTGGGCGGCGTGCGGACCGCTGCCGACTGGAAGGCGTTCGAGCTGACACCTGCCCTCAAGGCGCGGCTGGACTGGGACGCGGCCCAGGCCCTTGACCGCGCCGCGCCGTCGCACTTCACCACGCCACTGGGGCGCAAAGTGCCGATTGATTACAGCGGCGACGCGCCCGAAATCGCGGTGCGGCTGCAAGAGATGTTCGGCGTCACCCGTCACCCCACCGTGGCGGGCAAACCGCTGAAGGTCACCCTGCTGTCCCCCGCACACCGGCCCATTCAGATCACCATGGACCTGCCGGGGTTCTGGGCCAGCTCCTATGCCGACGTGCGCAAGGACATGCGCGGGCAATACCCCAAACATCCATGGCCCGAGGACCCGACGCAGGAAGACCCGACGCTGCGCGTCAAACGCCGCACCTAGCGCAACCAGTCGCCGTGATGGGCGCCGTCCTGATCCATCCGCTCGAACCCGTGCGCGCCGAAGTAATCGCGCTGCGCCTGGATCATATTTGCGGTGCCACGGCCCAATGCCATTGTGTCGTGCCACGCCAGTGCCGCCGACAGTGCCGGCACCGGCTGTCCGCTGAGTGCCGCCGCCGCAACCACACGCCGCAGCCCCGGCAAGGCCGCCGTCAGACGGGTGCGCATCGCAGGGGCAAGGATGAGGTGGCCGTGCGGCAATCCGGCGCGCACTGCGCCCGCAAATTCGTCCAGCAGCGCCGAGCGGATGATGCAGCCCGCCCGCCAGATTTCGGCAATGCGGGCAAGGTCCAGATCCCAGTTGAACTCTTCCGAGGCCGCAGACAAAACGCGGAAGCCCTGCGCATGGCCAAGGATGCGTGCGGCCAGCAGGGCGTTTTCCAAATCATCCGTTTCAGGCAAGTCGGCAGCCTGTGTTGCAGGGTCCAGAAGGTCCTGCGCCGCGCGACGCACATCGCCCTCGGACGACCAGCCGCGTGCACCCACCGCGGCCTCTATGGTCGAGGCGCTTTGACCCATTTTCAAGGCCTCGATCAGGGTCCAGCGGCCTGTGCCCTTTTGCCCCGCCTGATCGCGGATCACGTCGACGATGGGTTGGCCCGTGGCCGCATCGGACGAGGCCAGCGCCTTGGCCGTAATGTCGATCAGATAGGACGCCAGCGGCCCGTCGCGCCAGCCGTCAAAGACCTGACCGATCTGGCCCGCGTCCATCCCAGCCTGATCGCGCATCAGGCCGTAAACTTCGGCGATCATCTGCATATCGGCGTATTCGATGCCATTGTGCACCGTCTTGACGAAATGGCCCGCACCATCGGGGCCAAGGTGGGCCACGCAGGGGTCACCGTGGAACTTGGCCGCAATCGCCCGGGCCATCGGTTCAAGCTGCGCCCACGAGTGATCCGACCCGCCCACCATCATCGACGGGCCATGCCGCGCGCCCTCTTCGCCGCCCGACACGCCCATCCCGACAAAGTGGATGCCAGTGCCGTCCAATGCGGCACTGCGCCGCCGGGTGTCGTTGAAATCGGCGTTGCCCCCGTCAATGATCGTGTCGCCGTCGGACAGCAGTGGCGTGATCGCGTCGATCATCAAATCCATCGGCTTGGTCGAGGGGATCATGAACAAAATGGTGCGCGGGGTCGCAATCGCAGCGACGAAATCTGTCAGATCGGCGTGGCCTGTTACGGTGCCACTTAATCCCTCGGCTTCGGGCAGAAAGCTGTCGATCCAGTCTGCCTCGCGGTTGGATACGGTCACGTCAAAGCCGTGATCGGCCAGATTCAACGCCAGGGCGCTGCCCATTGTGCCCAGACCATACACGCCGATTTGGGCGCCGTTTCGGGCCCGACTGTCTTGCTGCGCCATATACTTGTGCCTGTATTGTGATGTTTGCGATAAAACATACGCCCTGAGACAGTGGGGGCAAGCCTTGGCGATGTCGCAGCGGGCATCTTCCGGCTTGTTCTGCAGGCGGGCGAGTGGCTAGATGCGGGCATGAAGATTTGTGCAATCACGATGGTTTACCGCGATTACTGGGCGCTGGCGCATTGGTATCGGCACTATGGCGCGCTGGTGGGGGCAGAGCATCTGGTGGTGGTAGCCCACGGTGCCGACCCGAAGATCGCGCAAATCTGCCCACAGGCCAGCATCCTGACCGTCCCGCGCGACGATTTGTCTGGCTTCGACGGGGTGCGCGGGCGGATGCTGAACGGGATTCAGGCAGGATTGGCCGAGGTGTACGACTGGGTGATCCGCACGGATACCGATGAGCTGATTTGCCTTGATCCAGCCAAGCATGACGGCTTGGAGAGCGTGTTCGCGGGCCAGAAGGGCCAGGCGCTGTTCGCGCTGGGGCTTGAGGTCGTGCAGACCGATGACGGCACCTTTGGCGTGTTTTCAGGGCATTACAGCAAGGCATGGGCGGTGCGCGGTGGCCTGCCGATGAAACGCCACGGCGTGCAGGTGCGCCCCCGGCGTGTGGCACAGTTCGATTATATGATGCCGGATGGTGTGTTTCTGGCGCACCTGAAGTTCGCCAACCGCGCGGCACTGGCCGAAACGAATGTGCACCGCGCGGAGGTGGCCAGCGGCCCCGGCGACGGGTTGCCCGGCAAGGCATGGGAAGACCCCGCGCACGAGGCGCGCAAGGTGCAGGGTCAGGTGATGCGGATGGATGCGGTGGGCTGGCAGGTGGCAGAGCAGATGGCGCGCCAGGAACTGGCAGCGGGACCGACCGTGGACGCCAGGATCGGGCTAGTGCGGTCGCGGTCGTTCAAGTTGGACAGCAAGTGTGCGCTGCCCGACTGGTTTCCCGATCTGGGCTGAGGATCTTAGGGGGCTTTGCCCCCGACGCTGCGCGTCTCCCCCAGGATATTTCAGGCCAAAAGAAAGCTGTCCAGGGGGAGATTACATTATTTGCCGAGGCACCAGCGCATGACGGCCTTTTGCGCGTGCAGACGGTTTTCAGCCTCGTCAAAGATCACCGAGTTGGGGCCGTCCATGACTTCGGACGTGGCCTCGTCGTCGCGGTGCGCGGGCAGGCAATGCATGAACAGGGCATCGGGTTTTGCCTTGGACATCAGCGCCTTGTTCACCTGATAGCCGCGCAACTGATTGTGGCGGCGTTCGCGGGCGGATTGTGGGTCGTGCATCGACACCCAGGTATCGGTGACCACCAGATCAGCGCCTTGCACCGCTTTGTCGGGGTCGCGTTCGGTGGTGTACAGACCGTTCAGAGCCGCCTCGGGTTGCAGCGTTTCGGGACCGGTGAACACCAATTCAAAATCGAACTGCTTGGCCGCGTGGGCGAATGAGGCAAAGACGTTGTTGCCGTCGCCGGACCACACGACCTTGCGGCCTTTGATCGGGCCGGAGTGCTCTTCGAACGTCATGATGTCGGCCATGATCTGACAGGGGTGCGTGCGGTTGGTCAGCCCGTTGATCACCGGCACGGTGGCGTGCTCTGCCATTTCCAGCAGCGTCGCCTCTTCGAAGGTTCGGATCATGATCAGGTCGACATAGCGCGACAACACGCGGGCGGTATCGGCGATGGTTTCGCCGTGGCCCAGTTGCATGTCGGCCCCCGACAGCACCATCGTCTGCCCGCCCATCTGGCGCACGCCCACGTCAAAGCTGACGCGGGTGCGGGTCGAGGGTTTTTCAAAGATCAGCGCGACCATGTGACCGGCCAGCGGCTGGTCGTCGTCGGGCGTGCCCTTGGGGCGGCCAGCGCGCGCGTCTTTGATGGCGCGGCCCGTGTCGATGATGCTGCGCAATTCGGCGGGGTCGGTGGTGTGGATATCAAGGAAGTGTTTCATAAGTTATTTTCTGTATAGGCCGGAAACGGGGGCGCTGCCCCCGGACCCCCGGGATATTTAAAGCCAAAAGATCCGGTCAGGACAGGCTGGCGGCTGCGGCATCAAGACGTGTGACCGCCTCGGCGATTTCGTCGTCGGTAAGGTTCAGCGGGGGCAACAGGCGGATCACATTGTCGGCGGCGGGCACCGTGATCACGTGGTTCTTATAGCCTGCGGCGACGATGTCGGTGTTGGGTGCCTTGCATTTCAGCCCCAGCATCATGCCCGAGCCGCGCACCGCTTCGAACACGTCCGGGTGGCTGGCGATCAGCCCTTCCAGCTTTTGACGCAGCAGGCCTGCCTTGCGGTTGACCTCGGCCAGGAAAGCGGGGTCGGAGACGATGTCCATCACGGCACAGCCCACGGCACAGCCCAGCGGGTTGCCGCCATAGGTGGACCCGTGGGTGCCAGCAGTCATGCCCGAGGCCGCGTCTTCGGTGGCCAGTACAGCGCCCAGGGGAAAGCCGCCGCCGATGCCCTTGGCGACCATCATGATGTCGGGGGTGATGCCGGACCATTCGTGGGCGAACAGCTTGCCGGTGCGACCCACGCCGCACTGCACTTCGTCCAGGATCAGCAGGATGCCGTGTTCGTCGCACAGATCGCGCAGACCCTTGAGGCATTGATCGGGCAGCGGGCGAATGCCGCCCTCGCCTTGCACCGGTTCGATCAGGATCGCCGCAGTCTGGTCGGTGATGGCCGCCGTCAGCGCATCGTGGTCGCCCCAGTCAAGGTGGACGAAGCCGCCCAGGATCGGGCCGAACCCCTTGACCATCTTCTCGGAGCCTGCGGCGGCGATGCCTGCGGCGGACCGTCCGTGGAACGAACCCGAGAAAGTGATAATCTCGACGCGGTCCTTGTCACCTTTGTCGTACCAGTATTTGCGCGCCATCTTCACGGCCAGTTCGCAGGCCTCGGTGCCCGAGTTGGTGAAGAACACGGTGTCGGCAAAGGTGGCATCGACCAGTTTGTCGGCCAACGCCTGTTGCTGCGGGATCTGGTATAGGTTCGAGGTGTGCCACAGTGATTGCGCCTGATCGGTCAGCGCCTTGACCAGTGCCGGGTTGGCGTGGCCCAGCACGTTCACGGCAATGCCCGCCCCCAGATCAAGGTATCGCGACCCGTCTGCCTCGATCAGCCAGGCGCCTTCGCCTTTGACAAAGCTCAGCGGAGCGCGGGAATAGGTCGGCAGAACGGAGGGGATCATGGTGATCGTCCTTTGATAAGGGCGGTGCGAAGCACTTTGGTGCATGACGCGGGCCGCAGGGTCAACATATTTGAGGGGTTGGGGTGCCGTTAGGCGATAGACAAGCGGGACAGGCCCGCGACACGGAAGATGGACGTTACGCGGTGCGTCGTCGGATCGAAGTGATATGTGCCAGTGCTGTCATGGGGCGTTCTTTAGCCTAAGCCTGACGCCAAGGGAAGCGTTTTTGCGCGCTTCGCGATGCGGCGGCTCTTGCCTTGGGATGCGAGCGAGGGCAATGGGTTTGAATGTTTTCACCCCGCGCCCAGAATCCCGCCCTTGCCGCCGTTCTGGCCTGTATGGGCTGTGCGTTTATTGCGGCGACCGTGCTGATCGCCAAGGCACTGGGGTCTGATCAGTTCGGCCCTGCACTGCATCCTTTACAGGTCAGCAACGGGCGATTCGTCTTTGCCTTTGCCGGCCTGTCTTTGGCGGCAGCGGTGGTGCGGCCCCGCTTTGGCCGTCCGCGCATGGGCTGGCACGTGGCCCGGACCACGGCGGGCTGGGCCGGCGTTACGCTTATGTTTGCCTCTGTCGCCTATATCCCGCTGGCCGACGCCACGGCGATCACCTTTTTGAATCCCGTCTTTGCAATGGTGCTGGCGATCCCGCTGCTGGGCGAACAGGTCGGGCGCATCCGCTGGATGGCGGCGGCAACCGCGCTGTTGGGCGCGCTGATTCTGTTGCGGCCCACGCCCGACAGTTTTCAGCCTGCAGCACTGCTGGCATTGGGCGCAGCCGCGATCATGGGGCTGGAGTTGATATTCATCAAACGGCTGTCCGGACGCGAAAGCGCGTTCCAGATCCTGTTGATCAACAACGCCCTGGGCGTGGTGATCTCGACCTTGGCGGTGCTGGCCGTCTGGCAGCAGCCCACACCGGCGCAATGGGGTTTGCTGGCGATGCTGGGTCTGTTGATGGCCTGCGCACAAACCTGTCTGGTCAACGCCATGGCCCGCGCCGAGGCCAGCTTTGTCGCGCCGTTCAGCTATTTGACGCTGATCTTTGCCGCCTTTTACGACGTGGTCTTTTACGCGGTGATCCCAGACGGGGTGACCGTTGCGGGCGCTGTGATCATCGTGGCGGGGGCCTTGGCGCTGGCCCTGCGCGAGGCGTGGTTGCGGCGCAGCGGCAGGCCTGTCACACTGTCAGGCACCGCAACGACGCCGGTGCCGGTGCCTGATCCCGAGTAAGTGGGGTTCATGCCTTGTAACTCACTGCTGAGTGATTAGAATAGGGCGCTGAGAATGAATTTGGAGCGGCCATCAAAGATGCGCCGCTTTTTAGCTAGGAAAAGCCTGCATGTCCTGGACAGACGACCGTGTTGAACTTCTGAAAAAGATGTGGGGCGAGGGCCAGTCGGCCAGCCAGATCGCCAAGGAACTGGGCGGCGTGACCCGCAACGCCGTGATCGGCAAGGTCCACCGTCTGGGCCTGTCGAACCGCGCAGGCACGGGTGCCGCCGCCGCGGCCAAGCCCGAGCCCAAAGCCAAGCCCGCCGCCCCCAAGGCCGAGGCCAAGCCCAAGGTCGAAGCCAAGCCCAAGCCCGAAGCCGAAGCCAAACCCAAGCCGCAGGAAGAGCCTGTGCCGGAAACCCGCGTTGCGGTGATGCCGCCGCGCGCCAAGATCATTCCGGCGGGCCAGCCCCTGCCCCCGCAACCCTCGGCCAACGAGATCAGCCCCGAGGCATTGGCCAAGGTCAGCGAAATCGAGAAGAAGGCCAAGCGCCTGAGCCTGATGGAGCTGACCGAGCGGACCTGCAAATGGCCTGTCGGTGACCCTGCGACGGATGATTTCTGGTTCTGCGGTCTGCCGGTGCAGGCGGGCAAGCCCTATTGCGAGGCGCACGTTGGTGTGGCGTTCCAGCCGATGTCCTCGCGCCGCGACCGCCGCCGCTGAGGCGCGACAGCTTGGTAAGATTTGCAACGGTCCGACACTGTCGGGCCGTTTTGCGTTTTTGCGGGCCTGCGCGTTCCTAGCTTTTCGCCAGCTTGTCGATGATCGGACAGTCCGGGCGGTCGTCACCTGCGCAACAGTTCACCAGATGGGCCAGCGTGTCGCGCATCTGGTGCAGTTCGGCCAGCTTGCGGTCGATCTCGTCCAGATGATCCTTGGCCAGTTTGCGCACATCACCGCTGGCGCGGCTTCGGTCTTCCCACAGGGCCAGCAGGGTGCGGCAATCCTCGATCGAAAACCCCAGTGACCGCGCCCGCGACAGAAACGCCAGTTTGTGCGCGTCCGTATCGGAAAAGGCGCGGTAGCCGTTGGCGCTGCGGGCGGGGCGGATCAGGCCGATGTCTTCGTAATAGCGGATCGTTTTGGCAGGCAGGCCCGAGGCGGTGGCGGCTTGGGAGATGTTCACGGTTGGCTCCTTCGGGGGCGGGCAAGGTGTGTTGCAAAGATGGGTTCCCATAACTGGAAGGTCAAGTACGGGGTCGCTGACACAAAGCTGGCGGGATGGTGAATTGCGCCCCGCGCCCGCTTCGGGCCACTGTTGCGCCAACAAGTGACGAGGATGCGATGACCAAGACAATCAGGGCCGCCGATGCGGTTGCGCGCAGACTGTATGCCGCCGGGTGCCGGATGGCGTTCGGGATGCCGGGGGGCGAGGTTCTGACGATGGTCGACGCGCTTGAGGCGGCGGGAATACGCTTTGTGCTGTGCAAACACGAGAACGCGGCGGCGTTCATGGCCGAAGGCGCGTGGCACCGCACCGGTGCGCCCGGTGTGCTGGTGGCCACGGTCGGCCCCGGTGTGCTGAACGGGGTCAACGCAGTGGCCAATGCCCTGCAGGACCGCGTGCCACTGATCGTGCTGGCCGGTGCCGTCGATGCGGACGAGGCGCAAAGCTATACCCACCAGGTGCTGGACCAGCGCGCGGTGTTTGCCCCGATCACCAAGGCGACCTTCCTGCTGGATGCCGGTGCAGCGCATGTGATCGCAGACAAGGCTGTCGGCATCGCCACCGAAGGCCAACCCGGTCCGGTCTTCATCGACATCCCCATTCGCGTGGCCGAGGCGCAGGTGCCCGTCCGTGCGCCTCGGCCCCGTGCGGTCGCGGCTGAGGTGGTACCTGATGCTGCAGTCATGGATCAAATCGCAGGCTGGCTGTCGCAGGCGGCGCGGCCCGTGATTATTGCCGGTGTCGATGCGCTGAACGACAGCGCGGATGTGGCTGGACTAGCGCGGCGGTTCGGCGTGCCGGTTATCACTACATACAAGGCCAAGGGGCTGCTGCCCGAGGACGATGCGCTGTCAATGGGCGGTGCGGGTCTGTCGCCGTTGGCCGACAAGACCCTGCTGCCCTTGGTGCAAAGTGCCGATCTGGTGCTGTGTCTGGGCTATGATCCCATCGAAATGCGCACCGGCTGGCGCGATGTCTGGGACAGCACGGCGCAACGGGTGGTCGAGGTGACGGCGGTGCCGAACCACCACTATATGCACCAGTCCACGGTCAACATCGTGGGATCGGTGCGCGCGACGGTTGCCGCCCTGATGCACGCCGCCGTCCCGCGCACGACGTGGGAGGGCGGCGACGTGGCCACAGCGCAGACCGCATTGTCCAAGGCATTCCCGACAGACGAGGACTGGGGCCCCGCCGCCATCATAGACACCTGCCGCACTGCCCTGCCCCGCGACACGCTGGCAACGGCGGACAGCGGCGCGCACCGCATTCTGCTCAGCCAGATGTGGCAGTGCTATGCGCCGCGCGCGCTGATGCAATCGTCGGCGCTGTGCACCATGGGCTGCGCTGTGCCGTTGGCGATGGGCGCGGCGCTGGCGTCGCCTGACCACACGGTGGTCAGCTTTAGCGGCGATGCAGGCTTTCTGATGGTGGCGGGCGAGCTGGCCACCGCCAAGGAGCTGGGCCTGCGCTGCATCTTTGTGGTGTTTGTCGATGCCGCGCTGGCGCTGATCGAGCTGAAGCAACGGCAGCGCCAGCTTGGCAATCATGGCGTAGACTTTGGCACCCACGACTTTGCCGCCATAGGCCGCGCCTTTGGCGGCAGCGGCGTCGATGTGCGCAGCCGTACCGAATTGCAAACTGCGCTGCGTGATGCGCAAACGGACCAAGGGTTTACAGTGATCGCCGCACATATTGAAAAAGGAGCCTACGATGGCCGCATCTAAGGGCGCTCTGGACGGGCTGTTTGTTCTGGACCTCAGCCGTATTCTGGCAGGCCCCACCGCCACGCAGATGTTGGGCGATCTGGGGGCTACGGTGATCAAGGTGGAAAACCCCAAGTCGGGTGGGGACGACACCCGGGGCTGGGGGCCGAACTATGCCCACGATGCAGAAGGCGCGCCAACGGATCTGTCGGCCTATTTCATGGCCGCCAACCGCAACAAGCTGTCCATCGCGATCGATCTGACGACCGATGCGGGGCAAGACACCCTGCGCCAACTGGCGGCGCGCGCCGATGTGGTGGTCGAGAATTACAAACCCGACGGGTTGGTCAAATACGGGCTCGATCACGCCACGCTGCTGAAACGGCACCCCGGATTGGTCTATTGTTCGATCAGCGGCTTTGGCCAGACGGGGCCGAACCGCGACCAGCCCGGATACGATCTGATGGCGCAGGGCTATGGCGGGATCATGTCGCTGACAGGTGAACCTGATGGCGCGCCGATGAAGGTGGGCGTGGGCATTGCCGATGTGATGTGCGGGATGTACGCCACCATTGGCATTCTGGCCGCCCTGCGCCACCGCGACAAGACAGGCGAAGGCCAGCACATCGACCTGAGCCTTGTGGACACGCAAATGGCGTGGCTGGTGAACGAGGGCACCAATTACCTGACCAGTGGACAGGTGCCCGAACGGCGCGGCAATGCGCATCCCAACATCGTGCCCTACGACGCCTTTGCGTGCCGCGATGGCCATGTTCTGCTGGCCGTTGGCAATGACGCGCAATTCGCACGGTTCTGCGATGCGGTGGGGTTGGAGGGACTAAGCTGCGATCCGCGCTTTGACACCAACCAGCACCGGATCGAGCACCGCACGGCGCTGATGCCGCTGCTGGCGCCGACGCTTGCAGCGCTGGACCGTGACGAGATCATGCGTCGCCTGCACGCGGTCAAAGTGCCGGTCGGCCCGATCCACAATGTGGCCGAGGCGCTGGCCTCGGACCAGGCGCAGGCGCGCGGTGCCGTGGTCGCAGTGCCGTGTGACGGCGTGGCTTCGGGGCATGTGCGGCTGCTGGGCAATCCGCTGAAGCTGTCGGCCACCCCCGTCACCTATCGCCACGCGCCGCCGTTCTGCGGGCAGGACACCGATGCCGTGTTACAAATGCTGCGTCAGGCAACCGACACTGCGGGCTGATCGGGCTGTTTTTCCCCTGAATATTGCAGAAAACCTGTCGAACCTCACGAAAACGGGCCTGCCCTGTCACACCTGCGTGTAAGGGCACCGCAGCCGCCCATTTCATAGGTAAGTTACAGGCACCGCACGGCCCCGCCCGTGCCCTGAACAAAGGTGCCGATGATGCGCAACGACATATGCGACAGCCCCGTTTCCCTGAGCGATGCCGCTGTGGTGGACCACTGGAACCGCGTCATCACCGGCTTTTTGTCGCACGGCACGCAGACGCCTGTGCAACTGGCCATGGTTCTGAACGCGGCGCCCGACTTTGCCATGGGCCACGCCGCGCGCGGGCTGTTTTCGCTGATGATGGGGCGCGCCGAGCTGATTTCCGTGGCGCGCGGGGCGCACGCGGCGGCACAGGCGGCCTTGACGCGCGTGGGCGCCGCACCGCGCGAACGGCTGTGGGTGCAGGCCTTGGGCGAATGGTTGCACGGACGGCCCTCGGGCGCTGTGGCCGCGATGGAGGCCGCGCTGCGCCTGCAACCGCGTGACACCCTGTCGGCCAAGGTCTGCCATGCCATCCGCTTTGTGCTGGGCGACGCCAAGGGAATGCGCGCTTCGGTCGAGGCGGTGTTGGATGCGCATCGCATTCACCCGATGCGGGGCTATTTGCTGGGATGCCACGCCTTTGCGCTAGAGGAAACCGGCGATTATGATGCGGCCCGTCGCACCGGGTTGCAAGGGCTGGACAATGCCCCTGACGACGCCTGGGGCCTTCATGCCGTGGCGCATGTGTTCGACATGACCGCACGCCCAGATGAGGGGATTGCCCTGATCGAAAGCCACACGCACGCATGGGACCACTGCAACAACTTTCGCTATCACGTCTGGTGGCACAAGGCCCTGTTGCACATGGACCAGGGGGATCTGGATGTGGCGCTGGCTCTGTACGACGAACAGATTCGCCAAGAGAAAACAGATGATTACCGCGACATCGCCAATGCCACCTCACTGCTGATGCGGCTGGAGCTTGAGGGGGTGAACGTGGGCGACCGATGGGACGAATTGTCCGAATTTTCGGAAGCGCGGGTCGAAGACGGCTGTCTGGTCTTTGCCGATCTGCACTACATGCTGGCGCTGTCTGGTGCCCAAAAAGGTGCGGCGGCCGACGCGATGTGCGCACGCTTTGCCCACGACGCGATAAGGTCCGGCGAGATGCCGCGCCGTGTCGCCGACCCCGGCCTTGCAGCGGTTGCGGGGCTCAGTGCCTTTGCCGAAGGGCGTTGGGATCAGGCCTTTCAAAATCTGGCAGCCGCGCGTGTGTCATTGCAGTCAATCGGTGGCAGCCATGCCCAGCGCGACGTGTTTGAACGGATGACGATAGATGCCGGATTGCGCGCCGGTCGGGTTGAGCGTACAGCCCAGATTCTGGCACAGCGGACGGCCCAGCGGGGCGGTCACGAAGACCGGTTCGCCCAGACCCGCGCGGCGTCGATTTCCCGCGCACGGCGTATTGCCGCCCAATGAGAAAAGTCAATGAAGACAACCGACACGATGCAGATTAAGAGGCGCGGATGAACCATTCCGAAACCGCGTCCGCTGCCATGACCAAGACCCTGCAACGCCCCCCTGCCCCCGCCCCCGAGGAGCCCCGCACGAAAGTTGCAGGACTCGCCCCCCGCGTGCGCGATCTGCGTCTGGATTTCTTTCGTGGCCTGGCGATGTTCATCATTCTGGTGGCACACACGCCGGGCAACTTTCTGGCAAGCTGGATCCCCGCAAGATGGGGCTTTTCCGACGCGACCGAGATTTTCGTATTCTGCTCGGGCATGGCCAGCGCGATTGCCTTTGGCGGCGGGTTCGACCGCGTCGGCTGGCGACTGGGCAGCGCGCGGGTGCTGTTTCGTGTGTGGCAGGTCTATTGGGCACACGTCGGTCTGTTTTGCGCAACGATTGCACTGACCGTCTGGCTGACCGATCTCGAGATCACAGGAATGAACTATTGGGGGCAGCTCAACCTGTGGCCGGTGTTCGTTGAGAGCGAAAAATGGGCAAACCCCAATATTTTTCTCAGCTTTATGACTTTGCGCTATGTGCCCAATTATTTTGATGTTTTGCCTATGTATATGGTCGTTCTGCTGTTCATGCCGATCATAATGCTGCTGGTGCGAGTGAACTTTTTCGCAGTTGCAGCGTTCGTGTTCTGCGTGTGGTTGATGGCACAGGAGACTCTGATGCATTCGGTGGGACTGGAAGCGTGGCATTTGGCCCTGCCTGCCGAGCCGTGGAGCAGCCGCATCTGGTTTTTCAACCCGTTCGGCTGGCAACTGATCTTCTTCACCGGATTTGCTTTCATGCGCGGCTGGCTGCCCAAACCACCGGTGTCGATGATGCTGGTGCTGCTGGCTGCGGTAGTCGTGCTTGCCACCATTCCGCTGTCGGATGTGGGTGTGCGCGAGTTCGATCTGCCGTGGGCCGAGGCATGGCGCGCTGAAAACGCGGCCTGGTTCGACAAGACATCCTTTGCGCCACTGCGCTATCTGCATTTTCTGGCTCTGGCCTATCTGGCTTGGGTCGTGGCAGGCGACAAGGGCAACCGCTTGCTGTCGCGTGGCAACGGAATGCTGGCGCGGGTCTGGGGTTGGGTGGTGACCATCGTTCTGAAGGTCGGCCAGCAATCGCTGGCGGTTTTCGTGGTCAGCATGTTCCTCGCGCGGTTGATGGGCTTTGGCATTGACGTCACCAAGTTCGACACGCTGTCCACCGTATTGATCAACATTGCCGGGTGCATGGGGCTTGTGGCCACCGCATACGGCGCCGGCTGGTTCAAAAGCCAGCCTTGGAAGAAGGCGATTGCATGATGTTGCGACGCGAAGTTTTAGCCTCGATCGCGGCCTTTGCCGCGGCAACACCCACACTTGGATGGGCGGATGAACCCGGCCTGCAACTCGGCGCACCTGCGCGGTTCGATCCGCGCACATTGATCCAGCGTGCCCGCGAAATGGCAGCCGAAGGGTATGTCGCACGCCCCAAGATCCCCAAAAGCTGGCGCGACCTGTCTTATGACCAGTATCGCAAGATCTGGTTCGACGCGCGCAATGCCCTGTGGGAAGGCACCGACGCCCCGCAGCGTGTCGACGTGTTCCCGCCGGGCCTGTATTTCCCGCAAGCCGTCGCCATGTTCGAGGTCGAAGACGGCATCGCGCGCCCCTTGCTGTTCGACATGGATGTGTTCGACAAGACCGACAAATTTCCCGATGTCGAACTGGACGGAACGCTGGGGTACAGCGGCCTGCGCCTGCGCGCCGAGCTGCACAAACCCGACATTTTCGAGGAATACGCGGTGTTCCAGGGCGCCAGCTATTTCCGCGGATTGGGTGCGGGCGAAACCTATGGCCTGTCGGCGCGCGGGCTGGCGATCAACACCGGCGAGCCCGCGGGTGAAGAGTTTCCCGACTTTATCGGCCTGTGGCTGGAACGCCCCGCGCACGGCGAGGCAACCATCGTGCTGCATGCGCTGCTGGACAGCCCGTCGGTGACAGGGGCCTATGCCTTTCACATCACGCCGGGCGAGGTGCTGCGCATGACTGTGGCGGCACATCTGTTTGCACGCACAGATCTGCACCACATCGGGATTGCGCCCCTGACGTCGATGTTCCTGTTCGATGACACTGAACGCCAGCGGTTTGACGACTTTCGTCCAGCCGTGCACGACAGCGACGGGCTGCTGATCCACAACGGCGGCGGCGAAAGCATCTGGCGCCCTCTGGCCAACCCGACCACCTTGCAAATCAGTTCGTTCGTGGACACCGACCCCAAGGGGTTCGGCCTGATGCAACGCAAGCGCAAGCTGGAAGATTTCAACGACCTTGAGGCGCATTACCACAACCGGCCCAGCCTGTGGGTCACCCCTGGTGAAGGGTGGGGCAAAGGGTCGGTGTCGCTGGTGGAAATCCCCGCCGATCTTGAGATTTACGACAATATCGTCGCCTACTGGCGGCCCGCCGAGGTGATCCCCGCAGGCGCAGAGCACCAGATGAGCTATCAGTTGGACTGGGGCGCCGACACCGCGCCGACACCTGACGCAGAGCCGATGCGCGTGCTGAACACGGCCGCAGGGGGCCGCCCCGAAGGCGGCCGCGTGTTTGCCATCGACTTTGGCCCAAGCCCCAACCTGCCCGACGATCTGGAGACGATCACCAAGGTCGTGACCACCAGCGCGGGCACCGTGACCGAAGGCAACCTGCAACGCAACCCTGCCACCGGCGGCGTGCGCCTTGCCTTCACCTTTATGCCCGAGGACGCCAAATTGGCGGAATTCCGGGTGCAACTGTTGTCGGGCGGCACCGCCCTGTCCGAGCTTTGGCTCTACCGTTGGACCGCAAAATGACCCAGACCGATCTGACCCACATGCCCCCGCGTGCGCCTTTGGCGATGCCCGAACAGGACTTGCGCCGCGCCCCCGGCGCGCGCCCTTGCGCGCAAGACGGCTTCGGCTGGCGTCTGGCGGTTTTCGCGCCTGCGCTGATCATCACCGGCTTGTTGCTGTGGGGGCTACACGGCGTGCTGGCCCAAGCCGGCATGAGCTTTGTCGAATGGGCGCTGCTGGCGATGATCGGTATGACCTTTGTCTGGGTGTCGCTGGCGGTCAGCACCGTCGGTGTCGCCCTGGTTGGCCGGTTTGAGGCACGGGTGCCTGCGCGTTCCGGTGCGCCGATAGACGTGGCCCTGCTGGTGCCGGTCTATAACGAGGTCACTTGGGATGTCTTCGGCAACGCCGCCGCCATGCTGAACGACGTGGCCGCACGCAACCCGATGCACCGCTATTCGCTGTTCATCCTGAGCGACACACAGAACCCCGACATCGCCCAGCGCGAATTGCAGGCGTTCGAAGTGCTGCGCCGTGGCGTGCCCGAAGGCATGTCTGTGTATTACCGCCGCCGCGCGCAGAACGTAGACAAGAAAGTGGGCAACCTGGCCGACTGGATCACCGGCTGGGGTGCCGCCCATGACGCGATGCTGGTGCTGGACGCCGACAGCCTGATGACCGGCCGCGCGATCGTGCGCCTGTCCGACGAGATGGCCGCCGACCCGCAGGCGGGGCTCATCCAAAGCTTTCCGCAACTGATCGGGGCGGAAACTGTCTTTGCCCGCATACAGCAGTTTTCCAACATGGCCTATGGCTGGTTGCTGGCCGAAGGGCTGGCACGTTGGGCGCGGGCCGAGGGCAACTATTGGGGGCACAACGCGATCATCCGCGTCGAGGCCTTTGCCAGTGCAGCGGGCCTGCCGCACATTCGCGGTGGCCGCGATCTGATCCTCAGCCATGATTTTGTCGAGGCATCGCTGCTGCGCCGTGCTGGCTGGACCGTGAAATTCCTGCCGCGCGTTGCGGGCAGCTTCGAGGAAACACCCGGCACACTGGTCGACTATGTCCTGCGCGACCGCCGCTGGTGCCGTGGCAACCTGCAACACCTGCGTCTGCTGGGCACCAAGGGGCTGCATCCGGTCAGCCGGTTCCACCTGTTCCAAGGGGCCATGGCCTATCTGATGAGCCCTGCGTGGTTCGTGCTGCTGGTTTTCTGGACCCTGCTGGGGAAGGACGCCGAAACCAACGTGATCCGCTATTTCAACGAGGCGAACCCGCTGTTCCCGTCGTGGCCGCCGGAAATGAGCCACATCGACAGCGCCGCCTTTCTGATCATCATGTACGCGATGTTGCTGACGCCCAAGGTGACCTCGGCGCTGGTCATCGCGCTGCGCCCCGGTGCGGTGCGGATGTTCGGCGGCAAGCGCGCCTTTGGCACGGCCTTCCTGACCGAAGTGGCGCTGTCCGTGGCCTATGCGCCAATCCTGATGATCCAGCAAACCAAGGCGGTTCTGCGGGCGCTGCTGTCGCGCCGCGAATCCTGGGCGCCGCAGAACCGCGAAGGCACGCGGCAGCCGTTGTTGGTGCTGCTGAAATTTCACTGGGTCGAAACGACCTTGGGTGTGTTGCTGACGGTGGGTCTGATCGCGGGGCTGATCTCGTGGTGGCTGGTGCCGATCATCGCAAGTCTGCTGCTGGCGGTGCCACTGTCGGCGCTCAGCTCGCTGAACCTCGCCCGTCACGCCCCTGCGGGCCTGCGGATGGACAGCCCGCTGACGCTGCACGAGCCTGCCATCGTGGGACGCGCACGTGTGCTGCGCGCAGCACTGCGGGCCGATCTGGAAGGTCGCGGAACGCTGGCGGCCGAGTGAACGGGCAAAACAGTTGTTTGGTCAGAGCGTTGGCGCACTGACCGAACGCCACCGCAACGGTTTGAAGCCCGGGTAAATCCGCAAGCGCACATGGGTGATCCGCGCCAGACGATCCGGGCCGAAATCCACCGCGCGGTCATAGGCAATCAGCCCCTTCTCGATCCGTTCGGCCTGATCGGTGAAACTGCGAAAGTTCATCGACGCCCCGACCCGGAAGTATGCGAACCACACCCACGGGCGCTGGCACAGCGACCGCATCAGCGGCCATGTCATCGCGGCGAATGCATCGTCCAGCTTGTCGGATACCACGCGCTCTTGCTCCCACAAAAAGTGCCGATGGAAAAGATCGCGCAGGACTTGTGGCGACTGCGGTGTGGCCATGGCGGTGGCATAATCGCGCGCCAGATCGACGGGAATGCCTTTGGCAATGGCCGCCTCGGGGCCGTTGGCTTTGATGGTGTGGATCAACACATAGGTCTCGACCATGACAAGCTGGTTGATGTCCTTCAGCGCGGCGACATAGGCAGACAGTTCACGGTAGCGCCGCACCGGCGCAGGACGTCCCGTGGGATCAACGCCTGCCAGCCCCGCCGCCACCAGTTTCGCCCCCGCCAGATACCACGAGGCCCAAAGTGCACCGTGGGCCGCGACCAAGGCGAACATGCAAGCCCCGTTCGAGGCCTCGTAAAGGTCCAGATACCCCCGCGCCCGACGTCTGAGGGCGGCCTTGGGACCGGCCGCGATCAGGGCTTGGGCGCGGATGTCGGACAGGTGATCTGGGGAAAAAGGGGTCATTAACACTGAATACCTTGGGAAATATTGCCAGGTACCTAGGGGTGCACTCGGGCAGAAATACGGCCCTCGGACGGTGGAATTCTGCCCTGCCGTCTACAGCCCTTCACGCCAGTCCAGCGCCATGTCGATCCAGCCGTCCGGCACCTTGTGGCCGCCCTCGAACAGCGCGAACTCTAACGCTGAACCGGGTGTGCAACGGTCCCACCCACGGCGCAGGAACGGGCCGGTGGTGACAAAGCGGTCGGCGGCAAGCTGCACGCAGCCGTTGACCTGCCGCCATAGTTGCATCGCATAGAACACATCGCCCTGCACAAAGGCCTGAGGGTCATTGACGTCGCGCCCGTTTATCACGCGCCCTTCCAGCGGGACGGTGGTGTCGGTCCAGCCGTGGGTGTGTAACAGCTTGACCGGCCCCGTGCAGGTGTCGGGATGCGGTCGCCAAAAGGCTCCACCGACGGGCATATAGGCGGCAAATGCATCGGGTGCCGCACAGGCCAGATAGTGGGTCATCGACCCGCCGATGGAAAAGCCCGCCAGCACCATGCTGTCCGCAACAAGGCCGAAACGGGCTGCCGCATCATCGCGCACGGCGGTCAAAAAGGCTGTTTCGTCACGGACCTGGCGGCCAAGGGGGTGAAAGGACCAACTGCGCCCCGCGCGCCCTTCCATCGGGTCGCCGTCCGGACCGATCACTGCATAGCCCCGCGCCAGCGCCCTGCCCGCCCAGCCGTTTTGCCCGATGCTGGCCGCACCGTTGCCGCCGTAGCCGTGCAGGAACATGATCGCCCCCTTGGGCGGTCCGTCAGGCAAGGTGATATGATAAGTGCCGCTGTCGATCTCGCAGGGGCCCGGTGTTTTGCCACAGTCCGCCCAAGCCATCGGTGCGGTCACAAGCAGCGCGAAGGTCGCGCATAGTCGGTGCAGTGTTTTCATGGTCCGATGCTGCCCCATCGGGTGCCTGACCGCCAAGCGGTTTCCCCTCACACCTGCGTGACGGGCAGACCGCGTTTGATCCACCCCGGACCAGCGCCAGAGCCAAGCATCCCTTCGGGCACGTCAAGAATGCCATCTAACCCGGCTTGTTGCATCTGCTTGACCATGAACCGCGACCGCACGCCCCGCGCGCAGATCAGTGCAATCGGCCGGTAAGGATTGGCCTGGGCAAGGTGGCCCAGCATGGCGACAAAGTCGTCGCGGCGCATATCCAGCGGATGCGCGCCCTGCCCCACGCCGGTCAGCGCCCATTCATCGGGACGGCGGATGTCGACCAGCAGCAATTGGCCCGCCGTCGCCCGCGTATGGGCCTGCAGCGGCGTCAGGGTGGTGGTGTCGTTGCGGGCTGTGATGTTGTACCACCGGCCACCATAGAACGCGCCGCCGGTCAGGATGGCAGCGGCGCCAAGGCCGACCATGCGGCGACGGGTTATGCGGGAAACGGGCTGTGTCATCGCGTCTTTCGGGTTTGCAGAATGGGGCTCTGCCCCCGGCGCTGCGCGCCTACCCCGGAGTTTTTCAGGCAAGATGATGGTATTATACTAGTTCGGGGCGGCGGATTTGAATTTGGGAATGCGGCCGCGCGCGGCTGGTTTCGGGTCCAGAGACACCCAGTTGGCAGTGCTTGAGGTCAGGTTGCCGGGAATGTCGTTTTCCCAAAGGTGCACGACGTCGGGCGTGATGTTCAGATAAAGCTTGCCGTCGACGACCCGCCACAGGTTTGGGTTTGCCGGCACCTTGCTGCCCTGTGCCACTCCATAGGCGCAGTGTCCGTCGTATTGCGGGGCAAAGGCCGCAGGGTTTGCAAGGAACCGGTCGCGGTTGGCTTCGGTCGAGAAGGCGAAGGTGGCACCGTTGTAATCGGCGGTGATGTCGGCGCGTCCGGGGATGGCGGCGGGTTGATCCATGCCCACGGGGTTCTGATTCAGGTCGAAATAAGCGACCACGTCATAGCCCGAGGCGGCATAGCCGGTGCGGTCAACGTATTGTGGCCCCGCGAAAGCGGTCGTGGCGAGGGTCAGCACAGTGGCTGCGGCGGAGATGGCAAGAATGAAACGCGTCATTGGCTGCTCCTTTGCGCGGCATGTGCAACCAAGTTGGCCATAGAACGCAGCGCAAAGCATCCCCCCTGACGCGGATGTGAGGCGGCAGGCGGGTTTCGTGAGCGATGGCGGCGATTGTTTCAATCCGGCGCAGGTTGCTGCGCCGGGACATACGCGATTATTTCAGAATTGGCGGCTTGGCCGGATCCGATCCAGGCGCCGGTCGGGTGCGCTCGGACAGATCCTCGGGCTGCGGCAGGTCGAACCGCAGGCCTGTGCGGGCCAGACGTTCGGCCATCGGATCATCGGCGCGAAAGAACGCCACATCCATGGCACCCGCCTCGATCCCCGAAAAGGTAAGCGCCTCGGACGCGGCCTGGGCCAGTGCGCTTTCGGCGTGGGGCAACGCGCCGACAAAGCCCAGCATATGCCCCGACCCGCCGCCCGCATAGGTCACGCCAACAAGACAGGCATAGCGCGCCAGACCGGTCGCGGTGGCCAGCTTTTCGTCAATGGCTTCGATCAGGCTGTCGGGCAGGCCCTTGGGTGCGGTCAGGCTTTCGACCTTGGCTTCGACGTCTTTCGGCGCATTGCCCAGCGTGGTGTCCAGCCATGCCATCGCATCGGGCGGCAGCAGGATTGCGGATGGTGCGACTTCAAGGTTCAGGCCAAGGCCAAGATTGTTGGCCGCCAGCAAACCAGCCGTGACGCGTCCCGACAGGGCGGCATAGGGGGCGGCGGGGCCTGCGAAACCGGCCAGCCGTTCCTCGCGGTCAAAGGCAAGGACGTATTGCGTGCCTTCGGCGTCGAACAGTTGCGGGGTGATCTTGTCGCCCTCGGCCTCGCCCTCAAGCAGGACGAAAAGCTCGCTCGCGGCAAGGCGTTCATAGAACCGCAGGCGCGGGGTGTCGTCATCCGGCGCGGCGGTCATGGCCGCGTGGGCGGCGTCGATGGGGGTGTGTTCTGTCATGACAGCGCCTTTTGAACCGCTTTGCGCAAGACTGGCAAGAGGTCGGTTTCAAACCAAGGATTTTTCCGCAGCCATCCGGTGTTGCGCCATGACGGATGTGGCAGGGGAAAGACGGCGGGCGCATGGGACCGCCAGTCTGCAACCGTGTCCGTGACGGACGTGCGCGTGCCAAGGTGCCATTTCTGCGCATAGCCGCCGATCAGCAGGGTCAGCGGCACGGGGCCGATGTGGTCCATCGCCCCGGCGCGCCATGTTTTATGACAGATCGGCGGCGGCGACAGGTCGGCCCCTTGCGCATTATACCCCGGAAAGCAAAAGGCCATCGGCAGGATGGCAATGCGGGTCATGTCGTAGAACGTGGCGCGGTCGATCCCCATCCAATCGCGCAGGCGGTCACCCGACGGATCGTCAAAGGGCTTGCCCGAGGCATGGACCCGCGCGCCCGGTGCCTGCCCGGCCACCAGAATGCGCGGCGCGGCACCGAACCAGACCACAGGGCGCGGGCTGTGACCGGTGGCGGTGGCTGCAAACCGTTGCGCACAAAGCGTGCAGGTGGCGATGTCGTCGGTGATGGCCATGATGTTTGGTATAGGCGGCAGGCGTCTGCGGGCAAGTCGTTCGCGCCGTCATTTCGCAATTCATCGAAATAACAGTTGGCATCGGCATTTCATTTCTATAATTCTAGAAATATGAAAATAGAATCGCAAATCCCCGCCCTGACCGATGATCTGGACCTGACCCTGGCCGCAAGCGCCTTTGCCGCGCTGGGGTCCGAGCAACGCCTGAGCGTGTTGCGCACATTGGTGCGCGCGGGCCCCGAGGGGCTGAGCATCGGCACCTTGGGCGCGCGCACGGGCGTGACCGGCAGCACGCTGACCCATCACGTCAAGGTGCTGGCCCAGGCCGGTCTGGTGACGCAGGCGCGTCAGGGCCGGTCGATCATCTGTGCCGCCGTTGCCTATGACACCGTGCGGCATCTGTCGGAATTTCTGCTGAATGAATGTTGCGCGGATTGTGCAACCCTGACCAAGGACCACGACCATGGCTGATCTGACCCAAACCACCGCTGCTCCGCATCCGGCGCGCCGTTGGCTGCAAAAATTCCGCGGCGCATGGGGGGCTACCCTGCTTCTGCTGGTTCTGGTGGCGCTTGTGGATTGGCCGCAATTCGGCCCGACCGTGATCTTTGCGGCCCAAGCCTTGCTGGGCACAGCGCCGTTCATCCTTTTTGCCGTGTTGGCGGTGGCCTATCTGAAGGCCAGCGGGGCAGAAACCCTGCTGGCCAAAGCCTTCGAAGGCAACACCGCGCGGATGATCGTGATGGCGGCGCTGCTGGGCGGACTGTCGCCGTTTTGCAGCTGTCAGGTGATCCCGTTCATCGCCGCACTGCTGGCCGTTGGTGCGCCGCTGGCCGCCGTGATGGCGTTCTGGCTGGCATCGCCGCTGATGGACCCTGCGATGTTTGCCATCACTTCGGGCACGCTGGGGTTTGAATTCGCCATGGCAAAAACGCTGGCGGCGGTCGGCCTGGGACTGATGGGCGGCTTTGGCACTTGGGCGCTGGCGCGTTCACCGATCTTTACCGAGCCGCTGCGCGAACGGCCTGCGGTGGGTGGCTGCTGTGGTGTGAAAAAACCGTTCTCTGGCGCGCCAGTGTGGAAATTCTGGACCGAAGACGCGCGCCGCGACACCTTCCGCGAGGCGGCGATGGAAAACGGGCTGTTCTTGCTGAAATGGCTGACGCTGGCCTATGTGATCGAGGCGCTGATGCTGCACTATGTCCCTGCGGAATGGATCGCGGGTCTGTTGGGTGGCACCGGACTGACGCCGATCCTGCTGGGTGCGCTGGTGGGTGCGCCGGCCTATCTGAACGGCTACGCCGCCGTGCCGCTGGTCGATGCGCTGCTGGCGCAGGGCATGACGCAGGGGGCCGCGATGTCGTTCGTGATCGCGGGCGGGGTCAGCTGCATTCCCGCGGCGATTGCGGTCTGGGCACTGGTCAAACCACGGGTCTTTGCGGCCTATCTGGGCTTTGCCGTCACAGGCGCGATGCTGGCCGGGGTGATCTGGCAGGCCGTGGCCTAATTCCATCCCGCCTATGTGCGCATCTGGCGCATACCGCAGGCCAAACACGATCGGGTAGGTTGATGCATGATCAGCCTACCCGACAGCAACATCCGCATTCTTGAGCCGGTCTCTGACCTAAGTTATTTCGACACGCAAAGCGTCGAGGTGGCGCGCGAAATCAGCCCCCTTGAGGCGTGGAACATCATCATGACAGAGCCACAGCCGCTGTTGCGGTTTGCCTTTCAGGTGCGCGACACGATTTCGTCATGCTTCGGCGTCAAAAAGATTGGCGGCTTCAGCGGCCGACAGACCCAACAGGTGGTCGCAGGCGACAAGCTGGATTTCTTCCTTGTGGAATATGTCGATGAGCACACCCTGGTGCTGACAGAACGCGACCGCCATCTTGATGTGATGACCTGCATCTCCATCGAGGGACACAGCGTCGCCGTGACCTCGTCGGTGCGGGTGCATAACCTGTTCGGAACGCTTTACATGATCCCTGTGGGCATCGCCCACAAATGGATTGTGCGCGGGATGTTGAAACATCTGCGACAGACGCTTGCAGCCTAAATCCAAAGCGCCACCGCGCAGGGCGGATGGAGCCTGCCCCCTGATCAACGCCCTCGCATTGCCCACAAATTTACAATCGGTTAAGGCTTGGCGATACATCTGATGGTGGAGCCCGCATGTACCGCGTCTGGAGCTTTCTGACCAACTATTCACTGTTGTTGATTTTCGGCGCGCTCATCGCGCTGGTTTGGGCCAACGTCGACGCGAACAGCTATCACCACTTTATCCATTTTGAACTTTGGAATCACGCCCCCATCGGTCATCTGCACCCCGCAGCCGACGGCCACGAAGCCTATCGCACCCTGACCCTGCACTATCTTGTAAACGATCTGCTGATGGCGCTGTTCTTTGCCATCGCGGCCAAGGAAGTGTGGGAAGCGGTGATCCTGCGAAACGGATCGCTGCGCGGGAAAAAGGCCGTGACGCCCCTGATTGCAACGCTGGGCGGAATGCTTGGACCGGTGACGGTTTACCTGGGTCTGGCGATGACCCTGGGATCGACCACCTTTGACGCCGTGTCGAACGGCTGGGCCATTCCGACCGCAACCGACATCGCGTTCAGCTATCTGGTCGGGCGCATCGTCTTTGGCGCGGGCCACCCTGCGGTGCGTTTTCTGCTGTTGCTGGCGATTGCCGACGACGCCGCAGGGCTGATCATTCTGGCGGTATTCTACCCCAGTGGCGCGCTGGCCCCCGAATGGCTGCTGGTGTCGCTGGCTGCAGCGATTGGCGTGTTCGTGCTGTTCAACTGGCTGCCCCGCACGCTGGATCGCGGCAATCAGGACCGTACCGTGTCGACATGGGTGCGCGTGAAGCTGACCTTTATCCCCTATCTGATAGCAGGCTGTGCCAGCTGGTACGGCTTTATGGCCGCGGGGCTGCATCCGGCGTTGGGCCTGCTGCCCATCGTGCCGACCATCCCCCACGCTGACCGCGCGTTCGGGCTGTTCTCCGAGGCCGAGCAATACCTGAGCGATCTGTTGAACCAGCTGGAACACGCGCTGAAACACCCTGTCGAAATCATCCTTTTCTTCTTTGGCCTGCTGAACGCAGGCGTCGCGTTCGGCTCAATCGGCGAAGCCACATGGCTGGTTCTACTGGGTCTGCTGGTCGGCAAGCCGCTGGGCATCTTCCTGTTCGGCTGGTGCGCCGCGCGGCCGCTGGGTCTGGGCATTCCCGAAGGGATGCGGATCATTGATCTGTTTGTGATCGGCTGTGTCGCGGCCATCGGCTTTACCGTGTCGCTGTTCATCGCCGCCGTCGCCTTTGACGCAGGTCCGGTGCAGGACGCCGCAAAAATGGGCGCATTGTTCAGCTTTGCCGCCGTGATCATCAGCATCTTGGCAGGCAAACTGCTGGGGGTTCAGAAACAAAGACTGTAAGCCAATCGCCTTTTCCCATGCCCCTGCGCTGCGGTTGCGCGCGAAAGGACAATCCACTCTTGAAGTATACTTTTGTTATGGATCAAGACATAATATGGCCAAAATCTGTGGTTAAATCGTCCGCAACCCTCTGATAACGAGGGAGAGGCGAGACCAATTGAGGGACGTTCTCCTTTCGGAGCCACGTGACCGGAGCAGGCGATGCTTGAGTTTGAAAATGTCAGCAAATCCTTCTGGACGGGCAGTCATCGCAAGGTGATCCTGGACCGCGTGTCGTTTCGCGTCGAGTTGGGCAATTCGCTGGGCATTCTGGCACCGAACGGCACGGGCAAGACAACGCTCATCAACATGATGGCGGGGCTGGAAAAGCCCGACGAAGGCGAAATTCGCCGCGGGTGCAACATTTCGTTTCCGCTGGGCTTTATGGGCGGTGTCGTGCCAAAGGTGTCGGCAATGGAAAACGCGCGCTATATCGCGCGGTTGTACGGGCTGGACCCCGACTATGTCGAAAGTTTTTGCCGCTGGCTGTGCAATCTGGGCGAATATTTCGATCAGCCGCTGGGCACATATTCGTCCGGTATGCGGGGCCGGTTTTCATTTGCACTGATGCTGGCACTGGACTTTGATATCTATCTGATTGACGAAGGTATGCCAGGGTCCACCGATGTCGAGTTCAACCGCAAGGCGGGCGAGATACTGCAAGAGCGGCTGCGCACAACGACCATCGTTATCGTGTCGCACCAGGCACAGACGCTAGAGAAATTCGCCCGTTCCGCCGCCGTGCTGCTGGATGGACAATTGCATATGTTCGATACGCTGGAAGAGGCGAAAAGGCTTTATGACTACCAAACCAAAGGCTAGAAAGTTCCGCATCAAGCGGACAACGCCGCAGTCGAGTGGCACATCTGACAGCGCGCCGCAGGCGGCCCCCGCCCCCTTGCGCCCGGTACAAGATGCTGACGCCACGGCCACGCCACGCCCGACCGCGGCAGCCCCTTCTGCGCCAACGCCCCGCCCTTCTGCTGCACCGGAACGCCCGGCCCCTGCACAACAGGCCGCGCCGCCCCAACAGCCGCGCCCGCAGCCTCCGCAACAGCCACAGGCCGCCGCGCGCCCCGCTCAGCCGCAGCCCGAACAGCCGATGCCACGACAAGGCGAGGTGTCTTCGGCCCGCGAAGTCGAGGGCGAAAACGACATTGACGCGATCCGTCACGAGGGCCTGACAGGCCGCCAGTTGCGCATGGCGCGGCGCGTGGCGCAAAAGCATGGGCTTGCGCCCACCTCGGACTTTGACGCGGTGCGCCTGCTGCGCGCCGAAGGGATCGACCCGTTCCAACGCTCCAACATGCTGGACCTTGTGGTGCCCAACGACGGCGGACGCCAACCGGGCGAACCGGACGGCTTTGAAAACCTGCCCGCGCGCACTGACCAGAACCGCAACCAGTTGCCGCAAACGGTGCCTGCGGGGCGCATGAACCTGCCCTCGACCGAACTGAGCCCGGCGGAAAAGCGGGTGCGCGAAATCTCGCAAATCCAGCGCGACATCGGCAAACGCCGCCGCAAGAAGCTGGGCCTGCTGCTGGTGCGGCTGGCATTCTTCGTCGCGCTGCCGACCTTTCTGGCGGGCTGGTATTTCTACCAGATCGCCACGCCGATGTATGCAACCAAGGCCGACTTCCTGATCATCCAGAACGAAGGCAGCGGCGGTGCAGGCCCCTTGGGTGGCCTGCTGCCCACACAGTTTGCCACCAACTCGGACGCCATCGCGACCCAAGGCTATCTACAGTCCAAGGACGCGATGTTGCGATTGGATGATGACCTGGGGTTCAAGGCACATTTCACGCAGGACTGGATCGACCCGATCCAGCGCCTGAACGCCGACCCGACGAATGAAGAAGCCTATAAGATCTACAAGAAAAACGTGAAGATCGGCTATGACCCAACCGAAGGCATGATCCGTCTGGAAGTGGTCGCCGCCGAGCCGGAAATGTCGGCAGAGTTTGCACGCCGCCTGATCAGCTATGCTGAACAGCGGGTCAACAACCTGAGCCAGCAAAAACGCGAAGACCAGATGAAAGACGCCCGCGAAGGGTTTGAAAAGGCCGAAGCGGAACGGCGTGCAGCCCAAGAGGCGCTGGTGAAGCTGCAAGTGGAAAGCAGCACGCTGGACCCCGAAGCGGTGATCGCAGCCCTGCGCACGCAGATCACCAACTATGAAACACTGCTGCTGGAAAAAGAGCTGGAGCTGGCCGCCCTCGAAGACAACGCACGCCCGAACCAAGCCAGGTTGGACGGCGTCAAGGGCGACATCCGCCGCCTGAAAGACCAGCTGGCAAAGCTGAACCAACGCATGAACGACGCCTCTGAGGGTGAAAATTCGCTGGCCCAGATGGCGGTTAATCTGCAACTGGCCCAGGCCGACCTTGCCAGCCGCGACATGATGCTGCAATCGGCCCTGCAACAGATGGAGCAAAGCCGCGTCGAAGCCTCGCGGCAGGTGCGCTATCTGACCGTGGCGGTGAAACCGGTGGCCAGCCAGGAACCCAGCTATCCACGCAAGTTCGAGAACACCGTCTTGGCATTCCTGATTTTCGCAGGCATCTACCTGATGATCTCGCTCACCGCGTCCATTCTTCGGGAACAGGTAACATCATGACCCATGTAAACGTCGCCGATCTGACCATCGGCAATGACCGTCCGCTGACACTGATCGCTGGCCCCTGCCAGTTGGAAAGCGTCGACCACGCGCAGATGATCGCAGGCAAGATGAAAGAAGCCTGCGATGCCGCAGGCGCGCAGTATGTGTTCAAGGCGTCCTACGACAAGGCCAACCGCACCTCGCTGTCCGGCGTGCGCGGCATGGGCATCGACGCAGGCCTGAAGGCGCTGCAATCGGTGGGCAAGGCCATCGGCGTGCCGGTGCTGACCGATGTGCATTCCGAAAGCCAGTGCGCCATCGCCGCCGAAGTGGCCGACATCCTGCAAATCCCCGCCTTCCTGTGCCGCCAGACCGACATGCTGCTGGCCGCAGGCAACACCGGTGCTGCGATCAACGTCAAAAAGGGTCAGTTTCTGGCGCCC
The DNA here is from genome assembly GCA_034669925.1 of Sulfitobacter sp. Lineage (GTDB taxonomy): Bacteria > Pseudomonadota > Alphaproteobacteria > Rhodobacterales > Rhodobacteraceae > Pseudosulfitobacter. The sequence goes on from JAXMOM010000006.1 coordinate 49,663, forward strand.
TGGGAAATGCCCAACATCGTGACCAAGATCGAAAGCACCGGCAACAAACGCATCCTGCTGACCGAACGCGGCACGACCTTCGGCTACAATGCCCTTGTGGCCGACATGCGCAGCCTGCCGCAGATGGCACAAACCGGCTATCCGGTGGTGATGGACGCCACGCATTCGGTGCAACAACCCGGCGGCCAAGGCGGATCAAGCGGCGGCCAGCGCGAGTTTGCGCCCGTGATGGCCCGCGCCGCTGTCGCCTTGGGCGTGGCGGCAGTGTTCATCGAAACCCACGATGACCCCGACAACGCGCCCAGCGACGGGCCGAACATGATTTACCTCGACGACATGCCCAAGCTGATCGACATCCTGATGCAACTGGACGCGGTGGCCAAGGCCAATCCGGTCACGCTGTAAGCGGCTTTCTTTTGGCGGAAAATATCCCCGCCGGAGGCATTAAAACTCTTCTGGAGCACCAGAGGGTTTCAAGCCTCCGGCGGGGATATTTGTGGCCAAAAGAAACCTGTGACTACTCGAATATTTTCAGCAGTTCCTTGGCGATCTTTTCCTTCGCTTTGGCCTTGGCCGCATCTTCGACGCTTTGACCATCCTCGGCTTTCACGCCCAGCTTTTTCTCGACCGCCGCTTTCAGCTTGGCTTCGGCGGCGTCCTTCAGCTCTTCCTTTTTCGCGCCAAGGTTCAGGTCGATTGCCGCCTCGATATCGGGGATGATGCGCAGGTTCGACCACGGGCCGGTGATGCGCACGGGGATGGCGATGCCGTTGCCGTCGTTGGCGTTCAGCGCGATGGGGGTGAACGTATAGTCCAAGTCCTGCTGGCCCAGTCCGATCCGCCCCTTGCCACGCGCCTGATAGCTGGCAAGGGTGAAGAGCAGGTCATCGTTCTGGAGATTGCCGTTCGCCATGTTGAACGTCGCCCCAAGGCTGTCGAAGACGGTTGTGCCGCTGCCCGTCGCCCCCGAGCGCATCAGCTTGTCCAGGTCGATCCCCTGAATGGTGCCTTTGCCGATGGCAATGGCGCCCGACCCTGACAGCGATTTCATGATCGCATCGACAGTGTTGCCCGAGGCCAGAAAGTTCAACTCTGCATCGGCCCCGCCGGTCAGACGCGTCAACCCCAGCGCATCGTTCAGCAGGGGTTGCATCGAGATGCCATTGGCAAAAAGCTTGCCACCCACCGACAGACCCGAGCGGTTGTTCATAATGAACTGGCCGGTGATCGTGCCCGCGTAGGCATCGACTTCGCGCAAATCGAAGACCGCGCGGGAATTGTCATTGGTCAACAGCGTGCGGGTGGCCCCCAGTTTAAAGCTGCCCAGATCGACCGAACTGGCGCGCAGCGCAATCTCGCCGTTGAATGCGGCCAGGCCCGAGGCGTCGATCCGGTCCTTGGGCCAGCCGGTTGCGGCGCTGTCAGAGCTGCCGCCGGGGCTGTTCACGCCCGTGCCGGTCACGCCGGTCAGATCCAGCGCACCGGCGTTCAGTTGCGCATTCACCCGTGGCGTACCGTTCAGCGCAATGTCAGCGGCACCTGTCACCGTGTTGCCGCCCAGGTTGGCCACCAGTTCGCGCATCGACAGGCGGCGGTCCTTTGTCAGGGTGATGTCCGATGTCATGTCGATGCTGCGGCCCAGCCCCTGCGGCAGTTCCACTGCGCCGGCGCCAAGCGCCTGCAAGAACGCGCCGGTGTCGGGCAGGTCCAGCGTCAGCTTGCCTACGACCTCGCCCGCCGTGCTGGCGCGTCCATCCAGCGATGCGGTGCCTTTGCCGGCGGTCAGTTGCACGGTCACGGGCTGCACCTGACCTGCAAGGAAACCGGCGAAGGCGCCGACGGTCGCGTTGACCTTTACCGCCGCGCCGGCAGGGCGCAGCGTGGCGCGAATATCGGCAGAGCCTGCGCGCTCGGGCCAGTCCAGCGCCAGGTCAACGCCGTCGTATCGCACCAGATCCGCCCCTTCGGCGTCATAGATCAGGGTGGCGTCGGTGATATCCATCTTCTGGATCGAGAACGGGCGCGGTGTCGTGTCGGGCGAGGTTTGCGTTTCGATCGTCGCGGCCCCAGAGGCATCGGTGAACTGCCAGCTGGCGCGGCCGTCCTTGCGCTGTTCCAGCCGGATCGTGGGGCTGGTGGCGGCAATGTTGGTGATCCGGATCTCGCCCGACAGCAGGGCCGCGGCGTCAACGCCGATGGCGGCGTTTTGCGCGGTCAGCATCGGCCCCTGTTCAGACCATTTGGCGTTGCCGATCTCGATGCTGCCGACGGACGCCCCCAGCACCGGCCAGATCGACAGCGACACATCGCCGGATATGGTTACATCGCGTCCTGTGGCATTGCGGATCTGGTCGGCGGCGATGCGTGCGATCCGGTCGGCAGGCAGGAAAAACAGCGACACACCGGCCACAACCACGATCAAAACGATCAATCCGATCAGACGCCCGATCCATTTCATGCTAGATATCCTTCGCTAAACCACATCCGATTGCTACGCGTCTTGCCGCCCATTCTCAATCAAGAACCCTTTCCGCCGCGCACCGGTTGCACTAAAGGAGCGATCATGAGCACAAACCCACCCAACCTGCGCCCCGACATCGCCCCCGCCGCCCGGCTGGATGGCAAGACACGCCCCGGCCAGCCGTCCATCGGCATGGTCAGTCTGGGCTGCCCCAAGGCGTTGGTGGATTCCGAACGCATCCTGACGCGGCTGCGGGCCGAAGGCTACGGGATTTCGCCCGACTATTCCGGCGCGGATGCGGTGATTGTGAACACCTGCGGATTTCTGGACAGCGCCAAGGCAGAAAGCCTTGAGGCGATCGGCGAGGCCTTGTCCGAGAACGGGCGGGTGATCGTGACGGGATGTCTGGGGGCAGAGCCCGAGTATATCACCGGCGCGCATCCCAAGGTTCTGGCCGTCACCGGTCCGCATCAATACGAACAGGTTCTGGACGCTGTGCACGCTGCCGTGCCGCCGTCACCCGATCCCTTTGTCGACCTGCTGCCCGCCAGTGGCGTCAGCCTGACGCCGCGCCATTACAGCTATCTGAAGATTTCCGAGGGCTGTAATCACAAGTGCAAGTTCTGCATCATTCCCGACATGCGCGGCCGTCTGGCCAGCCGCCCGCACAAGGCCGTGCTGCGCGAGGCGGAAAAACTGGTCGAGGCGGGCGTGCAGGAACTGCTGGTGATTTCGCAGGACACCTCCGCCTATGGCACCGACTGGGACCGCGACGTGCGGCGCGGGTTGACCGAACAGCCGATCACCACGCTGGCGCGCGATCTGGGCAGCTTGGGCGCGTGGGTGCGGCTGCATTACGTCTATCCCTATCCGCATGTACGCGAGATGATCCCGCTGATGGCCGACGGCTTGGTGCTGCCCTATCTGGACGTGCCGTTCCAGCACGCGCATCCCGACACGCTGAAACGCATGGCCCGCCCTGCTGCAGCCGAGGCGACGCTGGACCGGATCGCGGAATGGCGCGACATCTGCCCCGACATCGTTTTGCGCTCGACCTTTATCGTTGGCTACCCCGGCGAGACCGAGGCCGAATTCCAGACCCTTCTGGACTGGATGGACGAGGCGCAACTGGACCGCGTCGGCTGCTTTCAATACGAAAACGTCGAAGGCGCGCGGTCAAACGCCCTGCCCGATCACGTCGCCCCAGAGATCAAGCAAGAGCGCTGGGACCGGCTCATGGAAAAGGCGCAAGCCATTTCCGAGGCCAAACTCGAAGCCAAGGTGGGCACCCGCATCGACGTGATCGTGGACGAGGTGGACGCCGACGCCGCAACCTGCCGAACCAAGGCCGACGCGCCCGAGATCGACGGAAACCTGTTCATCGACGAAGGGTTCGAAGCGTTGACACCCGGCCAGATCGTGACCGTCGAGGTGGACGAGGCCGGCGAGTATGATTTGTGGGGTCGTCTGGTCTGATCACAAGGACGTGAAGGGGCAAAATCGCGCCCCTCTTGAAAATGTTCCGCCTTTGTTCTATTTTGTTCTTAACAGGAACAAAGGAACGCCGTCATGGCCCATGCATCTGTTTATGAACCCGCCCTGCCCGGACTGTTTGTTCCGGTGCAATCCGACCTGCCGCTGAACACGCCCGAACCTGCCACGGACAAGCAGGTGGCCTATGCCATGGCCATCGCCAAGCGGACGGGCAAGGATTTGTCGCAAGCCACCTTGCGCGACCGGCGGGCGCTGTCGGCGTGGATTGATGCGCACAAGGTCAAGCCGGTCGAGGGCAAGTTTTCCAACTACCCCTCGGGCAAGCAGGTCGCCTTTGCCGAGCGGATCGCACGGATCAAACGGCAGGACGTGCCGCGCGAGTGTTTCAAGGACAAACAGCTGATGTCGCGCTGGATCGACGGGAACAAGCCGCGCTGAGGTGTGCGGCTTTGTCGTCTGTTTTAATGCGGGTGTGCGCCCTATCTTTTAGGGCATGGAACAAAACACCACGGAAGACACAAGCGTATTGTACAACGCCGAATGCCCGGTGTGCCGGTTCGAGATCGACCATTACGCCGGGTACAGCCGTGAACAGGGCCTGCCCATTCGCTTTGACGATTTGAACAGCGATGCGCTGGCAGACTGGGGCGTCAGCGCCGACGACGCGGCCAAACGGTTGCATGTGCGCAAGAACGGCCAAGTCTATTCCGGCATTCCCGCCTTTGTGTTGCTGTGGCAGGACATGCCGCGCTTTCGCTGGCTTGCGCGGGTGGTATCGTGGCCTGTGGTGCGGCCCGTTTCGGTGTTTTTGTACGATTGGGTGCTGGCGCCGGTATTGTACCGCTGGCATCTGGCGCGTGGGCGCAAGGCCGCGAAGGTCCAGTAACGTCAACTTTATTGTTACACTTCTGCCATAGCCTGCGGGCTGAAACAGGTTAGTTTGAAGGCATGGCTTATCCACGATCTCTTGCTGAAACGCTTGCCGACGGGTCGGTGCATGTCATCGGGCTGACGGGTTCGGTGATCGGTGCCGCGATCCTGCTGGGGCATGTCACGACCCATGCGCCAGCGGCGACAGTGGCGTCGGTCAGTGTTTATCTGGCGGTGCTGGTCTTTGCCTTTGCCGCCTCGGCCGCCTATCACCTGCTGCCGTGGGATCACACGCGGCCTTTGCTGGCGCGGGTGGATCATGCGTCGATCTATCTGAAAATTGCAGGCACCTATACGCCGCTTGTGGTGATGCTGGGCACTGTCAGCGGCTATGTGGTGCTGGCCTTTGTCTGGCTGGTGGCCCTGGGCGGCGCGATTGCCAAGCTGTCGTTCTGGTCAACCGAGGGACGCGGGTCGCTGGCGTTGTATCTGGCTTTGGGCTGGGCCAGTGTGCTGCTGATCTGGCCGATGTGGTCAAACCTAAGCGGGGCTGCCATGACATTGGTCGCGGCGGGCGGGCTGACATATTCGGCGGGGGCGGTTTTCTTTGCCATGCGCGAATTCCGCTTCCAGATGGCGCTGTGGCATGTGTTTGTCGTTGCAGCCTCGGCCTGTTTCTTCGCAGCCATCGCGCTGAGCGTCTAAAGCGCGTCCAAATAAGCCCGCACGCAGGTCTGCACGTGACGGAAACGATCGCCGCCCAGATGCTTGCCGCCGTACCAGCGTGTCACCACGATCAGGTGGTCGGCCAGGTCCTCGCGCTCCAGCATGCGAATGATCACCATGCCCGCGCCGGCTTCGCCGTCATCGCCCTTGATCGGGCCACTGTCCGTCAGCAGCGCCGCCCATGTGTTGTGGGTCGCCTTGGCATAGGCCTTGTCGCGTTTCAGCTGTTTAAGTGCTGCATCAATGTCGGCGCGGCTGCTTACGGCCACGCCCGACACCGCGTATTTAGACCCGCGGTCGGTCAGAATTTGCCCCAGCAATCGCATCCGCACAGGTTTCGGCCAGCTTGCGCAGAACTTCAACCACGCATCGGCAAAAAATCCGGCGCATTCCCGAAAAAATGCGACGGTTTGCGCCCCGCCCTGCGGCAGAACCGCAAGGCGCAATTGATGTGATTACAGCCTGGCAGCCGTGCGTCGTACGGTTTCCAGACGTTCGGCATTGGGCGGGTGCGTGCCCAGGAAACGGTTGCCGGGATCAGGGATGCGGGTAAAGAACTCGGCGCCGCGCAGCGGGTCATAGCCCGCGCGGTGTGTGATGACGGTGCCCAGCGCGTCGGCTTCCAACTCGAATTCTTTCGAGTAGGTGCGCGCGCCCACCTGTTCGCCCAGCCGCTGCGCCGATTCCACGGCCCCCGCATCGCCGCCGGTCAGCGTCGCCAGACCGGCAAAGATCACAGCCCCCGCCACCGCGTTCTGACGCTGACGCGCGATGTGGCCCGCAATGTGGTGCGCAGCCTCGTGGCCCATGACAAAGGCAATTTCATCGACATTATAGGCGTCTTGAATAAGCTTGAGCGTAAAGACGATCACCGGGCGGTTGGTTTTGTCCAGCGTCTGATAGGCATTGGCAGGCTCGCCCGGGCGGTCGTCCACGACAATGCGGAAATCGCAGTTCACGCCTGTCGTCCGGTTGCGGCACTCGCGTTCTGCCACCGGTTCCAGCCGCTGCAACACCTGCACAAAGGCGCGTTCGGCCTGATCCGAATTGCGCAGCTCGTCCGAGCCAGAGGCGCGAACAGACGTCGTCTGTTGCACCGGGCCTGATACCGGTGTGGGCACGTCGCAGGCCGCCAAAAGCGCCAGCGGTAGCAGAACCTGTGCCAGTTTTTTGAACATGCGTCTCATTCCCCTGCCTTGCACGGCGCGCGCCGTTAGCCTCAGCTGCTAACTTAACAGGTCCGCCGCCCGCTTCCAGCCCCGATAGGCTGCAATCACAGCTCCGAGATCGCAAGATGCGGATCACCGCTTGCATGTGCGCACGGCAAAGGTAGGCTTGGGGCATGTTTACAATTGAACACGAATTCGACTCGACCGTGATCACCTTGGTGGACGACGGCGGTGTGCCGTTGCAGGAAGATGTTATCGTGAACACCTTTACCGAATGCGTCACCGTCGAACAGTTCGACCCGCGCACGGGACAGGTCATGAAGATCACCCTCAGCCATGCACAAGTGCGCGATATGTCGGCGGCGCTGGACCTGCCCGAGGGGGTTTACGCGATCCGCGAAGGCAGCAAAGACGACGGGACATAACCGCGCCTTTCAGGCTGGACCCTCGGGCCCATGCTGATAACGTCCTGCCAAATTCAGGAGAGCGCAAGATGCCCATAGGAACCGAGATCAGAACATTCTTTGAAGGCCGCTGGCACTACGGCGATGTGCCAGTGATGAAGGCCGCCGACCACGGGTCGTGGCTGGGCAGTACCGTATTCGACGGTGCGCGGTTCTTTGACGGTCTGACCCCTGATCTGGAAGCGCACTGTGCCCGTGTGAACCGGTCCGCCAAGGCGCTGATGATCACGCCCACGGTCAGCACCGAAGACATGGTCGCGGCTGTGCACGAAGGGCTGAAAGCCTATGATCCCGCCGATCCGGTCTATATCCGACCGATGTATTGGGCGCTGGACGGCGACGCATCCGGCATTGTGCCGATGCCCGAGGGGACCGGCTTTGCCATCTGTCTGGAAAAGGTCCCGATGGCGGCGCCCGAGGCATCGACCACGCTGACGCGAACCAAATTCCGCCGTCCGGTGCTGGAAGACGCTGTGGTGAACGCCAAGGCAGGGTGCCTGTACCCCAACAACGCGCGCATGCTGGCCGAAGCCAAGTCCAAGGGGTTCGGCAACGCACTGGTGGCCGACGCCCTGGGCAATGTGGCCGAAACCGCCACCGCCAACGTGTTCATGGTCCGCGACGGCGAGGTGTTTACACCGGTGCCCAACGGCACCTTCCTGTCGGGCATCACGCGTGCGCGCCACATCAGCAATCTGCGCGCCGATGGCGTGACCGTGCACGAAACCGTGCTGGGTTTTGACGACTTTCACGACGCGGACGAAGTGTTCCTGAGCGGCAACATGATGAAAGTCACCCCCGTGACCGCCTTTGACGACACCCAATACCAGATCGGCCCCGTCACCCGACGCGCCCGGCAACTGTATTGGGACTGGGCCGCATCCGAAAGGTAACACCATGACCAAACCGCTTGAATTCTGGTTCGAATTCGCCAGCACCTACAGCTATCCCGCCGCCATGCAGGTCGAGGCCGCCTGTGCCGCGCGTGGCGTTCCGCTGGTCTGGAAACCGTTCCTGCTGGGGCCGGTGTTCGGCGCGCAGGGCATGACGGATTCGCCTTTCAACATGTATCCGGTCAAAGGCGCCTATATGTGGCGCGACATGGAACGCATCTGTGCCGCCGCCGCCCTGCCCCTGCAAAAGCCGTCGTCTTTCCCGCGTGGCAGCATGTTGGCGGCCCGTATTTGCGCGGCCCATGCGGGCGCGGACTGGATCGGGGATTTTGTGCGCGCGGTCTACACGGCCAACTTTGCCGAGGATCTGGACATTGGCGCGGCCGAGGTGATCGGGCCGGTGTTGCAGACGCTGGGACAAGACCCCGCCGCGATCATCGACAGCGCAGGCACACCCGAGGCCAAGCAGGCCCTGCGCGCCTTGACCGACGATGCCATTGCGCGCGGTATCTTTGGCGCGCCCAGCTTTACCGTGGGCGACGAACTGTTCTGGGGTCACGACCGCATGGACATGGCCTTGACCGAAGCGGCCGCCCTTGCGTGATCAACATTGCGCGGCACGTTGTGTTGCGCCATGTTGTGCAGTGAAACGGAGGACGTGATGCGCAAATTTCTGGTCGTGCTGGATGACAGCCGCGAATGCCTGAACGCCATGCGCTTTGCCGCCATGCGTGCGGCCAAAACCGGTGGCGGCGTGGCCGTGTTGTCGGTGATTCCACCCGACGAATTCAATCACTGGATCGGTGTCGGCGACATCATGCGCGAAGAGGCCCGCGAACGGATCGAGGCGCACTTTGAAGTGTTCGCCAAGTGGATGCGCGACAAGCAGGGCGTCAATCCCGAACTGGTCATTCGCAACGGGCAGGCTGCGGACGAGATCATCGCCCAGATCACCGAAGACCCCGAAATCGGCGTTCTGGTTCTGGGGGCCGGCACCGACAATAAAGGACCGGGGCCGCTGGTCACACAACTGTCGCGCAACGCCGCATCCTTGCCCATTCCGATCACCATCGTGCCCGGCGACCTGAGCAAGGAAAAGCTGGAAGCCATCACCTGAATGGATCGCGCGCTTGTGCATTGTGCGCCGCCCCGGACCGGCATAGCGTCCGCGCTATGAAACAGCTTTTGCCCGCCTTTGTTTTCCTGCTTTGCCCGCTGGCGCCCGTCTGGGCGTCAGGTGCCGATGATCTGGTGCGCGCGCTACAGGCGCAAGGCGCACAAGCCGACAACCCTGACACGATGGTCGAGGCAGATGATGCCAAGGGGCAGACACGCCGCGCCGGCGTCGGGTTTTACATCAACGAAACAGCCTTTGTGACCGCACAGGACGCGGTGGATCATTGCGGCGACGCGGGGCTGCGGTTGCCAGACGGCACCCCGGTCGATCTGTTGGCCCAGGCCACTGACGAAGGGCTGGCGGTGCTGACCAGCGCGCGCCAGTCCGACCATTGGCTGGCCCTCAGCGGCGACACCATTGGCGACCCACGCAAGATCACCGTTCTGGGTGTCACCAAAGACGGCTGGAAAGATGCCGAAGCCAAACGGTCCGAAGTGCGCCTTTTGGGGCAGATCGAAGCCACCGGCCAGATGATCGCGCAAATTCCCGCCAAGAAACGCAACATCGGCGCGCCGGTTTTGGACGCACAGGACCAGGTGATTGGCGTGGTCGCAGGTCCGCTGACCTTGCAAGGCGCCACAGAGGCCCAGGCCAAGGGGCTGCGCAAGCTTGCCGCCGTGGTTGGCATCACGGGACTGCCTGCCTTTCTCGATGCGCATCAGATCACCTATCAGCGCGCGGCCGCCGGGCCGGATGCACCGCCAGACGATCCCGCTCAGGCGCTGACCGGGGTCATGTGCCGCTAAGCGATACAGTTTAGAATCGTTCCAAACCTTGACTTGCGGGCCCATCATCCGCATATCAGGTGTAACAGCCCACGAGGAGCGCCTGCCATGTTCATCCAAACCGAATCGACGCCGAACCCCGCGACACTCAAGTTTCTGCCCGGCCAGACTGTTCTGGACATGGGCACCGCCGACTTCCCAACAGCCGACGCCGCTGCAAAATCGCCGCTGGCACAACGTATCTTTGCCGTGTCGGGCGTGACCGGCGTGTTCTTTGGCACTGACTTTGTCACCGTGACCAAGGATGACGCGACCGAATGGGATCACATGAAGCCGGGCGTTCTGGGCGCGATCATGGAACATTATCAGTCCGGCGACGCGGTCATGGACGAGGGCCACGCGCCTGCATCCGGCCATGCCGAGCATTCCGGTGAAGACGGCGCGATTGTCGGACAGATCAAGGAACTGCTGGACAGCCGCGTACGCCCGGCCGTGGCACAGGATGGCGGCGACATCACATTCCACGGCTTTGACCGCGGCGTTGTCTATCTGCACATGCAAGGCGCCTGCGCCGGCTGCCCGTCGTCCACGCTGACGCTGAAAATGGGCATCGAAAACCTGTTGCGCCATTACATCCCCGAAGTCACCGAAGTGCGCCCCGTCGCGGTCTGATCTTCGTGCGTGATGTCTCAAGTCCTAGCGGGCGCTGCATGTGCGGCGCCCTACGCGTTTCTGACAAGCGCGTTCCTGCACTGTGCGGTGGCCTGATATGAGCACAATCCTGGGCTTTGACACCTCGGGCGCGTGGTGTGCGGCTGCCCTGTGGTCGGACGGCAACGTGGTCGAGACGGTGGCCGAAGAGATGACACGCGGACAGGCCGAGCGCCTGATGGACCTGCTGCAAGAGCTCCTTGCCCGTCATGGCCTGACGTGGCGCGATCTGGATGCGCTGGGGGTTGGTGTCGGTCCCGGCAACTTCACGGGCATTCGCATCGGTGTCTCTGCCGCGCGCGGTCTGGCGCTGGGACTGGATGTGCCAGCCTATGGCGTCACCGGATTTGACCAACGCAATGGCCTGCAATCGCCACCCGTCTGCGTACCCGCGCCGCGCGAATCGGTCTATGTGATGCAGGCAGATGGCCCCGCTTTGGTCACCCGCGCAGAGCTTGAAGCTGACGGCACCACGCTGTCCCCCGATCCGGCGCCCTCCGATCTGGCCGCCGCCATCGCACGCCGTGCCGCAGAACAATTCCCGCAAAGCACCCCGCCGCCCGCACCCTACTACCTGCGGCCCGCCGATGCGGCACCGGGCCGTGACGTGCCGCCGGTCATATTGCCGCCTGTCACGTCATGACCCCGCAAGAAATGGCGCAGATTCACGCCGCGGCCTTCACTGACGCGCGCCCATGGACCGCCGCCGAATTCACCAGCCTTCTGGACAGCCCGCATGTTTTCATCAGCAGGGAACGGCACGGGTTTGCCCTTGTGCGGGTGGTCGCAGGCGAGGCCGAGCTGCTGACGATCGCCGTCGATCCTGCCCATCAGGGACAGGGGATCGGACGCAGCTTGATGACCCGCTGGATGACCCTGGCCGCGCAAAGCGCCTCTGACGCTTTTCTCGAGGTTGCCGCAGACAACGCCCCCGCGCGCGCGCTCTATGGCAGCTGCGGCTTTGCCCCATCCGGGCTGCGCACGGCCTATTACGCCCGTGCAGGCGCGCCGGCCGTCGATGCCGTGCTTATGCGCGCGCCGCTTGGCTAACCTCACCTTAGGTCAGCCAGCTGAATCCGCACCCATCCGCAGAAAAAGCGGTTGACCCGGCACCGCCGGTGCGGCCTTATTTGCATCTGATCAATCTGATCTGCCTGTTATGCAAACAGAAATGCACGGGCGTCGGGCCCCGCCGCCCCATCGGGCGGCAGGCTCCAAACACGAACACTGGGAGATACCACATGACCCTTATGCAAAAATTTCTGGGCGCCGCTGCCGGGCTGACCCTGACCGCAGGTGCCGCTTTTGCCGAACCCGCGCTGGTCTATGATCTGGGTGGCAAATTCGACAAATCCTTCAACGAAGCCGCCTTTGTCGGCGCGCAACGCTGGGCCGAAGAAACCGGCGGCACGTTCCGCGAGATTGAAATGCAATCCGAAGCACAGCGCGAGCAGGCCCTGCGCCGCTTTGCAGAATCGGGTGCCAACCCGGTGATCACCACCGGCTTTGCGTTCTCGAGCGCGCTGGAAGTTGTTGCACCCGACTATCCCGATACCACGTTCGTCACCATTGACGGCTGGGTCGACGCCCCCAACGTCAAGGTCATCGGCTTTACCGAGCACGAAGGTTCCTATCTGGTTGGCATGCTCGCGGCCGAAGCCTCGAAAACCGGCACCGTCGGCTTTATCGGCGGCATGGACATCCCCCTGATCCGCAAATTCGCCTGCGGCTACGCCCAAGGCGTCAAGGCGGTGAACCCCGATGCAACCATCATCTCAAACATGACCGGCACAACACCGGCGGCTTGGAATGACCCCGTCAAGGGTTCGGAACTGACCAAGGCGCAAATCAGCCAGGGCGCTGACGTGGTCTATGCCGCAGCCGGCGGCACCGGCGTGGGCGTTCTGCAAACCGCCGCCGACGAGGGCATCCTGTCCATCGGCGTCGACAGCAACCAGAACCACCTGCACCCGGGCAAGGTTCTGACCTCGATGCTGAAGCGTGTTGATGTCGCCGTGTACGAATCGATGAAAGCAGGCGAGGCGCTGGAAGGTGGCGTCGAAGTGCTGGACCTGGCCAACGGTGGCGTCGGCTATGCGATGGATGAAAACAACGCAGAGCTGGTCACCGAAGCGATGAAAACCCCCGTAGACGCGGCAGCCGCGTCGATTGCATCGGGTGACATCGTGGTCCACGACTACACATCCGACGATAGCTGCCCCGCACTGTCGTTCTGATCGCTTTTTGAAACCATGCAGGGGCCGCGCCATTTCAACTGGCGCGGCCCTTTCGCAAGACAAAGGGTTCGCCAGCCATGTCAGCCACCACCGTTGCCCCCGCGATTGAACTCAAAGGCATATCCAAGGCCTTTGGCCCCGTGCAGGCCAACAAGGACATCTCGATCCGCGTGATGCCCGGCACGATCCACGGGATCATCGGCGAGAACGGCGCAGGCAAATCCACCCTGATGAGCATCCTCTACGGTTTTTACAAAGCCGACGCAGGCGAGGTTTTCATCAGTGGCACCAAAACCGACATTCCCGACAGTCAGGCCGCGATTGCGGCGGGCATCGGCATGGTGTTCCAGCACTTCAAGCTGGTCGAAAATTTCACCGTGCTGGAAAACATTATTCTGGGCGCTGAAGACGGCTGGTCGCTGACCACGTCGCTGGGCAAGGCCCGCAAGGAACTGGTCGCGCTGGAACAGGAATACGGGCTGAACGTGAACCCCGATGCCGTGATCGAAGATCTGGGCGTGGGGATGCAACAGCGCGTCGAAATCCTCAAGGCGTTGTATCGCAAGGCGGACATCCTGATCCTGGACGAACCCACCGGCGTGCTGACCCCCGCCGAGGCCGACCAGTTGTTCCGCATTCTTGGACGGCTGCGCGAAGAAGGCAAAACCATCATCCTGATCACCCACAAGCTGCGCGAGATCATGGAGATCACCGACACCGTCAGCGTCATGCGGCGCGGGCAAATGACCGCCACGGTCAAGACCGCAGAAACCACGCCCGAGCAACTGGCCGAGCTGATGGTGGGCCGCAAGGTGCTGTTGCGCGTGGACAAGGCTCCCGCGGCGCCGGGTGACGTCGTGCTGGACATCCAGAACCTGCATGTCACCGACGAGACTGGGGTAGAGCGGCTCAAGGGCATCAACCTGCAAGTGCGGGCCGGCGAAATCGTCGGCATCGCCGGTGTCGCAGGCAACGGCCAGTCCGAACTGCTGGAACTGCTGGGCGGCTATGCGCGCGGCACCGGCACCGTGCTGCTGAACGGCGATCCCATCGACCTCAGCGGCAAACATTCCGACGGCCAGTCGCGCCGCGCCCGCGGCATCGCCCACGTGCCCGAGGATCGCCAGCGCGAAGGTCTGATCATGGATTTCCACGCCTGGGAAAACACCGCCTTCGGCTATCATCACGATCCGGCCTATCGGTCCGGGCCGCTGATGGACAACGCCGCCATTCAGGCAGACACTGCCGAGAAAATGGAACGTTTCGACGTGCGCCCGCCCAATCCGAAACTGGCGGCCAAGAATTTCTCGGGCGGCAACCAGCAAAAGATCGTCCTCGCCCGCGAGATCGAACGCAACCCCGACCTGTTGTTGGTGGGCCAGCCCACGCGCGGCGTCGACATCGGTGCCATCGAATTCATCCACCAGCAAATCGTGGCCCTGCGCGATCAGGGCAAGGCGATCTTGCTGGTCTCGGTCGAGCTTGAGGAAATCTTTTCCCTGTCGGACCGCATCGCGGTGATGTTCGATGGGCACATCATGGGCGAACGCCTGCCCGAACAGACCGACGAAAAGGAACTGGGCATGTTGATGGCCGGAATGGAGGTCCCGCAATGACCCTGCGTTCTTTTGGCCGTAAATATCCCGGGGGAGTCCCGCAGGGACGGGGGCAGCGCCCCCACCGCCCCGCCCACCAGACAGGAGCCGCCGCATGGATGTGATGCCAAAATGGGCCGAGGTGATCCTCGTGCCGCTGATTTCGCTGATCCTGGCCGCCATCATCTCGGCGCTGGTGATCCTTGCCATCGGCGAAGACCCAATTGCCGCCGTCAAGCTGATGGTGTCGGGCGCGCTGGGGTCGACATATGGCTGGGGCTACACGCTCTATTACGCCACCAACTTCATGTTCACCGGCCTTGCGGTCGCCGTGGCCTTTCACGCGCGGCTGTTCAATATCGGTGGCGAAGGTCAGGCGGCCCTAGGCGGCTTGGGCGTGGCGCTGGCCTGTCTTTACATTCCCTGGCCGCACTGGTCGCTGGCACTGCTGGGCGCAATTGTCATGGCCGGCATTTTCGGCGCGATCTGGGCCGCGATCCCCGCCTATCTGCAAGCCAAGCGGGGCAGCCATATCGTGATCACAACGATCATGTTCAACTTTATCGCGGCCTCCTTGCTGAACTACATTCTTGTGAACGTCCTGCGCCCGCGCGGCAGCATGGACCCCGCCACCGCCCGTTTCCCCGAAGCGGCGCATCTGCCGACCTTGCACGATGTACTGGCGCCCTTGGGCATCAACTTTTCCAAGGCAGCACCCGCCAACATCACTCTGCTGGTGGCCGTGCTGGCCTGCGTGCTGGTCTGGGTGCTGATCTGGCGCACCCGTCTGGGGTACGAGCTGCGGGCCTATGGGCATTCGGAAAGTGCTGCGAAATACGCGGGCATTTCGCCGTTCAAGATCACCATGATCACCATGATCATTTCCGGCGGGCTGGCTGGTTTGATGGCGATCAACAACGTCATGGGCGAGGCCGAGCGCCTGGTCCTGAACGCGGTGGAAGGGGCCGGTTTCATCGGCATCGCCGTGGCCCTGATGGGCCGCAGCCACCCCTTCGGCGTGTTCATCGCCGCGATCCTGTTCGGATTTCTGTACCAGGGCGGGGCCGAACTGGCGCTATGGACCACGATCCCGCGCGAGCTGATCGTCGTCATTCAGGCGCTTGTGATCCTGTTTACCGGTGCGCTGGACAATATGGTGCGGATGCCGCTGGAGCGTATGTTTCTTGCACTGCGCCGCGCCCGCGCGCCCAAGCCCGAACGCAAACCTGTAGAGCCGGCGGAGTAATATCATGGATTTCCTGACCCTGATCCAACTGCTCGACAGCACTGTGCGCCTTGCAACGCCCCTGCTGCTGGCCTGTCTTGCCGGCCTTTTCAGCGAACGCGCGGGTATCTTCGACATCGGCCTAGAGGGCAAGATGCTGGCCGCCGCCTTCTTTTCCGCCGCCGTGGCTTCGGTCACCGGATCGGTCTGGCTGGGCCTGCTGGCGGGCATCGCGGCGTCGCTGGTGCTGAGCGCGCTGCACGGCGTCGCCTCGATCACCTTTCGCGGCAACCAACTGATCTCCGGCGTGGCGATCAACTTTCTGGCCTCGGGCCTGACAGTGCTGATCGCGCAAAGCTGGTTCCACCAGGGCGGTCGCACACCGTCGCTGATGGGCGGCGGGCGGTTCACGCCGATCACCCTGCCCTTTGCCGATGCGGTGGCCGATGTCCCGTTTCTGGGCCCGATCTATGCCGAGCTGATCTCGGGGCATTCCATCCTTGTCTACATGGCCTTTGCCGCCGTGCCGCTGACATGGTTCATTCTGTTCCGCACCCGTTTTGGCCTGCGCCTGCGGGCCGTGGGCGAAAACCCTGCCGCCGTGGACACCGCCGGCGTGTCGGTCGTGGCGCTGCGCTATGCCGCCGTTGCGATCTGCGGCGTGCTGTGCGGCATCGCCGGGGCCTATCTGTCGACCGCGCTTCAGGCCGGGTTCGTCAAGGATATGTCAGCCGGACGTGGCTATATCGCACTGGCGGCGCTGATCTTTGCCAAGTGGCGGCCTTGGTACGCGCTCTATGCCACGCTGTTGTTCGGGCTGTTCGGCGCGCTGGAAACACGCCCCGATGTAATCACTGCCCTCACCGGAATGCGCGTGCAGGGCCAACTGCTGGGCGCCCTGCCCTATATCATGACGGTGATCATTCTGGCGGGCTTTGTCGGGCGCGCCAACCCGCCGCGCGCCGGGGGCGAGCCATACGTAAAGGAACGATAGGTCCAGATTTCGCTATTTATCGGTCCTGACGTTCCATGCTGCGGTGTAGCATATTGCTTTCGTCCCTCGGCAGGGCCTAAGAAGGGATATGCAAATATACCTTCCCATTGCAGAAGTTTCGGTAAATGCCTTCTTGCTGCTGGGCTTGGGCGGGCTGATCGGCATTTTGTCAGGTATGTTTGGCGTCGGCGGCGGCTTTTTGATGACGCCGCTGCTGTTCTTTATCGGCATCCCACCGGCTGTGGCCGTGGCCACGGGCGCGAACCAGATTGTCGCTTCGTCCTTCTCGGGCGTTCTGGCGCATTTCAGGCGGCGCACGGTGGATCTGCGAATGGGCACGGTTCTGCTGGTCGGCGGTCTGATCGGTGCCGCCGCCGGTGTTGCGATTTTCAACTACTTGCGGTCGATCGGTCAGGTCGATCTGATGGTTCGGCTTTGCTATGTGGTGTTTCTGGGCATCATCGGCTCGCTGATGTTCGTCGAAAGCCTGGCCGCGCTGCGCCGGTCGTCGTCGGGCATCAAGCCCAAGCGGAAAAAGCACGGCCTGGTCCACAAGCTGCCGCTCAAGATGCGGTTCCGCGTCTCGGGGCTGTATATCTCGGTGATCCCGCCGCTGATGGTGGGGCTGTTCGTCGGTGTGCTGGCCGCGATCATGGGCGTCGGCGGCGGTTTCATCATGGTGCCCGCGATGATCTATATCCTCGGGATGCCGACCAAAGTGGTGATCGGCACGTCGCTGTTCCAGATCATTTTCGTGGCCGCGTTCACCACCATGCTGCACGCAACCACCAACTATACCGTCGATGTGGTTCTGGCGGTTCTGCTGCTGGTTGGCGGCGTCATCGGTGCGCAGATCGGCACCAACATCGGCCTGCGAATGAAGGCAGAACAGTTGCGCGTCTTGCTGGCCCTGCTGGTTATCATCGTTTGCGGCAAGCTGGCGCTTGAACTGTTGTTGCAGCCGTCGGAATTGTATTCGATTGCCCCCACGGTGGTGCAGTGATGCGCGGACTGATGCTGGCCTTTCTGACCTTTTGCGCCGCCTTGCCTGCGCGCGCCGAAGAGGTCGTTCTGGGCCTGTCCAAAGACGAAGTTGCGATCACCGCCAGCTTCGACGGCTCGGAAATCCTGATTTTCGGCGCTGTCCGCCGCGAAGAACCGATCCCCGACGGGCCACCGCTTGAGGTGGTGATCACAGTTGCAGGACCGTCCATGCCCGTCACCGTGCGTCGCAAGGAACACCGCTATGGCATCTGGATCAACACCGATGCTGTGGATGTCGACCGTGCGCCCAGCTATTACGCCGTGGCGTCCAGCGGCCCGCTGCGCGAGGTCCTTTCCAATATCGAAGACCTGCGTTACCGCATCACCGTGCCCCGTGCGATCCGCTCGGTCGGCGCGCCGATGACCATTCTGGATTCGGCAGCCTTTACCCGCGCGCTGATCCGCATCCGTGGCAACGTGGGCCTGTATCAGGTGCTGGAAGGCAATGTGATGATCGATCAGCAAACCCTGTTCCGCACGTCGATCCAACTGCCGTCGGCCGTGACCGAGGGCGGCTATGTCACCCGCATCTTTCTGACGCGCAATGGCAAGGTCGTGACGCAATACCAAACCACAATCGAAGTCCGCAAAGTCGGGCTGGAGCGGTGGTTGCATTCGCTTTCACGCAATCAGCCCCTGTTGTACGGGCTGATGTCGATAGCTATCGCCATCGCGGCCGGTTGGGGCGCGTCGGCGGGCTTTGCCCTGATGCGTCGTTAGGGTCAGGATCCTGGCTACAAGAACGCTTCGGGTTCGGCCAGATTAAGCGGCGCGGCAGGCACCGCACGCAGATCATCCACACGCAACGGTTCGGTTGGCTTCGACAGGCGGTTGCGCACCACCCAGATCAGCCGGTCCTGCGCACGGGTGATCGCCACATAGGCCAGACGTTTCCACAAAGGTTGCCCTGCCTCGACACGGCCCATGCGTGCCGCGACGAACAGATCGGGCGCGAACACCTGCACCGTGTCCCACTGGCTGCCCTGGGCCTTGTGAATGGTCACGGCGGCCCCGTGCAGGAACGTGGCACCCATGCGCGCGGCAAAGGGGATGAACGGTTCTTCCTCGTCCGGCTTTTCGATTTTCACGATAGAGGCGGCGGAAATCTGCGGGTCTTCTGCGCCCATCACATGCAGCCGTGAAAAGCCCGGCTTGCGCCCTGCCCCCAAAAACACCACCTGCGCGCCCTTGATCAGGCCGCGTGCCTCAAGGTCCAGTCGTTTCTTGCGGTGCTTCAATGGCAGTTCGATCCCGTCGCAGATCAACGGCTCGCCTTCGATCAGCGCATCTTCTGGTGCGCCGTACACAGTGCGAAAGGCGTTGATCAGCCGGATACGCGTGGCATTGCGCCAGACCAGAACCGGGCTGCGCGCCATCAGGTCCACCTCGACCCGCTGGCCCCAGACCACACGCTCGTCGCGCTTGGAGGCATCCTCGATCATCTTCTCGAAGTGATGAAATTCCAGCGCCGGATCGGCCAGCGCGTGCGCCAGGTCCAGGATCGGGTTGTCGGCGGCCTGACGGTGCACACGGCTCAGGTTCAGCACCCGCGGCGCGGGCAGTTTTTCAAACACCATCGTGCCGGATTGTCCCACAGGGGCAAGCTGGGCCGGATCACCGAACAACAGCAGCGTCGGGAAGATTTCCTTCAGATCGTCAAACTGCTTGTCATCCAGCATCGAGGATTCGTCGATAAATCCGATGTCCAACGGCTCTTCCCGGCGCTTCCAGCCGGTGATGAAATCGCTGCCCCGCAGACCGGCGGCAGCCAGAGCGCCGGGGATGGATTTGTTGTTGGCATAGAACGCAGCGGCCCGGTCCAGCGCCACGTCGGTCAGGTCGGGAATTTCGGGGCGTTCGCCGTTGCCGGCCAGCCATTCGGCGATGCGTTCATATTCGGGATCATAGACCGGCGTGTACAGAATGCGGTGGATCGTCGTTGCAGGCACCCCGCGCAGACGCAGCACGCTGGCCGCCTTGTTGGTGGGCGCAAGGATCGCCAAAGTGCGCTTTTCCTTGCGCTTGCGCGATTCGTAGTCGCCCGACACGACCTCGACCCCCGCCTGTTCCAACGCCTTGTATAGCTGCGCCAGCAGCAGTGTCTTGCCCGACCCTGCCTTGCCCGTAACCGCCATCACCGCGCTGGCCGAGGATTTCGGCGGCATCAACAGGTGTTCGTCCAGATCAATGCCTGCGCCCCGCAGCATCTCGGTCACTGCGTCATAGGCCACGGCCTGATCGTCGGAAAATGTAAGGGCGGTATCGGTCATTTGGCGACCCTAAAGCCGGGCTGCCGCGGGGACCAGAGGGAAGGCGCGCTTTAGGCGGTGCGCGCCAGATTTTGTGTATAGGTGCTGCCAAAGGACTGGTCGAACCACTGGCGCGACAGGTCCGGGCTGACCCCTGCCCGCTGTGCAACAGCCGCCTTGTCTGCGGGCGCGAACTGCCACAAACCGACGTTGATTTTGTCGCGGCCCGCGCCTGTGCTGCCCAACACCTCGGGCGACGCCCCGATCATGCGATAGATGCGCACCATGCGCGCGTCGAACACGCCGACGAAATGGTCCACGTCAAAGTTCTCCATGATCTCGCCCCCGCCCAGCATCAACGCTGCCGCAACGTGGCTTCCCGCACCGCGTGCTAGGCAAAAGCGGGTGCATTCCCAAATGCGCGGGCTGGTGATGGGCACACCATCGGTCAAATGGCCAAAGTGGTCGTTCACCATCACCGGCCCCGTGGTGGGCAAAAAACGCATCGAGCCGCCGTGGCTGCCGTCAGGCTCCTCCCAAATGACATACAGCGGGTTCAGATCGTCGTATTGATCCCGCTCGGCCCCGGTGTCGTCCACGCTGACCTCCCAACCAAGGCGCGTCTTGAACTGGTCGGCGCGGTCGCGGAACATGGCGTCGCGCAGCGCGGGAAAGGTATGAAGGTCGGTTCCGTAAATATAACGCAGCATGTGTGTGGCTCCCCATTGGTCCGAATGACCAACGGGGTAGCCGCGACATCGTTAACGTGAGGCAATCCCAGCGCACGCAGCAAGGCGCAGATGCGCAACGCTAGACAACAATCAGCCCCCGGCTCATGGCGCGGGCAACTGCGTGCGTGGTGTTCATCGCCCCCAGCTTGAACCGCGCACTTTCGATATAGACCCGCAAGGTATGCTCGGAAATCGACAGGGTTTCAGCCACCTGAGCGCGGCTGTAGCCCATCGCCAGCAAGGTGATGCTGTCCACCTCGCGCGGGGACAGGCTGCGCGCTTGCTCCGGCAGGCGGTCGGGTTCGAATTCAAGCGCTTTTTGATTGAAAGCATGAGCAATCAGGATCAGCGCACGGCGGTGGGTTTCGGTGAATGTGGCCCATGTGGCGTCGTCGCAACTGTGCGATACGGTGAACAACGCAAACTGGCCGTTGGGGCCACGGATCGGCACGGTAAACCCCTGATTCCCAACGCCGTATTCAATCGCTTCGGCCTGAAATGCGCGGGCGGCTTTACTGGACCAATCCAGACGTTTCCAGTCAACGGGATGAAACCGCTGGTAACACCCGATCACCACCGGGTCGATGCGTAGGTAATTCTGTTCCAGGTAACGTGTACGCCATTCGCCGGAATATGTACCACATCCGTACTGATCGCCCGCACTGTCCACCCAGTGATAGATCATGTGATCTACGCCGAAAACCTCGGCGAATTCTTCAATGACACTCTGAAGAACGTCCAGCGTTTCAGACTGCTCCAGCCTCTCCAAAATAGTTTCCATCTGCGCATTCAGCGTCATCGGGCCCGCCTGTTACCGGTTCTGCTTTTCCCGAGATCTCGGCCATTGCAACGATTGCGGTGTCGTCCAGCTGCTCGGCCAGAAGGGGCAATCCGTTTGCATGGGCAAAAGCCCTGAGATCCGTCAGAACATCCAAAATCCAATCACTCTTCATGTCAGGTTCGCCCCCAGTTGGTTAACAGTCGGTTAATTCAACTATAGCATGAGCGAAATTCCTTAAGAAATTCGCGTATTGGCACTCCCCCGAAATGGCGAGAGCGGTTTTGCCAAGTCATTGAGGTTGCAGGGCAAGGTTTGCAAACGCAAAAACGCCCGCGCGTCACAAGTGATTCGCGGGCGTTTGATTCATCTTGGACGTGCGCAGGTGTTACCGACCGGCTTCCAATGCGTCCTCGAACGTGCGCAGACCGGTCTTGGGTGCCTGCACCAGCACCGACATGTTGCCGGGCTTGTGTTCGTTGCGCATCATTTTCATGTGCGCATCGGGCAGGTCATTCCACAGAAACACTTCGGACATGCACGGATCAAGACGACGTTCCAGCATCAGGCGGTTGGCGGCAGAGGCCTGCTTCAGGTGGGCAAAGTGGCTGCCTTGCAGACGCTTCTGGTGCATCCACATGTAACGCACGTCAAAGGTCAGGTTGAAACCTGATGTACCCGCGCAGATCACGACCATACCGCCCTTTTTCACCACGAAGGTGGACACAGGGAATGTGGCCTCGCCCGGATGTTCGAACACCATGTCGACGTTCACGCCCTTGCCGGTGATGTCCCAGATGGCCTTGCCGAACTTGCGCGCCTCGGCGAACCAGGCGTTGTATTCGGGCGTGTTCACCTTGGGCAACTGGCCCCAGCAGTTGAAATCCTTGCGGTTCAGAACGCCCTTGGCGCCCAGATCCATCACAAAGTCCCGTTTGCTTTCGTCCGAGATCACGCCAATGGCGTTGGCCCCTGCGGTGTTGATCAACTGGATCGCATAAGAGCCCAGACCGCCCGACGCGCCCCAGACCAGAACGTTCTGGCCAGGTTTCAGGTCGTGCGGCTCGTGGCCGAACAGCATCCGGTAGGCGGTGGCCAGTGTCAGCGTGTAGCAGGCACTTTCTTCCCATGTCAGGTGCTTGGGACGCGGCATCAACTGCTGCGCCTGCACGCGGGTGAACTGGCTGAACGAGCCGTCGGGCGTCTCGTAACCCCAGATGCGCTGGCTGGGCGAATACATCGGATCGCCGCCGTTGCATTCCTCGTCGTCGCCATCATCCTGGTTGCAGTGGATTACAACCTCGTCGCCGACTTTCCAGCGCTTCACCTTGTCGCCCACGGCCCAGATGATGCCCGAGGCATCGGAACCGGCAATGTGATAGGGTTGTTTGTGACCGTCAAAAGGGCTGATCGGCTGGCCAAGAGCCGCCCAAACGCCGTTGTAGTTGATGCCCGCGGCCATCACCAGAACCAGCACATCCTGGCTGTCCAGCTCGGGCACGTCCACGACCTCTTGCAGCATCGCCTGGTCCGGCTCGCCATGGCGTTCGCGGCGGATGGCCCATGCGTACATCTGCTTGGGGACATAACCCAACGGGGGCATTTCGCCCACTTCGTACAGGTCTTTTTCGGGTGCTTCGTAGTGCGCGATGCCAGTGTCCAAAGCCATGCCAGTCTCCTTAGCCGTATATGAATCGCCGCAGTGCAGAATCGCGACGGGTTTAGGATGAAATATTAAGACCTGCGCAATATTGCAACCGCATTTGGCCACTTTTTGTAATTTTATGACTTTGCGCGCGCAGAAATTTAGGGCGCAGTCGCAGCATCAGTATAAAAATGCGCGATCGAGCTGGCGTAGAACTGCAAAACGTCCCGTTCCGCCGGGTTCATGGCGTACTGCCCGTCGGTTTCGATGATCAGCCCGCGCAGCAGCATGTGCTTTTCGGCCTTCAGGCTGATGTTGCGGATCGAATCCTGTGACGCCAGGACATTGGTCTTGGCGGCGCGTATCTCGGTTTGCATGGCCTGTTGCAGGGCATCGTGGTCCAGCGGAGCCGTGGCGCGCAGCATCACCCGCGACAGCACCGGCACAAAACACAGCGGCATTTCGCTTTCGATCCGGCGCATCAGGTCCGCCCCCAGCGCCTCGATGTCCGGCTTTGGCGCGTAGCTGGACAGGGCCACAGGCTGGCCAAACACCACCGCCGCCTCGCCAAAGCGCATTTGCGTGCCGAAAAGCCGAAGCCAACCCTTGCGCAGGATGTAGAACAAGATCACTGAAATCCGCGCCCGGAAACGGCGGCTGCCTTCGTTGCTGGCGGAAATCAGAATGCGATCTTCCAGCACCCTGTCATAGTTGATGGCCACGGGAACAAAGACCACCTCGCGGCCCGATTCTTCCCACGCCTCAACCACATAGGACAGCAACCCCAGCTTTGGTGGCATCACGCGTCCGGTCAACGACAGCCCGCCCTCGGGGAAAATCGCCTGTGTCGCACCGCCTGCGGTGGCCATCTGCACGTAGCGTTGCAGCACACGTCGGTAAAGCGCACCACGGGATTTGCGCCGGATGAAATAGGCACCCATCGACTTAATCAGCACGCTTAACGGCCAGACCCGCGCCCATTCGCCCACCGCATAGGACAGCGCCGACGCGCGCGCGGCCAGGTAAGTGACCAACACATAATCCATGTTGGACCGGTGGTTCATCACAAAGATCACTGTCGCGTCCGGCGCCACGTTCTTCAGCGCGGTTTCGTTCAGCAATCCGGTGCGCACATCGTAGACCGTGTTGGCCAGAAACCGTGCGATGCGAATGCCAACGCCAAAATAGGTAAAGGCTGAAAAGCTGGGCACGATCTCGCGGGCATAGCGTTTGGCCTGCTCAAAGGCGACGTTTTCCGGCACCCCTTCTTTGCGTGCGTGTTCCACGATGGCCTGCGTCACCTGCGGGTCGTACACCAGACGCTGGATCATGTCGTGCCTGCGCGCCAGCTTGAACGGCTCAATCGGCCGCGTCAGGCGCGTGTTCAGCCGCGCGACGGCTTTCTCCAGACGCCGCCGAAAGAACCAGCGCACGGACGGCAGCAGAAAATGGCTCAGCGCCGTGACCGTTGCGAACAACACGATGACAATGAACAGCCATAAAGGAAGTTGAATGGTTTGCGTCATAGGCACACATTTGCAGCCGGACGCGTCCAAGAACAACAACCAACTGCAATTATTCAAAGGTCAGCTATTATGGACTACATCATTTCATCCGGGTTTGAGCCGCACGAACGTCCGGCGGTCGCGGCGCTGTTCTGGCAGGCATTCGGGGACAAGCTGCGCAACGTCATGGGACCGCCCGAGAAAGCATTGCAGTTTCTGGCCGCACAAGCGAACCCCGACTTTGCGCTCGTCGCGCGGACGCCAGACAGTGCGGTTGTGGGGCTGGCGGGCTTTAAAACCCGTGACGGCGCGCTGATCGGCGGGGAACTGAATGATCTGGCGGCGGTCTATGGCTGGTTCTCGGCCCTGTGGCGCGGATCGTTGATGTCATTGATCGAACGGGATCTGAACGACGGCACTCTCTTGATGGACGGTATTTCCGTAGATGCCATCATGCGGGGACAGGGCGTCGGCACCGCCCTGCTGAGCGCGATCAAGGCCGAAGCCATACGCCGCGGCGCAACAGCGGTGCGGCTGGATGTTATCGACGCCAATCCGCGCGCCCGTGCGCTTTACGAACGACAAGGCTTTGAGGCCATCGGCACCGACCACCTGGGGCCCCTGCGCTGGATCTTTGGGTTTCGCAGCAGCACAAAGATGATCTGCAGGCTGCAGTGACGGCCCGTCAAAAGGGCTTAGGTCACAAAATGCGTTTACGCCGCAATGCAGCGAATTGACACTACCCGAAAGTTTCATATAGCTAGGCCATGACGCAATAATATTGCCCAACCAGATTCACGAGGCCTTTCGATGACACAAAAAGATCGCCCCTGGCTTATCCGCACTTACGCAGGCCATTCGACCGCCAAGGCGTCGAATGCGCTGTACCGGTCGAATTTGGAAAAGGGCCAGACCGGCCTGTCTGTCGCTTTTGATCTGCCGACGCAGACCGGCTACGACAGCGACCACATTCTGGCGCGGGGCGAAGTTGGTAAGGTTGGCGTGCCGGTGGCGCATCTGGGCGACATGCGGGCGCTGTTTCAGGACATTCCGCTGGAACAGATGAACACGTCGATGACGATCAACGCGACCGCCCCTTGGTTGCTGGCGCTGTATATCGCCGTCGCCGAAGAACAGGGCGCGGATGTGGCGGGGCTGCAAGGCACCGTGCAAAACGACCTGATCAAGGAATACCTCAGCCGCGGCACCTATATTTGCCCCCCTGCCCCGTCCTTGAAGATGATCGCGGACGTGGCCGAATATTGCTATACCAATGTGCCAAAATGGAACCCGATGAACGTGTGTTCCTATCACCTGCAAGAAGCGGGCGCCACGCCCGAGCAGGAATTGGCATTTGCGCTGGCCACCGCCACGGCCGTTCTGGATGCGTTGAAACCCCGCGTTCCGGCAGAAGACTTTCCCGTATTGGTTGGGCGTATTTCGTTTTTCGTGAATGCCGGAATTCGATTTGTGACCGAAATGTGCAAAATGCGTGCCTTTGTTGATCTATGGGACGAAATATGCGCGACCCGCTACGGCGTGGAAGATGCGAAATACCGGCGTTTCCGTTATGGCGTTCAGGTCAATTCGCTGGGGTTGACCGAACAACAACCTGAAAACAACGTTTACCGTATTTTGATCGAAATGCTGGCCGTGACGCTGTCGAAAAAGGCACGCGCCCGCGCGGTGCAATTGCCTGCGTGGAACGAGGCGCTTGGCTTGCCGCGCCCCTGGGATCAGCAATGGTCGATGCGGATGCAGCAAATTCTGGCCTTTGAAACGGACCTGCTGGAATTCGATGACTTGTTCGATGGCAACCCCGCGGTCGACGCCAAGGTGGAAGAATTGAAGGCAGGTGCGCGGGCGGAACTGGACAACCTTGACGGCATGGGCGGCGCGATTGACGCGATCGACTATATGAAGGCGCAACTGGTGCAATCGAACTCGGACCGTCTAAGCCGTATTGAAGCGGGCGAAACCGTGGTTGTCGGCGTGAACAAATACACAAACACCGAACCGTCGCCGCTGATGACCGAAGACGGCGGGATCATGACCGTCGACCCCGCCACCGAAGCCGAGCAAATCAGCCGTCTGGAAGAATGGCGCAGTAGCCGCGATCAGGCCGCAGTGGACGCGGCACTGGCCGATCTGCGCGCAGCGGCAGCGGCGGGCGAAAACGTCATGCCCGCATCCATCACCGCAGCGCGCGCAGGGGTGACCACCGGCGAATGGGCAGCACAAATGCGCAGTGTGTTTGGCGAATATCGCGGCCCCACGGGCGTCTCTGCATCTGTGTCCAACAAGACCGAAGGGTTGGACGATCTGCGCGCCGCCGTTGACGCAGTCAGCGACAAGCTGGGCCGCCGGTTGAAATTCCTGGTGGGCAAACCGGGGTTGGACGGCCATTCCAATGGCGCCGAACAGATCGCCGTGCGCGCCCGCGATTGCGGCATGGACATCACCTATGACGGCATCCGCCTGACGCCCGAAGAGATTGTTGCCGCCGCACTTGAGCAAGACGCCCACGTGGTCGGCCTGTCCATTCTGTCGGGCAGCCATGTGCCGCTGGTCGAGGATTTGATGGAAAGAATGCGCAATGCAGGTCTGGGACATATTCCCGTCATCGTCGGCGGAATTATTCCTGACGAAGATGCAAAACGTCTTCAAGGATTTGGCGTGGCGCGGGTCTATACCCCGAAAGACTTTGAATTGAATACAATAATGAAAGACATCGTAACTTTGGTAGACCCCAAAGCAGTTGCCGCTGAATAGCGTCAATTGCCCTTGATACGGGAAAAGAACGCCCCTTTCCCGAATTCCGAGAAAGCTTGATTACTTTCAAAAGCTTGCTAAATGCTTGTTTATACGCAATGCAGAAATGTACGCTTTTGGAAAGGCACCGTAATGAATATTGATCTCAACACCATGTCCCACAAGGATCTGGAAAAATTGCTGATCGACGTTAAAGCAGCGATTAAGAACGCCCAGGCCCGCGACCGGCGAGAGGCCCTCAAGGCCGCTGAAAAAGCGGCAGCGGAATACGGGTTTTCGCTGGACGAATTGTCCGGTGCCGCCGGTTCGAAAAAGGGCGGCAAGGCCAAGAGCCCCTCGGTTCCGAAATTCGCAAACCCTGCGGATGCCTCGCAGACATGGACCGGCAAGGGCCGCCAGCCCAAATGGTATGTCGAAGCCATTGAAGCCGGCAAAAAGCCCGCCGATCTGGAAATCTGAACCAGACGGCTTTTTACAGCTTTGCAACGGCGCCTTTTGACCAAGTTTAAAAGCGCCGTTGCATTCCCCCCACCTCTTTGGCTTCCCTAACGTGTCCCCTTGCCCCACCGCAGTCATGCGGGCACTCTGCGCAAAACACAGTTTAGGAGCCCCCAATGACCGTCCACATCGGAGCCAAACCCGGCCAGATCGCTGAAACCGTGCTGATGCCCGGTGACCCCTACCGCGCCAAATGGGCGGCGCAGACCTTTCTGGAAGGCGCTGAACTGGTCAACGAAGTGCGCGGGATGCTGGGCTTTACCGGCACCTACAAAGGCAACCGCGTGACAATTCAGGGGTCTGGCATGGGTATGCCGTCGCTGTCGATCTATGCCAACGAACTGATCCGCGATTACAACGCCCAGACGCTGATCCGCATCGGGTCCTGTGGCGGGATGCAGCCCCATGTGGGCATCCGCGACGTGATCGTGGCGATGACCGCCAGCACGATCACCTCGCCGTCATCGGGCATTTTCCGCGAATTGAACTACGCCCCCTGCGCCGATTACGGATTGCTGGCGGCTGCGGTCAAAGCGGCCGAGGCGCGCGGGACCAAGACGCACGTGGGCGGGATTTATTCTTCGGATGTTTTCTATGCTGAGCGCCCCGATCTGGACGAACAAATGGTGCGCCACGGGATTCTGGGCGTCGAGATGGAAGCGGCCGAGCTGTACACACTGGCCGCGCGGCATGGTCGTCGGGCTTTGGCGGTATTGACAGTCAGTGACCATTTGCAGACCGGCGAGGCGCTGCCGTCGGAAGACCGCGAAAAGACTTTTGGCGACATGGTCGAAATCGCGCTTGAGGCGGCCTTTGCTTGACCGTCTGAACGGCCGCGCAGGGGGCTTCTGAAGGAGCCTCCGGCGGGGATTTCTTGAACCAGAGAAGGTGCCCCCCCTGCCCTTAGCGCCCGTGGGTACGGTCGTAGCCGTTGGGCTTTGGCGCGCGCCAATCTGCCAGCGTATCAGCTTGGGGTTGGAACACCTCGACCAGCAGCGGATAGCAGGCGGCGGTGTCGCTGGAGTGTTCGGACGAACAATCGCCACCCGGGCAAGCGCTGAGCGCGCCAAGCAGGTCGATCTCTGCGAAAAAGTCGATGTGATCGCCGGGGCGCACTGGGCTGGCTTTCATGAAATACTGGCCTGTGTCATGGGTAAAGCCGGTGCACATGAACACGTTCAACACGTCATGCACGTGCGGCTCGGCCTCTTGTGGCGCGACGCCCATGTGATCCGCCAGCGCGCGGGTCAGGTTCGAGTGGCAGCAGTGGTGGTACTGTCCACCTGCCAGCAGGTTATGCGTATACGGATCGCAACGGGTGCCGATCACGTCGTGCACCGACCCGCCAAAACTGTCGATGCCGTACCAGTCCAGCGTGTCGTGGATCACCGTCGCCATGGGGCGCATCCCCGGAAAGCTGGACCACATGCGGTCGCCGGTCGTAATGTGGGTGCCGTGCAGGGCGCGGGTTTTGCCGGAATAGAATCGTTCGGACAGATCACGGGCGTTCCACAGGTTCAGATCACCAACCTGCGGGCCCTCTACCGATGAAATCCGGAAAATGTGGCCTGCGGGCACGGTAAAGGTCGCTGCATCGCGCGGTGGTACGGTCACCTCGTCCACCTTGGTCATGCTTGCGCGCGCACTTGCGTATAGCGCCATGTCTGGCTGCGGCAGGGTTTCGACCGGATAGCAGATCACCGGCGCTATGGCGCGGCGGGCGTCGGCATCGTCTGGGGGATTGGGCACAGGTGCAACCTCGGGTCAGAGGGCAAGGGGCGCGCCCGGCAGGGGCGCGCCACAGATGGATCAAACGGCGCGTTCGACCATCATTTTCTTGATGTTGGAAATCGCTGCGGCAGGGTTCAGGCCCTTGGGGCATGTCTTGGCGCAGTTCATGATGGTGTGGCAGCGGTACAGCTTGAAGGGATCCTCAAGGTCGTCCAGACGCTCGCCCGTCGCTTCGTCGCGGCTGTCGATGATCCACCGGTAAGCGTGCAGCAAGGCGGCTGGCCCAAGATAGCGGTCGCCGTTCCACCAGTAGCTGGGGCAGGATGTCGAGCAGCACGCACACATGACGCATTCGTACAGGCCGTCCAGCTTTTCGCGATCCTCGACCGACTGCTTCCACTCTTTCGCGGGGCGGTTGGTCTTGGTTTCCAGCCACGGCATGACCGATGCGTGCTGGGCGTAAAAGTGCGTGAGGTCGGGGATCAGATCCTTGACCACCGGCATGTGCGGCAGCGGATAGATCTTCACGTCGCCTTTCACCTCATCCATGCCGTAGATGCAGGCCAGCGTGTTGATGCCGTCGATGTTCATCGCGCAAGATCCGCAGATGCCTTCGCGGCAGGACCGGCGGAAGGTCAGCGTCGGGTCGATCTCGTTCTTGATCTTGATCAGCGCGTCCAGGATCATCGGGCCGCAGGCGTCCAGATCAATCCAATAGGTGTCGACCTGCGGATTTTTCCCGTCGTCGGGGTTCCAGCGGTAAATCTGGAACTTGCGCAGGTTGGTGGCACCTTCGGGCTTGGGCCATGTCTTACCGGTCTTGATCCGGCTGTTCTTGGGAAGCGTCAGTTGAACCATCTGGTGTCTCCTTTACGCGGTCAGGGCTGCTACGCCCGCCTTGGTGATGCATGATTGTGTTTCTGGCCGTTCGATCACACTTCGAACCAGCGCAGCGGTTGTTTCACTGACGCCGATCACGGCGTCCTTGGCGAATTCGCCGATTTCACGGGCCGAGGCATTGTCGATGACACAGTCGGAAAACGGCGTCACGGCGGCCTTGGGCACCATGGGAAAGCGGGTGGCAAAGGTTTCGGCCACCGCCGCCTTGGCCGAGCGGCGCGCCACGTCGTCCACCGCTTGGGTGGTTTCGGCGCAGGCGGTCAGCGCCAGCAGCGATACGATCCACAGCGCCTTCATGCCGCCCACCGCGTGAACATCACGTCCATGTGGCGCGGCTGCGCGCGTTTGCCGGGGCCGTCTGCGATTGCAAGGATGTCGCGCAGTTCCAGGCCCGCGTCCGCCAGCAGCGCAATGGCCGCCGAAGGTGGGGTTGATTGGGTGAACCGTTCGGTCACGCTCAGCTCCAGTATGACAAATTCGCAGCGTTTCAGGGTGTCGGGTCCGCCTGCCAGCACGGCAGTTTCAAACCCTTCGGTGTCGACCTTCAGCCCGACGCGCCCGTCATAGGCCGCCGCCACGTCGTCCAGCCGTTTGACCGGTACATCGTAGGTGTCGACCTTGTTGAACGTACCGGCCAGATTGTCCGTCCGTTCCATCAACGACGCCATCGCGCCACCCTTTCCAGGTGCCGTTTCGGGCACGTTCAAGGTGGCGGTGCCCGCCTCGGAGCCCAAGGCGACGGCGTGAAAGTCGAAATCGTCGAGCTGTCCCGAGGCGCGCACGACGTCGCCGCAACCGGGTTGCGGGTCGATCAGCACAAAGCGCGCATCGGCAAAGGATTTGTACAGCCACGGCGTGCCGTCATGCACCCCGACATCAAACACGACATCGGGGGAAAATCCGTATCCTTTCAGATAGAATGCACGCGTCTTGATGGGATGGACAGCCAACCCTTCGGACTTGAGCGTGCGCCGGATTTCACCAAGCATGGTTCAGAACGTCCGCTTCTTCGGCGCGATCTTCTTGGGGTCGATCCCGCCTTCGCTTTCGTTGGTCAGCGGGTCCATGTGCACCGCGCGATAGCCCAGCGTCGCCTTGTTGTCATCGAACCATGTCAACGAGTGCTTGCGCCAGTTCTCGTCGTCGCGCTCGGGGTAATCCTCGTGGGCGTGTGCCCCGCGGCTTTCCTTGCGCGCCGCCGCTGCCGTGATGGTTGCCACGGCGTTGGGGATCAGGTTGGCCAGTTCCAGCGTTTCCATCAGGTCCGAGTTCCACACAAGGCTGCGGTCGGTGACCTGGATGTCAGACCACTTGCCGGCAATCTCGTCCATTGCAACCTTGCCCGCCTGCAACGTCTTGTCCTCACGGAAGACAGCGGCGTCTTTTTGCATGGTCTGCTGCATTTCCATCCGCAGTTCGGCGGTGGGCGTGCTGCCCTTGGCATAGCGGGTGTTGTCGAAACGGTCCAAAGCGGCCTGAACCGACGCGGGGTTCGGTTTGGGCACGGCGCTGTCGGGGTTCACGATCTTGCCCGCGCGGATGGCTGCGGCACGGCCAAAGACCACAAGGTCGATCAACGAGTTAGACCCAAGCCGGTTTGCCCCGTGCACCGAGGCACAGCCCGCCTCGCCCACGGCCATCAGGCCCGGCGCGACGCGATCGGGTTCGTCGTCTGTCGGCGACAGCACTTCACCCCAATAGTTCGTCGGAATACCACCCATGTTATAGTGCACGGTCGGAATTACGGGGATCGGTTCCTTGTTCAGGTTCACACCGGCGAAGACGCGTGCGCTTTCCGAAATACCCGGCAGGCGCAGCTTCAGCGTCTCGGGCGGCAGGTGCGACAGGTTCAGGTGGATGTGATCGCCGTTCTTGCCAACACCGCGGCCTTCGCGGATTTCCATTGTCATACAGCGGCTGACATAGTCGCGGGGCGCGAGGTCTTTATACTGGGGCGCATAGCGCTCCATGAACCGTTCGCCCTCAGAGTTGGTCAGGTAGCCACCCTCGCCGCGCGCACCTTCGGTGATCAGGCAGCCCGCACCATAGATGCCGGTGGGGTGGAATTGCACGAACTCCATGTCTTGAAGCGGCAGACCCGCACGCGCCACCATACCGCCACCGTCACCGGTGCAGGTGTGGGCGCTGGTTGCGCTGAAATAGGCGCGGCCATAACCACCCGTTGCCAGCACGACCATCTTGGCGCTGAACAGGTGCAGCGTGCCGTCGTCCAGTTTCCAGCACATCACGCCCTGGCATTCGCCCTCTTCGGACATGATCAGGTCGATGGCGAAATATTCGATGAAGAACTCGGCCTTTTGCTTCAGCGACTGACCGTACAGCGTGTGCAGGATCGCGTGGCCGGTCCGGTCAGCGGCGGCGCATGTGCGCTGCACGGCGGGGCCTTCACCGAATTCGGTGGTGTGGCCGCCAAAGGGACGCTGGTAAATCTTGCCTTCGTCGGTGCGCGAGAACGGCACGCCGTAGTGTTCCAGTTCGTAAACCGCCTTGGGCGCTTCGCGGGCCAGATACTCCATCGCGTCCGTATCACCCAGCCAGTCCGATCCCTTGACGGTGTCGTACATGTGCCATTGCCAGTTGTCGGGGCCCATGTTGGACAACGACGCGGCAATGCCGCCCTGTGCGGCAACGGTGTGCGAGCGGGTCGGGAACACTTTGGTCACGCAAGCGGTGCGCAGGCCCTGTTCGGCCATGCCCAGCGTCGCACGCAAACCGGCGCCACCGGCGCCTACGACGACAACGTCGTATTCGTGTGTTTCATATTCATATGCAGCCATTGAAATGTCTCCTCTGACTGGCGATTAAAGTGCGATGCGGGCGATGGCGAAAAGGCCCGTCGCCGCAATGGCGTAACAGACGCAGATCATCACCACGATCGAGATTTTTTCAGCAACACCGTGGACATAGTCCTCGATCATCACCTGAACACCGTCCTTGAAGTGCTTCATGGTCACGACAAAGGTCAGCGCGGCGACGATGGCCGGGAACGGGTGGCTGAAGTACTCCAGCACCTCGGCGTGCGGCTTGCCCAGCATCGGGCCAAAGGTAAAGACAAACAGCGGGATCAGGATCAGCAGCGCAACGGCGCTGACTTTCATCGCCCAGAAGTGAGCTGTGCCGGATTTGGCCGACCCCATGCCTTCGGCGCGTTTGCGGTCTGTAAGATAACGCATCGGTGGCTCCCTTAGATGATGATGATGGTCAGAATGGTCAGAACGACCGATCCGCCAATGACGGCCCAGCCGAGTTTCTCGGCGGTGTTGATCTCAAGGCCAACGCCGTTGTCCCAGATCAGGTGCCGGACACCGGCCAGCGTGTGATACCAAAGCCCCCACAGCGACAGCGTCATCACCAGATCGCCGAACCAGCTTGTCAGGAAACCGTCTGCGGTTGCAAAGGCTTCGGGCGATGTCGCGGCGGCGATGAACCACCATGTGATCAGGAATGTGGTGACCAGCAATGCGTTGCCTGTGATCCGTGTCAGGATCGACGTCATCGACGTCAGTTGCGGGCGGTAGATGGTCAGATGCGGTGAGAGCGGGCGTTTGCCCCGGTTCACGTCGGCCATGACGACTCCTTTGGCTTGGTGCTTGTTCTCTTACTAAACCGTTTTTTCGCGCTGTCACGTAGATGCGCCAATTTGTTACCACTAAAAGGGGTGGTTTTTCAGCGCACCCCGCAATAATCGGCGTATTGTGATCACAGTAGATTGCGCCGTGATCACAAATAAAACATGACTGTTTTTATAGGGTTTGCGCGCTACCCCCGCCCTGCACCTTAATGCGGAACCAGCGCCCAATAATCCAGATCCAGCAAAACGTCAGGCAAATACTTACCGTCTTCGCCGCGCAGTTTGAACGGATCACCGCCCTTGGTCGCCACCAGCCGCAGCCGCAGCGCGCCAACGCCGGGGGCGCTGGTTTCGGCCTTGTCCAGAACCTCGGACCACGCGCGGATCGTATCGCCGGACAGGCAGGGGTTCGCATGTGCGCCGCCGTTCAGCCCCACGACCATCTGCGCATTGGCAAGCCCGTTAAACGACAACGCCCGCGCCATCGAAATCACGTGCCCGCCATAGATCAGGCGGCTGCCGTCGGGGCGTGCGGATGTATCAAAGTGCACCTTGGCCGTGTTCTGCCACAGGCGCGTCGCCATCATGTGCTCGGCCTCTTCCACCGTCACACCGTCCACATGGTCGATCTGTTCGCCGTTCTCGTAATCGCCCCAACGGTGCGGCTCGCCCGCCAGCGTGAAATCGTAGTTGCTGAAATCCAGCCCCTTGGGGATCACCAGCGCGGCGGGGTCCACCACCGTCGACAGCTCGGGCACCACCGTTTCGGGTGCCGGCGCATCAACGTTCCCTTTGCGCACCATGACCCAGCGCACATATTCCAGCACCTCTTCGTCATGCTGGTTCAGCCCCGTGGTGCGCACATAAACCACGCCGGTCTTGCCGTTCGAATTCTGTTTCAGCCCGATCACCTCGGACCGTGCGCGCAGCGTGTCGCCGGGCCAAACCGGCAGTTTCCAGCGTCCTTCGGCATACCCAAGGTTCGCCACCGCGTTCAACGACACATCAGGCACAGTCTTGCCAAAGACGATGTGAAAGGCGATCATATCATCCAGCGGCGAAAACGGCAGACCGCAGCCTTGCGCGAACTGATCGGACGAATACAGCGCATGACGCGCCGGATACAGCATGTGATACAGCGCGCGTTCGCCCATCTTGACCGTGCGCGGCACCGCGTGGTCGATCACCTGACCCAACGTGTAATCTTCGAAGAAACGGCCCGGATTGGTCTTTTTCATCAGTGCGCCCCCAGCTTGGTGTCGGGGGTGTAAGTGCCGGGCGCTTCTTTCACCACGGCCTGACCACAGCGCATCACACCCGCCGCGTGGTCCCAGGTCTGGGTCGGGCTGCCGTGCAGCTCCCACCCCTTGTTCAGCGCATCCGTCACCTTGTGACAAAAGGCCGACGTGTCCTCTTCGGACAGAAAACGGTACAGTTTCATAGTCTTATCCTCACCCGAACGGGTTATACCCCAGCCAGCTGTGGACCGCGCCGATCACCCCCAACAGCACGAAAGAGATGCCAAGGAACATGACGTCCTTGGAAATCGACCCTTTGGCGGGCGGTGTCCATGCGGGCTCGGCGCGGTTGATCACGGCCATTTCGGCCAGCGCCCAGACCAGCAAGCCGCCGAACAGCACGAACGATGGCACATCGCCGTTCACCAACAGGTGCGCGATGGCCCACAGTGAAAACCCCGTCAGCATCGGATGGCGCATCTTGTAGAAAATCGCGCCCTTCTTCGGGCCAGGGCTGACGAAATACAAAGCGGCAACCATCAGCAGGTTGTTGATCCCCGTGGTCGCCGGATGACGCCCCCAGAAAAACGCACCATCCGCCGCGCGGTAGCCAAAGATCATCAGCAGCACAGAGGCTACAAGCGCAATTGCGACAATGCCTTTTCCGGCGCTGCCCATGGCCGCGCGCTGTGCAGGCATGGCACGTTTAAAGAAATGGGCCGCGGCCCACAAAAGAACCCCGAGAATAAGCAGTGTCATGTGTTCAACCTTCTGCCATGGCTGCAATGGCCTCGGCTTGTGCAATCAGTTTGCGCGCGGTTTCAACGTGCAGATTCTCGACAATCTTGCCGTCAACCACAGCCACACCCTGCCCCGAAGCTTCGACTTCGTCAAAGGCTTCGATCTGGCGGCGGGCGGTGTCGATCTCGGCCTCTGACGGGGAATAGGCAGTATTTGTCACGGCCACCTGCGCGGGGTGGATCAGGGTCTTGCCGTCAAAGCCCATGTCGCGCCCCTGTTCACACTCCAGCGCCAGCCCCTCATCGTCCTTGAACGCATTATAGACGCCATCCACAATCGCCAGCCCGTGGGCCTTGGCCGCCAGCAGGCACAGGCCCAGCCCCGCCTGCAACGGCAGACGGTCGGCGCGGGCGCGCGTGTTCAACTCTTTCGCCAGATCGTTGGTGCCCATCACCAGCCCCTGCAGCTTGGGGTGGGCCGCAATGGCGGCGGCGTTCAACATGCCGGCGGGCGTCTCCATCATCGCCCACAGCGGCGCGTCGCCGGTGATCGCGGCCAGTGCATCCAGATCGGCGGGGCTGGAAACCTTGGGCAGCAGGATCGCGTCGGCGCCCATGTCTGCGGCCGCACGCGCATCGTCGGCGCCCCAGTCGGTGTCCAACGCGTTGATGCGAATGATCTTCATCCGCGCGCCATAGCCGCCCTGCGCCAGCGCTTCGGCCAGAATGCCGCGTGCGCTGACCTTTTCTTCGGTGGTCACCGCGTCTTCCAGGTCGAAGATGATTGCATCGACGGGCAGCCCGCGCGCCTTGTCCAGTGCACGGGGTTTGGATGCCGGAATGTAAAGAACGGAACGCAACGGACGGTCGAGAGCCATAAGCCTGCCTTTCGGGTGGAGTAATAATGTTGCGCGCAAGGACGCATTTTTTTCCGAAAGGTTCAAGAGGAAACGCGCCGCAATGCAGCAAATGTCAAATTTTCCACAGCGGCGCGCGGTGCATTAACCATTATTTACCACTCAAGGCGCAGGCTGAAACGGTCCGATATCACCTATAGGGCCGTTTTGGCAGGGCCGCCGAACCTTTGCGGAAGGGGTGTCGCGACAACACAGGAACCGGGGCCGCCCGGTCATCGTCGGGCAACCGGCACAGGCCAGATGACTGCGGGTGACGCCTTTTGACCAAAGGCTGAACAACATGACACGCAACAAGACATTCTTGCATCTCGCCGCGCTGACGGCTGCGGCCACGCTGTATCTGACGGCGGCTGGCCACGTGGCGGCGCAATCCAGCGCGCGCAACTGCGGACCGCGCGCATTGGTGGTGGACCGGCTGGCGTCTGGCTACGGCGAAACCCGCCAGTCGATGGGACTGGGCGCCAACAACCAGGTGATCGAGGTATTTGCCTCGGCTGAAACGGGCACGTGGACAATCACGGTGACCACACCGGCGGGGGTTACCTGCCTTGTGGCTTCGGGTCAGGCGTTCGAAGAACTGGCCGAAGCGCTGCCACCCCCCGGCAACGACGCCTGAAACAAGCGTTGAAAGATCAGAGGGCGGCCTTCAGGGGCCGCCTTTTTCATGGGCAGACCGATCAGCTCAGCCCATCCCAAATCAGCTTGATCCCGGTGACCACCAGCAGCGCATAGGTCAGCGCGAAAAACGCGCGTTCCGGCACCAGCCGGTGCGCCTTGACCCCGACCCACGCGCCCGCCAGCGCAAAAGGCGCAAGTGCCAGATTGGCCAGTCCCGTTTGCAGCGTGAACATGCCCAGATAGGCATAAGGCACGAATTTCGCCACGTTGATCACCCAGAACAGCAGCACCGTAGACGCCTGATACTCCGTCTTGGTCATGCCGCGCGACAGCAGATAGACCGCCGCAGGCGGGCCGCCCGCATGGCTGACAAAGCTGGTAAATCCCGCAACCAGCCCCGTCACGGCCCCTGCGCCCTGCCCCAACGGCCTGGACGTGGCAGCGATCCAGCCGCGCGCCCGGCCCACCTGCCAGACCACGAACGCCAGCGAAATCACCCCGATCAGCACGCGGAACACATCCGCATCGGCCACCCGGTACAGCGCCGCGCCCAACACAACACCGGGCAGCGCCCCCAGAATCAGCAACCGCGTCTCGGGCCAGCGCCACTTGCGCCAGTACGGCCCCAAGGTGGCGACGTCGATCAGCATCAGCATCGGCAGCATGACGCCCAACGCCAGACCCGGCTCGACCACCAGCGCCAGAATCGACGCGCCCGCAAAGGCGGCGCCCGACCCGAAACCGCCCTTGGACACCCCCGCAAACATCACTGCGGGCCCAGCCACGGAAAAGAACGCCCAATCCAGCTCCAGCACGTTAACTCCTTGGAAACCTTTGCACTGCATTCAAGGTTAGCGGGTAACAACGCACGCCGCCAGCGGCCGCGTGCCGCCGTGCCGCGGCGCAGCAGCCTTGCACGCGGCGCGGATAAGGACTAGGCAAACCGCAAATTCACAGCAACCCTGGAGACTACTCATGGCCAGACCCAAAATTGCGCTGATCGGCGCAGGTCAAATCGGCGGGACGCTTGCGCATCTCGCAGCCATCAAGGAATTGGGCGACGTTGTCCTGTTCGACATTTCCGAAGGCACCCCCGAAGGCAAGGCGCTGGACATCGCTGAATCCGGCCCGTCCGAGGGTTTCGACGCCAAGATGAGCGGCACCCAGTCCTACGAGGATATCGCAGGCGCAGACGTGTGCATCGTCACAGCCGGCGTGCCCCGCAAACCGGGCATGAGCCGCGATGACCTGCTGGGCATCAACCTCAAGGTTATGAAATCCGTCGGCGAAGGCATCCGTGACCACGCGCCGAACGCATTCGTGATCTGCATCACCAACCCGCTGGACGCCATGGTCTGGGCGCTGCGCGAATTCTCGGGCCTGCCCCATGAAAAAGTCTGCGGCATGGCCGGTGTTCTGGACAGCGCCCGCTTCCGTCACTTCCTGGCCGAAGAATTCCAGGTGTCCATGCGCGACGTGACAGCATTCGTGCTGGGCGGCCACGGCGACACCATGGTGCCGCTGACACGCTATTCGACCGTTGCGGGCATCCCGCTGCCCGATCTGGTCAAGATGGGCTGGACCACCCAAGAGAAACTGGACGCCATCGTTCAGCGCACCCGCGACGGCGGTGCCGAAATCGTCGGCCTGCTGAAAACCGGCTCGGCGTTCTATGCGCCTGCCACTTCGGCGATCGAAATGGCCGAAGCATTCCTGAAAGACCAAAAGCGCGTGCTGCCCTGTGCGGCCTATGTTGACGGCGCTTTGGGTCTGAAAGGCATGTACGTGGGCGTGCCCACAGTGATCGGTGCCGGTGGCGTTGAAAAAGTCATCGACATCAAGATGACCAAAGACGAACAAGCCATGTTCGACAGCTCGGTTTCGGCTGTTCAGGGCCTGGTCGACGCGTGCAAAGGCATCGACAGCTCGCTGGCGTAAGCTGCAACATGCTGTCATGAATAAAGCCGGGCGCGTCTGACGTGTCCGGCTTTTTTATGGGCTGCCTATCTTCGGGCAGCGCATCAACATCACCCCGCTTGCGGGGTGCTCAGGAGGGGTCGACGTGTCCCAACTGCCTGACATCAAACGCAAGCTGACCACGATCCTGTCAGCCGATGCCGCGAATTATTCGGGCCGCATGGCCCGCAACGAGGTGGACACCGTTCAGGCCCTGCGCCGTGCCCGCCGTGTGATCGACGCGGCCATTGCCATCCGGGGCGGGCGCATCGCCAACACCGCAGGCGACGGTCTGATCGCCGAATTTCCGTCCGTCGTGGAAGGCGTGGCCGCGGCTGTCGCCATCCAGCGCGAATTGAACGCCACCGCCGACTCCCTGCCCTTTCGCATCGGCGTGCATCTGGGCGACGTCATTGTCGAAGGTGACGATCTGCTGGGCGACGGCGTGAACCTGGCCGCGCGGCTGCAAGAGAACGCCAGCATCGGCGGCATTCTGGTGTCGCGTCAGGTGGTCGATCATGCGCGCGGACGGCTTGAAGCCGACTTTCGCCCGCTTGGCCCCGCCACCCCCAAAAACCTGCTGGACGAGGTCGAGCTGTTTGCCGTGCTGTCCGACGGCGTCAACGCGCCCGACGATCTGGCGCGGGTTTCCCCGCGCATTGACCGCCCCCGACACAGCCGCCCCGACAGCGACGCCCGCACCAAATTCCGCAGGTCGTGCCAGCGCGCAGGCTTGGCCACCGTTGTGCTGGTGGTGGTCGATGTTTCCAACGGCGCAGGCCCCGGATGGCCCGCCCTTGTCGTCGTGGGGATTGGGGTATCGCTGGTGTTCAGGTGGCTTAATCTGCGCGCCTCGAAAGATTGAACATTCTGTCTGCACAAGGGAATCTGTGCCGACAAGCCCCAAAACCCCGTGACAGCGGTAACGCCGGATATTTTGTGATCACAGGAAAAAACGTGTGATCACAAAAGTCGGATTTTCTGGGCAAAACCCCGCCTGCCCCACCTTTTCAGTTTACCATCCATTCACGCTTGATCGTATACAGCCAATTAAA
This sequence comes from Sulfitobacter sp., assembly GCA_034669925.1. Taxonomy (GTDB): domain Bacteria; phylum Pseudomonadota; class Alphaproteobacteria; order Rhodobacterales; family Rhodobacteraceae; genus Pseudosulfitobacter. The sequence continues at coordinate 90,373 of JAXMOM010000006.1, forward strand.
CCGCAGCTAATCAGGACCGCTTTGTCATGAACATCCACGAATACCAGGCCAAGGCCTTGCTTCGCTCTTACGGTGCCCCCGTTTCCGACGGGCGCGTCGTGCTGAAAGCCGAAGACGCCAAAAACGCAGCCGCCGAAATGGACGGCCCCCTGTGGGTGGTCAAGGCGCAGATCCACGCAGGTGGTCGCGGCAAGGGCCACTTCAAAGAAGCCGACGCCGGTGAAAAAGGCGGCGTGCGCCTGACCAAATCGGTCGAAGAGGCCGCCGAAGAAGCCAAGAAAATGCTGGGCCGCACATTGGTCACGCACCAGACCGGCCCCGCGGGCAAACAGGTCAACCGCATCTACATCGAAGATGGCTCGGGCATCGAAACCGAATTGTACCTGGCCCTGCTGGTCGATCGCCAGACCAGCCGCGTCAGCTTTGTCTGCTCGACCGAAGGCGGCATGGACATCGAAGAGGTCGCAGCATCGACCCCCGAGAAAATCCTGTCCTTCTCGGTCGATCCCGCGTCCGGCTATCAGGCATTCCACGGCCGCCGCATCGCTTTCGCCCTGGGGCTGGAAGGCAAGCAGGTCAAACAGTGCGTCGGTCTGATGGCGCTGCTGTACAAGGCGTTCCTGGAAAAAGACATGGAAATGCTGGAAATCAACCCGCTGATCGTCACCGACAGCGGCGACCTGAAAGTGCTGGACGCCAAGGTCAGCTTTGACGGCAACGCGATGTACAAGCACGCCGACATCAACGAACTGCGCGACGAAACCGAGGAAGATCCCAAGGAACTCGCCGCGTCCAAATACGACCTGAACTATATCGCGCTGGACGGCGAAATCGGCTGCATGGTGAACGGTGCCGGTCTGGCGATGGCCACAATGGACATCATCAAGCTTTACGGCGCCGAGCCTGCGAACTTCCTTGACGTGGGCGGCGGTGCCACCACGGAAAAAGTGACCGAGGCGTTCAAGATCATCACCTCGGACCCGCAGGTCAAAGGCATCCTCGTGAACATCTTCGGCGGCATCATGCGCTGCGATGTGATCGCCGAGGGCGTTGTGGCCGCGGTGAAAGAAGTGGGCCTGAAAGTGCCGCTGGTGGTCCGCCTGGAAGGCACGAACGTGCAACAGGGCAAGGACATCATCAACAACTCGGGCCTTGATGTGATCGCCGCCGAAGACCTGAAAGACGGCGCCCAGAAGATCGTGAAAGCGGTCAAGGGTTAAGTGACTGGCGTCCGGGGCGGACCGTACCGCCCCGGACACCACACAGGCCCCTGCAACGGAGGTTCGATGACATGCGCAAGCTTTTCGTCAATCCGGTTTGTCCCGGGCCCTCCCCTATTCCCATGCGCCCTCTGGAGCCTTGATCTGATGCGCCGTCTTTGCCCTGCCACCTATGCCTTGCCGCTGTCCTTCGGGTCGGCTTGCATGGCTATGGCTGACGGGCCGGTCGCGGACAATTCTGCGGTTATCTGCGCCGACGCCTCGGCACGCTTTGCCACGCAAGGGGTGTGCTGATGGTCATGATCTCGCACAGCCACCGGTTTATCTATCTCAAGACCTTCAAAACCGCGAGCACCTCGACCGAGGCGGCACTGGAACGGTTTTGTGCGCCTGCCGAAGCCTTGGCCGAGGGCGTGGCCCGCGTGGTTTACGATGGCCCCGAAGGGATCATCGGCAGCCGTGGCCCCGCACAGGATGCAGCGCAAGACACATGGCACGGCCACATGCCCGCAGCCGAGGTGCGCGACGCCCTGCCCCGCGCGGTCTGGGACGGCTATTTCAAATTCACCACCCTGCGCAATCCCTTCGAGCGGCTGGTGTCGCATTTCGCCATGCGCAACCGCGCCCATTTCGCAGGACGGGTGTCGCAGGACGACCGCCGCGCGGCCTTTGTCGACTGGTTGCACACCAGCCCGCAGGCCACGCAGGATCTGGAGATATACGGCATCGACGGCACTGCGGTGATCGACGGTGCGGTGCGCATCGAACATCTGCCTCAGGACCGCGCCGACCTGTGCGCGCGGCTGGGATTGGGCACGGTCGACTGGCCGCACCTGCGCAACAATCCCGACCGCCGGGCCAAGGTGGGCGACTGGCGCGACCTTTATACGCCCCGCGCGCTGGCCCGCGTGGCCGACCTGTATCACTGGGAGCTGGCCGAATACGGCTATCACGCCCCCGCCCTCGAAACATCGCAAACAACAGACTGATCGTAAGCAAGGAAACCAAACATGGCCGTTCTTATCGACGAAAACACCAAAGTCATCTGCCAGGGCCTGACCGGCTCGCAGGGGACATTCCACACCGAACAGGCCATCGCCTATGGGACCAAGATGGTCGGCGGCGTGACACCGGGCAAAGGCGGCCAGAAACATCTGGACCTGCCGGTCTTCAACTCGGTGCACGAGGCGATGCACGTCACCGAAGCCAACGCATCGGTGATCTACGTGCCGCCCCCCTTCGCGGCGGATTCGATCCTGGAAGCCATCGACGCGGAAATGCCGTTGATCGTGTGCATCACCGAAGGCATTCCGGTTCTGGACATGATGCGCGTCAAACGCGCGCTCGAAGGGTCCAAATCGCGCCTGATCGGCCCAAACTGCCCCGGCGTGATCACGCCCGACGCCTGCAAGATCGGCATCATGCCCGGCCACATTCACAAGCGCGGCTCGGTGGGTGTTGTTTCGCGCTCGGGCACACTTACCTATGAGGCTGTGAAACAGACAACTGACATGGGCCTTGGCCAATCTTCGGCCGTGGGCATCGGCGGCGACCCCATCAAGGGCACCGAGCATATCGACGTGCTGGAAATGTTCCTGGCCGATCCTGAAACACAGTCGATCATCATGATCGGTGAAATCGGCGGCTCTGCCGAAGAAGAAGCGGCACAGTTCCTGGCCGACGAAAAGAAAAAAGGCCGCTGGAAGCCGACCGCCGGTTTCATCGCGGGCCGCACAGCCCCTCCGGGCCGCCGCATGGGCCACGCGGGCGCCATCGTCGCCGGTGGCAAGGGTGATGCGGAAAGCAAGATCGAAGCGATGCGCGAAGCCGGTATCGTGGTGGCAGACAGCCCCGCGACACTGGGCGAAGCGGTCAAAGAAGCAATCGACAAAGGCTAACCTGTCTCAAGGCGGGGCATGTCCCCGCCTTGTTATTCTTAACCATTATACGGCCACGTCTCATATCCGAGGTATCTCGCCATGACCGACCACCCCGCCAACGACCAGTTCCACGCCTCGTCCTTCATGCAGGGGCATAACGCGGAATACCTTGAACAGATGTATGCCCGCTATGCCAACGACCCCGGCGCGGTGGACGAAGCCTGGCAGGCCTTTTTCAAGGCTATGGGCGACGAAGGCAGCAACGTCAAAGCCGAGGCCGCAGGGCCGTCTTGGGCGCGCGCCGACTGGCCGCCGATGCCCGGCGATGACCTGACGCAGGCGCTGACCGGCGAATGGGCGGCCCCGGCCGAGGTCAAGGGCGCGGGCGACAAGATCAAGGCGAAAGCCGAAGCCAAGGGCGTCCAGCTGAGCGACGAGATGGTCAAACGCGCCGTGTTGGACAGCATCCGCGCGCTGATGATCATCCGCGCCTACCGCATCCGTGGCCATCTGGTTGCCGATCTGGACCCGCTGGGCATGCGCGACAAGGACCCACATCCCGAGCTGGACCCGAAATCCTACGGTTTCACCGACGCCGACATGGACCGCCCGATCTTTATCGACAACGTGCTGGGGCTGGAAATCGCCTCGATGCGGCAAATCATGGAGATCGTCACGCGGACCTATTGCGGCACTTTCGCGCTGCAATACATGCACATTTCCGACCCCGAGGAATCCGCCTGGCTGAAAGAGCGGATCGAGGGGCTGGGCAAGGAAATCGCGTTCACCCGCGAAGGCCGCAAGGCGATCCTGAACAAGATGGTCGAGGCCGAGGGCTTTGAAAAGTTCCTGCACGTCAAATACATGGGCACCAAACGCTTTGGTCTGGACGGTGGCGAAAGCCTGATCCCCGCGATGGAGCAGGTCATCAAGCGCGGTGGCGCCTTGGGCGTCAAGGAAATCGTCATCGGGATGCCGCACCGTGGCCGCCTGTCGGTTCTGGCCAACGTGATGCAGAAACCCTACCGCGCGATCTTCAACGAATTTCAGGGCGGCAGCTTCAAACCCGAGGACGTCGACGGCTCGGGCGATGTGAAATATCACCTTGGCGCGTCTTCGGACCGTCAGTTTGACGACAACACCGTGCACCTGTCGCTGACCGCCAACCCCTCGCACCTCGAGGCGGTGAACCCCGTGGTTCTGGGCAAGGCCCGCGCCAAGCAGGACCAGTGGGGCAGCGCCGACCGCACCAGCGTCATGCCGATCCTTCTGCACGGCGACGCGGCCTTCGCGGGTCAGGGTGTTGTGGCAGAATGTTTCGCCCTGTCCGGCCTGCGCGGTCACCGCACCGGCGGCACCATGCACATCGTCGTAAACAACCAGATCGGCTTTACCACGGCGCCGCATTTCTCGCGCTCATCGCCCTATCCCACCGACAACGCGCTGGTGGTCGAAGCGCCGATTTTCCACGTCAACGGTGACGACCCCGAGGCCGTGGTCCACGCCGCCAAAGTGGCCACCGAATTCCGCCAGAAGTTCCACAAGGACGTGGTCATCGACATCTTCTGCTACCGCCGCTTTGGTCACAACGAGGGCGACGAGCCCATGTTCACCAACCCGGTGATGTACAAGCGGATCAAGAAGCAGAAAACCACGCTGACGCTGTACACTGACCGTCTGGTCAAGGACGGCCTGATCCCCGAGGGCGAGATCGAGGACATGAAGGCGGCGTTTCAGGCCAAGATGAACGAAGAGTTCGAGGCCGGCAAAGAATACCGCCCGAACAAGGCCGACTGGCTGGACGGCAAGTGGTCGCATCTGGATAAGATGAAGCAAAAGAAATACCAGCGTGGCAAAACGGCGATCAAACCCGAGACGCTGGCCGATGTCGGCAAGGGTCTGACAACCGCGCCCGAGGGTGTTCCACTGCACAAAACCGTCGAACGTCTGCTGGACGCCAAGAAAGCGATGTTCGAAAGCGGCACCGGTTTCGACTGGGCCACGGCCGAGGCCATCGCGTTCGGATCGTTGTTGACCGAAGGGTTCCCCGTCCGTCTGTCCGGTCAGGACAGCGCACGCGGTACCTTCAGCCAGCGCCATTCGGCACTGATCAATCAGGACACCGAAGAACGGTATTATCCGCTGAACAACATCCGCGAAGGTCAGGCACAATACGAAGTCATCGACTCGATGCTGTCGGAATATGCGGTGCTGGGTTTCGAGTACGGCTATTCGATGGCCGAACCCAACGCCCTGACCCTGTGGGAGGCGCAGTTCGGCGACTTCGCCAACGGCGCGCAGATCATGTTCGACCAGTTCATCAGCTCGGGCGAAAGCAAATGGCTGCGGATGTCGGGGCTGACGGTCCTTCTGCCACACGGGTACGAGGGCCAGGGGCCGGAACACAGCAGCGCCCGTCTGGAACGGTTCCTGCAAATGTGTGGTCAGGACAACTGGATCGTGGCCAACTGTACCACACCGGCGAACTATTTCCACATCCTGCGCCGCCAGATCCACCGCGACTTCCGCAAGCCGCTGATCCTGATGACGCCGAAATCGCTGCTGCGTCACAAGCTGGCCGTCAGCAAGGCCGAGGAATTCACCACCGGCTCGTCCTTCCACCGCGTGCTGTGGGACGATGCGGAACATGGCAACTCGGACACCAAATTGGCCGCCGATGACAAGATCAAGCGCGTCGTGATGTGTTCGGGCAAGGTCTATTACGACCTGCTGGAAGAACGCGACGCCCGGGGCATCGACGACATCTACCTGCTGCGCTTTGAACAGTTCTATCCCTTCCCCGCGCAATCCGCGGTGAAAGAGCTGGAACGCTTCAAGGATGCCGAAATGATCTGGTGTCAGGAAGAGCCGAAAAACCAGGGCGCCTGGACCTTTATCGAACCCAACATCGAATGGGTTCTGGGCCGGATCAAGGCCAAGCACCTGCGCCCCGAATACGTGGGCCGCGCCACTTCGGCGTCGCCTGCCACAGGTCTGGCCAGCCAGCACAAAGCACAACAAGCCGCCCTCGTTGACGAGGCGCTGACCATCAAAGGATCGAAATAATGACTGATGTCCGTGTGCCCACCCTGGGCGAATCCGTGACCGAAGCCACCGTTGCCACATGGTTCAAGAAACCCGGCGACGCCGTGGCCGTTGACGAAATGCTGTGCGAGCTGGAAACCGACAAGGTCACCGTCGAAGTGCCCAGCCCCGTCGCGGGCACCATGGGCGAGATCGTGGCCGCCGAAGGCGAAACCGTCGGTGTGGACGCCCTGTTGGCGACAATCTCGGAAGGTGGCGAAGCTGCGGCAGAGGCACCCAAGGCCGCCGAAGAGCCGGCCAAGGCCATCGACGCCGGCGCCGAGGAAACCAAGCCGCGCGATGCGTCGGCCAACGTGGACGTGATGGTGCCGACACTGGGCGAAAGCGTGACCGAAGCGACCGTCAGCACCTGGTTCAAGAAGGTTGGTGACGAGGTCGCACAGGACGAAATGCTGTGCGAGCTGGAAACCGACAAGGTCAGCGTCGAGGTCCCCAGCCCCGCCGCCGGTGTCCTGACCGAAATCCTGGCCGACGAAGGCAGCACCGTGGACGCCAGCGCCAAGCTGGCGGTGATCTCCTCGGGTGACGGCGCCCAGGCTGCGGCCCCCGCGTCGGAAGAAGCGCCCAAGCCTGCGGCGCAGCCCGCAGATGGCGGCAAGGACGTGGAAGACGCGCCTTCGGCCAAGAAAGCCATGGCCGAGGCCGGCATCAGCCGCGATCAGGTCACAGGCACGGGCCGTGACGGCCGCATCATGAAGGACGACGTGGCCAAGGCCGTGGCCGCCGCCGGTTCCGCCCCTGCCCCGCAAGCGTCTGCCGCACCGCGCGCGCCGGTCTCTGCCGACGATGCGTCACGCGAAGAGCGGGTGAAAATGACCCGTCTGCGCCAGACCATCGCGCGCCGTCTGAAAGACAGCCAGAACACCGCCGCAATGCTGACCACCTATAACGAGGTCGACATGACCGAGGTGATGGCGCTGCGCAACGAATACAAAGACCTGTTTTTGAAAAAGCACGGCGTGAAACTGGGCTTTATGTCCTTCTTCACCAAGGCTTGCGTGCACGCCCTGAACGAAGTCCCCGAGGTCAACGCCGAGATCGACGGCACCGACGTGGTCTACAAGAACTTCGTTCACATGGGCATCGCCGCAGGCACGCCCACGGGTCTGGTGGTTCCGGTGATCCGCGACGCCGACGCAATGTCCTTTGCCGAGATCGAGAAGGCGATTGCCGAAAAGGGCGCCAAAGCCCGCGACGGCAAACTGTCGATGGCCGAAATGCAGGGCGGCACGTTCACCATCTCAAACGGTGGCGTCTACGGCTCGCTGATGTCCTCGCCCATCCTGAACCCGCCGCAGTCGGGCATTCTGGGGATGCACAAGATCCAGGACCGCCCGATGGCGATCAACGGTCAGGTGGTGATCCGCCCGATGATGTATCTGGCGCTGTCCTACGACCACCGCATCGTTGACGGCAAGGGCGCCGTGACCTTCCTGGTGCGCGTCAAGGAAGCGCTGGAAGATCCCCGCCGGTTGTTGATGGATCTGTAAACCTTGAACTGGTCGGTGTCCGCGACAGGGCATCGACCAGCTTCGCCCTATCTCTGCATCTGCCAATCTGGAGCACGATGACATGACCCCCTTCCTCCTCACCATCGCCCTCGCCGGTCTTTTGCACATCGTGCAGTTCGTTGTGGCCTCGACCATGGCGAATATGGACGTGGGGCCGGCCTATACCACCAGCCCGCGCGACCGCGATCCCAGCAGACCGATGCGCAACGTCACCGCGCGGATGCTGCGGGCCTATGACAACAACGTGCAGATGTTCCCGTTCTTTGCCGCCGCCGTGCTGTTGATCCACGTGACGGATCAGGTCACCACCCTGACGCTGGGCGCGGCGTGGGTCTATCTGGCCGCCCGTGCGCTCTATATCCCCGCCTATGCGCTGGGATGGCAGCCCTGGCGGTCTTATATCTGGCTCGTGGCACTGGCCTGCGTTGCCATCCTGTTCATCGCGGCCCTGATCTAGGGGCGCGCCCGCACAACTCGCATGGCCCACGCGCCACACGAAAAGCCGACAGCGGTCCGACGCGGACCCCAGCGGCCCAATCGACCAAGGAGAAGACCACATGGCATCCTACGACGTTATCATCATCGGCTCCGGCCCCGGCGGCTATGTCTGCGCCATCCGTTGCGCGCAACTGGGCCTGAAAGTGGCCTGCGTCGAAGGACGCGACACGCTGGGCGGCACCTGCCTGAACGTCGGCTGCATCCCGTCCAAGGCATTGCTGCACGCATCCCACATGCTGCACGAGGCCGAGCACAACTTTGCCGAAATGGGCCTGAAGGGCAAAAGCCCCTCGGTCGACTGGAAGCAGATGCTGACCTACAAGCAGTCCACCATCGACACCAACACCAAGGGCATCGAATTCCTGTTCAAAAAGAACAAGGTCGACTGGCTGAAAGGCTGGGGCTCGATCCCCGAAGCGGGGAAGGTCAAGGTCGGTGACGAGGTCCACGAGGCCAAGAACATCATCATCGCCACCGGCTCCGAGGCGGCGTCGCTGCCCGGCGTCGAAGTGGACGAAAAGGTCGTCGTGACATCCACCGGCGCGCTCGAGCTGGGCAAGGTGCCGAAATCCATGGTCGTGATCGGCGCGGGCGTGATCGGGCTGGAACTGGGCAGCGTCTACGCGCGTCTGGGGTCCGAAGTGACCGTCGTCGAATACCTGGACGCGATCACCCCCGGCATGGACCCCGAGGTTCAGAAAACATTCCAGCGGATGCTGACCAAACAGGGCCTGAAATTCATCATGGGCGCCGCCGTGCAAAAGACCGAAGCGACCAAGACCAAGGCCAAGGTGCATTACAAACTGCGCAAGGACGACAGCGAACACGTGCTGGACGCGGACGTGGTTCTGGTATCGACCGGCCGCAAGCCTTACGTCGACGGGCTGGGCCTTGAGGGTCTGGGCGTCGAGATGACCCAGCGCGGTCAGATCAAGGTGGGCAAGGACTGGCAGACCTGCGTGCCGGGCGTCTACGCCATCGGCGACGTGATCGAGGGTCCGATGCTGGCGCACAAGGCCGAGGACGAAGGCATGGCTGCCGCCGAACAGGTCGCGGGCAAGCACGGGCACGTCAACTATGGCGTGATCCCCGGCGTGATCTACACCCACCCCGAAGTGGCAAATGTAGGCGAAACCGAGGCCACGCTGAAAGAAGCGGGCCGCGCCTACAAGGTCGGCAAGTTCAGCTTCATGGGCAACGCCCGCGCCAAGGCCGTGTTCGCGGGCGACGGATTTGTGAAAATCCTGGCCGACAAGGAAACCGACCGCATTCTGGGCTGCCACATCATCGGCCCCGGTGCCGGCGACCTGATCCACGAGGTTTGCGTTGCAATGGAATTCGGCGCATCCGCCGAGGATCTGGCAATGACCTGCCACGCGCACCCGACCTATTCCGAAGCGGTGCGCGAAGCAGCATTGGCCTGCGGCGACGGCCCGATCCACATGTGATTGGCACCCGCCAGCCCTGACACAAAAGGCGCGCCATTGGCGCGCCTTTTTCATGTTGGGTCATGCATCCCTGTCGCAGTCAGAGGCTTATCTCACCACATCGTCTCACTGGCGCGCTTCGGCCATGCCTTATCGTATGCCTCACCGCCCTCTGCCCCATCGGTCACCTCAGCCAGTATCTCGCCCGGACGGGGCAGATCGGCGCTGTCGTCGCGCGCCCACAGGTCGGCGCGCATCACGGCGCGGGCGCATTGCGTGTAAACTTCGGCGATGCGGATCACGATCACCGTGGCGGGCGTGGCCTTGCCCGCTGCAAACCGCGCACGCAGGTCGGCGTCATCGGTCAGACGCGCCTGCCCGTTCACCCGCACCACCGTGTTTGATCCCGGCACCATGAACATCAGCGACACGCGCCCGTCCGTCACGATATTGCGCAGCGAATCCAGCCGGTTGTTGCCGCGCCAGTCGGGCATGGCCAGCGTTTGCGGGTCCAGTTCCAGCACCACGGGGCCGTCATCCCCGCGCGGGCTGCCATCGGTGCCCGCGGCCCCGACTGTGGTCAGCACGCAGAACCGCGAGGCCATGATCCATTTGCGATAGAGCGGCGTCAGGTGGTCCGCCACCTTGCGCAACGCCGGTTGTCCGGGGGTGCCGTAATGCGTCTCAAGCGCATCTTCCGTTTCGATCCACTGCATCAGCCCAGCCTTTTCACATCAAACCCCGCCTCGGCCAGCAAGGCATCGGACCGCGCCTCGACCGCCTGCTCAAGCGCCGCCATGAATTCCGCGCGGGGCAACCCTTCGGGCATGGCCGGCAGAAACTCGACCACCGCCAGCCCCGGTTTGCGCAGGATCCCCTTGCGCGGCCAGAACACGCCCACATTGGTGGCCACGGGCACGCAAGGCTGCCCCAGCTCGTTGTAAAGCACGGCAGTGCCGACTTTGTAGGGCGCCTTGACCCCCGGTGCGACCCGCGTGCCTTGGGAATAGATAATCAACTGCCCCGCTTCCAGACGGCCCGCATCCACGTCGCGCACCATCTGCTTGATCGCAACACCGCGCTTGCCACGCGCCACCGGGATACAGCCGATGCCCTTGGCATAAAGGCCAATAATCGGCGTCCACAGGATCTCGCGTTTCATGATGAACTTGCCCTTGGGCACCGCGTGAAAGATCAGCATGATGTCCAGGAACGACTGGTGCTTGGCCGCGATCAACACGTCGCCGGTTGGCACCTCGCCGCGCACTTCGGTGCGGATGCCGACCATCCAGCGCGCCGTCCAGAACACCCATTTGCACCACGTCTTGCAGGCCGCGCGTGCGCCCTTGCGGCTGAACAGCGCATAGGGGGCAAAAACCACGCCCACCACCAGCATCGCCAGATAGATTTGCGCCACAAAGACCAGCGAGCGCAGCCATTGAATTGCGTTCATGACAGGTTCTCCAATGTGCGACGGGCGGCAGCACCGGTGGCGGCAAAGGCCACAACAGCGGTCAGCGGCGGGATCAGGAACGGCACGATCCAGCCCAGCCCCTGAAACCGCAGCCCGGTCAAAAAGCCCGACATGTCACTGCCACCCGACGGCACCAGCACCACGGCTATGACACCCACAACGACCCCCAGCGCCGACCCGGACAACGCCCGCAGCGTAAACCGCCGGATAAAGGCCTGTGCGATGTAGCGGTCGGTCGCGCCCACCAGACGCAGCACCGCGATCACCTGCGCATTGGCGGCCAGCGCGGCTTGGGCGGCCAGCGTGACCATCGCGGCCACCGTCGCCACGATCAGCGCCGTGGCGATCCAGCCCATCAGCCGCAGGCGCGACGCGGCCTTGACCAGCGGCGCGCGCCAGCGGCTGTGATCGTCCAGAACGGCACCGGGCACCTCGGCAGACAGCCGCAGCCGCAGGCCTGCCGCGTCGATGCCGTCGGCGGTTTCCACGATCTCGATCAGGCGGGGCACCGGCAGACCGTCCAGCGACACCTCGGGGCCGAACCACGGGGCCAGCAATGCGGATTGCTCGTCGTCGCTGAGCGCACGCGCGCTTTCGACGCCGGCGGTGGTTTGCAGAACGGCCAATGCCGCCTCGGTCTGGGTCGCCCGCTGGTCCAGGGGGGCGACGATGCGGATCGTGGCGGTGCGCGCCAGCTCGGCGCTCCATTGACCAGCCAGACGCCCGGTGGCCAGCGACAGCGCCAGCGCGAAGACTGCAAGAAAGGCCATCGCCGCTGCCGCAAACAGGGTCAGCCGCGCGGTAAAGCCCGAAGGTGGCACGACGCGATCGGCCTGGCGGTCATTGCGGGTCAGCGCGTGCAGTGCATCAAGGTTCAGCTTCACAGGTCCGCCCCCGCCAGTTGGATGCGCCGGTTGGCAATGCGCAGCACGCGCGCCTGCACCTGCGCCTTGGCGGCGCGGATCAGCGACAGGTCATGGGTGGCGATCAGCACAGTCTTGCCCATGCGGTTCAGCTCGATCAGCAGATGCAGCAGACGTTGGGACATCTCCCAGTCGACGTTGCCGGTGGGTTCGTCCGCCAGCACCACGTCGGGCGACATGATCACCGCACGCGCCAATGCGGCCCGCTGGCGTTCACCGCCCGACAGCTCCGGCGGCAGGCCCTGCGCCCGCTCGTTCAGGCCGACCCAGGCCATCAGTTCCTCAAGGTCGCCGCCCAGAGTCGCGCCCCCACGCCCCGACACGGTCAGCGGCAGCGCGATGTTCTCGGCCACGGGCAGGTGATCCAGAAACTGCACATCCTGATGCACCACGCCGATCCGGCGGCGCAGCATGGCGATGTCGTCACGTTGCAGCGTGCGCACATCCGCACCCAGCAGCCGGACGGTGCCCGCGGTGGGCAACAACGCGCCGTAGCACAGCTTGAGCAGCGTGGTTTTGCCAGCGCCGGATGGGCCGGTCAAAAAGTGGAAAGATCCGGGCGCAAGTTTGACGGAAATATCCGACAACAATTCGCCCCCGCCGTAGCTGTAGGCCACATTTTCTAGCTCGATCACGTCTTACCCCGCTTGATGCACCTGTTGTGCCTTAGCATCGGTGCGGTTTCAATGCGCGTTGCGACGGGGGGCTGGGGCAGATTGCACTTTTCTGCGCAGTCGCAACACCATATCCTAGGGTTCAGGGTAAGGAACGGGTGAATTTATGCGGTGCGACACGCCATGCGGCTAGTATGTCCAAATTGCGATGCGCAATACGAGGTCCCGGACGAGGTTATTCCGTCCGAGGGTCGTGATGTTCAATGCTCTGACTGCGGTCAGACGTGGTTCCAGCATCACCCCGATCACATGCCGGTTGAGATTGACGAAGACGCCGTGCCGCTGGCCCCCGAACCGGACCTGCCGGCCGAGGGCGAAGAACGTGTTGCCACCCCCGAACCCAAGCGCCGGACGCTGGACCCTGCGGTGTCCGATATCCTGCGATCCGAGGCCGAAGCAGAGGCGCGGGTGCGGCAAAGCGAAGGCTTGGAAAGCCAGCCTGATCTGGGGTTGGATGACACTGACGGCGACGACGGCCAAAGCGAGGAAGCGGCGCGCCGGGCGCAGGAAGCGCGGGAGCGGATGGCGCGGATGCGGGGGCAGGAAGCACCTGTGTCTGATGCGGCGGCGACGGCGGCGGCTGCGGGGTCGCGGCGGGATTTGTTGCCGGACATCGAAGAGATCAATTCGACCCTGCGGTCCACCGGTGACCGCCAGATTGCCAAGGGCGATCCGGCCCCCGATGCGCCTGTGCGCGAACGCAAGAAACGCGGGTTCCGGCGCGGTTTTTTCACGTCTTTACTGATAGTTGCAGCGCTGGCGCTGATCTATGTCTACAGCCCGCGGATCACCGCGGCGGTGCCTGCGCTGGAGCCTGCGATGACCGGCTATGTCGGCACGATCGACCAGGCGCGGGTCTGGCTGGACAGCCAGGTGACCGGCCTGCTGATGTGGCTGGACACGACGGCGGCGTCGTAATCCGGACAGGGTTACCCCGGCGTGCGGTGGTTTAACCGCACGGCCGGCGCGGTGCTGTCGGGGTGGATTGCGTACATATTTCAACCGATCCTGTACAAGACACGCCTGCCCCAAAGGCGCGTTTTCGGTCCGTTTTGGCGGTGTTGTACATATTCGGGGCAGATGCGTACGAAACGCCGATGGGCCGCGGTGCTGCGACACTATGCCCGACGCAATTTATTTGATGTAGTGGGCAATTTTTGAGGGGTGACCGCAAATCCCGTGGGGTCCGCTTGGCGATCCACAGAGGGCCGTTCCCGCCGCCGTGACCGAGGTGGGCGGACGTCGCAGGCGCTTTTGAGGAGGGGTGGAGGGGGCAGCTTTCGGTTCTTCCGGTCGCTGGCCTGGCGGGGTTAGGTTCTGGCGGAGGCTGGGCTTTGGACCCGTTCACTCCTTGGGGGAGGTTCGGCTGGTCGGGGTGCGACTGGGGGAGGTTTGTTTTGGGGCGGATCGTCAGGAGTCGCGTGGTGGGTATGCGCTGGGAGGGGGGCGAAGTCTGCGCCGTGGCCCAATGCAAAGCGCTCCGGATATGTCCTCCACTTTCACAGCCTTACTTTCTTAACTTGAGAGGGTTGGTGGGCATGTCATGATATACGCACCATCGCTGGACACGGGCTGAATGCGCTCACAAGTTATCCAGATATTGCAAGTTAGATTCCGGGCTGTGGAACAAAACAAGAAGTTTTGCAGTTAAGGCCTTGTAAACTTCCCGTGAGTTCCCATTTGTATGAGGCCCCGGGGCATAGGACCCGGATGACCAGTGTTAAGGACCGCAAGCGCTACCTTATGCGCGCGCGGCAACCGGGTCGGCGTGATCCAATTCATGTCGCATCCTTCCATGCACAATGTGGTAATACTATACCACGCTAGGTTTTCTCGTACTGGACGACGTGCAAGCGTTCGAAGGGAGCTAGGTCAAATAGCCCGGGCATTTGAAGAACGGAATTCATTTATGCCCGGGTTTTACCTACCATCTGAAGACGAATTTGATCCATCATCTGACGACTTTGTTCTGCGCTCTATTTCAAAAGAACGCCGCTACAAACATTTTGACTTGCCGTTGCGTGAGAGTGACCGCGAACGGGAAATTGACTTCTCGCAGGAAACGAAGGCGCATCGCTTCTGGCCTTTATTGGGGTTTACGGACCTTGCTCGAAGATACATCCGCATCAAAGACGATGACGGCAACTGGAAGACGGATGCTGATGGCAACTTCTTAAGAGAGGTTGTCGAAAAACCACGTCCGATCCGATTTGCTGGGCATGAGGATGCTGCGTACCTGCAAGCCTATGCAACGCACCTCAATGACTTCTACGAACGCGCGCTCACCACAGATGGTACGACAGGCAATGTCCTGGCATATCGCAAAGGTGGTGGCACAAATATTCATCATGCGAAGTCGCTGTTCGATGAGATTATCGAACGTGGCGACTGCACCGTTATCGCCATGGATATTTCAGGCTTCTTCGATAACCTCGACCACATACTGCTTCGCGACGAAGTTGCAGACCTGCTTGGCACAGACAGGCTAGATGGGCATCATGGTACGGTCTGGAAAAATATTACGCGATACTCGTGGGTTGAGACGGTCGACCTTGATGAACGACTTGGCCGAAACCGAAAAGGTAGGGGCCGGGTCTGCACTCAAAAGGATTTTGTTACACATGTTCAGGGGCGGAAAAACGGCTTGATACGGAAGCACGACAAATCCTTCGGTATTCCACAAGGCACGCCTATTTCAGGCCTATACGCCAACATCTACCTCCGCACTTTTGACCGCGAAATGGTGGCATGGTGCGAGCAGCGTGGCGGTTCATACCGCCGTTACTCTGACGACATAGCGGTCGCCCTTCCCTACGGCTGTACTACCGCTGACGTTGTCGCCTCAATTGAGAAAATGCTCGCCAAATTCAAACTGAAAATGTCGATCAAGAAGACAGAGACCGCTGACTTCAAATCTGGTCTGCTCGTCTCCACTAAACCCATTCAGTATCTTGGTTTTACGTTCGACGGTACAAGCACCCTTATACGCCCTTCTTCGTTAGATGCATATTTGGGCAAGATGCGGCGAGGTATCCACGCAAAACTCGTAGCTGCGAAGGCGAAGAATGTCCCTTCATTTGAAGTTTATCAACGCGAGCTTCGCAGTCGGTACACTCATGCAGGCAAGAGGCGCAACTTCATCAGATACGCTCACAAGGCCGCAAACATCATGGGCAGTCCTGAGATCAAGCAACAGGTCAAGCGCAACACGACATGGTTTGAACGCGCGTGGGAAAGCGAGATTACCAAAGTTTATGGTGGGCTTGTGACAAGCTAATCAGCTCGCAGTGCATTTTATTGTGGCATCAGCAAGCCTCGGCCAAGACACGCATAAGTCCATTCTAGTTGATGTGTCGAGTGCTTCTGTTGTGTCCGCTTCGGGCTGGGAGCGGTTGCAATCATGAACTGTTCCAGCGGCAGAGCTGTCTACCAACCGATCCTCTACGCAGATCACCGCAAACGGCAGGTATAGCCCTCTCCGCCAGTCCCCAAGCGCGGGACAAGGCCGCAGGCCGCCGCGCATCGCCGGGCCGCCCCACGGCACGGCGATTTGGTTGCTGTTGTGCGTGACGGACAGCTGGGATGTGCTTGGCTACCATAAACTGCCAGACACCAAGGTCGCATCGCCGCACCTCGGCCCGGCGATGCGCGGCTTGGTGGTTCGGTGCGACAGGGCGGACCGTTCGGCGGCACGGCGAATTGGTTTCTGTTGCGCGGAACGGGTCGATGGGAGGTGTTTGGCTGCTGTTAAGTGGCAGGCGCTGAGGTTGGATCGGCGCACCTTGGCCCGGTGATGCACGGCTTGGTGTTGCGGTGCGGACGATTGAGGTGTCCCCCCGTCAGAACCGGTCCAGCAGGCGTTCCAAGTAATCCAATTCGACCTGCGGGCGTTCGCCTTGGGCCGAGCGGCGGCGGATTTCGTCGAGCAGTTCGCGGGCGCGGCGGTAGACGTCTTCGCCTTGCAGCAGGCCCTCGTCCGTGCCGGTGCCGCCGTTGGCGCCGGGGGTGCGGCCCAGCGGGTCCTGTGCCTCGGCGCGTTGGTCGCCTTGGGCTGTGCCCTGCCCCGGCTGGCGTTCGCGTTCTTCCTGCGCCATCGCCTCGCCCAAAGCGCGCATGCCTTCGCGCAGGGCCTCCATGGCTTGGGCCTGATTGTCGATGGCACCGGCGTTGTCGCCATTGCGCAGCGCCTCTTCCGCGCCGTCCATGGCGCGGCCGGCGCGGTCCAGCGCCTCGCGGGCGGCGTCGCCTTCGGGGGTGCCGGCGCCGGGCATGTTGCCCTGTTGGCGGCTGAGTTCATCGCGCAGGGCCTGTTGGCGGTCGGCCAGTGATCCGCCGCTTTGTTGGTCGCCCTGCTGGTCGCCGTTTTGCGCGCCTTCGCTGCCTTGGCCCTCGTTGCCCTGGCCTTCGCCGCCCTCACCCTGGCTGTGGTCCTGTCCGCGGCCCTGACCGCCGCTGCGGCCCTGGTTGCCCTGGCTTTCGCCGGCCTGGGCGTTGGGGTTGAACTGTTCCTGCAGGTCGCGGAATGCCTCGTCGCTGAGGCCCTGTTGATCGCGCAGGGTTTCGGACAGACCTTCCATCGCCTGTTCCCCCGGACTTTGGCCGTTTTGCCCCTGTCCTTGGGTGACGCGCATGTTCTCCATCATTTCCTGAAGCTCTTTGAGCGCCTCTTCGGCCTCGGCCATGCGGCCCTGTTCCATCAGCTCTTGGATGCGGTCCATCATCTTTTGCAGGTCGTCCTGCGTCATCTGCATGCCGTCCTGCTGGTCCGGCTGCTGGCCGCCGCTTTCTTCGGCCTCGCGCTGTGCCTGCTGGCCCAGTTGTTTCAGGTAATCCTCGGTCGCGCGGCGCAGTTCGTTCATCAGCTCGGCGATCTCGGCCTCGGAGGCGCCTTCGCGCATGGCCTGTTCCAGCCGTTCCTGCGCCTGCCGCATGCGGTCCAGCGCGTCGGCCAGATCGCCCTCTTCCAGCTCGATCGCCAGATCCCACAGGTCGTCGGCCAGCGCCTGTTGCTGTTCGTCGTTGATGCCGTAGTGGGCCAGTGTTTCCATCTTGCGGATCGCCTGGCGCAGTTGCAGGTACTGGGTTTCCTTGCGGAACATTTCGTCGGGTTTGTAGCTGACGGCGCGCAGGATTTGCGCGCTGCGCTCGGCGTTGGTGCGGTTCCACAGCAGGTCGCGGCGCATTTCGATGATGGCGGCGGCGAGCGGGTCAAAGAAGCGGCGGCCGGGCAAGGTGATTTCGCGCGGGTCCGATTGGGTTTGCTGTTCGGCGGCGTCCAGCACGCTGAGGGTGATGGTCACCGGCAGGTTGGCCCAGGGGTGTTCCGAGAAATCCTCGACGAAGTTTTCCTCGAAGTTGCTGCGGTCGCCGGCGATGGGCATGGGCAGCGGCACGATGATTTCGGGGCGGTCCTCGGGCGCGGGGGTCAGGCCGTAGGTGCGGGTCACGCGGGGCAGGTCCAGCGCGATGCGCACCTCGCCTGCCTCGACGCCGTAGTCGTCGCTGGCGGCGAAGGGCAAGGTGGTTTCACCCAGTGCGGCACTGGTGGGGTCATCGAGGATCTGCACCTGTGGGGCAGCGTCGGGCACCACGGCCGCCTGCCATGTGCGCCCGCCGGGGCCGCCCACGGTGATCGTGCCGTTTTGTGCCACGGTAAAATCATGCGCCGCGCCGGAGGCAGGCGGCACGTTGCCCATGCGGCCCGAGACGGTCTCGGACAGGGTCAGCGCGCCGACCTCGCCATAGAGCCGCAGGGTGATCAGGCTGCCCACGGGCAGTTTCAGCGGCCCCTCGGGGATGTCGTTCAGATAGATCGTGGGCAATCCGGTGTAGCGCGGGCTTTCGGCCCAGCCTTCCCACACGGGGCCGGTGGCCAGCCCGCCACCGCCCGGTGTCATTTCAGCCACCGAGCCGACGCGCCAGATCGACCCGAAGAGCAGCGCCATGACAAAGGCCAGCAGGGCCACGTAGCGCAACGCGAAGGGATCGTGCCGGGCCACGCGCAGATCGCCCGGCACGGCGCGGGCCTGCGATGCGCATTCGGCCATGCGTTTCTGGTGCGCGGCCCAGACCGCCGCCGAGGCCGCATCGCCGTAGCCGATGGCCTGATCGTCCATCAGCGCCTGAATGGGACGCCCCGGCAGGCTGGCATCCAGCCGCGCCAGTGCCTGTGCGCGGGTGGGCAGGCGGAATGTGCGAAAGGCGTAGACCAGCGCGCCAAGGCCCGCGAGGGTGCTGAGGACCGCCACGCTCCAGACGACTTCGATCATCACGAGGTCTTGCAGGCCCAGCATCAGCATCGCCAGCACGGCAAAGACGACCGCCAGCAACGGCCACAGCGCGCGCGACAGGTTTTCGGCCAGCATCCCCGCCCATGTCAGCCGCAAGGGCCAGCGCAAGGCGCGCAAGCCCGCAGGCGCGTCAGGTCGGGGTGAATTGGCCATGTGTCGACGTTACCTCATACTTGGGTATGACATAGGGCGTCACGCGGTCACGTCACACCCATTCGGGGATCGTATCGCGGTTTATCATTTCGTCAAAGGTCGGACGTCGGCGGATAACCGCGAATTGATCGCCTTTCACCAGAACTTCGGGGATCAGGGGGCGCGAATTGTATTCACTGCTCATAACCGCGCCATAAGCACCGGCACTGCGGAAGGCGACAAGGTCGTCGGCGGCCAGGGGCGGCATCATCCGCTGCTTGGCAAAGGTGTCGCCGGATTCGCAGACGGGGCCCACGATGTCATAGGGTTGCTGTTCGGTGCCCGGTGCGGGTTCGTTCAGCGGGATGATGTCGTGATAGGCATCATACATCGCGGGGCGGATCAGGTCGTTCATCGCGCCGTCGAGGATCAGGAAATCGCGGCCTTCGCCGGATTTCACGTAGATCACCTTGCTGACCATCAGGCCCGCGTTGCCCGCGATCAGCCGGCCCGGTTCGATCTCGACCTCGCAATTCAGGTGGCCCAGCGTGCGTTTGACCATGGCGCCATAGTCTGTGGGCAGGGGCGGTGCGGCATTGGTGCGCTCGTAAGGGATGCCCAGGCCGCCGCCCAGATCCAGACGGCGGATGTTGTGGCCGTCGGCGCGCAGCTGTTCGGTCAGGTCCGCGACCTTTTGATAGGCGGCCTCGAAGGGGGCCAGATCGGTGAGCTGGCTGCCGATGTGCACGTCGATACCGATCACGTCGAGCCCCGCAAGGCTGGCGGCGTGGGCATAGACGGCGCGGGCGCGGGCGATGGGGATGCCGAATTTGTTCTCGGATTTGCCGGTGGCGATCTTGGCGTGGGTTTTCGCGTCGACATCCGGGTTCACGCGGATGGTGATGGGGGCGACCTTGCCCATGCTGGTGGCGACGGCGCTGAGCACTTCCATTTCCGGTTCGGATTCGACGTTGAACTGGCGGATGCCGCCTTCGAGCGCGGTGCGGATTTCGTCGGCGGTCTTGCCGACGCCGCTGAACACGATGCGGTCGCCCGGGATGCCTGCGGCACGCGCGCGGCGGTATTCGCCGCCCGAGACCACGTCCATGCCCGCGCCCGCATCGCCCAGCGTTTTCAGGATCGCCTGATTGCTGGCGGCCTTCATGGCGTAGCAGACCAGGTGGTCCATGCCGTCAAGTGCCTCGTCAAACAGGCGGAAGTGGCGCAGCAGGGTGGCGGTGGAATAGACGTAGAACGGCGTGCCCACGGCGGCGGCAATGTCGGCCACGGGGACGTCTTCGGCGTGCAGGACGCCATCACGGTAAAGAAAATGATCCATGGCTGACGCTTAATCCAGCGCGGGGGCGGGATCAATCGTGGTTTGTGTGTGGTGGGGATTTCAGGGGGGTGTGGAGCGAGCATTTGACGATGCCTAAAGAGTGCATCAATGTCGGCCTTAGAGCCCATAAAGAAATCCTTCACTGATCATTAAACGCAGATTTTGAAAGCGAGTGCGCCAGAATGCGACAAGAACAACTCAATTTGCGGGAAGATGATAAATTTGTTTATGTGCCGGAGGAGTTGTTCAAGCACCTACCAAAAAAATATCGCGACGCTGCGCAGGCTCGCAAGCAGCAAGGTGAGGACTTACTCCAGATTGTGGATAAAGATATCCAAGGGCTCATCAGGCTCATCAATGCGATACCGACCACATCAAGTCTCAGTTACATCTATCACCGGCTAAGAACATCCAAATTCGAACCAAGGGCAGAGGTGTTGATGGAGCAAGAAATGCTCACGACAGCGTTCATTGTCACTTATGCTCGCCTATTCGCAAAAGGCAATGGCGCAAGCGGGATATCAAGAGGTAGTATACCGGAGCATCTCCAATCTGTTCACGACGATATCATCCAGCTTCGGAACAAAAGGTATGCCCACAACGATTCACATGAGACTATCAACACCGAGATCGAAGTGGACTTCGATGATGATGGCTGCCGAATACGAATGCAAATGAACCTTGGGCTTCATTTCGGTGGTAGAGACGAGTGGCGGGAACTTATCAAGTTCGTGGACGCGCATATGCATGAACGTCTGACAACGATACTTGGCCGCCTAAAGAAAAAGACTGGGTATGAATGGACGTTTCCCATTGGGCCAGCACCCGCTTGGGTGGATAATTACGGCTAGATCAATAACGGCCTTGTCCCGCATAGCCGACCTTAGCGTCGGCTGAGCGAAAAGTCCGTTTCGCATCCTTTCCGTCTGTCCCCGCGCGGGACAAGGCCGCAGGCCGCCGCGCATCGCCGGGCCGCCCACGGCACGGCGATTTGGTTTCTGTTACGCGTGACAGGTCGGTGGGATGTGCTTGGCTGCCATTAAGTGGCAAGCACTGAGGTTGGATCGCCGCACCTCGGCCCGGCGATGCGCGGTTTTGTGGTCGATTGCGGCTGAGGGCAAGGTCAGCCCCCTCAGGTCACCGGTCGCGTGCGCAGGAACAGGTACAGTGGCAACCCGCAGCTGACCCCGATGCAGAACGTCGCGGGGATGGCCAGCAGGGCGATCCAGTTGCGGCGCACGCGGACCTCGGCGCAGATCCAGAGCGTCAGGGCGATGGCGGCGATGGTCAGGTCCCAGACCAGACCGCTGGAGGCGGCGTTGGCGTGCCATGCGTCGACCATCCGGCCAAGGCTGTAGCCGTTCTCGCGGAACCACGCGAGGAACCAGTACATCGGGTGCATTGCCCCCCAGATGGCCAGCGCCAGATATGCGATACGCAGGGGCGACATCAAAACGTTTTCACCACGCCGACCGTGGCAAAGCCGGACACATGCAGGCCCGGTTCGGTCACGGAAGGTTGCTGGCGGTCGGTGGGCGCATCCTGCGCTACGTTGCCGGATGTTCCGGGGTCACAGGCGGCCAGCGCGGCGACCATGGTCAGACAAACAAATGCGCGCATCATTTCACACGGTACCCCACCGAAAACGGCCCCTTGCGCAGGCCAAGTCCCACGTGGGTGCCGACACCGGATGTGCCAAGGCTGACGCCCGCGTTCATCGTCGGTTGCACCGGTTCGCCATCGGCGCCACAGGCCGCAAGGGCCATGAGGGACAGGACAGCCACAGTTCGGATCATTTCAAAACCTCGCGCCAGCGTTTGGCCTGAGCGCGCACCTGCGCGGGGGCCGTACCGCCATAAGACATACGCGAATTTACCGAATTTTGCACCCCCAACACGTCAAAGACCGCATCCGTGATGTCGCCGTGCACCGATTGCATGTCGGCAAGGCTGAGGTCGGGCAGATCGCAGCCCTTGGCCTCGGCCATCGCCACCAGCGATCCCGTGACGTGGTGCGCGTCGCGGAAGGGCATGCCCAACACCCGCACCAGCCAGTCGGCCAGATCGGTGGCGGTGCTGAAACCGGCCCCTGCGGCGGCAGCGAGGCTGTCGCGGTTGGCGGTCATGTCGCGCACCATGCCTTCCATCGCGGCCAGTGCCAGCATCCAGTTGTCGGCGGCGTCGAAGACCTGTTCCTTGTCTTCCTGCATGTCCTTGGAATAGGCCAGCGGCAGCCCTTTCATCACCATCATCAGGCCGACGTTGGCGCCCATGATCCGGCCCACCTTGGCGCGGATCAGTTCGGCGGCGTCGGGGTTTTTCTTTTGCGGCATGATGGACGAGCCGGTGCTGAACCGATCGGACAGGGTGACGAACCGGAACTGGGCCGAGGACCAGATCACCAGCTCTTCGGCAAAGCGGCTGAGGTGCATGGCGCAGATGCTGGCGACGCTGAGGAACTCCAGCGCAAAATCGCGGTCGCTGACCGCGTCCAGCGAGTTGGCGGCAGGCCGGTCAAAGCCCAGCGCCTGTGCGGTCATGTCACGGTCGATGGGAAAGGACGTGCCGGCCAGGGCTGCAGCCCCCAGCGGGCTTTCGTTCATCCGCGCGCGCGCATCGCGCACCCGGCTAAGGTCGCGGCCCAGCATTTCGACGTAGGCCATCATGTGATGGCCCCATGTCACGGGCTGCGCTGTTTGCAGGTGGGTAAAGCCGGGCATGACCCAATCGGCCCCCGCCTCGGCCTGTGCCAGCAGCGCGTCGATCAGCGCCAGCAGGCCGCTTTCGGCGGCGTCGAACTGGTCGCGGACCCACAGTTTGAAATCGGTCGCCACCTGGTCGTTGCGGCTGCGGCCGGTGTGCAGACGGCCCGCCGGTTCGCCGATCACCTCTTTCAGGCGCGCCTCGACGTTCATGTGGATGTCTTCGAGGGCGGTGGAAAACTGGAAGGTGCCGCCTTCGATCTCTGACAAGACCGTGAGCAGCCCTTCCCGAATGGTGTCGGCATCGTTAGGACTGATGATGCCCACCGCACCCAGCATCGCGGCATGGGCGCGCGAGCCTGCAATGTCCTGCGCCGCCATCCGCTGGTCGAACCCGATCGAGGCGTTGATCGCCTCCATGATCGCGTCCGGTCCGGCGGCAAAGCGGCCGCCCCACATGGTGTTTGCAGTCTTGTCTGTCATGGTTTGGACCTTTGGAGGGAATATGAAGAAACTCTGTGCTGCGCTGGTGTATACGGCCCTTGCCTTGGGTGCAAATGCTGCCATGGCCGATGTTCAGGCCGCAGCGGCCTTGCGCGACGGGTCGATGAAAAAGCTGGTGTTTCATGATTCGCCCCAGGCCACGTCATCGGCGGCCTTCCAGTTGGAAGATGGCGGCGGCACGGCGACGCTGGAGGACCATCGCGGCAAATGGGTTTTGCTGAACTTCTGGGCGACGTGGTGTGCGCCCTGCCGCAAGGAAATGCCGATGCTGTCCGCGTTGCAGACCGAATTCGGCGGCGATGACTTCGAGGTGCTGACGCTGGCCACGGGGCGCAATTCGCCCGAGGGCATCAAGAAATTCTTTGATGAAATCAACGTCGACAACCTGCCGCGCCATCAGGACCCCAAACAGGCGGTCGCCAGCCAGATGGGTATTTTCGGGCTGCCGATCACGGTGATCATCGACCCCGAGGGCCAAGAGGTCGCCCGTTTGCGCGGCGATGCCGAGTGGGATTCGGACAGCGCCCGCGCGATCATCGCCGAACTGACCGGACAGGCCGCGCCCGGAAATTAGGCAACGACCGCAAGGTAATTTGGAAAGCCCGGTTGACGTGGGCACGGATTTACAACTTAAGGTAAGGTTCGTTTTGTAAAATCCGTGACGAGTGTCTCTAGTGCCGATCCAATGTCTTATCCTACCTGAACACCGGCTGATCTGGCTGCGCTATTGGGGCCGCCTGACACAATCCGGGGCGGACGGCGCGCGGGAAATGGCGATGAACGCGCCGGGCTACGATCCCGCGTTTCGCGTCTTGCAGGACTTTCGCGGCACCGAGACAAACGAGTTGTCACGCTCTGAAATGATCCTGTTGGCGGAAAAGCTGAAAGCGCGACGACAGGAGATCGGGATACCGCTGCGGATTGCGCTGCTGGCGCCGGACGATCTGGGGTTCGGGATGGGGCGCATGTTCGTGACGCTGCTTGGCGAAGGGCAGTTCATCACGGCATCGGCCTTTCGTGATCTGGATGAGGCCGTGGTGTACCTGAAGCTTTCGCCGAAAGCGCATGACCTGATCCGCGACACGACCCCGGACCACATCCCCGAGCACACCCTCAGGCGGCAGCCCCCGCCAACGTCCGGTTGACCCCACGCCGGCCTTGACGCATCGCCCCTGCACCCGCTGATATGCCTGCAACCAACGGGCAAGGGAGGGCCGCGGCGGTGTCTTTGTCTGTTTTGCTGATCCTTGTTGCTGGCGGAATTGCCGGCATTGCGCTGGTGCTGCACCTGCTGGGCCTGTCGCGCATTCCTGCGTTGACAGAAGACCGCGCGCGCGCGGGTTGGTTGCGCGAATATCCCGATGCCGAGCCTGCCCGTGTGACCCTCGCAGCTTCGGGCTATGCCGCGTTGATCCAGACGGCGCAGGGCGCGGGGCTGGTCTGGGCGGTGGGGGCCGACACCACGGCGCGCCGTCTGGTGGCGCCGCGGTTGACCGACACGGCGCAGGGGTTGCGGGTGCGCCTGCGCGATCCTGCGGCCCCGCGCATCACCCTGCGGCTGACAGACACCGAACGCCAGACATGGCGCGCCGCCCTGACAGGAGAGCCCACATGACCTATCCCGATGTCGTCCAGCTGGCGGTGCCCTTCTTTATCGTGGCCATCGCGGTCGAGCTGGCATGGATCGTGATCAAGGGGCGCGGCGGCCGGTACGAGACGCGCGACGCGCTGACCTCGTTGCTGATGGGGGCGGGGAATGTGGCCTCGGGGATTCTGCTGGGGTTTGTGGCCTACGGGTTCTTCATGTGGCTTTGGGCGCTGACGCCGCTGGATCTGGGCAACAGCCTCTGGGTGATCGGCTTATGCTTTGTGCTGGACGATCTGCGCTATTACTGGGTGCACCGGTTTGGCCACCGGGTCCGCTGGGTCTGGGCCAGCCATGTGAACCACCATTCGTCGCAGCACTACAACCTGACCACGGCGCTGCGCCAGACGTGGACGGGCACATTCACCTTCATGATGATCGTGCGCGCGCCGCTGATCCTGTTGGGATTTCACCCCGCGATGGTACTGTTCGTGGGCGGTTTGAACCTGATCTACCAGTTCTGGATACACACCGAAGCCATCACCCGCCTGCCCCGCTGGGTCGAGGCGGTGATGAACACCCCCAGCCACCACCGCGTGCACCACGGGCGCAATGCGCGCTATCTGGATGCGAATTATGCGGGCGTTTTCATCATATGGGACAGGATGTTCGGCACCTTCGTGCCCGAGCTGGACAGCGACAGGCCCGACTATGGGCTGGTGCAGAACCTGGGCACGTTCAACCCGCTGCGCGTGGCCTTTCACGAATGGATCGGCATCTGGCGTGATGTGACCCAACCCGGCCTGACGGTTTCGCAACGTCTGAAATACGCCTTTGCCGCGCCCGGCTACAGCCATGACGGCAGCCGCGACACGTCCCAAGCGATCAAGGCCAAGCACCTTGCCCGCAGCCCAGATGACGCAGGCACTCCGGGGTTCTCCTGAGCCCTTCTTTTGGCCGGTAAATATCCCGGGGGGACAGGGGGCAGCGCCCCCGCCTACGCCGCGTGCCGCAAGATTGCCGCTTCCGAGGCGGACAGGTTGCGCCGCGCAAAGCGGCCATAGATGTGCGGGTCGTAGTCCAGATCGGGGAACCGTTCCAGCAGCCGGGCGCGGTCATCCGACGCCAGCGTGGTCAGTGCGGTATTGGCGGGGTGGAAGCTTTCGGTTTCGACCCCGTTGGCCCACAGGATTTCGTGGCAGGGCAGCATCAGGTGCACGTAAGTGGTTTTCGGCACCTGCAAATCCACGGTGATGGTGCGCCCGTTGATCAGGTCCTTGGCGGCGACCAGCACTTCGGGGGTGTTGAACAGCGCCTGTGCCACGTCGCCCTGCACCAGCATCCGGTGTTCGGGCGAGACCAGCAGGGAATCGTCCGGGCGGTCGACGCCCAAAGCGCCCGCGCGGATGCGGATGGGCCGCATGTGCGGCATTGCAAACAGGCGTGCGCCGGTCATCGGGCGGCTGCCGACCCATTCGATGGGCTGCGCGCCGCTGTCCTTGGTCTGGACCAGATCGCCTTCGCGCAGGTCTTCGATCAGGCGCGGGCCGTCGGGTGTTCTGATGCGGGTGCCGGGGGTAAAGCATATGACCCCGCCCGCGTCGCGTCCCGTGGGGTTGCCGCGGTTGGCGCCCAGCGTGTGGTGCACCACCCACAGGTCAGAGTTGCGCGGGGGTATGTCGTTGAGGAACATCAGCAGGGGCTGCGCCCCGCGTCCCACTTCGATCAGCGTGACGGTGAACGTGCGGGCGCCGTCCGTGACAACAAAGCTGCTGTCCAGAAGCGGCGCGGCATCGTCCCACGCGACCTTGTCTGCTGGTGTGTAATCCAAAGCTGCGCCCACGAGCCGATGCACCATACGTGCCGCCCGCTTGCGCAGATTCTCTGAACCGTCTGCACCGTCCAGTCGCAAAATATCCGACGGCCCATCCACGCGCACGGGATCGCCATACCATGACCACGCCGCCCCTACGTTGAGGGACTGCATCGGCGCGGCCTCAAGACCGTCTATTTCTGTTTGCGACCAGGAGATGACAAACGTGCCACGAAAGCCCGTTCCCATTGCCTGCTTGCCTGCCTCTTCGTTTTTTATTGAGGACAGGCTACCAAAACCGGCGCGTTCCGCATAGCGTTTATTTTCGTTGCGCTGCAGAGTGTTGCAGGAACAACCTCACTCAGAAGCGCAAGTGGGCGCGAAAGCTGCCGACAAGCTGGCCTTCGCCCTGCCCTTCGAATTCCTCGCCCAGATAGCTGAGGCCGTAGAACACGCCGCCGCCGGTGTCATTGCGCCATTCCACCCCTGCGCGTGCGCGCACGCGGGTGTCACGCAGGTCATAGCCGCGGTCTTCGGGCAGAAACACGCTGTCGGCCACATGGGCCACGTCCGCCCCCAGCACAAAGCCGTAGCCCGCCCCTCCGCCGTCGATGGCGCGGTATTGCTGGCCGCTGACGGGATCGCGCACCAGCAGTCCGCCCTGTTCCAGCCCGCCCCAGCGCATGTCAAATCCGGCGCGCACCATGGTTTCGGCGCCCGCCCGTCCTTCGACGAAGGGGCGCAGCACGCTGTCGCCGAATGCAAAGCTGCGCGCCGCCTCGACCACCACGGTGGGATAGATGCCGTTGCCGATCTGGCCGTCGCGCGCGGCGTCCGAGATATCGGGGCTGCCCACGACGCTGTGCAGGGCGTTGTGGAACCCGTCGAGGCCCGTGGAAGGGCCGACAAAGACCAGATCGCCGCCGACGCTGAGGTCAAGGCCGCGTGTCTGGAAGTGGCTGTGCAGGCCCACCGACAGCGCACCGGCATAGGGGCGGTCTGCGGGATCGGGGGCTTCGAGATTGTCGGGGGCGATGATTTCGGCGCCCAGCCGCAGTTCGATCAGGTCGCCGAAACCTGCGGGCCGCGCGCCGTTCCAGTCCCGGCCCCAGACACGCGACGAGGCAATCGAGCCGGTGCGCCAGCGGTCCTGTCCATCGCCGATAAAGTCATTGGTCAGCAGATAGCCGTAGCCCAGCCGCGTGAGGTCTTGCGCCTGAGCGCCAAGGGGCAACAGCGCGATCAGCGCCGCAGTTGCGAATTTGAACATGGGTCTGTCCCGTCGTTTTTGCCCCCACGGCGTGTCTGATCTGTACGCCAAAGCCGCGCTCGGTGAAAACGCCGGATTGGTCGATTTGCGCACGACGATGTGTTTCCGTGTCCCTAGGGCCGCAGGTTGCGCGCACAAAAGTGCGCCATTATCCATATCTCTGTGCGATTTTGCGCAGGTCAAACCCGCGCCTGCCCTGCCTATCTGATGTCGGGAAAGGAGACCGCCATGACCGATCTCATCCCTATTCGCACCACCGATATGCCCGCAGAAATGGGCGCCTTGCTGCACGACTACCCGCGTGACGCGTGGGACGCCAACCCGCATTTCGCCAAGTCCACCCGCCAGTGGATGCGCGCCCATGAGAAGTTTCGGGTGCTGTCCGATCACCTGCACGCGCAGACTGCGGGCTTTTTGGATCACAGCGTTGATCCCGATGATTTTGCGGATCATCTGGGCCGTTACGGCACGGCGCTGGTGCAGAACCTGCACGGGCACCACCATTTCGAGGACCGCACGTTCTTTCCCGAGCTGTCGGCGGCGGACCCGCGTTTTGATGCGGGGCTGGAGATTCTTGAAAAGGACCACGAAGCGCTGGATCAGGTGTTGGAAAATTTTTCCCGCACCGGCAGCCGTGTGATCAAGCTGGTGCAACTGGACGTGCGGGCCGCGCACGAGGAAGCGGGCGTGCTGGAGACGCAAACCAGCGCCATCCGTGCCTTTTTGCAACGCCATCTGGGCGACGAGGAAGATCTGGCGGTGCCGGTGATCCTGCACCACGCATTGCGCGGATAACAAGCAGTGGCTGAAAAATCGGCCCGTCGGCAGCTCTTTTCGGGGCTGTCGGCGGGTCTGGCTATTTACTTATCATTCAAAAAGGTTCAGTTTCTGAAATATATTCCATGACGAGGCGCGCCCTTGTCTCGGAGCGTATCAGAGGCCCGATAATGCCGAACGAGATATTCCTGACGATGAGTGTCAGCATGTTGAATGCCGCCCTTGAGGCGCGTGTTCAGGAGTTTGAAGCGCAGGTGAGCCTGTCGCGACACGACATCAAGGTGCTGATGCACCTGACCGAGCCCAAGCGCATGGGCGCGTTGGCCGATGACCTTCAGGTATTGCCATCGACCCTGACCGCCGTGGCCGACCGGCTGGAACACCACGGATTGCTGCAACGCAAACGCGACCCCCATGACCGCCGCGCATGGCTGTTGGAGGTCACCGAGGCCGGCCATGCCTTGCAGGCAGAGGCGCTGGAAATGGCGACCAACGGGTTTCGCGCCCTGACCGGGCTGACTGCAGACGAAATCCAGACTTTCGTAAACTTGATGCAAAAGGTGATGAACACTATGACCGCCGAAAGCTGTTTTGGGGAGGTGAACCCGTGAGTCTGTCCGCTTTGAAAGGTCGCCCTGTGTACGTCTTGGCGATGTGTGCGGCGCTGATGCTGGCCGCGCCTTTTGCACAGGCCGAAGAGCCGCTGCCCGTCGAGCTGTTCACCACCAAAAGCAGCACGCAAACGCTGACCTTTTCGCTGACCGGCGAAGTGGTGGCGCGCGATACCTTGCGGGCGTCGTTCCCGTCGGGCGGGCGCATTGCGCAGATGCAGGTCGAAGAAGGCGACGATGTGGAAAAGGGCGCGGTGCTGGCGCAGATGGACAGCGTGCAACAGGCGCAGGCCTTGCGTGCGGCGCAGGCCGGTCTGTCGACGGCGCAGGCCAATCACACGCAGGCCATTGAGAATCTTGACCGTCAGGATACGCTGCTGGAGCGCGGGGCCACCACGCGGATCAGCCGCGACAGCGCCGAGGATGCCCTGCGCATTGCCGAGGGCGCGCTGACGCAGGCCAACGCCGATCTGGACCGCGCCCAGCGGGCGTTGGACGACACCACGCTGACCGCGCCGTCTAAGGCGACCGTGATCAAGCGTCTGGCCGAGCCGGGTCAGGTGGTGGGTGCGGCGCAGCCGGTGCTGGAGCTGGCGTTGGGCCGGCAGATCGACGCGGTGTTTGACATGCCCGAGGTCCTGATGGCCACGCCGCGCAGCATCGACGATATTGATCTTTCGCTGATCGACCGGCCCGACACGCATTTCACCGGCACGCTGCGCGAGGTGTCGCCGCTGGTGGATGCGGCGGCGGGTACGGTGGCGGTCAAGATCACGATCAAGGAAAGCGATCCGTTCATCACCTATGGCGATGCCATTCGCGGCACGGTCACCGTAACGGACGCGCCGCGCATCACCCTGCCCTATACCGCCATGTCGGCCACGGTGGACGGGCCTGCGGTCTGGGTGGTCGATCCGGACACGATGTCGGTGTCGCTGCGCGCGATCACCGTCGAGCGTTACGAGACCGGCCGCATCATCCTGTCGGGCGGGCTGGAAGAAAACGAACAGGTCGTCGCACGGGGGGCGCAGTTGTTGTACCCCGGACGGGTTGTGCGCGCCGCAGGAGACAGCCAATGAGAGTGCCCTTTGCCTTAAGCGTGCTGGCCCTGTTGGCCGCACCCGCCTTTGCCAATGACGAGCTTGCCCTTGTGCAGGACACGCCCCGCCCCGTGGTGTCGCAGGTGGTGAATGAACGCGCAGGTTACCGGAACCGTTTTGTCGGGCTGGTCAGCGCGCGCACGGAAACCGACCTTGGGTTCGTGTTGGCGGGCACGTTGGCCGAACGCCCGGTGGAGACCGGCGATCTGGTCACCAAAGGCGCAGTGCTGGCGCGGCTGGACCCCGAGGATCTGGACGCCGACGTGCGCGCCGCCGAGGCCGGTGTTCAGGTGGCCAACGCGCAGTTGCGGGCCGCCCGCGATGCCGAAAACCGCGCCCGCGAATTGCTGAGCCGCGGCACCGACAGCGCCACGCGGCTGGAGGATGCGGAACGCGGGCTGACGGCGGCCATTGCCACGGTCGAGCAAGCCCGTGCCGCATTGGCGCAGGCGCGCGACATTCGTGGCTTTGCCACGCTGACGGCACCGCAGGACGGGGTTGTCATCCAGACCAACGCAGAGGCCGGTGCATCGGTCACTGCGGGTCAGGCGGTTGTCGTGCTGGCAGGCACCGAAAGCCGCGAGATCACGCTGGATGTGATCGAACGGGATGCGGCCGCCCTGAGCGAAGGATTGATGTTCGACGTGGCCCTTGCCGCCAACCCGAAGGTGACGGCACAGGCGTCGTTGCGCCGGATTGATCCGGTTGCTGCCGCCTCGACGCGCACCCGCCGCGTGCACCTGACCTTGCAAGACCCGCCCGAAGGCTTCCGGCTGGGCGCGCTGGTGCACATCAGCCCTGCCACGATGGCGCGTCTGGACATTATTCTGGACGACAGCGCCATTCTGGACCCCGAAGGGTCGCCCGCCGTCTGGACCGTGCGCCGCAGCCCCGATGGCGCCACGGGCACCGTTCACCGCACGCCGGTGCAGCTGGGCGACCGGTTCGGGCCGCGCGTGCGTGTCACGGACGGAATTTCAGCCGGTGACGAGGTCATCAACAAAGGCATTCACTCTTTGAAGGAGGGCCAGACTGTTGGCCCAAGCGTGTCCCAATGAACCGTTTCAACCTGTCCGACTGGGCGCTGCAACACCGGTCTTTTGTCTGGTTCCTGATGATCGTGTCGATCATTGCGGGCGCGATTGCCTATACCACCATCGGCCGCGAGGAAGACCCGAACTTTGCCATCAAGACGATGGTGATTTCCACGTCGCTGCCCGGCGCCGATGTCGAGGAGACGCGCCTGCAAGTCACCGACCGGATCGAGAAAAAGCTGGAAGACCTGCCCGAGCTGGATTTCACGCGGTCGGTCACGCGACCGGGACAGGCCATCGTTTACGTCAACCTGCTGGACACGGTGCGCGGCGAGAAGCTGACGCAGACCTGGCAGAA
The DNA here is from genome assembly GCA_034669925.1 of Sulfitobacter sp. Lineage (GTDB taxonomy): Bacteria > Pseudomonadota > Alphaproteobacteria > Rhodobacterales > Rhodobacteraceae > Pseudosulfitobacter. The sequence goes on from JAXMOM010000006.1 coordinate 122,599, forward strand.
GGTTCGCAACATGATGAACGACATTCGGGGCGATTTCCCCGAAGGGTTCTCGGGGTTCCGGTTCAACGATGATTTCGGGGACGTGTTCGGCAACCTCTATGCGTTCACCGCAGACGGGTTCAGCCCGCGCGAGGTGCGCGATTATGTCGAACGGACGCGGCGCGCCATTCAGCAGCTGGACGATTCCGGCAAGATCGAGATTTTCGGCACCCGCGACGAGGTGGTCTATCTGGAATATTCCACCGAACGGCTGGCGGCCCTTGGGCTGAACCAGCAGGCGGTGCAGGCCACGCTGGCCGCACAGAACGCGATCCTGCCCAGCGGGGTGATCAACGCAGGCCCCGAACGGGTGATGGTGCGGATCGGCGGGCAGTTTACGGATGCCGAGAGCCTGGCCGACATCAACCTGCGGGTCGACGGGCGGTTTTTCCGCCTGACCGATGTGGCCGACATTCACCGCGGCTATGAGGACCCACCCTCCGAGCTGTTCCATTACAACGCACAAGAGGCCATTGGCCTGGCCGTGGGGATGCGGTCGGGGGCGAATATCGTCGATTTCGGCGTCGAGCTGGACAAGGTGATTGCGCAGGCGCAGGCCGATCTGCCCGTGGGGATCGAGATTCATCAGGTTGCGGACCAGCCGCATGTGGTGGACGAGGCCGTGGGCCATTTCATTCAGGCGCTGGTCGAGGCGATCCTGATCGTTCTGGCCGTCAGCTTTGTCAGCCTGGGGATGCGCGCGGGGTTTGTCGTGGCGCTGACCATTCCGCTGGTTCTGGCGATCACCTTCGTGATCCTGAACTACCTTGGCTTTACCCTGCAACGGATTTCGCTGGGCGCGCTGATCATTGCGCTGGGGTTGCTGGTGGACGACGCGATGATTGCCATCGAGACGATGATTTCACGGCTGGAACGGGGCGAGACGCTGGTCAAGTCGGCGTCTTACGCGTGGACGTCGATTGCTTTTCCGATGCTGTCGGGCACGCTGGTCACCGTCGTGGGCTTTATTCCCATCGGGTTGAATTCGTCGTCGGCGGGCGAGTTTACCTTTTCGCTGTTCGTGGTAATTGCGGTTTCGCTGCTGGTCAGCTGGATCGTGGCGGTGCTGTTTGCGCCGCTGCTGGGGGTCACGTTCCTGCCGTCCAAATGGAAGCATCACGACGGCAGCCCGGGCCGCGTGCGGGGCGCGTTTCACAAGGTGCTGCGCGGGGCGATGCGGTTTCGCTGGGTGACGATTGCGGCGACGGTGGTGATCTTTGGCGTGTCGGTTGTAGGCCTGGGGTCGGTGGAGAACCAGTTTTTCCCCAGCTCGGACCGGCCCGAGCTGATCATCGACATGACGCTGCCGCAGAACACGTCGATTGACGAGACACAGGCGCAGGTCGAGAAGATGGAGGCGCATCTGGAGGGCAACGACAACGTGCTGTTCCATTCGTCCTATGTGGGACGCGGCGCGCCGCGGTTTATCCTGGCCTATGACGTTGTGACGCCCAGCCCGAACATCGCACAAATCGTGATCCAGACGCCGGGGGTCGCGGCACGGGATGCCCTGCGCAGTGACATCGAAACCTATTCCCTGGATGCCTTTCCCGGCACCGATGTCTTTGTCAAACTGCTGGAGGTTGGCCCGCCGGTTGGCCGCCCCGTGCAGTACCGCCTGAGCGGGCCGGACATTGACCGCGTGCGCGATCTGGGCCGCGAGCTGGCGGCGTTGGTGTCGTCCGATCCGCGCACCAAAGGGACGGTCATGGACTGGAACGAACCGGCGCGGGTGGTGCGGGTGAACCTGTTGCAGGACAAGGCGCGCCAGCTGGGTGTGTCGTCGTCCGACATCGCAGCGGCGCTGAACGCGATCTATGTGGGGGCGCAGGTCACGCAGTTGCGCGATCAGGCCTATCTGATCGACATCATCGCCCGTGGTGATGACGATGCGCGCCAATCGGTCGAAGACCTGCGCGAGTTGCAACTGAACACGGGGAACAACGTGCGCATTCCGCTGCAATCGGTGGCCACCTTTGAATACGACACCGAACAACCGGTGCTGTACCAGCGTGGCCGGATGCCGACCGTGACCGTGATGAGCGCCATTGCCACCGACGACCAACCGGCCACCGTGGTCAACGCGCTGGACGCACAGGTTGCCGAATTCCGCGCCAAGCTGCCGTTTGGCTATGCGGTGGTTGTTGGCGGGTCGGTTGAGTCCAGTGCAGAAAGCCAGGGGCCGATTGCGTCGGTCATGCCGCTGATGCTGATGCTGATGCTGGTTCTGGTGATGATCCAGATGCAAAGCTTCCGGTTGAGCTTTGTCGTGCTGTGCGCGGCGCCGCTGGGGCTGATCGGTGTGGTGGCGGCGCTGTTGCTGTCGGGCGCGCCGCTGGGGTTCGTGGCGATTTTGGGTGTGCTGGCGCTGGTCGGCATTCTGATCCGCAACTCGATCATTCTGGTGCACGAGATCGAAGTGCTGCGCGAAAAGGGTCGGACCGCATGGGCCGCCGTGTTCGAGGCCAGCGACAGCCGGGCACGCCCCATCCTGCTGACGGCGGCGGCGGCGAGCCTTGCGTTGATCCCGATCTCGCGTCAGATTTTCTGGGGGCCGATGGCCTTTGCGATGATGGGCGGGATCATTGTCGGCACGATTGTGACGCTGCTGTTCGTGCCTGCGCTGTATCTGGCGGTGTTCAATGTGAAGCCGGATGCGGGGGAGCGTGAGGGGTGATGTTGGGGGGCTTTGGTCTTTGGGGTCTTAGGTGACTTAGGTGGGGAAGCCGGTGGTTAGCGTGGGGGGTAGCGAAGGGGTGGTTTGAGGCCATCTTGTCTTCAATCCCAAATTGGTCGATTGTCTATTTAGGAACAAAGCTTCAGCCTGTGGGACAGGATCAATGCATCAAACATTTTGGGCAACAGCTTTGCTTCTCATCGCGATTGCATCAACAGCGCAGGCGAATTGCATAGAAGAAAATGAGGCGCCGGTATTTCGACAATTGAAACAGCATTTGCTTGTCGGAGATTACGATAAATTTTTTGAGACATCCAACACACAGGCTTTATCAGGCGAGGCGGTTCATCAGACAAAAGTGCAGCTTGTTCAATACCTTGGAGTTCCAAAAACTTGTGTGACAATGTCAAGCCGTCGTCACTCCGAGAGTTTTGAGACCAGCATGGTTGTGTTCATCGGTGAAGACGGCCAACATCTATATACATATTTTGCGGCTCTAACCGTGGACGGTGTCTCAGAACTTGTCTGGTCCCAGATTTCAACTGACTTTAGCAAGATGCTTGAGTTTCTCAGATGAGTGTCAGCAATTAGTCTGAATTTCCCAATTTCCGGTGAAACGACCAGAGACTTCTAGATAGCTGTCGATCCCTTTGTCCATTCCACCAGACATCCAGGCAGGCCGCCGCGAAGGGCAGCTATTGGTCCTCTCCGCATGTCCCCCGCGCGGAATCAAGGCCGGAGGCCGCCGCGCATCGCCGGGCCGCCCCACGGCACGGCGATTTGGTTGCTGTTGCGCGTGACGGTTAGGTCGGATGTGTTTGGCTGCCATAAAGTGGCAGTCACTGCGGTTTGATCGCCGCACCTCGGCCCGTCGATGCGCGGCTTGGTGCTCCATTTCAAAGGGCAGCTTCGTCCGCTCACCGAACCTTGATGTAGTGCGCAGTGAACGGCAGGTTTGAGCCAAACGTTACTTTGCCACTGAGGGCAGCGCCCGACCGCGGGTGGGCAGCGGAAGGTCCGTGGGTGCCACTTTATTTCTGATCTTTGGCGTGGGGATGTTGAGGCGCAAGACGGTGAGGAAGCGCCCGCCCGTCGCACCAAAGGTGCGCCGACTATCTTAGGCACGCCTGCGACGTGACGGGCGGTCGGGCGCTGCCCGGCGGCTCTTCGAGCCTTGATTCCGGGCTTGGGTGGTTGGTGGCGGCGTTGAGCTCGCCACGGCACGGCGATGCGCGGCTTTGCGCTCTATCACACACCACACCTGAAACGAAAACGGCCCCCGCGTGATGCGGGGGCCGTTGGATCGGGCTATCAAGAACAGCTTAGCCGATGATGGCGTTCAGCGTTTTGGACGGGCGCATGACGTCGGCGGTTTTCGCCGGATCGGCGTGGTAGTAGCCGCCCAGATCTGCGGGCGCGCCTTGCACCTCTGCCAGTTCGGACAGGATCGCCTCTTCGCCTTCACCCAGTGCCTTGGCAATAGGTGCAAAATGCGCGGCGAGGTCGGCGTCGCTGTTCTGGTGCGCCAGGGCTTCGGCCCAGTAGCGGGCGAACCAGTAGTGGCTGGCGCGGTTGTCCGGCTCGCCCACTTTGCGCGAGGGAGAGCGGCCGTGGTCCAGGATGCCCTGGGTTGCGGCATCGACCGCCTGCCCCAGAACGCGGGCTTTTTCGTTGCCCTTGCTGTCGGCCAGGAACGTCAGGCTTTCACCCAGCGCGCAGAATTCGCCAAGGCTGTCCCAGCGCAGGTGGTTTTCCTCTTGCAACTGTTGCACGTGCTTGGGGGCCGAGCCGCCCGCGCCGGTCTCAAACAGGCCGCCGCCGTTCATCAGTTTGACGATGGACAGCATTTTCGCGGAAGTTGCCAGTTCGAGGATCGGGAACAGGTCGGTCAGGTAGTCGCGCAGCACGTTGCCGGTGATGGCGATGGTGTTCTTGCCTTCGGTGATGATCTCGAGCGAGCGGCGGGTGGCTTCGCGGGGGGCCATGATCTCGAACTTGTCGGCGACGCCTTTGGCTTCGAGGATCGGTTTGACATAGGCGATCAGTTCCGCGTCGTGGGCGCGGGCGGCGTCCAGCCAGAAGATGGCGCTGCATCCTTCGGCCTTCTGGCGGTCGATGGCCAGGTTCACCCAGTCTTCGATCGGCGCCTTGCGGGCCGAGGCGGAACGCCAGATGTCGCCTGCTTCGACTTTGTGCTGGTGCAGCACGGTGCCGTCGTCGAGGATCATCTTGACGGTGCCCGCTTCGGCGATTTCGAAGGTGGTGGGGTGGCTGCCGTATTCTTCGGCTTTTTGCGCCATCAGGCCGACGTTTTGCACGGTGCCTGCGGTGGCGGGGTTCAGTTTGCCGTTCTCTTTGAAGAACTTGATCGATTCATCATAGACCGGCGCGTAGGAGTTGTCGGGGATCACGCAGTTGGTGTCGTGTTCCTTGCCATCCGGCCCCCAGCCCTTGCCGCCTGCGCGGATGAGTGCGGGCATCGAGGCGTCGATGATGACGTCGGACGACACGTGCAGGTTGGTGATGCCCTTGTCGGAGTTCACCATATACATCGGCGGACGCGCGGCCATGGTGGCGTCGATGTCGGCCATGATGTCGGCGTTGTCCTTGACCCGTGCCAGCAGGTCGCCCAGGCCCGAGTTCGGGTTCACGCCCAGATCGCGCATGGCATCGCCGTGCTTTTCGAACACGGGTGCCAGGAACGCCTTGACCGCGTGGCCGAAGATGATCGGGTCCGAGACCTTCATCATCGTGGCTTTCATGTGCAGCGAGAACAGGGTGCCGTCGGCTTTGGTCTGTTCGATCTGTTCTTCAAGGAAGCTTTGCAGGGCGTCGGCGCTCATGAAGGTCGCATCGACAACCGTGCCTGCGGGATAGGACAGGCCGTCCTTCAGCACGGTTTCGCCTGCGTCGGTGACCAGCACGATCTTGGCTGTGGTGTCTTTGTCCAGCGTGGCCGAGCGTTCGTTGGAAAAGAAGTCGCCGCCCGACATGGCGGATACTTTGGTTTTGCTGTCCGCGGTCCAGTCGCCCATGCGGTGCGGGTTGGCCTGGGCAAAGCTTTTCACGGCCTTGGCGGCGCGGCGGTCCGAGTTGCCCTCGCGCAGGACGGGGTTCACGGCAGAACCTTTGATGGTGTCGTATTTGGCACGCACCTCTTTTTCGGCGTCGGTCGCGGGGGATTCAGGGTAGTCGGGCAGCGCAAAACCTTGCGCCTGCAATTCCTTGATCGCGGCGACAAGCTGCGGCACCGAGGCCGAGATGTTCGGCAGCTTGATGACGTTGGCGTCGGCGGTTTTGACCAGTTGGCCCAGCTCGGCCAGATCGTCGGACTGGCGCTGGTCGTCTTTCAGGTGCTCGGGGAAGGTGGCGAGGATACGGCCTGCAAGGCTGATGTCCTTGGTGCCGACGGACACACCGGCGGCGGCGGCGAATTTCTGGATGATAGGCAGGAAGGATGCCGAAGCCAGTTCGGGGGCTTCGTCGACTTTGGTATAGATGATGTCGGGCATGGGATTCTCCTTGAGATGGGATTTGCCCCTCTCATAGCCGGCTCGATTGCCGAGGTCGACAGTATACCTTTGCATACAGAGCATTCCGGCGGGGGTCGGCGTATTGCGCGTGCACCCCTGCCCTGAGGCAGGCACGGCGCGTCTGTGCGAGGGTCCGGCTTCAGGAGGCCAGCGGCTTGGTCGCGCTGATGGCATAGCGGTGTTCGGACCGGCGCAGCAGCGATTTGCGCCAGCCCAGTTGCGCGGATTGCGCGCGGTGGATCGGGGCAAGGTTGGTGTCGATATCGATGCGGTCGAAACCGGCGGCGTGCAACAGTCCGGCCACATGATCGGCCCGCGCGCCGGCGCTGAAGTGGACGCGCGACAGAATATCCTTGTGCCGTGCGGCGCTGGCGGCGGCGGTCGCGTCGGGCGATCCGCCGTGCAACAGCCGCTGGATGATCCGGCCCAGCACATTGCGCGAGACAAAATCGCCGTCCACGATCAGCAGCGTGCCGCCGGGGCGCAAAACGCGGAACCATTCGGCAAAGGCCGATGTGGGTTCGACCAGTGTCCAGACCAGATGCCGCGTGACGATCACGTCCATGCTGGCCGAGGGCAGCGTCGTGCGTTCGGCATCGGCCTGAAGAAAGGTCACGTCCGGCAGCTTGGCGCGGGCGCGCTCCAGCATCGGTTCGGACCAGTCCAGCCCCGTGACGGCAAAGCCCAGGCTGCGGCACAGGCGCGCGATCTCGCCGGTGCCGGATGCCAGATCCAAGAGCGCGCGGCCCTGCGCATCGCCCAGATGGCGGCGGAACAGATCCTGCCAGGCGGCCATGTCGGCGCCGATGCGGTGACCGGGGTCGTCGTCGAAGGTGGCCGCGCGGTCGGACCAGTAATCGCGGATTTCGTCACGCAAATCTCGGTTTGTGGGTGTCATCGGGCCGCTCCGCTTTGGCATAGGCGCTTTTTATGTAGTAGAGCAAAACTGTCAACTTTTTAATTGACTGAAAAACTCGGAAATAATAGGCGGAGCCCAGAGACACCTTCTCAGGAGCATCACATGACCCTTCGTCCTCTCTTTGGCGCCGCCGCGCTGAGCCTTTTCGCAGCCAGCCTTGTGCAAGCCGATCCCGTCACCCTGACCGACATCGCGGGCCGCGAGGTCACGGTTGAAGCACCGGTCGAGCGCGTCATTCTGGGCGAGGGTCGGCAGGTGTTCTTTACCGCCGTTCTGGACAGTGAAAACCCGTTCGCGCGCGTGGTCGGCTGGCGTGACGACTTTCAGGAAGCGTCGCCGGAAACCTATGACATCTACGCCGAGAAGTTCCCGGACATGAAGAACATCCCGACCTTTGGCGGGTTCAAGGACGGGTCGTTCGACATTGAACAGGCGGTGTCGCTGAACCCTGACGTGATGATCATGAACCTTGAATCGAAGGCCGCCACCGACGAGGCCGGATACGAGGAAAAGCTGGCCAAGGTCGGCATCCCGATTGTTTATGTCGATTTCCGGGAAAAGCCGTTCGAGCACACGGCGCAGTCGATGGAGATCATCGGCAAGCTTTTCGGCAAGGAAGACAAGGCGGCGGAGTTCAGCAGCTTTTACAATGAACAGATCGCCCGCGTCACCGATGTGATCGCGGCGCAAACGGATCTGGTGCGACCGCTGGTCTTTGTCGAACGTGCCGGCGGGTATACCGAGGATTGCTGCATGTCCTTTGGTGACGGCAACTTTGGCCGGTTCGTGGAACTGGCCGGCGGCACCAACATGGGGTCCGAGTTCATTCCCGGCACCTTTGGCACCGTCAACGCCGAACAGGTCATCGCGTCGGACCCCGACCAGATCGTGGTGACCGGCGGCAACTGGGACGCTTATGTGCCCGGTGGTTCGTGGATCGGCATGGGGCCTGGATCGGACATGGACGAGGCCAAGCGCAAGCTGGCGGCCCTGATGGAACGCCCGGCCTATACCGGCGTGAAAGCTGTGAAAGACGGTCAGGTGCACGGCATCTGGCACCAGTTCTACAACTCGCCCTACAGCTTTGTCGCGGTGCAGCGGCTGGCCACGTGGATGCACCCCGAGCTGTTCCCCGATCTGGATCCCGAAGCCACGCTGAAAGAGCTGCACGCGCGGTTCCTGCCGGTGGACTACAGCCCCGGTTACTGGGTGTCGCTGGGTGAACCTGCGACCAACTGAGACCCTTTGCATCTGAACACGGCGGCCCCCTGAGCGGGCCGCCATTTTCCATTGGAGCCGCCATGACCACCGCCACCGCAGAGCCAGATCTCCCTGAAACCGCAAGCGCCCGCAGCTATCGCGGGTTGGTGACCCGCCGCATCGCGATCCTTGGCGGGCTGACGCTGGCGCTGGTGTTGTCGGTGGCAGTGGACGTGTCGCTGGGGCCTGCGCGCTATGCGGTGTGGGATGTGTTGCAGACGATCTTTGCGCCGGGGTCTGCGGAGTTGCAGATGCGTGTCGTCGTCTGGGACATTCGCATGCCGATGGCCCTGCTGGCCGTGACCGTGGGGGCCAGCCTGTCGCTGGCGGGGGCGCAGATGCAGACCATTCTGGCGAACCCGCTGGCCAGCCCCTTCACGCTGGGCCTGTCGGCGGCGGCCAGCTTTGGCGCGGCGCTGGCGATGGTGCTGGGGGTGGCGCTGTTTCCGGGTGCGGTGGCGCTGATGGTGCCGATCAACGCCTTTGCGATGGCGATGGCCGCGTCGATGCTGATCTTTGGCCTGTCGACGTTGCGGGGGGTGACCACGGAAACCATCATCCTGCTGGGCATCGCATTGGTATTTTCTTTCAACGCGGCGCTGGCGCTGTTGCAGTATTTCGCGTCGGAACAGGCGCTGTCGGCGGTGGTGTTCTGGACCATGGGCAGCCTGACCAAGGCGACATGGGGCAAGGTTGCGATCACCGCGATCATCCTGGCGGTTTGCACGCCGCTGTTTGCCCGCCGCGCCTGGGCGTTGACGGCGATCCGGCTGGGCGAAGTGCGCGCGGCTGCCATGGGCGTGCCGGTGAAACGCCTGCGGCTTGAGGCGCTGGTGCTGGTGTCGGTTCTGGCGGCTGTGCCGGTCAGCTTTGTCGGGACCATCGGGTTTATCGGTATCGTCGGCCCGCACGTGGCGCGGCTGCTGCTGGGCGAGGATCAGCGGTTTTTCCTGCCCGGTGCGATGCTGTCGGGGGCGGTGATCCTGTCGGCCACATCGGTTCTGTCCAAGGCGATCCTGCCGGGGGCGGTGCTGCCCATCGGCATCATCACGGCGCTGGTCGGCGTGCCGTTTTTCGCGGCGCTGATCCTGACGAAAGGACGCAAATCATGGTAAGTTTGACGCTGGACAGCATTGGCGCACGCTATGGGCGGCGCCAGATTTTGACCGATGCCTCGGCCCATCTGCAAGGCGGCGCGCTGACGGCATTGGTGGGGGCCAACGCGGCCGGCAAATCCACCCTGTTCCGCCGCATCGCGGGGCATCTGCGCGGCAGCGGGGCGGTGCGGCTGGAGGGCGCCGGTCAGGACGACCTGCGGTATATGCCGCAGGACACAGGCATGAACGCGGCGCTGACGGTCTACGAATCCATCATTCTAGCGCTGAAACAGGGCGGCGGCGGCTGGCGGCTGAGCGGCGATGAGTTGCGCGCCGTGGACGACACCGTGCGCCGGTTCAACATCACCCATCTGGCGGACCAGCAACTGGCCGAGCTGTCCGGCGGGCAGCGGCAGGCGGTGTCGATTGCACAGACGCTGGTGAGCCGCCCCAAGGTGGTTCTGATGGACGAGCCGACCTCGGCGCTGGACCTGAACCGGCAATACGAGGTGCTGGAGTCGCTGCGGGTGTATGCAGAGGAAACCGGCGCGGTGATGGTGCTGGCGTTGCACGACCTGAACCAGGTGATGCGCTGCTGCACTGCGACGATGGCGCTGGGGGGCGGTCGCACACTGGCCTTTGGTCCCACGCTTGAAGTGTTGACCCCCGACCTGATCCGCCAGCTTTACGGGATCGACAGCCGCGTCGAGCGGTGTTCGCGCGGGTGTCCGATGATGATCGTGGACGGGCCTGCGGCGTTAAACGCGATCTGACGGGGTGTGTGGCGTCGGGCGAAATTGACCTTTGCGTTCCTCGACTGATATGAAGCGGCAAGCCGGACCTGCGCGCAGGGGCCGGAGGTGGTCCGGTTTGAGGCCAGAGTGACCTTGCCACTGAGGGCAGCGCCCGACCGCGGGTGGGCAGCGGAAGGTCCGTGGATACCACTTTATTTCTAATCTTTGGCGTGTGGGTGATGTACCGTAATTCGGTGAGAAAGCGCCCGCCCATGGGGCGGTCGGGCGCTGCCCGGCGGTGCTGCGCACCTAGACTCCGGGCTTTGGTGGACGGCAGCAAAGTCCCGCATAGCTGCCGTTGGCTGTCAGGTTCGGTACCGATCATGCGTGGGTGCGGCGAAGGTCGGCTTTGAGCCCAAGCCGTGCTTTCGATTGTCCTGCTGCACGCGCTCACAGCATTTATCATGCTCCAGCCTTTTAGGTTAGGTATCGAAATGCAGCCTGAAGACTGGCGCGTCAATCAGATGTATCATTTATGCTCTTCCATCATGACATCAAACGAACATCCAATCGACAGACAAGCGCCCCGATCCAACCCCATTTCCAGTCAATCCTTCTGGTAGGCAATTCAGACAGAAAAACTCAACCCAGGGTGATTGAAAAATGACGACAGACACGAAGGTTAAACTGATCTGGTTCAGCTATGTTCTTGGCATATCAACGGCAGTCAGCCAATTCGTCGGCATCATTCTGGCCTATGTTTGGCGCAAAAACGATGAACACCACATTTTGTCTGGTCACTTCGATAGACAAATTCGTCTCTTTTGGAAAACCGGCGCTGCATGGATGGTTGCATTTGTGTTCATGGCGGCGGCAATTTATTTGGACATCGCAAATGATGCCGCTGGTCAATCCGCAAAAGGCGAAAAGTCAATCCTGTTCAGCGTTGGGCTATTGATTGGGATCGCCGCACAACTGGTGTTTTGTGTTACTTCCGTTTTTGGCGGCATCAAAGCACTGCGCGGAAAGCCATAATCATTTTCGCATGATTTTGGCAGCGTCCTACAAAAAGTGGATGCTTCAGATGATACGTCCTGTAATTGCGCAAAGCAAATTTGTCGCGCCACTCTGCTATTGAAGCAAGCCGCACCGAAAGGTCGGCTTGGATTTCACGCAGTCTGGTCCGTTCCAACGGCCGGCTTGGAAAAATGCGCTTCACCGCCAAAAATTCCAGTCCTGTGAACGCGAAGAAAGGCTGCGCAAGCACTGCTGCAAGAGCAACAGGCAGTTTTGCCCCGCACACCGGACCTTGGCACCGGCCCCTATGCTGCTCTTGTGTGTAGACGCGGCGAAGGTCGGCTTTGAGCCCTGAGCGACCTTGCCACTGAGGGCAGCGCCCGACCGCGGGTGGGCATCGGAAGGTCAGTGGGTGCCACTTTATTTCTAATCTTTGGCGTGTGGGTGATGTACCGTAATTCGGTGAGAAAGCGCCCGCCCGTCACGCCGGAGGCGTGCCGACTTTCTAAAGCGCACCTTTGGTGCGACGGGCGGTCGGGCGCTGCCCGGCGGCACTGCGTGCCTTGGTTCCGGGCTTTGGTGGACCTCAGCTTTGTCCGCACACCGGACCTTGGCACCGGCCGCAGCATGGATCCTGTCCAAGTCAGAAATGCTTTACACCTGATGCTAAATCGCATGACGCCCCCCCCTTGATGGGATCCAGAAAACGCGGTGCATCGAGACAAAGCTGCGCGGCGCTCGACTGGATGCTGGATCAGCACGCCGTGTCGTGCGCGCAGGTGAAACAGGCAGGCACATAAAAATGCCCCCGACCGGGAAGGTCGGGGGCGAAGGCTGTCGCATCCAAGTCCAGATCTGAATCGCTGGGCGATCAGTTCGACTCGGGTTTTTTCGCGCCTTCTTCGTCGGTCATCGTGTCTGTCGACGCGTCGGCATCTGCATCCGCTGCGGGTGCCGTGTCGGTCGCCGCATCTGCGTCAGCTGCCGGGGCGCTGTCGGTGGCGCTGTCGTCCGTCATGGTGCCGGTCGACGTGTCGCCTGTGGCGCCCATGCTGCTGCTGGTGTCAGCGGGTGCAGTTGCTGCGGGTGCCGCCGGGTCGTCAGCAACCATCAGGGTGCCAAGCTGGGTTTCGTCGGGCAGGCTTTCCGCGTCGCTTTCGTCAAACTCGGGCAGCTCTTTCAACGCTTCCTTGGTGGTGTCGAGCTGCACGGTCTGTTCGTCCGCGTTGAACGTCAGATCATCAAGCGGCACGGCCACGGTGTATTCACCAAGACCGAGGAAACCGCCGATGCCGATCACGACATTTGCGCTGCCGTTGTTGCCCAGCACATAGTCGATGTCACCGATCGAGTCGCCATTGGGTTCGTAAACGCTTTTGCCCAGCAGGTCGCCGACGGTCATTTCGTCGATCGACGCGAAGGTCTGAGCCATGGGCGCTTCGGTCGTTGTTGTTGTGCCCGCTTCGGGTACGGTTGCTGTTTGCGCGAATGCGCCGGTTGCAACGAATGCGGATACGGCTGTGGTCAGCATGAGTTTCTTGAGTGTCATTTGTTCGTCCTCCATTGCTTAGTTGATGTGAAGCCAACCAGCAGGACGTGCGGTGGTTCCGGCGACATCGAGCGGGGGCTGGACGGATCGGCAACCGATTGCCAATGGGTGGGCTGGATTGACGGTTTTTCGCCTAAAACGGGTGGTTCGGGCGCCGGTTTGCAAAAAATGGGAACCGGATCCTGTGCTGCGCGCGGGCCAAATGCCCTTCACAGGCGCGATCCGGCGTCAGGTTTCTGGTTTCTGTCAGGTCTCGTCAGTTTTTATCAGTTTCTGTCAGGCGCGCGCGAGGGTGCGGGTCAGCAGCGCGGTCCATGCGGCGTTGAATATGGCCTCGGGCTGGCTGCTGGCTGCTGCGACGGGGCGGTCGGCGGCTTCGGGCGCAGTTGCCAGGGTTTCGATGGCCTGCTGCCAGGTGCGAATATCCGCCTGCGACACCTTATGTGCGCCGTGGGGGATGTGGTCGGACAGCCCGTCGATGTCGTTGACCAGCAGGGGGCGCCGTGCCGCGAGCGCTTCGATTGCGACCAGACCGTAGGCTTCCCACCGCGAGGGCATGGCAACGGCGTCGACGGCGGCCATGGCTGCGACCGGATCGGGCGCGAAACCTTTGAACACGATGCGCGGATCGCGGTCCGCCAGCGCGCGCAAGGCGTTGTCCTGGGCCCCTTCCCCATAGATGTGCAGCGCGATGTTGGGTGTCGCGGTCCGGCGGAACGCACGCACCAGCAGGTCAAAGCCCTTTTGATCGTCCAGCCGGCCGATTGCGCCGATCACGCGCACCGGACCCGCAGGTGCGGGCAGTTTGCGAAAGGCGGACAGGTCGACGCAGGACTGGATGACCGACAGCGCGTCAGGTTTGACTGCGCCGCTTTGCACCAGCCATGCGCCTTGGGCGTGGCTGACCGCGACGATCCGGTTGAACAGGGCATAGGCGGTGCGCAACAGCGTGGCAAAGCGGCGTTTGCGGGTCACGTTGTGGCGTGTGAAGTGTTCGGTATAGCTGTGTTCGACATGGATCAGCGGCGTGCGCGGATGCATCAGCCGCAAGGCGACCAGCATCGGCAGCGCGCGCCAGCTGATGGCCAGATGCGAGACGATTACATCGGCATCCAGACGGGCGGCAGGCAGGCCGCCGCGTTTGATGCAGCGCAGGCTGTGGGTGGCCTGTTTCGCCAGTTCGGGTGCGGTCAGGATGTGGTCCAGCACGCGCATCACCCCGCCCGCCGTGGTGTCATCCACCAGATGCAGAACGCGCGGCCCGGTCATTGGACCACCCCGGCGGGGCGCAGCCTGCGCGCCAGTGTCATGGCGTTGCGGAGTGCGGCACTGCCGAATGCTGCCAGCACTGCGGCCGCCGCCAGGGTGATGGCGGACTTCACCGGCTCTTCGACCAGCGGCACGCGCGATTGCGCGGTCCACGCGCGGCTGAGCGCCTGCGCGCGGGGCGCATCCAGATCGCTGATGGCGCGGCGGCACAGGTAGCGCAGTTGATAGGCGCGCGCGGCGGGAGTGTTGACGGTGAAGAACGCGGGGTTCAGCGGTGTCAGCTTTTCGACCATCCGTTCCCACGCGGCAAGCTGTCGGTCGGTGGCCGCGGACAGGCCGCCTGCGTTGATGCGGTAGCGGGTCAGCAGGCCCGGCACGCCCTCGAACGCCCAGTCGGTGGTCAGCGCGATGCGCAGCCAGCATTCGATGTCCTCGGACTGGCGAAAGGTTTCGTCAAAGTACCAGTCGCGCAGGGTCTCGTGACGCGGGCGATAGGCGATTTGGTCCAGCACCGCGCGGCGGATCACCGGGGCCGAGCCGTTGCCGATGGGGTTGCGCTTGAAGATGTGGCTGGCGGTGATGCCGTGCAGGCGCGGGCGCTGTGCCTGTCCGGTCAGCGTGCCGTTGTCGTCCATCAGGGCAGAGCCGGAGTAGCTGATGCCGACGTGTGGGTTGGCGTTCAGGTGCGCCACGTGGCGGGCCAGCTTGTGCGGTTCCCATATGTCGTCGGCATCGCAAAACCCGATCACGTCGCCGCGCGCGGCGGCAATGCCGCTGTTGCGCGCACCGGCCAGGCCGCGGTTGGCCTGCCGGATCACGCGCACGCGCGCGTCTGTGGCAAATTCGGCCGCGATCCCCGGCGTGCAGTCGGTCGAGCCGTCATCGACGATGATGATTTCAAAGTCGGGGTAGGTTTGGGCCAGCAGCGCCGCCAGCGTGTGACGCATGGTGGCCTGCACGTTGAATGCGGGCATGATGATGGATGCAAAGGTCATGGCAGGGCTTTCGATAAAGTTACGAGAACAGGTAAAGGCGCAGCTTGCGGGGCAGCACGGTGGCCACCACGGCGGCCCCCAGTGTCATCACCCCGCGACTGGCGGGCGACATGAAGCCTGTGGGGGAATGGGCGAAGCCCGTCAGGGCGTGACGCAGCGCCTGCCCCCGCCCCTTGTCGACGCGCAGGGCACGGCGGGCAAGGTAACGGTGGTGGATGGCATGGTTCGCCGCACTGGGACGCACGCCGAACCTGGCGGCGGTGGCGATGGCCTGTCTGCGCCCTTTCAGCATCGCGTCCAGATCGGTGGACAGGCCGCCGATGCTGGTGCGATACCACGTCTGCAAGGACGGCGTCGGCACCACCCGCGCCCCGCAGCCCACCAGACGGATCAGGAATTCGAGGTCTTCGTTGTGGACGATGCGCGGGTCAAACCCGCCGCAGCGGACAAAGGCCGACTTGCGCACGGTCAGGTTGGACATGGTGCAGACCGGGTTTTCGCCCAGCAGGGTCGCGATGGTCAGGTCGTGTTTGGGCACGGTGGGCAGCGCCTGGGCATCGGCCGGCTGGTTCCGGAAGAACCCGACCTGACCGTAGACACCGTCGATGGCCGGATCGTGGAAGATCAGCGCCAGTTCGGTCAGCTTGTGCGGCTGCCACAGGTCATCTGCATCGCAAAAGGCGATCAGCCGGGCGTTCGCGTGGTCCTTGACCCCGAAATTGCGCGCGGCACTGGGGCCTTTACCGGTATTGCGCACCAGGCGAATGCGGGCGTCCTGACGGGCGGCGGCCTCGATCAGTGCGACGGTGGCATCGGTCGAGCCGTCGTCGACGCAGATCGCCTCCCAGCCCGGAAAGCTTTGCATGATCAGGCTGGCCAGCGTCTGGGCGATGGTGGCTTCGGCGTTGAAGCAGGGGATGATGATTGAGAAGGTGGGCATGGTTCAAGCCTTTGCAAGTTGGGGGCCGAAGGCCTGTGAGAGGGCGGGAAGCGAGGCGCCGACCATCAGGACGGTCGCGGTGATGGCATAGCCGGTGGCCACGGCGACCAGGCCGAAGGGCGCGAGGGCTGCGGTGTTCAGCATCAGGGCGGCGGTCATGGCAGCGGTCACCCAGAATTCGCGGTGGGCACGGCCCGTGGCGCGCAGCCAGCCTGCGGTGGCGGACCACAGGGTTGTGGGGATCGCCACCAGACACAGGATCGACACGATGTTGTCGATGCCCGACCAGCCCGCGCCGAACAGGACCGGCACGTAGTACGGGGCCAGCAGGGCCTGTGCCACGACGGCGGGCGTGATCAGCCCCATGGCCAGCAGGATGCTTTGGCGCAGCGCTGCGGCTTTGTCATGGCTGGCGCACAGGTGCGGAAACAGCACGGTGGAAAAGGCGACCGAGAAGGAATTGGCCAGGCTGAGGCCCGCGTTGAAGGCCATGAAATACAGGCCCAGAGCCTCGGCCCCCATCAGCGTGCCGACGATCAGCTTGTCGGCTTGCAGGCGCAGCGCCTTGACCAGCTCGACCCCCAGCACGGCCCAGCCGAAGCTGAGGAAAGGGCGCAGCGGCGCGCGGCCCTGCGACAGGTCCAGCGTCCAGGGGTGCAGGCGGCGCATGGCGATCAGCCAGAACGGTGCGGTCAGCAGACGCGGCAGGATCAGCGCCAGCGCCGAAGGCCAGACCAGCGCCAGCAGCGCCGACAGGATATTGGCACCCACGACCTGCGCGCCCGAAATCGCCGCCGTCTGGCGCAACTTGCCCGCGCGCATCGCCAGCGCGGTTTGCACCAGCCCTGCGGGCATGAACAGGTATTCGCCCGCCAGCAGCAGGATCAGCGCCAGCAGGACCGCGTTGCCGTTGGCCGCGTAGAGCGCAAGGCCGATGGCCGATTGGGCCACGAACAGGCCAACACACCAGACCCAGAAAATGCGGTGTGCGGTGGCGCAGGTTTGCGGCAGCTCGGCCTCGGGGGCCGAGATGATCTTTTGACCCACGCCGTTTTCGGTCAGCGCCTTGAGGATGTCGGCGGCGGCCAGTGCGGCGGCGGCCAGACCGATTTGCGCGAGATCCAGCGACCGGGCGACCGCCACGACAACCAGCAACCGCGACGCCTTGGCCGCCACTTCGGACGCGCCATAGGCAAACAGGTTCTGTGCCATGCGGGATGTCTTGTGGGTTGCGGTGGGCATTTCGGGGTCCAATCAAATCTGTTGGTCCCTTTGTATCTTTGGCGGTCCGCCCCTGTCTTGGACGCCACAGGCGAGGAAAGGGGCGCAACAGAATGGCATCATATCCGAAAGGATAGGTGCGTGGACGCCAACGCACCCTCGACCCGTTGACGTGAAGTGCATAACAATGATTCAACCTAAGGATCGTGGGCCAGGACAGCGGCCAAGGATCGTGGCCAAGTATGGTGATTGAGCGTGATGATGAAAAAGACCTTGAGATTTGGATCGGTGCTGCTGGCTGCAATGGCACTGGGCAATTGTGCGGGGCTGGACACGCCTGACAACCTTGAGCCGATTGCCGCGGGCGACGGGTATCAGGCCCAGTACCGTGCGCCCGATGTCAGCCGCGGCAATGCGCAGTTTTTGCGCTCTGCGGCCATCAACGCCCAGAAATGCCGCGCGCCGCGTGGGGGCACCGGCGGCAAGGGTGCGGGGCTGGCGGCCAGTGCGCTGCGCGGCGAGCGGGTGACGCGCAACGATCTGGTGGACGTGCGCATTGGCGACGATGACACGTTCAACGGCGATTACGTGGTGTCGCGTGACGGCACGATCAAGCTGCCGTTCCTGCCGCCGATCCGTGCGCAGGGGCGTTTGACCAGCGAGATCGAAAGCGACATTGCACGCCAGTTGATCGCCGGTGACTTCTTTGTGGATCGTCCGCGCATTTCGGTGCGGGTGGCTGATTTTGCCTCGGTCACCGTGGGCGTGTCCGGCGCCGTGTTCGAACCCCGCAGCGTCGAGATCGGCGGCGTGCCCGGCGATCAGGTGGACAGCCGCCGTCAGGGGGCCTTGGGGGCCTCGACCGAAGCGCGCAACCTGTCGGCTGCCCTGAGGGCGGCGGGCGGTGTGCGGCCCGATGCGGATATTTCCGCGGTCGAAGTGCGGCGCGGCGGGCAGCTTTATGTGCTGGACATGCGCGGCGTGTTCGAGGGGCAGAATGCCGTCGACATCATGCTGTTGACCGGCGACGAGGTGTCCGTGCCCAGCCGCGGGTGTTTCCAGGAGGACCTGATGCGCCCCAGCCCGATCAGCCCGCCGGGGGTTTCGCTGTTTCTGTCGAACCTGACCCAGCCCGCTGCGGGCAATGCCCTGTCCGCCGTGGGGCGCGATGTGCGCGAGATCCCTTATGGCACGCGCTATCTGCAAGCGGTGATCAACACCAACTGTGTGGGCGGCGCGCGGGCGACCAGCGCGCACCGGTCGTCGGTGCTGTTCTCGCGCAATCCCATCACCGGCGTGTCGGTGGTGATCGAGCGTGACATTGAAAACCTGCTGCGGCGGGCGGATCGGGATGATTACGATCCCTTCCTGCTGCCCGGCGATTCCATCGCCTGCTACGACAGCACCATCACCAACATCGGTGAAGTTGGCCGGGTTCTGGGGCAGCTCGCGCTGTAGCGCTTACTTTAGCTCTCGCGCGTGCTGCCGCGCCGTTCGGCTGTCATCTGCGGCTGCGTGGCGGCCCAGACATCCGGCAGGCGGTCGATGGCCTGAACCATCTGCGCGGTGTCGCCCGCTTTGGCCGCTGTTTCGACCGCGATCAAGGCGGCGCGCAAGTCCACAGCCCCCAGCGCCGCAGAGCTGCCCGCGATGCGGTGGGCGCGTTGGGCAACCTCTTCGGTTGAATGGTTTGCGTGGTCTTGCAGGTAGGCGATAACGTCCGCAACTTCGGCCGCATAGCGCGTCAGCAGATTGGCCAGCGCGTCGACGCCCAAGGTGTCGCGCAGGTCGTCCAGATAGGCAAAGGCCACCGTCACCTCGGGCGCAGCACTGGGTGCGCCGCCTGAGACCACGTGATTGGCGATCACACGGATCAGCCCGTCGCGGTTCAGCGGCTTGGTCAGGATATCGTTCATGCCGTCGGACAGGAACGCCTCTTGCTCGTCAGCCATGGCGTTGGCGGTCAGGGCGACAATCGGGGTGCTGGCGCTGGCACCCGTGCCTGCGCGGATCGCGCGGGTGGCGCCGCGTCCGTCCAGCACCGGCATACTGATGTCCATCAGGATCAGATCGAACCGGTGGGCCTGCGCCATGTCCACGGCGATCTGTCCGTTGTGCGCCTCGGTCACTTTATGCCCTGCCGACAGCAGCATTTCGCGGGCGACGACGCGATTGATCTCGTTGTCTTCGACCAGAAGGATGTCGCTGGGGCGGGCTTTGGCTTGTGTCGCGCGCCCCTCTTGGGCTGCGGTGGGCGCGGCCACGGGGTCGATGGGCAGATGGATGGCAAAGGTGCTGCCCTTGCCCTTTTCGCTTTCGACGGTGATCGTGCCGCCCAGCGCCTTGGCGAAGCGTTGCGCGATGCCCAGGCCCAGCCCCGTGCCACCCACATCGCGGTCATACGAGCTGTCGCCGGTCATGAAGTCGTCGAAGATCTGCGTTTGCAGGTCGGCGTCCATGCCGATGCCGGTGTCGCTGACCGTGATTTGAAGAACCGGCCCCGCATCCGCGTCGTGCGCGACCTCGGCGTTGACGGTGATGCGCCCGTTGCGGGTGAATTTGACCGCGTTGCCGATCACGTTCATCAGGATGTGCTGGATGCGGTCGCGGTCGGCGCAGATCCAGTCGGCCTGGGGTCCGGTCCAGCCCCATTCCAGCGTGGTGTCATGGGCCAGTGCCGCACCGCTTTGGTTGTCGATGATGTCTTGCAACAGGTCGCTGATGTTCATCGCCACGGGCCGCAGGCGCAGCTTGCCCGCGTCGTATTTGGTGATGTCGAGCACGTCTGAGATATGGCTCATCAGCAGCTTGCCCGAGGTGTCCATATTCTTGATGTAGCGTGCCTGTTTGGCGCTAAGCCTTGTGTCGTGCAGCAGGGTCAGGTTGCCCAGAAGGCCGTTCAGCGGTGTGCGGATTTCGTGGCTCATGGTCGCCAGAAAGTCGGTCTTGGCCTTTTCGCCGGCCAGGGCGCGGTCGCGGGCGATGACCAGTTCCCGTTCAGAGCGTACACGCTGGGAAATGTCGCGCAGGAAGGCGATGAAAATCTCGCCTTCTTCGGTGGTGGCGGACTGGATCGCGAATTCGACCGGGAAAATATCGCCGCTGGCGCGTTTGGCTTCCAGCTTTACCCGGCCCTTGCCGACCACATTGCGGGCACCGCCAGTGCGCAGGCGCTGCATGCCCGCCTCGTGGGCCGCGAGGTGATGATCGGGCACGATCAGCTGGCCCAGTTCGCTGCCGATGGCCTCTTCGGCGCTGTGGCCGAACATCTGCTCGGCGGCACTGTTGAACACCAGAATGCGCCCTTGGGCGTCGCTGACGATCACCGCATCCAGCGCGGTGTCGATGACGATATTCATCCGCCTGCCCGCCTCGATGGCCTCGGCGCGGCGCTTGTCGCTTTGGGTGTTCAGGCGTGCGAGGTAAGCCACGAGAAAAATAAGCACCAGCATCAGAAAGCTGACGCCCGCCGCCAGTTGGGTCAGCGTGACGGCGATGCTGCCGCGCCGGCGGTCGGAATCCTGCGCAAAGAAGTTCAGTCCGGAGTTGGCCAGCTTGCGCACGTTGGGCCGCACCGCGTTCGTGCGGTCCAGCAGATCGGGCAGCGCGCGGGTCAGTTCCGCGTCGCTGGCGTCAATGGCGCTGGTCGAGCGGTCGAGAAAGGTCTGTACGATGCGCAGATTGCGGGAAAATTCGGGCAACTCGCGCAGGCTGGCGTAGATCGACGCCTGCCCCAGCGTGTTGACCCGGCTGTAGAAGATGTCGAAATCGCGCCGCAGCGCCTTGAGGTCCGGTGCGGGGGCGCTGGTGGATTCGCCCAAGTTCATCTGGAATTCGAGGAATTCCACCTCGGCCTGCGACAGCGTCCATTGCACGTTGTCCGAGCTGGCCGAGTTCAGCAGTTTCAGGTCGCGGGTGACGTTGTGCGACAGCAGGACAATCCCGACAAGGCCAATCGCCCCCAGAAGGGCGAAGGCGATCAGCCGTGCGCGGTATGTCTTGCGGTTCGAGGGGGGCAGAATGACGGTCCCGTTGTTTGAGGGTCGGCTGGCAAAAGCAGCCGGTTGGACCGACCCTATTCCATTGCCTCGATCCGGTCGAGTTGCCAGATGCTGCGTGAATAGACCACTTCGGACCGGTAGGCCGCATCGCTGTCATAGGGGTAGACGATCCACAGCGGCCCCTTGTCGCGCACCGACATGGTGGCGTCGTCCATCTTGTAGGCGACAATCGGGCCGCCTTCGACCGCGTCGGTCAGCGGGATGTCGACGGCATAGTTGTTGATCGCCGTCGCGCGCAGTGTGACGCCGTCTATGCCCAGACGGTCGGCCAGAACCTTGAGCGACACACCCTGGAATGTGTGGGTGCCTTCGCTCCAGATGGTGGATGTTTCAAATGTGGTTTTGTCGAGGTCTTCCAGCATCTCAAGATCGAACTGTGCGGTGTCGCCCGCGTTCGTCGTGTCGATCAGCCCCGATACTGTCAGGATCACGTCGCCCTCAGGCGTTGCGAGATCCTGAGCAAGGACCGGCAGCGCACCGAGGACAAGGACGGCTGTTGCGTGAGTGATATGGCTTAACATGATGAACGTCCTGTGAGTGGGGTTGGCCCTTGTATGACAGATAAGGGACCAAGATGCATGGGGTCAGAGGGATAGCCACCTATCCGAAGGGATAGGTGTGGGGTCAGGCGGCGGCGGACATTGGCGCGGCACAGTCGGTCAGGAACGCGCCCAGTTCCGCCTGAAGCTCGGGGCGGTCCAGTGCAAAGGCGACGGTGGCCTGCACAAAGCCCTGCACCGAACCGCAATCGAACCGCTCGCCGTCGAACCGGTAGCCGGTGACGCCGGTGCGGGCCAGATCGGCGCTGATCGCGTCGGTCAGTTGCAATTCGCCACCTGCACCGGGGCCGATGTCGGCCAGGCGGTCAAAGATCGACGGTTCCAGAATATAGCGGCCCACGATGGCGCTGGTCGAGGGGGCGTTTTCGGGGCGCGGCTTTTCCACCAGCCCGCGCGCCTGCGCAAGCCGTCCGCGGGTGTTGGCCACGTCCAGTATGCCATAAGACGAGGTTGCCGCGCGGGGCACGTCCATCGTGGCGACCATGTGACCGCGGTGCTGCGCGTGGGCGGCAACCATCTGGCTGAGCGCGCCCTGGGGGCTGCGGATCACGTCGTCGGGCAGCAGCACGGCAAAGGGTTCGTTGCCGATCAGGCGCGCGGCCAGACGGACGGCGTGGCCCAGACCCAGCGGGTTGTTCTGGCGGACGAAGGACAGTGCCCCTTCGGCCATGCGGGTACGTTCGAGAGCCGCAAGCGCCGAGGTCTTGCCATTCGCGGTCAGGCGCTGCTCCAGAGCGGCGGCGGTGTCGAAATAATCCTCCAATGCGCCCTTGCCTGCGGCGGTCACGAAGATGAACTCTTCGATGCCTGCGGCGCGGGCTTCGTCCACGGCGTATTGGATCAGCGGGCGATCCACCAGCGGCAGCATCTCTTTGGGGATGGATTTGGTGGCGGGCAGGAAACGGGTGCCCATACCTGCGACGGGAAAGACGGCTTTGCGAATGTGTGACATATTTCAGGTCCTTTTGTACGTATTTCAGGGGGGGGGGATCAGTAAGCGCCGCGGCCCGAGGTGACCGCGCCAAAGGTTTTCAGGATCAGGATCAGGTCCAGCATCAGGGTCCGGCTGTCGGCATAGGACAGGTCCATCTCGACCATCTGGTCAAAGCCGATGGTGGCGCGGCCCGACACTTGCCAGACACCGGTGATGCCGGGTTTGACCGCCAGACGGCCCAGCGCGCGGGCCGGATAGGCCGCCACTTCGCACGGCAGTGCGGGGCGCGGGCCGACGATGGCCATTTCGCCGCGCAGCACGTTCAGGATTTGCGGCAGCTCGTCGATGGAAAAGCGGCGGATGAAGCGGCCCACGCGTGTGACGCGGGGATCGTGGCGGGATTTGAAGCACACGCCTTCGCGGTCGGACGAGGCCAGCAGTGCGTCGCGGCGTGTTTCGGCGTCGGTTGTCATCGAGCGGAACTTGAAAATGCGGAACTCTTTGCCGTCGCGGCCCACGCGGGTCTGGCTGAACAGGACCGGGCCACGGCTGTCGGCCTTGATCGCAAGCGCCGTCAGCGCCAGCAGCGGCGACAGCAGCACCAGCGCGCTGCCTGCGACGGTCACATCCAGGAACCGGCGTTGCATATCCGCGACGGGCAGTTGGCGCAGTGCCTTGATGCCGGCATGTGCCAGAAAGCTGGTGTTGCCCGCGAGATAGCGTTTGGCCATGCGGCGCGGTTCCTGCGCCAGACGCCAGACCCACTCCAGACGCGCACGACGGACCGCCTTGGGGGCGCGCGACACGGTGCCGGCCAGAAAGTCGAACAGCGCGCCCACGGCCAGCGTCAGGGGGGCGTCGATCCGGTGGGCGTTTGCGTGCAGCCAAAGCTCTTGCATCGGCACACCCAGCGCCACCAGAACGATGTCGGCGCCGCTGTCGTTGATGTCGTGGATCACCGCGTCTGTGTCTGCAGCGCCGGCAAAGCCATCGCGGGTGCCGGCGATGCGCAGGTCGGGGATGGTGTTGACCAGACGGTTGGCGGCGGCCTGTGCGGTGCCGGGGGTGCCGCCGAACAGATAGACCGATTTGCCCATGCTGGCCGCCTGTGCCAGCAGCGCGGGCACCAGATCGGTGCCGTTCAGGTTTGCCGCCAGCCGTTTGCCGGTCATGCGGCCCGCCAGTTCCACCCCGATGCCGTCGGGCAGCAGCATATCGGCGGTTGCAACGGCCTGAGCATAGGCGGTGTCGCGGCGGCGGATGTTGCAGCAATGCGCGTTCATGAAGTACGCGCGGCGGCGCCCCGGAGCGAGCAGCGCCGCGATGGCCTGTGCCTGGGTTGCGTCGACCAGATCCAGCCCCAAAGCGGGCAGATGGGCGGTTTTGATCCGTGCAGGAACGGCAGGCATGTAAGCGGTGGTGTCAGTGGCGAAGGCAGCGTGTTTCATCGGGCAAGTCCTTGAGGTTGCAGAAGTTGCCTCAGGGTGTCCGATGCGCTGTCGCCGCTCAACGGAGCGGACGGACAGCCGCGCGCCACTTTGGTTAACGAACCGTTACCAGTGGGACAAAGCCCTATCCGGTTGGACAGGTGGCTATCCTGTTGCGCTTTGGAGCGGTCACAAATTTGCCTGAATTTAGGCGTGCATGATCCGCAATATCGCTTTAGACATTGTGCTACTTAAAGGAGAACGACATGCGTGTTTTGATTGCGGACGACCACGATTTGCTGCGCGATACGCTTGTGCTGTTTCTGGAAGCGCAGGGTGACATCGAAACCCGCACGGCGGCGGATCTGACCGGTGCCTGCAAGCTGATTGCGGACGAGGACCGGTTTGACCTGGTGTTGCTGGATCTGAACATGCCGGGGATGAACGGGCTGGAGGGTCTAAAGCACGCGCTGGCGCTGGATGGCGGGCAACGGGTGGCGCTGCTGTCGGGCGAGGCCACCCGCGAGATCGCCGAGCAGGCGCTGGAGGCCGGTGCTGCCGGTTTCGTGCCCAAGACGCTGCCGGCGAAATCCATGATCAACGCGGTCAAGTTCATGGCCATGGGCGAACAATACGCCCCCATCGACTTTATGACCGCTGTCGACGAAACCGCCAAACACCCGCTGGCAGAAAAGCTGTCGCCGCGCGAGTTGCAGGTGTTGAAGGGTCTGACCGAGGGCAAGTCGAACAAGGAAATCGCCCGCGATCTGGACATCACCGAACCCACGGTGAAGCTGCATATGAAGACGCTGTACCGCAAGGTCGGGGCCGCCAACCGCACGCAGGCGGCGCTGATCGCGCGCGAGGCGGGGCTGTACTGACCTATCCCGACGGATAGGGCCTGTGCCCCCAATGCCCCCGCGCCCAGCCAAGCGCGTGCGCGCGTTAACCTTAAAACTTGGTTAATGTCACGGGCAAAGGAGACGCCCGATGACACATCAAGACGCCACAGCATTCGCCCCCCCTGCCCCCGCCAAACGCCGCATTTCGATGCGCCGTATCCTGTTGGGGGGCCGTGTCAGCGACCTGGGCCGGTTCCCGCGCTATCTTGCCTTTGCGTTGATGGGGGGCGCGCTGATCTGGGCGCCGATCACCGGCTATCTGCGCACCGCGCCGCTGTCGTTCAAATCGCAGACCTCGCTGATTTTGCCCGGCTCGGGCGCGTCGGCTTCGCTTAACCTGAACGGCATCGGACAGGCGTCGTCCTATGCCAATTCGGCCTTTGCCAGCAATTCGGTCAGCCCGACCGAGACCTACAAGCGGCTGATCGGGGCGGATCGTATTCTGGCGGCGGCGGCAACCTCGATGGGGCTGAGCCGTCAGGACTTTGGCAAGCCGCGCATCAATCTGGTGGACCAGACCAGCCTGATCCATCTGGAAATGACCGGCGGCAGTGCCGAGGATGCGCAGGCGCGTGGTGACGCGCTGTTGGCGGCGTTCTTTGCCGAGCTGGACGCGCTGCGGGCCGACGAACAGAACACCCGCGAGGACAGCGGGCTGGCTGCGATTGCCGACTATCGCAATTCGGTTGCCGCCACCCGCGCCGACATTGCGCGGTTGCAGGATGAAACGGGGTTGGTGTCCAGCACGCAATTCGATGCCATGGTCGAAACCAACCGTCTGTTGCAAAGCCGTGTGCAGGATCTGGCGGCGACGTTGAGCGAGAAAGCGCAAAGCGTGGCATCGCTGGAGGCCACGCTGGGCCTGCCCGCCACGGCGGCGGCGGCCACGTTGAAGGTATACGCCGACGCGCAGTTCCTGACGCTGACCGAAGAGGTCGGCACACAGGCGGCCAAGCTGTCCGAGGCGCGGTCGCAGTTCGGGGAAGGCCACCCCAAGGTGCAGGACGCGCGCGCCGCCCATGCCGCGGCCACCGGAGCCGCCTTGCGGCAGGCGGTTGCGGTGACGGGGTTGGATACCGAGCAACTTAACGGGCTTGATCTGGCGCCCGCAGGCGCGCGGGCCGATCTGCTGGCGCAACTGGTGCGGATGGATGCGGAGCGCGCAGGCATCGTGCAACAGCACGCCACCCTGTCGGCGCGGCTGGCCGAGGATATGGCCAAGCAGCAAGGGCTTGCGGCGGCGGCGGCACGGTTGCAAGACCTGCAACGCGACTTTTCGGTGGCCGAGGCGGTGTTTGCCACCGCCATCGCGCGCACCCAGTCGACCAAATCCGATGTCTATGCGTCCTATCCGCTGGTGCAGGTGCTGGAAAACCCGTCCCTGCCCGACCGCCCGTCGTCGCCCAATCGCAAGCTGGCGGTGGCTGCGGGCGGCGCTGCGACGATGATGATGTTGCTGGGCCTGATGCTGGGCTGGATGCGCTCGGCGCTGATCGGGCGGCTGATCGGCCTGCGCAAGGCCGCAGCATGACACCGCAGAACCCCGCCGAACGGATGGTGTACCGCGCGATGGTCTACACCTGGCCGCTGTACGCAGTGGGCGCGCTGTATGTGGTCGGGCCGGTGCTGGCCTGGGTGCTGGGCGGCATGGCGGCGCTGGCGCTGTACCTGGGGCCTGCCATGCGCGCGGACCTGCGTGCGACGGGGTCGGTGCCGCCGCTGGTCTGGTGCTGGTTCATCGGCATGTTCGTGATGCTGGTGGCCTTGTGGGTGGGGCATCTGGACTGGGGGCTGGGCCTGAAACAGACGATCAAGTCGTCGATCGGCTGGGCCAAGGGCTGGGCCTTGCTGGCGCTGTTCCCGTTGGTTGGCGCTGTGTTGCCGATCCGGCGGTCGCTGTTGATCCGGGGGCAATGCGTGATCGGCGCGTGGACGCTGGCGCTGGCGCCGCTGCTGCTGATCGCGCCCTATGTCGGCCTGCCCGAGCGCATCTTTACCTCGCCGCTCAAGGCTGTTGGCGGGCCGGGGCCTGAATATTTCTCGGTGTTTCTGTTCACTTATGATCCGGCAAGCTGGACGCCTAGGTGGCAGTTCTATGCGCCATGGTCGCCCTTTGCCGCGCTGCTGGGCGTGGTCATGGTGCTTTTTGCGCTGGAGGAGAAAGACCGCAAATGGATGCTGGCCGGTGTGGGTGCGGGTATCCTGATGATCCTTGCGTCCAAGTCGCGGATGGGTCTGGTCGGGCTGGTGGCCTGCACCATCGCGCCGCGCATGATGCCGCTGCTGCTGAAAGGCTGGGCGTGGCATGTGACGGCCACCCTGACCGCGTCGCTGGCGGTTCTGGGCACGGCGCTGGTCACATTGGCGCAGGACGCTGTGGCCACCTTCAAGGGCGCGCGGGCTGACAGCACGCGGGTGCGCGAGACGCTGCAGCGCATTGCCTATGAGCGCTGGCAGAACGAGGCTGTGTGGTTCGGTCATGGCACCATTCACCCCGGATCGCACGCGGTGGAATATATGCCCATCGGCAGTCACCACACGTGGTTCGGATTGCTGTTCGTCAAGGGGCTGGTCGGGTTTGCGGCGCTGTTGGTGCCGATGGTCTGGCACACCTGTTTCGCGATGCTTGACGCCGCCCGCCACCCGCGTGGACGGCTGCCGATGGGTATCTTGATGACCATCGTTCTGTTGTCCTTTGGCGAGAACCTTGAGATCGAGGCCTATATGCTGTGGCCCGGATTGATGCTGTTGGGGGTGCATCTGCGCGAAGTGGCAGGGGACATCCAGCGGGAGACCCGACCGGACGGTGAAGTGGACACGAGGCAAGCGGACACAGGGCAAGCGGACACTGGGCGCATGATCGAGGCGTAAGGGCCCCCGGTCGTTCTGTCCGACCTTCGTTTGGTCAATACAGGGTGACCGGCAAGTCCCTGTTGGTTCGGGGCGGTGGATCATAAAGGCGGCGTAGCCTGTGGCCGATGAACGGGTCAGGCCCCCAGCGCATTCAAATGGTCCAGAATTGCGGGGGGGTCCACATCGCCCTTTTTCCCGATCAGAACCAATTGGCAGCCTTCCCGTGCCTGCCGGTACGGCGTCAGCGTCGCGCGGCGCCCGGCCAGTTGCAGCAGGCTTGTGCGACCGGGTCTTTCGGTGAACGTCAGAAATCCCTTGGCGCGCAGCAGGGATGGCGCGACCTGATGCAAGAAGGTCTGAAAGGCCGCTTGCGGCACCGGCCCCTTGCTTTGCCATTCCACGGCTTCGAACCGGGTTGAATGGCCTGCGCGCGATGCAGGCGCGCCGAGGGATGTGTTTGATCGGTCCTGGGGGTCCAACAGCTCAAGCGGCAGGGCCTCGCGGTCGATGTCCAAAAGCGGCTTGCGGAACATGACGGTCAACCTGTCCGTCACGGTTCTGGCAAGCGCGTCTGGCACCAGAGAGGATTTGGTCAACAGCAGGAAATCAGCCTGTTCGACCTGAACCCGCCACAGCGGGTCGGACAGGCGCGCGGGGTCTTCTGCGACATCGGCCACGTCCACAACGCACAGGATGGCATCCAGCGACAACGTGTTCCACATCATCGGATCCTGGACCATCTCGACGATGCCTTGCGGCTCGGCGATGCCGCTTGCCTCGATCACGATCAGATCGGGGGGTGGGGTTCGCGCCAACAGCCCCTTGGCCGTGCGGAGGAAATCGCCCTGAAGCGTGCAGCAAATGCAGCCGTTGGCCAGACCGATCACGTCGTCCCCGGCGGTTTCGATCAGGGCGGCGTCGATGTTGATCGCGCCGAAGTCATTGACGATGGCTGCGATGCGACGCCCGTGATCCTGTTGAAGCAGCCGGTTGATCACGGTCGTTTTGCCAGCCCCCAGAAAGCCGGTGAACAGGATGACGGGAATGGTCACCGGATGGCACCGCGCACAGGACGCCCCGGTGCCACTGTGGTATCAAGCGCACCGTCGCGGATAACCGGCGTTCCGTTCACAAAGACATGCCGCATGCCTTCGGCGGGGCGGCTCATGTCTTCGAAGGTGGCCATGTCCGCCACCGTGTTCGGGTCGAACGCCACCACGTCCGCATCCATGCCCACCTGCAACCGGCCCTTGGTTTTTGCCTGATCCGTCGATTTTTCCAGGATTTGTGCCGGGTAGAGCGTGCATTTGGCAATGGCTTCCATCCAGCCGACCGCCTGCCTTTCGCGTGCCCATAGCCGCAGGAACCGGGTGAAGGTCCCCGACGAACGGGGGTGTGCGCTCATCTCGGGCGGTATTGGCCAATCGGTTCCGGTGTAGAATGTGCCCTCGGGCGTGATCCACGGCATGGCGTCCGACGCAATCAGACCGCCCGGATACAGCACAGAGGCGTCCAGCATGGCCGAGTGATCCGGATCTTCGTCCACGTCCAGAAACTCGGTCAGGATCAACTGGCCAGGGTCGTCTTTTTGTGCGGCGACCAGCTCTTCCCTGGACGAGAAACGATGGCCGTCGCGCACAAGGCGGATGGATTCATAGCCCTTTGGAATGCGCTTCATGTACTGCGGGTCCGTTAGGAAAGCCGCAGAGATAACGGTTGACGAGGTTCCGTAAGGGTAAGCTTCGGTTGAGACAGGCAAGCCGACATCCTGCGCCCTGCGCAGAATGCGCACGGCCTGTTCGATGTCGGTGCCCGAGCTGGAATTGAGGTGGCAGATGTGCATGTGCGCGCCAGTCGCGGCGGCATAGCCGATAATCCGAATATAGGCCTCGATTGCGCTGCGCGGGTCGTCCACAGCGGTGAACGCAACGTGCGTATAGGTGGGGCGGCCCGTGTCGGCGGCCATTTCGCACAAGGCGACCATTTCCTTGACGCCCGATCCCGGCACATAGCCGTTGGGCACACCAATGCCCAACCCGCCTGCCTCGATCCCTTCGCGGGTCAGGGCCACGATCTGTGCCACTTCGGCGTCGGTCGCCACGTCCGCCGTCCACCGGGTATCGGCGACACGCCGCCCGATGGTGCCCGTGCCATCCAGCGGCGCGCCGGACAGCACCGTCTGGCGGGCCGCGACCCACGCCGAGGCGGCACCATAGTTCAACACACGCGACCGGTTGGCTTGCGTCTCGTACCATTGTGCGATGGGCAGCACGCCGACCTCGAGTTCAAGCGTCGTTGTCACTCCGTCAAAAGCCTGCATACGGTCCGCAGGCACCGAATGCCCGTGCGAATGCAGGTCAATAAAGCCGGGTGCCACGATCAGTCCGGTGGCGTCAATCGCCTGAGCTCCGGCTGGCAAGGTGGGGGCAATGTCGGTGATCTTGCCATTTGCGATGGCGACATCGGCAAGCGTGTCAAAGCCGGTTTCGGGGTCGATGACGCGTCCGCCGTGCAACGTATATTCGGTATCGGTCACAGGCTTTCCAGCTCCCTCTTGCCTTGGGTGGCTTCGAAATCTCCGACCTTGTGCAGCGCCACCATGTGACCGTCGCCGATGTCGGCCAGCGGTTGCATCGGCACATCTGTGCCCACCGGCAGCACCGCGCCGCGCGGCTCGCTTATGTCCAGCGCGCGGCGTGTGCGGCGTGTGGGATCGGCCACCGGAACGGCAGACAGCAGACGGCGGGTATAGGGATGCTGCGGGTTTTCAAAGACCTGGCGGCGCGTGCCCATTTCGACGATCTGGCCAAGGTACATGACCGCGACATCGTGGCTGATCCGTTCGACCACCGCCATATCGTGGCTGATGAACAGCATGGCAACGCCCGTTTCCTTTTGCAGGTCAAGCAGCAGATTGACCACCTGCGCCTGCACCGACACGTCCAAAGCCGAAACGGATTCGTCCGCGATGATCACCTTGGGTTCGGCCGCAAGGGCGCGTGCAATGCAAATCCGCTGGCGTTGACCGCCCGAGAACTGATGCGGGAAGCGATCCACCATGTCGCCGGACAGCCCCACCCGTTCGAGCAAGGCAGCGGCACGTTGCATCGCCTTGGCACCCTGCGCCAGCCCGTGAATTTCCATCGGTTCGGTGATGGATTTGCCAATGCGCATACGCGGATCAAGCGAGGCGTAGGGGTCTTGAAACACGAACTGGATGTGGCGGCGCAACAGGGCCATGCCCGCGCGGCTATCGGATTGGATCATTTGTCCGTCAAACCGCACACTGCCGCCGGTGCGCGGGGCCAGAGACAGCAGCGATCTGCCCGTGGTGGTCTTGCCCGATCCCGATTCTCCGACCAGCGAGAGCGTCTTGCCGGGGAAGAGGTCGAAGCTGACGTTGTCCACCGCGTGCACTTCCTGACGGACACGGCCCAGAAGACCGCCCTTGATTGGAAAGCGGACGTTCAACGCCTGTGCGCTCAGGATCGGCTGCGTCGAGGGTTGCTGGATTTTGTCGATTGTGCCGGCCGTAGGCTTTGCCATGCCCAACAAGTCAAAGCGCAGAGGCACGTCGGTGCCGGTGGCCGCACCCAATTTGGGGACGGCGGCCAGAAGCTGGCGGGTGTAGTCCGCCTGCGGATTGGCAAACAGCGCGTTTACCGGCGCTTCTTCGACCATCTTGCCCTTGCGCATGACCAGCACGCGGTCTGCCACTTCGGCCACGACGCCAAGGTCGTGGGTGATAAAGACCAGGCCCATCTCCATCTCGGTTTGCAGATCACGCATCAGTTCGAGGATTTGCGCCTGAATGGTGACATCCAGTGCCGTCGTTGGTTCGTCCGCAATCAACAGGCCGGGGCGGCAGGACAGCGCAATGGCGATCATCGCCCGCTGGCGCATCCCGCCCGAAAACTCGTGTGGATACCGTTCAAGCGCCTCGCGGGCTTTGGGAATGCGCACCAGATCCATGATCCGCACCGCTTCGGTCCGCGCCTGGGCTGCGGATTTATCCTGATGCAGCAGGATCGATTCCACCAGTTGGTCGCCGATTTTCATCACCGGATTCAACGAGGTCATCGGTTCCTGAAAGATCATCGCGACATCCTGGCCGCGGACCTTGCGCATCAGCTTTTGATCGGCGGATTCGACGTTCAGGATCGACCCGTCGCGGCGCTTTAGACGGATTGAACCGCTTTCGATGCGCCCGCCGTCGAAATCAATCAGGCGCATAGCAGCCATCGAGGTGACAGATTTTCCCGAACCGGATTCACCCACGATGGCAAGGGTTTCCCCGGATTGCACCGACAGCGAAAGCCCTTCGACCGCGGGGGCATCCGAACCTGCGAACCTGACGGTCAGATCCTTGATCTCGAGAATGGGAGATGTGGCATCGGTCATGTCAAAACCTCTTTTTCATACGTGGGTCCAGCGTGTCGCGCAGACCGTCACCGATCATGTTCACAGCAAGGATGGTGATGGTCAGGAACATCGCGGGAAACAGCACCAGATGCGGTTTGGCCAGCCACAGGGCGCGGCCTTCGGACATCATGTTGCCCCACGAGGGCGTCGAGGGCGGGATGCCCACGCCCAGAAAGCTCAGGCCGGCCTCGAACAGGATCGCCACCCCCACCTGATAGGTGATCTGGACAATGATCGGCGCGGTGGCATTCGGCAGCAGGTGCCGCAAAATGATGCGCGTGCGGTTGGAGCCTGTGGCCACCGCAACCTCGACATAGGGCTGTTCACGCAAGGACAGAACCGAGGCCCGCACAAGGCGCACCAGTCGCGGCAGTTCGGCCAATGCGATCGAGATCATCACGTTGGTCAGCGACACGCCCGCCACGGTGATCAGCGCGATGGCGATCAGAATGGTGGGGATGGCCATGATGCCATCCATCACCCGCATGATGATGGGGTCCAGAAAACGGCTGAAGCCTGACAACAGTCCCAGCGCGATCCCCACGACAGAGCTGAGCACCGCGACGCCAAAGCCCACGATCAACGACACCCGCGCGCCGTAGACCGCGCGCGACCAGATGTCCCGCCCCAGCATGTCGGTGCCCAGCCAATGGTCGGCAGATGGCCCCTGGGCACGGACCGTGGGCGCGATTGCGGTGGGGTCGATGGTGCCCAGATAGGGCGCGAACACCGCCATCAGTGCAATCAGCGTCATCAGGATACAGCCCAGCGTCAGCAGGGTGTTTCCGCGAAAGATTGAGATAAAACCAGACATCAGTATTTGATCCTTGGATCGAACGCCGTGTAGGCAAGGTCGACCGCAAGGTTGACCAGCACATACATCAGACCGAAAAGCAGAATGACACCCTGAATGACGGGGTAGTCGTGGCGCAGCACCGCATCCACCGTCAGCCGTCCCAGTCCGGGAATGGCAAAGACGTTTTCGATAATGACCGAACCGCTCATCAGCACACCGATGCCGCTGCCGATCACGGTGACGATCGGCACGGCCGAGTTCTTGAGCGCGTGGCGGAACAAGACGGTGCGTTCTGCCACCCCCTTGGCGCGGGCGGTGCGCACAAAGTCCTGACGCAGGTTTTCAAGGATCGAGGATCGGGTGATGCGCGAAATGACAGCGACATAGACAGCCGACAGCGCCAATGCGGGCATCAGCAGGCTGCGCAGCGACATCAGAATGCCTTGGTCCAGTGCCGCGTAACCTTGCACCGGCAGCCACTTCAGTTGCAGCCCCAGAACCCATGTCAGCAGATAGCCCATCACGAAACTGGGGATTGAAAAGAACAGGACCATCGCCACCATGATCAGCCGGTCGGTCGGTCTGTTCTGACGCCATCCCCCGATGACCCCCAGAAAGATGCCGATCACCACCGAAATCGCCAGCGTCAGCGTCATCAGCAAGAAGGTCGGCGCCAGACGTTGCCCGATCATTTCGATCACGGGTTGGCGGGTGAACAGCGACAAGCCGAAATCGCCTTGCAGCACGGCCCAGCCCCACGACAGAAACTGCGGGACAAACGGACCGTCCAGCCCCAGATCATCACGAATCTGCGCCACCATTTCGGGGCTTGCGTCTTCGCCTGCGATCATGATGGCAGGATCGCCGGGTGCCATGCGCAGCACGGTGAATGCAAACAGGGCGATCAGGATCAGAACGGGGATCGTGCTGATGAATCGTCTTAAGATGTATGTTGTCATGTGACCTGGTTCAGCTAAAGCGACGCCCGGAACAGTCCGGGCGCCGGTGTGTCCAATTTGGCCGCGATCAGGCGGAACGAAGCGTGTAGAAGTTCGCCATTTGCGGCTGGTAACCGGACCATTGCGACGTCATCGCGGTCAGGCCGTAAATCGAGCCAAGCGGGACATAAGGCACGTCGATGAACGCCTGTTCCTGAATTTGTGCCGCCAGTTCGATGCGCTCGGGCTGCGTTTCGGCCAGCATCCAGGCGTCGCGCAGGCTTTCGATCTTGTCGCTCTTCGGCCAGCCGAACCAACCGGATTCACCCGTCGCACGGAATGCAAGCTGACCGATCGGATCAAGGTTGTTGACCCCGACCAGGGCGGTAAAGATGACGTTCCAGCCCCCATCGGCAGGGGCTGCTTTGACTTCGCGTTTCTGCAAGGTCGCGCCCCAGTCGAGTGTTTCGATCTTCACATCGAAGCCCAGCTTTTTGAACAGGTCGATGCCAACCAGCGCAAAGGTATGCAGCGATGCGATGGCAACCGTATCGACAACGGTGATCTGGCTGCCGAACACGCCTGCTTCTTTCAGCATCTCGCGCGCTTTCTCGATGTCGCGGGGTCCGGTGATGGCCTCGAGCCCGCGGGTGCTGCCCATTGGCGTGCCCGGCGCAAAGACACCGGTTTCGGCATTGTAGGACGCGGTGTTGTCCGCCCCGACGGCCGCCGCCATAAAATCGCGCTGGTCGGTCGCCAACAATACGGCTTGCCGCACTTTGGGATCGTTGAACGGTGCGTGGAGATGGTTAAAGCGCATGACACCGGCTGTGGGAATTTCGCTGCGATACAGCTCGACCGTGGGCAGCATTTCGATGATCGGGGCAAAGTCGGTCGACACGCTTTCGACGCCGTCGACTTCGTTTGACTGGATGGCTGCGATCGCTGTGGCCGCATCCGGCACGATCTGCCATTCGATGCGGTCGATCATGGCAATCTTGGCGCCTGCGTTGAAGCGTGCGGGCGCGTCGTTGGGACGGGGCACATAGCCTTCGTGCCGTGCGAACACGATCTTGGAGCCCAGAACCCATTCGTCCCAAACCATCTTGTACGGGCCGGACCCTGTCGGGCGGTCCAGGCGCTCTTCCGAGGTGGCCTCGGACGCCGGCATGATGGCGCACCCGCTTTGCGGACGGGCCAGCAGCATGGTCAGCAGCGGGAAGGGTTCGTTCAATGTAAATATGATCGTCTTGGCATCCGCAGCCTCGATAGAGGCGGTGACGGGCACCAGAGATTTTGCCAGACCGCTGCGCGCCATCCAACGCTTGATCGAGGCTACGCAATCCGTGGCTGTTACCGGCGTGCCGTCGTGGAAGGTCAGCCCGTCGCGCAGGGTAATCACATGGGTCAGGCGATCTTCGCTGACCTCGTGGGTCTGGGCCATCTGCGGTTGGGGTTCGTAGTTTTCATCAAGCCCGAACAATGTGTCGAACACCATCATCGCATAGATCTGGGTGATGTAGGATGTGGAGAACATCGGATCGACCACCGAAAGATCGGCGTGGGGCACCCATTTGAACAGCGCGACGCGTTCTTGGGCGGAAGCTGCGCCGAAGGGGGTGGCGAATGCAGCGGCCAGCATGGCGCTGTTGCGGATAAAATCACGACGGGTCTGTGTCATATAAAGTGGTCCTCGGAACTGTTGGAAGGTGGGATGCCAAGCCGTATTGCCTTGGCGGTTGGCGGGTCAGCTTTTCTTCATTGTCGTTTCTACGAGCCGTCCCCAAAACGCGATGCCCGGCAAAAGGGCGTCATCGTTAAAGTCATAGCCAGGGTGGTGAAGCGGTGTGCCGTTGGCACCCTGAGTGCCGTTGCCAAAGAAGAAATAGGCGCCGGGTTTTTCTTGCAGCATGAAGGCGAAATCCTCGCTGCCCATCACGGGGCGGTCGCGTTCCACCACGGCGTCGGCCCCCAGAAGATCGACAGCAACGGCGCGGGCTGTTTCGGTTTGTTCGGCATGGTTGAACAGCGATGGATAGGGATTGGGCATCGCGATCACTTCGGCGGTGCAACCGTGTGCCAGCGCCACATGCGTGACCATCGTGCGCAAGCATGCGTTGACCTGCGCGCGCACCTCGGGGTTCAGGGTGCGGATCGACACTTTCATTTCGGCCGTCTGCGGAATGATGTTGAAGGTGGCGCCGGCATTGAACGCAGCAACCGTGACAACGGCGGCCTCTTGCGTGTCGACATTGCGCGCAACGATGCTTTGCAGGTCGTTCACGATGGCCGACGCCGCGACAATCGGGTCCAGCGCGGTGTGCGGCTGCGAGCCGTGACCGCCCCGCCCTGTCACCTTGATCACGATGCGATCGTTCGACGCCATCGCAGGCCCGACGCGATATCCCATCGTCCCCACCGGCACGCCCGGTGCATTGTGCAGCGCATAGACCTCATCGCATGGAAAGCGATCGAACAGGCCGTCCTCGATCATCTTTTTCGCCCCGGCCTGCCCTTCTTCGGCGGGTTGGAAGATCACGTTCAATGTCCCGGAGAAATTGCGCGTCTCGGCAAGATATTTCGCAGCACCCAAAAGCGTCGCCGTGTGGCCGTCGTGACCGCAGGCATGCATCTTGCCGGGGGTCTGGCTGGCGTGTGGGACGCCTGAATCCTCTTGAATTGGCAATGCGTCCATGTCGGCGCGCAACCCGATGGCTGTGTTTCCATTGCCTTCGCGCAATGTTCCGACAACACCTGTTCCGCCTATGTTGGTTGTCACCTCGTAGCCCCAGCTTTCGAGCATCCCGGCCACCATCCGTGCGGTTTCAAATTCCTCAAAGGCCAGTTCCGGGTTTTCGTGCAAATGGCGACGAATGGGGATCATGCTTTCTGCATATGAAGAAAATGTCTCTTTCAGGGTGGCCATGTCGGTCCGATCTTTCTATTGGCAAAGTTGACAGACCTTTGAACGACACCCATTCCCTCACAAGACAATACTTGGCTATTGTGATAACTGGAGGTTTTCATGAAGCTGCATCAACTTCGGGCTTTGGACGCTGTCGCGCGGTTGGGCGGGATACGCGCCGCCGCGCGTGAAATGGGGCTGACCCAACCCGCGCTGACCAAGGCGCTGCGCGAGCTGGAGGAAGCCAACCATTTGAAATTGTTGGTCCGGGGGCACCGCGGCGCCAGCCTGACGGATGCGGGCACGCGGCTGGTGATCCATGGCAGGGCAATCTTCCGCGAGCTTGAAGCGGCGCAGATCGAAATGCTTCAGATGGCAGGGGACAAAGGCGGTCACGTCTCGTTCGGGATCTCGCCAATGCTGGGTCAGGTGATTATTCCCGAGGCATATCGTGCCTTTCGGACCCGGTTTCCCAACGTCCGGCTGCGCATGCACGAGGCGTTTACCCGCGAAACAATCGCATGGGTCGCGGACGGCACCATCGATTTCGCCGTGGTGTTGCTGCTTGGCTCCGAAGCGTCCGCGAATATCACGACGCAGCCGTGGTTCGATGTGGATCACAAGGTCGTCGGACGCCTTGGTCATCCCTTGGGGCAGCGGGCGACCTTTGAAGATCTGCACGCGCAGGAATGGTTGATTACAAACGCATCCGGGGGCGGTCAGTTTGATCTTTTGACGCGACTTTGTGCTGAAAACGGAATGGCACTGCCCGAAAGGATAATCGAAATCCCGTCGTTGAACCTTTTGCAGACGATGTTGCACCAGACTGATGCGGTGGCCATTTCCCCGATCCTCACGCGCGCGCCATCCGGCGACAAAGCGCAGATTATTGAATGCGATGCCGTGCATGGATTGCGCAGGCAGTTCGGGCTGATCCGCAAGGCGGACTCTCAACTGGGCGCGGCCGCAGAGGCAATGCGTGACGAGGTGTTCCGATTAAGCCATCGGATCATGCAAGATCTCAAGGCGCATGACGCGAAGGGGGCGTTCAGATCGGATGGATAAGGGCCGTTCCCATCACCCGACTGGCTTACTCCAGCAGCAGTGGGCCAGAGCCAAGTTTGCCCAAAACGTCCGACGGATTGCGTAAGGGACAGACTTTCAGGGAAAGGCAGCCGCAGCCGATGCATCCCTGCATGTCGTCCCGCAGCTGGGTCAGCGATCTGATCCGGTCCTCCAGCCGCTCTTTCCAGCGGGCGGAAAGCTGACGCCACTCTCGCGCGGTCGGCGCACGGTCGTCGGGGAGGAAAGACAGGGTGTCCTTGATCTCGGCCAAGGGGATGCCCGCACGCTGAGCGACACGGATGATCGCCACAAGACGCAGAAGCCCGCGCGGATAGCGCCGTTGGTTGCCCGCGGTGCGCCGGGACGTGATCAGCCCCTTCTTTTCGTAGAAATACAGGGTCGACACGGGAACGCCCGCGCGCTTCGCCATCTCTCCGACGGTGAGTTCATTGGTAAGGTCAGACATCATGTTCGTGCCTTCAAGCAGCTACAATACCTGAACCATAGGTTTGGTTTGACGTGGGTTCAATCCCACGATCACGCAAAGGTCAGCAACGCTCCGACCCCTTCCGGGGTGGCGTTTCAGCCGCAATCAACAAACTCAAAACCGCATTTTTCGGTTGGGCCCATTCGGTCGCAGAGGACCTGATACGCCGTCTCGACCCGACACCACCAGCCAGACAATTCCGCCTATTGACCTGAACTATGGTTGAGGTCGTAAACAGCGATTCGTTGCTGCGCAGAGCATTCTGTCAGCAGATCCAATTTCTCAGACGAAGGACCCATATCTATGAAAGCCTGGTACAAAGAAACGCTCGACAGCCCCCTGCTGTGTGTAGAGCGCCCCGATCCCGAACTGCGCCCGGGTTCGGTCATTGTGGACGTCAAGGCAGTTCACGTGCCCGGCTATCTCACCGCCATGGTCGACAGCACCGAGGTGCCCCTGCCCGTGCCGCTGGTGCTTGGCGCAGGGGGCGTGGGCACCGTTCGCCACGTTGCCGCAGATGTCTACAACCTTGCGGTCGGGGATGTGGTGGCGCTGGACTCTCTGGTCGAAAGCCATGACGCGGATCACCCCGAAGACGTGATGATGGGCCTGGGCGAGGTTGGTGGTCGCGGGATCGAAACCGATGCCGTCCGCGCGATGCGCGACCAGTGGCGCGACGGGACCATGGCAGAACAATGCGTCCTGCCGGCCCAATCCGTGACGCGTTTGCCGGGTGCGGAAGACTTTGGTGATTTTGGTCGCCTGGCCTTTCTGACGTGGTTGGGCATTGCCGGAGAAGGCGTCCTGCAATCGGGTCAGCGTCCCGGCGATATCGTGACAATCCTGGGTGCCACCGGTCAGATGGGCGGTGCAGCTGTTCTTGTCGCGCTCGCACGTGGTGCCTCGCGGGTCATCGCGGTCGGACGGGATGCGGGCGTTCTGGAGCGTCTGGCCATGCTTGACGATCGTGTTGCAACTGTCCCGCTGACCGGTGACGTGTCGACAGATGCCAAAGCCATGTCCGCTTTCGGAGCGCCTCATGTGGTCATTGATGCGATCGGAAATGCCCCGGACGCCGATGCGTTCCTTGCAGGGTTTGAAACGCTGCGTGACGAGGGCACGATTGTCATGATGGGCGGAACCCGCTGCGACGTGCCGCTGCCCTACGGCGAAGTCCTGCGCCGCAGGCTGACCGTCAAGGGGTCGCGGATGTACCGCTCGGAAACCGTTCTCGCGATCTGGCGGATGATCCAAGGCGGCTTGATCGACCTGCGGCAGGTCGGATTGCAGGAGGTCGGCATCGACGATCCCGTGGCCGCCATCGACGCCGCGACCAAGACGACCGGTCTTAGCTTCGTGGCGCTTGTGCCCTGAAAATTAGCGCGTGGTGTCCCGCGGGGCACCACCTTTCTCAATCACCGGCGCATCCCCGACAGGTTCCCATGACTGCAGTGGTGCCATTGTAGGGGGCAGTCACGACGACGGGCAACCCAAGGCGGGCGAGACGATCGTCGTCGCCGGGGCAAGCGGTCCCGTCGGTGCCACAGTCGGGCAAATCGGAAAGATCTTGGGATGCCGCGTCATCGGAATTGCCGGTGGGGATGAGAAGTGCGCCCGTGTGGTAGCTACGCGGGGCTTCAATGGCTGCATTGACTATAAAGCCGATGGTTTCCCCGATGCCCTGAAGGACGCGACGCCAAAGGGGATCGACATCTACTGGGAAAACGTGGGCGGCGGGGTCTTCGACGCGGTCATGCCGCTTCTTGACCCGCTGGCGCGCATCCCGGTCTGCGGTCTCATCTCGCAATATTACGCAACATCCCTGCCGGACGGACCGGACCGCCTGGGCCTGTTGATGGGAACCATCCTGAAAAAGCGGATGACCATGCGCGGGTTCATCGTCTTCGACGATTTCGGGCATCTCTACCCCGACTTCGCCAACCAGATGGGTGAATGGATTCGCGACGGCAGGATCCAGTACCGCGAAGAAATGATCGCGGGGCTGGAACAGGCTCCGTCCGCGTTCGTTGGGCTTTCAAGAGGCGACGCCTGCGGCAAACGCGTCATCAAACTGAACGACTGAACTCCAATTTCGAAGGAATATTCCCATGAAGATACTGATGGTTCTCACGTCCCACGACCAACTGGGCGACACAGGCAATAAAACCGGCTTCTGGCTTGAGGAGTTCGCCGCGCCTTACTACGTCTTCAAGGATGCCGGTGCTGAAATCACGCTGGCCTCGCCCAAGGGTGGTCAGCCGCCGCTCGATCCATCCAGCGACACCGACGATGCCCAGACTGACGCGACGAAGCGCTTCAAGAACGACGAGGCGGCCCAGAAGGATCTGGCGCATACCGTCAAGCTGTCGGACGTCTCGGCGGATGGCTTTGATGCAATCTTCTATCCAGGCGGCCACGGACCGTTGTGGGATCTGGCTGAGGACGCAGACAGCAAGTCCCTGATCGAAACCTTCGCGTCCAGCGACCGCCCCGTGGGCGCGGTCTGCCATGCGCCCGCAGTCTTTCGCCACACGGAAGGTGCCGACGGCAAGCCCCTCGTTTCCGGGAAGACCGTTACCGGCTTCACCAACACCGAAGAAGAGGGCGTTGGCCTGACCGATGTCGTGCCGTTCCTTGTCGAGGATATGCTGAAGTCGAACGGTGGTGACTACAAAAAGGGCGACGACTGGGCATCCTTTGTGGTGACGGACGGAAAACTCGTGACAGGCCAGAATC
Source organism: Sulfitobacter sp. (assembly GCA_034669925.1). Classification (GTDB taxonomy): domain Bacteria; phylum Pseudomonadota; class Alphaproteobacteria; order Rhodobacterales; family Rhodobacteraceae; genus Pseudosulfitobacter. Next base: position 163,935 of record JAXMOM010000006.1, read on the forward strand.
CTGCCTCGTCGGCAGAGGCAGCCAAGAAACTGCTGGCACTGCTCTAGTCCTGCGTCATGTGCGCTCGCCACCTTCGGACGTCCTCGTTTGGGCCGTGCGCCCAAGACCCGGTGAGCGCACGAACGCCCCCTTAAAGATGAAAGCGATCCGCCTGCCATGATTACGCTCCACGCGCTGCAATATTCCCGCGCCACCCGCATCCTGTGGCTGCTGGCCGATCTGGGCCAGCCCTGTAACCGGATCGACTATGACCGGACAGACGATTTTCGCGCGCCCGATGAGTTGTCCAAGGTTCACCCGTTGGGCAAATCCCCGGTGATCGACGACGACGGCGAGATGATCGCGGAATCCACTACGATCCTGCGGTATCTGGCGGCCAAGTTCGACGACGACACCCACACGCCGCCGCGCGGCACGGCCGATTACTGGCGGCACGAAGCGCTGTTCGACTATGTTGAGGCATCCTTTGCCGAGGTTGCCGTGCGGGCGATCATGCCCGCATTTCAGGGAAACCCCGTGCCTGATGATGCAAAAGCGGTGCTCGATACCAACCTTGGCTATATCGCGCGGGCCATCGGTGACGGGCCGCTGCTGTTCGGCAACACCGCGATGCTGGCGGACATCCAGATGTCCTATATCATCGCGTTGCTGGCGCGCTTGGGCCTGTTGGCCGATCACCCCAAGATCACGGCCTATTGGGACGCGTTGCAGGAACAGCCCGGCTACATCGCTGCAACCCGAGCGGCGGGCCCGATGGCACCGCCCGTACAATTTTAACGAAAGGATTCTCCTATGCCCATGAATATTTTGATTGCCGGTGCCACCGGCAAAACCGGCCTGCTTCTGACTCAGAACTTGCTGGACCAAGGCCACAACGTGACTGCACTTGTCCGCGAAAGCTCTGATACATCGAGCCTGCCCGAAGGCACCGACCTGCGGCACGGCGATCTGACCGACCTGAAACCGGGCGTTTGCGACGGAGCCGAAGTGGTGGTCTTTGCCGCAGGGTCCGGTGGGTCAACCGGGCCCGAGATGACCGATAAGGTGGATCGCAATGGCGCGATGCGGCTGATCGATCTGGCGAACGATGCGGGCGTTGAACGCTTCGTGATGCTCAGTTCCATAGGCGCGGATCAATCCGACCCGTCGGGCGACTTGGCGCATTACCTCAAGGCCAAGCATGACGCCGACGAACACCTCATGGCATCCGGCCTGACCTATGCCATCCTGCGGCCCGTCGCGCTGACAGATAACGGTCGCAGTGACGATGTAATTCTTGGCGATAAGGTCGATCCATCCGCAAAGGCCAGCCGCGCCGACGTGGCCGCCGTGCTGGCAGAGGCCGCAACGTCCGGCAAGCACGACGGGCAAGCGCTGAAAATGCAATCAGCCTAGGTGTTTGATCCCACGGTTTGATGGTGTGATCCTTTCGCAAGCTTGGAAGGAAGCATTATGGGACAAGTTCGTCATGGGAGCGCCACGACGCACGCCGTCAGAGCTGCAATACAGCGATCGCTAGGAGCTCTGAAACCGGCCATTCGCCCATCCCGCAGCATCGGTCATTGTGGGCTCCGATCCGACTTGCGGCGGTGCGGAGCAAAGCCCAAAATTGCGCTGATCGAATGGCGGCTTTATGACGACTGCTGCCAGGTTAGTTCACGGCTGCAGCGAAGGTCCGGAAATGGGATGCCCACATGGCAGCCCATCTACAGCACGAAAATTGCCAACCCAAGCGGCGCGGTGATTCACAGGCGGCGTTTGAAATCCACATATTCGGGGTTTGGGCCTGTATCTTCTGAGGGCATGAGGGGTTCCAGCGCCATGCCGCATTTGGGGCAGTCGCCAGGATGATACTGCACGATCTCAGGGTGCATGGGGCAAGTGTATTGCGCCCCTTCAGGCGCTGGCGCGGCTTTGGTTTGTCCGATAAGTGCATCTAGCGGCTATTCGGTGCGCTATGGATCAGTCCCCAACAAAATCTGAGTGGCGGTGAGGGGTGATTTTGGGTGTTCCTAGCTTCAACGTGCAGAAACCGAAGGCATTGCCAGCCTGATAGGGCAAGAAAAGCTCCGGCCTATCGAGCCGTAGACAATCGACCGGCGTTTGCGTTTTGCCCGATCTCTTTGGCTTGGTCGCGCAAGATAAATTTCTGGATCTTCCCGGTGGATGTTCGAGGAATCGGCATGAATACGAACTGCCCGGGCACTTTGTAGGGTGCAAGATGGTCCTTGCACCAAGCGCGCAAACTGGCGGCATCCACTGTTGTTCCCGCAACCAATTCCACAAAGGCACAAGGCGTTTCGCCCCATTTTTCGTGAGGCATTCCAACGACGGCGACGCTCTCTACCGCGGGATGGCGATAAAGCGCCTCTTCCACCTCGATCGAAGAGATATTCTCGCCGCCCGAAATGATGATGTCCTTGGACCGGTCCTTGAGTTGGATATAGCCGTCGGGGTGACGCACACCCAAATCGCCCGAGTGAAACCATCCGTCCGCGAAAGCCTCCTGCGTTGCTTTGGGATTGCGGAAATAGCCCTTCATCACGACATTGCCGCGAAACATCACCTCGCCCATCGTCTTTCCGTCACGAGGCACGGGCTGCATGGTATCGGGGTCGAGCACATCGAGCCCTTCCAGCGGCAGATAGCGCACGCCCTGGCGGGATTTCAGCGCGGCCTGTTCGGCGGGGGGCAAGTCGGACCAGTCCTGATGCCAGTCATTTACAACAGCAGGGCCATAGGTTTCGGTCAGCCCGTAAAGATGCGTCACCTCAAAACCAGCGGTTTTCATATCGGCCAGCAGCTTTTCCGGTGGCGGAGCAGCTGCAGTGAAGAACTGCACAGCATGGTCAAGTTCGCGCTTTTCGGTCTCCGGGGCAGAGATCATCAGCGACATGACGATCGGCGCGCCGCACAGATGGGTGACGTGTTCGTCCGCTAAGGCGTTCCAGATAGGTTCTGCCCTGACTTGGCGCAGACAAACATGGGTGCCGATGATGGCCGAAAGAGTCCAGGGGAAACACCAGCCGTTGCAATGGAACATCGGCAGGGTCCACAGGTAGACCGCGTGTTTCGTCATCGATGTGGTCAGCGCATTGCCCTGCGCCAGCAGGTATGCACCGCGATGATGAGACACCACGCCTTTGGGATCGCCGGTCGTGCCAGAGGTGTAGTTGATCGAAATCGCATCCCATTCGTCCAGCGGCATCAGCCACGCGAAATCAGGATCGCCAGAGGATAAGAAGGCCTCGTAGTCCACCACGTCTGTCTTTGTTTCCGGTCCGGCGAATTCAGCGTCATCATATTGGATGATCAACGGTCTCACCGATGCCAGCGCCAGCGCGTCTTGCACCAAAGGCATGAATTCACGGTCCACGATCACAACTTTGGACTGGGCATGATCCAGCTGAAACGCGATCACGGCCGCATCAAGCCGCGTGTTCACGGAATGCAGAACACCGCCGGACATCGGCACGCCGTAGTGACATTCCAGCATTGCGGGCGTGTTGGTCAGCACCGCAGACACCGTGTCGCCCCGGCCAATGCCTTGCTGTGTCAAACCGGAGGCGAGCTGGCGCGAGCGGGCGTAAAATTCCGCATAGCTGCGCCGCAACGCTCCGTGAACAACCGCCGTATGGTCGGGAAAGACCGATGCCGCCCGCTCAAGGAAGGTCAGCGGTGTCAGCGGCTGATGATTTGCGGGATTGCGATCCAGATCGGTGTTGTATGGATTGGCGTTCATGTATCAGGCGTCCTGCCATTGGGGCGCGCGCTTTTCGATGAACGCGCCGATGCCTTCGGCTGCGTCTTGCGCCAGCATGTTGTCGACCATCACACCAGAGGCGAAATCATACGCGTTCGCCAGCGCCATGTCTCGTTGCGCATAATACGCGCGTTTGCCGGTCGCGAGTGTCATGCTTGATTTTGATGCGATCTTGCGGGCCATTTCCATCGTGGTGTCCTGCAAGGTCTCAGGTGCCACTGCGCGGTTCACAAGACCGATTTCGGCAGCCCGCGCCGCTGATGTCATATCGCCTGTCAGCAACATCTCCATTGCGTGTTTGTCCGCCACATTGCGCGACAGGGCGACCATGGGCGTGGAACAGAACAAGCCGATATGAACACCGGGCGTGCTGAAGGATGCGGTATCCGCTGCAATCGCCAGATCGCAGCTGGCAACAAGCTGGCAGCCTGCGGCGGTCGCGACGCCGGAGACTTCTGCGATGACGGGCTTGGGGCAGTTTACGATGCCCTGCATGACGGCAGCACAAAGCGACATGACATGCGCAAAATAGGCCTTGCCGCCGTCATCGCCCCTGCGTCCGGCTGTCAGTTCTTTCAGATCGTGGCCCGCGCAAAAGGCGGGGCCATTGGCAGCCAGCACGATCACACGCACTGCCGGATCTGATCCGGCAACTTTGAATGCCTCGCTTAAGGTGGCCAGCATCGCCTCGGACAAGGCGTTTCGCCGCGCCACATCGTTCAAGGTCAGGCGCAGAACACCTTGCGCGTCCAGATCGCGAAGAAGAATGTCGGATGTGGTCACCATGGGTGTCCTTTTTTTGGTTTAGAGAATATTGATCTCGACACTATCGGCGAGCGTGTTGGCGATAAAGCAGTAGCGATGTGCGCGGTCCTGCATTTGCGCCAGTTCTTCGGCACTGACGGAAAACCCGGTGTCAAACCGCACCACAGGATGCAGATCAATCCGCGTCACGGACATCTGGCCTTTGGGGTTTTTGCCCAAATGCGCCTCTGCAAAGTCGTGATAGCTTGCCACTTGCCAGCCTGCTTTGGCTGCCAGCGCGAGAAAGGTCATCATATGGCAGCTAGACAGCGCCGAAGCGAGCGCCTGTTCGGGATTTGTGTTATCGGGATTTCCGCCCCAGTCAGGGGCGGAATCCACGGTCAGGTCGTAGCGGTTGTTGTATTGTACCGTATGCTCGTTCGAATAGGCGCCGGTTTGCAATACGGGTGACGCGCGGTGCCAATGCAAGGCGATTGCAAGGTCTGACATCTTCGGGGTCTTTCTGAAAAGGCGTTACGCGGCTGCAATCTGCTTCTTAGGATCATAGAACGGACGCTCGCAGATCGTTGCGCGGGTCGGACCGGACTTGGTGATGACCTCGACTGCCGCACCGATATTGGCATGTTCAGCGGCAACCATCGCCAGCGCGATGTTCTGCTCAAGACGGGGAGAGTAAACGGCAGAGGTGACTTTGCCGACGGTTTCACCACCGAAATTGATTTCCCAGAAGGTCGTGTTCGGGCCAGAGAGCGGCTCTCCCTCAATGATTAGGCCGATCTGCTTGCGGGCAACACCTTCTTCCTTGATCCGGCGGAGAGCAGCCTTGCCGATGAAGTCGGCTTCCATGTCGAGGTTGACCAACCGGTCAAAGCCAAGCTCGAACGGGTTGGTCCCCATGTCGGCATCCGCGTGGTAGGACAGCATACCGCCTTCGATACGACGGATGGACGACGTGTGGCCGGGCTTGAGACCGAATTCCATACCTGCTGCCATGATGCGTTCCCACAAGGCATCGCCCTGGCTGCCATCACGCAGGTAAAGCTCGTAACCCAGTTCGGACGACCAGCCGGTGCGCGAAACGATCAGCGGGATACCGTCCAGATCTACCTCGCGCAGCCAGTAATATTTCAGGTCCATGATGCTCTCGCCAAAAAGCGCTTGCATGATCTCGCCCGACCTCGGCCCCTGCAATTGCAGCGGCGAGACGTCAGGCTCACAGATGTGAACATCAAGACCTGAATGAACCGCAACCCCTTGCGCCCAAAGTAGAATGTCGCTGTCCGCAAGCGAAATCCAGAAGTGATTTTCGGCAAGGCGGAGCAGGATCGGGTCGTTCAGGATACCGCCATCCGCATTGGTGATCAGGATGTATTTGCACTGGCCCACAGCCATCTTGGACAGATCACGGCAGGTCAGCATCTGCGCGAATTTCGCGGCATCCGGGCCCGTGATCTCAACCTGACGCTCGACCGCGACATCACACAGGATCGCCTCGTTCACCAGGTTCCAGAAGTTCTGTTCCGGATCACCGAAATCGCGCGGAATATACATGTGGTTGTAAACGGAAAACCCCTGAGCGCCCCAACGCACGGTAGCGTCAAAATAAGGCGACTTGCGGATCTGTGTACCGAAACCAAAATCATCTGCTTGCATTGAAGGGTCCTCCCATTTGTTTGCGATCCTAATGACCACAAACCGATAAATTCTGTCCGAGAAATAGTCCGGGAAAGGCAACGAAAGCAGTCCAAAGATTCCGCATTCCTAGTCCAACCAGACCGTTTTAGAAGCGCTATGAGGACCGTTTGGACCGGCGCGCCTATCTAAGGCGCGCATTGGCCAGCTTTGATATGTTGGGCAAAGTGGTTTTCACCTGTCGAGTCGCGAAGTGGGTCATGTAGCGGTCGATGCCCAGATCTTCGGCATGGAGGTCTTCCACAAACTCTTGAAACGCAGTCAAGTTCGGGCTTACGACCTTCATGATGTAGTCGACCCCGCCGCCCGTGGCGATACAATCAATAATCTCGTCTCGGCCTTTGACGTAGGCTTCAAAGCGGTCGAAGTCGGCTTTGCGGTGACGGCTGAGTGAGACTGTCACGATCACTTGGGCGAAATCAGCCAGCAGAGCCAACGCAATGTCGGCGTAATAGCCGCGAACATATCCGGCCGCTTTCAGTCTGGCCAATCGCGCCCAGCAAGGTGTCGCGGAAAGACCGCTGATCTCGGCAAGCTTGGCTTTGCTCAATTGCCCATGCTGCTGCAGCGCACTGAGGATGCGGATGTCTGCTGCATCAAGGGCAAGTCTTTTCATTGATTCAGCTCTTTTATGGTGTATGCACGGCCAAATGCCGCATGACCGCAAGCCAGATTAGCGTCTACCTATCTGAAAGCCATCCATCAGGACGCCAATTCTGCGACCAAAACTAGCACATCTGCGTCTCGTCAGTCCGAGCCGTCCGCCAATGAGTGGCTATCGTCGTACGTTATCAACTTTTCACAGTCCTGCTATTTTTACAAAAGCAGTGCATTCCAAAGGCCAGAATGCAGATATCAATGCCCAAGTTGAGTGTTGAGGTGCCCCTAGATTTGTAGACGCTTTGCTTGGTAATTTTGGAACCAAGGAGAGACGGATATGAATAAGGGAATACGGTTTACAGACGAGTTCAAACAGGATGCTGTGGCACAAGTTATTGAGC
>JAXMOM010000007.1:0-129617 GCA_034669925.1 Sulfitobacter sp.
GTTCGGGCTGCGCGAAAATCTGGTCCGAGCTGGCCTCTTCCACGATCCGGCCAAGGTACATCACCGCGACACGGTCACAGATGTTGCGCACGACTTTCAGGTCGTGGCTGATGAACACCATGGCGATGCCGTGACTTTCTTGAAGGTCGCGCAGCAGGTTTACCACCTGTGCCTGAATCGACACATCCAGCGCCGACACCGGCTCGTCACAGACCAGCAGCCGGGGCGATGTGGCCAATGCGCGGGCGATGATCACCCGCTGGCGTTGTCCGCCCGACAACTCGTGCGGATAGCGCGCGCCCTGATCCTGCCGCAGGCCCACCTGCGCCATCAGTTCGGCCACGCGTTCGGTCAGTTCTGCCCCGGTGGCAAGGCCGTGAATCTCCAGCGGCTCACCGATCTGGCGGGCGATGGTCAGCCGGCGGTCCAATGCGGCCAGCGGGTCCTGATAGACAAACTGCATCTGTGCACGCAACGCCCGCCACGGCGCACTGTGCAGCGCGGGCATGGGTTGGCCGTCGAACAGCACCTGCCCCTCGGTCGGGGCATCAATACCCAGCAGCATCCGGCCCAGCGTCGACTTGCCCGAACCGCTTTCGCCCACGATGCCCAGCGTTTCGCCGGCCTTCACGGTCAGATCGACACCGTCGACCGCCCGCACCGACGCCGCCTTTTGAAACAGCGATTTCTGGCCCTCGTAACAGCGGACCAGCCCGCGCGCTTGCAGCAATGCGGTCATGCCGGCAGCCTTTCGTCGGTGGCAGCAGCGCCGGTAGCGGGCGCCGTCACCGGATAGAAACAAGCCAAATGTCGGCCATCCTGTTGTGGTTTCAGCGCGGGCACGTCGCTGTTGCAGAACGCCTGCGCCTTGGCGCAGCGCGGGGCAAAGGCGCAGCCCTGGGGCATATGGCGCGGGTCCGGCACGGTGCCGTGGATCGGGATCAACCGGTTGCGCGTGCCGTCCAGTCGCGGGATCGCGTCGAACAGGCCACGGGTGTAGGGGTGGCGGGGTGCGTCGAACATCGGGCCGATGGCACCGCTTTCGACGATCCGGCCTGCGTACATCACATGCACACGGTCACAGATCGCACCAACCGCGCCCAGATCGTGGCTGATAAACACCATGCCCATCCCCGTTTCGCGGCGCAGTGTCGCCAGAAGGTCAAGGATTTGCGCCTGAATCGTGGCATCCAGCGCCGTCGTGGGTTCATCCGCGATCAAAAGATCCGGCGCGCCGGCCAGCGCCATGGCGATCATCACACGTTGGCATTGGCCGCCGGAAAACTCGTGCGGGTACAGATCGACCCGTTTGGAGGCGCCCGGAATGCCGACCATATCCAGCAGCCGCACCGCCTCGGTGCGGCCTGCGCGGCGGTCCATGCCACGATGCAACCGCAGGCTCTCGCCAATCTGGTGACCGACCGTGCGCACCGGGTTCAGCGAGGATGACGGGTCTTGAAAGATCATCGCGATCCGGCCACCGCGCACCCCCTCGACGGCAGCGCGTCCGGTGCCGATCAACTGCTGGCCTTCGACGGTCACCGATCCGCTGACCGACGCCTTGCCCGGCAACAGGCCCAGTGCAGCCAGCCACGTCACCGACTTGCCGCAGCCGGATTCACCCACCAGCCCCAGCGCCTCGCCCTTGGCGACGTCAAGGTTGATGCCGTGCAAGACCTGAACGCCGTCAAAGGCAACTTTCAGATCGCGTATCGAAACATAGGACATATCAGGCTTTCAAATGCCACGTGGCGCAGCAGGATTGCCGCGCCACGTGATCGCGTTCTGGATCAGGAGGCGTTCCAGTTGTCGGCGCGGAAATCCATCGCAAAGGCCGGTGCGGCCTTCCAGTTCAGGTCCGATTTCATGCCGGTGAACACGCAGTTCTGGTGCAGGACCTGGAATGCGGGATCTTCACGCTCGGTGATTTCCAGCATCCGCGCGAACGCTTTCTTGCGCGCGCCGCGATCCGTCGATTTCTGCATGAAGTTCGACAGCTCGTTCATTTCGACGTTGGACCATTCGTTGCGCTGCTGCTGCAAACCGTTCGGCCCGTGCTGCGCCACAATCGACGACACCGGATCGTTGAACGTGGCCGAGTTCGACCAGTCGCGGATGCCGCGTGTGTCGTTGTCTTCCAGCACCTGGCCCCAGTTTTCGACCATCTGGATTTCGACGTTCAGGCCCGCCTGTTTCCACATCTCGACCATGATCTGCGCGTTCGAGACCTGGTTGATGTAATAGTTGTTCAGCACGCGGAACGGGATCGCATCGCCCTGATAGCCGGACTGTTTCACCAGATCGCGCGCCATTTCCAGGTTGAACTCGGGGGCGGTCCAGCCCTTGATGAACATATCATCATAGAATTCAAATTGCAGACCTGCGGGCACCTTGGTCTGGCCGTCCCACAAGGCGTTGACGATCAGCTGGCGGTCGATCGAATGGGTCATCGCGCGGCGGATCAGCGGGTCGGACAGGACCGGGTGCACCTTGTCAAAGACCTGAATGCGGTGGTTCAGAATGGTCGAACCCTGCACCTCAAGCCCGGCGGTGTTGCGCACGGCGTCCAGTTGGTCGGGCGGCAGGTCGCAGGCAAAATCGTATTCACCGGACAGCAGACCGTTCACGCGGCTGGCCACTTCGGGCACTTCCAGGAACCGGATTTCTGCCAGCGGCGGGCGGCCACCCCAATAGTCATCGTGTGCGACCAGTGTCAGCGACACGTCGGGGCGGTATTCCTGCACCTTATAGGCGCCGGTGGTCACGGGCGCGTTGGCCCAGTCGGCATAGGTCGCCGCTTCGTCCCAGGCACGGCGGCTGGCGATTTGCGAGCCAAAGGCGATCAGGCGACCTTCAAGCGTCACATCGGGCGATGCGTTGTGGAACCGCACGGTGTACTTGTCCACCGCTTCAACACCGCGCAGCGCCGGCCACAGACGACGGCCCACACCGGGCACAGCGGCGGGCAGTTCCTTGTCCGTCTTGGGTTTGAAATCGTTTGCGTACAGCGTTTCGCCGCCATCGGGCTGGGTGCCCGCGAACACACGTTCATCCGAGAACGAGAACACGACATCATCGGCGGTCATTTCGTCGCCGTTGTGGAATTTCACGCCTTCGCGCAGCTTCAGCTCGATGGTCTTGTCATCCAGCCGCTTCCAGCTTGTCGCCAGTCCGGGCACCCCGCCCTGATCACCCATCCAGTTGCGGTTGATCAGACCTTCCCACAGGTTGGGGAAAAACACGCGTTCACCGACGTTGGACTGTTCGTTCCAGACATCCATCGTGTTGTTGTTGGTGATCTTTTGAACGGCAACGGTGACTGTGCGGCGCTGGGATTGTGCGAACGACAGACCCGGCATAGCCAAAGAGCCGGCAGCGGCCCCCAAAAGTCCAAGAGCGTGGCGGCGATGAATAAGCATGAGGCAAACCTTTGCAGATGACTGCCCCGCGGATCAGGGCATGTTTCGGCGCCTTATCGGTCTGCTGTGCGACAGCCATGTGATGGTTTCTTGAACTATTTGTTTCAGTGGCATTGCCAGACAACCAAGGGCACCTAAACCCGATCCCCCGGTTGCAGCCCCAGCGCCGCGCGCACCGGCTTGGGCAACGTGGTCTGCCCCTTTTGCGTGACGGTTGAGTCCTGCATGGCGATGTCCCCCTCTGGCGCGTCGCAACGCTCGCCCCTGATTCCTTACTTTTTCAAGGATCGCATTACATTTCGCCGCCCTGCCCCATGCGCAAATTCCCGACGCACGCGCAGAATTTGCAACCTGTGTCGTTTTTCCATCGTACCGCGCCGTTGTGCATCCTTGCCCATCCCCTCTGCTGGCGCATAGGTGTCGGCACGAGGGCTGCATTCGATCCACCGCGCCCAAAGATTAGGATTTCTGACGATGACCAAATATTGCCTGAACGTTAGCTGCGCCTCGCGCCGTGGCATCGTATCTGCCATCTCGGCCTTTCTGGCCGACCACGGGTGCAACATTCTGGACAGTGCACAGTTCGACGACATGCACACCGGCAAGTTCTTTATGCGCGTGGGCTTTGCCTCGGAACTGGACGCCACGCTGGAAACACTGACCGCCGACTTTGGCGCAGTGGCCGAGCCGCTGGACCTGGACTGGTCGTTCCACGACGAAACCACCAAGATGAAGGCCGTGATCATGGTGTCGCGGTTTGGCCACTGCCTGAACGACCTTTTGTACCGCTGGCGCATCGGCGCGCTGCCCATCGACATCGTGGCGGTCATTTCCAACCACACCGATTATCAAAAGGTCGTCGTCAACCACGACATCCCGTTCCACCACATCAAGGTGACGCCGGAAAACAAACCGCAGGCCGAGGCGCGGATCATGGAAGTGGTCGAGGACGTGGACGCCGATCTGGTGGTGCTGGCGCGCTACATGCAGATCCTGTCGGACAGCATGTGCAAGAAAATGTCCGGGCGCATCATCAACATCCACCATTCGTTCCTGCCGTCGTTCAAGGGGGCCAACCCCTACAAACAAGCGTTCGATCGCGGCGTGAAACTGATCGGGGCCACCGCCCACTATGTCACCGCCGACCTGGACGAAGGTCCGATCATCGAACAGGACACCGTGCGCGTCACCCATGCCCAGAACGGCAGCGATTACGTGTCGCTGGGCCGCGATGTCGAGGCACAGGTGCTGGCCCGCGCCATCCACGCCCACGCCAACCGCCGCGTGTTCCTGAACGGCAACAAGACCGTGGTCTTCCCGCCCTCGCCCGGCGCCTACAGCAGCGACCGCATGGGCTAAGCCGACAGGGCGCTGGCCAAGGCTGCCGACGCCTGCCGCTTTTCACACCACTTTCACGCAAGGGCTGCGCCAGAACAGGCGCGGCCCTTTTGCGTGTGTGACCGCCAGAACCGACTTTTCCCCTTTGAGACAGGCGAATTTTGCAACAAACTTGGTGCAATTACCCCGCAATTTTCTTGAAAGGGCATCTCATGGCCATCGAATACATTCTGACCAGCACGTCCACCGCTTATGACATTCAATCATTTGACGACGTGTTCGTCATGGACGGTGTGAACATCACATCGACATCAAACGCCATTTTCACAGACGTGGCAGGGATCAATGACGGTATCAGCGTGACGGTGCGTGGCGGCCTGTACGGCACGACAGCCATCAACCTGTGGTCCAATTCTACAGAAAACAACGATACATTTATTTATCTGGCCAAAGGCGCGCACGTTCACGGCACCCAGGACGGCATCACGATCCGGCAGGGTGACGACAATGTGGTCGTGAACTACGGCGAGATTTCAGCGCAGCAAGCGGGCATATATTTTCAGGGCGGCGAGGCCACCGTCATCAATCACGGCAGCATCAGCTCGTTCGGCGGGTCCGGTCAGGGTGCGATCATCTTCAATAGCACGGCCTTCGGAGACGATATTCGCGAGGTGCTCAACACGGGTATCATCAGCGGCGCACCACAAATCACAAACTCGGCTGTATACGCGACGGTCCTCAATGCCGAAGGTGCCGAATTCCGCCTGAACAATTCGGGCGTGATCGAAGGCATTGGCGCCAAAGCAATTTATAGCAGCGCAAACCTGAACCTTCTGAACAACTCGGGCGAAATCAATGGAAATCTCCTTCTGCGCAACACCACCACATTGTCCAATACCGGTACGATCTTTGGCGATGTTGATTTCGGAAGCGGCGACGACATCTATACCGGCATCGGCGACGGGTTCATCTCGGGCGGGCTGGATCTTGGGTTTGGTGACGACACCGCCACCTTGGGCAACCTTGGCGGCACCGTCTATGGTGACACAGGCAACGACACCCTGACCGGCGGCGCCGGCGCGGACTATCTTGACGGTGGCGACGACAACGACCGCTTGTACGGGCGCGGCGGTGACGACGACCTGCGCGGGGGCCTGGGCAGCGATTTCATGTCCGGCGGCATGGGTGACGACCAGGTGATCGGCGACGACGGGGCCGACAAGATGTTCGGAGGCGAAGGCGACGACACCCTGAACGGCGGCCGCGACAAGGACACCATCCGTGGCGGCGACGGCGAGGACGAGATCAAAGGCGGCCGTCTGGCCGATGTCTTGCGCGGCGGCGCAGGCGCCGACACCTTTGTCTACGGCGTCAAGCAAGACAGCAGCACCGGCGCCAGCGATGTGATCCAGGATTACGAGGTTGGCATTGACGTGATCGACCTGAGCGACGTCGCATCAGGTTTGACGTTTGTCGGCACGGCAGCGTTTTCAGGCACCGGCAACGAGGTCCGCTATGACATCGCAGGCAACGGCCGGACCTACATTCAGGTTGACACCGACGCCAACGGCAGCGCCGATATGCGCATCTGGCTGACGGACGTGGGCGCGCTGAGTGCGGATGATTTCGTGCTGTAGCCATCATCCGAAAAGACCAAAGACGGGCCGTGTCCCCGATCCTGCCCGTCTGTTTCCCTGTACAGTCTCTCTTCTGATGGCCCTACGCCTGACGCAGCCCCGCATCTTCCAGCTGCTCCGGGTCCGGAAGGTCGCGCAAGCTTTCCAGCCCGAAGGCCACCAGAAACTGATCGGTGGTCACAAAGGTATAGGGCGCGCCGCGTCGGGGCGAGCGTGGACCGGTTCCGATCAGCCCTTGGGCGTCCAGACGACCAATCAGGTCGCGGTTGATCTCTTTGCCGAAGATGTCCTTTAACCCGTCACGGGTGACCGGCTGGTGATAGGCGATGGCCGCCAGAACCGCGATGTCGAACTCGCTCAGGTCCAGAAACTGCGCGCCCGCCTCGGCGGCGGACCGGATCGCAGGCCCATAGACCACCCGCGTGCGCAACATCCAGCCGTCGCCAACCTTGGCCACCTCGAACGACCGCCCTTCCAGATCGGCGGCCAGATCCTCGACCAGCAGATCAACCGCAGCCCCCTGCCCCACCACGCGCGCCAGCTTTTCGCGCGGCACCGGGCTGGACGCGGCGAACAGCACCGCCTCGATCCGGCGCATCCATTCTCGCCAGCGCAGGTCCGCAGGCAGCTCAGCCAGTTCGCGGTCCAGTTCGGTCGGGTTCTGTTTCACACTCACACCCCGTACAGCCGGAACGTGTCACGCCCCGTCAATTCGCGCACCGCGCCCAAGGCGACCAGCCGGTCGCACAGCCGCCGCGCCGCCCTGTCCGGCAATGGCAAACCCGCAGGGGCGACCGCATCGCGTTGCAGGAACATCTGCACCGCGGCACCCGCCGCCTTGGCCCGCAACTTGGGTGCGACGGCCTGCAGATGCGCCGCCCGCCGCGCAAGGTCGCCCGCCAGACGCGCCGCCTGTGACACCGACGCCGTCACCGCCCGGTGGCACGCCATTTCCAGATCCGCGTCCCCCTTGCCCAGATCAGCCCGCTTCAGACCGGCGGCCAGCAGCGGCACCATATGTGTCCACCCCAACGCCCGCGCCAGCGCCGCATCCGCCAGGATCAGCGCGGCAGATTCTGCACGCGGGGCATCGGCCAGAACCGCCTGCAACACCATCGCCGCACGGGTCACCGGCCCACCCTGTTGCGCGTCCAGCCAACCCGCGATCTGCGTGGCATCCATCCCCGGCAGCGCGCGGGCCAGCATCCCCACAGACACAGGCCGCGCGACCGCACGCTGCCAGCTTACCAAGGTTTCTCCCGCTGGGCCGGGCAAGTCACCGGGCCGCATCAGATGCACCGCGTCGCGCAACGCAGCCGCCCGTTCGGGCCGTCCCGTGAACACCACACAGGCCTCAGCCGCCCCCAAGGCAAGACGGTCCCGAAACAAGGGTTGGGGGACCGCGTCGGCATGTACCACAAGATGCAGATGCGCCAGCGCCGCACCTGACAAAAACGCCACATCTTCGGGGGTTTGCCCACGCAAAGAGGTGACCCAGACAGGGATATGGGGTATTGTGTCGGTAGCGGCGACTCGTGGGACCGGTGCAGGTTTCATGAAGCAAGCCTAGTTTGCGGCGGCGCTTTTATCCAGCCAATTGCGCCAAAACCGCCTCAATGTGTCGGCCCTTGTTATGTCCGATAATCCCAAGGGCAGGTGCTGCGAAGCTCACCCCTCCACAACAAAAACAATGCGCCTGCCCAGGCCCACTTCGGCCATCACGGCCTCGGCCATGACAGTGCTGAAATGTGTCTCTAAATACCGCACAACGAACCCGCTGCGCGCGGCCAGCGTGTATACGCCACCTTCGTCCGACACAAACCGCAGCGGCGCAAACCAGTTGCGGTGCTTCTCGGGATAAAGCGTGCGCAGCCGTTCTGACACCGCATACCACGACGTGCCATCATCAGGTGCGGCCGCCTCTTGCACAGGTTTGGTAAAATCAACCTTCACCACCGACGACCGTTGCGCCGGGTCCAGTTCCGCCATGCGCTCGGCATAGTCCGTACCCACCGCGGTCCAGACGTCCCGCGACATCTCGAACACCCGCAGCATGTTCAGCCGGTACGCCCCCACCCTGCCCCGCACGCCCTTGCGCACGCAAATCAGCAGACGGTCATCGACCCAACGCTTAATCTCGCGTTTCACGGTGCGTTCGGTCACATGCCACATCCGCGCCATTTCGGGCTGGCCCACGCAGAAATGATCCAGCTTCCAATTGTACCGGGCCGTGATCAAGGCACACAGCCGCGTCATCGAAATTTGCTGGGCGGGCGATCCGTGCAGACCGGACACGGTCAGCGCGGTCAGCACATCATACTTCATAGACCCGGCACCGGGTCCTGTCAGTCGCTTGGGTTCCATGTTGGTCTCACTGTCTCGGCTCTCAATGGCGGCCATCTGTGGGCCGATTCTCATTGAGGTTGATAAGTGCATAAAATCCCGTTTTCTGTCAACGCCTCTCAAAATACACGAATTGCCCAAAAGAATAAATGAATCAGGTATACACGGTATAGGGTGACAGCAGTATGTCACTGTATCGCGGCTCTCATGTCACCAAATAGAGACTGAACCGGGCAGTTGTGTCACTAAATATATGTTCTTTTTCGTGTGATCCAAAGAGCGCGGCGGATTAACAGGAGCGGAATTGGGAAAGTTTGGTTTTGCCAATTCGGCCATATCCCGTTATTGAAGAAAAATATCCAAATAGCAAGAGCAGTACCATGAGAGATCATTCAGACCTACAGGACATGAACGCGCGCAGCTTGGCACAACAGGCCTCTGTGCGCCGCGCGACATTCGACCCCGGCGTGGTCAAGGCGCTGCGCCCCTTTTCGATCTGGGAAATCAGCCAGTTCATGTTCGACATTCCCCCCGACACCCTGCGCAAGAAACTGGCCGAAGACCCGACCCTGCCGCAAGGGGAAACCCAGGACGATGGCCGCCAGCGCTGGTTTTCGCTGAAAGAGATCAATGAACTGCGCCGCCGCCTGCGCTTTCGTGGCAAGTCCTTGCTGCCGCGTCGCCCCGATGGGCGCGCGATCCGCGTGGCTGTGTCCAACTTCAAGGGCGGCGTCGGCAAGACCGTCGTGGCGCAGCACCTGGCGAATGCCGCCGCGCTGGACGGCTACCGCGTGCTGTGCATCGACTTTGACCCGCAGGCGACGTTGACCCATTCGATGGGGCTGGTCGAGGTCAAGGAAGGCAACACCGTCTGGGGCATCATGTGCCGCGATCTGTGCCGCGAGGCGGACCGGATCATGAACAGCTATGACCTGCCCGAGGAATGCCCCTACCCCGCCGCCGACGAATTGCCCGAAGACGTGCAAACCATCGGCGCGCAGCGGACGCAGGACTTTATCCAGCCGACCTGCTGGCCCACCATCGACATCATCCCAAGCTGCGCCAACGCGGCCTTTGTCGAATTCGCCAGCGCGCAGTACCGCGCGCTGCACAAGGCGTGGTCTTTCTTTGGCTGCGTCGCCCGCTACCTGGATGAACTGCCTGACGACCAATATGACGTTATCATTTTCGACTGTCCGCCGGCCATCGGCTATCAATCCCTGAACGCGGCCTTTGCGGCGGACATTCTCTATATCCCTTCCGGTCCCGGCTATTGGGAATACGATTCCACCACCAGCTATCTGGGCCAGTTGGGCGACGCGATGGAGGATATTTCGGACGGGTTCGGCAAGCTGGCAGCGGACGCAGGGATAACGCTTCCGAAACAGTTTATGGACATTCGTATTCTCATGACCCGGTTCGAGACAAACAACCCGCTGCATTCCGCGATGATGGACGCCTTTCGCAATGTGTTCGGCGCGGACGTTTGCCAGAACCCGATTGAAATGACCCGCGCGGTCGAACAGTCGGGCCGGTTCCAGATGTCGGTTTACGAACAGGACTATCGGCAGATGACCCGCGAAACCTGGAAACGGGCACGGCAAAGTTTTGACCGGGCGTACGAGGAATTCAGGGCGACCATGCTGAGCGCCTGGGATCGCACCGCAGACAAGGGAGAGACATGAGATGGCCAAGAGCAACAAATTCGGGTTCGCCCCTTTGGAAGCCGAACCGCCGCAGCGGCGGGAACGGTCTGTTGGCCCCATGGGGGCCGCGGTGCGCGAGGCGGCAGAAAGCCTGACGGACGCCACCGAAGCCAAGGTTGAAAAGCGCCGCCAGAACGCGGTGGATGCCGAAGCGTTTCGTGCCGCCCAGGACGAGGGGCGGGTTCTGATGACGCTGGAGCTGTCGCAGATTGCGACGGATGATCTGCCGCGCGACCGGATGGATCTTGAGGCGGTCGCGGCCTCGGACGAGATGGAAGAGCTGAAGGCGTCCATTCGCGAACGCGGTCAGAAAGAGCCGATCGAGATTTATCCCGGACCTGACGGCAGCTATCAGCTGAAAAAAGGCTGGCGCCGGTTCACCGCGCTGTCGCAGCTTTTGGCCGAAACCGGCGATGCGCGGTTTGGCACCATCATCGCGCGGATCGAGCGGGGCGATGACGGGCGGCTGGCGCGGTACATCGACATGGTCGAGGAAAACGTTGTGCGCGAGGATCTGACCTTTGCCGAGATGGCGCAGGTTGTCATCACCGCCGCACAGGACGACGCGGTGGGCGAGCCGGACCCCGATGCGCTGGTGGCGCGGCTTTATGGCTCGCTGCACAAGATGAAAAAATCCTACATCCGCAGCTTTGTCTTCCTGCTGTCGCAGCTGGGCGATGTGCTGCCGTTCCCCAAGGCGGTGTCGCG
Organism: Sulfitobacter sp.; assembly: GCA_034669925.1. Lineage (GTDB taxonomy): Bacteria > Pseudomonadota > Alphaproteobacteria > Rhodobacterales > Rhodobacteraceae > Pseudosulfitobacter. The sequence goes on from JAXMOM010000007.1 coordinate 11,152, forward strand.
CAATCTGGGTGTGGACGTGTCGCGGGCGTTCAAGACCCAAGGTGCGGCCGAAGCCTTGCGCGAAAAGCTGGCCACGTGCCAGACCTCCGAGGAGCAGAACAAGGCGCTTGCGGCCTTTGTCGACGCGGCGAAAACGACCCCGCCGACGCCGAAGAAAAAGCTGGAGCCACGGGAAAAGTTCGAGTTTCACGTGGGCAGCCTGAAGGTGACAGCGCGGCGGGGCGAGTGCCGGATCGTCAGCAAGGATGATTTCGCAGCGATCCCCAAGTCGCAGCTTGAGCGTGCCATCAAGGCGTTCGAGGAAGAGCTGCGTGGTGGTCCGTCGGTCAAGCCGCTGTGACGAGCGGTAACCCATGGGTTACCCCGGCCGCCGAGTGCTGAGGGTAACCCACGGGTTACCTTGATGCCGTGGTGGGGGTGGTAACCCATGGGTTACCCTTGCTATTATAAAGAAAAAACAACTACTTAGACGAAATTTTCGTCAGAAATATAGGGCTGGACGCATAGCGGGACACCCGCACACAGGTGCTTTGCCGCATAATCCTTGCGGTGTGCGAACTAATATATTAGTTAGAAAGCCAACCCACAGCCTGCACCTGTACCAAGGATTTCCCCATGAGCGATTACATCCTGTCCGACGCCACCAAGGAGCAACTCAAGCGCACCGGCACCGCGTCGATCGCGACGCAGTTGTACAAGCGCGGTCTGCGCAACCAGTTCATCCAAGGCGTCGTGCCGGTGTCGCCCAAGGCCGAGCGGATGGTCGGGCAGGCGTTTACCCTGCGCTACATTCCCGCGCGCGAGGATCGCAACCAACTGGACGTGTTCCGCAATGCCGATCACCCGCAGCGGGTGGCGGTGGAAACCTGTCCCGAGGGGCATGTGCTGGTGATGGACGCGCGGCAGGATTCAACGGCGGCGACCGCCGGGTCGATCCTGATCACACGGATGGCGGTGCGCGGCTGTGCCGGTGTGGTCACCGACGGCGGTCTGCGTGATGCGGCGGGGATCGGTGCGCTGGATATGCCTGCGTTCCACGCGCGCGCCTCGGCGCCGACCAACCTGACCAAACACGAGGCGCTGGACATCAACGTGCCCATCGGCTGCGGCGGGGTTGCGGTGTTTCCCGGTGACGTGATCGTGGGTGACGGCGACGGGGTCATGGTGATCCCCGCGCATCTGGCCGACGAGATTGCCGAGGTCTGCGCAGGCATGGAAGCGTTCGAGGATTTCGTGCTGGAAGAAGTTTTGGCAGGCGCGCCGATCATCGGGCTGTATCCCTGCACGCTGGAAGAGAACCAGAAGAAGTTTGACGCCTGGCGTGCCAAAACCGGCCGTTAAACCGCGGCGCTGAGGGGCGCACATCGCATGAATTTTTGCAGACCGCGGGCGGGGCTGCATCTGGACGCCGCCGGTTTCGATCTGGCGGCGCGCATGGCTTTGCCAAAAATTACATTGGTTTTTGGCAGCAAACATTACCCAAAGTTATATCTTGGCGGCCAATCGGTATTTTTTTTAAAATTGGCGACTGGCTAGGCTGCGAGGAACGGAAACCTTAAAGGGGGGGCCTTTCTCGGATGCCGACACTTCCACAGATCGCTGCAATGCACGACGAGATGACCGAATGGCGGCGCGATTTTCATGCGCATCCCGAGTTGAACTATCAGGAACAGCGGACATCCGACCTGGTGGCGCAGCGGTTGGAAAGCTGGGGGATCGAGGTGCATCGCGGTCTGGGCCAGACCGGCGTGATCGGGGTGCTGCGCGGGGGTGACGGGGGCGGGTCAATCGGGTTGCGGGCCGATATGGACGCGCTGCCGATGGAGGAACAGACCAACCTGCCGTATCGGTCGACCAACAGCGGCGTGATGCATGCCTGTGGCCATGACGGACACACCACGATGTTGTTGGGGGCTGCCAAATATCTGGCCGAAACGCGCAATTTTTCGGGCACGGTGCATTTCATTTTCCAGCCCGCCGAAGAGGCCGGGGCAGGGGCCAAGCGCATGATTGCCGAGGGGCTGTTCGACCAGTTTCCCTGTGACAGCGTCTGGGCGATGCACAACGCGCCCAACCATCTTGTCGGCACCGCATCGGTGCGCGCGGGGGCGGTGATGGCGGCGGTCGACACGATGAAGATCGTGATCCACGGCAAGGGCAGCCACGCGGCGCGTCCGCACAACGGCAATGATCCCATCGCGGTGGGTCTGCAATTGCACACGGCGTTCCAGCATCTGTGCACCAAGAACATCGACCCCATCGAGGTGGCCGTGGTGAACGTGACCCGATTTATCGCGGGCACTGCCGTCAACGTGGTCCCGCCCACCGCCGAGCTGCACGCGACGATCCGCACATTCGATCCCGGCGTGCGCGAAACCGTGCGGCGGCGGGTGCAAGAGATTTGCAAGGGCATCGAGGTGGCCTACGGCGTTACGCTGGACCTTGAGTATCGCATGGGCTGTCCGCCCACGATCAACACCCCCGCCGAGGCGACATCCGCAGACCGTGCGATTTCGTCTATACTGGGGTCCGACGCTATTGTTCGCGATCAAAAGCCGGTGGCGGGCGGAGAGGATTTTGCCGAGATGCTGGCGGTTCTGCCCGGCGCCTATATCCATGTCGGTTCAGCCAAGGGGGCGGACGATCCCCAGCTGCATCATCCAGCATATGACTTCAACGACGAGATCCTGCCCATTGGCGCGTCTTATTTTGCCGCCCTGGTCGAGGATCAATTGTCAGCGAAACGCTGACATCTTTCAGGGAGAGAGAAACATGAAACATTTGAAACTTTGGTCTGCGCTGGCCATGTCCACGGCGGTTGTGCTTGCGACGGGGCAGGGGGCCATGGCGCAGGAGAACGTGCTGAAGTGGGCCTCGCAGGCGGATATCGCCAACCTGGACCCTCATGGCACAACCGGCGCGCTGCCTTTGTCCATTCTGGGCAACGTCTACGAGCCGCTGGTGATGCGCGCGTCGGATATGTCGCTGGCGCCGGGGTTGGCCACAAGCTGGGAGGTGATCGACCCGACCACCTGGCGGTTCCATCTGCGCGAAGGGGTCAGGTTCCAGAACGGCAACGATTTCAACGCCGACGACGTGATCTTTTCGATGGGGCGGGTGGGCAACGAATATTCGTTCCTGCGCGACCGGGTGACCATGGTCACCGAGATGACCAAGGTGGACGATTACACCATCGACTTTCACACCGCCGAGCCGAACCCGATCCTGCCGAACATGTGGACCAGCATCTATATGATGGACAAGGAATGGTCGGAAGAAAACAGCGCGACCGTGCCGTCGAACACGGTGGAAAACATCGAAAGCTATGCGGGTTTGCATTCGAACGGCACCGGTCCGTTCATGGTGACCGAACGCCAGCCCGAGACCAAGACCGTGTTCGAGCCGTTCGACGGCTGGTGGGGCGAGCGGACGGACAATCTGGACCGTGTGATCTATACGCCGATCACCCAGGACGGCACCCGTGTGGCGGCGTTGTTGTCGGGCGAGATCGACATGATGTTCCCCGTACCGCTGCAGGACATCGACCGGGTGAATGCCAACGAGGGCACGCAGGTGCTGATCCAGCCCGAGCTGCGCACGATGATGCTGGGCATGGACCAGAACCGCGACGTGGCGCTGATGACCGAAACGCCGACCAACCCGTTCAAGGACCGACGCGTACGTCTGGCGCTGTATCAGGCGATTGATATTGACGGCATCCAGTCCAAGCTGATGAACGGATTGTCCGAGCCTGCGGCGACGCTGATTTCGCCGCTGCTGTTCGCCCCCGCGGGCGAGATGGAGCGGTATCCCTTTGACCCCGAAGCATCGCGCAAGCTGCTGACCGAAGCGGGTTATCCCGACGGGTTCAAGACGGCGCTGGTGTGCCCCAACAACCGCTATGTGAATGACGAAAAGATCTGTCAGGCGGTGGCGTCGATGCTGGCGCGTGTGGGCATTCAGGTGGACCTGCGCACCATGAACGTCAGCCAGTATTGGAAGGTCGTGGGCCGTCCGGTGCAAGAGTTCGCGATTTACATGATGGGTTGGACGCCCGGCGGTCTGGACAGCTATTCGGTGCTGTTCAACCTGATGGGCACCTGGGACGAGGCGTCGGGCCGTGGCCGGATCAACAACGGCGACTTTTCCAATCCGCGCATCGACGAGATCGTCGCACTGGTGGAAAGCGAAACCGACACCGCCAAGCGTGATGCCCTGATCGCCGAGGCTTACCAGATCGTGCACGACGAGGTCTATTACCTGCCGCTGCACCAACAGACCGTGGTCTGGGGTGTGCGTGACGGTGTCGAGGTCAAGCAGCGGGCCGATGACGGGTTCAACTATGCCGATGCGAAGATCACCCGCTAAGCCACTCCCCGGCGGCCCTGTTGCGGGCCGCTGACTTCCGGGGACCAGGCTGATCTGGTCCCCGGTTTTTTCATCCGGAAGGTACGCCATGATCCGCTATATCTCGGGCCGTCTGGCCCAGTCGTTTATCGTGATGTTCATCGTCGCCGCCGTTGCCTTTGCGCTGTTCGATTTCGTCGGTGATCCGGTGCGCCAGATGGTGACCGAAGATGCCTCGCAGGCCGAGATCGAGCGGCTGCGCGAGATGATGGGGCTGAACGATTCCGTCGCGGTGCAGTTCTGGCGATATGTCAGCGGTGCGGTGCAGGGCGATTTCGGCGTGTCCTATTTCCACAAGCGGCCCGTGGGCGTGTTGCTGCAGGAACGTATGCCTGCCACCTTCGAGCTGGCGGGCACATCGGTTTTGCTGTCGATCCTGCTGGGGATACCCTTGGGCGTCTACACCGGCCTGCACCGCAACGGGCGGATTGCGCGGGGGTTGATGGCGGTGTCGCTGGTGGGGATTTCGATCCCGACATTCCTGATCGGGATCATGCTGATCTATCTGTTCTCGGTCGTGCTGGGCTGGTTGCCGTCCTTTGGGCGCGGCGAGACGATCGAGGTGTTTGGCGGCGCGTGGACCACTGGTTTCCTGACCACATCGGGGTTGCGGGCGCTGATCCTGCCGTCGATCACGCTGGCGCTGTTCCAGACCACGATGGTGATGCGGCTGGTGCGCGCCGAGATGCTGGACGTGATGCGCACCGATTACATCAAGTTCGCCCGTGCGCGGGGCTTGCGTGACCGCGTGGTGCACTTTCGCCATGCGCTGAAAAACACGCTGATGCCCGTGGTGACGGTGATCGGGTTGCAGTTGGGGGCGGTCATCGCCTTTGCCATCATCACCGAAAGCGTTTTTCAGTGGCCGGGCATGGGGCGGCTGTTTTTGCAGGCGATCCAGCAGGTCGATATTCCTGTGATGTCCGCCTATCTGATCATGATCGCGTTCTTTTTCGTGGTGATCAACCTGATCACCGACCTGACCTATTATGCCATCGACCCGCGTTTGCGGTCCGGGGCGTTGAAGGGGAACGCACATGCGTAATTCTGTTTTTGCCCCACCCGTCACCCGCTGGCAGCGCATCCGGCAAAGCGACCTGATGCTGAGCTTTCTTGAATCGCCCGTGACCGTGGTTGCGGCGGTGGGGGCGCTGTTGATGATCTTTGCGGCCCTTGGTGCCGGGGTCATCGCCTTTCATGATCCTTACGACATGGCGTCGATCGACATTTTCGATTCCAACCTGCCGCCCGCGTGGGTTGAGGGCGGCGACGCGCGCTATCCGCTGGGCACCGATGCGGTGGGGCGGGGGATATTCTCGACCATTCTGTACGGCAGCCGCATGTCGATTTTCATCGGGGTGACCAGCGTGGCGCTGTCGCTGGTGATCGGGGTGACTGCGGGGCTGATTGCGGGCTATCGCGGCGGGTTCATGGATGCGGTCATCATGCGGATCGCCGAGGTGCAACTGGCGCTGCCGACGATCCTTGTCGCGCTGTTGATCAGCGGCATCTTGCGGGCCATCGCGCCGCCATCGACCATGGACAAGGTGGCCATTCTGGTGCTGATCCTGGCCATCGGGTTGTCGAACTGGGTGCAGTTCGCGCGTGCCGTGCGCGCCTCGACCATGGTCGAGCGCAGTCAGGAATATGTGTTGGCCGCGCGGCTGATCGGGATCGGTCCATTGACGATCATGTTCCGCCACATCCTGCCCAATGTCATGGGGCCGATCATGGTGATTGCCACGCTGAACCTGTCGGGTGCGATCCTGACCGAGGCGACGCTGTCCTTTCTGGGGGTTGGTGTGCCGCCCACACAACCGTCGCTGGGGACGCTGATCAATGGCGGCACCGATTACCTGTTTTCGGGATCGTGGTGGATCACCATTTTCCCCGGTGCTGCGCTGGCCCTGTTGGTGCTGACTGTCAATCTGGTCGGTGACTGGCTGCGCGACGCCCTTAACCCGACGTTGGGATGATAACATGAGCCTTCTGGACCTGCGTGATCTGAAGATCCATTTTGACACCCGCCGGGGCACCGTCGAAGCGGTGCGTGGCATCGACCTGAGCATTGCACGCGGTGAAATCGTCGGCATCGTCGGCGAATCCGGTGCGGGCAAGTCGACCATCGGCAACGCGGTGATCGGCCTGTTGGAGCCGCCCGGCCGGATCGCGGGCGGCGAGGTTTGGTTTGACGGGCAGCGCATCGACACCCTGTCCGAGGCTGCGATGCGGCGCATTCGCGGGCGGCGGATCGGGATGATTTTTCAAGACCCGATGACCAGCCTGAACCCGCTGCTGACCATCGGTGACCAGATTGCCGAAACCATTTGCCAGCACAGCGACACCAGCCGCGCCGAGGCGACCCGGCAGGCGGTGGCCTTGTTGGCCGAGGTGGGCATTCCGAACCCCGAGCAGCGGATGAACGAATACCCGCACCAGTTCTCGGGCGGGATGCGGCAAAGGGTGGTGATCACGCTGGCGCTGTGCGCCAACCCCGATCTGGTGATCTGCGACGAGCCGACAACGGCGCTGGATGTTTCGGTGCAGGCGCAGATCCTGTCGCTGTTGCGGCGGTTGTGCCGCGAGCGGAACGTGGGTGCGATTTTCATCACCCATGACATGGGTGTGATTTCCGAAGTCACCGACCGCGTGGCGGTGATGCACCACGGGGTGATCGTGGAAACCGGCGACACGCAGACTGTGCTGGCGCACCCGCGCCATGCCTACAGCCAAAGCCTGTTGTCCGCCGTGCCGCGTGCCGATGCGCGGCTGGCGCGGTTTCCGCAGCTGGAGTATCGCGAGGATGGCGCACCGCCCGCTGAGCGGCATGTGATTGATCTGCAGACCCATTGGCTGGGGCGGCGGGGCAAGGCGGTGCAGGGCGGCGACCAGACCCTGTTGGAGGCACGCAACCTGACCATGCGCTTTGTCAGCCACCGGTCGATCATTCCGGCCTGGCGGCGCGATTTCACGGCTGTGGATGACCTGAGCTTTGACATCAAGCGCGGCGAGACGTTCGGGCTGGTGGGGGAAAGCGGGTCGGGCAAGTCCACCGTGGCGCGGATGATCGCGGGGCTGTACACGCCCAGCGTCGGGCAGGTGGTCTATGACGGGCAGGTGATCGGCGGCACTGATGCGCAGCCGATGGCGGCCAAGGTGCGCCAGCAGATCCAGATGATTTTTCAGGACCCGTTTTCATCGCTGAACCGGCGGATGCGGGTGGGGGACATCGTGGCGGAACCGATCCTGCATCACGGTCTGGCCGCCAGCCGCGCCGAGGCGCAAAGCGTGGTGGCGGACTTGCTGGACCACGTGGGTCTGGGGGCCGATGCGGCGCGCAAGTATCCGCATGCATTCTCTGGCGGGCAACGGCAGCGGATTTCGATCGCGCGGGCGCTGGCGACGCGGCCGCAGTTCCTGATCTGTGACGAGCCGACCTCGGCCTTGGATGTGTCGATCCAGGCGCAGATCCTGAACCTGCTGAAAGACCTGCAAGCTGAGCTGGGCCTGACGCTTTTGTTCATCAGCCACGACCTGCCGGTGATCCGCCAGATGTGCGATCGCGTGGGCGTGATGAAGGCAGGCAAGCTGGTGGAGCTGGCGACGGCGGAGGATATTTTCGAGGCGCCCAAGCACCCCTATACCACAGAACTGCTGTCGCTGATGCCGCGCGTGACGGCACCGGATGCGTCGGAGTGGGCGGCGGTCAAAGGCTGAGCTTACAGCCCCCACCAGCGCAGGGTCTGCACCAGATGCAGGTCGATGGCGGCGATGGTCTTTTGGGTGTCGCCGGCCTGAAGCGCTGCGATGATCGACAGGTGTTCCTGCATGGCGGGCACGATCCGGTCCTGTAGCAGCGGGCGCGAATTCTGGATCACCGCGATCCGGTTGCGGTTCTCGGCATAGCATTGCACCAGCAGCGGGTTTTCCAGCCCGCCGGCCAGTGCGTCGTGCAGGCTGAGATCGACGGTGATCGCCTGGGGCGGCAGCAGCGGGGTCATGTTCTGTTGGGCGCGCGTCAGCATCTGTTGGTGGCTGTCGCGCAAGGGGTCAAGCCCTTGCACCGGGCCGCGCGCCAGCAACCGCCGCGCGCCTTCCTTGTCCAGCGTGGCGCGCATGTCCATGCAGTGACGGGTGAATTCCGGGCCTGCGTCCATCACCGTGATCCCGCGTTTGGGCAGGATTTTCAGCAAGGATTGCTGTTCGGCGCGTTTCGTCGCCTCGCGGATGGCGGCAATGGGAAACCCCAGTTCTTCCACGAGGTTCGGCATTGAAAAATAGGTGCCCGAGCGCAGTTTTCCCGCGCGCAAGGCCTGCAGCAGCGCGTCAAAGGCCCTGTCGTATTGCGGCTGTGTGTCAGGCTTTGGCGTCATGTTCATAAGGGCGGGCCGTCATTTTCAAGTTTATTTTGAAAGTCCTGTCGGTTCTGCAGCGTTGTCTTTTCAAAAATATCACACGCAAAATGTTAGACGAAATTTTATAACCGATCAACGTTATTTCTTGGGAGGAGATGCGATGAGCACGCAAGATGTTGAACTGGAGACAGGCGAGGACAAACCGGGGTTTCAGATGCCCCATATTTACGTGATCCTGTTCGTCTTTACCGCGCTGGCGGCGCTGGCCACGCATTTCATTCCGGCGGGTCTGTATGACCGGATCACGCTGGAAAACGGCAGAACGGCGATTGATGCCAGCACCTATCGCACGGTCCCGTCCAGCCCTGTGGGCCTTGAGGATTTCATGATGGCGGTGCCGCGCGGTCTGGCGGATGCGTCGGTCGTGGTGTTCTTTACCTTCATCATTGGCGGCATGTTCATGGTCATCCGGCGCACGGGGCTGATTGATGTGGCCGTCGACAAGCTGACCCGTCGCTTTGCCGCGCGGTCGATCCTGATCCTGCCGGTTCTGATGGTGACCTTCGCGGTTGTGGCGACCCTGATCGGCACGCAGGAGCTGGCGCTGGTTTACGTGCCGGTGATCCTGCCGCTGATGATCGCGCTGCGGTTTGACAGCATCACGGCGGCGGGTGTGGCGCTGTTGGCGACGACGGCGGGGTTCACGTCGGGCGTGCTGAACCCGATCAACACCGGGCTCGGCCAGACCATTGCCGAGCTGCCGCTGTATTCGGGTGCGGGTCTGCGCACGGTGCTGTTCGTTGCCCTGCTGGGGGCGGCGGTTTTGTACATCACACGATATGCGCTGCGGGTGCGCCGCGATCCCGAGCTGGGGTTGATGGCGGGTGACGCCAAGGAGATCGAAAAGCGCGCCATCTATCAGAACAACATCGACAGCCCCGCCTTGCGGTTCACGGGCCGTCAGATGGTGGCCGGTCTGGCCGCGATGGGATTTTTCGCGGTCATGGTCTGGGGCGTGCTGACGCGCGGCTGGTTCATGATGGAAATGGCGGGGCTGTTCGTGCTGATGGGCATTTCCGTGGGCCTGATTGCCGGTCTGTCCACCACCAAGATCTGCGAGGCTTTCAACGAAGGGTTCCGCGACGTGCTGGTGGGCGCGATCATCGTGGGGCTGGCGCGTGCCGTGGCGGTGATGCTGGAGCAGGGGCAGGTCATGGACACGCTGGTGCACGGGCTGGGCAACCTGGTGGGCAGTTTCCCCCACACGCTGTCTGCGGTGGGCATGTTCCTGTCGCAGTTGGGGTTCAACTTTGTCATCCCGTCAGGCAGCGGTCAGGCGCTGGTGACGATGCCGATCATGGCACCGCTGTCGGACCTGATCGGCGTGACCCGTCAGAACGCGGTGCTGGCCTATCAACTGGGCGACGGGCTGTCGAATATCCTGTATCCGACCTCGGGCTATTTCATGGCGACGCTGGCGCTGGCGGGGGTAAGCTGGGACCGCTGGGTGCGTTTCTTCCTGCCGCTGTTCGGTATCTGGGTCGCGATTGCGGCGGGGTTCCTGGTCTATGCCCAGTTGACCGGCTGGATCGGCTGACAGGGTTTTGCGGAACGCAGGGGGGGCCGGTGCAGGGATGCGCCGGCCCTTTTTGCATGTGGGTTACAGGCCGGTCGTCCGTTCCACCGCGTCGCGGAAGCGATACCAGCCGGTGACGGCGGGCAGGAACCACGGGGTTTCGCGGTAGAAGGGCACGGTGGGGAAATCCAGATTCCAGAATGCGGATTTTGGCCCGCCCGACATCGCCTGACCCCCCATGTGGCCCAGATAGCTTTGCATGGCCACGCCCGAGCCGTTGCAGCCAAGGGCGTGCACGATGCCTTCGTGTTCGCCCAGGTGCGGCAGCAAGTCGAAGGTAAAGGCGATCTTGCCGGACCACGCGTAGCGGATCGGCAGGTCCGAGATTTGCGGAAACACGGCATGCAGGCGCGCGGCCAGTTCGCGGGCGACCTCTTGTGCGTCGCGTTCCTGCAGGCTGGCGCGGCCCCCGAACAGGATGCGTTTGCGATCCGGCGTGGGGCGGTAGTAGCTGAGCAGGCGTTTGCTGTCGACGGCGGTGCGGCCCTGCGGCAGCAGTTCGTCGATCAGCCCGTCGGGCAGTTCGTCGGTGACAACGATATAGCTGGCGGCGGGGATCACGCGGCGGCGCATCCACGGGCGCAGCGCGTCGGAATAGCCGTTGGTGGCGATAAACACCTTTTCGCAATCCACCCGCGCATTGCCGGCCGCGACCCGCCAGCCGGTGCCCGTGCCGGTGCCGGTGCGGCTGATGCCGCTGACGCGGTGGGTGTCGCACAGGACCGCGCCCTCGCTTGCGGCAAGGTCGACCAGGCCCTGTACGTATTTGCCCGGATGCAACTGGCCCGCGCGGTCGATGGTCATGACGCCGTGATAGAGATCGGTTCCGATCACCAGACGCTGTTGGTCCTTCGGGTACAGCTGCGCACCATCGCGGGTCATCTTGCCGCTTTTGGCCTGCATCGCGGTGTAATGTGCAGGCCGGGCGGCGCAGACGACGCGGCCCGAGCGGCGGTATTCCGCATCGCGCGGCAACTGTGGCATCAGCGCTTCGATATGGTCGAAGGAGGCGGCGGCCTCGGCCTTTAGCGCGTCATAGACGCCGGGCGGCAAGCGCCCCTCAAGCGGCGAGCGGACGTTGGAGGACGCGGCGGATTTGCCAAGGTTTACACCGCTGGACACATGGCCCGCATTGCGCCCGCTGGCGCCAAAGCCGAAAGCTTCCGCCTCGAGCACCACCACCGACACGCCGGCGCGGCGCAGGGTGATGGCCGCGTTCAGGCCGGTAAAGCCGCCACCGACGATCACCACATCGGTTTTCGCAGGCGGCGTGTTGCCCAGACGGCGCGGCGGGGCGGCGTCCCACCAGTAGGGAGTGTTGATCAGGTTTTGCATCAGTCGCGTTCCACGAAGAACTGGATGCCGATGACTCGGTCCAGAATGAACACCATGGCCGAAGTGAACAGCACCAGCGCCGCCGATACGGCTGCGATGATGGGGCTGGCGCTTTCCAGCACTTCGGAAAACACCTGAACGGGCAGGGTCATGACAAAGGGGCCGACCAGGAACAGGGTCACCGTCACCTCGTCGAACGAGATGATAAAGGTGAACAAAAGCGAGGTGACCAGACCGGGGCGCACGGCGGGCAGGGTCACCATCCAGAAGGTGCGCCAGGGGCGTGCGCCCAGGCTGGCGGCGGCCTCTTCCAGTGCGGCGTCGGATTTGCGCAGGGCGGCGGCGACGGGGCGGTAGGCGTAGGGAATGGTCAGGATACAGTGCACCAGTATCAGGCCCGAGAACGTGCCAAGCCAGCCCAGGCTGGACAGGGTGACGATCATGATCACGCCAATCGCGGCATGGGGAAAGATCAGCGGCGCCAGCAGGATGGTTTCATAGGTGGCGCCAAAGCGGATCTTGTGGCGGACCACGGCCCATGCGGCGGCAAAGCAGGCACCGGTGCTGACCACGGCGCCAATCAGCGCCAGCAGCGCCGAGGTGCCCAAGACCCGCAGCCAGTCGGCCGAGCCGAGGAATTCCGCATACCAGCGCAGCGACAGCCCCTTGATCGGGAAAGACAGATAGCCCGCCGAGGTAAAGGACGACAGCACCACAATGAGGATGGGCATGGGCAGGAACAACAGGACGGCGATACCGATGTAACGGGCGATCATGAGGGGGCTCCATCGGTCAGGCGTTTGGACAGCCAGCGCTCCAGAAACTGCAGCGGCAGCACGACGGCCATGGCGGTGACCAGCAGGACGGTCGCCAGGGCTGCGGCCTTGGGGTAATCAAAGAAGTGCATGACTTCCTGGAAAATCTCGGTGCCGATCATCGTGTCGCCCAAGCCGCCCAGCAGCAGCGGCGTCACGATGGCGCCGGTGGACATCAGGTACACCAGCGTGACGCCGGTCAGGATGCCGGGCAGGGACAGCGGCAACAACACGGTGCGAAAGCTGTAGACGGGGCGTCCGCCCAGGCTCATCGACGCTTCTTCCAAGGTGCGCGAGATTTGCATCAGCACCGACAGGATGGCGATGATCATGAACGGCAGCAGCACGTGCACCAGCCCCATCACCACGCCAAAGTCGTTGTACATCAGCTTGAACGGGCGGTCGGCCATGCCGGTCCACATAAGGAACCCGTTGACCAGCCCGCGCGGGCCCAGGATCACAACCCAGCCGTAGCTGCGTACCACGATGGACACCAGCCACGGGAAGATGATCAGCAGCAGCAGGATGTTCCGGTTGCCCTGATAACGCGCCACATAATAGGCGGTGGGATAGCCCAGCAGCAGGCAGAAAAACGTGGTCAGCGCCGCGGTGCGCAGGGTCCGGCCCAGCATGGCGATATAGTCGGGGCGGTTCATGATGTCGACGTAATGGTGCAGGTCGATCTGCCCGTCGATCAGGACCGACGACGCGATCAGCCGCACCAGTCCGATCAGGAATATCCCGATCAGAATGGCAGAGGGCGCAAGCAACAGGGCAGACCGCAGGGTCTTGGCCATAGGAAGGCTCCGTTCGTTTCGACAGCAAAGGGGTGGCAGGCCCGGACAGCGCCGGGCCTGCGCTGGGATCACAGGGTCGACATCATCTGGTCGATGGCGGCCACGGTCTCTTTTTGATGTTCGGCGATATAGCCCCAGTCGGGCTGGTACAGCTTGGCGCGCAGGTCGGTGTAGTCCATGCCCAGCTTGGCCTTGATGTCATCCGTGGCCACCGCGTTCGAGTTGGCGGGGATATAGCCGGAAAAGGCCATGCCGCTTTCTTGCGGTGCGGCGCTGGCGCAGTAGTTCAGCCATTCCGCCACCTGTTCGCGGTCCTTGACGCCCTTGGGGGCAAAGACGGCATAGGGCAACAACAGGCTGCCTTCGGTGGGGATCACCATCTTGACGTAATCGACGCCCGCTTCGTTCAGCGCCCAGACGCGGGTGGAATAGAAGGGCATCGCCGCCACTTCGCCGCGTTCCAGCATGGTGTTTTGCTGGGCGAGCGAATTCGACACGATCAGCACGTTGCGCGCCATGCCGGTCAACAGCTCCATGCCGCCTGCGGTGTTCATCTCGTCGCCGCCGGCGGCGATTGAAAACATGGTCAGGTCATAGGTCGACAGATAGATCGGACGGGTCATGCCCAGACGGCCGCGCCATTTCTCGTTCGCCAGATCCTTCCAGGACTGGAAGTCGTCAACCGAGGCTTCGTTGGTGTTCACGGCGATGCCGTAATAGGCGAAATAGGGCGTGACACCGGCCAGACGGCCATCGGGGGTTTTCAGCCAGTATTTCTCGTCGATGTCCTTCATCGCGGGCAGTTCGTCGATGCTGAAGGTTTCCAGCATGTCGTCGCGCATCAGGTTCACGCCCTGCACAAAGGTGCCGATGCCGCTGTGATATTGCGGTGCGCCGGCTTGGGCGCGAAACTGGGCCTCGGGGTTGGGGACCTCGACCACGCGCACGGCGGTGCCGGATTTTTCCTGATAAGGCGTGGCAAAGGAATGGGTCCAGGTGTCGCCCGTGCCGCCACCCCAAGAGGCGTGCAGCAACTGGTCGGTCTTGGCCGAAAGACGGCCCGGAAGGCTAAGGGCGGCGGCTGTGCCAAGCGCCCCGGCGATGGTCTGGCGTCGTGTCAGTGTCATGTCAGTTCTCCATGTCAGGTTATGAACGTCCCGGTTTGCCCGGGATCAGTGTCACTGCGGTGTCGGTCCATCCGACAGACACCGGTGCTTTGGCCGGGAGCGGGTGGCCGCCGCCCGGTTGGAACGGCACCTGCGCCAAAAGGCGACCTGCCGCGCTGTCCAGCGCATAGGTGATCGTGGCGCCGGAAAAACTGTGGGACCGGACCTGTGCTGCAATCGGCTGCTCTGCGACGGCACCAAGGGTCATGTGTTCGGGGCGGATCGAGATGGCCACGTCGGTGCCCAGCCCCAGCGGTCTGTCGCCCGCAGGGACAGTCACGGCGGCATCAACCCCGTCGAGTTTCAGGGTCATCCGACCGCCGCTGGCCGCCTGGACCTGCCCGCGCAGCAGGTTGGTTTCGCCCACGAAACGGGCCACGAATTCGGTTGCGGGGCGGTGATAGGTGTCAACCGCCGAGCTGAACTGTTCGACCCGGCCTGCGTTCATCACGGCGATGCGGTCGGACATCGACAGGGCTTCTTCCTGATCGTGGGTGACAAAGACGAAGGTGATGCCGGTTTGCTGCTGGATGCGTTTCAGTTCGGTCTGCAACTGGCGGCGCAGTTTCAGGTCCAGCGCCGACAGCGGCTCGTCCAGCAGCAGCACGTCGGGCTGGGTGACCAGCGAGCGCGCCAGCGCCACACGCTGCCGTTGCCCGCCGGAGATCTGTCCGGTGCGGCGGGTGTCGAAGCCTTCTAGCCCCACCAGCGCCAGCATGTCCTGCACCTTGGCTTTCAACCCGTCGGTGCGGCCCCGCGCCCGCAGACCGAAGGCCACGTTGTCAAAGACGTTCATGTGCGGAAACAGCGCAAGGTTCTGAAACACCAGCCCGATCTCGCGGTCATAGGCAGGGCGGTGGGACATGTCCTCGCCGCGCATCAGGATGCGGCCCTGGGTGGGTGTTTCGAACCCTGCGATCATGCGCAGCAAGGTGGACTTGCCGCAGCCCGACGGCCCCAGAAGGGTGACGAATTCGCCTTGCATGATCTCGATCGACACGCTGCTGACCGCCTCCGTTCCGTCAAAGCGTTTGGTGACGTGATCTATGGACAGGATCGGTTCGGCAGGGGCGTTATCACGGGCCAAATTCTGTGTCTCCACGATGGATGCATGGGGGGATGCATTGGGGATATGAGGGGTCTGGATCATGCCCGATGATCGCACCGCGGCCCCCGTTCAAGTCAAATAGCAAGTTTTTTCAATATCATTCGATTTAGGAATGTTTGGCGTGATTTCGCGTGTCGCGGGTGCGGCCCGCGCGTCAGAGCCACCCATGCAGGGCGCTAAAAGCCCGTCATTTTCGCCGGTATACCACTCATAATCTGGGGTAATGTTTAGTGAACCATTTGGCATTTGCGCGTCGGCAGAATGGCTGTCTAGGTGAAAGGGAAGAGGGACAGCTTGTCCGTCTGATGCACGCAAAAACCGCAGGACATATGCCCGGATGACACCCGTACCCCTGACCCGGCCCGACCAGACGCCAGACCAACGCCGCGCCACGATCGAGGCCGCCACGCTGCCGCGTTCGGTGCCTGCATTGCTGGACGAGGCGGCGCAGGATTGCCCCGACCAGACGCTGTGGGATTTCTTTGATGACGGTACGCAGACGACCTATGCCCAAGGACAGCATGACAGCCGCAAGATGGCCGCGCTGCTGGCCGAACTGGGGGTGAGCCAAGGCGACAAGGTGGCGGTGATGCTGCCCAACGTGTGCGAAATGCCGCTGCTGTGGCTGGCGTTGGGGCGGTTGGGGGCGGTGATGGTGCCGGTGAACACCCGCTATTCCGCGCGCGAACTGGACTATGCGGTGACCAATGCAGGGGCTGCGTTTCTGGTGATCCATCAGGAACTGGCCGATATGCTGGACGCTGCGACCGTGACCCCGACGGTGGTGGTCGTCGGCTCGGACGACTGGGCCGACCGCTGGCAGCGCGCGGATGCGCAGGATTGCCCGCAGGTGACGGTGGGCTGCGATGATCTGCTGAACATTCAATACACCTCGGGGACCACGGGGTTGCCCAAGGGGTGCTTGCTGTCGCACCGCTATTGGCTGACCATCGGCATGGTGAACGCATGGCGCGACGGGCAGCGGTTCGGGCGGGTTCTGGCAACGACGCCGTTCAGCTATATGGACCCGCAATGGCTGTTGCTGATGGCGATTTACCAACGCGGCACGCTGGTGGTGGGCCGCAAGCAAAGCGCGTCGAAATTCTCGCACTGGCTGTCCGCGCACCGGATCAATTTCTGCCTGTTCCCCGAGGCGGCGTTGAAGCAACCCCCTGCTGCCCATGATGCCGACAACCCCGTGGTGCGCGCCAACATCTACGGCGTGCGCGCCTCGGCGCACCGCGAGATCGAGCAGCGTTACGGGCTGATCGCACGCGAGGCCTTTGGCATGACGGAAATCGGGTCGGGCATGTATATGCCGCTGGAATCCGACGACATGATCGGATCGGGCAGCTGCGGCATCGCATCGCCATTCCGGGAAACCAAGATCGTCGATGATGCGGGCCGCGAGGTGCCGACGGGCGAGGTCGGGGAATTGCTGGTGCGCGGCCCCGGCATGGCGGCCGGGTATTATGACAACCCCAAGGCGTCCGCCGAACTGTTGGCCGACGGCTGGCTGCACACCGGTGATTTGTTCCGCAAGGACACGCAGGGCTATCACTACATCGTGGGCCGCAAAAAGGACATGATCCGGCGGTCGGGCGAAAACATTGCCTGCCGCGAGGTCGAGGGCGTGTTGCGCGACATGGAGGCCATCGAAGAGGTGGCGCTGATCGCGGTGCCGGACGACCTGCGCGGCGAAGAGGTCAAGGCGTTCATCTCGCTTCAGCAGGGTGCCACGGGTGATGTCGACCTGATCGGGCAGATCATTGAATACGCAGGCGACAGGCTCGCCTCGTTCAAGGTGCCGCGGTACTTCGAATTTATCGAAACCATGCCCCGCACGACATCGTTCAAAGTGGCCAAAACCGAACTGGCCAAGATACGCGACGATCACCGGATCGGGGCATTTGACCGGGTGGAACACCTGTGGCGCTAGGAGAACAGCAATGATCATCGACTTTGGCGCAACGCCACCTATCGAAACCCTGTCGCTGGGCGACCGCAGCCATCTGGCCAATTACCGGCGCGTCTATGCGTCCAGCGAAAAGGCATCGGCGCGCGGCGAGACGACGCTGGAACAGTGGTTTGCCAATGTGGACGCGGCGGGGATCGACCTGACGGTGATCAAGGCGCGCGATGTCGAAACCACCTTTGGCGGGCGGATCACCAACGAGGCGGTGGCCGAGGTGGTCGCGGCCCATCCGGGGCGGTTTCTGGGCTTTGCCGGCGTGGACCCCAACAAGGGCATGACGGCGGTGCGCGAACTGGAATACGCGGTGCGCGAGCTGGGGCTGAAGGGGCTGAACCTGCAATGCTTCGAGAACCGTTTGGCCATCGACGACCGGCGGATGTACCCGCTGTACGCCAAATGCGTGGAACTGGACATTCCGGTGAACATCCATGTCGGCGTCAACTTTTCGCTGAAATCCTCGCCGGATTTCGGACGGCCCGAGATGCTGGACCGGGTGCTGTGCGATTTTCCCGAACTGCGCGCCATCGCGTCGCCGCCGGGCTGGCCGTGGGTGCAGGAACTGCTGGCGGTCGCGTGGCGGCAGCCGAACCTGTGGATCGGGCTGGTGGCGATGCGGCCCAAGCTGATGGCGGTTGAGCATTCGGGGTACGGCCCGCTGATGCAATACGGGCGCACGGTGCTGAAAGACCGCATGATCGTGGGCACCGCATGGCCGATGCAGCCAATGGACCGCGTGCTGGACGAGGTGCGCCAGTTGCCGATCGAAGACGACATTGCCGCGCGCTGGCTGGGCGGAAATGCCAGGACGTTCCTACAGCTTTAACCGTTGCGTTCGCCTTTGGGGACATCCCTAATCCGGCGGACAGGACCAAAGGGAGACCGAAGATGACCGATGATGATCTGTGCCGGATGACGGCAACCGAGCTTTTGCCGCTGACGCAATCCGGCAAGGTCAAGGCGGCGCGGCTGATGCGTGCCGTGCTGGACCGGATCGAGCGGTTGGACAAGGACACCAACGGCATCGCCAACATGGACCCCGAGGCGGCGATGGCCGACGCCGAAGCCCGCGATGCGGCACTGGCGCGCGGCGAAGCGCCCGGCGCGTTTCAGGGCATTCCGATCACCGCCAAGGATCTGCTGAACGTCAAAGGGTTGCCGACGGAAAGCGGGTCTTTTGCGCACAAGGGGCTGATGCCCGACGCCGATGTCGAAGCCGTCGCGCGTTTGCGGCGCAAGGGGGCCATTCCCTTTGCCAAGACCGCAACGCCGGAGTTCGGTCACAAGGTGATCACCGATTGCCCCACCAACGGGATCACCCGCAACCCGTGGGATTTGTCGCGCAGTTGCGGCGGGTCGTCGGGCGGCACCGGCGTGGCCACCGCCATGGGGTTCGGTCCGCTGCATCTGTCGTCGGACGGGGCCGGGTCGGGGCGCATTCCTGCGTCCGCCTGCGGTGTTGCGGGCATCAAGCCGACCTGGGGGCTGATCCCGCACGAATCCACCACGGACGTGTTCGGCTCGTTCACCGTGATCGGGGTGATGGGGCGGTCGATTGCGGACCTTGCCCTGGGCCTGAACGGGATGAAGGGCATGGACCGCCGCGACCCGTGGTCCTTTGGCAGCCCCGCTGCGCCGATTACGCTGCCGGGCGATCCGGTCAAGGCGATGAAGGGAATGCGTGTGCGGGTGATGATGCGCACGGTCAACGACTGGGTCGATCCCGAGGTCGAGGCGGCGGTGCTGAACGCGGTGTCGGCGCTGACCGGGGCAGGGGCGCAGGATGTCGGCATGGTCGACGATCCGGTGCATGACATTTCCAGCGCGCTGACCCATATGCGCGCCTATCAATACGCCCGCTTTGGCCATCTGGTCGAGGAATTCGGCGACCGGATGGACCGCACGGCGAAGATGTCGCTGACGTCGAACCCGCATCATTCCTATGACGCGCTGGCCATGGCGCTGCGCGCGCGGACGGATATTTTCCACAATATGGAGCATCTGCTGGACGGCACCGATGTTTACGTCACGCCCACCATCACCACGCCGTCGTTGCCGATTGATCAGGTGCAGGATGCGCCGTTGATCGTGGACGGGGTGGATTACGGGCCGCTGCGCGAGGCGTGGTATCCCTATACCGTGCCGCAAAATGCCAGCGGCCATCCGGCGATGTCGGTGCCCGTGGGGATGAGCAGCAAGGGCATTCCCATCGGGATGCAGATCGTGGGCCCGTGGCATTCCGAGGCGACGTTGCTGACGGTCGCGGCGGCGCTGGAGAAGCTGATGCCCTGGGCCGACCGCTGGCCGCCTGCGGCTGCGTGATCGTGACCAAGGCCCGACGGTGATGCCGGGCCTTGGGTATATTGCGGTCTTACATTGGCCAGGGGCGCATGGTGGGGCGCATCTGTTCATAGGCTTTCGCCATCCGCAGCACGCCCAGATCGTCAAACCGGTGCCCTGCGATTTGCAGTCCCATCGGCACGCCGTTGGTGTCGTAGCCACAGCACAGCGACACGGCGGGCTGTTCGCTCATGTTATAGGGCACGGTAAAGCCGATCTGGTCGTGGGCGCGGGTCACGTCGTTGTTGGCATAGCCCCATTCCGCCGGAAAGCTGATGTGCGCCGACAGCGGCGACAGCATGAAATCGTAGGGTTTGGTGGCGGCGACAGTCAGCTTGCGGATGTCGACCGTGGCCTGGAAGGCGCGATAGCCTTCGAGCGCGGTAAAGCCCGGCACCGGTTCGACCCACTCGAGGAAAATCGGCAGGATCTTTTCGCGGTGGCCCGGCGGCAGGTCGGCAATGTCCTTGGCGGCGCGGATGCTCCAGAAGCGGTTCAGCCCTTGCAGGATCTCGTCGGTCATCCACGGATCGACTTCCTCGATGATGGCGCCAGCGGCCTCGAACGCCTTGGCGGCTTCCAGCACCGGCGGGATCACCTGCGGGTCGATGGGCATGCCGCAACCGGCATCCAGTTGCAGACCGATTTTGACGCCGGTCAGGTCCATGTCCAGATCGGTCCAGTTGATGTCGGCGGGCGGCAGGTTCATCCAGTCGCGCTGATCCGGGTCGGGCCGCGACAGGACGGCCATCATCAGCGCGGCATCGTCAACGGTGCGGGTCATCGGACCGGCACAACGGCCCATGAACGGCGGGTCGATCTGGACGCGGCCCAGGCTGGGTTTCAGGCCGACCAGCCCGTTCCAGCTTGCGGGAAAGCGGATCGAGCCGCCGATATCTGTGCCGACGTGCAGCGGGCCATAGCCTGCGGCCCCCGCCGCACCGGCCCCTGCGCTGGAACCGCCGGGGTTCATTTTCAGGTTCCACGGGTTGCGCGTCAGCGGGTGGATGCTGGACAGGCCCGAAGACATCGCGCCGAACTCGGGCATCGTGGTCTTGCCCAGAATGACAGCCCCCGCTTCGCGCAGGCGGGCCGAGGGCGGCGCGTCCTGTTCGGCGGGAACCAGCGGCGTGGCGGCGGTGCCAAAGGGGACAGGCGTGCCCTTGGTGGCGATGTTTTCCTTGATGGTGGTGGGGATGCCGTCGATGGTCACGCCGTCTTGGGTGATCTGTTCGCCGTTTTTCCAGCGGGCGGCCGATTCCTCGGCGGTCTTCAACGCGCCTTCGGGGTCATAGGCATAGGTCGCTTGCAGCTCGGGCTCGCGGCGGGCGATCTGGGCGATCACGTCGCGGGTCGCGTCGACGGGCGTGGCCTTGCCGGATTTATAAAGCTCAATCAGTTGGGTCGCGGTCAGTTCGTGCAGTGACGTGGTGGTCATACCGTGGGGGTCCTTGTTTTTGCCGATGGGCAGGCCGGGTGCCGCAGGCGATTTTCGATGCAACTGTATCAATTGTTGACATAGGCATATCAACCCGACAAGCCTATTCAGGAAATTTCAGGCAAAATGCGGCGGTTTGCGTGATCTGGTGCCACACATGCCGCCCGCAGCGGCGCATTGGGGCAGAAATGTCGGGCGGGCGTTGCAACCGACGTGATATAGCGGCCGGATGCCACGCGAGAGAGGGTGAGAATGACGAACGAGACGATCCACGCCTGGAATGGTTCCTATCCGGCTGCTGTCAACGACACCGAAGCGGGGGGCAGCGACGCCTTGTTCGTCCGCGCGGCGGCGCGCACCATGAAGGTGCTGTCGGCCTTTCACGGGGCGCAGGGGCCGCTGAGCCTGACCGATATGTCCAAGGCCGCAGGGCTGGACCGCAGCACCACGCAACGGATCATCCACACCCTGCGCAAGCTGGGCTATATCCAGCGCGACGACCGCGACACGGGCTATTTGCCGGGCATTCGTCTGTACGACCACATCTTTGACACCATGCGCCTGAACGGCCTGATCCAGCGCGCCATTCCGGTGCTGTTGCAACTGCGCGACACGGTGGGCGAACGGGTGGACCTGTCGTTGATCGACGACGTGCGGCTGATCTATGCGACGCGGTTCCAGCCCAAGCGGGACACGCTGCACGCGATGATGCTGGGGCACAGCGTGCCGATGTATTGCACGTCAACCGGCTGGTCCGTGCTGTCGCAGATGGACGAGGACGCCGCGCGCGATGTTCTGGCGCGGTCCGACCGGATGAAGTTCACCGAACATACGCTGACCGATCCCGATGCGATTTTGGAAAAGACGCGGCAGGTGAAACAACAAGGCTACGCGGTGGCGCTGGAACAGTTGATGCCGGGCGAGATCGCCATCGGCGCCGCCATCGTCAACGCCCAAGGCGTGCCGATCGGGGCCGTCACGATCACGGCGATGCTGTCGGACTGGCCCGAAGACGATTTTGTCCGCGCCATGCGCCCGTCGCTGATGCAGGCGGTGAACATGCTGGGGCGGGGATAATGATCTAACCACACAGGGCAGCGGCTGACCGCGGGTGGGCATCAGACCGTCAGTTAGCACCACTTTATTTCTAATCTTTGGCGTGGGGGTGATGAACCGCAAGACGGTGAGAAAGCGCCCGCCCATGGGGCGGTCTGGCGCTGCCCGGCGGCACTGCGTGCCTTGAATCCGGGCTTGGTGCTTGGCTTAAGCTAGGACCTTGCTTGTAGGGTCAGGGCTATGAAAGCTCTGGCAGGTTCAATGGAAATAGCATGAATCCGGATCAACGCGACTGCGCGCCCTCCACAATCTCGTACCCTGTCTCGAACCAATGCTCCTCAAGGTTCGCGCCGTCCCCGATGCGGTCGACCACGGCGAACAGCCCCGGAGCGTGGATCGGGGTCAGGACGCCGTGCCACGTGCCGCGGTGCAGGTTGATCGCCTGTCCCGCTTCCGTCAAGAACGCGCGGGGGGCTCCGGGTTTGCCGTTCTCGTCGGGGGCGACCACCACGACGAAGGGATGCAGGCTCATCGGGATAAAGGCCTGAGACCCCTCGGGGTGACGTTCGACCATGTCCAGCGTGATCGGAAACTGGCGCGGTTCGGCGTTGAACAGGCTGATGCCCGCGCGCCCGTCTGAGAAATCCAGCCTGGCGCGGTCGTGGTGGCGGCCGCACAGGCCCTGGTTGATGATCTTGTCCGGCGTGCCCGACACATCCAGAACATCGCCGAAGGGGGCAAACGCTTCGGCCGTCAGGGTGCTGAGTGTCAGCGTCTGGGTCATGCGCCGAACTTCTCGATCAGGCGCAGTTCCGCGATGCGCTCAACCTGTGCGCAGGCCTCGACAAACTCGGTGTCGCGGTCGTTGTCGATGCGGCGGGCGAAGGCGTCCATGATCGACGCCTTGGTGTTGTCGCGCACGGCGATGATGAAGGGAAAGCCGAACTTGGCGGTGTAGGCGTCGTTCAGTTCGGTGAATTTCGCGCGTTCGTCGTCGGTCAGCGCGTCGAGACCGACCGAGGCTTGCTCGGCGGTGGATTCTGCTGTCAGCCGCTTTGCCGTTGCCAGCTTGCCGGCCAGATCGGGGTGGGCGGTCAGCACGCCCAGACGTTGTTCGTCCGACGCAGCGCGGAACACCCGCGCCAGCGCCTGATGGATGCCCTGCGCGGTGTCGTGGGTGCGGCCCAGTTCCAGCGCGTGCGCGCCCTCGGCGATCCACGGGCTGTGTTCAAAGATGCCGCCGAACGCCTGCACGAAAGTGTCGCGGTCCATGTCCGACGGGCGCGGTGCCGTCGGGGCAGGGTGGGTGCGCGCCCAATGTTCGGCAATCTCAAGTCGGCTGGCGAACCAGACGCCCTCGTGCGACTTCATGTAATCCAGCGCCCGTTTCAGCCCGGCGGCCCGCCCCGGACGGCCCGCAAGGCGGCAATGCAAGCCGATCGACAGCATCTTGGGCGCGCCCTCTTGTCCTTCGGCATAGAGCATGTCGAAACTGTCCATCAGATAGCTTTCGAACTGCGCCCCGGTGGTAAAGCCCGCCTGAATGCCAAAGCGCATGTCGTTGCAGTCCATCGTATAAGGCACGATCAACTGGTCGCGCCCGTCAAAACGTTCCCAATAGGGCAGCTCGTCGGAATAGCTGTCGGCCAGATAGGCAAACTGCCCCGTCTCGGCGGCCAGACGGTTGGTGTTCATCGAACACCGCCCCGTGTACCAGCCGCGCGGCGGGGTGCCGGTGACCTCGGTGTGCAGGCGGATGGCCTCGGCGATTGCGGCGCGTTCCTCGTCCTCGGGCATGTCCTTGTGTTCGACCCATTTCAAGCCGTGGCTGGCGATCTCCCAGCCTGCGGTCTGCATCGCCTTGACCTGTTCGGGCGCACGGGCCAGCGCGGTGGCCACGCCGTAGACGGTGACGGGCAGGTCGGCCATCATGCGGTGCAGACGCCAGAAGCCTACGCGCGATCCGTATTCATAGATGGTCTCCATGTTCCAGTGCCGTTGCCCGACCCAAGGCTGCGCGCCGGTGATTTCGGACAGGAATGCCTCGGACGCGGCATCGCCGTGCAGGATGTTGTTTTCGCCACCCTCTTCGTAGTTCAGCACGATCTGAACCGCGATCTTTGCGCCATCGGGCCAGTTGGCTGCGGGCGGGGTGGCACCATGGCCGGTCATGTCACGGGGGTAGCGGTTCATGGTGGTCTCCTTTGATCGGGTCTACACCCCTGTAATCCAAAACAATCGCGGGGATTATCAAAAAATATCAGAAGCAGCCTCTTGTGCGCGATGCTTTGCCGGGGGTGCTGCGCTCTGTCTATATGCCAGCGGATCACCGAGGAGGAAATGCGATGGCCGGATATTTGACAACCCATGTTCTGGACACGGCGCGGGGGTGTCCCGCGGCGGGCCTGCGGATTGAGCTGTTTCGGGTCGAGGATGGGGGGCGGACGCATCTGAAAACGGTTGAGACCAATGCGGACGGGCGCACGGATGCGCAGATTTTGCCCGAGGCGGAGTTTCAGGTCGGCACCTACGAGCTGGTGTTTCACGCGGGCGATTATCTGGATGCCTGCGGTGTGCCACCCGAAGCGCCGCGCTTTCTGGACGTGATCCCGCTGCGGTTCGGGATGTCGGAGGCGATACATTACCACGTGCCGCTGCTGCTGTCGCCGTTCGGGTATTCGACGTATCGGGGAAGTTGAGGTACGCTGAAAATGGAGCCCGAAGCCGCGCATCGACGGGCCGAGGGGCGATCCGACCGTCGTGCATGCCACTTTATGGCAGCCAAGCACATCCCACCTGTCCGTCACGCGCAACGGTAACCAAATCGCCGTCCCGTGGGGCGGCCCGTCATGTCGAAGACATGCCTCTGGCATGATGCGCGGCGGCCTGCGGCCTTGAATCCGCGCGGGGGGAATGCGGAAAGGGTATGAACCTGCCACTCGCGGTAACATCCAACGCCAACCCCACCCACCAAGCCCGGAATCAAGGCACGCAGTGCCGCCGGGCAGCGCCCGACCGCCCCATGGGCGGGCGCTTCCTCACTGTCTTGCGCCAATTCGCCCGCACGCCAAAGTTTAGAAATAAAGTGGTGCTAACTGACGGCGTGATGCCCGCCCGCGGTCGGGCGCTGCCCTATGTGGCGAGGTCACGACCCCCCTAAAGCATCCCGCTGTCGCGCACGTCCTTGCTGATGCGGTCGATGACGAAATCCATGAACAGGCGCGTTTTCGGGTCCTGCCGTTTGCGGTGGGTGAACAGGCACGCCATCTGGATCGGCTCGGGCGGGGTGGCGGTGGCCACGGGCACCAGCCGCCCGGCGCGCAGGTGGTCGGCGACTTCGAAGATCGGTTTCAGCACGATCCCTTGCCCCGCCAGCGCCCAGTCGATCAGCACGTCGCCGTCGTCGGATTCGTAGCGCCCCGTCACGGCAAAGCGTTTTGGCCCCTCGGGTGTCATCAGCCGCCACTGGAACTCTGGCGCGCCGGGAAAGCGCAGGTTCAGGCATTCGTGGCGGTCGCTCACCAGCGCCTCGCCCGACACCGGATTGCCGCGCGCGGCGATATAGTCGGGGGCGGCGCACAGCACCCGTTCGACATCGGCGATCTTGCGGATGCGCAGGTTGCTGTCCTCAGGCTGACCGAGGAAAAACGCCAGATCCAGCCCTTCGGTGGTCAGGTCCACCTTGCGATCGGTCAGGCGCAGGCGCACGGACACCTCGGGGTAGGCTTTCAGAAACGCAGGCACCTGCGGCGCGATCAGCCGCCGGCCGACGCCCAGCGGGGCGGCCACGAACAGCGCGCCCTTGGGGTTGTCGGTGATCGACACCACCTGCGCCTCTGCGTTGTCGACCGATTCCAGTATCTCGCAGGCCCCGCTGTAAAACGCTTTGCCCTGCTCGGTCGGGGTCAGGCTGCGGGTGGTGCGCTGGAACAGGCGCACGCTCAGATGATCCTCAAGCTGGGAAATCCGCGACGACGTCACTGCCGGAGAAATGCGCAGATCGCGCCCGGCGGCGGACATGCTGCCCAATTCGTAGACACGCACAAAGGTGCGGATATTATCAAGATAGGACATTGTTCTGAATTTTTTGATGCTGCTTGGTCTTTTGCGTTAATAGCAGAAGAATGTGCAAACGCCTAGAGTGGCGGGACATAGGAATCGAGGGAGAAGTGCCATGTATGATCTGGCTGTCTTGTGGGACTGGGCCGCGTTCGCTGTCCGCTGGTTGCATGTCGTCACCGCGATGGCATGGATCGGCGCGTCGTTCTTTTTCATCGCGCTGGATCTGGGGCTGAAAAAAGCGCCGAACATGCCCTTTGGCGTCAACGGCGAAGAATGGCAGGTGCACGGCGGCGGCTTCTATCACATCCAGAAATACCTGGTGGCGCCGGAAAACATGCCCGAGCACCTGATCTGGCACAAATGGCAAAGCTACATCACATGGGTGTCGGGGGCGGCGCTGTTGATGATCGTCTATTGGGTCGGCGGCGAGCTGTTCCTGCTGGACCCGACCAAGGCCGATCTGGCGCTGTGGCAGGGCATCCTGATTTCAGGGGGCTCGCTGACGATCGGCTGGATCCTGTACGATCTGATGTGCAAATCCAAGCTGGGCGAGACGCCGACCGTGCTGATGCTGCTGTTGTTCGGGATCCTGGTGGTGATGTCCTGGGGCTATAACCAGATTTTCACCGGCCGCGCGGCGCTGCTGCATCTGGGGGCGTTCACGGCGACGATCATGACGGCCAACGTGTTTTTCATCATCATGCCGAACCAGCGCATCGTGGTCAAAGACCTGCAGGAAGGGCGCACGCCCGATCCCAAATACGGCAAGATCGCCAAGCTGCGGTCGACCCACAACAACTATCTGACGCTGCCTGTCGTCTTCCTGATGCTGTCCACGCATTACCCGCTGTCGTTTGCGACCGAATACAGCTGGATCATTGCCAGCCTTGTGTTCCTGACCGGCGTGACGATCCGGCATTACTTCAACACGATGCACGCCACGGGCAAGGGGCCGCACTGGACGTGGGGCGTGACGGTGATCCTGTTCATCCTGATCGCCTGGCTGTCCACGGCACCGATGAACGACACCTATGAAGAGGCCGAGGCGCGGCCCCTGACTGCGACCGAACAGCGGTTTGCCTCGGCAGAGGGGTTCGACGCGGCCTATGACGTGGTGATTTCCAACTGTTCCATGTGCCACGCCCGCGAGCCGGTTTGGGAAGGGCTGCAATGGCCGCCCAAGGGCGTGCTGCTGGAGACCAAAAGCGACGTGGTGCGCCATGCGCCGCAGATCTACATGCAGGCGGGGCTAAGCCACGCGATGCCACCGCCCAATGCGGTGCAGATGGACGATGACGCCCGTCGCCATATCGTGGCGTGGGTGCGGGCGGCGTCGGGGGATTAACGGGTCCTGACCCTGGGGCGCCCCGCCTTAAACTTGAATCGCTTGTTCGCTGCCTGAAATGAACGATTTCAACGCATTAGGTGGCAAAATCTGTCTCAAGGGAAACGCGAAACGCTGTAGGGGATCGAAACGTGCCAACCCCTGTCACTTGTCTTTCGGAACCTCTGAGACCTTCCATTCCTTAACGATATCCTTAAGCAACGGAAAATATTTGATCATGCTGTCCGGCGAAACCGCGGCTTCCTGATAGCGCCCACGACTGTCGTTATCATCATGCAGCGACCGGATATAATACGGCGTCTGCGAATAAATTACCCGCGTTGGTCGGTCTCGGGGCACGTTGTTATGCGAGATATCAAACAGATTGTAGCGCGATTTCGACGGCGCCACGATCGCCAGACCAAGGTTGATCGCAGGCTTGTCCAGCCGATGCAGCTCTAGCGTTTCATTCCGAAACAAAGCTGTCAGCCCGTTGGCAAACGAAATGCAGCCGAATTTCTCACCGCGCGACCGCAGGCTTTCAACCGCTTTCGCTTCAGCCTTGAGCTTCTCATTGAAATCCATTGACACCGCGTCGTCATCATCCAGAACGACCTGCGTGCACCATTTTTCACTGCTATGATGCTCCCAGCGGTAGGACCGGAAATGCACGCGTGGAGGAGCCTCGGACGCCCCGAAAATGATATGAGCGCGGTCCCCCAATATGTCTTTGCAGGCCTCGGTCAGCCGTTTTGCAAACGGTTTTGGCAGATCTTCCGATGTCAGAACATTCAAAACGAAGTCTTCGTCGGTCTGATCGGCCAGAGACTGCAGCGTAACTTTCTCGAAAAAATACGCTCGCCGCTCCAATCTGCCCGCGTCAAACAACGCATCCTTTTCCTTGCTCGCGGATGAACGCCAGCCGGGTGATGGATGGAAGAAGGAGTAGCGGGTCTGATATATTGTGAGCACGACGTGCTACCTCCGGTTTGCGGGCATTCGTGAAAAGGCTATAGTGCTTTGGCATGGACCGCAGTATGTCCTGCGATAAATTGCTTGAAACTGTTGCAAAAAAACGAAAGGGGCAGCCGCGGTACACTGTTTGTGTACTTTGTGCTTCCCTTTGAAGACCTGAGTGGAAGAACCTATGTCGAAGCGAAAAAAAAATGTCGTTCTTATCAGCTTGGACGATGCGTTTTCCTTCTGGCACTACAAAGACCTATTTGGCATCCAGTTGCAGACACCCAACTTGGACAGAATTTGCGCAACGTCCACGGCCTTTCATGCCGCCTATTGTCAATCTCCGCTGTGTGGACCGTCACGGGCCAGCTTTATGTCCGGCAAACCACCGCCCCAGACCGGCGTCTATGGTAACCGAGACAAAGCGTTCGAGTTGATTGAACCCAGCAGCATGTGGCAATGCCGTCTCAAGGACGACGGATATTACTGTTCGTCTGGGGGCAAGGTTCACCATGGCTTCAAACCGTTGGCAAAAGACATCCACGATATCCTGTACTCTGACGCGCCGAAGCGGTTTCCCATTGATTTGAAACTACACAGAGACGTCGCCAAATCCAGCAACGGCGGGAACGGCGGTGGGATATCCAACATCGACCCCAAAGACGATTTCAGATATTACGACGCGCACAGTTCGAAGTCGTTTGCCGAGTTCATTAACGGCTATGACAGCGAGGAACCCTTTTACCGCGAGGTGGGTTTTTTCAGCCCCCACAGCCCGTTCATCACCCCGGCACGTTTCAAAGAGATGTACCCCATCACCGACTTTCATTACCCGGCTGCGTGGGAAAAGGAATTTCACCGCAGCCCGACGGCTGACAGCACCGTGAGCAAGAACTTCAAAACCGGACACAGACGTAATTGGCGCAAAAGCGTACGTAACTACTTCTCGGCCTTCAGTCACGGCGACTACCATCTGGGTACAGTCTGGGATGCGCTTATGGCGTCGCCCCATGCGGACAATACAGTGGTTATTCTACTGACCGATCACGGTCATCATTTGGGCGAAAACGGCCGCTTTGGAAAATCGACGCTGTACGAACAATCTGCGCTTGTCCCCCTTATCATCTACGACCCTGACGACGCACAGCCCCGCATTGTCCGCGAGCCTGTCGCTCTGCTGGATGTCGGCCCGACTGTTCTGGATTACGCGGGCCTTCCGCAGCAACGCGAATTTCTGGGCAGATCCTTGCGCCCTGTCGTGAACGCAGAGACCGCCGACCCTGACCGCGCAGTCGGAACATTCAATCCGCACGGGGCCTCGATCCGCAAAGGTAAATTCCGCTTTGTCCGGTACAATGACGGCACCAAAGAACTGTACAACATTGACGATGACTGGTGGCAGCAGGAAAATCTCGGCAGCGAACATCCCGAATTTGCAGATTTGGAACAGGCCCATGCCGAATTGTGCAGCACCCATGGATTTGAGTTTGCCCAAGAGGGAGCCGGTACGCGCGCTTAGGATTATTGGGTCCTGAACCTAAAGCCCCGCCTTAAACTTGAATCACCTAACACTGCCTGAAATCATAGATTTCAACGTGTTGGGTGATAAAGGGCGTCTTAAGGTAAACGCGAAACGCTGTAAGCGGCAGGCAACAGCCCCTCGCAGTGTTTCACCACGAAATCGACGAACAGCCGCACCTTGGGGTCCTGCAACTTCTTGTGCGGATACAAGCACCCAAAGATCGTGGGCACCGGTGGCGTATCAGGCAGCACCTCGACCAGATCGCCGCGCGCCAGATGGCCTGCCACGTCAAAGCGTGGCTTGTTCACGATCCCGCGCCCGTCCAGCGCCCAATCGGTCAGCACATCGCCGTCATCTGCATCGTATTTCCCCGCCACCTCCAGCTTGCGCGGGCCTTGGGCGGTGTCCAGCGTCCAGAAGTATTCGGGCGAGCGGGGGTAGCGCAGCAACAGGCAGTTGTGATCCATCAGGTCGTCGGGCCGCGCGGGCGTGCCCCGTTGCGCCAGATAGCGCGGGGCGGCGCACAGCACGCGGGCGCAATCCGCGATCTTGCGCAGCTTCATGTTTGAATCCCCCGGCGTGCCGATGAAAAACGCGATGTCCAGACCGTCGGCCAATATGTCCACCTTGCGGTCCGACAGGCGCATCCGCACCCGTGTGTCGGGAAAGGCATCGACGAATCGTGGCACCAGCGGCGCGATCAGACGGCGTCCGGCCCCCAGAGGCGCGGTGATCTGGATGGTGCCGCGCGGCTGTGCCGAATAGTTCGCAACCTTGGCCTCTGCCGTCTCTAACGCGCCCAGAACCGACTTTGCCTCGTCATAGAACACATGGCCGACCTCGGTGGGGGACAGCGACCGCGTGGTGCGGTTGAACAGGCGCACGCCCAGGTGTTTTTCCAGTTCTTTGATACGCTTGCTGGCCACAGCGGGTGTCAGCCGCAGGTCGCGCCCGCCGGACGTGATGCTGCCCAGTTCGACCACGCGCACGAACACTTTCAGGCTTTCGATATAGGACATGGGTTCGGTTTCCCTGGCTGATGGCCGTGCCCTTATAGTCCCGTTTCGCAGATCCATTATCAACATTTTGTTCAAAGTCTTTGCCAAAAGGCGCTGTTTTTCGATGCAGTCGCTTGACGTATCGTTGCTCAAATCCGGTCCGGCCAACCGCCGACGGATCACCCCACAGGAGGCCCCCCATGACACACCGCACCCACATCCGCTTTGTTCTGAATGGCCGCGAGGTGACGGTGCCCGAGGTTGGCGCAAGCCGGACGCTGCTGGATTTCCTGCGGCTGGACCGGCGCATGACCGGCACCAAGGAAGGCTGTGCCGAGGGCGATTGCGGGGCGTGTACGGTTCTGGTCGGGCGGCTGGGGGCCGACGGTCTGAGCTATGCGCCGGTCAACGCCTGCATCCGGTTTCTGGCCTCGGTGGATGGCTGTCATGTGGTCACCATTGAACATCTGTCCGGCCCCGACGGGCGGTTGCATCCGGTGCAACAGGCGATGGTGGACCATCACGGCAGCCAGTGCGGCTTTTGCACGCCGGGGTTCGTGATGTCCCTCTATGCGCTGTGGATGGCGGTGCCGGAGCCGACCGAGGCGCAGGTCGAAACTGCGCTGCAAGGCAATCTGTGCCGCTGCACCGGCTATGCCCCGATCATCCGCGCCGCCGTGGCGGTCAGCCGCTATGGCGCACCCGCTGCCGATCATCTGAAAACCGAGCGCGCCCACGTGACCGCACAGCTGACGGCGCTGCGGGACGGGGTGCGGGTCGTGACGGGGCCTGCGGATGATCTGGCGATCCTGCCTGCGGATGTGGACGATCTGGCGGCGGCGCTGCTGGAGTATCCCGATGCCACGCTGATCGCCGGGGCCACCGATGTGGGCCTGTGGGTGACGAAATTCCTGCGGCCCATTGGCCCCGCGATTTTCCTCGGCCATCTGGATGCGCTGAAGGCGGTGCAGGCGAAGGGCGACGCGCTGCACATCGGGGCAGGGGCCAGCTATAGCGAGTGTCAGGATGCCATCGCGGACCATTTCCCGCATCTCGCCCCCTATTGGGACCGCATCGCGGGCTGGCAGGTGCGCAATATGGGCACCGTGGGCGGCAACATCGCCAACGGCTCGCCCATTGGCGACACGCCGCCGGTGCTGATCGCGCTGGGGGCGCACATCACCTTGCGCCGTAGCGATGTGCGGCGGGTGCTGCCGCTGGAGACGTTTTTCATCGACTACGGCAAACAGGACCGCGCGGCGGGCGAATTTGTCGAAAGCATCCGCGTGCCGCTGCCCGCGCCGGGGCAGATCGACGCCGCTTACAAGATTTCGAAACGGCGGGACGAGGACATTTCCTCGGTCGCGGCAGGCATCAGCGTGACGCGCGATGGCGATACGATCGCGGATGTGCGCATCGCCTTTGGCGGGATGGCGGCGACGCCGAAACGGGCAGCACAGGCCGAGGCGGCTTTGCGTGGCGCGACCTGGTCCGAGGCGGCCTTTGAACAGGCAGCGCAGGCTTTGGCGCAGGACTTTGCCCCGCTCAGCGATTGGCGCGCCTCGGCGGACTACCGGATGCTGGCGGCCCAGAACCTGCTGCGCCGGTTCTTTCTGGAACATGACGACGCGACGACCGCGCCGGTGCAACTGGCCACAGCGTAAGAGAGGGTATTGCGATGAAAGACGAACTTTCGATCCGGGGCGCGGTTCACACCGACCGCATCCACGACAGCGCCATCAAGCATGTGACGGGTTCGGCGGATTACACCGACGACATTCCACAGCCGCAGGGCACATTGCACGCTTACCTGGGCGTCTCGAATGTCGCGCACGCCACGCTGAACGCGATTGACCTGAGCGCCGTGCGCACAGCCCCCGGTGTGGTTGGGGTGCTGACCGCCGCCGATGTGCCGGGGTGCAATGACATCAGCCCTACGGGGCAGAAGGACGAACCGGTGTTCCCCACCGACAAGATCGAATTCCACGGCCAGCCGCTGTTTGCGGTGATTGCCGAAACCCGCGATGCCGCCCGCCGCGCAGCAGAGTTGGCGCAGGTCGACTGCACCGTTCTGCCCCATGCGCTGGACGTAGGTGCCGCGCAGGAGGCAGGATACCCCCATGTCACAGCACCCTTGAAGCTGGAACGTGGCACGGTCGACGACGGCTTTGCCGCAGCGGCCAACCGCCTTCAGGGGCGGATCACCATCGGCGGGCAGGATCATATGTATCTGGAAGGGCAGATTGCCTTTGCCATTCCCGGCGAGGATGACGACGTGGTGGTGCATTGCAGCACCCAGCACCCGTCCGAGGCGCAGCATATGGTGGCGCATGTGCTGGGTGTGCCGTCCAATGCGGTCACGGTGAACGTGCGACGCATGGGCGGCGGCTTTGGCGGCAAGGAAAGCCAGATGAACCTGTTCTGCGTGGTCGCCGCGATGGCCGCGAAGAAATGGAACCGCGCGGTGAAAATCCGCCCCGACCGCGATCAGGACATGACCGCGACGGGCAAGCGCCATGATTTCGTGGTAGATTACGACGTGGGCTTTGACGACGAGGGGCGCATTCAGGCGGTCGAAAGCAGTTTTGCCGCGCGCTGCGGGTATTCGTCGGACCTGTCCGGGCCGGTGACGGACCGTGCGTTGTTTCATGCCGACAACGCCTATTTCTACCCGCATGTGCGGCTGACCAGCCGTCCGATGAAGACGAATACAGTCTCGAACACGGCCTTTCGCGGCTTTGGCGGGCCGCAGGGTGTGGTCGCTGCCGAACGGATGATCGAAGAGATTGCATACGCCACGGGCCGCGATCCGCTGGATGTGCGCAAGGTGAATTTCTATGGCGATGTGGGGCGGGATCTGACGCCGTATCATCAGCAGGTGCAGGACAATATCATCGGCCGGCTGGTGGACGAGCTGGAGGAGACGGCTGCGTACCGCAAGCGGCGGGCGGAGATTGTTGAGTTCAACGCAGGGTCTAAAATCCTGAAAAAGGGCATCGCCCTGACGCCGGTCAAATTCGGCATCTCTTTCACCGCCACCCACTACAATCAGGCCGGTGCGCTGGTGCATGTTTACTCTGACGGCTCCATCGCGCTGAACCATGGCGGGACCGAGATGGGGCAGGGGCTGAACACCAAGGTGGCGCAGGTTGTGGCCGATGCGTTCCAGGTGGATTTCGACCGCATCAAGATCACCAAGACCACGACCGAAAAGGTGCCGAACACATCCGCCACGGCGGCGTCGTCGGGGTCGGACCTGAACGGGATGGCGGCGCTGAACGCGGTCGAGCAGATCAAGGGGCGGCTGGTGGCCTTTGCCGCTGACAAATGGGGCGTGGCACCCGAAGATGTACGGTTTCTGCCCAATCTTGTACAAGTTGGCACCGACACGCTGACCTTCGACAGTTTCATCAAACAGGCCTATATGGCGCGCGTGCAGTTGTCGGCGGCAGGCTTTTACAAAACGCCCGACATCCATTGGGACCGTGCCAGCGGCAAGGGGCGTCCGTTCTATTACTATGCCTATGGGGCGGCCTGTTCCGAGGTGACGATTGACACGCTGACCGGCGAATACCGCGTCACGCGGACCGACATCCTGCATGACGTGGGCCGGTCGCTGAACCCCGTTCTGGACAAGGGACAGGTCGAGGGCGCGTTCATTCAAGGCATGGGCTGGCTGACCACCGAGGAACTGTGGTGGGACGACAAGGGCGCGCTGCGCACCCATGCGCCGTCGACCTACAAGATCCCGCTGGCCAGCGACCGGCCGCGCATTTTCAACGTGAACCTGGCCGACTGGTCCGAGAACCGCGAGCTGACGATCAAACGGTCCAAGGCTGTGGGCGAGCCGCCCTTCATGCTGGGCATTTCGGTGTTCGAGGCGCTGTCGATGGCGGTGGCTTCGGTGGCGGATTACACCGTCTGTCCGCGTCTGGATGCCCCTGCCACGCCGGAACGGGTGCTGATGGCGGTGGCGCGGTTGCGGGCGGGGGCGTGACGCCATGAGCGCGCTTGCTGATTTCCTGTCGGCCCATGCGTCGGTGATCTGCGTGACGCTGACCCGCGTGCGGGGATCGTCGCCGCGCAATGAAGGCACGGATATGTTCGTGGCACCGCACGCGCTGTGCGGCACCATCGGTGGCGGGCAGCTGGAGCATATGGCGATCGAACGCGCCCGCGCCATGCTGACGGACGGTGCGCTGAACGCCACGATGGACGTGCCGCTGGGGCCGGAGATTGGCCAGTGTTGCGGCGGCCGGGTCGAGCTGTCGCTGGTGCGGATGCGGCAGGGGGACCGGCGCGCGGCGCTGAAACGGGCGCAACAGGCGCAGGCGGCCTTGCCTTCGGTTTACGTGATGGGCGCGGGGCATGTGGGCCGGGCGCTGGCGGACCAGTTGCAGCACCTGCCGGTGAACTGCGTTCTGGTCGACACCCGCCCCGAGGAGCTGGCGCAGTGCCGTGCGGCTGTGGACACACGTTTCAGCATGATCCCCGAGGTTGAGATTGCGACCGCCCCTGCGGGCAGCGCCTTTGTCGTGCTGACCCATGATCACGGGCTGGATTTTCTGCTGACGTCGGCGGCGCTGGAGCGGGGCGACGCGGCCTATGTGGGCATGATCGGGTCGGCCACCAAACGGGTGAAATTCCGCAACTGGCTGCGCGACCATTGCGACGGCCAAAGCATCGAACATTTGAATTGCCCCATCGGGGCAAGCGGCAGCCGCGACAAGCGGCCCAGCGTCATTGCGGCCTTTGTGGTGGCCGAAGTGATGGCTGAATTGACCTCTGAAACTGCCGCGACTGCCCCCTTGGGGGAAAACGAAGCGCCCGGAGGGGGCGCACAATCAGACCGGGCAGGGAGGACCGCCTGACATCAGGCGTGCGTGTCCGGTCGCAGTGGAGGAGTGCCCGTCATGGACGGCAAAACATACAATTACAGACTGTTTGCGCGCAGTGATTTCAGCGCGTTCTGGGCGTTGTTCACCGACAACCTGATCAACCTGATCGTATTGGCGGGGGTCTGCCAGTTCGTGTTCGACATGCCCGCGGCCATCGTGTTCGGGCGCATCCTGCCCGGGGCTGCGGTGGCGATCATGGCGGGGGTTGCGGTGTACACCTGGCTGGCAAAACGCGCCGCCACGCGGGCGGGGCGTGATTTCACCGCACTGCCTTACGGCATTTCGACGCCAGTGATGTTTGTCTATCTGTTCGGTGTGATCGGCCCGATTTACTGGGCCACGAATGATCCGCTGTTGGCGTGGCAGGTGGGCATCGGCGCGGGGTTCATGGGCGGTATCGTGGCGGCGATGGGCGCCATCGTCGGCCCGTTGCTGAAACGTGTGACACCGCGCGCGGGGATGCTGGGCACGCTGTGCGGCATCGCGCTGGTGTTCATCGGCACGGTGCCCTTGGCCACGGTGTTCGAGGACCCATACGTCGGTTTTGCGTCGATGATCATAATCCTGTGGGGGCTGGTGGGGCGGTTCCGGCTGCCGTTCAACATGCCCGCCGGCCTGCTGGCGCTGATCGTCGGCACCGTGGTGGCATTGGGCATGGGCAAGGCCAGCGTCAGCTTCGAGGGTGTCGCATTCTATCCGCCGCTGCCCTATTTTGGCGACCTGATCGTGGGCATCCAGCATCTGTTTGCCAACCCCGAGCTGTTCCTGGTTCTGGTGCCGGTGCAGATCTACAATTTCATCGAAACCATGAACAACGTCGAAAGCGCCGAGGCAGCAGGCGACACCTATCCTGTGGCGACCTGTCAGGTGACCGATGGGGTTGGTACGATGGTGGGCGCCCTGTTCGGCTCGCCGTTTCCGACGACGGCCTATATCGGGCATCCGGCCTACAAACGCATGGGCGCGCATTCGGGTTATATCATCGGGGTCGGGCTGGTCATTCCCTTTGCCGTGTTCTTTGGCCTGCTGGCGTTTCTGAACAACCTGATCCCCGTGGCCGCCGCCGCGCCCGTGCTGGTGTTCGTGGCGCTGAGCCTGATCACCAACACCGCCCATTCGGTCAAGACCGAGCATATGGCGGCTGTGACAATTGCGATGATGCCCCATATCTCGGGGTTTCTGGTCATCAAGTGGGGCGCGATGATGGGGGCGCTGGCCGCGGTCGGGGCGCAGTCACTGCCTGAAATGGGCGATCCGGCGCTGACGGCGGCGTTGCTGCAACAGGGCGCGCATTTCGAGGGGCATCTGGCGCTGAGCCAGGGCGCGATCCTGACTGGCCTGATCTGGGGCGCCATCGTGGCCAGCGTCATCGACGGCAATTTCCGCAACGCGGGCGGCTTTGCGCTGGCGGCGTTCGGGATGTCGCTGGTGGGGATCATCCATGCGGCCAGCCTGCATTGGCCTGCGTTCAGCGGTGTTGCCGTGGGCT
This sequence comes from Sulfitobacter sp., assembly GCA_034669925.1. Classification (GTDB taxonomy): domain Bacteria; phylum Pseudomonadota; class Alphaproteobacteria; order Rhodobacterales; family Rhodobacteraceae; genus Pseudosulfitobacter. The sequence continues at coordinate 48,830 of JAXMOM010000007.1, forward strand.
ATCTGATCGCGGCGGGGTTTTTGTTTATCTACCCGATCTTCCACCGCGACGAGACAGTCGAGGAAATGCCCCTGCCCGAAAATGCGCCCGGTATCGCGCCGGGTGAATAATACGACAATTGCCCCAAGGCGCAGGATCGCGCCTTGGGGCTCACAGGTTCAAGGACACAACACATGACATCCAGCCAAACCCTGCTGCGCGGCCGCACGCTGAACTTTTCGTCAGAGCCTGACGGACCGGAGGACACCGGCGCCTATCAGTATTGCGAGGACGGCGCAGTGCTGATCGAGGGCGGCCTGATCGTCGCCTCGGGCGATTATACAGCCGTCGCGGCCCAAGCGGTGCAGCCGCAGGTGATCGACCACCGCCCGCATCTGCTGATGGCGGGGTTCATCGACACGCATATCCATTTCCCGCAGGTGCAGGTGATCGCCTCGTGGGGGGCGCAGTTGCTGGACTGGCTGAACAGCTATACGTTTCCCGAGGAAACCCGATTTGCCAGCCCGGAACATAGTGCTGCGATGGCGGGCAAGTTTTACGACCTGTTGGTGGGGCACGGTACGACGACGGCGGTGGCCTATTGTTCGGTACACAAGACATCGGCCGACGCGTTTTTCACCGAAGCCGCGCGGCGCGACATGCGGATGATCGGCGGCAAGGTGATGATGGACCGCAACGCGCCCGACGGGCTGATGGACACGCCGCAATCGGGCTATGACGATACACAGGCGTTGATCCGCGACTGGCATGGCAAGGGGCGGGCGTCTTATGCGGTCACGCCGCGGTTTGCCATCACCTCGACGCCTATGCAGATGGAGATGGCGCAGGCGCTGGTGGCGGAAAACCCCGATTGCTATGTGCAGACACATCTGTCGGAAAACCACGCCGAGATCGACTTTACCCGCGAGCTGTACCCGCAGGCGCGGGATTATCTGGATGTCTATGAAACCTACGGTCTGCTTGGCCCCAAGGCGCTGCTGGGCCACGCCATCCACCTGACCCCGCGCGAGATCGACGCGTTGGCCGAGACGGGAAGCCATCCGGTGTTCTGCCCCACGTCGAACCTGTTCCTGGGCAGCGGTCTGTTTGACGACGCGGGCCTGAGGGCGCGCGGCATCGGCAATGCGATTGCGACGGATGTGGGGGCAGGGACCAGCTATTCCATGCTGCAAACGCTGAATGAAGGCTACAAGGTGCTGCAATTGCAGGGCCAGTCGCTGCACCCCTTGCGCGCGTTCCACTGGATCACGCGGGGCAATGCGGTGACGCTGGGGCTGGAAGGCAAGATCGGCACGCTGGACGCAGGGACCGAAGCCGATGTCGTGGTGCTGGACGCGCGCGCGACGCCGGCGATGGACCTGCGGATGGACCGCGCGGGCAGCCTGTCCGACGAATTGTTCATCCTGCAGATGCTGGGCGACGACCGCGCGGTGGCGCAGGTTTACGTGGCGGGGCGGGCCAGCAAGGGGGCACAGCCCGCGCCTGTGCTGGAAGCCGCGATTTAGTTGGAAAACCGATAACCCCCTGAGGATTGTCAAATCAAACCGAAAGGTGCTGTCGCCGTTTTCCAGATGGCGGCGGCGGGCGGTGTGGCCCATACTGATCCAAATTCCATGCGCTTACAGGAGATGCTGATGTCAGCGAAATATTACGCCCCCACCGGCGGGCACCCGGGGCAAGAGCAGCTTTTGACCGACCGCGCGGTGTTCACCGATGCCTATGCGGTGATCCCAAAGGGCACGATGCGCGACATCGTCACCAGCTTTTTGCCGTTCTGGGAGGGCACGCGCCTGTGGGTTCTGTCGCGCCCCCTGAGCGGTTTCGCCGAGACGTTTTCGCAATACATCATGGAGGTCGCCCCCGGTGGCGGGTCGGACAAGCCCGAGAATGACGACGGCGCCGAGGGCGTGTTGTTCATCGTCGAGGGCACCGCGACCCTGCGCGTGAATGGCGAAGTGCACAAGATGGTGCCCGGTGGCTATGCGTTCCTGCCGCCGCAGTGTGGCTGGACCCTGCACAACGAAAGCGACGCGATGCTGCGGTTTCACTGGGTGCGCAAGGCCTATGAGGTGGTCGAGGGGCTGCCGATGCCCGAGGTGATTGTCACCAACGAGGCGGATATTGCGCCCACGGTGATGCCGGACACGGATGGCAAATGGGCGACCACGCGGTTTGTGGACCCCAGCGATTTGCGCCACGACATGCATGTGACCGTTGTGACGTTCGAGCCGGGCGCGGTGATCCCCTTTGCCGAGACGCATGTGATGGAGCACGGGCTCTATGTGCTTGAAGGGAAAGCGGTTTACCGGCTGAACCAGGACTGGGTCGAGGTCGAGGCCGGCGATTACATGTGGCTGCGCGCGTTCTGCCCGCAGGCCTGTTACGCGGGCGGGCCGGGGCGGTTCCGGTATCTGCTGTATAAGGACGTGAACCGGCATATGAGTTTGCGGCGGACGTTTTAGGGGCGACCTAGCAACAGAGGGCAGCGGCTGACCGCGGGTGGGCATCACACCGCTAGTTAGCACCACTTTATTTCTATGCTTTGGCGTGGGGATGAAGAGGTGCAGGCCGGTGAGAAAGCGCCCGCCCATGGGGCGGTCGGGCGCTGCCCGGCGGTGCTTACGCACCTTGATTCCGGGCTTGGGTGGGTCCACAGCCTAGTTTTAAAGCCAAACAGCTCCCTTACCCCCCCAACGTCGCCGACAAATCTGCCGCCGCCGACCGCACCGCGACACTCAACCGTTCGATATCCTCCAGACCAACGCGGCTCGTCGGGCCTGAGACCGAAATCCCCGCCACCGCCTCTTGGTGAATGTCGAACACCGGCGCCGCGATGCAGCGCATGCCGATGTTGCGTTCTTCGGCGTCCACCGCATACCCGCGCGCGCGGACCTGTTCCAGATCGGCGCGCAGGGCGTCCAGATCGGTGAAGCTGTGCGGGGTGAAGGCGGTGAGCGTCTTGCCCGCCAAAGCCCGCTGCAACCGCGCGTCGTCCATTTCCGCCAACAACGCTTTGCCGATGCCCGAGGCGTGCATGGGCGACAGGGTGCCGGGGGGGAAGAAGGCGCGGATGGTGGCCTCGGTCTCGACCTGGCTGACAAACAGAACCTGCCCACCGCGTTCAATGCCCAGATTTGCCGTCTCGCCCGTTTGCTCCATCAGCCGGCGCATCACTGGGCGGGCGCGTTCGACCAGGCTGGTGCGGCGCAGGAAACGCGCACCGATGACAAAGGCACGCGGGCCGATGTGCCAAAGCTGTTCGACAGCGTCAAATTCCACCAGCCCGCGCCCTTCGAGTGTCACCAGAATGCGGTAGACCGTGGCCGGAGACTGGTCGGTTTCCGACGCCAGCGTGGTCAGCGCCTTGCCCTGATGTTCGCTGAGAAACTCGAACACTTCCATCGCGCGGTCCAGCGATTTGATGGTGTTCTGCGCGGTCTTGTCGGACCAGTCGCGGGGGCGGCCACGGGCGCGGCGGGGTTCGGAGGGGGGATTATCTTGAGAAACCATATAATGCCTTTGATTTAACGCGAAAGCCGTTTTCACGATATGAAAAATGCAAGGCACTGACATCACGTGATTTTTCCCTTTATAGCATTTTTGAAAAACGATTTCAAAAAAATTGGGTGCGCGCGATCGCTGTCCTAAGGTGGGTGCAACACATCAAGGAGACGGACATGAGCTTTCAGAACCCAGTTTTCATTCCGGGGCCGACCAACATCCCCGAGAACCTGCGCAAGGCCTGCGACATGCCGACCATCGACCACCGGTCGCCGCTGTTCGGGCAAATCCTGCACCCCGCCCGTGCGGGCGTTCAAAAGGTGCTGAAAAGCACCAGCGCTGAGGTGTTCATCTTCCCCTCGACCGGCACGGGGGGCTGGGAAACGGCGCTGACCAACACGCTCAGCGCGGGCGACACCGTTCTGGCCGCGCGCAACGGGATGTTTTCGCAACGCTGGATTGATATGTGCCAGCGCCACGGGCTGAACGTGAACGTGGTCGAAACCCCATGGGGGCAGGGCGTGCCTGCGGACCGTTACGCCGAGATTCTGGCCGCCGACACGGGCCACCAGATCAAGGCGGTGCTGGCCACGCACAACGAAACCGCGACCGGCGTGCGGTCGGACATTGCTGCCGTGCGCCACGCGCTGGATACGGCGGGCCACCCTGCGATGTTGTTCGTGGACGGCGTGTCGTCGATTGGGTCGATGGAGTTCCGGTTTGACGACTGGGGCGTGGATGTGGCCGTGACCGGATCGCAAAAGGGCTTCATGCTGCCCGCCGGTCTGGGCATCGTCGGGTTCAGCGCCAAGGCGATGGAAGCGACCAAATCCGCCAAGCTGCCGCGCACCTTCTTTGACGTGCACGACATGGCCAAGGGTTATGCCAACAACGCCTATCCCTACACACCTGCGGTCGGCCTGCTGAATGGTCTGAACACCGCCTGCGGGATGCTGCTGAGCGAGGGGCTGAACGCTGTTTTTGCCCGCCATCACCGCATTGCCGAAGGGGTGCGGGCGGCGGTGGGTGCCTGGGGTCTGGATCTGTGTGCGGCAAGTCCGGATCTGTATTCCGACACGGTCAGTGCCATCCGCACGCCCGAGGGGTTCAACGCCACCAGCATCGTCACCCATGCCGCCGATGCCTACGGCGTCGCGTTTGGCGTGGGTCTGGGCGAGGTTGCGGGCAAGGTGTTCCGTATTGGTCACCTGGGCAGCCTGACGGATGTGATGATGCTGTCGGGGATTGCGACGGCGGAAATGTGCATGGCCGATCTGGGTCTGGACATCACGCTGGGGTCCGGCGTGGCGGCGGCGCAGGAGTATTACCGCGCCAACCGCACTGTGCAGCAGCAGGATGCCGCGTGATGAAAGATACGGCCATGTATATCCCGACCTTTGACGACATGCTGGCGGCGCACGAACGGATCGCGCCCTATATCCACCGCACGCCGGTGCTGACCTCGTCGTTCCTGAACGAATTGACCGGCGCGCAGTTGTTTTTCAAATGCGAGAACTTCCAGAAAGCCGGCGCGTTCAAGGTGCGCGGTGCGTCGAACGCGGTGTTCGGTCTGTCCGAAGCCGGGGCGAAGGCCGGGGTTTGTACCCATTCGTCCGGCAACCACGCACTGTCGCTCAGCTATGCGGCGGGGCGGCGGGGAATCCCGTGCAACGTGGTCATGCCGCGCACCGCGCCGCAGGCGAAAAAGGACGCGGTGCGCGGCTATGGTGGGGTCATCACCGAATGCGAACCGTCGACCACATCGCGCGAGGCGGTTTTTGCCGAGGTGCAGGCGCGCACGGGGGGCGATTTCGTGCACCCCTACAACGATCCGCGCGTGATCGCGGGGCAGGGCACATGTTCACGCGAGTTGATGGAGCAGACGGGCGGGCTGGACATGGTTGTGGCCCCCATCGGTGGCGGCGGCATGATTTCGGGCACCTGCCTGACCCTGTCCCATCTGGCGCCCGAGGTTCAGATCATCGCCGCCGAACCGGAACAGGCCGACGATGCCGCGCGCAGTTTCCGCGCCGGTCACATCATTGCCGATGACGCGCCGGACACGATTGCCGACGGGCTGAAGGTGCCGCTGAAGGATTTGACATGGCATTTTGTGTCAAACCACGTCAGCGATGTGCTGACAGCCTCGGAAGATCAGATCGTGGGCGCGATGAAACTGACGTGGAAGCGTATGAAAATCGTGATGGAAGCCAGCAGCGCCGTGCCGCTGGCCACCATCCTTGCCAACAAGGACCGGTTCGCGGGCAAGCGGGTCGGGATCATCATCACCGGTGGGAACGTCGATCTTGACGCCTTGCCGTGGTCCAATTGAAGGAGCCAACACCATGAACGCACCTGTAAAATTCGACGGCCTCGAAGTGGGCTATGACGTGCCGGCGCTGCCGGGCATGGACGCGGCGGACATCCAGACGCCGTGCCTTGTGCTGGATCTGGACGCGCTGGAGCGCAACATCGTCAAGATGGGCGACTACGCAAAAGCGCACGGGATGCGCCACCGCGTGCATGGCAAGATGCACAAGTCGGTGGACGTGGCCAAGCTGCAGGAACGTCTGGGCGGTGCCGTGGGCGTGTGCTGTCAGAAAGTGTCCGAGGCCGAGGTTTTCGCCCGTGGCGGGATCAAGGATATTCTGGTGTCGAACCAGGTCCGCGACGCGGCCAAGATCGACCGGCTGGCGCGGCTGCCCAAATTCGGCGCCCGCACCATCGTCTGCGTGGATGACGTGACCAACGTGGCCGAGCTGTCGGCGGCGGCGGTGAAACATGGCACCGAGATCGAAGTGCTGGTCGAGATCGACTGTGGCGCGGGGCGGTGCGGCGTGACCACCACGGAGGCGGTGATCGAGATTGCCAAGGCGGTGCAGGCGGCGGATGGTCTGACCTTTACCGGCATTCAGGCCTATCAAGGCGCGATGCAGCATCTGGACAGTTACGAGGCCCGCAAGGCCAAGCTGGACGTCGCGATTGCACAGGTCAAGGACGCGGTTGACGGGTTGAAGGCCGAAGGGATTGAATGCGATCTGGTCTCGGGCGGCGGCACGGGCAGCTATTACTTTGAGAGCAATTCAGGCGTTTATAACGAACTGCAATGCGGGTCTTATGCGTTTATGGATGCTGACTATGGGCGCATTCTGGATGCCAGCGGCCAGCGCATCGACCAGGGCGAGTGGGAAAACGCGTTCTTTATTCTCACGCAGGTGATGAGCCACGCCAAGCCCGGCCTTGCGGTTGTGGACGCGGGTCTGAAGGCGCAATCGGTGGACAGCGGGCTGCCGGTGATCTTTGGCCGTGGGGACGTCGAATACACCAAATGTTCCGATGAACACGGCGTGGTCGCTGACCCCGACGGTGTGCTGAAAGTGGGGGACAAGCTGCGGCTGGTGCCGGGGCACTGTGACCCCACCGCCAACGTGCACGACTGGTACGTGGGCGTGCGCGGCGACAAGGTCGAGGTCCTGTGGCCGGTGTCCGCACGCGGCAAAGCTTACTGATACCCTTTGGTGCAGGCGGCACACGGTCGCCTGCACTGTCCCCAACTGACCGGAGCCACCCCCATGCTGATCGTCCCCGAACGCGAGATTGCCAACCTGATGACCCGTGCCGCTGCCTTTGATGCGGTCGAACAGGTCTTTGCCGCCATGGCGGCGGGCGATGCCTATAACTTCCCCGTCGTGCGCGAGGCGATTGGCCACGAGGATGCGCTGTACGGGTTCAAGGGCGGGTTTGACCGCGCCGGGCTGACGCTGGGGCTGAAGGCGGGCGGCTATTGGCCGAACAACCTGGAAAAGCGGGACCTGATCAACCACCAGTCCACTGTCTTCCTGTTCGATCCCGACACCGGCAAGGCGCGGGCGATGGTGGGGGGCAACCTGTTGACCGCCCTGCGCACCGCCGCCGCGTCATCGGTGTCGATCAAACATCTGGCGCGCAAGGATGCACGCGTGATCGGCATGGTGGGTGCCGGCCATCAGGCGACGTTCCAGCTGCGCGCGGCGCTGGAGCAGCGGGATTTCGACAAGGTGATCGGCTGGAACTATCACCCCGAAATGCTGCCCAACATCGAGAAAATCGCGCGCGAGGCAGGCGTGCCGTTCCAGGCGGTCGATTTGCCCGGCATGGTCGAGGCGGATGTGATCATTTCCATCACGTCGGCGTTTTCCCCGTCGCTGATGGCGGATCATGTGGCACCGGGTTGCCATCTGGCGTGCATGGGCACCGACACCAAGGGCAAGCAAGAGGTCGAGGCGGCGCTGCTGGCGCGGGCCACGGTCTTTACCGACGAGGTCGCGCAATCGGTGTCGATTGGCGAGGCACAGCACGCGGTGGCTGAGGGGCTGATTGCCGAAAGCGACGTGCACCAGTTGGGGGCGGTCATCAACGGCACCCACGCGGGGCGGGTCAGCGACGATCAGATCACGCTGTTTGATGGCACCGGTGTGGGCCTGCAGGATCTGGCCGTGGCGGCGGCGGTTGTGGATCTGGCGGTTGCGCAGGGGATTGCGATCGAGGTGGATTTTTAGGGCGCCCCATCCGTCAAAGCCCGGGGTCAAGGTGCGCAGCACCGCCGGGCAGCGCCCAACCGCCCCATGGGCGGGCGCTTCATCGCCGTCTTGCGCCTCCAAAGCCACACGCCAAAGCGGTTAGATAAAGTGGTATAAACAAGGGAATCTGCGCCCACCCGCGGTCGGGCGCTGCCCTTTGTGGCAACCTCACTCTGGCACGTCGGCCTCGGCAAAGAGGTTGGGAAACAGCCGCTCGCGGTAGTCCAATGGAAAGGCCAGCCGCACGGGCGTTTTCGGCCCGCTTGAGGTCAGGAAACCCGCGCCTGTCAACATTTTCAGCGTGTTGCGTGCCGTGCGTTCGGATGTTTTCAGGACGATCTGCGCGTCGCCACGGTCCAGCGTGCCGTGGCGCAGGACCGCCGCCATCAGGTCCGGCGCGCGCTTGTCGTCGATGGTGTCGGCCACCAGCCTGCGATAGCGTTTTTCCAGCCCGCCCAGATCGAACAGTTTCGTCGAAAAGGTGACCTGATCCAGCGCCACCTTTAGAAACCACGTGCAAAAGGTTTGCAGCGCCGCCTGGGACAGGTTGCCGCGTCCGTCACGGTCGCCCCGGCGGGGGCTGTCAGCGTGGTCCATCATCTGTTTGTATTCGCCGCGATCCTCCAACCCCCGCGCCAGCCCGCGCGAGATCGACCACAGCCCGTTGCCCCCGATCCCCGCATTCAGCGCCATCGCGTGCGACATCAGCCGGCTGACGCGGCCGTTTCCGTCGGGAAAGGGATGGATAAAGTTCAGCCGGTGATGGGCCGAGGCGATGGCGATGATCCGCCCGCTGGCGGACCGTTCAGCGATGCGAAACCGTTTGTCGAAATGGTCCATGAAGGCCGCCACACGGTCGGACGAGGGCGGCAGGTGCCGCCCCACGGCCACCTCGCGGTCGCCGGGCTGACGCATCCGGCCCGGAACAATGGGTTCCTGTGTGCCGTCGGGGTGGTCGATCACACGGAATTCGTCGGGCATTTCGTCATAAAAGGCGCGGTGCACCCATGTGAGGAACTCGACCGAGGTTGGCGTGGGCATGGTGCCGTCGCGGTGCATCCCATCAATGGCGCGCTGAACGATAACATGGGCGCGCGCCTCAAGCGCGAGAGGGCGGGTTTCTGCTTCCAGTTCGGCCCCGGCCAGCGCGCGGGCAATATCGCGGGGGCGGGTGTTGTGCCCCTCGATCAGGTTGGAATAATAACAGTTCATCATCCGCACCAGATCGGCCAGCTCGGCGGCGCTGTCGGGATGCAGGCCATGCCCCAGCCCGCTGGCAGCGCGCTGAATCTCGACCGACAGGTCGGCCAATGCGGTGGGAATGTGATCTTCGAAAAAGCAGGGTTCTATACGGCCCGGGGTTTCCAACATATTTTGCCGATCTTGTGTTCGTCAAAAGTTGAACAATTATAGGGCATAAAGAGGAAAAACTGCAAGAGCTTGCCGATGTTGGTTGCCGATCTTGCGTGCCGGTCTTTGGCATGGGCCACCCCCGAGAGGGCAGCCCATGCGCGGCTGGGGAGGGATCAGCCTTCTTTGTAATACGACGCGTAGCCGTTCAGCGCGGGGGCGCCGCCCAGGTGGGCATAGAGCACTTTGGACCCTTCGGGGAAGAAGCCCTTGCGCGTCAGGTCGATCATGCCTTGCATGGATTTGCCTTCGTAGACGGGGTCGGTGATCATCGCCTCGGTGCGGGCCGACAGGCGGATCGCCTCGTTGGTTTCGTCCGACGGCACGCCGTAGGCCGGATAGGCGTAATCTTCGTTGATCACGATTTCTTCGTCGCGCACGGCACGGCCAAGGCCCACCAGCTCGGCGGTGTCGTCGACGATGCTGCGCACCTGTGCGCGGGTCTGGTCGGGGGTGCCGGATGCATCAATGCCGATGACGCTTTCGGCGCGGTCCTGGGCGGCAAAGCCCACGATCATCCCCGCCTGGGTCGAACCTGTGACGACGCAAACGACGATATAGTCGAACTTGAAGCCCAGCTCTTTCTCTTGCTCGGCCACCTCTTCGGCAAAGCCGATATAGCCAAGCGCGCCGTATTTGTGCACCGAGGCACCGGCGGGAATGGCGTAGGGTTTGCCGCCCTTGTCCTCGACGGATTTGATCGCGTCTTCCCAGCTTTTGCGAATGCCGATGTCGAACCCGTCATTGACCAGACGCGAATCCGCGCCCATCAGGCGGGTCATCATGATGTTGCCGACACGGTCATAGACGGCATCGTGGTGCGGTACCCATTTTTCCTGGATCACAACGCAGTCCATGCCGATTTTCGCGGCGGTGGCGGCGACCATGCGGGTGTGGTTCGACTGCACGCCGCCGATGGACACCAGCGTGTCGGCACCGGACGCGATGGCGTCGGGGACGATATATTCCAGCTTGCGCAGCTTGTTGCCGCCCATGGCCAGGCCCGAGTTACAGTCTTCGCGTTTGGCGTAGATTTCGACCTTGCCGCCCAAGGCTTCGCTCAGGCGGGGCAGGTGTTCAATGGCGGTGCGCCCGAATGTCAGCGGGTAGCGTTCGAATTTATCAAGCAGGGACATGGTTTTCCTTCCGGTTTGGCTGTGGCGCATGTTAGGGGAAGAAGGATGAAATGTGCTTTCTAAGTTGGGGCTGTGTTTTGTGTATTTCTGATGGGAAACCGATAATACTATGCAGTATGAGAGATAGTTAGTTAGATTATGGAAGAATCTTCCACAGAAGGCATCGACAGAATCGACCGCAGGATTCTGCGCCTGTTGCAACGCGACGGGCGTTTGACCAATGCCGAGATCGCGCAGCGGGTGAACATCAGCCCGGCCACCTGTCACCGCCGGATGCGGCGTTTGTCTGCGGACCAGCATGTGCTGGACGTGCGGGCGCGGATCAATCCGGTGTCGGTGGGTCTGGGGTCGCTGGTGATGGTGGGTGTGGTGCTGGACCGGTCCACACCCGACAGCTTTGCCGCGTTCGAAGATGCGGTGATTGCCATGCCCGAAGTGCTGGATTGCAATCTGGTGGCGGGGGATTTCGATTACCTGCTGAAAATCCGCGTGCGGGATATGGCGGATTTCAACGCGCTGCACAGCAAGATGCTGATCGCCCTGCCGGGCGTGCGGCAGATTCGCAGCTTTTTCGTGATGAAAGAGGTGAAGGACAACGCGCCCCTGCCGTTTTAGGCTGTCGTTCCTGAGGGCAGGGCTAGGGGGCCAGCGCCCGCGTCAGCGCATCGTTCCGGCCATCCACAATGTCGGCCAGCAGCGCGCCGGTGGTCGGCCCAAGGGTCAGTCCCTGATGCCCGTGCCCGAAGTTGAACCACAGCTTTTCGTGGCGCGGCGCACGGCCCACCATGGGCAACATGCGCGGCAGGCAGGGCCGCACGCCTTGCCACTGGCTGTCAGGCACGGGGCCGTTCAACCCGACCAATGCGCCCGCCGCGGCTGCTCCGTGGGTCAGTTGCGCCAGATTTTGCGGGGCCGTCGTGCGGGCCAGATGCGCGCCCGTGGTGATGCGCAGGCCCCGCGCCATGGTCGACATGACCACGCCGTGATCGGCCAGCAGATAGGGGCGGGCAAGTTTCCCCTGCATATCGTAGTGCCCGTGATAGCCGCGTTTCATCACCATCGGCACACGGTAGCCCAGGTGTTTCAGCAGCGCAGGCGACCATGGCCCCAGTGCTACCACCAGATGTTCCGCGCTCAGGTGACCGCCATCGCGGTCCACGCGCCAGCCTGTGATGGTCTCGGTGATCTGGTGCACGGCACTTTGCAGGATCGTGCCGCCGCGTGTTTCGAACAGTTTGGCATAGGCGCGGACCAGCGCGCCGGGGTCGGATGTGCTCCAGCTTTCGTCCCAGACGATGGCACCCGCCGGGCTGCGGGTCAGCGCCGGTTCTTCGGTGCGCAGGTCGGACCCGTCCACGCAGCGCAGCGCCAACCCGTGGGTTTCGGCAAAGTCGGTGGCGGTCTGCGCACTCGCGTCGAAATCCTGCGCGGTCTCGTAAATCTCGCCCAGTCCGGTGCGGCGGATCAGGGCGTCGGCGCCTGCGTCGGCCACCAGCGTGCCGTGATCGTCGGTCGCGCGGGCGATCAGTGCGGCGTAATGCGGGATCACCTGGGCATAGCGGGCGGGGGCCGAGTGGCGGAAATAGTCCATCAAGGCGCGTGCCGACTCCGGCAGAACCGTCGGGTCCAGCCGAAAGTCGTTGCTGCGCCCCAGCCCGTAACGCAACAGCGTCGCCAGATCGCGCGGCATGGCATAGGGCGCGCGGGCCTCGGCCTGAATGACGCCCGCATTGCCATGGCTGGTTTCCTCGCCCGGTCCGCGCTGGTCGATCACGCGCACCGCATGGCCTTGCGCCTGCAAGGACAGTGCGGCGCTGATCCCGACCATGCCGGCACCCAGAACAAGGAAATCGGCCATCTGGGTCAGCCTTGTGCGATCACGGTGATTTCGACCTTGGCATCGATCATCAGCGCGGCGGCAAGCGTTGTGCGCACGGGGTAAGGTTGCGGGAAAGCGGCGGCATAGACCGCGTTAAAGTCGGCAAAATCCGCCGGATCGGTCAGGTAACAGGTGGCCGAGATCACGTGCGACAAATCCAGCCCTTCGGTGGCCAGCGTCGCCTTGATGTTGGCGATGCAGTTTTCGGTCTGGGCGGTGATGCCTGCGGGGATCTTGCCGTCAGCGTCAAAGCCCAGCTCGCCCGACAGATACAGGGTGTTGTCGATGCGGCGTGCTTTCGAGAGGGGGATGTTCATGGCTTTGGCCTTTCAGTTGAATGTCAGGAATTCGTCCGCCTGCGACAGCGGCGGAGCGGTGCGCAGGGCGGCAAAGTCGGGGGCGGGCACGGCCAGATCGGTGCCTGCGATGATCGCCTCAAGTTCGGCGGCGACGGCCAGCACGCCCAGATCGTCGTGGCGGCGACCAACGATTTGCAGGCCAAAGGGCATGCCGTTCGCGTCCATCCCGCAGGGGATCGTGATCGACGGATGCCCCGGAATGGTCGAGGCATAAGCCATCGCCAGCCAGTGATAATAGCTTTTGGTGGGCGTGCCGTCGATTTCGGTCGGGTACAGTTCGCGCCACGGGCGTGGGCTGATGGTGACGGCGGGCGAGATGATAAAGTCGTGCGTCTCGAAGAACGCCTGCCAATCGCGGTGATAGCGCCCTTGGGCAAAGATCGCCTGTGCCACGTCCTCGGCGGAATAGCTGCGGCCTTCGCGGACGTTGTCGGCGACGTTGGGGCCGACCTGATCGGGGGTTTCGTCGTAAAGTTTTGCGTGGACGCCCAGAAACTGCACCCCGCGAAGGACGGAAAAGATGCGGTCGGCGTCGGTGCAATCGGGGGTGGCTTCGGTGACCTCGCCCAGGAACGGTGCCAGCTTGGGCAGGATCGCGCGGAAGTGGTCGCGGATCAGCGTTTCGGTGGGGGCAAAGCCGTAGTCCTCTGTGACCGCGATGCGCAAGGATGTCAGATCACGGCGCGGCAGGTTGGCAAAGCTTGCCGCATCCCATGGGGTACGTCCGTCGATCACGGTGGTGAACGGGTCGTTGCGGTCGGGCCGTGCCAGCACCGACAGCATCAACCCCGCATCCGCCACGCTGCGCGCCATCGGGCCCGAGGTGGGCATGGGGATCAGCCCTGCCGCGCGGGTGTTGCCCGGCACCACGCCGGGGCTGGGCCGGTAGCCCACGATGCCGCAATAGGCCGCCGGGTTGCGCAAGCTGCCGCCGGTGTCCGATCCGGTGGCCAGCGGGGCATAGTCACAGGCCAGCGCCACCGCCGAGCCGCCCGATGATCCGGCACAAGTGCGCGTCAAGTCGTAGGGGTTGGCTGTCACACCGTTGACGCGGTTGCGGGTGTTGCCGCCGGCACTCCATTCCGGAGTATTGGTCTTGCCCATCGGCAAACCGCCCGCCGCGCGCATGGCGGCAACAATGGCGTCGTCGCCGGTTGCGATGTTGTTGGCAAAAGCTTCGGACCCGAAGGTGGTGGGCAGGCCCGTCACGTCAATCATGTCTTTCACCGCAAAGGGCAGGCCGTGCAACGCCCCGAGCGGCGCGCCCGACATCACGGCGGTTTCGGCCTTTTTCGCGCCCTCCAGCATCCCGTCAAAGTCGCGCGCGATCAGGGCGTTTACCGCGTGGTCCAGCGTTTCAACCTGCGCGATGCACGCCTGCGCCAGCTCGACCGGCGACAATTGTTTGCGCGCGATCAGGCGGCGGGCGTCGATGGCGCCAAGGCTGGCGGGGTTGGTCATGGGGTGATCTCCTGTGGCAGGTCAAGGGCGGCGGGCAGGGCCGCTGCCGCGTCCAGAAAGGCGCGGTGGGCAGCGTCGGGAACGAACAGGCCGCCGGTGGCCCAGACGACGTGGACGATGTTTTCGGGCGCGACATGGGGCATGTGGGCCGTGCGGAACGCTGCACCGGCCGCGCTGTGCATCAGATGGTGCGGCCCGGCAAAGCCGGCGGTTGCGGATGGCTCGAATTGCAGCCCGTGCGCATGGCCCGCCGCGACCCAGCGCAGCATGTCCGCGTCGCCCACAGTGCAGACGCCCGCCAGGCGGTCGTGCATGCGCGCGCGCACCAGCGGCGACAGGGTGGCGACCGCCATGCCGTCGGCCTCGGTCCGGTTGCTGAGGCCCAGATCGTGGACGGACGGCGCATCGAACGCCATATGGCACAGAGCCGAGGCAGATTGCTGCGGCTCGACGAAAAAGCTGTGGGCGTGGGGGCCGAACACCGCCCGCGCGCCATAGGCAATGCCACCCGGCGCGCCGCCGATGCCGCAGGGCAGGTACAGGCACAGCGGGCGGTCGGGGCCGATGGCAATGCCCATCGCCTCCAGTTGCGCGGCCAGTTCCGCCGCTGCCGCACTGTAACCGCGAAACAGCAGTTCCGAGGATTCATCGTCAACGAAATAGCTGTCGGGATCGTCCGCCGTGGCATCGCGCGCGGCGGCAACGGCGGTGGAGTAATCCGCCGTGTGCAGCACCACCTCGACCCCCAGCTTGCGCAGGCGGTCGACCTTCCACGGTTTCGCGTCGTTCGACATATGCACGACACAGGCATACCCAAGCGCGCGCGCGGCAATGCCGACGCTCAGGCCCAGATTGCCGGTGGACCCCACAGCAATCGTGCGGGCCGCAAAGAAATCGCGCATGTCGGCCAGATCGGTGAGCGGCGCGTCGGGGGCCAGCACCCCTGCCGCGCGGGCCTGGGTGACGGCGCACATGAACACCTCGAACAGGCCACCGCGTGCCTTGATCGACCCGGCGACCGGCAGGGCGTGGTCGCCCTTGATCAGCAGGGTGCCCGCATGATCGCCAAATGCCCCTGCGGGGGCCGGGATCAGGTCAGACATGATGCGCCCGCCCGACGCTTCCAATTCAGGGAACAGCCGCGCAAGCAGGGGGGCCAGCATGGCCCAGTCGGCGCGGGCGCGGTCCAGATCGGCGCGCGCCACCGGGTCGGCGGCGGGGGTATAGGCCGGATTGGCCCACAGAGCCGACCGGCCCGCACGCACGTCGTCGCGCAGGGCGGTCATATCCTGGTGGTCAAGTGACACGTCGATCAGTCCTTTGGCAGGCCCTGTTCGGCCAGATCGGCAAACAGTCCGGTCATCGCCACCAGCGCCTGACGCGACACCGGTTTCAGGACGTGTTCGTTGGGGGCGTGCTGCGAACAGCCCGCGTAGGAATGCGGCACCCAGATCGTCGGCAGGCCCAGCACATCGGCAAAGCAGTCGTTGGGCAACGAGCCGCCAAGGTTGGGCAGGATGTCGGGGGCTGTGCCCACGCTTTTTTCAATTGACGCGGTGGCGAAACGAACCATCGAGTGGTCGGGGTCCAGCCGTGTCGCGGGGAAGCTGTTGCGGCTGTGCGCGATGATCTCGACCTTGTCGAACCCTTCGCGGTCCAGATGGCGGCGCAGGGCGGGCAGGATGTCGTCAACCTCGGTGCCGACCACGAAACGCAACTGGCAGGTGGCGCGGGCCGATCCGGCGATGGCGTTGACGGGCGCGGCGGGCACGCCGGCGGTCATGGCCAGAATGGCAAAGCTGTTCCAGCCGAACACACGCTCGACCGGGGTCAGGTCCGCCTCGCCCCAATCGGCGTCCAGGTCGATGCCGGTATCGTGGGCGGGCAGGGCGGCCAGCACCTCGCGGATACGGGGGGTCAGGCTGGTCGGGCGCCACTCCGGCACGCGGATCTGGCCGCGCGCGTCGGTGATGCTGGCCAAGGCGTGCGACAGGATCATCGCGGGGTCCGCCAGCAGACCGCCGAAGTTGCCCGAGTGGTTGGCGCCCTCGCGCAGGTCGACCTCGAGGTCAAAGCTGACGCCGCCGCGCGATCCGGTGAAAATGGTCGGCGCCGCAGGGCGCAGGCGCGGGCCATCCGAGGCGATGAACACATCCGCGCTGAGCAGGTCGGCGTTGGCGGTGCAGAATTCCTTCAGGCCGGGCGATCCGGTTTCTTCGCCCATTTCGATGATGACCTTGGCGTTAAAGCCCAAGTGCCCCTGCGCCTTGATCACGGCATCCATGGCACGCAGGTTGATCAGGTGCTGCACCTTGTTGTCAGCCGATCCGCGCCCGTACAGGCGGTCGCCTTCCTCGATCAGCTCGAACGGCGTCAACCCCTCGCGCCACTGTCCTTCTTGCGCACGCACCACGTCGCCGTGGCCATAGGTCAGGACCGTGGGCAGGTTTGCATCCTCGATCCGCTCGGCGGTCAGGATGGGCGGGCCGTCGGGCACGGGATTGTCGTGGAACTGGCAGGTGAACCCCATGGCTTCCAGCATCGGGGCCATGTCGTCGTGCAGATAGGCGTGCAGGTGCGGCTTGCCGCGCGGGTCCTGGCTTTCTGTTGGGCGCGACACCAGCGTTGCCAGCTCGCGTTGAAAATCGCCGCTGTCGAAATAGCGTTCGATGTCGGCGCGGGCGGTGTCTTGCAGGGTCATTTGGATGCCTTTTTGGGTTCAGGTTCGGCAACGCCATCGCCCCAGGGGGACATGGTTTCCGTGGTGCCGGAATTGGTGGTGCCCTCGCGCATCACCCCGGCGGGGCAGGCAAAGGCAAAGGGGAAGGGCAGCCGTTGCGCCAGCGCCAGCGGGAAGTTGTCTGCCAGCGCGTCGGCCACGGGACCGGCAAGCCGTTCGTCTGCCACAACCTGCGCGCCGCCCGAGGCGTCAATGCGCGGCGCTTCGATGGCGTCCTGCATCGACATGCCCTGTTCCATCAGGTGGCCGCTGATCTGCGCCACGGCGGGCATGATCTTGCGCCCGCCCGAGGCCCCCAGCGCAAAGCGGCGGGTCGGGGTTTCACCGACGACGGGGCAGACGTTCATCAGACAGGCTTTGTCGGGACCCAGAGAGTTGGGCTTGCCCGGCTCGGGGTCGAACCACATGATGCCGTTGTTCAGGCTCAGGCCGGTCGAAGGCGACACCACCTTGGAGCCGAAGATCGACAGCAGGGTTTGTGTCATCGAGACCATGTTGCCCGCGCTGTCCACGATGGAAAAATGCGTGGTGCAACCGGGGGCCTTGGCGCTTTCGTGGTCGCCCATATTGGTCAGCCGTTCGGCATAGGCCGCGCGCAGCCCGTTGGCGCGGGCGACATAGGCGGCGGGGCTGTCGGCGTCGGCGGCGTTATAGCCATCCTGCCAGCGTGTCAGCGCATCGGCCAGCGTCGGGCCTGCGGTCAGGCCGGGCATGGCGTGGATCGTGCCATCGCGGAAGGGCATCGCCAGCGGGTCGGACCATGTGACGCTGTAATCGCGCATGTCGTCCATCGACAGGAAGCCGCCCTTGTCTGTGACATCGCGCACGAGGGCGGCGGCGATGTCGCCGCGATAGAACGCCTCTTCGCCTTCGCGGGCAAGCTGTTCCAGCGTTTCGGCCATCTTGCTTTGGTCCAGCCGCTGATCGGCCAGCGCGGTCCAGCCGGACCCTTTGGGCCATTGGCCATCGTCCAGATACAGCGCCGCCGCGTCCGGGTCACGGGCCAGATCACGCGCGCTGGAGGCGATGACAAGGGCCGCGTACCAATCCACGTGCAAGCCGCGTTTGGCCAGATCGACGGCGGGGGCCAGCAGCGTGTCCCACGGCATCCGGCCAAAGCGGCCGTGTGCGGCGGAAATGCCCGCCGTCGTGCCGGGCACGGCCACCGATGTGGTACCGGTGACGTTGCGGTCCTCGACCACGGATTCCCACGGGAACAGGTCCGATGCCTTGCCGGCACCCGACAGCGGATAATGCGACACGTCCAGCGTCGCGGAGGACCGCATGCCGTAGTTCAGCGCATGGGCGCGGCCTTCGCCTTCGCGCCACAGCATCATGGCGCCGCCGCCCATGGGGCCGGACATCCACGGTTCGACCACGCCAATGGCAAAGCTTACGGCGACGGCAGCATCGACCGCGTCACCGCCTGCGGCCAGGACTTCGGCCCCGACCTCGGCGGCGACCACATGCTGGGCGGCGACAACACCGCCCGAAGTGGCCGTGACACCGGGTTTGCGGGTCTGCTGGCTGCGCGAAAACGACCCGCTCATGCGACGGCCGGGGGCAAGGTGGAGACATCGGGCACGACCCAATGCTTGCCGGGCTGCGCGTCCAGCAACATCTTGGTATAGGGGTGCGACGGCGCGCCAAAGACCTGTTCGACGGTGCCGCGTTCCACCACATCGCCCTGTTGCATGACGATCAGCGTGTCGCAAACCTGGGCTGCGACGCGCAGGTCGTGGGTGATGAACAGGACGGTCAGCCCCATCCGGTCGCGGATTTCATTCAGCAATTTCAGCACCTCCTTTTGCACGGAGACATCCAAGGCCGAAACCGCCTCGTCCGCAATCAGGATTTTCGGCTCGACCATCAGGGCGCGTGCGATGCAGATCCGCTGGCGTTGACCGCCCGAGAACTGGTTGGGATAGCGGTTCAGCACCTCGGGATCGAGCCGCACGATCTTCATCAGCTCGCGGGCACGTTGCATGGCCGATGCGCGGTTTTCGCCAAAGTTCACCGGCCCCTCGACCAGCTGATCGCCAATGGTGCGGCGCGGGTTGAGCGAGCCGTAGGGGTCCTGAAACACGATCTGGATGTGTTTGCGGTAAGGGTGCAGATCGTGGCGCGACATCAGCGCAATGTCCTTGCCCTCGACCGAGACGATGCCGCTTTCGGGGTCTTCCAGACGGATCAGGCATTTGACCAGCGTTGACTTGCCCGATCCGCTTTCGCCCACGATGCCCAGGGTTTCGCCCTGATGCACGGTAAAGTTCACGTCCTTGCAGGCGTGGATTGTGCGCGCGGGGCGGAACATGCCGCCGGCCATGTGGTAGGTCTTGTTCAGGTTCGACACCTTCAGCACTTCGCGGCTGGTGATCGGTTCGGGCACGTCGCGGGTGCGGCGCGGCACAGCGTCGATCAGCAGGCGGGTATAGGGGTGTTGCGGGCGGTTCAGGACCTCTTCGGCGGTGCCCTGTTCGACGATCTTGCCGTGCTGCATCACCACGACGCGGTCGGCAATTTCGGCCACCACGTCAAAGTCGTGGGTGACGAACATGATGCCAGCGTCGTGCTTTTCGCGCAGTTCCTTGAACAGGTGCAAAATCTGCTGTTGCGTGGACAGATCCAGCGCCGTCGTCGGCTCGTCCGCGATCAGCAGGGCCGGGTCCAGCGCCAGGGCCATCGCGATCACGATACGTTGGCGTTGGCCACCAGACAGCTGGTGCGGATACGATCCATAAACACGGGGCGGATCGGGCAGGTGGACCTCTTCCAGCAGCTTGATGGTGCGGGCCTTGCGCTCGGACGCGCCCAGATCGGTGTGTTGCTGGAACATCTCTTCGATCTGGTCACCCACGGTATAACAGGGGTTCAGCGCCGACATCGGTTCCTGAAAGATCATCGCCATGCGACGCCCGCGCAGGTTGCTGTGCGCGCGCTTGGACAGCTTCAGCAGGTCGTGCCCGTCAAAGCGGATCTCGCCCTGCGACGGTTTCAGCGCCTGTGGCAGCAGCCCCATGGTGGTAAAGGCGGTGATCGACTTGCCCGAGCCGCTTTCCCCCACGATGCAGACGATTTCCTTTGGCATCACTTGCAAGGACAGGTTTTCGACAGCATGGGCGCGGTCGGCGGCCTTGGGCAGGTCAACGGTCAGGTTGTTGATGGACAGGATAGGATCGATCATCAGTTGCGGCCCTCCGGTGCGGTGACGTCACGCAGGCCGTCACCCAGCATGTTGATGGCGAGAACAAGAAAGAACAGGGCGACGCCGGGAATGGTGATCAGCCAGGGTTCGAACAACAGCATGTCCTTGCCTTCGGAAATCATCAGACCCCACGACGGGGTGGGGGGCTGTACGCCAAGGCCCAGGAAGGACAGCGCCGCCTCGAGGATGATGGCGTGGGCCATTTCCAGCGTGAAGATCACGATCAGGTGGTTCATCACGTTGGGCAGGATGTCCTTGATCAGAATGCGCGGCAGCGATGCGCCCAGCACTTCGGCGGCGGCGACATATTCCTGTTTGCGCACCTGCATCGTGGCCGACCGCAGCACAACGGCAAAGCGGTCCCACAGCAAAAGACCCAGCACCGACACAACGACGGTCAGCGATCCGCCGAACAGCGCCACGACAGCCAGTGCCACCAGCACGACGGGCATCGCCAGCCGCACGTTGATCAGGAAGGTCACGACCATATCGACGCGACCGCCAAAGTAGCCGGCCAGAATGCCCAGCGTCGAGCCGATGATGCCCGAGATGACAGCGGCCATGATGCCGATCAGCAGCGAAATGCGCGCGCCATATGCCAGCCGCGCCCAGAAGTCGCGGCCCAGCCCGTCGGTGCCCAGCCAGTGTTCGGATGTGCCGCCCAGAAACACTGGGGGTTTCATCCGCGCCAGCAGGCTTTGCTGGTAAGGATCATATTGGGTCAGCAGCGGGGCAAAGATGGCAATGCCCACGACGATCAGCATGACGACGGCACCAAACATCAGACCCTTGTGGCGCAGCGCGCGTCTGCGCAGGGCCTGTCCGGGTGTCAGCGGTTTGTCGCGGGGGGCCTGCACGGGCAGGTCGGCGGGTGTGGTTGTATCGGTCATATCGGTCCTCAGCCCACGCGCAGCCGTGGGTCCAGCCATGCGTTCAGAACGTCAGCCAGGAAGGTGAACAGAATATAGAAAGTCGAGAAAATCAGGATCAGGGCCTGCATCGTCGGCAGGTCGTTCCGCGCGATGGATTCCCACGCCAGATAGCCGGCCCCATGCAGCGCAAAGACGGTTTCGACCACGATCGAGCCGCCCAGCATAAAGCCCATCTGAACCGCGGCCAGGCTGACCACGGGGATGATCGCATTGCGCAGCGCGTGTTTGAACATCACCTTGCGGGTGCGCAGCCCCTTGGCCCGCGCGGTGCGGATATAGTCAGAGGACAGCACTTCCATCATGCCCGCCCGTGTCAGGCGCATGATCGCAGGTGTCGCGTAATACCCCAGCACGATGGTGGGCAGCACAAAGTTCTGCCATGTCTCGTTGCCCGACGCAGGCAGCAGCCGCAGTTTGATCGAAAAGATCACGATCAGGATCAGACCGAACCAGAAAGACGGGATCGCTTGGCCGACCACGGACAAAAACAGCGCAAATCGGTCGATCAGCGAATTGGGATTGGCCGCCGCGGCCACGCCCAGCGGAATTGCAACCGCCAACGCCAGCGTGATGGCAAACAGGCCCAGCTTCATGGTGACGGTCAGACGGTCGGCGATCAGTTCGGTGACGGGGATGTCGAAATACCATGAATCGCCCAGATCACCAGTGACCGCAGACCCCAGCCAGTCGCCGTATTGCACGATCATCGGCCGGTCAAAGCCATAGCGTTCATTGACCAGCGCAATGTCCTCGGCGCTGGCGTTTTCGCCCGCGATGGCAACTGCGGGATCGCCTGCCATGAACAATAGGCTGAAGCTGATAAAGGAAACGGTCAGGGCCACCAAAAGGGCAAGACCGAGACGTTTAAGTATGAAGACGGCCATCGTGCGTCACCTTCCGGGCAAAGAAAAAACACGGGCCGCGCAACAAAAGCTGCGCGGCCCGTCAAAGGGTTACTTCCAGGAGAAGTCCGCGAAACGGATGACTTCGTCGTCCGTGGGGTCAAAGTTCAGCTCTTTGCTGAGCACATAGTTCACGTTGTAGGTCCACAGCGGCACCCAATACGCTTCGTCCGCGATTTTGGCGTGTGCTTTGGAATACAGCGCCTGACGCTCGGCGCGGTCGGTGACCGAACCGGCCTTTTTCACCCATTCGATGACTTCGGGGTCTCGTGCGTCGTCCAGCGGGCCACCGGTAAAGAATTCACCCGTGATGGCCGACACGTCGGGCAGCGAATAGGAACCCCATGTCTGGAACGAGATGGCCACTTCTTTCTTCTCACGCTTTTCACGCAGGGCGGCGTACTTCAGGTAGTTGAAGTTTGTCTTGATGCCGATTTCGTTCAGCATCCCCATAAGCGCTTCGGCATAGGGACGGTCGCGGTAGGCGTAAAAGTCGATCTCGAACCCGTCGGGATAACCCGCTTCGGCCAGCAATGCCTTGGCTTTTTCGGGGTCGTAATCATAGGTCGTCACGCTAAGGTCACAGCCGAACTGGATCGGCGCGCAACCTGCGTTGACGACTTCGGACGACCCTTTGACCAGCGCATCGACAATCGCCTGACGGTCGATGGCGTGATAGATCGCCTGACGGACCTCTTTCTTGGTCATGGGACCGTCGGGATCAACCGCACCCGCCGCGTCCATCGAGATATAGCCGATGCGGATCGCCTGCGCGTTGACCACGTCGAACCGGTCATCCATTTCCGCCAGTTTCTCGGCCTGATCGGCGGGCACGTTCCACAAGAAGTCCAGACCGCCGTTAAACAGCTCGGCCACCTGGGTGTTCATGTCGGGGATCGTCTTGATCTCGATCTTGCCGATCTGTGCCTTGCCTTTGGGGCTGTCGTGGTAATCGGCATAGGCGCTCAGCTCGTAGCGTTGGCCCGGCTCGACTGTGTCGACCTTATAGGGGCCCGTTCCGACCGGCTTGGTGGCCATGCCGCTGGGGCCGACTTCGGCATAATATTCGTCGGGGTAGATAACGACGACGCTGGCCAGATAATCCTCGGCGGGCGGGAACGGCGCGTTCAGGCTGATGCGCACGGTGTTGTCGTCAACCTTTTCGGCACCTTTCATCCAGCTTACGTTGGTCATGACTTTGACCCCGTTGTCCGGGTTCACCATGTAGTTGATCGTATAGACCACATCGTCGGCGTTGAACGCCTCGCCGTTGTGGAATTTCACGCCTTCGCGCAGTTTGAATTCTACGGTGACGTCGTCAATCCATGTCCACTCTGTGGCCAGGTTGCCCTTCATTTCGCCTGTCGCGGGGTCGCGATACAGCAAGCCGTCCCAGACGCCGCGGGTGAACAGGATGCCTTCGCGGGCCGAGTTGTAATAGTTGTCGACCGATTCCAGTTCTTTGGTGATCGCCATATGCAGCGTGTCATCAGCCTTGTCGGCAAATACGGGTGCGGCAGTCACCAGGCTTAGGGCGGTGCCGATCATCAGGGTCTTGAGTGTCATGGTAATCCTCACTGTGGTTGTTCGGGATGCTGTATTTTTATTCTTGTTCTTGTATACAACATCGGCTGATCGTAATTGGTCAAGCTAATACTGAAATTTTTTGACTGTCCAGAGCACCGTTGACCCGATGCTGATTACAAATCGGGCTTTGCCGACGGGACAGCGGCGCTGACCCTTCGGTCTCGCCGCATGTGCAAGGATGCCCTGACCCGTTTCCCGTGCTCTTCGAGAGAGCCTAGGACCGGAGTTTTCGTGACAGGTGGCTAGGATGCGGCCGCTTTCAGGCCTGCCATCAAGCTTTGGAAACGCTCGCCTTGCACCGTTACGTGGTCGCGCAGCGCATTGGCGGCGGTGTTGGAATCGCCCGTTGTCAGCGCTGCGACAATCGCCTCGTGTTCGGTCAGCGACTGGACCATCCGTCCACGAAGACGCAACTGCTGACGGCGGAAGGGGCGCAGGCGTTTTTGCAGTTTCAGGCTTTCGTTTTCGAGAAAGCTGTTGCCCGATTCGCGGTAGATCGTGGCGTGAAAGCGTTCGTTTTCTGCGTAATACAGATCGCTGTCCTGCGCTTCGGCGGCCATCTGGCAGCGCGTGTTGGCGTGCCGCAACTCTTCCAGCGCCTCGTTCGACATGCGCCGTGCCGCCAGACGCGCACAGACCGCTTCCAGTTCGGCCATCACTTCGAACATCTCAAGCAGTTCCAGCGGGCCGGGCTGGCGCACGAAAGCGCCCCGTCGCGGGATCAAGGTGACCAGTCCCGAGCTTTCCAGACGTTGCAGTGCCTCGCGCAGCGGGGTGCGCGACACGCCGAACTGTTCGGCCAGCCGAACCTCGTCCAGCCGGTCCCCATCGGCAAAGGTGCCGTCGAAGATCATGTGTTCAAGCGAATTGGCGATATTTACGGCGCTGCGTTGTTCCATGCTGAAAAAGCTAGCTTGGGGATTTGAAGCACGCAATAACTAATATCTTGTATACAAAGTAATTGACCTGAAAAACATCATGCGCCTATGATCAGATCAACATATCCCGTTGCCTGCGTTGGCAGGAACGGTCCTTGTGCCTATAAAACAGGCGCTTACCCAGCCGATCCGGCGCGCTGGTCCTTGAACAGGGACGGGATCGCCACGCGATAAGGACTTGCGACATGACGATACTTGCCGATCTTCTTTCCACCATGTTCGAACGTCGCTATCGCACTTTGGGGCAGGGCCGCGCGTCGGGACGGCCCGTCGAGGCGCTGATGGCCGACCTGCTGGGCAGTGCGGGCGAAACCTCCGAACTGGCGCTGGCGCAGGATATTCTGGGCCATTACGCCAGCCTGGACGACGCGGGCAAGCTGGCGTTCCTGCGCCATCTGGCCCACGACATGAACATCGACCCCGAAACCGTGCGCTCGGCGCTGGATGCGTATGAACAGGCACCGTCCAAGCTGAGCTATCGCGCGTTCATGGGCGCAGCCGAGCCGCAGCGGCAGGAACTGATCCGCCGCCTGAACCGCGTGCCCGGTGCCACCGGCGCACTGGTGCGGATGCGCGCCGATCTGCTGCGGCTGGCGGGCGATGATCCCGAACTGGCCGCGCTGGATCTGGATTTCCGCCACCTGTTCGCCTCGTGGTTCAACCGCGGTTTTTTGGTGCTGCGCCCGATCAACTGGGAAAGCCCCGCGCATATCCTGGAAAAGATCATCGCCTACGAGGCGGTGCACGCCATTCACAGCTGGGACGACCTGCGCCGTCGGCTGCAACCGCAGGACCGCCGCTGCTTTGCCTTTTTCCACCCCGCCATGCCGGACGAGCCGCTGATTTTCGTCGAGGTGGCCCTGACCAAGGGTATCCCCGGCTCGATCCAGGCGCTGCTGGCCGAAGATCGCGCCACCCTGAACCCCGAAGCCTGCGACACCGCCGTCTTCTATTCGATTTCGAACTGTCAGGCGGGGCTGGCCAGCATTTCGTTCGGCAACTCGCTGATCAAACAGGTGGCGGCGGACCTGGCGTCAGAACTGAAGGGGCTGAAATCCTTTGTCACCCTGTCGCCGATCCCGCTGCTGACCAAATGGGCCAAGGGCGAAGGCATCGAACTGCCGCAAGAGCCCGAGGCGCGTCGCGCGCTGGCCGCGCATTACCTGCTGAACGCCAAGGGGCGCGGTGATGCGCCCTTTGATCCGGTCGCGCGCTTCCATCTGGGCAACGGCGCGCTGGTGCATGCGGTGCACGCCGACGCCGATGCCTCGGACAACGGGCAGGCACAATCGGGCGGTGTGATGGTGAATTATCTTTATGATCTCGCGCAAGTCGCGGTAAACCACGAAAACTTTGCGACCAAACGCAAAATCGTTGCCAGTTCCGAGGTCACCTCGCTGGCGAAAACAGGCGCCAACGCGACGACTGCGGAAAGGTAAGACATGGCCAACCCTCTTTACGACACCCTGTTCGGGGCTCATGCGGGGCGCGATGCCCCTTTTCTGCATCTGATCGACGGCAGCACGGTGACCTATGCCGCGTTTCTGGCACAGACCGCGCAGATGGCGCATGTGCTGACAGGTTTGGGGGTGCAGCCGGGCGACCGCGTCGCGGTGCAGGTCCACAAATCGCCGCAAGCGCTGGCGCTGTGCGCGGCCTGTGCGCAGGCGGGTCTGGTGTTCTTGCCGCTGAACACGGCCTATACCACGGATGAGCTGACCTATTTCATCGAAAACAGCGGTGCGGCGCTGGTGGTCTGTGACGCGGCCAAGACCGGATCGTTGGGGCCGGTGGCCACAGGCCTGGGCGCCAAGGTGGAAACCCTGAACGCCGACGGCACCGGATCGCTGACCGACAAGGCAGCGGAGCAGTCCGAGCAGTTTGACACGGTCGACCGCAGTGAGGACGACCTGGCGGCGTTTCTGTACACCTCGGGCACCACGGGCCGGTCCAAGGGCGCGATGCTGACGCAGGCGAACCTGCTGTCGAACGCGCAGACGCTGGCGCAGGAATGGCAGTTCACGGCAGACGACGTTTTGCTGCACGCGCTGCCGATCTTTCACACGCACGGGCTGTTCGTGGCCACCAACGTGACACTGGTCGCAGGCGGCAGCATGATCTTCATGCCCGGTTTCGATCAGGACCAGATTCTGACTCAAATGCCCCGCGCCACGGCGATGATGGGCGTGCCCACGTTCTACACCCGCCTGCTGGACGACGACCGCTTTACCCGCGAGGCCGCAGCGCACATGCGGCTGTTCATCTCGGGGTCGGCGCCGCTGCTGGCAGAAACACATGTGCAGTTCGAAGAGCGTACAGGCCAGCGTATTCTGGAACGCTATGGCATGACCGAAACCAACATGAACACGTCAAACCCCTATGACGGCGAACGCCGCGCGGGCACCGTTGGCTTTCCGCTGCCGGGGGTCGAGCTGAAGATCACCAACCCCGACACCGGCGCGACCCTGCCGCAGGGCGAGGTCGGCGTGATCGAAGTGCGCGGGCCGAACGTGTTCAAGGGCTATTGGCAGATGCCCGAGAAAACCGCCGCCGAACTGCGCGACGACGGGTTTTTCATCACCGGCGACCTGGGCCAGATCGACACCGACGGCTATGTCAGCATCGTTGGCCGGGGCAAAGATCTGATCATTTCGGGCGGCTACAACATCTATCCCAAAGAGATCGAGCTGGTGCTGGACGAACAGCCCGGCGTGCTGGAAAGCGCCGTGATCGGCGTGCCGCACCCCGACTTTGGCGAAACTGTCGTCGGCGTGCTGGTGCCGCAAAAGGGGCAGCGCCCCGACACCGACTCGATTGCCGAAGCGATCAAGGGGCCGCTGGCGCGCTTCAAGCACCCGCGCCGGTTGGTGGTGATCGACAGCCTGCCGCGCAACACCATGGGTAAGGTGCAAAAGAACGTCCTGCGCGACGCTTACAAGGATATGTTCGCCCCCACCTGATGCAGCGGCAGATCGGTGTCGATCTGTGCGCCGAACTGGCGTAGCAATGGCGCATCATTGTTTGCAGCAAGGGACAGCCGCCATGACCACAGACGCACCGACACCCCGGATCGCCATTCTGGGCGCGGGCCTGATCGGGGCCGCTTGGGCGGCGCTGTTCCAGCATCATGGCGCGGATGTGCGGGTGTGGGACCCGCATCCCGATGCGCTAACCGCCACGCCCGCGCGGATGGCAAAGCCGCTGGCGCAACTGGCCGAAGCCGCCCCTGACGCGGGTTCGCTCGGCAGCGTGACCCTGTGCGAGACAGTGGCCGAGGCCGTGGACGGGGCCGATCTGGTGCAGGAAAACGCGCCCGAGAACATCCCCGTGAAACACGACCTTTATGCGCAGGTCGAACCGTTTCTGGCCGATCATGCGGTGCTGGCGTCGTCCACATCAGCGCTGACGTGGTCCGAACTGGCCCCCGGTCTGCAAGACCCCGCGCGGCTGATCACGGCCCACCCTTTCAACCCACCGCATCTGGTGCCGCTGGTCGAAATCTACGGCACAGACGACGCGCGCATGGCACGGGCCGAGGCGCTGTATCGCGGCGCGGGTCGTGTGCCGGTGCGGCTGAACAAGGACGCAACCGGGCATATCGCCAACCGTCTGGCCTCGGCCCTGTGGCGCGAGGCGGTGTTCATGGTGCAGGACGGCATCGCCGATGTCGAAGCGATTGACGCGGCATTGGTCAACGGGCCGGGGCTGCGCTGGTCTGTGCTGGGCGCGCATATGGCCTATCACCTGGGCGGCGGGGCAGGCGGGATGGAAGGCTATCTGGCGCATCTGGGGTCCAGTCAGGAACGCCGATGGGCTGCTTTGGGGTCGCCCACCCTCAGCCCCGAGGTTCAGGCCGAACTGGTCGCCGGCGTCACCCGCGAGGCCGCAGGGCGCGACATTGCCGAACTGGAAGACACCCGCGACAAGGCGCTGATTGCCGCCCTGCGCGCGCGCAAGGATGCCCCCCATGTCTGATGCCAATTCACCGCGCATTGCGCTGATCCACGCGTTGGAAGAATCCGTTCTGCCGATCCGCGACGCCTTTGTCCGGCTGTGGCCGCAGGCGCTGCGGGCCGATCTGCTGGACGCGTCCCTGTCCGCCGATCTGGCCGCTGCCGGCACGCTGGACGCCGCGATGACCGACCGTTTTGTCACGCTGGGCCGCTATGCCGCGCGCGGGACCGGCACCGACGACACCCGCGCCGTGCTGTTCACCTGTTCCGCCTTTGGCCCTGCCATCGAGGCCGTGAAGGCCGACCTGGCCATCCCGGTGATGCGCCCCAACGAGGCCGCGTTCGAAGATGCGTTGAACATCGGATCACGCGTAGCACTGGTCGTGACCTTTGGCCCGTCGCTGCCGGCCCTGACCCGCGAGTTGGAACAGATGGCCGCCGCGCGGGGGCAAACCATCGAGATCACCCCGGTTCTGGCCGACGGCGCGCTGGCCGCCCTCAAGGCAGGCGATGGCGCAGGCCATGATGCGGCGGTGCAGGCGGCGTGCCGTGCGCTGGGGCCGCAAGATGCGGTTGTCCTGGGACAGTTCAGCCTGGCGCGCGCCGAAAAGGTGCTGACGCGGATGTTGGATTGCCCCGTGATCACCACCCCAGACAGTGCTGTGCGCGCCTTGCGCCGGATGATCGAAGCGGGCTGACCCGGCGCAAAACCATCGCGTCGACGTATGAATCCGGTCATAGGCCACAGTTCGGGGCCTGTTCAGCGCAAGCCTGAACTATGTGGTTTAATCCACACAAAAGGCGCGAACAGGGCCCTGCGCGGCGATAGGTTTAGACAGAATGCCCATTTCAAAGTACCACGCGTGGTAGCGGAATTCGGTTGGCCGCCCAAAAAGTGTGGTAACATAACAACGAGCAACTATTGTAAGTTAACGAAACCTGACAGGCTCTTTAGTGCGCAAGCTTGATATTTTTCTGATTGCTTTGTTCATACTGATAACCGTCGGTATGGCCACGCTGCGCTATGAAACATCCCAACGCGCCGCCACGCAAGAATTCGGCCGCTTGTCTGCGGACGGGATCGAGGCGCTGGACACGCGCATTGACAGCTATCTGCACAGCTTGACCGGAGTGGCGGCGTTCATTGTCGCGTCGGATGAGGTCACGCCGCTGGAATTCGACGAATACGTCAAATCCCTGAAGGTCGAAGAGTATCTGCCCGGCATTCTGGGCATCGGCCTGATCGAGGCCGTGCCCGATGCCGATCTGGCGCGGTTCAAGGCGGATCATCTGGGGCAGGTTGACTTCGACGTCCACCCCAAGCTGGACGTGGCCGAGCATTTTATCATCAGCCAAATCTCTCCGCTTGAACGCAATCGTAACGCTCTGGGGCTTGATCTGCAGTTCGACAAGGTCCGCGCCGAGGCGCTTGAAACCTCGAGGGCGACGCAGCAACCACAGCTGACCCAACGCATCACGCTGGTACAGGACGATCAGCAACAGGCCGGTTTCATGCTCGTGATGCCGGTGGAAAACCGCAGAATGGCCGGGCTGGGGGGCGACATGTGGGTCTATGTGCCCTTTGTCGGGCGGGGCATCCTGTCCTACTTGACGCCCAGCCAAAGCAAAAGCTACGAGATCGCGGTTTACGACGGTGACGCGGTCGATCCGAAGAACCTGATCTACAATTCCGACCCCGAGGGCAAGAATGTCGGGGCGTTCTCGAAAACGTACCAGACGGTCAACGTCGGGCGCACGTGGACCGTGGTGTACCGCAGCACCCCGACCTATGACGCCTTGTTCAAGAAATACGCGCATATTCTGATCGTGATCGCGGGCACAATGTTGACGCTGATGCTGTATATTGCGCTGCGCAGCACGCGCATCCGCACGGAAGCCATGGCCGAAGTCGCCGAAATGCGCGCCCGCAAACTGAATGCGCAAGAGGACGAGAAAAGCTCGATCCTGGAAAACGCCGTATCAGCCGTGTTCATTCTGGATGGCGACAACAAAGTTCTGTCGGCGAACCAGGCGGCGCTTCAGATGTTCGGCTATGACGCAAGCGACCTGCCCGCGCGTCACTTTGAAACTTTGGTCTGCGATGTTCCCGAAGGGCCGCAGAACGACCGCCACAATGCAACCGGCGTGACCAAGGACGACAAACGTTTGTTGCTGGATGTGCAACGCAACAACTGGCGGTCTTTCGACGACGAATTGCGTCAGACCGTCATCGTGCACGACCTGACCGACGAAATCCGCATTCAGAACGAGCTGAACAACACCAAGACCATGTATGACCTTGCCTTGCAGGGCGCAGAGATCGGTGTGTTTGACGTAGACCTGACCACCGGCACATCCGAGGTGTCGGACACCTGGTACAGGATCATGGGGATCGACAAGCCGACGCAAGACATCGACACCCAAAGCCTGTTCATGGACCGGATCCACGCCGAAGACCGCCAGATCCTGATCAATGCCGATGTCGCCTGCATGCGCGGCGAAACCGAACGGTCGATCGCAGAATACCGCGTTCGGTTCGACACCCCCGACGGTGTCGTGTGGCGCTGGATGAGATCCGACGCCATCGTGGTCGAGCGGGACGAAAACGACCGTGCAACGCGGCTGATCGGCACCCAGACCGACGTCACCGACCTGCGCCATTCGCGCAACGCGCTGGAAGCCAGCGAGAAAAAGTTCCGCAAGGTGATCACCGTGGCCCCGGTGGGCATGGTCATGATGGACGATCAAAGCAACATCACCGGCGTCAACAACGCCTTTTGCGCCGTCAGCGGCTATTCCGAAGAGGAATTGCTAAAGCCGATGCGCATGGCTGACCTGATCCCTCCCGATGGACGCGGGCCGATCTACAGGGCCGTGGCCGAAATGGTCGCGGCGCGGGCCGAGCTGTATGAAGGCGAACATCAGGTTTTGCATTCCAGCGGCGAGCTGCGCTGGTGTTATTTCCGCGTCAGCTGGGTCTATGACAAGAACGAAGGCCGCTATTTCTATGTAGCGCAGGTTCTGGACATCACCGACCAGAAAAAGGTCGAGCATATGAAGAACGAATTCGTGGCCACGGTCAGCCACGAATTGCGCACGCCGCTGACCTCGATAAAGGGCGCGCTGGGTCTGATCCGCGCCACCGCGGGCGACACGCTGCCCGCAGCCCTGCAGCGGCTGGTCGATATTGCCACCACCAACGTCGACCGGCTGACCTCGATCGTCAACGACATCCTTGACCTTGAAAAAATCTCCTCGGGCGAGGTGACCTTCAACTTTGACAATGTCGATATGGGCGCGCTGATCCGTGATACCGTTGACGAATTGTCGCCGTATATCAAAACCCATCTGGCCAATGTTGAAATTGACCTGCCCGAAACTCCGCTTCAGATCCATGCCGACCCGGGGCGGACCAAACAGGTGTTGGTGAACCTGCTGTCGAACGCCTGCAAGTATTCGCCTGACAACAGCGCAGTGCGGATCAGGGCCGAAAAGCTGGGCGGCGTGGCTATTGTCTATGTCCAGAACGAAGGCCCCGGCATTCCCGAACATTTCCGCGCCCGCATCTTCAAGGCGTTCTCGCAAGCCGACAGCTCAGACACCCGCGCCAAGGGCGGCACGGGTCTGGGCCTGAACATCACCCGCCAGATCGTGAAACGCCACGGGGGCGAGGTCGGCTTTGAAAGCGTGCCCAACCGCGTGACCGTGTTCTGGTTCACATGTCCGCTGGCTGAAGCCGAAGCGCCGGCTCTTTTGCCTGCGCCGCGCGCGGTCAACACGTCCAAAAACCGTCCCCGCCTGAAGGTGCTGCACCTTGAGGATGACCTGGATTTTGCCGAAGTGATTCATTCGGGCCTGGGGGGTGTGGCCGATGTCTCCCACGCAAAGAACATCGCAGAGGCGCGCAAAAGCTTGAAAGACAACGATTACGACGTCCTTGTCATTGACTGGACCCTGCCCGACGGTGACGCGTCAGAATTGCTGGACGAAGTCTTTGACGCGGGCAAAAAGATAAGAATCGTCGCCCTGTCTGCCGATGGCAGCCGCTCTGCCGATCAGCGTCTGTCCGCAAATCTTATAAAATCACGCACGGATCTGGCGGATATTTCGGCCAGTGTACTTGGCTTTGAGGCCCAAGCGTCATAGCGGCACCGCGCCAGTGACACCCTGATTGACCAACATTGCCCTATTTTCGCCAACATGGGCTGCAATAAAATACACATCCGCAGACAATTTAGCGGGTTTGCAAGAACATGGTGCAATTGGGCAGTGTGTTTGAGTTCAGGGATGAGCAGTGTGTTTTTCGAGGGTTTTACCGATAAAACGGCAGCCGGGTTTACGCTTGGCAGTGCTTTGGCATTAGGCTGGTACGTATTTAGTCCAAGCTTCTTACCGGGGGTCAGCGCACAAGTGCTGCCAATTGCAGGCGCAATTGCGCTGTCCGGCCTGACACCTTTGGCTTTGGTCAAATACAACATGCGCCGCACGACCTCGGGTCGGGCGATGTCGATGGCCCAGCGGCTTAGCGCGCTGGACCGTCACGCGATGGTCAGCATTGTGAACGAAAAGCACCAGTTGACCGAAGCGAACGAACAATTTCTTGAAATGACGGGCTATACGCGCAACGAACTGATGGGCGAGCAGGTCCTGAAGGTCTACGATGTGACCCACCGCGCGCTGGCGCTTGAAATCCGCACCAGCCTTCAACGCGGCGAGATGTGGCAGGGTGAAACGCCACTGCGCTGCAAGGATGGCTCGGTCATTTACACCCACAGCACGATCATGCCGTTGTTTGACAACAAGGGCGGCTGGAAAGGGTCGATTTCTGTTCGCACCGACATCACGCACACCCGTCAGTTGCTGGCGGAACGCAATGTGGCCGAATCCCTGCACGAGCTGCGCGACGACATCTGGATTGTCCGCGCGGAATCCGAAAAGTTTACTTATGTGAATGCCGCCGCACGCCGCCGTCTGGGCTGGCAGGACAGCGGGATTGAGCAACATTCGTTGTCCGAACTGGTGATGCAGCCGGGCGGCAAGGCGATTCGCACCGCGTGCCGTCGTATGATCGAACGCGGCGAAACATCGACACAATTCGAAGAAACGCTGTTTGACGTACCGTTCCACATCAGCATCAAGTTTCTGCCCAGCCACCACAACGACGACCGCTTTCTGATCGTTCTGAACGACATTTCCGCCCGGCTTGAGCAAGAGCGGACCCAGTCCGAGTTTATCTCGACCGTCAGCCACGAGCTGCGGTCACCGCTGACCTCGATCAAGGGCGCCATGGGGTTGATGTTGTCGAACGCCACCGGCGACCTGCCGGACAAAGCGGTCGACCTTCTGGGCATCGCACACCGCAACGCCGACCGTCTTGTGCTGATCCTGAACGACATTCTGGACCTCGAGAAAATCTCGGCGGGGCGGATGGAATTCACGATGGACGATGTGGACCTGCGCGACCTGATCCGCGAGGCCCAGCAGGCCAACGCCAGCATCGGCGAACGCTTTGGTATTTCGATCGAGGCCACCGGGCTGGACGGCCCGCTGCCGTTGCGCACCGATCCCAACCGGGTGATCCAGGTGCTGAACAATCTGGTGTCGAACGCCTGCAAGTTTTCCAAATCCGGCGACACGGTGCTGATCCGCGTCCGCGACGAAGGCGATTCGCTGCGAATCTCGGTGCGCGATCAGGGGCAGGGGATTGCCTTGCATGACCAGCCGAAAATTTTCGAAAAGTTTGCCGACCTGGCCAATTCGTCCCGCACAACTAAGGGTGGAACCGGTCTGGGGTTGAGCATTTGCAAGGCAATCGTACAAAGTCTGGGAGGAACCATCGGTTTCAACAGTATTGAAGGCAGCGGAACGACATTTTTCTTTAATTTGCCTAAATCCGAGGCTATATCTGCCGAAACCAGCAACGAGCCGAAATTGCGCGTGGCCTCTTGATTGGAAGTTAGATGATCAAAATATTACACGTAGAAGATGACGCCGACATTCGTGAAATCGCTCAACTCGCTTTGGGGTTGTCTGGCGATTTCGAAGTCGTTCAAAGCGCCTCGGGCGAAGAGGCGCTGCTGATGGTGCAGGCCTTTATCCCTGATGTTCTGCTGCTGGACGTGATGATGCCCGGCATGACCGGTCGCCAGACGCTTGAGCGGATGCGCGAGATTCCCGCGCTGGAAAAAACCCCGGCGATCTTCATGACCGCCCGTGCCCAAAACTCCGAAGTGGAAGAACTGCGCGACCTGGGCGCTGCCGAGGTGATCAGCAAGCCGTTCGACCCGATGTCGCTGGGCGACCAGATCAAGGCCGCGCTGAAGGCTTACGCCGCAGCGTAAGACACCGCTCTGCGTCACGCGATGATGTTTCAGGCATCCACCTTGGTGGGTGCCTTTTGCGTTAAAGCGTCACCAGGGGGCCCGCGCTGGAAAGGTGCGGGATGTACCGACGGCCAGCCCCCCATCCCGAACGCAAAAAACGCGCCGTAAGGGGGCGCGTTCCTTGTTCATAACGGGGCAGGGCGAAGTTAGTGCAGCAAACCTTTGCACTGCTCGACAAAGTCGTCGATCTGTACCAACAGCGCGTCAGGGCACAGTGCCAGATCGTTGTCCGGGCCGTTCAGATGAGCGACGATGTCGTTTTCGCAGCTTCGCGCCGCAAGTCCCAGATCGTCAAAGCCCAGCGAACCGGCAGTGCCTGCGATCTGGTGCAGGATGTCACGCGCGGCAGCCAGATTGCCGTTCACCTCGTCCGCTGTCTGACCCTCGTAGGCGAGAACCGCGTGGTGTGCGATGCTTTGCTGGCGTGTCACCAGAAGATCCAGAAACCGGCCCCGGATTTTCTCCAGCCCCGACATCATGTCCAAACCGCCGTCCATCACGCGCGCTGCTCTGTCAGCCAAAAGTCATGGCGGTTGCGTTCATATTTTTCTGCCGCGACCTTGGCGTTGGAATGTGCCTCGCCAAGGGCGTCCATCACGGCACTGCCGCTTTTCCAGATCATCCGCACGGCGCTGCCCGCGCTGACGCGGGGTTCCAGCGGTTGGCCGTCGTTGTTGAACATCTCCATCCGCGACAGCGCCAGGTTCACGTCGTCCATCAGACGCTCTGTATCGGGCCGCCAGCCGCTTTCTGTAACGCAGACAAAGGTGCCGTCGCCACCGTAGGACATCAGGAACTGATGACCCGACAGCGTGTCCGAAATCACCTCCGCCACATCCGAAATCAGGCCGCTGAATTCAAACGCGTTCAGCGTCTGGTGAAACCCTTCGATATCGCGCACGGAAAAGCCGAACGCGGTCGAGCCGAACAGCGCATTGCGCGACAACTGGGCCACGTAGTTTTCCATCGAGATAAAGTCGATCACGTTGTCCACGTCATAGACAGACAGCGGCTCGTGCAGCTCCAGCATCTGCGGCGCGGCAGCGGCGGTCTTGGCCGCGAAAATCTTCTTGGTGCGCAGCTGGCGGGTCTGGGCCATCTTTTCGACCATGCCCACGCGCACGCGCAGCTCGTTCACTTCGAACGGCTTCGTCACATAGTCGGTGGCGCCGGCTTTGAAGGCGGCGTCGATATAGCGTTTGTCAGACATCGCAGTGACCATCAGCACCGGCGTGTCCGCATAGCGGGCGATGTCGCGGATGTGGGTCAGCAGTTCGACGCCGTCCATTTGGGGCATCTGGATGTCCAGCATGAAACACTCGAACGGAACACATCCGGGTGCCTTTAGAATGTCCAGCGCCTGCGCGCCGGATTCGGCTGTTGTCAGCTCGTGCTCGCCAATAGCCGCAACAAACTGCGTCAACAGTTCGAGAATGATGGGATCATCGTCCACAGCTAAAATACGCACTGAAAGTCTCCATTTCTGCTTTTTGCGCCAAATCAAGTGTCTGGCGCCCTTATGACAACCCTACGGGGAAAGATGGCATCAATTGGGCATTTGGCGAAACAATTGGAATTTTATAGAAAAATTGTCGCGGTGCGGCGATTCAATCTACACGTAAAGGGTGCAGCGATGGGGCGCTGCACCCTTCAGCCCAGAAAAATGTAAATACGGCGGCAAGGGCACTGTGCCACAAGCCGCCGCATTGATCGTTCATGGGCAACGTGGCCGGTATCAGTCGCGCGAATCCACGTAGTTTTCAAACTTGGCGAACAGGTTGCTTTCCTCTTCCTCCACGCTTTCCTCGAAGGGGGCGGCCTTGATGCTGCTCTCGCGCAACTTCTCGCTGGCCGACATCCCGGACCAATACCGCTGGTTGCCAACCGACCCGATCCGCACCTTGGGCGGGGTGGGCATCTGGCTGGTTTCTTCGTCCCAGTTCCGCTTGAGATCTTCGGTCATGTCGCGGCGCAGCTTGTTCAGGTCCAGCCGGCGGCGGCCGATGGTCAGCCCCAGGAACCGGCCCGATCCGACATAGGCCACGTGCGCGGCAAAGCCGTTCAGTGAATCCAGCGTGATTTCAGCCAACTGTTCGATCGCGTTGCGGAACGCAGGGGCCGACACGTTGGCATGTGCGGCTTTCATACCCTGGGCTTCGATGCTGAACAGGTTCATCGCATAGCAGCCGGTTTGCAGCCGCAGCAGATGGTTTTCCATCTGAAGCAGGTTCGACATGCCGGGCACGTCCAGCTTGAACGCCTCTTCAAAGCGCACTTTGACCAGCGCGGTCAGCTCGCCCAGCGTGTGCTGCGCCTCGCGCTCGCGCAGCAGGCTGGCGTTCAGCAGGCCGGCGGAATTGATCCGCGCGCCCAACTCGACACCTTCCAGCGGCTTCGAGATATAGTCGGTCGCACCGGCAAAGAACGCGCGTTGCATCAGACCGGCCTCGCGGCTGGCGGTCATCATCAGGATCGGGGTGCTGCGGTAAGCCGCGCAGGCGCGGATCATTTCGCACATTTCAATCCCGTCGACACCGGGCAGCATGATGTCGACCAGGAAGCAATCGAACAGACGCGGCGATTCGCGCACGATATCCAAGGCGTCTTCGGCCGACGCGGCGCAGGTCAGTTTATAATTCTTTTCTTCTGTCAGACTGCCACGCAGCAGGTCCAGGATGACAGGATCATCGTCTACGGCAAGAATATGCATCATCGGTTTCGTTCCCCATTTACGTTTCCACCTCGGGCGGCGGTCGATCTGCTATAAGTTGTTAATAAAAGGTCAGGGAAACGGGGCATTTTTGAGACGTCTTAACGGAAAAACCGTGGTAAATAAGGCTTTTCACGGTTTAACGCCGCCAAAATGGGCGGCAGGCCGCTCAACCACAGACTGAAATGTGGCGACTTTGTGGTTTGCTACGCGTACAACACTCTCGTTCCCGAGGTCTCGCAGAAACGGGTGCAGGCAGGCGACAGGGGCCGGTCGGTGATGAACATATCGACCTGCGCCATAGATGCGATTCGGGCAGGGGCCTTGCGTTCGAACTTGGACCCGTCGGCCACCAGAAACACCTCCTCGGAATGGGAGATGATGGTTTTGCTGACGCCGACCTCTTGAATGTCAAAGTCCATCAGATCCCCCGTGTCGCGCAGCGCCGAGCAACTGATAACCGCATAGTCGAACTGGAACTGGCGGATCGTCTGGGTAGCCAGATCACCGACCAGCCCGCCGTCAGACCGGCGCAGGTTGCCCCCGGTCACCACCACCTCGATGCTGGGACTTTGGGACAGGATCATGGCAATGTTGACGTTATTGGTGACCACCAGCAGCCCCTGATGATGCAGCAGTTCGGCGGCGACCGCTTCGGTTGTGGTGCCGATGCTCAGAAACACCGAACAGTCGTTTGGAATCTGCTTGGCACAGACACGGGCAATGTCCACCTTGGCCGCTTGGTTCAGCGCGCGGCGTTCGCTGTATCCGATGTTGGTGGTCGTCGACGGCAGCACAGCGCCGCCGTGCACCCGCTCAAGCTTGCCTGTCTCCGCAAGCTCGGTCAGGTCGCGGCGGATGGTTTGCGGGGCCACGCCAAAATGGTCCACCAGCCCGTCCACCGTCACACGGCCCTCGCGGCGGGCGATCTTGATGATCTCGGGTTTGCGCAAGGATTGACTCATTCTGTCCCCCATACGGTCGCGAATCGACGTGTCTGACCTGCGATATTTTGCGGCTCGCAGGGCGTGGCTGTCAGTTGACACGCGTTTTTGGCTGAAATCCAGTGTAAATTCAGCCTCTTGGCGAAAAACGCGCAAAAACGAACATTATCACCTTCCAAACGCGCGTGGATTTTGTACCCTGCACCAACATATCGGCACTACTGCAAGAGAGGCTTTTGATGAAACCGGATTGTGACCTGCTGATTATCGGCGGCGGCATCAACGGATGCGGCATCGCCCGTGACGCGGCGGGCCGTGGCCTGTCGGTCTGTCTGGCCGAGATGAACGACATCGGCTCGGCCACCTCTGCATCGTCGACAAAGCTGTTCCACGGCGGTCTGCGCTATCTGGAATATTTCGAACTGCGGCTGGTGCGCGAGGCGTTGATCGAACGCGAGGTGCTGTTGCGCGCGATGCCGCATATCTCGTGGCCCATGCGGTTTGTGCTGCCCTATCACCGCTCCATGCGGTTCGACATGTCCACGCCCACGTCGAAACTGCTGAACGTGGTGATGCCGTGGATGCGCGGGCGGCGGCCTGCCTGGCTGATCCGGTTGGGGCTGTTTTTGTACGACACTCTGGGCGGGCGCAAGATCCTGCCGGGCACCACCAAACTGGACCTGCGCGCAGCCCCCGAAGGGCGCGGGCTGAACCCGAAATTCGAAAAGGCGTTTGAATATTCCGATTGCTGGGTCGAGGATTCGCGTCTGGTGGTGCTGAACGCCCGCGATGCACAGGCGCGCGGCGCGCGGATCATGCCGCGTACCAAAGTGACAGGCGCCGAAGTGGTGGACGGCTTGTGGCACGTGACCCTGCAAGAGGGCGACCAAAGCCGCACGATGACCGCCAAGATGGTGGTGAATGCCGCAGGCCCGTGGGTCGGCGACGTGCTGCGCGGCACGCTGAAAAGCAACTCGCAAAGCGGCGTGCGTCTGGTGCGTGGCAGCCACATCGTGACCAAGTGTCTGTTTGAACACGACAAATGCTATTTCTTCCAGGGCACCGACGGACGCATCATCTTTGCGATCCCTTACGAGACCGACTTTACCCTGATCGGCACCACCGACATGGACCATACGGATCCGGATATGAAACCGCAGATCACGCCGGAAGAACAGTCGTACCTGATCGACTTTATCAACGGCTATCTGGCGAAACCCATTTCCGACGCGGATGTGGTCTGGACCTATTCGGGTGTGCGGCCCCTCTATGACGACGGCGCCAGCAGCGCCAGCGCTGCGACCCGCGACTATGTGATCAAGACCGACACCAGCCGTGGCGCACCCGCGCTCAGCGTTTTTGGCGGCAAGATCACCACCTATCGCAGGCTGGCCGAAACGGCGCTGGAACAAATCGCGCATCATTTCGACGGGGTCGCCAAGGTCTGGACCGCAGGTGTGCCGCTGCCAGGCGGTGATTTCCCGGTGGACGGGGTCGATGCGTTGGTGACGGGGCTGAAACGCGACTATCCGTTCCTGACCGACCGCTGGGCGCTGCGTCTGGTGCGCGCCTATGGCACAGACGCGGCACACATGCTGGATGGCGCAGAGACGCCAGACGATCTGGGAATCGACTTCGGCGCGACCTTGACCGCGCGCGAAGTCACATGGCTGATGGACAAGGAATACGCGCGCACGGCGCAAGATGTCCTATGGCGGCGCAGCAAGTTGGGTTTGCGGATGACGGCAGACCAGATCGACCGCTTGCAGGACTGGATGGAAGACCACGCACAGCACGCGAATGCCGCGGCGGCGGAATAGGGGGCACAATGAAATACATCCTGTCAATTGACCAGGGCACCACGTCCAGCCGCGCCATCCTGTTTGACGAGACCCTGAACCTGAAAGCGACCGCGCAAGAGGAGTTCCCCCAGATATTCCCCAAATCCGGATGGGTCGAACATGATCCCTCTGACCTGTGGAGCACGACCGCAGGCACCTGCCGTGCCGTGATCGAACGTGCGGGCATTGATGCGCGGGACATCATTTCCATCGGCATCACCAATCAACGCGAAACCACCGTCGTGTGGGACAAGACCACCGGAAAGCCGGTCTATAACGCCATCGTCTGGCAAGACCGCCGCACCGCCGAGTTCTGCAAATCGCTGCGCGATGCAGGGCACGCCGACATGGTGGCCGACCGCACCGGCCTGCTGCTGGACCCGTATTTTTCCGCGACCAAGGTCAAGTGGATCCTCGACAACGTCGACGGTGCGCGCGACGCGGCGCAGGCGGGCGATCTGCTGTTTGGCACTGTCGATTGCTATCTGATCTGGAAGCTGACCGGCGGCAAGGTCCACGCCACCGACGCCACCAACGCCGCCCGCACCATGCTCTATGACATTCGCAAGGGACGCTGGAGCCAGACCATCTGTGACCTGATGGGCGTGCCCATGTCGATGCTGCCGGATGTGCGCGACAGTGCCGCCGATTTCGGCACCACCCGCGCCGATCTGTTTGGCCGGCCGATCCCCATTCTGGGCGTCGCGGGTGACCAGCAGGCGGCGACCATCGGGCAGGCGTGCTTTGAATCCGGCATGATGAAATCGACCTATGGCACCGGCTGCTTTGCCTTGCTGAACACGGGCGACACGCCGGTGCGCTCGAACAACCGGTTGCTGACGACGATTGCCTATCAACTGGACGGCAAGCCGACCTATGCGCTGGAGGGGTCGATTTTTGTGGCTGGCGCCGTGGTGCAATGGCTGCGCGACGGGCTGAAGATCATCCGCGAGGCGTCGCAAACCCAACCGCTGGCCGAAAACGCCGACCCGGCACAGGACGTGATCCTGGTGCCCGCGTTCACCGGCCTTGGCGCGCCGTATTGGAATCCTGATTGCCGTGGTGCGATCTTTGGCCTGTCGCGCAATTCCGGCCCCGAGGAGTTGGCCCGCGCGGCGCTGGAAAGCGTCGGCTACCAGACCCGTGATCTGCTCGAGGCGATGTATGCCGACTGGACCGGCGACGCGGACCGTGGCGTGCTGCGCGTGGACGGCGGGATGAGCGCGTCGGACTGGGCGATGCAATTCCTGTCGGAC
The DNA here is from genome assembly GCA_034669925.1 of Sulfitobacter sp. Lineage (GTDB taxonomy): Bacteria > Pseudomonadota > Alphaproteobacteria > Rhodobacterales > Rhodobacteraceae > Pseudosulfitobacter. The sequence goes on from JAXMOM010000007.1 coordinate 90,526, forward strand.
ATCATCGGCGCCCCCGTGGACCGGCCCAAGGTTCTGGAAACCACCGCCTTGGGCGTGGCGTGGCTGGCCGGTATGCAGGCGGATGCCTTGCCGGACCAGGACGCGTTTGGCAAGCAATGGGCGCTGGACCGGCAGTTCACCCCGAACATGGCCGACGACACACGCGCCGCGAAATATGCCAACTGGAAACGCGCGGTCGAAAGCACATTGCGGTACTGATGTAACCGCCATCGGTTGCGCCGCGCCGTTTGGTACAAGACTCGGCGGTTTATGTACAAATGTCCCGCTGCGGGCCTGAACCCGCAGCCGGTTTGGTTCATCCGGTTTCGGCGCGGCCCTTGCGGGTCAACCGCGAGATCACGACGAAAAAGAACGGCACGAACAGCACGCCAAAGACCGTGGCCGAAATCGTCCCAGCCAGCACACCGCTGCCGATGGCCGTCCGCCCGCCCGAGCCTGCACCGGTGCTCAGCAGCAGCGGCAGAACCCCCAGCGAGAACGCCATCGATGTCATGATGATCGGGCGGAACCGCTGTTTCGCCGCATCGACCGCAGCCTCGATCACGGTTTCACCTTCGGCGCGGCGGTCACGGGCAAATTCGACAATCAGGATCGCGTTTTTCCCCGTCAGACCGATGACCGTCAACAGGCCCACCTGAAAGAACACACCGTTTTCAAAGCCGCCCAGCCACGCACCCGTCAGCGCGCCCAGCACGCCGATGGGCATGGCCAGCATCACCGCGAAGGGGATTGACCAGCTTTCGTACAGCGCAGCCAGCGCAAGGAAAATCGCGGCCAGCGACAGCCCGTACAACAGCGGCGCCTGACTGCCGGATTCCTGTTCTTCCAGCGACAGGCCGGTGGGCGCAATCTGGAAGCCGGGGGGCAACTGGTCGGCCAGCCGGTACAGTTCCGCCAGACCGTCACCGGTGCTGACACCCGGCACAGGCGACCCCTGAAGCTGCATCGACGGCACGCCGTTGTAGCGGGTCACGTCTTGCGGTGCGAAAACCCAGGATGCATCGGCGAAGTTCGAAAACGGCACCAGCCCGCCGCTGGCATTGCGCACGCGCCACTTGTCCAGATCGGACGGCACCGCGCGGGCGTCGGCCTGACCCTGAACATAGACACGTTTGATCCGCCCTTCGTCGATAAAGTCGTTCACATAGCGGCCCGCCCAGGCAATCGTCAGCAGGTTGCCCACGTCGGTGGCGGTCACGCCCATCGCACCGGCACGCCGCCAGTCAATGTCCAGCTTGAACTGGGCCGCGTCTTCCAGACCACTGGGGCGCAGCGACGCGATCATCGGGCTTTGTGCTGCCATGCCCAGCAACTGGTTGCGGGCCTGCAAAAGCTGTTCGTGGGTCTGACCGCCACGGGCCTGCAAGTAGAAATCAAAACCGGACACGTTGCCCAGTTCGATCACCGAAGGCGGCACAACCGGGAACACCATGGCGTCCTGTATCTGGCTGAACGCACCAAAGGCCCGACCCGCCAGCGCCTGTGCGCTTTGGTTGGCAGCCTCGCGGTCTTTCCAGTCTTTCAGCCGCACAAACATGATGCCGACGTTCTGGCCCTGACCGGCAAAGCTGAAGCCGACCACGCCGAACACCGATTCCACGATGTCGGATTCCTGCTCCAGATAGTAATCCTCGACCTGTTTCAGCACGTCCAGCGTGCGTTCGGACGTGGCGCCGGTGGGGGCCTGGATCAGGGTGAACAAAATCCCCTGATCCTCCTCCGGCAAAAACCCCTGCGGCGTGCGCAGGAACAACAGGCCCATCGCCACGATGATCCCGATATAGGCCAGCCCCGTCATGAACCGCCAGCGCACCAGCTTGCCCACGGTGGCAGCATAGCCCGTCATCAGCTTGTCAAAGCCCCAGTTGAATCCACCGAACAGCCCGCCGCGTTTCTCGTGGCCCTTGGCCTTGAGCAGCGTCGCGCACAGCGCCGGTGTCAGGGTCAGCGCGACGACAACCGACAGCGTCATGGCCGAAATGATGGTAACCGCGAACTGCTTGTAGATCACGCCGGTCGAGCCGGGAAAGAACGCCATCGGCACGAACACCGCGGACAGAACCACGGCAATCCCGATCAGCGCACCGGTGATCTGGTCCATCGACTTGCGGGTCGCCTCGACAGGGCCCAGGCCCTCTTGCTCCATGATCCGTTCGACGTTTTCCACGACCACGATCGCGTCGTCCACCAGCAGACCGATCGCCAGCACCATCGCCAGCATGGTCAGCGTGTTGATCGAAAACCCGAATGCCGCAAGCACCCCGAAGGTGCCCAGCAACACCACAGGCACGGCCAGTGTGGGCACCAGCGTCGCGCGGAAGTTCTGCAAGAACAGGTACATCACCAGGAACACCAGCACGATGGCTTCGACCAGCGTCTTGATCACTTCCTCGATCGAGATCTGCACAAAGGGCGTGGTGTCAAAGGGTATCACATAATCGACGCCTTCGGGAAAGAATTCCGCCAGCTCTTCCAGCCGTGTTTCGACCAGGGCGGCGGTGTCCAGCGCATTGGCACCCGGTGCCAGCGAAATCGCCAGACCAGCCGAGGGGTTGCGGTTATAGCGCGATATGGTGGCATAGTTTTCGGCGCCAATCTCGACCCGTGCCACGTCATTGATCAGCACCAGCCCGCCGTCGGTTTCGGCGCGCAGAACGATCTGGCGGAAATCCTCGGGCGTGCGCAGCAGGGATTGCGCGGTGATGGTGGCGTTCAGCATCTGCCCGTCAACCGCGGGACGCGAGCCGAAGGCCCCTGCCGAAATCTGTGCGTTCTCGGCCGAGACAGCCGCGACCACATCCGCCGGCGTCAGTTCAAACGCGGCCAGCTTGGACGGGTCCAGCCAGATGCGCATGGCATATTGCGCCCCGAAAACCTGCGCACTGCCCACGCCTTCGACGCGGCTCAGTTCGTTGACAAGGTTGGTGGACAGGTAATCGCCCAGATCGGTCGCGTCATATGTGCCCTCTTTGGCGATCAGCGACACGACCATCAGGAAGCCCGCAGACGACTTTTGCACCGTCACACCCTGCCGCTGCACCACTTCGGGCAACAGCGCGCTGGCCTGGGACAGTTTGTTTTGCACCTGCACTTGCGCGATGTCGGGGTCGGTGCCGGTTTCGAACGTCAGGGTGACACTGGCACTGCCCGACGAGGTCGACGACGACGACACATAGCGCAGCCCGTCCAGACCGGTCATCTGCTGTTCGATCACCTGCGTGACGGTGTTGGCCACGGTTTCCGCCGACGCACCGGGATAGACCGCGTTGACCGTCACGGTGGGCGGGGCAATCTGCGGGTACTGGGCAACCGGCAGGGTCTGGATCGAAAGAACGCCGACCCCCATGATGAAGATCGAGATGACCCAGGCAAAAATCGGGCGGTCGATGAAAAAGCGGGCCATGGTGGGATCTGATCCTGATTTATTCGGTTGCGGCCGGCGCGGCGGACGGATCCGCGGCTGAGCCTGCTTCGGGCGCGGCGTCGGGGGCCGGGGCGGCCCCTTGTTCCTGCGGGGTCACGGTGGCGCCGGGGGCGGCCTTTTGCAGGCCCATCACGATCACGCGGTCACCGGGGTTCAGGCCGTCGTCGACAACCCAGTTGCTGCCCTGATCGCTGACCACCGAAAGCTGCCGCATCTCGACCACGTTTTCGGCGCCGACCACCAGTGCCGTGGGCTGTCCACGCCGGTCGCGGCTGACGGCCTCTTGGGGCACCAGATAGACGTCTTTGGCCGTGGTGGTGGCGATCTGAACCTGCACATACATGCCGGGCAACAGCAATTTGTCGGGGTTGGCGAACTGCATCCGCAGCACCACAACGCCGGTCTGTTCGTTCACGTCCGGTTCGGCGGCGGTCAGGGTGCCGGTCTGGTCGAACACGCTGCCATCGGCCAACGTCAGGGTCACATCCGTGGGCAGGTCTTCCAGCCGCGCGCCGATGTTGTCACGCCGCCATGCGATGATATCGGCGGCAGATTGGGTCACGTCCACATAAACGGGGTCGATGTTGCGGATCACCGCCATCGGCTCGGCCTGGCTTGCGGTCACCAGCGCACCACGGCTGGCCAGCGACCGGCCGATCTCGCCCGACAGACGGGCGCGGATCTGGGTGCGGTCCAGCTGGATCTGTGCCGCTTGCAATTGCGCCTGTGCCGCTTGCACGGCAGCCGCCGCGATGTCGCGGGTGGCCACGGCACTGTCCAGGGCCTGTTCGCTGGCGACATTGCGCGATTGCAACTCTTGCAGGCGTGTCTCTTCCTTCTGCGCCGACTTCAGCTGCGCATTTGCCTGTGCCACGGCGGCATCGGCTTGCGCCACGGCGGCCTCGTAGGTGGCGGCGTCAATCGTGTACAGCACATCGCCTTCTTCGACGCGGCCACCTTCCCTGAACCTGCGTTCCGTGATGATCCCGGCCACCTGCGGGCGCACTTCGGCCTCGGCCGAGGCCAGCACGCGACCGGGCAGGGTGGTGGTCAGCGGCACATCCTGTGGCTGCACGGTGATCACGGTCACCGCAGCGGGCGGCATCCCCTGTTGTTGCGCAGCGGCAGGCAGGCTGGAGCCGATAAGGAGAGCGGCCAGCACCGCAGGGCGCAGGCGGATATTCTGAAAAAGCATGGTCTGGTTCCAGTCTGGTTCGGTCGCGCACGATCAGTCGACAATACTAACCTAATGCGGCGGCGCAGCAAGACCCGGAAACCAGAAGGAACGTGCAAAAATGCACAGTGTTCTCTGCCGCCACGAGGCAACCCCGTGGCGGCAGGATCAAGGTCAGCGGCGCACAGCCGTGACGATCACTTCGACCTTGTATTCGGGCGTGGCTAGCGGCGCACCGCCACAGGCCCGTGCGGGTGTATGGCCTTGCGGCACCCAACCATCCCAGACCGCATTCATCTCGGCAAAGTCATTCATGTCCGCCAGCCAGATGATCGCTTGCAGGATCTGCTCCTTGTCCGACCCGACCTCGGCCAGCAATGTGTCGATCTGTTCCAGAATACCCTTGGTCTGCTCGGTCACGCTTGCGCCGGGGGCTGCGACCTGACCTGCAAGATAGATCATGTCGCCGTGGGTGACGATCTGGCTCATGCGGTGATTGGAGTGGTGACGTTCGATGGCGGCCATTGTGTTTCCTTTTTGGTGGCTGGATTGGTTCCGGGGAACTGTGTTGGCAAACCGTTCGAAGATGGCAAGCGGAAAAGCGGTTTGGGCTGCGTGTGTAGAGATAACATAACCCTGATTACACGCTTATACTGGACCTCTCGGCACGGCGATGCCCGCACGCCAAAGGGTGCGGACCCCGCCCTATGGCCGGGTTTCCGTCACCCTTCGACACGCTTCAGGAACTTGCGCAGGCGCGCGTCCTGTGGCGCGCCAAAGATTTGCGACGGCGGGCCGCTTTCGACGATCTTGCCGCCTTCCATGAACAGAACACGATCCGCGATTTCGCGGGCAAACTGCATCTCGTGGGTCACGATCAGCATGGTCTGCCGGCGCTCGGCCACGGCGCGCATCAGGTCCAGCACCTCGCCCACCCATTCGGGGTCAAGCGCGGATGTAGGTTCGTCAAACAACAGCAGCTCGGCCCCCAGCGCCATGGCGCGGCCGATGCCGACACGTTGTTGCTGACCACCCGACAACGCCGACGGATAGCTGTCTGCCTTGTCCGCCAGACCGGTTTCCGCCAGCACCGCCAGCGCCCGCTGCTCTGCCTCGGCGCGGGGGCGCTTTTGCACGGTGGTCAGCGCCTCCATGATGTTTTCCGTGGCCGTCTTGTTGGCGAACAGCCCATAGTTCTGAAACACCATGCCGGTGCGGCGGCGCAGCGCCAGAATGTCGGCCTTGCGCGCCTTTGCGGCGTCCACCGTCACGTCGCCAATGGTGATGACACCGGCCTGCGGCGCGTCCAAAAAGTTCAGACTGCGCAGCAATGTCGACTTGCCGGTGCCCGAGGGGCCAATGATCACCACCCGCTCGCCATCGGCAATGTCCAGATCAATGCCGTCCAGCACGGGTGCCGCGCCAAAATGCTTTGTCAAACCACGCACACGGATCATCGCACAAACGCCTTGTTCAGATAGGTTTCCAGCCGCTTCTGGCCTTGGCTCAGGACTTCGACGATCACCCAGTAAATAATCGCCACCACAAGAAATGCCTCGAAATACAGGAAACTGCCTGCCGCCTCTTTCTGTGCGGCCCCCATCATTTCGGTGACCCCCAGCGTGAAGGCCAGCGACGTCCCCTTGATCATGTCGATAAAGTAATTGACCAGCGTCGGTGCCGCGACCCGTGCCGCCTGTGGCAGGATAATCCGCCACATCATCTGGCCTTGGGTCATGCCGATGGACTGCGCCGCCTCCCATTGGCTGCGGTCCACGCCGACAATCGCGGCGCGGATCGATTCCGCCATATAGGCCGAAAAATGCAGCGTCAGCCCCATGATCGCCGCCGTGACCCCGTCGATCTGGGTCAGCGCGGGCAGAATTTGCGGCAGGCCAAAGTAGAACAGGAACAGTTGCACCAGCAGCGGCGTGCCGCGGAAAAAGCTGATGAACAGCACCACGAACCAGTCCAGCACCGGCACTTTTGCCACCCGCTCGACCGCCAGCAGCGCCCCAAGGATCAGCGCCAGCACCATGCCCGCGCCCGCCATGAACAGCGTCAGCGGCACATAGCCCAGGATAACGGGCACCAGTCCCAGCATGTAATCAAGGTCAAGTGCCCGCATGCTTCAGTCCGCCGTGGTGATGTCGGTGCCAAACCATTTCTGCGAAATCTCGGCCAGCGTGCCGTTGTCGCGCAGGGTGGTCAGCGCGGCGTCCACGCGGTCGCGCAGGGCGCGGTCGGCTTCGGTGTCGCGGAAAGGCAGCGCGTTGCGGATTTCCGAAAACGGCTGACCGGCCAGTTGCAGCGGCAGCGGGCTTTCCTGGATCAGCTGAGCCGACGACACGCGGTCCATCACAAAGGCATCGACCCGCCCCAGCGCCGTGTCCTGCGCGATGTTGGAATCGTAGGTCTTGACCGTGATCTCATCCGCATAGGGCAAGTCGTTCAGCAACTGCTCAAAGTTCGAACCCAGATTCACCGCAACCGTTTTGCCGCGCAGGTCCTCGACGCCGGTGATGTCTTCGTTGCCCGCCTTGGTCACGACCTGTGCGCCGTCGATGACATAGGGCGCGGTAAAGACGAACTTGGCCTCGCGTTCCGGCGTGATGGTGATCTGGTTGGCAATCGTGTCGATCCGGCCCGCGTCCAGCGCGCCGATCAGACCCGAAAACGCCATGGTTTCAAACGTCACGTCCAGCCCGGCCTGTTCGCCCACGGCGTTCATCACGTCGACTTCGAACCCTTGCAGTTCGTCCAGCTTGACGAAAGTGAACGGGAAATAGCCGCCCGACATGCCCACGCTCAGCGTGTCGGTGTCTTGGGCGATGGCGGGGCCGCCGAATGTGACCGCAAGGGCGGTGGCGGCGATGATCTGTTTCAGCATTGCGTTTACTCCTGTAACTCTTGCCCTCCAAATGTCACCGCAGCAGGTGCGCTTCAACGGGTCCGCAAAATCAAGAAGATTTATCCGCGCCGATGCGTGCAGTGACAGCGCTGTTCGCCTGAAAAGGCGCCATAGGAATATTATTCCGCATCCTATAGAAAAACAAAACAAACCATCGCGCCATTGCGCCGTAAATCAGTGCAAACAGAACGGATATGCGCAGATTGCAATGCCGCAATAGGTGGCCGAAGGACAACAAAGCCCTTCGGCCGGGTCATATGGATCAGAACGGGCTGTCTTCGTAATAGAAGTCAGCGGCGTTGTCCGCAGTGATCAGCACCGACCCGATGGTGAACGTGCCGGACACCGGCGCGGTCGAGGTCAGGCCGACGGCGGTCATCTCGATGGCGGTCGCAATCATCGACGGCGGATAGGTCACATCTGCCGGGATCATCGGATCACCATCGCGCACCTTGGCCACCATTTCCTTCATGCCGGCACCGCCAAGCACGAACTTGATGTCGTCGCGCCCCGATTGCTCGATGGCCGCCAGCACACCGATGGCCATATCGTCATCCGAGGCCCAGACCGCGTCGATCTTGTCGTATTTCGACAGGAAATCCTGCATCACGGTAAAGCTGTCGTCGCGGTTCCAGTTGCCGTGCTCCATCGCCAGAACGTTGATGCCCGACCCCTCAATCGCACTTTGGAACCCTTCGACGCGCTCGTTGTCGATGGTGGTCGGGATGCCACGGAACACGACGATGTCGCCGCCATCGGGCATGGCCGACACCATGTATTCACCCGACACCTTGCCAAAGCCGGGGTTGTCGCCCGCGACATACAGATCCTCGATCCCCGGCTGCGCCAGACCACGGTCCACCACAGTCACCCATGCGCCGCTGTCCGCGACCGCCTTGACCGGGCTGGTCAGCGGCTCGGATTCAAACGGCAGCACCACCAGCGCGCTGATGTTGCGCGTGGCCAGCATGTCTTCGATATCATTGACCTGTTTGGCCGGATCCGAAGCCGTCGCCAGCACGAAATCCAGTTCCGGATAGACCTTTTCCAGCCGGTCCACCGCCTGTTGCGCGTGAAAGTTCATGCCGCCCGCCCAGCCGTGCGTGGCCGCCGGGATAGACACACCGATCACTTTCGTTTCCTGTGCCAGCACCGGCATCGCCAGTGTCGCCGCCAGCGCGGCCGCTGTAATTTTCGCAAATTTCATGGCTTATCTCCTCTGTTTACCATGTTGTTCCGAAGGGCTGTTCTCAGCTCTCCGCCTTCTTGTCGCGCTGCAGGATGACGGCCAGAATGATGATCACACCCTGTATGGCCCCGTTCAGATAGGGCGATACGCCATCCGTCAGATTCAGAATATTGTCGATCAGCGACAGGATCAGCACACCGATCACCGTGCCCCAGACGCGGCCAAAACCGCCCTTGAGCATGGTGCCGCCAATGATCACCGCCGCGATGGCTTCCAGTTCCCACAGCACGCCGGTGCTGGGCGACGCCGAGCCAAGGCGCGGGACGTACATGATCGTCGCCACCCCGACGAGGATGCCCAGAAACACATAGGTCAGCATCCGCACACGGTTGACGTTGACCGATGAATAGCGCGCCACCTGATCGTTGGACCCGACCGCCGCCGCATGGCGTCCGAACGCGGCACGCCGCATCACCAGCTCGCCGATGATCGCCACCAGCGCAAACACGATGATCGGCCAGCTGATCCCCAGAATGCCGTCGAAATAGATCGGCCGGATCACCGACCGCATCCCGAAATCCAGCGAGAGCGTGCCGCCATCGGCCAGCCACGTGACCAGACTGCGATAAATGCCCATCGTCCCCAGCGTCACGATAAACGCCTCGATCCGCATGGTGGTGATCAGGAACCCGTTGACGAACCCGGCCAGCGTGCCCGCCACCATCGCCGTGAGCATGCCCACGAAAACCAACGGCCAGCCCGGCCCCATCACAGGCAGCATCGCGTTCATCACCAGGATCATCAGCCCGGCGATAAAGGCCGCCATCGACCCAACCGACAGGTCCAGCCCGCCGCCGGTGATGACAAACGTCATGCCCACCGCGATAATCCCGATAAAGGCGGAGCGCGACAGCACGTTGGTGATGTTGGCCGCGCTCAGGAAATTCCCGTTCAGCGCCGCGCCGACGATCACCAGCACGACCAGCGCCAGAATAGGCCCCAGCACCTTCAGGTTGACGCTTTTTGCCGCCCGTGAGGGCTGTGTTTCGGTGGCTGTCATCAAATCGCCTCTTGCCTGTTCGCGCCCAGCCCCATTGCGAGCCGCACGATCTTGTCTTCTGTCATGTCATCTCCGCTGACTTCGCCCGCGATGGTCCCCAGCCGCATGACCAGCACCCGATCCGCAAGGCCAATGACCTCCTGCATCTCGGAACTGACCACGATAATGGATTTGCCCGCCGCCGACAGCGCGTGGATGAATTCGTAAATCTGTTGCTTGGTGCCGATGTCGATGCCGCGCGTCGGCTCGTCGATGATGACGATGTCGGGGTCGGTCAGCATGATCTTGGCGATCAGCAGCTTTTGCTGGTTGCCCCCCGACAGGTTGCCCACCAGCACGTCGCGGGTCGGTGCGCGAATGTCGAAATCGGCAATCGCCTTGGTCAGCGCGTCCTCTTCCGCTGCATGATCTATCAGCCAGTTCGAGAAATCCGGCAGCGCCTGCAAGGTCAGGTTCTCGCGCATCCCCTTTTGCAACAGCAGCCCCCGGCCCTTGCGGTCCTCGGTCAGGTAACACAGCCCCGCCGCCTGCGCCTGTTGCGGTGACTTCAGTGACACGGGCCGCCCGTTGATGCGCACATCGCCCTGCGCGGTACGCAGGCCCGTCAGCCCCTCCATCGCCTCGGTGCGCCCCGATCCGATCAGCCCGGAAATACCCAGAATCTCGCCCTTGCGCAGGGTAAAGCTGATGTCGCGGGCATAGCCGGGCACGGTCAGCCCCGTGACCTCCAGCGCCGGATCATCGCTGACAGCGGCCGTGCGCACAGGATACAGCGACGACACATCACGGCCCACCATCGCCTGCGCCATCTGGTCCTCGTTGAACTCGGTCGTCATGCCTTGCGCCACCACATGCCCGTCGCGCAGCACCGTGATCCGGTCCGAGATGCGCTTGACCTCGTCCAGCTTGTGCGAGGTGAACAGGATCGCCACGCCTTCGGCCTTCAGCCGGTCCACCTGTTCAAACAGCACCTCCGCCTCGCGTTCGGTCAACACGGCGGTGGGTTCGTCCATGATCAACACCTGCGCGCGCCGCGACAGCGCCTTGGCGATCTCGACCATCTGCTTGTCGGCGTTGGAAATGTCGCGCACCCGCGCATCGGGCGACACCGTGCAATTCAGCCTGTCCAGCAACTTGCGTGTCTCGGCCTGCATCGCGGCCCGGTCCAGAAACAACCCGCGCCGTTTCTCGTGGCCCAGAAAAATGTTCTGCTCCACGCTCAACTGGTCGGCCAGATTGAACTCTTGATGGATCAGCACAACGCCCTGCGCCTCGGCCTGTTGCGAAGAGGCAAAACGCACCGGCGCCTCGTCCAGCTTTACCTGCCCCTTGGTCGGCTCCAGATAGCCCGACATGATCTTCATCGCCGTCGATTTGCCCGCCCCGTTCTCTCCGATCAGGGCATGCACCTCGCCGGGTCGCAGGGTCAGGTTGATGTCGTGCAAAACCTGCACCGGCCCGAAACTCCGGCAAACGTCGGACAGGGTCAGGGCGCGGGTTTCGCTCATAGCTTGACCCACGCCGCATCGCGCTTCGACGACCGCACGCAAGCGTCGATAAAGGCGACGCCTTCCAGCCCGTCCTGCACCGTCGGCAACAGGTGATCCGGCATCTTGCCATCGCGCGCCGCGACAATCAGGTCGGCGGCCTCGTTGTAGATGTTGGCAAACCCTTCAAGATACCCCTCGGGATGCCCCGGCGGAATGCGCGAGGCACCTTGATTGCCCGCAGTCGCACCCGCCCCGTTGCGGGTCAGCAACCGCTTGGGTTCGCCGAAGGGGGTGAACCACAGGTAGTTCGGATCTTCCTGCGCCCATTCCAGCCCGCCCTTGTCGCCGTATACCCGCAACCGCAGACCGTTCTCATTGCCCGGCGCCACCTGCGACGACCACAACATGCCCTTGGCCCCGCCGTCAAAGCGCAGCATCACATGCACGTTGTCATCCAGCCGCCGCCCTTCGACAAAGGTGGTCAGATCCGCCGCCAGACTTTCCAGCTGCAACCCCGTGACAAAGCGCGCAAGGTTGTAGGCGTGCGTGCCAATGTCGCCCACACAGCCACCCGCGCCAGAGCGTTCGGGATCGGTGCGCCATTCCGCCTGCTTGCTGCCGTCAGCCTCGACCGGATCGGTCAGCCAGTCTTGCGGATACTCGACCTGCACAACACGCAACGTGCCCAGATCGCCCTGCCGCACCATCTCGCGGGCTTGGCGGACCATCGGATAGCCAGTGTAATTGTGCGTCAGCACAAACAACGCGTCCGACTTTTCCGCCGCCGCGACCAGCTTTTTCGCATCTGCCAGCGTCGAGGTCAGCGGCTTGTCACAGATCACGTGAATGCCGCGTTTCAGGAATTCGCGCGCCGCCGGGTAATGCACATGGTTCGGCGTGACAATCGCCACCGCCTCGACCCCGTCTTTCAACCGCGCCTCGCGCTTCGCCATCTCTGTGAAATCGCCATAGCAGCGGTCCTCGGCCAGCCCCAGCGCAGCACCCGAGGCTTTGGATTTCTCCGCCGTCGACGACAGCGCCCCCGCAACCAGCTGAAACCGTCCGTCAATGCGCGACGCGATGCGGTGCACCCCGCCGATGAATGCGTCATTGCCGCCGCCGATCATGCCCAGTCTGATAGGTTTCATCGGGATACTCCATCTATCTTAATTGTGCTGTAGATAATGGACGTACTCGGGCGCATCCTTATACCCCAACTGCGGTTCTTCCGAAGAAAGCTGATTGCTTCATTTTCCGTCTCGAAAGAATGACTGTCCCGCGCGTCGTTTGACGAGCTTGGGAAACACCGAAACCCTTTGGTTCGACCATCTATTCCGGGTATACGACCCTTTACGTAATATGCCTCCTGCGGAGAGCCGTCTTCTGCTTCACCGGTTATCCGTGACATCCTCAAATCCCCATCATCTTGGCGTTCAGCGCGGTGTCCGCCCCGCCGTCCGCGAAATCGTCAAAGGCGCGTTCGGTCACGCGAATGATATGATCCTTGACGAACTGCGCCCCCTCGCGGGCGCCGTCCTCGGGATGCTTGATCGCGCATTCCCATTCCACCACGGCCCAGCCGTCGAAATCATTCGCCGCCATCTTGGAAAACACCGCGCCGAAATCGACCTGCCCGTCGCCCAGACTGCGGAACCGCCCCGCGCGGTTGACCCACGACTGATAGCCGCCATAGACGCCCTGCCGACCCGTCGGGTTAAACTCGGCATCCTTGACGTGGAACATGCGGATGCGGTCGCGGTAAATGTCGATATTGTCGAGATAATCCAGACATTGCAGCACGTAATGCGACGGATCGTACAGCATGTTGGCGCGTGCGTGATTGCCGGTGCGTTCCAGGAACATCTCGTAGGTGATCCCGTCGTGCAGGTCCTCGCCCGGATGGATTTCGTAACAGACATCGACGCCGCAGTCCTCGGCGTGGTCCAAAATCGGCAACCACCGCTTTGCCAGCTCGTCAAACGCCTGCTCGACCAGACCCGCAGGCCGCTGCGGCCACGGATAGACGTAAGGCCAGGCCAGCGCGCCCGAAAACGTCGCATGTGCCCCGATGCCCAGGTATTTCGAGGCGGTCAGCGCCTTTTTCACCTGATCGACCGCCCATGCCTGACGCGCCTTGGGATTGCCCCGCACGCTTTCGGCGGCGAACCCGTCAAACACGTCGTCATAGGCGGGGTGCACCGCCACCAGCTGCCCTTGCAGGTGGGTCGAAAGCTCGGTCACCTCGACGCCATTGGCGCGCGCCTGTCCGGCCCAATCCTCGCAATAGCCTTTGGACGCGGCGGCCTGATCCAGATCAATCAACCGCGCGTCCCAGCTTGGCACCTGAACACCCTTGTAGCCGCAGTCGGCGGCCCACTTGGTGATCGCATCCCATGAATTGTGCGGCGCGTCGTCGCCTGCGAACTGCGCCAGAAACAGCGCCGGACCCTTGATCGTTTTCATGTCATTCCTCCCTTTTCGTCAGACGTAGCGGTTGACGATATTCTCAAGCTTTTCCTGCGCGCCGGATCGCGGTTGCGGGTTCACGCGGGCCTGCTCGGCACGGGCGGCGATCCCGTCCAGCGTGGCACCTGCCTCCAGCATGGCTTGCGGATCGGCGCTGTCCCAACCGGCGTAACGGGCGCGGCGCGGCCCCTCCAGCGCGTCATCCTCGATCATCCGGTACGCCGATTTCAGCCCGCGTGCGCAGATGTCCATCGCCCCCACATGGGCCGCAATCAGGTCTTCGGCATCCAGCGACTGACGCCGCAGCTTGGCGTCGAAATTGGTGCCACCGGTGGTGAACCCGCCTGCCATCAGCACCTCGTAATAGGCCAGCGCCGCCTCGGACGGTGAATTGGGGAACTGGTCGGTGTCCCAACCGGACTGGTAATCGTTGCGGTTCATGTCGATCGACCCGAAAATACCCAGCGTGCGCGCCATCGCCAGTTCGTGTTCGAACGAATGACCCGCCAGAATCGCGTGGCCCTGCTCCACGTTCACCTGAACCTCGTTTTCCAGCCCGAACCGTTTGAGAAACCCGTAGACCGTTGCCACATCGTAATCATACTGGTGCTTGGTCGGCTCCTGCGGCTTCGGCTCGATCAGGATCGCGCCCTTGAAACCGATCTTGTGCTTGTATTCGACCACCATCGACAAAAACCGGCCCATCTGTTCCAGCTCGCGGCCCAGATCGGTGTTCAGCAATGTCTCGTATCCTTCGCGCCCGCCCCACAGCACATAGTTCTCACCGTTCAAACGGTGGGTCACGTCCATGCAGGCCTTTACCGTCGACGCGCAATAGGCGAACACATCCGGGTCGGGGTTGGTGCTGGCGCCCGACATGTAGCGCCGGTTCGAGAACATGTTCGCCGTCCCCCACAGCAACTTCGGACCGCCGTCGGCCATCTTCTTCTCGAAATAATCGGCCATCTCGTTCAGGCGCTTGTGGCTTTCGGCCAGACTGTCGCCCTCGGGGCGCACATCATGGTCGTGAAAGCAAAAGAACGGCACATGCAGAATGCGGAACATGTCAAAGGCGGCGTCCGCCTTGGCCCGCGCCAGATCCATCGTGTCGGCAGGGAACCACGGGCGCTGGAACGTCTGCCCGCCAAAGGGGTCGTTCCCCTCCCAGACGAAGTTGTGCCAATAGCAAACGGCAAAGCGCAGATGCTCCTCCATCGTCTTGTCGCCCAGCTTTTCCTGCGCGTTATAATGGCGATAGGCTAACGGGTTGGCGCTGTCGGGCCCTTCAAAGGTCACGGGGGCGATGTCTGCGAAATATTGGCTCACTGTATGTTCTCACGGCTGTAGATGTTCAGTTTGATCCTGCCGGCGTCGGCAGGCGGTGTGGTGGCTTCGGTCAGATCGCGCATGACACCAACGGCGGCGATGACGCCCGCGCGGATGTCCTGGTCGATCACCAGATCAAAAATGCCGGTGCGCAATGCCTCGCGCGATGTCTGGGTCAGTTCGTGCACGATCGTGGTCGGTTTCGGGTCCAGCGTGCCGACCGCGCGCACCAGCCCGCGGTTGCCGGCACCGATGGCATAGATACCGGCCAGCGGCTGGGTGCGCGCGGTGTCCACCACGATCTGTTCCACCCGTGCGGCATCGTCGGCCCCTTGGGCGGCGGGCAGCAATGTGCAGCCGCCGAACCGTTCCTGCATGACCATCTGGAACCCCAACAGGCGCTCGCTGTGATCGCGCGCCGCCAGCGATCCCGCGATCATCAGGACGTTGCCTGTGTCCTTGATGAACCGTCCCATGAACTCGGCCGCCGTGCGCCCGGCCACCACGTTGTCCGGCCCGACATAGGCATCGCGCCCGGAACCGGGCAGGTCGGCAACAAGGCTGACAACCCTGACGCCAGCGGCCTGAAGGGCGGCGATCTCCTCGTTGATCTCAGGCGCTTCGCTGGCCATCACGGCAACCGCGTCGCAGTCCAGCTTGCGCAGTGCGGCCACCTGATCTTGTACATCAAACGCCCGGGTTGGTACGATTTGCACATGCACCTGCTCTTCCCGCAGCCGCTGCTGTTCTTGCGCAAGTGCTGCGTGCAGCAGCGCGACAAAGCCGGTGTCCCCGGACGGGACGACAAAACAGAACCGATAGATGCGGCGGCGCGACAGGTTGGCGGCGGCCAGATTGCGGACGTATCCGGTTTGCACAACGGCAGCTTTGACGCGGTCCACAACCTTGGCCGATACGCCGCCGCGGTTGTTTAAAACGCGATCGACGGTCGCAAGGCTGACCTGCGCCACCTCAGCAACGTCGCGTACCGTTGGCCCGCTCATTTCGAATCCTCCCCAGTCGCCCAAGGATCGGAGAGTTTTTGAGGTACGTCAATCAGGATTCTGCGGGGCGTACCTCAGAAACAGAGGAAACAAACGCAACCCACTGACTATAAATGCATTTTAACGACATCCAGCTTAGAAAACCTCAGCGCCCGAACAGCCGGTCCGCTTCCTCTTGGGTATACCGCCCCAGCCGCACATCCTCGGCCACCAGCGCCGGATCGCGGTCTTGGGCAGGCCCGTAACCGCCACCCCCCGGCGTGCGCACCCGCACGCGGTCCCCAACGCTCAGCGCGATGTCCTGCGCCTTGGACAGATGTTCGGGCACGAATTCCTTGCCGGATTGCGTGACCACCACGCGGTTCTTGCCGCCGTCTTCGCCGCCCAGAACCCCCTGCGGGCCGAACCGCCCGTGATCCATCACGAAACTGGCACGCGCCGTGCCGCGCAGGATTTCCACTTCGTAATCCAGCCCGAAACCACCCCGATGCGCACCCGCACCCCCCGATCCGTCGTGCAGGGCATAGCGGTGGTACAGGATGGGAAACTGCTGTTCCATAATCTCGACCGGCGGGGATTTGGAAATGCCGATGGTCGAACAGCCGTTTGAAATGCCATCGCCCCCCGCATAGCCGCCGTAGCCGCCGCCCGAAATCTGGTACATCACATAGCTGCGCCCTTCTTCGGGAATATCGCCCCCCAGCGCAAAGTTGCCCGACGATCCCGCAGGGGCGGCGGTCACCAGGTCCGGCAGCGGCACCACCAACGCGGCAAAGACCGCCTCGGCGATGCGCTGGCTGACCTCGGCGGCACAGCCCGATACGGGGCGCGGGTATTGCGCATCAAGGAACGTGTTGACGGGGCGGACGATCTCCAGCGGCTCGAACGCGCCGGCGCTGATGGGCACATCGGGGAAAATATGCCGCATCGCCAGGTAGACCGACGAATGGGTGGTCGCCAGAACCGAATTCATCGGCCCCGCACAGGGCGCCGACGAGCCGGTGAAATCAAAGCTTAACCTGTCGCCGTCCGCCGTGATCGCCAGCCGGATTTCCAGCGGTTCGTCCACCACACCGTCGCTGTCCACATAGGCGGTGGAGTGATAAACGCCCGCCGGAATCGCCGCGATGTTCGCGCGCATCTGCTGCGCCGCCCGCGTGCGCAATTCGCCGATGGCCTCGTGCACCGTGTCATCACCATAGCGGTCCAGCAACCGCACAAGCCGCGACTGTCCCACGTACAATGCCGCCGCCTGCGCCTTGACGTCGCCGATGCGTTGTTCAGACACGCGGATGTTAGAGCAGATGATCGCGTAAATCTCGGCGTCCAGCTCGCCCTCTTTGAACAGACGCACGGGCGGCAACCGCAGCCCTTCCTGTTCGACCGACGTGGCCGAAGCGGAAAAGCCGCCCGGCACCGCGCCGCCCGTATCGGGCCAGTGGCCGGTGTTCGACAGCCAGCAGAAAATCTCGCCATCACGCCAGACCGGCATTGCAAAACGCACGTCCATCAGGTGCGTGCCGCCCAGGTAGGGATCGTTCACGATATAGATGTCGCCCGGCTTGGGCTTGGCCGCTTTGCCGTCGCGGATCATCTGGATCAGCGTCGCAGTCGAAAACTGCATGGTGCCGACAAACACCGGCAGCCCTTGGGACCCTTGGGCGATCAGACTGCCATCGACAGCCGAATAAATCCCGTCCGAGCGGTCGTTCGCCTCGGCGATCACCGGCGAAAAGGCGGCGCGGGAAAACGACAGGTCCATTTCGTCACATACCTGTTGCAGGCCCGACTGGATCACCGTCAACGTAATCGGATCAATGGTCATGGCTGCTCTCCCAGGGTTACGATCAGGTTTCCGTCGGCGTCCTGTATGGCAGTGTCGCCCGGCTCCATCACCAGCGTGCAATCCATCTGCTCCACGATCACCGGCCCGGTCAGCGTTGCGTCCGCAGGCAGGTGGTCGCGCCAATAGACCGGCGTGTCGACCCAACCGTCAAACCACACGGGCCGCGTGCCGGTCTGTGCCTGCGCAAGCGTGGCGCGGCGTTGGGCGGTGTCGATCAACAGCGACAGGTCCACCTCGGGACGGCGTCCGATGACGGACGTGTTCACGTTCACCAGCGCGGGGCGGATTTCGGGCAGGCTGACCTGAAAGCGCCGGAAATAAGCCTCTTCGAACAGCGCTTGCAGGGCGTCGCGGGTCGGCGTGGCATCGGGCAGCGGCACGCGCAACAGGTGCGTCTGGCCGATGAACTGCATGTCCACCGAATGCATCACCCGCAGATCCGCAATCTCGACCCGCTCGCGCCCGATGGCCGCTGTGCCGTCTTCGATCTGGCGGGCAAAGGCGGCGTGCACCTCGTCAATGTCGCAATGGTCCAGCGGCGTGTTCACCGTCTGCACAAAGTCGTGGCGCAGATCGGCCACGATGCAGCCCAGGGCGTTGGTGATCCCGGGACGCGCAGGCACCAGCACACGCGGCACGCCCAGTTCGCGTGCAATCGCACAGGCGTGCAGCGGCCCTGCCCCGCCAAAGGCGAACAGCGCAAAGTCGCGCGGGTCTTCGCCCAGCGAAATCGACACCATCCGCACCGCATCGGCCATCTTGGCCGTCGCAATGCGCAGCACAGCCGACGCCGCCTGCACCGCGTCCAGCCCCAGCGGATCGCCCAGCTTGGCGGCGAAGACATCGCGGATCATGTCAATCGACACATCGCCGGAAATCGTGTTCAGCTTGGCCGGGTCCATCCGCCCGAGCAGCATGTTCGCATCCGAAATTGTCGGCTCGGTCCCGCCCTTGCCGTAGCAAATCGGGCCGGGGGTCGATCCAGCGCTGTCCGGTCCCACCTGCAACAGCCCCGCCGCGTTCACCCGCGCAATCGACCCGCCACCGGCACCCACGGTGCGCACATCGACCATGGGCACGTGGATCGGCATCGCATATTCAATCTCGATCTCGTGGCTGACGGCAGGGTCTGCGCCACGGATCATCGCCACATCGGTGCTGGTGCCGCCCATGTCATAGGTCAGCAGGTCGGGAATGCCCGCGCGCCGCCCGGTATAGGCCGCCGCCATCACGCCCGAGGCGGGCCCCGACATCACCGTCTTGGCCGCCTCGTCGGCCACGGTCCGCGCCGACACCATGCCGCCGTTGCCGTTCATCACCAGCAGATCGCGGGTATAGCCGCGTTCAGCCAGCCGGTCGGCCAGCCGTTCCACATAGCGCCGCAACAAGGGTTGCACCGAGGCATTCACCGCCGCCGTCACCCCGCGTTCAAACTCGCGGCTTTCCGACAGCAGCGCGCTGCCCAGCGTGATGTTGCCGTTTGGCCATTCCTCGCGCGCAATCTCGCCCGCGCGGATTTCATGCGCGGGGTTGGCATAGGCGTGCAGGAAATGGATCACCAGCGCCTCGCAATCCTCGGCCACCAGTTGGCGCAGCGCCGCGCGCAGGGCGTCCTCGTCCAGCGGCAGGTATTCCGACCCGTCCGCCAGCGTGCGCTCGGGCACCTCCAGCCGCAAGTCGCGCGGGATCAGCGGGCGGAACTGGCCGGACATGCCGTAGGCCTGCGGACGGGTGCGCCGCCCCAGCTCCAGCACGTCCCGAAAGCCCATCGTGGTGATCAGCCCCGTCTTGCACAGACGCCGCTCCAGCACCGCGTTGGTGGTGGTGGTGGTGCCATGCACGATCAGGTCCAGCATCGCGGCATCCACCCCGGCGGCATCCAGCGCTGCCAGCACGCCATGCGCCTGATTGTCCAGCGTTGTCGGCACCTTGGCCAGCTTCACGCGGCCCGCGCGGCTGTCGTAGTGCACCAGATCGGTGAACGTGCCGCCCACGTCGATACCGGCAAAGCTGCCGCTGAGTTCGGTTGCGTCTGTCATGTCGTGGCCTTGTTGTTCTGCGCCAGGATGGCGGCGCGCACGCGGTCAGGCGTGGCGGGCAAATGGTGGATGCGCGCGCCACTGGCGTGGGCGATGGCGTTCAGAATGGCAGGCGCCGTGGGGATCAGGCAATGCTCGCCCAACCCCTTGGCCCCGTAAGGACCATGCGCATCGCCGGATTCGATGATGATCGAGGTGATGTCAGGCACGTCGCCGATGGTGGGGATCAGGTAGTCGTGCAGGTTCTCGGTGCGACCGGGCAGGAATTCCTCCATCAGCGCCAGACCGATGCCCTGCGCGATGCCGCCTTCGATCTGCCCTTCGACCAGCAGCGGGTTGATCGCGCGGCCCACGTCATGCGCCGCCAGAAAACGTAGCAACTTGACCGTGCCCAGGGCCATATCGACCTCCAGCTCGACCATCTGCGCCGCCGTGCCGAACACGGCATAGGGCGACCCCTGCCCGTTGGCATCCAGCGGCAAGGTGGGCGGATCATAGCTTTCTTCAACTTCCAGCGCATAACCGTCGGCGGCGGGCAGCTCGATCCGGCGGCGCACATCGCCCTCGGACAACTCGATCGCGCCATCCGCAAGCGAAATGACGGCCCCTTCGCCCACATTGCCCATGCGCAATATCTGCGCGCGCAGAGCCTCTCCCGCCAGCCGTGCGGCGTTGCCGGTGATGAACGTCTGGCGACTGGCCGAGGTTTTGCCCGCATCGGGCGTGACATCCGTATCCGGCCCCACCAGCGTGACCGCCGACAACGGCACCCCCAGCGCCTGCGCAAAAATCTGGGTGATGACGGTGTTCGACCCCTGGCCGATGTCCACCGCGCCCTGATGCAGCATCAGCACGCCATCAGAGGTCACGCCCGCGCGGATCGTCGAGGGGTTCGACATCGACGTGTTGCCACAACCGTACCAGCCGCCTGCCACACCCACGCCGCGCTTGATCTGGGCATGGCCGGCGTTGAACGCCTTGGCCTCGGCCAGCGCGCGGTCCCATTCGGGTTTCAGCGCGTCAAAACAGGCGTCGATGCCCATCCCTGTGTCAAACACCTGCCCCGTGACCGTCGGATCGCCGTTTTGCAGGCAGTTCTCGCGGCGGAATGCCAGCCGGTCCATACCCAGTTTATCGGCCAGCAGGTCGAACAACTGCTCTTGCGCGACAGCAGATTGCGGCACGCCAAAGCCACGGAACGCGCCCGCAGGGGCGGTGTTGGTGTGGATGCCGACGCTGTTCGCCTGATAATGCGGCACGCGGTACGGGCCCGAGGCATGGATCGGCACGCGGTTCGCCACGGTCGGCCCCCAGCTTGCATACGCCCCCGTATTGAATACCCCGTCAAACCGCGCACCCACGATCCTCCCATCAGCGTCTGCGCCGATCTTCATGGTAATCTCGGACGGGTGCCGTTTGGTCGAACTGGCGATGCTTTCGGCGCGGGTATAGGCCATGCGCACCGGCTGCCCCAATATCCACGCCGCCAGCGCAACATAAGGCTGCGCGGTCAGGTCCAGTTTCGATCCGAACCCGCCGCCGACCGCCGTGGGCAGAATGCGCACCGCCGCAGGGTCCAGCCCCAGAATGCCCGCCAGCGCATCGCGGTTCATGTAAGGGGCCTGCGTGCAACAGTGCACCTCGATCCGGTCGCCCAACCTGCGGGCGCTGGCCGCTTCGGGTTCGATATAGCCGTGTTCGATGAATCCGGTCGAAAAATCGCCCGTGACCACATGCGCCGCCTCCGCCAGCGCCGCATCGGCATCGCCGCGCGCGACCAGCCCGCGACACATCACGTTGTCCGCGCGGTCGGGATGCAGCAGCGCCGCCGCGTCGGCCCCCGTGGGCGTCAACTGTGCCGTGCGTTCGTCCCATTCCACGGGAAAGGCGCCCATCGCATCCAGCACATCCGCACGGCCCACCACGGCGGCAACCGCTTCGCCCTTGAACCGCGCCTGACTTTCGGCAAAGACCGGCTGATCAATAAACCCCGGAATGACGCCAAACAGGTTCGCCCCCGGCACGTCGTTGGCGGTCAGGACCAAATCCAGCCCGTTTTCAGCGCGAAACGCCTCCAGATCACCAAACCGGAACCCCGCGCGGTGAAACGGTGACCGGATCACCCGCACCGTCAGCGCATCTGCCGGGGCCGCGTCATCGCCAAAGCGTTCGCCCCCCGACACCTTGGGCCAGCCGTCCAGCCGCGCCACGCGTGCGCCGATGCCACCTTCGGTCAATGTCTCGGTGGTCGTGCTTGCGTCCAGAACCGCCGCGATGATCTTGCGATAGCCGGTGCACCGGCACAGCACACCGCCCAAGGCGTCGGCCACCCGATCCTCGGTCAACACAGCGCCCGAGCGCAGCAGCGCCACCGCCGACACCATCATGCCCGGTGTGCAGATGCCGCATTGCGCCGCCTGATGGCGCTGGAACGCATCCGCCAGCCGCGCGGCGTCGGGGTCGCCCGCCACCAGCCCCGATTGCGTTTCAACCGTCCGACCCTGCGCCTGACCCGCAGCGGTGATGCACGCGCACACCGGCGCGCCGTCCAGCAGCACCGTGCAGGCCCCGCAATCGCCCGCGTTGCAGCCGACCTTGACGTCCAGCGCGCCCGCGCTGTTGCGCAGCACCTCGGACAACCGTGCCGTGGCCTGCACCGGTACGGTGATCGCATCCCCGTTCAGGGTCAGGGCAATCTGGCCTTTGGGTTCATCAAGCGACATCTGTTTTCTCCACTGCATCCAGCACCGTGCGCCGCACCAGCGTGCGCACCGCATCCATGCGATAGGCGGCACTTGCGCGCACATCATCAATCGGCGTCAGCTCGTCCAGCCGCGCCTGACCGACAATGCCGCCCACGTCCCCCAGCGTCGCACCGGCCAGCGCTGTTTCCAGAGCGACCAGCCGACGCGCCACCGGCGAACAAGACCCGACAGCGATACGGGCGCGCACGATCCGCCCGCCTTCGGCGTGCACCACGGCCCCGACCATCGCGATGGAAATCACCAGATACCGCCGCGCACCAAGCTTGCGAAAGGCACCACACCCCGCCGCGTCGGGCACATAAATCGCCGTCATCAACTCACCCGGCCCCAAATCGACCTTGCGAATGCCCTGAATGAACTGCGCCAGCGGCACCCGCCGCGCGCCTTGCGGTCCCGTCAGCTCGACCTCGGCGTCCAGCGTCAGCAGCGCGGGCACGCCATCTGCTGCGGGCGAGGCATTGCACAGGTTGCCCGCGACGGTGCCGGTGTTCTGGATCTGAACCGACCCGACCTCGCGCGCGGCCAGCTTCAGCCCGTCGAACAGCGCAGGCAGGTCGGCGCGCACCACATCCGTCCACGTCGTCGCCGCCCCGATCCGCCAGTCACCGCCGTCGCGCGTGATACCGCGCAGCCCCGACACCGCCGACACGTCGATCATGCGCGCGGGTGGCGGTGCGTCGCGCAGGCCGGGATACACATCCGTGCCCCCCGCCAGAATAACGCCACCCCCTTCGGCCAGCAGGGCCAGGGCTGCGTCCAGGGTCTCGGGCCGGTGAAGCGTCATAATGGGCCTCTTTCACACCCCGAAAGCGTGCGGGGCTTCATTTGTGTGCAAACGATACAGGCACACCGTAGAAACTTGCACGAAAAGTTGTCAATCGTCCTGATCGCTTTCGGGGCTTTATCGGGCAAAAAACCTTTTTCGTTTGTGTACGAATGAATTTTGACGCAGCATCTGCCCTGAAATTATGCACAACGGAGCATTGCGATGACCGATCCTGTCCTTGATCCCATCCTGCGGGGGCAACCCGCCGGATTCGAAATTCCCGCCGCCTGCTTTGGCCTGACGGTGACCGAGGTGCAGCATTACACCGACCGATTGTTCCGCTTTCGGGTGACCCGCCCCGCCACCTTCCGCTTCCGGTCGGGCGAGTTCGTGATGATCGGCCTGCCCAATGCCGACCGCCCCGTCATGCGCGCCTATTCCATTGCATCGCCCGCATGGGACGACACGCTGGAATTTTATTCGATCAAGGTCCCCGACGGCCCGCTGACCGAGCATTTGCAGAACATTCAGGTGGGCGACACGGTGCTGATGCGCAAGAAACCCACCGGCACGCTGGTGCTGGATGCGCTGACCCCGGGCAAGCGGCTGTGGATGCTGTCCACCGGCACCGGCATCGCGCCTTTTGCCTCGCTGATTCGCGATCCCGAAACCTATGAACGCTTTGACGAGGTTATCCTGTGCCACGGCTGCCGCGAGGTGGCCGAGCTGACCTATGGCGACGAAATCACCACGGCCACGCTGAACGATCCGCTGGTCGGCGAACTGGCCCAGGGCCGCCTGCGCCTGTTCAACACCGCCACCCGCGAGGCGTACAAAGTGCAGGGGCGCATCACCGATATGATTCGCAACGGCACTATATATACGGCGCTGAACGTGCCCCCGATGACCCCCGCAGACGACCGTGTGATGATCTGCGGGTCGATGGAGATGCTGGCCGATTGCCGCGCCATCTGCCTGGACCTGGGGCTGGAAGAAGGGGCCAACAACCGCCCCGCTGAATTCGTAGTCGAAAAGGCGTTTGTGGACTGAACCATGACCGCAATCCGCGCAAAACTGTTGACACACAAACGGGTGTCGTGCGTTCGTATACAAACGAATTGCACATCCGACATGATCCGCCCGATTGCCAAGACACCGGAGCCCGCACCGTGACCGAGACCGCCAGCAAACGCCCCCAGACCGCCAAGCCGGAGAAAATCCGCTGCGACGCCTGCCCGGTCATGTGCTACATCGCCGACGGCCGTTCGGGCGCCTGCGACCGCTATGCAAACGAGGGTGGCGAGCTGGTGCGTCTGGACCCGCTGACCATTCTGGAAAACCGCGAAGACACGCCGCTGGTGCCCTTCCTTGACCGCGAATGGGATGGCGATCTGGTCACCGGCGACCAGACGTTCATCACCGCCGTCGGGTCGGGCACCACCTATCCCGACTATAAACCCGCGCCCTTCATCGTCGCCTCGAAATCCGCTGGCGTCGACATGATCACCGTCGTGACCGAGGGCATCTTTTCCTATTGCGGGGCCAAGGTGAAAATCGACACCGACCGCCACCTTGGCAGCGAATGCGCGCCTGTGCGCGCCGAGGGCGAGGTGATCGGCCACGTCACAACATCCGAATACGGATCGCAAATGCTGTCGCTGGGCGGGGTCAACCACCTGACCGGCGGATCCAAGAAAGAAGGCCGCGCGACCTGTGCGGCCCTGCTGGCGCTGTGCAATGGCGAACAGGTCGCGCTGACCATCGACAACGGCGCCGACCTTGAGATTGCAGCCGGACAGGCCCCCATCGTCAACGGCACGCCCGAACAACGCATGCGTGTCGGCTGCGGGTCGGCCACGGTGGGCATGTTCGCGGCACAGTGGCAGGGGCTGGTGGACGAGGTTGTCGTCGTCGATGACCACATCACCGGCGTCATGTCCGAACATCAGGCGGGCAAGGTCATCGGCTGGGCACCCTCGGGCATCAAGATCAAAGGCCGCCGTTCGACCCCGGGACGTTACTTTCAGGTGGCCGAACCCGGCACCGGCTGGGGCGGCACCGACCTAAGCGATCCGCTGGACATTCTGGACACCTGGAAACCCGATCAGGCGCGCGCCGGCCTGTCGCTGCTGATGGTGTCGACCACCGGAGAAAACGCCGCCTATTACGAGCTGAACGATGATCTGGTGCCGGTGCAAAAGGACATGCCCGCCCGGCTGCTGCCCTCGGTCCAGCGGATCGAGGAAAACTGCGAACCTTCGCTGACCTCGGTGCTGTTCATGGCCGGTGCCGGCGGCTCGTTACGCTCTGGCGTCACGGAAAACCCCGTATCGCTGACCCGTTCGGTGCAATCGCGGCTGACCCGTGTGACATCGGGCGGCGCGCCGGTGTTCATCTGGCCGGGTGGCGGCATCACCTTTATGGCGGACGTCACGCAAATGCCGAAAAATGCCTTTGGCTATGTGCCCACGCCCGCGCTGGTCGCGCCCATCGAATTTACCATGACAGCCGCCGATTACGCTGCCCTTGGCGGCCATATGGACTATGTCATGCCGCTGGAAGACGCCCTGCGCGGCCTTAAAGGGCGGCAGAACGATCACCGCCTGTCCGGCCAACGCTCTGAAAACCGCAAGACCGGCGCGCCGTGGCCCATATCGTCGGACACACGGGGTCCGAAATGAGCTGGCAGGAAACCCCAACGGCGCACCTGTCGCCTGACGGTCATCTGCGGCTGGTCCATGGCCCGATTGACCTGATCGTGGTTGCCGAAGGGCCGGCACAGGCGGTGCACGCCGCCTATCTGCGTGCGCGGGATGCGTTTGCGCCGGTGCTGGGCGATCTGGTGGCCGAACTGCCGCGCCTGCGACGCACCGACGGACCTGCGCCCACCGGGGTGATCGCACGGAAGATGCAGCAGGCCACCCGCCCCTTTGCCCCCACCTTTGTCACGCCGATGGCCGCCGTCGCCGGTGCCGTGTCCGACCACATCCTGACCGCGATGCTGGCCCCGACCCATCGCCTGACCCGCGCCCATGTGAACAACGGCGGCGACATCGCCCTGTGGACCGCGCACCAGCCCTTGCGCCTTGCCATTTGCGAGGATCCGACCACCGCAAGCGCAGGCGCGCAAGCCGACATTGGCCCGCATGACGGCATCGGCGGTGTGGCCACATCGGGCTGGCGGGGCCGGTCGCATTCGCTGGGCATTGCCGACGCGGTGACCGTTCTGGCCGCCACGGCGGCGCAGGCCGACGCCGCCGCCACGCTGATCGCCAACGCCATCGACCTGCCCGACCACCCCGCCATCACCCGCGCTCCCGCCAACAGCCTGTCGCCCGACAGCGATCTGGGCGCGCGGCAGGTCACCACGCACGTGCCCCCCCTGCCCGGTACGGATGTGAACACCGCACTGGACCACGGGGCCGCCATCGCCACAAAATTCGCCGCACGCGGACTGATTGTCGGCGCATGTCTTGCCTGTCAGGGCCAAAGACGCATGATCGGCACAACCAAGACCGCCCGCACCACGCAGGGCCAGCCCAAGGACCTTATCCATGCCTGAACCCGTCATTCGCAAAACGGCAATCCTGACCGAAACCATCTATCATGAGGGCGGCCCCGCCCCCGAAACACCCCTGCGCCGCGCCGCTTGCATGACCGTCATCGCCAACCCCTTCGCAGGGCGTTATGTCGAGGATATTCAGGGCTTTATGGAAGATCTGAAGCCGCTGGGCGCGCAGATGGCACAGGATCTGATTGCCGCCCTTGGCGGTGACGCGTCCGCGATCCAGGGCTATGGCAAAGGCGCCATCGTCGGCACCAACGGCGAGCTGGAACACGGCGCGCTGTGGCATGTGCCCGGCGGCTATGCGATGCGCGACACCATTGCCGACAGCATGGCCATCGTCCCTTCGACGAAAAAGATCGGCGGACCGGGCACCCGTCTGGACGTGCCGATCACCCACACCAACGCATCCTACGTGCGCAGCCATTTCGACGCGATGGAGGTCGGCCTGTCCGACGGACCCAAGGCCGACGAAATCCTGCTGGTGCTGGTGATGAGCACCGGCCCGCGCATTCACGCCCGCGTCGGCGGTCTGGCCGCCGAGGACGTCAAGGGCGAGGACGGCTTGCGGTGAACCTGCGCCGGATCATAACGCTGGTCGAAGAGACCCGCACCGAAATGGGCCAACCCGTTTCGCCCCCCGCGCGCCGCGCACTGGCGGCGGCGGTGATCGTGAACCCCTATGCGGGGCGTTATGTGGACGATCTGGATGAACTGTTCGACACCGGCGCACAGCTTGGCGCGCTTCTGGGCATCGAGGCGCTGACCGCTCTGGGATGTGCGGAAGGCGATGTTCAGGGGTACGGCAAGGCAGCGCTTGTAGGCGAAGACGGCGAGCTGGAACACGCCGCCGCCCTGCTGCACCCGACCCTGGGCGCGCCCCTGCGCGACGTGCTGGGCGGCGGCAAGGCGCTGGTGCCTTCGTCCAAGGCGATGGGCGGCCCGGGCAGCGTGATCGACGTGCCGCTGGGCCACAAGGACGCGGCCTATGTGCGCAGCCACTTTGACGGGATGCGCCTGCAACTGCCCGACGCCCCGCGTCGCGGGGAAATCGTGGTCGCCGTGGCGCTGCAACTGGCCGGGCGCCCCAACCCGCGCGTCGGCGGGCTGCGGCATTCAGACATCACCGGCGCGGACGGGCTGCGCTAGCAACCAAGGAGGTAAACATGACGAAATTCGTTCGAAATGCCTGGTACGTGGCCGCGTGGTCGACCGAAATCGACGACGACCTGCGCCGCTTTACCATCCTTGGTGATCACATCGTCATGTACCGCAAATCCGACGGCGGCGTTGTCGCACTTGAGGACCGCTGCCCGCACCGGCTGTTGCCGCTGTCCAAGGGCAAGCGCGTGGGCGACAACGTGCAATGCGGCTATCACGGGCTGACCTTCGACTGTTCGGGCGCCTGCGTGCGGGTGCCGGGCCAGACCAACCTGCCCAAATCCGCCTATGTCGAGGCGTTTCCCATCGAAGAACGCCACGGCATCGTCTGGATCTGGATGGGCGACCCGGCGCGCGCCGACACCGACAAGGTGTTCGACATGCCCGAATTCACCGACCCCGGCTGGAAGGTCCACCACGGCGACGCGCTGCACCTGAAATCCAACTATCTGAACGTCGCCGAAAACCTGGTTGATCCGGCGCACGTCAGCTTTGTCCACCCCACCACGCTGGGCAACGCCGCATCGGAAAACGTCCCCGTACACGTGCAAACCGAAGGCGAGGCGATCCTGGCCTGGCGCTGGATACGCGACGCGGAACCGATTGGGTTTTTCAAGGGCTTTGGCGGGTTCACCGGCAACGTGGACCGCTGGCATTACTACTACCTTTACACCCCCTGCACCGCCGTCATCGACTTTGGCTCGGCCCCCGCCGAAGATGCCATTGCCGAGGACGAGCGCAACAAGGGCGTGCGCATCTTTGCCCTGCATTTCATCACACCGGTGACCGAAACCTATTCCATCGACCGCTGGATGCACATCCGCAACACCGCGCTTGACGATCCCGACGCAGAAGCGACCATGGACAAGATGTTCCGCGTGGCTTTTCAAGAAGACAAAGAGATCCTCGAAGCAGTGCAAGAGGAGGAAAACCGCCCCGCCAAACGGCGTCCGATCCGCATCGCCATCGACAAGGGCCCCCTTGTCTACCGCAAGCGGATCAACGACCTGATCGAACTGGAACGGACCGAAGATCTGGCAAGCGACCCGTCGCCTGCCTTTGTTTACCACGACTAACCGGCGTAAGACCGGACCACGACCCCCGCAGCACTGCTGCCACCAATAGGAGAGACCCCGATGACCCTGACGCGACGCACCCTGCTCGCCGCTGCCACCGCCCTTGTGATGGCGCCCGTGGCCGCACTGGCCCAAGACACGATCAAGATCGGCGAGATCAACCATTACAAACGCATGGCCGCCTTTGCCGAGCCCTATAAAATGGGCATCGAGCTGGCGCTGAAAGAGATCAACGACGCGGGCGGTGTGCTGGGCAAACCGCTGGAATTCATCTACCGCGACGATCAGGGCGACCCCGCCGAGGCGGTCAAGATCGCAGAAGAGCTGATGACCCGCGACGGGGCGGTCATGCTGACCGGTTCGATCCTGTCGCACGTCGGTCTGGCGCTGTCGTCCTTTGCCGCTGAAAAGGGGTACCTCTACCTTGCCGCCGAACCGCTGGCCGACAGCCTTGTCTGGAGTTCGGGCAATCCCAACACCTTCCGCCTGCGCGCCTCGACGTGGATTCAGGCCGCGATGCTGGCCGAAGAGGCCGCCAAAACCGACGCGATCAAATACGCCACCATCGCGCCCAACTATGCCTATGGTCAGGATGCCGTGGCCGCCTTCAAGGAAAACCTGAAGCGGCTGAAGCCCGAGGTTGAGTTCGTGGCCGAACAGTGGCCCGCCCTGTTCAAGATCGACGCCGGTGCCGAGGTGCAAGCCATTGAACGTGCCAAGCCCGACGCGATCTATAACGTGACCTTCGGCACCGACCTTGCCAAATTCGTGCGCGAAGGCGGCGACCGTGGCCTGTTCGACGGCCGCCCCGTCTATGGCCTGCTGTCGGGCGAGCCCGAATATCTGGAACCGCTGGGCGACGAAGCCCCCGAAGGCTGGTTCGTGACCGGCTACCCCTGGTACGCCTTTGACGACGGCACCCCGGAAAAAGCGTTCGTAGACGCCTATATCGCGCAAACCGGTGAAACGCCCAAGATCGGCTCGCTGGTCGGCTATCTGGATGCGAAATCCATCGCTGCCGCCATCGAAAAGGCCGGCGCCACCGACACCGCGTCGCTGATCGCCGCCTTTGAAGGTCTGGAAATCCCCGACACGCCCATCGGCACGCTCAGCTACCGCGAAATCGACAACCAGTCGAACATGGGCGCCTATGTCGGCACCCTCGCGCTGGAAGACGGCAAAGGCGTGATGGTCGACTGGACCTACAAATCGCCCGACGACTACCTGCCGTCCGACGAAGAAATCAAGGCGATGCGCCCGGCCGAATAGGCCAGCCGCAACAGGCAGGTGGGTTGCAACGCCCGCCTGTCACACCCCTTCGTGACATGACACACCGCCTGGCGGTGACCGCCCAAGGATACTCTTCCGCATGGCCTTTTTCTTTGCACAGCTTCTGACCGGCCTCGCCAATGCCTCGTCTTTGTTCCTCGTGGCGTCGGGCCTGTCGCTGATCTTTGGCGTCACCCGCATCGTGAACTTTGCCCACGGGTCGTTCTACATGCTGGGGGCCTTCGTCGGCGTTACGCTGATGAACGTGCTGCCCGGCACGGTCGGCTTCTGGGGCGCGATCCTGATCACCGGCCTTGTGGTGGGGGCCATCGGGGCCTTTGTCGAAATGGTGGTGCTGCGCCCGATCTACCGCGCGCCGGAACTGTTCCAGCTGGTCGCAACCTTTGGCGTGATCCTTGTGATCCAGGACCTTGCCCTGATGATCTGGGGCGCCGAGGACCGCATGGGCCCCCGCGCCCCCGGCCTGCGCGGCGTCTGGCGTATCTTTGGCGAACCGGTGCCCAAATACGATCTGGTGATTATCGCCATCACCCCGTTCATCCTGTTCGCGCTGTGGTATCTGATCACCAAGACACGGGTCGGCGTGCTGGTCCGCGCCGCCACCCAGGACCGCGAGATGGTCGGCGCGCTTGGCGTCAATCAGGCGTGGCTGTTCACCGGTGTCTTTGCCCTTGGCTCGGCGCTGGCCGGCTGGGGCGGTGCGCTGCAACTGCCCAAGGGCGGGGCCGACCTGTTGATGGATTTCAACATCATCGGCGCGGTCTTTGTCGTGGTTGTCATCGGCGGCATGGGGTCACTGCCCGGCGCGTTTATCGCGGCGGTCCTGATCTCGGTGCTGAATGTCTTTGGCGTCACTTACCTGCCGCAATCCACGCTGGTGCTGATGTTTGTCGTCATGGCCGTTGTGTTGATCATCCGCCCCTACGGCCTGCTGGGCCGCGAGGAAGTCGCGGGCGAACACGGACAGGTCGGCGCGCCAGAAACCCCGATCCGCCCCTATGGCACGACCGGTCAGGCGCTGGTCGCCGCCTTGCTGCTGGCGCTGGCCGCCCTGCCCCTGTTTGCCGACCGCTTCATGCTGATCCTGCTGATCGACATGGTGGTCTTTGCCCTGTTTGCCGCATCGCTGCACTTTATCCTGGGCACCGGCGGGCTGGTCAGCTTTGGCCACGCGGCGTTCTTCGGCGGCGGGGCCTATGCGGCGGCGCTGCTGGTCTATCACCTTGATACCCCGATGGAGGTCGCGTTTCTGTTTGCCCCCCTTGCCGCCGGCCTGCTGGCGCTGGGGATCGGCTGGTTCTGTATCCGCCTCAGCGGGGTCTATTTTGCCATGCTCACGCTGGCCTTTTCGCAACTGGTCTGGTCGATGGCCTATCAATGGCGCGACCTGACGCGCGGCGATGACGGGCTGGTCAACATCTGGCCCTCGGCGTGGCTGAGCGACACCATCCCGTTCTATTACTTCACGCTGGCCTTTGGCGTCGGCGGCATCCTTGTGCTGCGCCACATCATCCATTCGCCGTTCGGCTACGCCCTGCGCGCCGGCCGCGACAGCCCGCGTCAGGCCGAAGCGATGGGGATCAACGTCAAACGGGTGCAGCACGCAGCCTTTGCGCTGGCGGGCGTCATGGCGGGGCTGGCGGGCGGTATCTTTGTCTTTTCCAAGGGGTCGGTGTTCCCGACCGAACTGGAAATCGGCGCCTCGTTCGACGCGCTGATCGTGGTGTTCCTGGGCGGTGTCAAAACCCTTGCCGGTGGCGTCGTCGGCGCGGGCTTCATGACCGTGGTCGAAGACTGGCTGACCCGTCTTGAATACTGGCGGCTGGTGCTGGGTCTGGTGATCATCGCCGTGGTCATCATCGCCCCCGAAGGCATCGTCGGCACCCTGCGCAGCACGTGGTCGAAACTCCGCGGCACCAACGAAGAGGCCGTAAAATGACCGAGATCCTGCGCGTCGAAAACCTGAAGAAAAGCTATGACGGTTTCCTGGCCGTCAACGGCGTGTCCTTTGCCGTGCAACAGGGCGAGCTGAAGGCGCTGATCGGCCCCAACGGGGCGGGCAAATCCACCTGTTTCAACATGCTGATGGGACAGTTGAAACCGACCGCCGGCCAAGTGTTTCTGGACGGCGAAAACGTCACCGGCCAGCGCCCCCGCGACATCTGGCGCAAGGGGGTTGGCCGCACATTCCAGATCACCGGCACCTACCAGTCGATGAGCGTGATCGAGAACGTGCAGATGGCGCTGATCAGCCACCACCGCAAACTGTTCTCGGTCCTGCCCCGCGCGTGGAAACTGTACCGCGACGAAGCGTTCGAGTTTCTGGAAACCGTGTCGATGGCCGATCAGGCCGACCGGCCCTGCTCGGTTCTGGCGTACGGCGATCTGAAACGGCTGGAACTGGCGATTGCGCTGACCCACCGTCCGCGCCTGCTGCTGATGGATGAACCCACCGCCGGCATGGCCCCCTCGGCGCGGATCGCGCTGATGCAGCTGGTCGCGGATATTGTACAGGATCAGGGCGTTTCTGTCCTTTTTACCGAACACGACATGGATGTCGTCTTTGCCCATGCGCATCACATCATGGTGCTGAACCGGGGCGAGCTGATCGCAGACGGCAGCGCCGCAGAGGTGCGCGAAAACCCGCACGTCCAAGAGGTGTACCTGGGCGGTGGCACGTTGTTCAAGGAGGCACAGGATGCTTAACGTCGAAGGCATTCACAGCTATTACGGCAAGGCCCATATCCTGAACGGATTGTCGTTCCAGATCGGGCGGGGCGAGGTCGTGGCGTTGCTGGGCCGCAATGGTGCGGGCAAATCCACAACGATGAAATCGGTCATGCAACTGGTGCGCCCCCGCACCGGCCGCGTGATGTTTCAGGATGCCGACCTTGTCGGCGCCCCCGCCTTTCGCGTCGCCAAATCCGGCATCGGATACGTTCCCGAAGACCGCCGCATTTTCACCGACCTGACCGTGATGGAAAACCTTGAAGTGGGCCGCCAGCCGCCCCGCGACGGCGCACCAACGTGGACGGTCGAGCAGCTTTTCGACATCTTCCCGAACCTGGCCGAACGCCGCAGCAACCGCGGCAAACATATGTCGGGTGGCGAACAGCAAATGCTGACCATCGCGCGCACGCTTATGGGCAACCCGTTGCTTTTGCTGCTGGACGAGCCGTCCGAAGGCATCGCGCCGGTGATCGTCGAAGAGATGGCCAACACCACCCTCAAGCTCAAGGCCGAAGGGCTGACAGTGGTTATTTCCGAGCAAAACCTGCACTTTGCCCGCGCCGTGGCCGACCGTGCCATCATCATCGAAAGCGGTGAAAAGAAGTTCGACGGCAGCTTTGCCGAGCTGGAGGCCCACCCCGAAATCCGCGATGCCTATCTGTCGGTCTGATCCCGTCGCTGTATTGCCACCACGCGCGGCACGCTTTAGGTCCGGTGACAGCAATCCAAGGAGAGCCCGTTGAGCGAGATCACACAGCCGCGCACCAGCAACGAGCACGGCTACGTGCTGGACGCGCAAATCGGCTTTTTGCTGCGCAAAGCCTATCAGCGCAATTCGACGATCTTTCTTGATCTGGTGCCGGGAAAGCTGACCACGACCCAGTTTTCGGTGATGTACCGGCTGGCCGAGGACGGGCCGATGTCGCAAAACCTGCTGGGCCGTTCCGTTGCCATGGACGGTGCTACGACCAAGGGCGTGGTGGACCGCCTGATCGCACGCGACCTGCTGGCCACCCGCCGCGATCCCGCCGACCGCCGCCGCCATCTTGTTTCGCTGACGCCCCGCGGGGTCAAGCTGATCGACGAGGCCGTCGATGCCGCGATCCGCGTGACCGACGAAACCCTTGCCCCCCTGCGCGAGCGCGAGAAAGAAACCCTGCTGCGGTTGCTGGCCAAGATCATCTAGCTGGGGTGTTCCCCCCCCGCACCCGGGCCTGCCGCATTCGCGTGACGCGACAGGCCCGGACCACTGGCTAACCCTTGCCTAGCGGGCAATGCCAAGCGATTGCAGATAGGCCACCGATGGCAAAATGCCGTCTTTGTCGCGCAATTCCAGGATCAGGCGCGGATTGCTGCCCAATTCGCCAAGCGCGCGAAAGACGGCCTCCCATCGGATCGTGCCCTGCCCGATGGCCCAGTGCCGGTCGGCGTAACCGTCCGCGTCCTGAAGGTGGATGTGCTGCAACCGGTCACCGGCACGGCGCACGTAGTAATCGACCGGCGCCGCGCCATTGGTGCCATGTGCGTAATGGGCGTGGCCGGTGTCGATCGACACGGCCATGGCGGGCGAGTTGAAGCTGTCGGCCAGCGCGCAGCGGATGTCGGGGTCGATGTCCTCGATGTTTTCGATCACCATGGTCACACCGCAATCCTCGGCGCGTTTCACGACCTCAGCCATCGTGTCATGGCAGTTTTCCACCAGCCGGTCGTATTCCTTGCGCGCGGGCGCGTTGTCCAGGTTGTTGAAGCTCCACGTGGTGTAGGGGCTGTGAATGACCATCTGCGTGGCCCCCAGATATTCGCAAACCTCGATGCCCTGCAAATGCTTGCGCTTGTTCAGCGCGCGCATTTCGGTGTCTGGGCTGGCGATGTTCAGGCCCCAGAACGGCCCGTGAATGCCCAGCCGTCCGGTGTATCCGGTCAGCAGGTTGCGGGTGTGGTCGGCCACTGTTTTCCAGTCGCCATTCAGCAGGTCGCCGTCGCAGAAATCCTGAATTTCCAGATCGCGGTTTTCGGACAGGATGAAATCCTGAAGCGTTTCAAGCGTGGCCGTCGGCATAGCGGCGCCCAGCAGCGGAAGATCGGTCATGGTGTGGTCCTTGCGTGTTGAATGAAGGGGAAAGCTCAGAGCGTGGCAGCGACGCTGGGTTGGGTCAGGCGGGCCAGCAGACTGCCAAGCTGTTCGGCACCGTGCACCACATGGTCGGCCCCGGCCGCGCGCAGCGTGTCGGCATGGTTCGCGCGATGGTCGGCCGGCCCGACAAAGCCTATGGCCAGAACATGCGCCGCGCGGGCACAGCGGATGCCGTGAACGTTGTCATCTATGAACACGGCGCGCGCGGCGGCGGTGCGCATCTGCGCCAGACAGTGCAGCGCCAGATCCGGCGCTGGCTTGCTGTGCGCGACGTGTTCGGCGCTGTAGATGTGCGGGCCGAAAAAAGCGGCCAGCGGGGTCCGGCCAAGGCTTGCGCGCAAACGGTCAACGCCGCTGTTGGACGCCACACAAACCGGCACGTCCAGCGCGGCCAGAAGGCTGTGCATCCCGGGCACTGGCGGAACACCTTGGGCGAACAAGGCCTCAAGCCGTGCGCCGGCGTCGGTCAGAACGTGCGTTGCATCCAGCCCCAGTCCGGCGACCAATGCGTGGGTTTCATCACGTCCCGCGCCGGAAAACATCCGCTCGGCGGTTTGCAGCGTCAGCGGCACGCCCGCATCGGAAATGGCGCCGGCCAAGGCAGTGGCGCCCATCGCTTCGCTGTCGATCAGCACGCCGTCACAGTCGAAAATGACCAGCTCTATGGCAGTCATATCGCCAGCTCCCGCGCCATGATCCTGTGCGCCAGTCGCGGGTCATCGGTGGTTAGAAAACCGACACCGCGGCCCAACCAACGTGCAATCAGGTCGGGGTCGTTCAACGTCCAGACGCCCATCTGTTCCAACGGAAACAAGCGGGTGATCAGGTCGAATTCAGCCTCGAACAGTTCATGATGCACGGCCACCAAACCGGCAAGATCACCCAAGCCCTCAAAGAACGCCGCGACGCCACCCTGACGGACGATCCAATCGCGGTTGACCGAAACCTTGCGCGCGAAGTCCGGTGCCGTGTCGCGGATCATGCGCAGCACGCCGGTGTCGAAACTGTGCAGAACCGTGCGTGATACCAGATCATAGGCGCGCAGTGTCTGAACCGTGGCGGCGATCAGCGCGGGGTCGTAGACCCCGGTCTCGTCTGCCTTGATCTCGGGGAACAGCCGCAGGCCCGGCACGGGGGCAAGGATGTCCAGCACTTCGGTCAGGGTCGGCACGCCTTCGGCAATTTCGCCGTCGGGGCCGATCAGGCGCAGGTCGTGGCGGGTGTCGTCGGTCAGCGCGCGCACCGGCCCTGTGCCCGTCGTCGTGCGGTCCAGCGTGGCGTCGTGGATTACGAGGATCTCTCCCCCTGCCCCAAGATGCAGATCAAACTCGACCGCGCCGACGCCAAGCGCCACCACATTGCGGAACCCGGATAGGGAATTTTCCGCCCACAGATTGCGTGCGCCGCGATGGGCGATAATTTGGGTCACGTCAGGTGTCCTTCGTCAGCGAATGGTCGGGTCAAGCTTGTCGCGCAGCCAGTCCCCGACCAGCGAGATCGACAGCGTTGTCATCATGATCACAAAGGCAGGCCCCAGCATGATCCACGGCGCACGGGTCAGATATTCGCGGCCAAAGCCGACCATATTGCCCAGCGAGCTTTCGGGGGGCTGCACGCCCAGGCCCAGGAACGACAGCCCGCTTTCCATCAGGATAATCTCGGGGAAGGTCAGCGTCATCGACACGATCAGGGTGGAGGCGACGTTGGGCAGGATGTGCCGCAGGTACACCCGCGACGGTTTCGCGCCCAGCTGCACCACCGCCGAAGCATAGCCCTGCGCCCCCGCCGAAATCGCCAGCCCGCGCGAGATGCGGGCATACCGTTCCCAGCCATAGAACCCCATCAGCCCCACCAGCAGCGTCATCGACGAACCGAAGAACGCCAGCACCGCCAGCGACAGGATCAGGAACGGCAGGGCCGCCTGAAAATCCGCCAGCACCAGGATCAAGTGTTCGACCGTTCCGCGAAACTGTGCCGCGAGAAAGCCAAGCGTTGTGCCAAAGAAGGCCGACAGCAGCGTTGCGCCAAAGGCGATCACCAGCGACACGCGAATGGACTGGATCAGCCGCGACAGCACATCGCGGCCCAGCTCGTCCGTGCCCAGCAGGTGACCGGGGCTAAGCGGGCCGACCAGACGCGCCGACAGGTCCATCTGCGTCACATCATAGGGCCGGACGACATCGGCGAAAACGGCCGTGAACACCATCAGCCCCAGCCAACCCAGCCCGAAGGCCACCAGCAGCGGCACCCTGAACCGCAAGCGCCGGACCAGCGTCGGGGCCGCGATTATGTTTGTTGCCTGAGCGGTCATATCACTGTCCTTTAATGTGCGGCGGCTTTGGCCCGCAGACGCGGGTCCAGCAGGCCATAGGCGAAATCGACGCACAGGTTGGCGATGACCATGGCCGATGCGATCACCAGCAGCAGGCATTGCACCACCGCCAGATCACGGTTCGACACGGACACGATCAGCAACCTGCCGATGCCGGGCCATGAGAAAATGCTTTCGACCACCACGGCCCCCGCGATCAGCGACCCGACCATGAAGCCGACGATGGTCACGATCGGCACCGAGGCATTGGGCAACGCGTGTTTCCACACCACGTCGCGCCAGCTTAGCCCCTTGGCCATGGCGGTGCGGATATAGGGCTGGCCCATGACTTCGATCATCGCCGAACGCGAGAACCGCGCGAGGATGCCAATGCCGCCGACCGACATGGTGGCAATCGGCAGGATCGCGTGTTGCCAACTGTCCTGCCCGCCCGACGGCAGCCATCCCAGCGTGACGGCAAAGACCAGCACCAGCACCAGCCCCATGACAAAGGACGGAATGGTAAAACCGAAGATCGACAGCATGATAACCCCGCGATCCGCGATCGATTCACGATGAAGGGCCGCGTAGACACCGGCAGGGATACCAACGCCAAGCTGGATCAACAGCGTCGGCACGGTCAGGGCCAGCGTCGCCGGCATCCGCTCCAGCACCAGCGCAATCGCCGGAGAGCGGTCGCGCATGGACACGCCGAAATCAAGTTGGGCAAGGGATTTGAGATAGGCCAGATACTGTTTCCAGATCGGATCGTCCAAACCCCACTGCGCGCGGAACGCCTCAATGCTGTCGGTGGGCGCATCCGGCCCCAGCAGGATCGACGCGGGGTCGCCCGACAGGCGCAGCACGACAAAGGCAAAGGTCATCACCAACAGGATCGTCAAAGCCGCACGAAACAGACGGGTTACAAAATAGCTTAGCATATCATGGCTTTCGGGGTCATGCAGCGCGCCATCAAGCGGCCCGTCCGGCGCGGGACGCGTCCAGCAGGTGACAGGCGGCGCGGCGTGCGGGGGCGATGGTTTGCAAGGGCGGAACGGTCTGTGCACAGCTTGGCATCGCCGCCGCACAGCGCGGGTGGAACGCACAACCGACGGGGCGCTGCGCGGGGTTTGGCGGCTCGCCCTTCAGCAAGATGCGGCCTTGCAGCCGTTTGCCCGGCACCGGCACCGACGACACCAACGCTTGGGTATAGGGGTGTTCGGGCTGCGCGAAAATCTGGTCCGAGCTGGCCTCTTCCACGATCCGGCCAAGGTACATCACCGCGACACGGTCACAGATGTTGCGCACGACTTTCAGGTCGTGGCTGATGAACACCATGGCGAT
>JAXMOM010000008.1:0-104136 GCA_034669925.1 Sulfitobacter sp.
CGCGCATTCAATCGCCGCTGTGCGGTCCCTCGCGGATGTCGACCTATACGGGGCGCTATGTGCACAGCCACGGTGCCTCGTGGAACAACGTGCCGCTGAAGGTGGGCGAGCGCACCATGGGTGACCATCTGCGCGATCTGGGCATGGGCTGCTGGCTGGTGGGCAAGACACACATGGCCGCCGACGCCGACGGGATGCGGCGGCTGGGGCTGGCGCCGGACAGCGTGATCGGCGCGCGGGTCGCGGAATGCGGCTTTGACATCTGGGAGCGTGACGACGGCATGCGCCCCGAAGGGCCGGACGGCTTTTACGATCCGGGCGGTGCGTTGAAATACAACGACTATCTGCGCGA
This sequence comes from Sulfitobacter sp., assembly GCA_034669925.1. Taxonomy (GTDB): domain Bacteria; phylum Pseudomonadota; class Alphaproteobacteria; order Rhodobacterales; family Rhodobacteraceae; genus Pseudosulfitobacter. The sequence continues at coordinate 353 of JAXMOM010000008.1, forward strand.
CAAGGGCTATGACAGCGACAACCCCTGGCACGACTATGCCAACTCGGGGCTCGACGACGATGGCAACGTGCTGTCCGGCTGGTTTCTGGAAAACTCCGACAGCCCCGCCAACATCCGCGAGGAAGACAGCGAAACGCCCTATCTGACGCGCCGCGGCATCGAATTCATCAAGGCGCAGGGCGACCAGCCGTGGTGCTGCCACCTGAGTTACATCAAGCCGCACTGGCCCTATATCGTGCCCGACCCTTATGCGGGCCTGTACGGCCCGGAACACTTCCTGCCGCCCGTGCGCACCGATGCCGAGCGCGAGACGGACCACCCGGTGTTCAAGGGCTTCCAGAACGCCCCCGTGGGCAAGGCTTTTGCCCGCGACGACATCCGCGACAAGGTGCTGACCGCCTATATGGGGCTGATCAAGCAATGTGACGACCAGATGGGCGTGCTGTTCGACTGGCTGGAAGAAACGGGCCGCATGGACGACACGATGATCGTCATCACCTCGGACCACGGGGATTTTCTGGGCGATCACTGGCTGGGGGAAAAGACGTTCTTTCACGATGCCTCGGTCAAGGTGCCGATGATCATCTATGACCCGTCTGAACAGGCCGACGCGACCCGTGGCAGCACCAGCGACGCGCTGGTGGAATGTATCGACCTTGCGCCGACCTTTGTCGACGTGGCGGGGGGCGATGCGGGCGCGCTGGATCACATTCTGGAAGGGCATTCGCTGTTGCCCCTGCTGCGCGGCGGCCCGGCCCCGGCCCGCGATTACAGCATCTGCGAATACGACTATTCCGCCATACCGCTGGCCGGACGGCTGGGGCTGCACCCCGACCAGTCGCGCATGTTCATGGTCGCGGATCACGACTGGAAGATGATCCATTTTGAAAGCGGCCACCGCCCGATGCTGTTCGACCTGAACGCCGACCCGGACGAGCTGACCGATCTGGGCGGCAGCGCAGACCATGCGGACACCATCGCAGCCATGTACGACAAGCTGAACACATGGGCCCGCCGACCGGCGGCGCGTACGACGTTGTCAAACGCCACGTTCGTCGAATACCGCACCTCTGGCCCGCGCACGGGTGTGCTGATCGGTGTCGCGGATGCGACCGAAGCAGCGGGCGAAACCGCAAGCAAATATGTGGGCCGCAAAGCGCCCGACAAACGCGGGCGCTAAAATCAGGGCAGTCGAAGTAACGCGCGCCCTTTCATGCATAATGTACAGGCGTCATCCGACAGGGGACGGGACATTCGCTGGTTGCCGCTGAGCCCAGTATTGGGCAGATTCAACCGGTCGTCGCAACGACATCAGTCCTCGACCTGCATGGCCCGCGTAATGCCCTCACGCAGCTTGGCCACCATGTCGTCGATCTCGGCCTTGGTGATGGTCAAGGGCGGCGACATCACGCAGGCGTTGTAGGTCGGGCGGACCAGCAGACCGAGATCTTGGCAGATCGCATCCACCTTCGCCGTAAAACCCGTGTCGCGGTTTTCATCTGGCGTGTCCGCGTCAAGCTCGCACTCGACGGCCGCCATCATGCCTTGCACCCGCACGTCGGTGACCACGGGCAGATCGCTTAGGGATTTGAGCGCATTGGCAAAATACGGGCTGATTTCGCGCACATGTTCGAGCAGCTTATCGTTTTCGAAGATGTCCAGATTGGCCTGCGCCGCTGCGACCGATACCGGATGGCCGGAATAGGTGAAACCGCTGAAGAAGCTCCGCGGCTCGTTGCTCACGGACTTGATCTCTTCGATCAGCCGGTCCGAGATAAAGAGCGCCCCAAGCGGCAGATAACCAGAGGTCAGCCCCTTTGCGGTGGTCAGCAAGTCCGGCGTCACACCAAAGACATCCTCGGAGGCGAAGTAATACCCAAGACGTCCAAAGGCCGTCACCACCTCGTCCGCGATGAAGAGAACGTCGTGTTTCTTGCAGATCTCGTGGCAGCGTTTGTAGTAGCCTTCGGGCGGGATGATAACGCCACCCGATGCCATGACCGGTTCAGCAATGAAGGCCGCAACCTTGTCCGCGCCCAGTTCCAGGATCTTGTTTTCCAGGTCGGCGACCTTTTCGTCGCAGAACGCCTCGACCGACATGTCGGCGGCGCGGTCCTTGGGCTTGGGGCATGGCAGGAAATGGATCGTGTCTTCGATCATGTCCATCTGCGCCTTTTCGCGCATCTTTCCCGAACAGCTTGCCGTCAGGTAGGTGCTGCCGTGATAGGCGTTCACGCGCGAAATGATGTGCTTTTTTTCCGGGCGCCCGAGGCAGTTGTTGTAAAAAAACACGAACCGCAGCGCGGAATCCACTGCGGTCGACCCGCCGGTGGTGAAAAAGACCGTGTTGAGATCGCCCGGCGTCATGGCGGCCAGACGTTGGGCAAGCTCGGAGGACGCCGTGGAGGCCATTGACCAGGGCGAGAAATAGCTGAGCTTGCGCATTTGCCCGGCCACCGCCTCGATGATCTCTTCGCGGCCGTGGCCGACGTTGACGCACCACATGCCGCCCGGGCCGTCAATCAGCTGATTTCCCTTGGAATCGCGTACGTAGATCCCGCCGCTGGCTTCCAGATGGGTCCATTCATCGCGGTCCATCGCGGTGACGTCCTGCCAGGGATGCAGGAAGTGGTCGTCGGTTTTCCAGGTCTCGCTTACTGCTTGTGCAACGCTTGACATCTTTTATCCTCCTCAAGCTGGGCGGGTCCGAAACATATTCTCGAAGTTCGGGCGCACCAGAAAAGTTATACTTAACTTTAAAATAGTAGTTGAGTTTAAACTTGAAGTCAGATCTAAAATTAGTCAAGGTGCTGATATGAATTTACGCGAAAAGCACAAATCTGAACGCATGCAGCGCCTCTTGGACGCGGCAACCCGCCTGTTTCTTGAGCACGGATTTGACAGCGTTAAGGCAGAGCGCATCGCGGAAATGGCTGATGTCTCCGTCGGGACGCTCTACAACTACTTCGGGGGCAAGAACGAGATTCTCCTGACCCTTACGTCCATCGAAAACGAGCGTCTGGCAGCGTTGGGCGCTGGGTTCGAACCCAGCGCGGAAGCCTCCGTCGCGGATAATTTCTGCATGCTGGTTGGCATGCATTTCAATGCGCAGCACATGGTGCTTCAGCGTGACCTCTGGCGGCAGGGCTTTGCCTTTGCCTTCACGGCGCCCGCCACGGCCGAGGCGCGCAGGTTGCGCCAGTCGGACCGGGTGCTGCGCCAGCAGATTGTTGATTTGACGGTGGCACTGCAAGCGCAAGGCCGACTGTCGTCCGATCTGGATTGCGAGGCATTTGGCGCCACGATCTTCAACAACGCCAACATGCTATTTTTCGAATTCACCTGGTCGGAAACATCGACCTACGACGATCTCAACAAGAAGATCATGGATATGACCAGGACGATCGCCGCGCTCGCTTTGCCTCGGGGCGCATCTGCGTAGACAGGGCCGACCCCCACGCCCCCGATCCTCGGGGACACCAACCGCGCCAAATCACGTCGCCAAAAGGAATAAACATATGTCCACCACCGATCTGTCGCAATTCTACATCAATGGCCGGTGGGTGCCTCCGTCCGGGCGCGATACCCTCGACATGATCAACCCTGCGAGCGAAGAAACGGTCGCGGTGCTGGCCATGGGCGACGCGTCTGATGTCGATGCCGCTGTTGCCGCAGCCAAGGCCGCCCGCCCTGCCTTCGCTGCCACCACCAAGCCCGAGAGGCGCGCGCTTCTGGAGCGCATCCTAGACGTCTATGTCCGCCGTATCGACGAAATGGCGCAGGCCATCAGTATTGAAATGGGGTCGCCGATCTCCTTCGCGCGCCAGCAGCAGGCACAGGTCGGCGTCGATATCCTGACCGCCATGGTCGCAGATCTCGAGGCATTCGCCTTCGAATACACCCTGCCCAACGGCGATCTGATCGTGATGGAGCCCGTGGGTGTCTGCGGGCTGATCACGCCGTGGAACTGGCCGGTCAACCAGATGATGCTCAAGATCACGCCGTGTCTTGCCGCAGGCTGCACCATGGTGCTGAAACCTTCGGAACTGACGCCGCTTTCGGCAAACCTTCTGGCCGAGATCATGGACGAAGCCGGCGTCCCGGCCGGGGTCTTCAACCTCGTACACGGCGCGGGCCCCACCGTTGGCTCGGCCATGTCGCGCCACCCCGACATCGCCATGATGTCTTTCACGGGATCGACGCGAGCGGGCACCTCGATCCTCAAGGAAAGTGCCGACACGGTGAAACGCGTGACGCTGGAGCTTGGTGGCAAGTCGCCCAACCTCGTTTTTGCCGATTGTGATCTGGAGCGCGCCATCGACGAAGGCATCGACGCCTGTTTCATCAACTCGGGCCAAAGCTGCGATGCCGCCACGCGGATGCTGGTCGAACGTACCGTTTATGACCGCGCGGTCGAACTGGCCGCCGCGAAGTGCGCGCGCACAATTGTCGGCGATCCGTCGCAGCCCGGCGATCATCTGGGGCCGCTGGTCAGCCAGTTGCAATACGACCGGGTGCAGAAGATGATCCAAGTCGGCCTTGACGAAAACACGCGGCTGGTCTGCGGCGGGCTGGGCAAACCCGAGGGGTTTGAGACCGGCTATTACGCCAAGCCCACGATATTTGCCGGTGTTTCCAACGACATGCGGATCGCGCAGGAAGAGATCTTTGGCCCGGTACTGGTGATGATCCCCTTCGACGACGAAGAAGACGGCATCCGGCTGGCGAACGACACGCCCTATGGTCTTGGTGCCTACGTGCAAAGCGGCGATCCCGCGCGCGCCCTGCGCGTCGCCAAGGCGCTGCAATCGGGCACCGTCAACGTCAACGGGGCATACTTGGCGGCGGGGTCTCCTTTTGGCGGGTACAAGTCCTCGGGAAACGGGCGCGAAGGCGGGGCCGAAGGCATGCGTGATTTCCTTGAGGTGAAAACCATCGCACTTCCACAGTAGCGACGTGAAAAGTGCGGGGTAGCCGTTGGCCTGTTGAACCGGTTGTTCATTGGGCATCCCCACAAGACCGCAACCGCAACATCGCACCGAACCCGATCCCGCCGCAAACAGCGAACGAAACCGCATGGTCATGCGCAACGCGTGGCGCACGGGCGCCGCCATGCCTTTGCGCACAACGGCGGGGTGCCAGCCGCTGGAGCGTGGGACGGTGATGGTTCTCAAGGACGGCGTGATCGATGCGCTGCGCCTGACCTAAGGGCATGGCGCGGCGATTTTGACCCGCCAGGGCGGTGTTAAAGAACGGGGCCGATCGTTGCGACAGTGTTGTGCCAGATGCGCCTGTACCGAGGCCACGCATTCACCTCGTCGAGGGTCACAGGATGAGAGCTTGCGATGTAATCGTCCTGCCGGTGCCGCACGGCGCGGGTCACGCACGCGTCTTGCAAAAGGATGTTGTTTTCGTAGTTCAGATCGAAACTGCGCAGATCAAGGTTTGACGATCCGACAAGGGTCACCCGACCGTCCAGTGTCAGGGTCTTTGCATGCAAAAGGCCGCCGGCGAACTCATGTATCACGCAGCCGGCCGACAGCAATCTATGGTAATAGCTGCGGCTTGCGGCGGCGACGACCCAGCTGTCGTTCACTTTCGGAAATATCAGCGTCACCGCTACCCCGCGATAGGCCGCAGCACACAGAGCCTCGTACACGGTGGCGTCCGGCACGAAATAAGGCGTCGACAGCGTCAGAGTGTCCCGCGCGCTTGCGATCAGGGCCGAAAACAGTTGCGGTGTGGCGCCGCGCCGCTCGGTTGGCCCGTCTCCCATCACCTGAGCTGGAAAACCGCCTTCGATGGCCTCGGCTCCAACGGTGAACGCCTCGAACGGCTCGTTGGTGGCAAGCATCCAGTCACTGATAAAGAGCAGTTCATTCTGCGCGACGATCGGCCCTTCGAACCGAAGCATTATATCGACCCAAGGCGCATATTTGGCCTTGATGCGGAAGTCGGGGTCCGCGGAATTCCGGCTGCCGCAATAGGTGATCTTGCTGTCGATCACCGTGATCTTGCGGTGGTTGCGCAAATCAAGGCGGCTGGTCAGCACCGTGAGAATGAGATTGTCCAAAGGCAAGGCCACGGCTGTCTTGACACCGGACGCTGACATGCGCTGCCACAGGGGGGATTTGATAAACGCCCGCGACCCCAGCCCGTCGGCCATCGCCCGGCAGGTCACGCCGCGCTGCGCCGCGCGGATCAGCGCCTCGGCGATGTCTGTCCCGGTCGTGTCATCCAGCCAGATGTAGTACAGAACGGACACATGACTTTGCGCCGCGTCGATGTCAGCGATCAGCCGCGCGTTCGTCTCCGCCGCATTGGCCATCAGCTCGGCGTGGTTTCCACCCACCGCATGAAACCCGTTGATAGATCCCGCATACCGGAAGGCAGGCGCGTAAAGCGGCTCGATCCGGCGGTCAGTCTCGTCAGGCGTGCCGAAGATCGGGTCTGCCTTGCTGCGGATCTGGTCGAACACCGCGCGGTGACGCGTGTTGTTGGAATGACCAAGATCAATCTCTCCGAACAGAAAATAGATCGCACTTCCGACATATGGCAGCGCTGCCATCAGGATAAACCAGGCCAGGCGCGCCTGGGGCGACAGATCATCGCGCAGCAGAATGCGGATCGTGAAACCGATCACGATCAGCAGATGCAAAAACAGTAAGATCTGGGTCATGAAGCGGTCCTTGAGAAGGCAACATCAACAACAATGGGCAAATGGTCCGAAGCCTCTCTCGCGAGCGCTGTGTGATGCACATGGGACGAGACGGCACGCAGTCCCGCGCCCAGAACGAACCTGTCAAGCGGGGAGGTGGGGCGGCGGGCGTGAAAACTGGGGCCCGGCGACACAACTGTCGCAGGGAATTCAAACGGCAATCGTCCTGCGTTCCATTCGTTGAAATCGCCCGCCAACATCACCGGGTGATCCCGCCGCGCCATCAGGTCCTGCATCTTGCGCATCTGTTTGAGCCGCATCCCCGGTGTCAGGCCCAGATGCAGGCCAATCACTTCAAGGTCGGGTTCACGAAGGCGAACGGAAACGGCACCGCGCGATTCCAGCGTCGGCAGGTCGATCCGTTCGGCCTTGTGATCGGCAAAGTGCTGGCGCACCAGAATTGCGTTGCCATGCCAACCGTGGCTCAGCGGGCGCATCGAGACGTCGGCCATGAGGTATCCAAGTTCGTCCTCCAACCGGTCAAGAGGCAACACACCGGCCCGGGTGCCAACCCGCTTGTCCGCTTCCTGCAAAACGATGATATCGGCATCAATCTCTTCCAGCACATCAACGATCCTGTGGGGATCACGTCGCCAGTCCAGCCCGACGGCCTTGCGGATGTTGTAGCTTGCGATCCGCACGGACTGCGGCGCATCCGCGCCTGGACGCGGATTCATCGCCTGCACCGGACGCCGGCGGACGGATTATCTGGACTGATCTTCATCGCACGTCTCATAGAATACCCAAATGGTGCAGCAACAAGCGCCCTGCACGAAGATGACAAATAAGTAAGAAACTCGACAATGTCACACAAAGTCCCATTTGGATAAGCCTGTCCCAGACCCTGACGAAACAGACCCTGACCGGAAAGGCCGCCCCCATGAACGACAAATTGAAAAGCCTTCTTGATATATCGAAACGGTCGGTGGTGCCGATTGCCGCTGCGGTTCTGGCTGTGGTGGCGCTGGCCTACGGCTGGGTGTGGATCGCGGTGGTGTTGGCGCTGGTCGTCCTGCTTGGGCTATATGATGCCTTCCAGTCCCGCTGGACGATCACGCGCAATTATCCGGTGGCCGGTCGGATCAGGTGGCTGTTTTACGATCTGCGGCCCTATCTGCACAGCTATATCGTCGAGGATGATCTTGGCGGCACACCCTTTTCGGTGGCCGCACGCCGACTTGTTCACGCCCGCGCCGAAGGGTTGACCGACACACAGCCCTTCGGGACCGAGCGCAACACCGACGAAGACACCTATCACTGGGTGGGCCATTCCATCGCGCCCACCAAAGACCCGATCAAGTCGCCCCGCGTGGATGTCGGATCTGACCAGTGCAGCAAGCCCTATTCCGCGTCTGTCCTCAACATTTCGGCGATGAGCTTTGGTGCGCTGTCGGCGAATGCCGTGCGGGCGTTGAACCTTGGTGCAAAAAAGGGCGGGTACTATCACGACACCGGCGAAGGCGGGCTGTCTCCCTACCACCTCGAACACGGCGGGGATATCGTGTGGGAATTGGGCTCGGGCTATTTTGGCGCGCGCGACAAGGACGGCAATTTCGACCCCGCGACGTTTGCCGAAACGGCGCAGCGCGATGAGGTCAAGATGACCGAGATCAAGCTGAGCCAAGGCGCAAAACCCGGTCACGGGGGCCTGCTGCCCGCCGCAAAAGTAACCGAGGAAATCGCCAAGATCCGGCAGGTGCCCGCCCATCAGGATTGCCTGTCGCCACGCGGCCATTCCGCCTTTTACACCCCCATCGAGATGTTGGAATTTGCGGCCCAGATGCGTGAGCTGTCGGGCGGCAAACCCGTCGGTCTTAAGCTGTGCATCGGGCAGCCCCATGAGCCCTTTGCCATTGCCAAGGCCATCGTCGAGACAGGGATCCATCCCGATTTCATCGTCGTCGACGGCGGCGAAGGCGGTACTGGCGCCGCACCCGTTGAACTGTCCGATTGGGTCGGGATGCCCCTGTCCGAAGGGTTGATCCTGATGCGCAACGCGCTTGTCGGCGCGGGCGTCAAATCCCAGATCCGGCTGGCCGCCAGCGGCAAGGTTTATTCCGGCATGGGGCTGGCGCGGAACATCGCGCAAGGCGCAGACTGGTGCAACGCTGCGCGCGCCTTCATGTTCTCGGTGGGCTGTATTCAGGCGCAGCGCTGCCATCTTGGCACCTGCCCGACCGGCGTGACAGCGCAGGATCCCGCACGCCAGCGTGGATTGATCCCCGAGGTACAGGGCGAACGGTCGGCGCGGTTTCATGAAAAAACCGTTGATGCCCTGATGGAGATCGTCGCTTCTGCCGGATTGGACCACCCCAGCGAGCTGCAACCGCATCACCTGATGCATCGCGCTGGACCCGAAAAGGCCCTGCCGATGGATCAGGTCCATACCTTCCTTCTCGAAGGTGCGCTTCTCGATGCGCCGGATGACACGATCTACGCCGATTTCTGGCGTGCAGCTCAGTCGGCAAGTTTCCGTCCCGCCATTGATCTTGCGCAGGCGCGGGCACGCTGACCCCCAGTTTTTTAAAAGGATAACCAAAATGACCAAAGTATCCGAAGTAATCGTCGATGCGCTGCTCGATGCCGGCGCGAAACGCTGCTGGGGGATCGTCGGCGATACAATCAACCATTTCACCGACGCAGTGCGCCAGTCCGACCTGCAATGGGTCCACGTGCGCCACGAAGAGGTGGGCGGGCTGGCCGCGGGTGGCGAGGCTTATTTTACCGGTGAACTGGCGGTCTGCGCGGGCACCTGCGGCCCCGGCACTCTGCACTTTGTCAATGGTATCTTCGAAAGCCACCGCAACGGCGCGCCGGTCTTGCTGATCGCCTCGGACGTGGCCCGCGCCGAGACCGGCCTTGGCTTTCCGCAGGAACTGGACCAGCGCAAGATTTACGAACAGTACAGCGTGTTCTGCGAATACGTCTCGCACCCTGATCAGGCGCGGCGCATCGTCGTGCAGGCCGCACAGGCGGCACTGACCAAGGGTGGCGTCGCGGTCGTTATCGTCAACGGCGACATGTTCGAAGAAGACACCAAAGACGACCTGCCTTGGTCCGTTCACCGCCCCAAATCGCATCTGCGCCCCGTGGACGCAGAACTTGACGCGCTGGCGGAAAAACTGAACGCGGCGGGAAAAGTCACGCTTTACGCAGGCATCGGGGCGCGGGATGCGAAACCCCAGCTTGTGGCGCTGGCCGAAAAGCTGGCGGCCCCCATCGCCCATACCAGCCGTTCGAAAGAGTTCATCGAGCCTGATAACACATACAACATCGGCATGATCGGCATTCTGGGCAACAAGGCCGGGGTCGAGGCGGTCGATGCCGCTGACGTGATGCTCTGCCTCGGGACGGACTTTGCCTATACCCAGTTCTATCCTGGTCAGGACAAGGTCATTCAGATCGATCACGACCCGACCCATATCGGACGCCGGGCACCGGTGGGCATGGGTCTTGTCGGGGATGTCGGGCCGACCATCGAGGCGCTGCTGGACAGGCTGGATCAAAAGACCGACACGTCGCACCTGGACGCCGCACGCAAGCAGTGGAAAGAGGACCTCAAAGGATATGTCGGAGAGGCGGAAGAAAGCGATCCTGCGCTGATCCATCCGCAATTCGTCACCCACACCCTTGACCGACTGGCCGCGCAAGACGCCATATTCACCGCCGACGGCGGGTCGCCCATGGTCTGGCTGCTGCGGCATCTGACGGCCAACGGCCAGCGGCGGTTCCTGACCAGCCTGCTGCACGGCACCATGGCCAACGCCTATCCGCAGGCGATGGGGGCGGCCGCGGCCTATCCGGGCCGTCAGGTCATCTCGATGAGCGGGGATGGCGGCATGACCATGCTGATGGGCGATCTTCTGACGCTCAAGCAGGAAAACCTGCCCGTCAAGATCCTGATCTACAACAACGGCTCTTTGGGTTTTGTCGAAATGGAACAACGGGTCGAAGGGCTGCTGGACGCCTACACCGACCTTGAAAATCCCAACTTCGCCATGCTGGCAGAGGTCTGCGGCCTGAAGGGCTGGCGAGTCGAGAAGGCGGACGAACTGGAAAAGGCGATGACCGAATGGCTTGCTGCCGACGGTCCCGCGATCCTTGATGTCTGTACCAACGAGATGGAGCTTGTCATGCCGCCCAAGGTCAAGGCCGGTCAGGTCGCCAGCACCGCGTTGTTCGGGATCAAGGCTGTGCTAAGCGGTCGTACCCGCGAGGTCGTGTCGCTGCTGCGTGACAACTTCCTGCGCTGATATGCTCTTAACAAGCTCATGCTGCGCGGAAGCCTTCTTTCGCGCTGCGCTCCGGACCTAGGTAACTGCTGCTATGCCCTTAACCCTTGTCGTGTTTTCCTGGATTTCGTTGTCAGTCGGTGCCGTCACCGCGATCTGGATCGCTGTCGATGTCGTAAAGCGCCCGCAGCACATGGCGGTGATGAACCTCGTCTGGCCGATCTGCGCGCTGTTTGGCGGGCCGGTGTTGCTGTGGTTTTACCTGCGATACGGGCGCGCGATGCCTTCGACCGCGAAAAGTCCCCAGGATCATCACGGTCAACATGGCAACATCCCACATGCAGCAGCAGTCGCGAAAAGCGCGCTGCATTGTGGGGCCGGATGCACCGTGGCGGATGTCATCGGCGAAAACCTGGCTGCTATGGCCCCTGCTGTGCTGAAACCGTTTGGCTATCCGGGACTGTTTTCGGATGCGCTGTTTGCCGTCTGGGGCCTTGATTTCGTGCTGGCTCTGATCACCGGAATTGCGTTCCAGTATTTCGCGATCCGGCCGATGAACAAGGATCTCGGCGCCGGGGCAGCCCTGACCCAAGCGGCCAAGGCCGACGTGCTGTCCTTGTCGAGCTGGCAAGTGGGGATGTATGGCCTGATGGCCATCGCGATTTTCCTGATTTACGAGCCGTTGTTCGGTGTCCGGCCAGAGGTTGCATCGCCCGTGTTCTGGATGACTATGCAAGCCGCGATGATCGCCGGCTTCGTAACCGCCTACCCGGCGAACTGGCTGCTGATCAAACTCGGTATCAAGCATGCAATGTGATCGCGCCAGAGCGGATTTGCGCAGTTCGCCGGTCACAATGGCCAAGAAGAGCGCACAATGATGTTGGGGCATGACCTTTTGGGTGGTCTGCTGGGGGCCAGCATCCCCGCGGCACTTTTCGTCACGGTTCTGCTGGAGGCGCTCGGCCTGCCGCTGCCCGGTGAAAGCGCCCTGATCGCCGCATCGGCGGCGGCGGGTGCAGGTGCGACCCGTCTGCCGTTCGTGTTTCTGGCCGCCTGGGCCGGCGCGGTCATCGGCGACAACATAGGCTACTTTATCGGGCGCAGGTTTGGCCCGGCACTGGTCGCGCGTTTCGGCAGCCGCATCGGCCTGACACCGGCGCGCTACCTGCGGGTAGAGGATGCGGCGCGGAAATACGGCGCACTTATGGTGGTCGGCGCGCGGTTCGTCGTGATCCTGCGCCAGTTCAACGGGGTGGTCGCCGGATCGACGCAAATGCCCTGGTACCGGTTCGTGATCGCCAACGTTCTTGGCGCGGCCATCTGGGCCGGGGTATGGACGGTGCTGGGCGACCGGGTCGCGCAATGGCTGTCGCATCGTCCAAATCCAATGCATGTGGTCCCGACCATCGCCATCGTGGTGGTCGCGACCCTGATCGCAATACGTGTGTACCGAGCACGCCACCCACGGCGACCACCCCCCGATGCCTAGACGTGGGTTGGCCCGCCAGCCGCACTGCGCCCCGGCAAAAGGCGCGACCCCGTTTCTTACATATTATTAATCACCGGACCAAACCCAGGTGATCGGCGACCCTGACCATAAGGATGCATAAACGAAGCATATTCACAGGAGCGGCAATCCGTGGCTGATACGTCCAAACACCAACTTTCGCTGATCGAGATCATATCGCTGGGGATAGGAACCATGATCGGCGCAGGGATCTTCGCGCTGTTCGGGTCGATTTCCGATCTGGCCGGCGGCTACGCCTGGCTGGCCTTTGCCGCCTCCGCCATAGTCTCTGCCTCTGCCGGATACGGCTATGCCGTTTTGGCCCGATCCGCGTCGACAAACGGGGGGATTGCGGAATACCTCGACATCGGCTGGCAAGGGGGCCTGATCGGGCGGACCATCGCATTTTGCTACTACCTGTCGATTGCCGTCGTCCTTGGCCTCGTGGCGAAATCCTTTGGCCACTACACGACCAAGGTTCTGTCGCTTGGTGATGGGGCAGTCCTTTGGTTCGGGATCGCGGTGATGCTGCTCTTCCTGCTGGTCAACGCGCTGGGTCTGCGCCTGCTGGGCCTGTCCGAAAAGCTGATGGTGGGTGCGAAGCTGCTTGTCCTTGTGGGCTTTACCATCGTCGCTTTCACACAGTTCGACTTTGCCACCTATGCGCAGAACAGCGGATCGGTTGCGTTCAACGCCGGTGACTTTGTCAATGCCGTGGCGCTGGCCAACCTGTCGTTTGCGGGGTTCGCGGTGATCGCCAACGCCGGCGGCTCCGTCAAGGAAGGGGCGGGCACGATTGGGCGTGCCATCTTCATCGCAATCGCGCTTGTCGCTGTCATCTACATCTCGCTCGACATCGCTGTGTTCGGCAGCATCGACCTGTCGCGGATCGAAAAGGCCAAGGATTATGCACTGGCCGAAGCGGCGACACCCATTCTGGGGCAAGCGGGCTTTTTGCTGCTGGGTATCACCGCGATGGTGTCAACGGCGACCAACATCAACGCCAATATCTTCTCTGGCTCGAACACCATCAGCTATATGGCGAAAGAGCGCGAGCTGAGCCCGATCCTTTCGCGCCAAATCTTTCTGCGGCAGGGCAACATCGCGATGATTGCGACGGTGGTGATCGTTATTGTCATGCTTGTTTCCATGAACCTTGAACAGATCGGGGATGTGGCAAGCCTGACTTTCCTGCTGGTTCATACCTTCGTGCCGATGGGCGCAGCCCTTCACGTCGCACGCGGGCAAGGCAGAGGGAACGCGACTTTGCTGTGGTTGGCCGCGATCCTCAATGCCGGGGTGATGGTGTTCTTTGCCTACCACCTGATCGGTGACAACACGCTTGAGCTTTATGTCTTCGCCGGATTGGTCGCATTCTCGTTGGTATTCTGCACGATCAGCAAGGCCGTGATCGACAGTCAGGGCGCGGGGGATCATCGCTAACCCGAACCAATTCATCAGCGGGTACCGTGCGTAAGCGCGGTGCCGCACCTGCGCTAGACCGGATTTTGCCCTGTCACATCATCCGGGTCATCAGATTGCCCAAGACCCACACCGTTCCCGCGACCATGATTGAGATGATCAGGACGGTAAAAAGGATCAGTTGCAGATCTTCGCGCTTCTGTCGGGACAGGTCGATGTGCAGGAAAAAGCGGAAGTGGACGATGACCTGCGCGATGGCCAGCACGGCGAGGGATGCAAAAAGGCCAACAGGCCCGAAGGGTTGCAAAATGGCAGTGAGGAAAGACAGGGCTGTGAGTGTGACCGCCAGTCCAAACCCGACGAAATACATACGTAGATCATGTGCGCGTTGATGCTTGTCGCTCATGTCAGCAGCCCCGGCAGAAAGACGACCGAGAAAATCCCGATCCAGATGATATCAAGAAAGTGCCAGTATAGCCCCAGCCTAAGCACGCGGGTTTTGACGTCTGATGCAAAGCCGAACATGGCAGTCTGGGCACAGACAACGCAGATCATGACGCTGCCCACGGTCACGTGCAGCCCGTGTAACCCAACCAACGCCCAATAAGCGCTTAGATAGCCTGATCGCATGGGCACTGCACCCTTGTCCGCTGCGTCGATGAAGTCGCGGGCTTCAAGGCCAAGAAAGCAAAGCCCGAAGGCAAGAGAGGCCAGCAGCCACAGGATCACGGTGCGCTTGGATGACCCGTGTTTCATCACAACTGTCGCAATCCCGAACAGCAGTGAACTGACCACCAGTGCGCCGGTTTGCAGCGCGATGCTGGTGACGTCCACAATGTCCGCGTTGCCCGGCCCGCCAGCGGTTGCCTGAAGGGACGTGGCATAGACCGCAAAGAACATCGCAAAGGTGACCAGATCGCTCATTAGGAAGATCCAGAATCCGAACATCACGGGTTCGGCATCCTCATGGGCTTGCCCGTGCGCAGGACCAAGGTTGAGACCGGGATGGCTGTTGAGGTGAGGGGTCGATGTGGTCACGTTATGCCTCCGTGATGCGGACAGAAAAGCCACGATTGCGCGCTGACACTTCATCGGTCCGGTCGGTGCCTCGCCCCTGCCGTGCCGCCGCGACCCAGTCGCGTTCGGTGCGCTCAATGACGTCTGCCGGAATGATTTCGCCTTCGTCACGCACGAAGCCAAGACTGATGGCGTGGACCAGCAAGGCGGCGGCAGACAGCACCGCGAGCCACCAGATCCAGAACACCATGGCAAAACCCAAAAGCGTGCCGAACACGATGATCGTCAGTCCGATCCAGCTTTTCGGGGCCAGTTCGATGTCCTCGAAATCCTCCCGTTCGATCTGGTAGGCCGTGCCCTGTGCCTTCTCGACTTCGAAAGCATCCTGACATTTCACCTCTGGCAGAAAGGCGAAATTCCATTCCGGCACGGGCGCGGCCCATTCCAGCGTGCGCCCGTCCCACGGATCACCACCCGGCACTGCAAGCTCTTTGCGCCGCTTTGCGGAGACAACGAAGGTGCCGATCAGGGTGCAGAGCGCCGCGAACACACAGAGCGCCCCGCCCATCGTCACGATCATATAGGGAATATAGCTGGGATCATCGAAGGCCGGGCTGCGGCGCGGCAGGCCCATCAATCCAACGATGTAAAGCGGCATGAACGCGAAGGTGAAGCCGATGATAAAAAGCCACGCCGTTGCGGCCGACCAGCGTTCGTCCAGACGGAAACCGAAGAACTTGGGGAACCAGACATAGATGCTGGCCAGCACCGCGAAGAGCGTGCCGGGCAGCAGCACGTTGTGGAAATGTGCCACAACGAATTGGCTGTTATGAACGGTGAAGTTGATTGAAGGATTGGCCAGCAGAATGCCTGTATAGCCGCCGACGGCGAAGAAGAAGATAAACCCGGCCAGATAGATGATCGGCGTCCGCATCCGGATACGCCCGCCCCAAAGCGTCGCGATCCAGACATAAACCTTCACCCCTGTCGGAATGGCGATCAGCATGGTCGCAATGCCGAAGGCCACGTTGATCGTCGGACTTTGGCCCATGGTGAAGAAGTGGTGCAGCCAGACGGTAAAGGACAGCACGGCGATGGCCATGGTGGCGATCACTAGCGAGGTATAACCATAGATGCGCTTACCCGCGAAGATCGCCGTGAACTCGGAATAGAGGCCAAAGGCGGGCAGGATCAGGATATAGACCTCCGGATGCCCGAACATCCAGAACAGGTTGGCGAAGTTCATCATGTTCCCGCCAAGGTCGTTGGTGAAGAAGTGGAAATCGAGGTAGCGGTCCAGCGCCTGCATGATGACGACAGCGGTCAGCGGCGGCAGCGCAAAGACCAGCAGGATCGCGGTACAGAGCGCCGTCCAGACAAAGATCGGCATCCGCATGAAGGTCATGCCCGGACAGCGCATCTTGTAGATGGTCACGGCAAAGTTCAGCCCCGTCAGCAGCGACCCGATCCCTGACAGGCCCAGCGACCAAATCCAGTAGTCTGGCCCCGTGCCGGGCTGAAAGGCGACGCCGGTATAGGGCGGATAGCCGGTCCAGCCGCCGGTTGCGAATTGCCCGACCACAAGGCTGATCATCAACAACATCGCGCCAACGATCGTGAACCCAAGGCTGATCTGGTTAAGCCGCGGAAACGCCACATCTCGCGCGCCAATCATCAGCGGCACCAGCAGATTCATGAACCCGATCAGGAAGGGCATCAGCGCAAAGAAGATCATGATCGTGCCATGAGTCGAAAAGAGCTCGGAAAAGTGGTCAGCGGTCAGATAGCCCCCCTGGAACGCGGTTACATATTGCGTGCGCATCACGACACCTTCGGCCACGCCACGGGCGAACATCACAAGGCCAACGACGATGTACATGATGCCGATTTTCTTGTGGTCGGTGGTGTTAAGCCACTCAAACAGCAGCGGCCGCCACCATCCTTTGATCAACAGCAAGGCAGCAACAACCCCCCCGCCGATCACGGCCAGCCAGCCGGCGGCGCTGCCGACGATGTTGCTGACCGTGGGGTCGCGAAAGACGTCGAAGATCGCAATGTCGTCCCAACCGAGACGCCCGAAAAAAAACTGTTCCATACTGCTCCGCACTTACTGGCCAGACCTGCTGGAGGCGTCGTCTTGTGTCATGGTCATCCGGTGCATTCCGAAAGGGCTTTCGGAGAGCAGCGTGTCGCAGTCACCGGCGGGCAGGGCACCCTTTGCCGGATCGTAGACTGTGCTGCCCGGTTGCGCTTCGGGTGGGACAGCGGTGCCTTGGTGATAGCGGGCAACCACGCGATCGAAGAGGCATATGTCGCCCAAGGGCCGAAGCTCTGGCGTGCTTTGATGGTATTCCTCTGCGCTGGCGCCCGCGACAACCAACCCTGCATATCCGCGCGCATCCAGCGGATCGCCCTTCGCGCCATCGACCCAGGCCTCGAAAGCCGCCTCCGAAACGGCGCGCATGGGCACCCGCATGTTCGCGAAACCGTAGCCGTTGAACTGGGTCTGGGTTGCCAGGCCCTCGCCTTGGCGATTGGCGGCAAGGTTCAACTTCGTGATCATGCCCGGCATCGCATAGACCTGTCCCGCGAAACCATTGGGAAGAAAGCTTTGCATCACCGTGTCCGTGGTCAGCCGGAAGGTGACGGGCCGCCCGACGGGGATCACGATTTCATCCAGTGCCGCGACCTGTTGATCCGGGTAGAGCGCCAGATACCGGAAATCGAGGCCGACGAGATTGATCTCAAGCGGATCGTCCCCCAACGGTGTGTAGGGATCGAACCTGAAGGTGGACTGGGTCAGCCAGACCGCCAGCACGCAGATCACAAGCACCGGGACACCCCAGATCGCACTTTCGTACCACTTGTTGAACTCCCAGTCGGGCGTGTAGCGCGCAGCGCCGCCATACCGATAGCGCCAAAGAAGGATCGGCAGTGCGATGATCGCAGGCAGAACCGCCACCAGCGCCACCAGTGCCGCCCGCAAAAAGTGGTTGGACTGATCCTCCATAACCGGCCCGATTGGACTGAAAATATCCGCAGCCAAAGCCCAGTGAGGCAGCGCGATCAAAACCACCGCGAACCACACTGTGGCAATCGCGCGCTTGCGGCGAGGGTGTCCGACACTCATGGGGCCATGCGCCTTGATATCAGGTCACCCACCACCGGGACGTCGGCCATTCTTGTCGCGGACAACGGCATCTGGCCCCTCCAGCTGACTTTGATTTCCAGCCGATGCGCGAAAAGCACCGGGCCATTTCCAAACTAACTTCAATCATCCCAGTGAAAAACGGTCATTTCGCGAAATTTGAAAAAATGTAAAGTGCGACCGCTGAGTGTTCTACACGCCGTATGCTGTCGCTTTGACGGTCAGGGCTGGTGTGGCGTTGCCCGTAAATCGGCTCTGCCTCATCTTGTGCGCCGCACCACGGCGCCGTGTGTCGGGCGCTCATCTGTGCCCCGATTTGCGCCATCTTTAATGCTGAGAGGCCGGACAGAACCAATGATCCTGCCGAGTTGGCCGGGCAAAACAGCAGCAGAAACGGTGCGCCAGACCCCAAGTTGGTGGCATGGGAAAACGCGATCCGGATTATGCAAAAGGCACCTGGGCAATGCCGATTGAGGCCGGACAAAAGACAATAGACGCCTGGGCAAAGCTGGCGATCCTCGAGGCGCGGCACCTACCGGGGTGCGCTGAAGCTGTCGCAGTGGATGAACCGGCCCTACCGGCAGGAAAGCTTCGGTCTGCCCTGCGCCTATCGGGTGACCGCCATGGTCAAATTGGCCACGCATGCGTGGCTGGCAGTATCACATGAAGTATTGGCAGTGAAAAAATGAAAATGACCCCCTATTGGCTCGATACCTCCGAGCCGTTCGACCAGAGCCCTTCCGCCCCTCTCGAAGGCCACTATGACGTGGCCGTGGTCGGTGGCGGGATCACCGGATCCTCGGCCGCGCTGGCGCTTGCCAAAAAGGGTGCCCGCGTTGCCCTGCTGGAGGCCACGACCATCGGCAATGCTGCTTCTGGCCGCAATGGCGGCATGTGCAACAACGGCTTTGCCCAGGAATATGATGTCATGGCGGGCAGGTTCGGCAAGGAAAAGGCAAACGCGCTCTACAAGGCCTTCGATTCCGGCGTCGATCTGGTCGAGCGGCTGGTGCGCGAAGAAGAGATTGATTGCAGTTTCGCGCGGGTCGGCAAGCTCAAGCTTGCAGCCAAGCCCGAACACTACGACAAGCTGGCCCGCAGCCAGGCAATGCTGGCAGAGGTTGCCGACCCCGAAACTCGGATGATCCCGAAATCCGAGTTGCACACCGAGGTCGGGACCGACCGCTATTACGGCGGGCTTTTGTACCCCAAAAGCGCTCAGATGCATGTCGGCCGCTATGTCCGCGGGCTGGCGCGGGCAGCGGCGCGGCATGGGGCGGAGATTTACGAACACGCCCCGGTCACGGCACTGCGCAAGGTCGATGGCGGCCATGCGGTGGAAACGCCCAAGGGGCGGATCACGGCGCGGCAGGTGATGCTGGCCAGCGGCATTTCACATGTCGGACCGCTGGGGTGGATACGCCGCCGTATCGTGCCGGTGGGTGCCTTTCTGATCGTGACCGAGCCGCTGTCGCCCGAACAGATCGCCCGGGTGATGCCCCGGGAGCGCAACGTCGTCGATACCCGCAACCTCGTTGTTTACTGGCGGCTTACTCCGGACAACCGGATGCTGTTTGGCGGACGGGCGCGGTTTGCCGGTTCCAACCCGCAGTCCGACGCAAAAAGCGGTCGTATCCTCAAGGCTGCCATGGCCGATGTCTTTCCGGAGCTTGCAAACGCGCGGGTGGATTACTGCTGGGGCGGGCTGGTGGACATGACCCGTGACCGTCTTCCCCGCGCCGGAGAGCGCGACGGCATCTTCTATTCCATGGGCTATAGCGGCCACGGCACCCATATGGCGACACTGATGGGCCAGGTCATGGCTGATGTCATGGATGGCCGCCCGGATCTGAACCCCTGGAAGGATCTGGACTGGCCCGCGATCCCGGGCCATTTCGGCCGCCCCTGGTTCCTGCCGGTGCTTGGCGCCTATTTTCGCATGAAGGATCTTGTGACATGAACGCCCCCCTCGACCATCTGGCCGCGACCGGCCACCTAAACCGTTTTTTCATCGGCGGGGCCTGGGTCGCACCCAGCGGCACTGCCAGCGCCGCCGTCACCAATCCGGCAACCGAAGAAGAGGTGTGCCGCTTCCCGCTCGGCACTGGCGTGGATGTGGATGCGGCGGTTGCAGCGGCACGCAAGGCGTTTCCCGACTGGAGCCGCAGCGCGCCGGAAACCCGTGCCGACCTGTTGACCCGTCTTGCCGCACTGATCGAGGAACGAAGCGAGCTTTTCGCCCAATGCCTGACCCTGGAAATGGGCGCGGCGCTTGACTATGCCCGCGCGACGCAGGTGCCGCTGGCCATCGCCCATCTGAAAACCGCCGTCGAGGTGCTGAACGATTTTGCTTTCGTCAAGCCGCGTGGCCAGACTGCCATCACCCATGAGGCGATTGGCGTCTGCGCGCTGATCACGCCCTGGAACTGGCCGCTTTACCAGATCACCGCCAAGGTGGCGCCGGCGCTGGCGGCGGGCTGCACGGTGGTGCTGAAGCCAAGCGAACTGTCGCCGCTTGATGCGCTGCTCTTTGCAGAAGCGATCGAAGAGGTCGGGTTCCCCGACGGGGTGTTCAACCTGGTGCAGGGCGACGGCGCGGGCGTTGGCGCGGTGCTTGCCGCCCATGCGGATGTCGACATGATCTCGATCACCGGTTCGACCCGTGCAGGCGTCGCAGTGGCACAGGCCGCCGCGCCTACGGTCAAACGCGTGTCGCAGGAGCTGGGCGGCAAGTCGCCCAATGTGATCCTGCCCGATGCCGACCTCTCCCGTGCCATAGCACCGGGTGTCGCCGCTGCCTTTCGCAACCTTGGCCAGTCTTGCAGCGCGCCGACCCGGATGATCGTGCCCCGTGCGCGCCTGTCCGAGGTCGAGGCGCTGGCCAAAGCGGCGGCCGAGGAGATCGCCGTCGGCGATCCTCTGACCAAGGGGCGCACCCATGGCGCCATCGCCAACCGGGCGCAATTCGACCGGGTCCAGACCATGATCGAAGCGGGCATTGCCGAAGGTGCAAAGCTTGTCACCGGCGGACCGGGACGGCCGGGCGGCCTGAATGCGGGCCTCTTTGTCAACCCGACGGTCTTCTCCGAGGTGCGCACTGACATGCGCATCGCGCAGGAGGAAATCTTTGGTCCGGTCCTCTGCATCCTTCCCTATGACACGGTCGAAGAGGCGGTCACCATCGCCAATGACACCGTCTATGGCCTTGGCGCTCAAGTGCAGGGCAGTGACATGGAGGCGGTCAGGAACGTCGCTTCGCAAATCCGCGCCGGCCAAGTGCATCTGAACTACCCGGCCTGGGACCCACATGCGCCTTTTGGCGGTTTTAAACAGTCGGGCAATGGCCGCGAATACGGGATTGAGGGCATGTTGGAATATCTCGAGGTCAAAGCGGTTCTCGGCTATTTCCCGTAAGGGTATTGCCAAGTTCGCTGGTCAGGGGGTGTTGTCGCATTAACGCGCTCTGGGTCACCTGTGGGCGTGCCGAAACCCCTGAAACTGTGGCCTTTCGGTCAGGGGCGGTGGTGACGGTGCTGGATCAGCTGACCGCTGATCCGCTTCACGCTGTGCCCCTGAAACGGCTTGTGAACTGCTTGGCGCTGAAGGCGGGCACGAGACCCCGAACACCTTGGCGATGCCTATCCCTGACGTGGCCCAACCTTGTTGCGCAGCACGCCAATTCCCTCGATTTCCAGCTCCACGATGTCCCCTGGCGCCAGATAGCGGTTCAGCTCAAGCCCACAACCACCGCCGACAGTGCCGGAGCCGAAAAACTCGCCTGCGCGAATTTCTTCATCCCGGCTGACGTGTTCCAGTATGCGCCCGAAGGAATGGTGCATCATGTTTGAATTGCCGCGGCTCCATTCCTCGCCGTTCACCCGCGCGATCATCTCAAGGCCTGAGCCGTCGCCAATCTCGTCCTTTGTCACAATGCAGGGTCCCATTGCATTGGCCGTTTTCCAGTCCTTGCCCTTGGCAGGCCCCAGCCCGCCGGTCATTTCCAGCATCTGATGATCCCGCGCCGAAAAATCGTTGAAGATGAGGAAACCAAAAACGTGGTCCTGACCCTGTGCCGCGCTGATGTCCTGCCCGCCCTTGCCGGTGATCATGCCAAGCTCCAGTTCGTAATCCAGCCGCGTTTCGCCCTTGGGCCAGAGGATTTCATCCTCGGGTCCCGAGACCGAAAACCGGTTGCCCTTGTAGTAGATCGGCTGGTCGTACCAGACTTGGGGCAGTGTGACGTCCTCGGGTGAAAGGTCGGGAACAGACGGGGTAAGTTTGGAAATGGTGGCGCGCGCCTGACGCAGGTGCATTTCGAAGGTCAGGCTGTCGCGCATCTGGACCGGTTCGGGCAAAGGTGCGCGCAGCCTGACCGAGGCAAGGTCGATCTTGCTGGCCGAGGCTTGGGCCTTGCGCGCAGCCGCAAGCGCTGCGTCGCCGCCCTCGATCAGGGCCAGCATCGAGCGAAAGAAGGGGTCTGTTTGCGCGTCCAGCACAGCGATCCGCGTGCCGTCCAGAATGCCGATGGCCTGCGCGCCCGCGCCGTTTTCAAAGGTAACCAGTTTCATGCGGGTTCTCCGATTTCATCGTAAATGTCAGTGACACGCGTGCCCGGGTAATAGGTCGCGCGATAGGCGGGGCGGGTCTGCATCGCGGCCCACCAGCGTTGCATATGCGGTTTGCCATCCCAGATCTGCGACAGGCCAAGATCGCGCATCCGGTCGATGGAGGGCACCACACAAAAATCGGCAAGCGAAAGATCACCGCACAGCCACGCGCGGTTTGCCAGTGCTGCATCCATACGCGTCACCGTTTCGTTCAGCCGCTCATAACTTTCCCGAAGGCGCGTGTCGGAAAACCCGCCTCGGCCCATCTCGCGATAGAAGGTGCGGCGCAGGGTGCGGGCGTTGGTGTCCTGCTCAAGGTCGTCGTCAGTCAACCCCGCGCGGTGGCGCACGAAGACCTGATTGAAAGACGGGATGCGGATCGCCGCCGTCGGCACCTCTTCGATAAAGCGCAGCCACTTTCGCATCTTGGCACGGCCCAGCGGATCGGCGGGTGTCAGCGGCACGTCGGGAAACACCTCGTCGAGGTATTCCATGATGACCGAGCTGTCCAACACCGGCTGTCCGTCGTGCAACAGCGATGGCACCACCCCGTCGGGGTTGATTGCCAGATACTCTGGGGTCAGGTGTTCCTTTTTGCGAAAGTCGATCCTTGTGTCGGTGAACGGCAGTCCCTTTTCGTGCAGGGTCAGGCGGACCTTTTGCGAGCAGGTTGAAATGGGGTTGTTCAAAAGCTCCAGCATCAGTGCGCTTTGCCGCAGCCACAGGGCGCATCATGCGGGCAGTTTGCCCCCTTGGAATAGCGCAACATCTGGCGCAGAACATCCTCTTGCGCGGGGTTGACCTTGCCGCCCGACAGATCGCGGTAGATCGTGGCGACGTTGGCCACCACCCGTTCACGGTCCAGCCAGCTGTCGAAGTTGGCATATCCCACCTCGTACGCCGCCGCATCCCAGTCCAGCCCTGCGTCGAAGCACGCCTTGGTTTCGCTTAGAATATGGGTGAAATAGTCGCGCAGCCCCTGCACGGCGGATTTGTCCGATACCGCACCATGCCCCGGCACGATCACATCGACGTCCAGCCCCAGAATATGGTCACAGGCCGCGATCCAATTGCCCACCGGCCCCGCCCACATGATCGGGTGCCCGCCATGAAAGACCAGATCGCCCGTGTAACAGACCTTGCTGTCTGGCAGATAGACGATGATGTCACCGCGGGTATGGGCCGGACCAAGTTCGGTCAACTCGACCCTGCGACCGCCCACATGCAGCGTGCGCGATCCCTTGAACACCTCGGTCGGCGCGACATGTTCGATATCCGAAAAGTCGAACGTTTTGCCCATGTATTCGTGCAGGAATTCACCGAATACACCGTAGGCGCCCGGATTGGCGGCTGCGGCTTTGAAGAACCCCGCAGGACGTTCTTCCATTTCTTCGCGTGTGGCCTCCGAGGCGATGATCCGGGCGTCGCCGACCAGGTGGTTGCCGAAGGTGTGGTCGCCGTTGGAGTGGGTGTTGACCAGCACGTCGATCTTGGCCGCTGCCGGTTCTGCCTTGGCGTAGGCGTCCAGCATGTCTTGGGTCAGCGCGCCGGTGAACAGGGTGTCGACAACCAAGGTCTGCCCGTCTTCGCCAACGATCAGGCCCGAGTTGCTCCAGCCCCAGCTTCCGTCGCCCTGTACCCAAGCATAAAGGCCGTTGCCCAACTCTTGAAGTGTGCGTGTGATGCGCGTGTTCATCTGTGTTCTCCGTTACAGCAGGCCGGTTGCCAGCCACGGCATCGCGATGACAAGGCCCACAAGAAGGACCATCATCAGCGCGAAAGGCGCGGCACCGGCAAAGATATCGTTCAGGGTGATGCGGTCGTCTTCGAGGTTCGCCTTGATGACGAAACAGGCCACGCCCAGCGGTGGCGTCAGCAGCCCCACCTCGACCGCGATGATGGTCAGAATGCCGAACCAGACCAGATCCACGCCAAACGGCTGGATCACGGGCAGGATCAGCGGCAGCAGGATCAGCAGGATCGACGAACTGTCAAGGATTGTGCCCAGCAGGATGATGGCCAGCAGGTACAGCACCAGCACCCCGTAAAGGCCCAGTTCCCAACTGGACAGCAGACCGGTCATCGCGTTCGGCAGTCCGGTCAGCGCCAGCAGACGCGAATACATATGCGCGGCGATGATCAGGAAGGTGATCGAGGCGGTGACCTGTCCCACCTCAAGCATGATTTTCCAGATTTCGCGCGCGGTCAGACGCCCTTTGATCAGCGCGATGATCAGCGCGCCCAAGGCACCGACGCCGCCTGCTTCGGTGGGGGTGAAAAACCCGCCGTAGATGCCGCCCAGCACCAGCACGATCAACAGCACGATCGGCGCGGATTTCAAAAGCATCGTGCGTCGGGTCATGATCGGCAGATCAGAGTTGTTCGGATTGCCGGTGAAGCGCGGGAAAAACCGTGCCATCAGCAAGATCGCCACGCAAAAGAATAGGGCGAGGATCAGGCCAGGTACGATGCCCGCCGTGAACAGATCGCCAATGGACACCTCTGCGATGATCCCGAACAGGATCAGCAAAAGCGAGGGCGGGATCAGCATGCCCAGCACCGATGATCCGGCCACGACGCCGACGGAAAAACGCGGCGTGTACCCTTGGCGCACAAGCTCCGGCACGGCGACCTTGGTAAACACCGATGCGCTGGCAATGGAGGTCCCGTTGACCGCTGCAAAGACCGCATTGGCAAAGACTGTGGCGATGCCCAGCCCGCCACGGAATCGCCTGAACATCTGGCCCGCCACATCGAACACATCGCGCCCCAGACCGCAGGCCCCGACCAGCACGCCCATCAGGACGAACAGGGGAATGACTCCGAAGGAATAGCGCTCGACCCCGTCCAGCGCCGCCTGGCTCAGCAATGCGCCTGCCACGACCATTTTGCCTTTCACAAGGAAGACCCCGAAAAAGGACACCGCGATCAGCGCGATGGCCACGTGCATCCCCAACTGGATCAGCACGAGGATTGCGAGGATGGAGTAAATACCGATTTCGACACCGCTCATGATCCGGCCCCCTTGCCAAACACCTGAACGGCAAAGCCGAGTGTCAGCATGGCATACTGCGCAAAGGTCAGCGCACAGCCCGCCAGAACACAGACCACGAAAGGCCAGCGCGGCATGGTGAAAATCCCGTAAAGCCCGACAGTCTCATTGCCCTCAATGGATTCAAGGATGCCCGGCGCGATGTAATAAAGAAGAATGCCCATCATCAGGGTGCCGACCGCATGATGGACCATGTCCAGAATGGCTGCCCCTCGGCCCTTGTTCCGGCCCAGCCGGATCAGCAGCATATCTGATCGCACGTTGCGTCCGGCGGCTGTGGCCTTGGGCAGTTGCAAAAATACGATGGCAACAATCATGGCACTGACAATTTCGGCCGTGGCAGGCACAGGCGTGCCAAAAGCACCCCGCCCGATCACATCGGCATTGATGATTGCCATAATGCCCAAGGTGCCCAGCCCGCCGATTGCGGCCAAAGCCAATGTCATCCGGTTCAGCCACAGGGCCACCGGGCCGCCCGAAAAATCGGGCGGCGCGCGCATGTCATTTGTATCGGTCACTTTGCGGCCCAGTCCCGTGCGTGGGTGATCCCCGCTTCTTTCGACAGGCGCATGTAGGTTTCCAGCACCTCGGTTCCGGGTTTGCCCTGCGCGTCCAGTGCGTCCGCCCATTCACGGGCGATGTTGGGCAACTTTTGTGCATAGGCCGCGCGCTGTTCGTCGCTGAGTTCACTGATGATCGCACCGCCGTCGACGGACTGTTGCAGCGACGCAGCACCGCCATCGCGATAGCTTTCTGCGGCGATGTCACGGTATTCGTCGGCGACCTCTTGAATCACCTGTTGCACGTCCTCGGGCAGGCTGTTCCAGGTGTCCAGATTGACCGTCAGCGCCGAGGCATATTGCGCACCGAAGTTGATCTTGGTGATATAGGGTGCGACCTCGTAGAACTTGTAGGGGGCGATCACCGACTCAAAGGTCATGATCCCGTCATAAAGCCCGGTGGACATCGAGTTGTAGAAATCCGGCAGCGCCCCTGCGACTGGGGTTGCATCCACACCCTTCAGCCAGTTCAGCGCCAGACCGGCGGTGCCAATCTTGTGGCCGTTCAAATCGTCGATTGTCTCGATCGGGAACTTGGTCACAAAATGGTAGGTGTCGATGCCGACCGGAGCCAGAACCATCTGACCATTGTCGGCCCATGCTTCGTTCATCGCGGGGATTTCAGCGTAAAGCTGGTCAATCACACCCATCAATTTGATCAGATCATCGGTGCCAAACGGCGTGAGGTAGGTGATCTGGTCCAGCGGAAGCTTGTCCCCTTCAAACAATTGCGGGACATAACCGAATTCGGCCACTCCGCTTTCCACGGCCTCCAGCACACCTGTCGGCGGGGCCACTGCCCCGGCATAGGCTTCTGTCCAGTTGATCGTGTGGCCCAGTTCGGCCACGCGTCTGGACACTTCGGGCACAAAATGGGTGCTGATGGCGCTGACGCCCTTGGTCAGTGGCGGGTGGCCCGCGATGATCGTGAAATTCCACGTCTCGGCGCTGACGGGAAATGCACCCAGCAGCAGTGCGCCCGCAAGTGCGGTCGTTGTATATTTGGTCATGTTTCCTCCTCCCTGAGGTTTGTTTAGCCACTTGTGTGGCTCTTGGTGTTTCGTGCTGCCCTCTCCCGTGGGTCAGTCTTGGATATCTCCATGCGCTGTGGGGCCGCGTCCAAAGCTGTCGACCAGAAAGGCAATCAGCTGGGCACGGAATTCTGTGCGGTCTTCGGGATGAACCAATCCTTCGGACAATTGCGCCATGCGACCGTCCTCTGACTGGTCCGAAAGGCTCATCATCACGGCGCCAACCATCAGGTGATAACGCCAGTGAATTTCGGCCTCTGACAGGTGCGGAGCCGCGCGGCGCATCATTGCCATGTAGGTCACCGCGAAATCGTCCAGTTCCTCGCGGACGATCTGGCGGGTCCATTCGGTGGGGCGGACACGGTGCTGCAAGACGAAATGCGCCAGCAGAATTCCAGTGCGCGGAGAGTCTTCGTTCACGTAGGCATCGACAAAGGCTTCGACGACCTCTTGGATGCGCGGGGGCCTGCCCTCTTCAAGGGCCTGCGCGTCGATCCGCGTCATGTAGTCGAGTCTGCGCTGAACCGTCCGGCGGGCAACATCACGAAACACGACAAGCATCAAATTATCTTTGTTTCCAAAGTGATAGTTGATGGCGGCCATGTTCACCTTGGCCCGCTCCGCCAGCGCGCGGGTGGTGACCCCGTCTATGCCATTGGTCGCATACATATCCTCGGCTGCGTCACGGATCGCCGCGCGCGTGGTGCCGCCAAGGGAAAGAGATTCGAGCTTTGTCATATTTCAAACGTATGTTTGAAACATGTGTTTGGCAAGAGTTTTTGACGATCAGGATCAGCCTGTCATCAAGAGACCCCAAAGTGCGGGCTTTGATGTGCAAATCGGGGCCTTTGCGCACGGTGCGGTAAAGTGAATGCACGTGCTGTGTCGATACGGGATGGGGTCAGTTTGCTGACAAGTGGCCTGTCGACGCGGTTGTGATCACCGGCAAACTGCGGTCATACGCAGCGGCAAAACGGGCAATCATGCCCTGCGTCGAACATCGATCGCACAAAGGTCTGAGGGTCGGTCTGCGCACTCTCATCAGTCGAAATTCTTTGACGATTTTGTCATGCTTCGACATGACTGTTGGGTACAGGTCAGCCCTATATGAAAGGTAAAGTTCCATGATCCCGGAAAAATCCGAGCGCGTTGTGTCGTTGGAAGCAAAACTGTCCGCGTTCATGGAAGACCATATTTATCCGAACGAAGCGCGGTTTTACCGCGAGTCCGAGGATATGGGGCCTTGGGGCGTTCAGCCCGTGGTCGAGGAATTGAAGCCGCTTGCGCGGGATGCCGGGCTTTGGAATCTGTTTTTGCCGGAAACGGACCACGGTGCAGGGCTTTGCAATCTGGACTATGCGCCGCTTTGCGAAATCATGGGCCGGTCCCATCTGGCACCGGAGGTTTTCAATTGTTCGGCGCCAGACACCGGCAACATGGAGGTTCTGGCGCGCTATGGCACGCCAGAGCAGCAGGGGATGTGGTTAAAACCCCTGCTGGCCGGCGAGATACGGTCATCGTTCGCGATGACCGAGCCAGATGTCGCATCGTCTGACGCACGCAATATCGAAAGCGCGATTGTCCGGGACGGAGATGAATACGTGATCAACGGGCGCAAGTGGTACACCACCGGCGCGACCGATCCGCGCTGTAAGATCATAATTTTCATGGGCAAGACGGACCCGGATGCGGATGTCTATCGCCAGCAATCCATGATCCTGGTGCCCAAGGACACACCCGGTGTCACGGTTGTGCGTTCACTGCCAGTTTTCGGGTTTTACGGTGTGCCCGACCGCGCGTCAGAAGTGGTGTTTGAAAATGTGCGCGTGCCTGTCGAGAATATGCTGTTGGGCGAGGGGCGCGGCTTTGAGATTGCGCAAGGGCGGCTGGGGCCGGGGCGTATCCACCACTGTATGCGGTTGATCGGTCTGGCCGAACGCACGCTGTCCAAGATGTGTTTGCGCACCGAGCAGCGCGTTGCCTTTGGGAAACCCGTGTCGGAACAGTCTGTCACGCGTGAAAGAGTGGCCGAGGCGCGTATCATGATCGAACAGTCGCGGCTGCTTACGCTGCGTGCGGCGCATATGATGGATACGGTGGGCAACAAGGCCGCAAAACAGGATATTGCGATGATCAAGATCGCGGTTCCCGCCATGGCCTGCCAGGTGATCGACTGGGCGATCCAGGCCTTTGGCGGCGGGGGCACAAGCAACGATTTTGGCCTTGCGGCGGCCTATGCCACGGCGCGTCTGCTGCGTTTGGCGGATGGGCCGGACGAGGTGCACCGTGACCAACTGGCGCGTCTGGAGTTCCAAAAGCAACGGGGCACGAACGGGACGGGCGGCGTGGCCAACTGGGGCGCGGCGGTGTCGAACATCGCGTTGGGTCCGACGGCCTGAGAGCGGCCGCAATCGCCGCGGAACGGCCACCCGGAACCCCGGCTTGAGTTGGTGTTCTTTGTGCCGCATCCCACGAACCGAGCGCATCGTGCTGCGCCCGGTTGGTCACCTGCTGCTTCTGCTTCGGGATATTGCCGTACCGAAGGCCAAATGCCGTTGCGTCGCGGCGTTTGTGTCGGACACTAAAACATACGGTACAGAATGTTTTTTGCGGGGAAAACTTCGAAGTTTATCTCAAATAACGCTATATATAGACTAAAGATGATGTGGTTTGTCTATATATTGGTTTCTGCACCCTAAAATCACAGCGGTTGACAGATTTGATATAGCAACATCAGAGTGCCGTAGTGTCCGACTATGGGGTTTTCATGATCTACAAGCTGCCATCTTATTTGCTTCGTTGTGGCATTCATTCGGGCCATGCGGTTTTTGCGAGCCTGCGAGGTCAGGCATGACCGAGGCGCAAAAGCCGGCACCGGTGCATTTTGCCTATCAGCAGATTGCAGACGAGATCGAAGCGCAGATCTTGCGCGGTGACCTGAACCCCGGTGATCAGTTGCCCGGAGAGGCCGAACTGGCGGGTCAGTTCGGGGTGACACGCTCGACCCTGCGCGAGGGATTGCGCCAGCTTGAAAGTGACGGTCTGGTGCACCGTCCGTCGCCGCGACGGCTAGAGGTTGCCGTGCCGCAAGCCGACCAACTGACCACGCGGTCCGGGCGCGCCATGGCGCTGATGAAGGTGACATTCCGCGAGCTTTGGGAGGTCACGATGATCACCGAACCACTGGCTGCCCGTCTGGCGGCATTGCACGGGACCGAGGACGAGATAAACGGGATGCAGGCGCTGCATGCCGAGTTCATCGCAGCCGAAGGCATGATGGAACGTACCATCAGCCTTGATGAAGATTTCCACACGCGTTTGGCGGACATGGGCCGCAACCGTGTGCTGGGTCTGGCGCGCGAACCGATTGCGCTGTTGCTGTTCAGGGGCTTTGCCCAGATCGCCCCCTATGCCCCCAAATTCTACAAGCGTCAGATCGAGGCCCATTCCAACATCATCGCGGCCTTGCGGGATCGCGATGCAGACCGTGCCGAAAAATGGATGCGTATGCACACCGAAGATTTTTGGCGGGGTGCGCAGATTGCCGGGCTTGAGGACGAGATCGCCTTGAACCCGCGTGCGCTGTCGTAGCGCCGGGCCTTGGGGGAGGATATGATGACTTATCAGACACTGACTGTGGACACGGCGGATGGCGTCACGGTGCTGACGTTGAACCGGCCCGACCGGCTGAACGCCTTTACGCTGCTGATGATGCAAGAGATGATCGCGGCGCTGGATGTGGCCGATGCCGATGACGATGTGCGGGCTATCATTGTCACCGGTGCGGGGCGCGGGTTTTGTGCGGGCGTTGATCTGGATGATCCGGATGCCTTTACCGCGGCGCGGCCTGACATCACCGCGACCGACCCTGCGGTGTGGAACGACCCGGCCAATCGGGACATGGGCGGTGTTCTTGCGCTGCGTCTGTTCAACTGCCTGAAGCCGGTGATTGCGGCGGTGAACGGTCCCGCCGTGGGTATCGGCATGACGATGCAATTGCCGATGGACATTCGCATTGCGTCGACCAAGGCGCGATTTGGCTTTGTCTTTGCGCGTCGTGGCATTGTGCCCGAAGCCGCGTCAACGTGGTTTCTGCCGCGTCTTGTCGGCATGTCGCAAGCGTTGGAGTGGTGCTATTCCGGTCGGGTTTTCGACGCCGACGAGGCCTTGGCCGGCGGTCTGGTCCGTTCGGTGCATGACCCCGAGGACCTGTTGGCCGAGGCGCACCGTATCGCGCGCGAGATTGCGCAGAACACCGCGCCCGTGTCCATCGCCCTGACCCGTCAGATGATGTGGCGCATGGCCGGGGCCGCGCACCCGATGGAGGCGCACCAGATCGACAGCCGTGGGATTGCCGCGCGCAGTGGGTCAGCGGACGCGGCAGAAGGTGTGGCCAGCTTCATGGAAAAACGCGCGCCGGTGTTTCCTGACAAGGTGTCGACCGACATGCCGGGGTTTTTCCCGTGGTGGGACGAACCTGAATGGGAGCGGGCGCAGGGCAGGGGTGACACAGCATGACCGACAAGATCCTGATCGAACGCGCGGGGGCTGTCACTACGCTGCGTCTGAACGATCCTTCGACGATGAACAGCCTGACGCCCGCCATGGCGCGGGAGTTGCATGAGCGGTTGGTCGAGGAGGCGAAAACCGCTCGGGCCATCGTGCTGGCGGGCAGTGATCGCGCGTTTTCCACGGGGGCCAACCTGAAGGCTGCGATGCCTGCGGATATTGCCAGCTTTGATGTCGGCGAGACGCTGGAGCAGGATTACAACCCGCTGATGCTGGCGATCCGCGATTTGCCGGTGCCGCTGGTGTCGGCGGTCAGCGGGGCGGCAGCAGGCGTGGGTGCGTCGATTGCACTGTCGTGCGACATCATCGTGGCGGGGCGGGATGCCTATTTTCTGGAAGCTTTTGCACGGATCGGGCTGATCCCTGACGGCGGGGCGACGTGGTTGCTGACCCGTGCTGTCGGTCGGGTGCGGGCTATGGAAATGATGCTGCTGGCCGAAAAAATTCCAGCGCCGCAAGCGTTTGACTGGGGGTTGATCACGCGGCTGGTGGACAACGATGTGGTCGAGTCCACGGCACATGAGATTGCCCAGCGTTTGGCACAAGGGCCGTCGGCCAGCCTTGCGCTGATCCGTCGTGCGGCATGGAGCGCCGTCGACAGCGATTTTGAATCCACGCTTGGACACGAGCGTGAGTGGCAAAAACAGGCGGGAGAAACGCCTGATTTTGCCGAGGGACTGTCGGCATTTCTGGAGAAACGTCCGCCACGGTTCAACACGTAAGCGGAAGCGTCGGCCAAACGGGAGAACGGCCGGTACGCACGTTTATATAAGGCCCAATTCACCGGCCGGTGAAGCGGGAAAGAGAACGTCTCAATCGGAGGAAACGAGACCATGAAAACAACGATCAAAGGAATTCTTGCCGGCGCATCCATGCTGGCGGTGGCCGGGGCGTCCTATGCCCAGGATCTGACATTTGCAGGCGGCTGGCCGCCCAACTCGGCGCCGAACGCGATGCTGGAAGAATACGCCAAGGCGATAGAGGAATACACAAACGGCGACGTGACCATGCGCGTGTTCCCGTTGTCGCTGCTGAGCTTTGCCGAGGTCAACGCAGGCGTGCGCGACGGGATCGCCGACGCTGCCGCCAACCTGACCGCGTATTTCCCTGCGGAATACCCCAACCTGAACATGTTGTCCGAGTTTTCGGAACTGGTCGAGCTTGAGGAATTCGCAGGCGAGCTGAGCTCGACCGCGTTTGCCGGTGCGATCACCGAATACGTCATGCTGAACTGCGAGGACTGCCAGACAGAGGTCGCCGCACAAAACCAGGTTTACCTGGGTTCGGGTTCGACCACATCGTATGTGTTGCAGTGCGTTGTGCCGCTGACGTCGGCGGCCGACCTTCAGGGCAAGCGTATTCGTGCCGCCGGTGCCTATTGGGCGCGTTGGGCGGAAACCGTGGGCGCGGTGCCTGTTTCGATGTCGGTCAACGAAACGCTTGAGGGTCTGAACCAGGGTGTTGTGGACTGTACCGCCAGCAACACGGCGGACTTTGTGAACTTTGGTTTTATCGACGTTGTGAAATACCTGTACGTCGGTCTGCCGGGCGCCCAGTTCAACGTGCCGTTCACCATGAACATGGAGACATGGAACAGCCTGTCGGACGAGTCCAAGGGTCAGGTTCTGCGGGCCAATGCCAAGCTGATGGCCGACATCACATGGGTCTATATCGAAGAGGGTCGTGCGGGCAAGGAACGCGCCCCGGGTCTGGGCATCGAATACACCGATGCGGCGGCTGACATGGTGCAGATGAACCGTGACTTCATCAGCAAGGACAAAGACGCCATCGCCTCGATCTACAAAGAGCGGTTCGGTCTGGAAACAGGCGCCCAAGCGGCGGACGCATTGAACACGCTGCTTGTCAAATGGACCGACCTGACCAAGGGCGTCGAAGGCAGCGAGGCTTTGACCAAGCTGTACTACGACGAGATCTTCTCGAAAGTCGATGTCGCCAGCTACGGCAAGTAATCCGCGACACCGCGATATCACAAGATCGGGCACCGGGCCGCAATCCGGTGCCCGACATCTGCAACCACGGGAGGTTCATCCATGTTTCTGATCGGCAGATTGCTGTCGTCCCTTGCCAGGGTATCATCCTTGATCGGGACGATCTGCGTTATCCTGATGATGCTGCACGTCACCGCCGACGTGATCGGGCGCTACTTATTCAACGCACCACTGCCGGGCACGATCGTCGTGGTGGCGAACTATTACATGGTTGTGCTGGTCTTTTTCGCCATTGGCGTCGCCGAAGAGCAGCGCGCGCACATCTCGGTCGAATTTGTCACGGACCTGATGCCCAAGAAGGCGCAGACCGGATTCTCTGTCTTTTCGGGTGTGCTGACGGTCATCGTCATCTCGGCGCTGATGATCGCGGGCTACACCGAAGCCGTGAAGAAGACGAACATCGGGGCGACGATGGAACAGGGGTCGAAGATGATCGAAGTCTGGCAAAGCTACTGGGCGATCCCGCTTGGGGCAGGGCTGATGGTTCTGATTGCCGCCTACCGTGTCATCACGACCGTCACCGGCCTGCGCAGCGGGCTGAACGAAACCGGAATAGATGCTGATTTTATAAATGACTGATGTTGGAATTGGCCTGACTGGCCTGGCGACGCTGATCGCCCTTATCGCGGCGCGTGTGCCGATTGGAATCTCGTTGATCGGGGTGTCGTTCGGAGGGCTTTGGGTGCTGATGGGGCCGCGTGTGGCCTGGGGGGCGATGGGGCTGGTGCCCTATCAGTTCACGTCGAGCTGGATCTTGTCCTCGATCCCGATGTTCCTGTTCCTGGGGTTCATCAGCTATCATACGCAGTTGACCAAGGGCATGTTCAATGCGGCGCGGATCTGGATGGCAGGCCTGCCCGGTGGTCTGGCAATTGCGTCCATCTTTGGCTCGGCCGGTTTTGCGGCGGTGTCGGGGTCGTCCATCGCCTGTTCGGCGGCCATGGGGCGGATCGCGATTCCCGAAATGATGAAACACAAGTACCACCCCGAACTGGCCACTGGTACGGTCGCGGTGGCGGGCACCATCGGGGCGCTGATCCCGCCGTCGATCATTCTGATCCTGTATGGTGTCATCGCCCAGATTTCGATTTCGGACCTGTTTCTGGGGGGCGTGTCGGCAGGTCTGCTGACGGCTCTGGGATATGTCATTGTCGTTCTGATACGGGTCAAGCTGAACCCGGAACTGGCGCCGGTCAGAGATGCCAGTGTCACGATGCGTGAAAAGATCATTGCCCTGCGCGAAACCTGGCCGCTGCTGCTGATCATGCTGGGGATTTTCGGCGGCCTGTTTGGCGGTGTTTTCACCCCGACCGAGGCGGGTGCCGTTGGCGCGTTTTTGGCGTGCATCGTGGCGCTGGTCACCGGCGAGATGACATGGGCGCGGTTCCTGACGGCTGCCCGCGAAACGCTGATGACCACGGCGTCGTTGCTGATCATTGCGGTGGGCGCCAGTTTGCTCACGCGGTTTCTCGCGCTGTCGGGGGCGGGCAACTATCTGTCGTCCGGTATTCTGTCCATCGCGGACAGTCCGGTGCTTTTGATGCTGGGGATCGTTTGCGTTTATCTGCTGATCGGCATGTTTCTTGAACCCATCGGGGCGATGCTGCTGACGTTGCCGATCATCCTGCCGGTGGTTGACGCCTCGGGGTGGAGCCTTTTGTGGTTCGGCATCGTGCTGACCAAGCTGCTTGAGATCGGGATGATCACGCCGCCCATCGGGATGAACGTGTTCGTGATCAAAAGCGTGGTCGGCAATCTGGTATCGACGACGGCCATCTTCCGTGGCGTCGCGTGGTTCCTTGTCATGGACCTTATCCTGGTTGGCATTCTGTGCGCGTTCCCCGCGCTGATCCTGACCCTTCCCGAATTGATGCAATAACATAGTGGCCCGGCGGGACATGCGCCGGGCCGTTCCAGATGAAAGGACCCTTGATATGGGAAATGAACGTCTTGTTCGCCGCGCCCGCAGCCAGCAACTGGGTGATCTGTTGCGGCGGTCTGCGGCGCGTGTACCGAACAAAACCGCGCTGGTGTTCCGCGATCAAAGCGACACTTTTGCCGAATTGAACACGGCAGTCGACCGCGCGGCAAACGCCTTGCGCGCGCGCGGCATCGTCAAGGGCGACCGTGTCGCGCTGTTCACGCACAACAACCGCAGCTTTGTCGTGTTGCGCTTTGCACTGGCGCGGCTGGGGGCGATTGCGACACCGGTGAACTTCATGCTGAACGCCGAGGATTTTGCCTATATCCTCGACCACTCCGGCGCGCGGATGCTGGTGGCCGAGGATGCCCTGTGTGCGGTGGCAGATGCGGCGCTGAGCGCGATGAACAGCGATATGCCACGGCTGGTGATCCCGCACGCGGGCGTTGCGGTCGCGGACGGATGGGAGCCGGTCGCGGCCATTCTGGACCACGACGACGCGGCAGAGGTCTGGACCGACCTTTCGGGCGATGATCCGGTGCAGATGATGTACACCAGCGGCACGGAATCCCGTCCCAAGGGCGCGCTTTTGTCGTCGGACGCACTTTATGCGCAATACGTCAGCTGTATCGTCGATGGCGAGATGACCGGCGACGCCGTGTCGCTGCATTGTCTGCCGCTGTTCCACTGCGCGCAGCTGGACTGTTTCCTCAGCCCTGACCTGTATCTGGGTGTCACGTCGATCCTGCACGAAAAGGCCGACCCCGCCGACATGCTGGCCGCCATCGAGGAATATGGCGTGACCAAACTGTTCTGCCCGCCGACCGTCTGGATCGCGCTGCTGCGCCATCCCGATTTCGACAAACGCGACCTGAGCAGCCTGAACGTGGGCTATTACGGCGCGTCGATCATGCCCACGGCGGTGATCGAAGAGCTGATGCAGCGGCTGCCGAACATGCGGCTGTTCAACTTTTACGGCCAGACGGAAATGGCGCCCGTCGCCACGATCCTGCGCCCCGAGGATCAGGTGCGCAAGCTGGGCTCGGCCGGGCGTCCGGCGCTGAACGTGGAAACGCGCGTGGTTGATGACAATGACGAACCCCTCGCCGTGGGCGAAGTGGGCGAGGTCGTGCACCGCAGCCCGCATCTGATCTCGGAATACTACAACGACACCGACAAGACCGCCGACGCCTTTCGCAACGGCTGGTTCCACAGTGGCGATCTGGGGCGCTATGACGACGAGGGTTACCTTTATATCGTCGACCGCAAGAAGGACATGATCAAGACGGGTGGCGAAAACGTGGCCAGCCGCGAGGTCGAGGAATCGATCTTTCGGCACCCGGACGTGGCCGAAGTGGCCGTCTTTGGCGTGCCGCACCCCAAGTGGATCGAAGCGGTGACGGCGATTGTCGTCCTCAAGGCAGGTGCCTCTGCAACAGTCGAGCAGATCCAGACCTACTGCCGCGAGAGCCTGACCCACTACAAGGCACCCAAACATATCGCGATCACCGACCAGCTGCCCAAGAACGCCAGTGGCAAGATCCTGAAACGGGATTTGCGCCAGCAGTATGGCGATGTCTTTGCAGAGGATTGAGCACAGCCCCAGCCCCGCGCGCACCGGGGCAGGGCCAGCGACAAGGAAAACGACATGATCCGCAGACGCATATTCGAGCCCGAGCACGAGATGTTCCGCGACACGGTCCGCAAGTGGGCCGAGGCCGAAGTCTATCCGCGCAGCGCAGAGTTCCGCCGCGCGGGTATGGTCGCGCGGGATGTCTGGGCCTCGGCCGGGAGGCAGGGGTTTCTGGCGATGTATGCCGATCCCGCGTATGGCGGGCTTGGGCTTGACGACTTTCGCTTTGACATGGTGCTGATCGAGGAACTGGCGGCACGCGAGAACGGTCTGTACATCCCGTTGCACAACCGCATTGTCGGCCCCTATCTGCACCGCTTTGGCACCGACGCGCAGAAACGTGAGCACCTGCCCGGCGTGGTGTCGGGCGACACCATTCTGGCGATTGCGATGACCGAACCCGACATCGGGTCCGATCTGGCAGGGATGCGCACCCGCGCCGAGGACCGGGGCGACCACTGGCTGTTGAACGGGTCCAAAACCTATATCTCGAACGGCATTCTTGCCGGCCTGGTCATCGTCGCCGCGCGCACCGGAACGGGCCGACACGACATCGGGTTGTTTCTGGTGCCCGAAGGCACGGCGGGGTTCACCCGTGGCCGGCGTCTGGAAAAGATCGGCTTGCATTCCCAAGACACCGCCGAGCTGCATTTTGAAAACGTAAAGCTGCCCAAGAGCGCAGTGCTGGGCGAACCTGCGGGCGGTTTTCGCATGATGATGCAGAACCTGGCCGAGGAACGGCTGGTCGGCTCGAACCAGTTCATCGCCCATGCGCAGCGCGCTTTTGACATCACGCTGGATTACATTCTCGAACGCAAAGCTTTTGGGCAGACCATCGGCTCGTTCCAGAACTCGCGTTTCCAGATGGCGGCGCTTAAGACAAAGATCGACGCGGGCTGGGCCTTTGTCGATCACTGCGCCCGCGAACATCTGGACGGCGCACTGACCGCCGATCTGGCGGCGCAGGCCAAATTGCTGTGTTCCGAGATCGAGGGAGAGGTCGTTGACGCCTGTCTGCAACTGCACGGCGGCGCGGGCTTTATGGAGGAATACGAGATCGGGCGCATGTACTGCTCGGCGCGGGTCAGCCGGATCTATGCGGGCACCTCTGAGATCATGAAAGAGATCATCGGGCGCAAGCTGGGGCTGGGGGATCGCGGCTGACTGAAACAGCGGGGCGTTCCCGCGCACCGGATCAAACCCAATTGGAAAGACGCGCGTTGGCCTGACGATCGGTCAACCGCAAGAAGCAAAAAGGATAAGACATGGACATCAAGGGACAGGCCGCCATCGTAACGGGCGGCGCATCGGGGCTGGGTGGTGCAACCGCCGACATGCTGGCGCAGGCCGGAGCCAAGGTCACGATTTTCGATCTGAACGAGGACCTGGGCAAGGCAAAGGCGGCCGAGATCGGCGGCACCTTTATCAAGGTGAACGTCACCGATGAAAGCGAGGTCGAAGCCGCCATCGCCGAGGCCGAAGGCGTCCATGGCAAGGCGCGCATTCTGGTGAACTGCGCGGGCATCGGGCCACCCAAAAAGGTCATCGACCGCGAAGGCAACGCCATCCCGCTGAAGGACTTCACGTCGATCGTGAATGTAAACCTGTTCGGGACGTTCAACGTATTGTCGAAATTCGCAGCCAGCCTGCACACCGCCGACCCCATCGGGGAAGAGCGCGGCGTGATCATCAACACCGCGTCCGTCGCGGCCTTTGACGGGCAGATCGGGCAGGCGGCTTATGCGGCGTCCAAGGGTGGCATCGTCGGCATGACCCTGCCTGTCGCACGTGAACTGGCGCGCTATGGCATCCGGGTCATGACTATCGCACCTGGTCTGTTCCTGACACCGCTGATGGCGTCCCTGCCGCAAGAGGCCCAGGACAGCCTGGGCCGTCAGGTGCCGTTCCCGCCCCGTCTGGGCAACCCAACCGAATTCGCAGCCATGGTGCAAAGCATCGTGACCAACATCATGCTGAACGGCGAGACGATCCGCCTGGACGGCGCAATCCGAATGGCACCAAAATGAGCTTTACCCTCGACAACACCCGCATAACCGACCGCGCGCTGGACATCGCAAACCGCGTGGAAACCTTTGTGCGCGAAACCATCGCGCCCTATGAAAAGGACACCCGCAAGACATCCCACGGCCCCACCGACGCGCTGGCCAACGAGATGAAGGCCAAGGCGCGTGACGCCGGCGTGCTGACGCCGCATATCCTTGAGGGTGGCGATCACCTGACCCATCTGGAAACCGCCGCCGTGCTGATCCGGTCCGGGCTGTCGCCGCTGGGGCCCGTGGCCTGCAACGTCGCGGCCCCCGACGAGGGGAACATGTATCTTCTGGGCAAGGAAGCCTCGCCCGAGTTGAAGGAACGGTTTCTTGAGCCAATGGTGCGCGGCGAGATGCGGTCGGCGTTCTTCATGACCGAACCCGCCGAGGATGGCGGGGCCGGGTCCGATCCGATGATGATGCAGACCACATGCAAGATGGACGGCAATCATTGGGTCATCAATGGCCGCAAGACCTATATCACCGGTGCCGAAGGGGCCGGGCTGGGCATTGTCATGGCCAAATCCGACGAAGGGGCCTGCATGTTCCTGGTCGACCTGCCCGATCCCGCGATCCGCATCGAACGGGTGATGGACACCATCGACAGCTCGATGCCCGGTGGGCACGCGGTGATCAGCATTGACAACCTGCGGGTGCCTGCCAGCCAGATGCTGGGCCAAAGCGGCGAGGGGTTCCGTTACGCACAGGTGCGCCTGTCGCCCGCGCGTCTGACCCATTGCATGCGCTGGCTGGGGGCCTGCATCCGCGCCAATGAAATCGCCAGCGATTATGCCAACCGTCGCATGGCATTCGGCAAACCGCTGGTCGATCACGAAGGTGTCGGCTTTATGCTGGCCGAGAACCTGATTGACCTCAAACAGGCCGAGCTGATGATCTACTGGTGTGCCGATATTCTGGACACCGGCGTTCTGGGCACCGTCGAAAGCTCGATGACCAAGGTGGCTGTGTCCGAGGCGCTGATGCGTGTGGCCGACCGCTGTGTGCAGGTCATGGGCGGGCAGGGGGTCACGCAGGACACCATCGTCGAACAGGTGTTCCGCGAAATCCGCGCCTTCCGCATCTACGACGGCCCGACCGAAGTGCACAAATGGTCGCTGGCCAAGAAGATCAAGCGCGACTGGAAGAAGGCGAACGAGGCATGAACAACGCGCTGGGTGCCGACGCCAACGCCGGGGTCGAACCTGTCGGCCCCGACCACGGCTTTGACATCGACCGGCTGACAGGCTGGCTTCAGGAAAACGTGGCCGGGTTTCAGGGGCCTTTTCAGCTGTTCAAGTTCAAGGGCGGCCAGTCGAACCCGACCTTCAAGCTGGTCGCGGCCAGCGGCGACTACGTCCTGCGTCGCAAGCCTCCGGGGCAGCTGGCCAAGGGCGCCCATGCCGTCGATCGCGAGGCAAAGGTGCTGGGCGCGCTGCATGCGCAGGGCTATCCGGTGGCACGTGTCCACGGGCTGTGCACCGATGAGACCATCGTCGGGTCGATGTTCTTCGTTATGAACATGGTCGAAGGCCGCATCTTCTGGGACGCCGGCTTTCGCGATGTGCCCGCGCCCGAACGCGCGGCCTATTTCTCGGAAATGAACCGGGTGCTGGCCTTGCTGCACTCCTATGACCCCGAAGCGGTCGGCCTGGGTGATTACGGGCGACGCGGGAACTATTTCGAGCGTCAGATCGGGCGCTGGACCAAAAGCTATCTGGCCGACACCGACGCGGGCCGTGACGCAATCATGGACCGGCTGATCGAATGGCTGCCCACCGCGATCCCCGACGGCGACGAAAGCACCATCGTTCACGGGGATTTCCGCTGTGACAACTTGATCTTTCACCCCACGGAACCGCGCGTTCTGGCGGTGCTGGATTGGGAGTTGTCGACGCTGGGCCATCCGCTGGCGGATTTTGCCTATCATGCGTTGATGTACCGGATGCCGCCCGAGATCGTGGCGGGGCTGGACGGGGTGGACCCCACGACCCTGTCGCTGCCAACCGAGGCAGAGTATATCGCGGAATATTGCGCGAACACCGGACGCGACGGCATCCCCAATTACGACTTTTACATCGCCTTCAACTTTTTCCGCATGGCGGCGATCTTTCACGGCATCAAGGGGCGTGTTGCACGCGGGCAGGCATCGTCTGCCCATGCGGCAGAGCGTCTTGTCGCCTATCCGCGCCTGTTGAAACTGGCGCAAGAGGCAATGGACGCGTGCGCATGAGCGCCGTCAGAGGATTTTCAGGGAGAAACGAAAATGGCTGAAGCATATATTGTCACAACGGCACGTACCGCGGGGGGCCGCCGCAATGGCGCTTTGGCGGGCTGGCATCCTGCCGACATGGGTGGCGAGGTGATCAACGCGTTGATCGACCGCTCGGGGATTGACCC
The DNA here is from genome assembly GCA_034669925.1 of Sulfitobacter sp. Taxonomy (GTDB): domain Bacteria; phylum Pseudomonadota; class Alphaproteobacteria; order Rhodobacterales; family Rhodobacteraceae; genus Pseudosulfitobacter. The sequence continues at coordinate 42,227 of JAXMOM010000008.1, forward strand.
GGCGGTGGTGGACGACGTGATCGTGGGCTGCGTGACGCAGGCGGGGGAACAGGCGTTTGCCTTTGGCCGCAACTGTGTTCTGGCGTCAAAACTGCCACAGACGGTGCCGGCCGTGACCATCGACCGGCAGTGCGGCAGCTCGCAGCAGGCGATACAATTCGCGGCACAGGCGGTGATGTCGGGCACGCAAGACGTGGTGATCGCCATGGGCGTCGAAAGCATGACACGGGTGCCGATGGGGTCGAACATCAAACTGCACATGCAGGCAGGTCTGGGCGAGGGCCCGTTTTCGGACCGGATTGCGGCGCGCTTTGGCACGAAGGATTTCAGCCAGTTCAAAGGCGCTGAGATGATCGCGCGCAAATACGGCTTTGACCGCGAAACGCTGGACCGCTTTGCGCTGGAAAGCCACCGTCGTGCGGCGCAGGCGACCGAGGCAGGCGCGTTTGAAGCCGAGATCGTGCCGTTGGCGATCGAGGGCGGGGTGCACACCCGCGACGAGGGCATCCGCGCCGATGCGTCGATGGACAGCATCGGCAGCGTGCGCCTGCTGGAAGAGGGCGGCGTGATCTCGGCGGCCAATGCGTCGCAAATCTGTGACGGGGCGGCGGGTGTTCTGGTGGTCAGCGAAGCCGCTTTGAAGCAGTACGGCCTGACGCCGGTGGCGCGCATCGTGAATCTGACGGTGACCGCGGGCGATCCGGTGATCATGCTGGAAGAGCCGATTGCGGCCACGCAGCGCGCACTGGAGCGGTCGGGCATGAAGATCGACGACATCGACCTGTTCGAAGTGAACGAAGCCTTTGCCCCGATTCCGCTGGCATGGCTAAAAGAGCTGCACGCCGATCCGGCCCGGCTGAACGTCAACGGCGGTGCAATCTCGTTGGGTCATCCGCTGGGCGCATCGGGGGCCAAGCTGATGACCACCCTTGTGCACGCGCTGCACGCCCGTGGGCTAAGATACGGGCTGCAAACCATGTGCGAAGGCGGTGGCATCGCCAATGTCACCATCGTCGAGGCGCTGTAAACGCGCCGTTTGGTTATTGCATCCAGATCAGCAGATAGGATGTCAGGTCTGGCCACAGTGCGACGATGGCCAGACCGATCACGCTTGTAACAAGGAACGGTATCGCGGCCACCGCGATGCGTTCCAGCGACAGCTTGGCGATGTTCGCGGCCACGAACAGGTTGATGCCGACGGGCGGGGTAAACAGTCCGATGGCCAGATTGATCATCAGGAAGACGCCGAACCAGACCGGGTCCCAGCCCATTTCGCGCACCACCGGCAAGAAGATCGGCAGAGAGATGAACATGATCGTCACCGCATCCATGAACATCCCCGCGATCAGCAGGATCACCGCCATCACCAGCAGGATCGTCCACGGCGACGATGACAGCGCCAGCAACCCTTCGGAATAGCGGCCGACCACGTCGTCCACGGTGACGACCCAGCCGAACAGGCTGGCAAAGGTCACCACCAGCATCACCACCGCCGAAGAGGCCGCAGCGTCGTTCAGCGCGGTGAACAGCGTGGCGAACGACAGGCTGCGGTAGATAAAGAACCCGACGAACAGCGCATAGACCACGGCGACGACGGCCGCTTCGGTCGGGGTGAAGATGCCGGCATAGATGCCGCCCAGGATCACCACCGGGGTCAACAGCCCCCAGACCGCATCGCGAAAGCTAAGCCAGACGCGCAGGCCAAAGGGACGGTCGCCGTAGGGCATCGGTGCAAGTTGCGCGAGGTTTGACAGTTTGGCGACAGACCGCTGGCGGCTGACCAGGGGCAGGGCGGCCAGCATTAGCGCGCCCATCAACGCACCGGGCAGGATGGCGGCGATGAACAGATCGCCGATCGACACCTCGGCGATCACGCCGTAAATCACCAGCCCGATTGACGGCGGGATCACGATGGACAGCGCAGCCCCGGTGCACACCATCGCGGCGGCAAAGGCGCGGGGATAGCCGTCTTCTTCCATGCCGCGGATGATCATCGGGCCGATGGCCGCCACCGATGCAGGGCCGGACCCCGACACTGCGCCCCAGAAAAGGCTGACGACAACACCAACCAGCCCCATCCCGCCGGGCAGGCCGCCCATCAGAACGCGGAAGAAACGGATCATTCGGTCGGCCATGCCCGCCGTGCCCATCAGGATGCCCGCGAGGATGAAAAACGGGATCGCCAGAAGCGAGAATTTCGTGATGCCGCTGGACAGAAGATCGCCCACCAGATCCAGGCCAAAGCCCATCTGCCACATGGCAAACAGCGACGACAGCCCCAGCGAAAAGGCCACCGGAACGCGGATCGCAAGAAGCACGCCGAACAGGATCAGCATCTGTGTGCCTGTGTCCAGGTTAAACATCGGGCACCTCGTTTTGCGGGGTCAGCGTACCTTGCACCAGCCGCAGCGCGATCATCACAAAGCCCAGCGGCAGGCCCAGCGAATAATACCACGACGGCACCTGCAACCCCGGCGAGGTGATGCCGCTGGCGCGCTGGTTGTTGATCATTTCAATGCAATAGTAGGCCGACAGCAGCAACAGGATCACGCCCAGCCCGGTGGCGATCCATTGCACTGCGCGGCACGCAGGCGCAGGCAGCAGGTCGGAAAACAAAGTGACCGCCAGATGCTGGCTGCGCCGGGCGGCGATGGCCGCGCCAAAGACGGTCAGCAGCAGAAAGCCGTTCAACAGGATCTCTTGCGTGGCGGCAAAGGAAAAGTTGGTCAGATAGCGCACCAGCACATTCGCAAAGCCCACCAGCGTCATCACCAGAAAGATCGCGCTGCAAATGTACTCTTCCAGCCGGTCGAGATGTTTGAATAACGGTGATCTGGTCATAAGGCTCCGGCGTGGCCGCGTCGGGCGCGCCGGGGCGCACGCATGGGCCTTTTCAATACAGTGGATCAAGCGCACCCGGCCTGTGCGTGCCGGATGCGCCTGACTGGGTCAGTTAGTTCGAGGCGTCAATGGTCGACTGGAACAATTCGACCAGTTCGGGGCCAACCTTGGCCGCCCATTTGTCAAACGGCTCTTTCGTGGCGTCGCGGAAGGCTTGCAGCTCTTCGGCTGTGGGTTCGTACACTTCCATGCCTTCGGCGCGCAGCTTGTCCAGACCGGCGGCGGTGCCTTCACGGGTGATGGTTTTCTGATAGGCCATCGCCTCGGTTGCGGCGGCCTGAACCTTGGCCTGAGTGTCCGCGTCCCAGCTGTCCCATTTCTTCTGGCTCACGCCCAGAAAGATCGGGTCATAGGAGTAGTGCCAGGGCGTGATGTATTTTTGCACTTCGTAGACACGTTGCGGCACGATCACAGCACCAATGGGGTTTTCCTGACCGTCAACCACGCCTTGTTGCAGCGCGCTGAAGGTTTCGGTCCATTGCATCTGTTGAGGGTTGGCCCCCAGCGCCGTCATAACGTCGATATACATCGGGCCGGCGACGCGCATTTTCAGACCTTTCAGGTCGTCGGGCGATTTGATCGGGTGGACGTTGTTGGTGACTTCACGAAAGCCGTTTTCGCCCCAGGCCAGCACGATAATGCCATGCTCTGCCATGATCTCGGTCATGCGTTCGCCGGGGGTGCCGCTGGTGGTGGCGTCAACCGCGTCATAGTCGGAATACAGATAGGGCAGCGAAAAGACCGCCATTTCCGGCACCATCGGTGTCACGTTGATCGCGGATGTCACCACAAAGTCCAGCGCACCGCGGCCCACCATTTCGGCCTGTTTCATCTGGTCGCCGCCAGAGAGTTGGGCGTTGGCAAAGACACGAACGCTCATGTCGCCTTCGGTTGCGGCATCCAACAGTTCCGAAAACTTCTCGGACCCAAGATGCCACGAGGTGGTGTCGCCGGTGTTGTGCGACAGGCGCAGCGTTTCAGCCTGCGCTGCACCCGACAGCGCGGCGGCGGCCGAAAAGGCTGCTGCAAAAACGAAATTCATTTTGGACATGGTGTCTCCTCCTAAAACCAAACGAACCTTCCTCCGAAGCTCTGGCGCAGAGGTCCATATTTTGGATGGTGTGACAAGGGTTTTTTGCAATTTGACGCAACGCATCCCCGAAATTTTCTTGAATCCTGCAGTCTATTGTTAAACACTCAATAAAAATACGAACGCGCGCAGGTGGCGCGAATGGGATTCAGCCGCAAAAATGTCCACATTGTGGACGTGGAGAAAGAATGATCAAGCAGACACCTGCGGGTGACACATCGGGGGCGCAAAGTGTGGACCGTGCGCTGGCGCTGCTGTCGCTGATCGGGCGGCACACGGTTGATGGCATCGGGCTGGCCGCCATCGTCGAGGAATCGCGCCTGAACCGCCCGACCGCGCGGCGGCTGCTGCTGGCGCTGATGCGCGCGCGTATGGTGGAACAGGATGCAGGCAACCGCCGCTATTCGCTGGGCGAGGAAACCTATGTGCTGGGCGTGCTGGCGGCCCAACGGTTCGACCTCATGGACGTGGCGCTGGACAGTCTGAACGATCTGGCCAAACAGAGCGGCGACACGGCGTTTCTGTCGGTGCGCCGCGATGCGTTTTCGGTGTGCATCCACAAGGAAGAAGGCGCATTTCCGATCCGCACGCACGCTTTGCAGGTGGGGTATCGGCACCCCTTGGGCGTCGGTGCCGGATCGCTGGCGATTCTGGCGGCGCTGTCCGATGACGATTGCGCCGAGGCACTGGCGCGCAACGCCGCCCAGCTTGAGCGTGACTTTCCCGATTGCGCGCCCGACCGCCTGAAACCGCTGATCGCGGAAACGCGGGCGCGCGGATATTCCGTGAATCCCGGCCTGGTGCTGAAAAACTCGTGGGCCGTAGGCGTGGCCCTGCATCAGCCGGGCGGCAGGGTGGTGGGCGCGCTTTCGATTGCCGCCATCGACAGCCGTATGGATCCCGCACGCCAAGCCGAACTGGGCGCTGCCCTGACGCGCGAAGCAGCCCGGATCGAAACCCGTCTGGCCAAGGCATTTGCCCTGCCGGACACCAAGGAAACCGCCGCATTGCGCCGTTCCGCCCCTATGGGCGGCGGTGCTGCTGCGGCGCAATGACATCGCAACAAAAGGACTATTCCCATGAGCAAGGCACAGATCGTCGGATGGGCGCACAGCAAGTTCGGCAAATCCTCAGCCCCTGACACCGAACACCTGATGGCCGAGGTGATCGCCCCCGCGCTGGAACATGCGGGCGTGTCGGCAGCGGACATCGACGGCATTTTTGTCGGCGTGATGAACAACGGCTTTTCCAAGCAGGATTTTCAGGGCGCGCTGGCCGGTATGGCGATGCCCGAACTGGGGATGACCCCCGCCGTGCGCATGGAAAACGCCTGTGCGACCGGATCGGCGGCGCTGTATTCGGCGCTCGATTTCATCGAAAGCGGGCGCGGCAAGATTGCCCTCGTGGTCGGTGCGGAAAAGATGACGGCGCTGCCCACGGTCGAGGTGGGGGATATTCTGCTGGGGGCCTGCTATCGCACGGAAGAGGCGGAAGTGACGGGCGGTTTTGCCGGTCTGTTCGGACAGATCGCGCAGCAGTATTTCCAGAAATACGGCGATTGCTCGGACGCGTTGGCGATGATCGCGGCCAAGAACCATGCGAACGGGATGCACAACCCCTTTGCCCATATGCAAAAGCCGTTCACCTTTGAGGATTGCAACACGGTTTCTGACCGCAACCCTTACGTGGCCCCGCCGCTGCGGCGCACCGACTGTTCGCTGGTCTCTGACGGGGCGGCGGCGATGATCCTGGCATCCGAAGACGTGGCCGCCGACCTGCACCGCGCCATTGCCTTCCGCAGCCGCACCCACACAAACGATGTGCTGGCGATGTCGCGCCGTGACGTGACCACATTCGACGGGGCGCGCCGTGCCTGGGCTGCTTCGCTTGAGGATGCGGGGCTGACGCTGGACGATATGGATCTGGTCGAAACGCATGACTGTTTCACCGTGGCCGAGTTGCTGGAATACGAGGCGATGGGGCTGGCCGCACCCGGCAAGGGCGCGGATGTGATCCGTGACGGCACCACCACGCGCGAAGGCCGGTTGCCGGTGAACCTGTCGGGCGGGCTGAAGTCCAAGGGCCACCCGATTGGCGCAACCGGTGTGTCGATGCACATCATGGCGGCGATGCAATTGGCCGACGAAGCGCCCGAGGGGATTCAGGCCAAAGAGCCGACCTTTGCCGGTGTGTTCAACATGGGTGGTGCCGCGGTGGCCAACTACATGTCCGTGCTGGAGCGCGTGAAATGAGCGATTGGGCGTCTCCAAAACCGGACCCCAAAGGTGGCGTGGCCCCATCGACAACACGGGTGGCCAACCTTGCGCAGCACCTGACCCGCAATGCGCGGCGTCTGGGGGACAGTCTGGCGCTGGTTTACGGTTCTGATCACTGGACGTGGTCGCAACTGGATGCCCGCGTGTCGGCGCTGGCGGCGGGGCTGCGTGCGGATCATGGCGTGGAAAAGGGCGACCGGATCCTGGTGCAGTCGCAAAACTGCAACCAGATGTTTGAAACCATGCTGGCCTGTTTCCGGCTGGGCGCGGTCTATGTGCCTGCGAACTTTCGCCAGACCCCGGACGAGGTGGCCTGGCTGGCCGAAAGTTCGGGCGCGGTGGGGATGGTTTGCGGGGCCGAGTTTCCCGACCATGCTGCCGCCTGCGACACCAATGCACGCCGCTTTGTGCTGACCATCGGTGGCGATGGCGCGGCGGGTGATATCGACGCGCTGATTGCGGCGCATATGTGCACGCAGGTGCCCGACGCAGCCGTGGACCGTGACGATCCGTGCTGGTTTTTCTTCACCTCGGGCACCACGGGGCGACCCAAGGCATCGGTGCTGACCCACGGGCAGATGGCCTTTGTGCTGCTGAACCACCTGAACGACCTGATGCCTGCCACCGGTCCCGGCGACCGGTCGCTGTGTCTGGCGCCGCTGAGCCACGGGGCGGGCGTGCACCAGATGGCACAGGTGGCCGCAGGGGCTGCGACGGTGCTGTTGCCGCCGGGGCGGTTTGATCCTGCGGTGGCCTGGCAGATCGTGCAGGACGAGCAGATCAGCAACATGTTCACGGTGCCGACCATCGTCAAAATGCTGGTCGAGCATGACAGTGTGCAGGCCCATGACCTGTCGTCGCTGCGCTATGTGATCTATGCGGGCGCGCCGATGTACCGCGCCGATCAAAAGGTCGCGCTGAAGGTTCTGGGCAAGGTTCTGGTGCAATATTTCGGGCTGGGCGAGGTGACGGGCAACATCACCGTTCTGCCACCCGCCGAACATTCCGAGGATGATGCCGAAATGCGCGTGGGCAGTTGCGGCTATCCGCGCACGGGCATCGAAGTGTCGATTCAGGGCAGCGACGGGACCGAGCTGCCGCCGGGCCAGTCGGGCGAGATTTGCGTGAGCGGCCCTGCGGTGTTCGCGGGCTATTACAACAACCCCGAGGCCAACGCCAAGGCGTTCCGCGACGGATGGTTCCGCACCGGTGATCTGGGTTATGTGGACGCGGAAGGCTACCTTTATATCACGGGCCGCGAGTCTGATATGTATATCTCGGGCGGGTCCAACATCTATCCTCGCGAGATCGAGGAAAAGATCTTGATGCACGACGCCGTCAGCGAGGTCGCGGTGCTGGGCGTGCCCGACCCGACCTGGGGCGAGGTGGGGATTGCCGTTTGCGTATTGCACGCAGGGGCTGCCGTGGACCCCGACGACCTGCTGGCGTGGTTAAAGCCGAAAATCTCGGGCTATAAGCTTCCCAAGCAGGTGATCCTGATCGAAGACATGCCGAAATCGGCCTATGGCAAGATCACCAAGAAGCTGATCCGCGAAACCTTGCAGGAGCGGGGGCTGCTGGAGCTGCCCGCACAGGCATGAGCGGGCAAGGTCCGGTCAATCCGCCGATGGTGCATCCGGGTGTGGCCTCGGCCGAGCGTGTGGCCGATGTGCCGGTGCGCGCGCAGGATCTGGTGATCAAGCTGCGCGCGGGCCAACAGGTGCAGCAGGCGATCTGCGCCGCCGTGGCCGATGCGGGCTGCGATGCCGCTTGGGTCGACGTGGCAGGGCTGGTCTGTGCGCCCTTTGCCTATGTCATGCCCGCCGCGTCGACCGACGGGGCCCGTGTGGCGTGGTACAGCGACACCTATCGCCCCGATGGCCCTGTGCGCGTGTCGGTGGGCGGCATATCGGTGGGGCGTCTGGGGCAGGGGGATTTTACCCATTGTCACGGGCTGTGGTCCTTTGCCGGCGGTGCAGCGCTGGGGCATATGCTGGCGCCCGATTGCACGGTGGCCGAACCTGTGACCCTGCGCGGGGTTGGCCTGTGCGGCGGGCGGTTTGACCGGTTGCCGGATGGCGAGACCTGTTTTGACCTGTTCCGCGCCTGTGCCGTGGGTGAGCCCGTGCGCGACGCCGATGCGGTGATGATGACGATCCGCCCGAACATGGATATTGTCGAAACGATCGAAGCGGTGGCACAGCGCCACGGCATTCGCAACGGCGCGATCATGGGGCTGGGCAGTGTCAACGGCGCGCGGTTTTCCGATGCGCCCGACATGCCGTCAGCGATCACCGAGTTTATCATCACCATGGGGCAACTGACCGAAGGTGCGGCGCAGATTGCCCTGTCGGCGGTGGACATGGCGGGCGATGTGTTCAGCGGCACGGTGCAGCGCGGCGGCGTGCCGGTGTCGATCACCGCCGAGATCGTGGTGCGCGCGATCTAATCAGGGTCCAGCAGCGTATCCAGAACCTGCGCCAGCACCTGTGCATCGACAGGTTTGGCCACCCGTCCAAAACGGTGCGCATCGGCGGGCGGGATATTGTCGGTTGCGGGCAGTTGGGTCGACATGGCGATTGCGCGTGTCTGCGGATGGCGTGCCAGTGCCTGCCGGATCAGGTCCCAGCCGCTGTGCCGCGCGTCCAGCTTCAGATCGCTCAGCACCAGATCGGGGCGGGGTGCGGCATTCAGCAGCGCCTGACCGCTGGCATAGTCGGGGGCGGTGGTCACATCATACCCCAGCGTGCGCAGGGCGGTTGCGGCGGCGTTCAGTGCCTTGGGGTCATCGTCGATCACCACCGCATGGCCTGCGCGGCGGCCGGGCAGGGGCAGCGTGTCGGCCACCGGCGGAAAGAACAGGGTCACCGCGGTGCCGGCATCAAGTTCCGACACGATGTGCAGACGTCCCCCTGACTGGTGCACAAACCCGTCGACCATCGACAGGCCCAGCCCCGTCCCCCCGCCATCGCGGCGTGCGGTAAAGAACGGTTCGGTCGCGTAGCGCAGGGTTTCGGGGGGCATTCCGTGGCCGTCGTCGGCCACCGACAGCGCGATGTCACCGCCTGTGTCCTGATACACCGATATTTCGATATGGCCCGCGCCACTGATTGCCTGGCCGGCGTTGACGCACAGGTTCAGGATCGCGCTTTCCAACTGGCCGGGGTCGATCATCGCCCACATCGGCGTGTCGGGGGTGATCACCGACAGGGTGACCGTTTCGGGCAGGGCAATTTCCAGCAGATCGCGCATGGCGTCCAGCAGATCGACGATGTCGGTGCGCTGGGGCTCCAGATGCTGTTTGCGGGCAAAGGCCAGCAGCCGTTCCGTCAAAGTCACACCCAGATCCACCGCATCCTCGATGCGCGCGCGCAGCCCTCTGGCCGCCCCCGCGTCGGCGCTTTCCAGCAAGTGCAGATTGCCCGAGATCGTCGACAGGATGTTGCCAAAGTCATGGGCCACCTCGCCGGTGACCTTGCCCAGTGTCTCGACCCGCTGGATTTCGGCCAGGCGCGCATCGACCAGCCGCCGCTCGGTCACTTCGGAAAACAGCCAGACCGCACCGCCGTCGGGAAAAGGCGAGCGGCGCAGTTCCAGCACGTGGCCCGCCGCGCTTTCGTATTCCAGATAGCCCGCAGCGGTCACGGCGGTTTCGCGCAGGGAAAACGGCGATTGCGCCAGCAGGTCGTCCACGGTTTCGGGTGCTGTGACGGTTTCTGGCAGGCGTAACAGATCGCCGGTACGCCGGTTCTGCGCCAGAATGCGCCCTGATGCAGCCGTGATCACCACCCCGTCCGTGATATTTTCAAATACCCGCGAAAACAGCGTGTTCTGCCGCCGGATCAGCCGCGAATTGCGGTCCAGCCGCAGCGCATTGGCCCGGAAGATGCGAAAGGCCGAAAACAGCTGCCCGATCTCGTCATCGCTTTCCAGCCTGCGTTCCAGCCGCGTCGCACGATCCCCTGCCGCCAGCCTGCGCATGGCCTGCGCGATGCGGTGCAGGTTCATCACCACATAGCGCGAGACGAACACCGCCGTGACCACGGCCACCACAAGGCTGACCGCCATCAGCGCCAGCATCACCCATTGCGCGACGGCCAGCCGGGCGCGGGTGTCGGCCTGTGATGCTTCCAGCCGCTGGCGGGCGGCGGTCACCTTTTGCGCGGCCAACTGGTTGATCCGTTCCGCCTCGGTTCGGATGCGGAACAGGGCGTTCTCGGCGTCCAGCGAGATGGCCAGATTGCGATAGACCAGGTTGAACAGCGTGTCGTCACGGGTGATCGTGCGGTCGATTTCCTGTACGTTGTCGGCAACCACCGGCGTTGCCACAGCCAGAATGTCCGCGCGGATTTTTGTGTAGCGCTGGCGGAATTCCCCGATGGAAATCAGCGTGTTTGCCCGCGCTGTTCCGACCGCCTCCATCGCCAGTTGTTGCAGCCCCGCCCACGCCTGTCGCTGATAGGCCGTGGCGACGCGCGTCGTGGTCCATTGACGGTAGCGGCGCAACAGCACCTCAAGCGCCTGGTCGATGGCGTCGATGTCGCGGTTGATGCGGTTTTGTTGGGGGATGATCTCGACCAGATCGTCTACCGCGGCGCGCATGCGGGCCACGGACAGGGTCAGGTCCGCGTCACCCTGCGCCATGTCTTCCAGCCGCGCAATGGCTGCGTAGATTTCGTCGGTTTCGGTTGAAATGCCAAAGGGCGGGTTCAGCGACAGCAGGAAGGGCGCGGATTTCGACAGGGTCGCGGTGCTTTGCGACAGTTCCAGCGCGCGGGACACTTCGGCCAGCGACACGCTGTGCAGCAGCTCGATCTGACGGTCGGCGCGTGCCAGCGTGTAAAACGCGATGACGCCGATCACCGCAGCGACCACCGACAGCAGGCTGATGGCAAAGAACAGACGCGTCCGAATGCTCAGCCGCGACAGCCTCATGGCCCGCGCCCATCCAGCACAAAGATATAGCCCTGCGCGCGTCGGGTTTGCAGATGCACCGGCTTGGACGGGATCGGTTCGATCTTGCGGCGCAGGCGCAGGATCAGCACGTCGACGGTGCGATCCAGATAGCGTTCGGAATCGCTGCCCAGTTCGTCCAGCAGTTCGGGGCGCGGGATGATCCGGCCGGGATTGCGGACAAAGTAATCCAACAGCCGGTATTCCGCATTGGTCAGCGGAATTTCATTGCCCGCCGCGTCCTGCAACTCGCGTTTCTGCAGATCCACCCGCTTGTCGCCAAAGCCGATCTCGTGGCCGGTGGCGGGCGGCGTCACCGCCCCGTGGCCATAGCGGCGCAGCACCGCGCGGATACGCGCCACCAGTTCACGCGGGTTGAACGGTTTGATCAGGTAGTCATCGGCGCCTGTTTCCAGCCCGATGATCTTGTCGATCTCGTCCCCCACGCCGGTCAGCATCACGATGGGCAGGTTGTATTTCTCGCGGATCTGTATGGCCAGCATCAGCCCGCTTTCGCCGCGCAGGCGCAGGTCGATCAGCGCAAGGTCAATCGCGGGCGGATCGCCAAGCGCGTGGAACGCGGCGCTGTCGGGGCAGGCAATCGCATGGTAACCGCTTTGCTCCAGCAGCGCGGACAGCGTCTGGCGCACCTGTGCATCGTCGTCGACGATGGCAATTGTGGGTTGGGGGTTGGCACGGGTCATGTCACAGCTATGTCACGGCATGGCTGCGCCCGCCAAGCGTCCTTGGCTGTGACGCGGTGAAAAACACGCCAAACGCATCCGTATTGTAATTCTGTTAACATTGCACCTGCTCCCCGTAACTCTGTTAGTCACATGCATGGTGGCTTGGGCGGGGCATTGCCGACTAGCATCTGCGCCATGTCGACCACATCGGAACCAGCGGAGGGGCTGTTCCTTTCGCTGCTGTTTGACAGATGTATTTACGGGAGGACCGAAATGAATATCACCAAAACCCTGCTGGGCACCGCCTTTGCCGTCACCCTTGGCAGCACTGCCGCCTTTGCCCAGGACGAATGCGCCGAGCGCGGCGCGCTGGACGTGATCTATTGCGATGCCAACGGCGATCTGGTTGCAGACGCCCCCACTGATCCGGCCAAACTGAACGATCCGTCAACGCTGGTCTTTGCCTATACCCCGGTCGAAGACCCCGCCGTCTACGCCGACATCTGGGAACCGTTCATCGAGCATCTGGAAGAGGCCACAGGCCGCGACGTGCAGTTCTTTGCCGTTCAATCCAACTCGGCCGAGGTCGAGGCCATGCGCTCGGGCCGTCTGCACATCGCGGGCTTCTCGACCGGCCCCACGCCGTTCGCTGTGAACCTTGCCGGTGCGGTCCCCTTTGCCATCATGGGCGCGGATGACGGTCAGTTCGGTTACAAGCTGCAAGTTTTCACGCAGGCTGATTCCGACATCAAGGAAATGGCCGACCTCAAGGGCAAGCGCGTCGCGCATACCTCGCCCACGTCGAACTCTGGCAACCAGGCACCGCGCGCGCTGTTCCCCGGTTTGGGTGTGGTCCCCGATACGGACTACGAAGTCACCTATTCCGGCTCGCATGACCAATCCATGCTGGGCGTGGTCGCAGGCGACTATGATGCCGCCCCCGTCGCATCCGAAGTGGTGGAGCGCATGGCCGAACGTGGTCTTTATGACCCCGCCGACGTGCGCCTGATCTGGGAAAGCGATCCGTTCCCGACAACTTCGTTCACCGTGGCCCACGACCTGGACCCGGAACTGGCCGAAAAGATCAAACAAGCCTTCTTCAGCTTCCAGTTCGAAGGCACAAAGCTGGGTGAGGAATTCCAGGGCGTGAGCAAGTTCATCCCAATCACCTACAAGGACCAGTGGGCCGTGATCCGCGAAATCCAGGCCAACAACGGCGTGGAATACACGCCGCAAGGTCTGGCTGCCAACTAAGCGTCGAACAGGACATGGGACGACCCATCGCGGTTGCCCCGTGTCCATTTGCGCATGTCCCACTGCCCCGTGCGAGGTCAAAATGCTGAAAATCGAAAAACTGGTCAAACGCTACAACGGCGGCGATCCCGTGTTGAAGGACCTTGATCTTGAGGTCGGCGGCCAGCAGGTCGTGTCGATCATCGGGTCATCCGGCGCAGGCAAAAGCACGCTGCTGCGCTGCATCAACCGTTTGGTCGAACCCACATCCGGTACGATCACGCTGAACGGCACCGACCTGACCAAGCTCAAGAAATCCGAGCTGCGCCTCGCCCGCCGTCGCATCGGCATGGTGTTTCAAAGCTTTAATCTGGTTGACCGTCTGACGGTGATGGAAAACGTCCAGTCGGGGCGGTTGGGCTATATCTCGACCTGGGCCGCGCTGACGCGCCGCTATCCCAAATCCGACATCCGCCGCGCCTATGAGCTGATGGAGCGTGTGGGGATTGCACACTATGCCAACAAGCGCGCCGACGAATTATCTGGTGGCGAACGCCAGCGCGTCGGCGTCGTGCGTGCGCTGATGCAACAGCCCGAAATCCTGCTGGCGGACGAGCCGACCGCATCGCTTGACCCAAAAACATCGGAACAGATCATGGCGCTGCTGCGCGATCTGGCGAACGAGCTGGAATTGCCCGTCATCATCAACATCCACAACGTGACCGAGGCCAAGCAATACACTGACCGCATCGTCGGCATGCGCTATGGCCGGATCATCTTTGACGACGTGCCGGATGCGCTGGACGCCGCCGCGATGGACGAGATTTACGCAGGCGTTCCCGCCGAGGACCGTGCAGCCCAAGGGGCGGCGGCATGACCGATTTCCCCGACACTTGGCGCAAACCGCCCTTCATCCGCAACACGCTGCTGCGGCGCGGGTTGTGGATTGCCATTCTGGCCTATGTGGTCTTCACCATGGCCACCCTGCCGATCGACTGGGACCGTGTGTCCGCAGGTATGGGCCGCGCCGCCAAGATTTTCAGCGGGGCTTTTCCGCCCAGCTTTGCCCGCGCCGACCTGCTGATCGACGGTTTTATGGAAAGCCTGAAAATCGCCCTGCTGGCCACCGTGGCCGGTGTGGCGCTGTCGATTCCCATCGCCTTTTGCGCGGCGCGCAACATCGCGCCCCTGCCGGTCTATTATCTGGGTCGCGCGACGATCATCATCGCGCGCAGCTTTCACCCTGTGATCGTCGCCATCATCTTTGTAAAGGCCGTGGGCTTTGGCCCCTTTGCCGGTGTGCTGACGCTGACGGTCTATTCCATCGGCTTTGTCGCCAAACTGCTGGCCGAACGCATTGAGGAAATCGACTTTGGCCAGGTCGAGGCAATGCGCTCTGCCGGGGCGCCGTTTTTCAGCACGCTGGTCTATGCCATCGCGCCGCAGATCCTGGCCCGCCAGGTGGGCCTGTCGATCTATCAGCTCGACAGCAACCTGCGCGCCTCGGCGGTGGTGGGTCTGGTTGGTGCGGGCGGCATCGGGGCCACGCTGGCCAACGCCTTTGGCCGGTACGACTATGACTTTGCGCTGGCCATCACCATCGTGATCGTGGGCGTTATTCTGGTGTCCGAAGCCGTCAGCGGCGTTATTCGGGAGAAACTGGCATGAACAGCCCCGCCGCTTTGGACCATTGGTCCCGCTTTACGCCGAAGCAACGCATCAAACGCTACGCCGTGCTGCTGGCCACGTTGCTGGTGGTCGCCTGGGCATTGCAAAGCATCAATGTGATCTGGGAATGGGTCTGGGATTCACCCGCACAGATGGCCGACCTGTTCAGTCGCATGGTGCCGCCCGACCCGCAGAACCTGCCATCAATCATGCAGGCCATGTGGGAAACGGTGAACATCGCCACCATCGCCACGCTGTTTGCAGTTATCCTGTCGCTGCCTGTCGCCTATATTGCCGCCAAAAACACCACGCCCAATATCGTGACCCTGTGGATAGGCCGGTTCATCCTTGTGTCGTCACGATCGGTCAACACGATCATCTGGGCGCTGCTGTTTGTCGCCATCTTCGGCCCCGGCATCATCGCAGGCATCGTGGCGATCATGTTCCGGTCTATCGGCTTCATGGGCAAACTGCTGGGCGAAGCAATCGAGGAAATCGACACACGCCCCGTCGAGGCCCTGCAAGCCAGCGGTGCCTCGCGGTTCAAAGTGGTGCTTTACGCCATCGTGCCGCAGGTGATGCCCACGTTCTTTGCCGTCTCGATCCTGCGCTGGGACATCAACCTGCGCGAATCCACGGTTCTGGGACTGGTCGGCGCGGGTGGCATCGGGATCATCCTGCAAGGCGCCATCGACACCTTCAACTGGCCCGAGGTCTCGACCATACTGCTGGCCATCCTTGCCTTCGTCATACTGGGTGAAATCGTGTCGATGTACCTGCGCAAACGCATCTTGTAAGGTGGCGGGCCGGGCGGATCTGTTTACGCCCAGCCCGCCGGGATGGTTTGTGGGCTTTCACTGGGTTTGCCTGTGGCGGCATCACAATTGGCTACGGGATAATAATTACATAAGACAGATTATGCGCGCAGCTCACTTTGCTTTGGCGTAGTATAAACCGGTTTGCGGCATTGTTGACCCGCACATCCAGCCCGCCAAGTTCAGAGGTGGTCGCGGAATTTCGGACCACCTCTGAGGAAGAACAGGCAAGCCGACCTAGAAGAAGAAGTTGGTCGCAATTGCCAACGTGTCATTCGACCGGTTGCCCGAAAGCCCTTGATGCCGTGTGTAATCGAATTCGATCCTTACGGACGGCGATACCTGATACCCGCCGCCGATGGTGAATGTGGCATAGGTATCCTCGTCCACAAGCGCGTCGAGATCGTTTGCGAACTCGTATTCCAACCCGATAGATGCATTCGGACTGAACCTGCCAGGCCGTGGATCAAAACTTTCCAGGCGCAGTCGCGCCCAGACCAAACCGTATTCTTCGCTGTCACCCGCGATGCCCGATACGGTGGCCCCCAGCGAATTCCGCACCGTTTCTATGGAATTGCGTTGATAGGCGAAACCGACCGTAGGGTGCAGCAGCCAGTTGTCTGGCAGGCTTGGAAAATCGGCCTTTCCGTAGGTTCCGACCAATTCCCCCTGCGCATAGAAACGGTCATCGCCCTGATCTTGTTCCAGCAACACGCCGGGTGCAATCGGAACGTCCAGAGACAGATCGCCCCAGGAATATTCCATCCGTCCAACAAAACCCCAGCGGTCCGACAACTTGGCCATCAGGTCGCCCCGGATCCCTGCACCGTGACGTTTGGCGCTGCTGTTGCCAAGCGTCTCGGAAAAATCGGAATCTTCGTAGAACACACCGAAACCGTACATCAGGTCGGGGTTCGGCGCGCGCAAATACTGGATGTCCGACCGTCGTGAATCCCCCGGCACATTCTGGAGATTGTCGTCCGGATCGACATGCGCAAAGCTGCCCGAGAACCGCAGAAAAGCAGCACCGCTTGCCGAAGGCAGCTCTTTGAGCACCAGAAACGGCAGCGCGTATGTCAGCGATCCGTCCGTGAACCCGGTTTGCGGGGCCCCAGGTGCCGCTGCCGCGGCAAGGGTAGATCGCGATTCGCCGAACCGGGTCTGGATCGTGCCGTAAATGTCGTTGCTGAACGCAGGGTACAGCAACCCGGCATTGTTCAGATTGCCCAGTGTCAGCATTCCTGGCGACAAGTCTGGTGGAGGGCCGTCTTGGGCCAGCGCGGATGTGGCAAAGCATCCCGTCATCAGGGCAGCCTTTATCGTTCTGCCAAAGCAGTTCATCATTTTTCGTCCTCCGTTGGGTGTTGAAACAGACGGTTCCGGTCACCGGTCCGTCCTTGGTTTTACCCGGTCATGGAAAGCTCCAGATTGACAAAGCCGTCCATTGGCCGGGATTCGAATATGCACTGAAAGTCATGGGACCAGGCCAAGGGCGTTGCTTCGGCCCGGCTTCCGCCACCGGTACGTTGCGGTCCCTAAATGTCTGGCGGCCCTGCTCATGCATCAGGGCGACAGTGGTACAATGCCGGCGTCGGTCGCCCATTGCGGCATTGTATCGTTGTTCATGATCTTCAAGCCGTAAGGGGAATTGCCGCCCTCGCGCCGCCACTGCCCCCCGGCCAGCGATGTGATCGCGACGCTTTTGACCGGGCTTGCGGTTAAATCCACCGGACCGATGAGCGTATCGACGGACAATGATCTGGCATAGGCGATCTGGATCTTTTTGCTGGCCGCTGTTGTCGGCGCGGGGGCGAACAGCGCAGTCCCTGCAGTGGCCGCCGAACGCGCCAGAAATGTGCTGCGCGTGGTTTCACCGTTTCCTGCGGTCATGGTTCGTCTCCCGTTGTAATCAGCGGCCTTATGTCACCATTGGAAACAATGTGACCGCTGTTATTTTTTCTGTCAACAAATTTGTAAATTGTGCGTAAAACGGGTGGCAGCACGGTATGACGGGACGGAAAAAGCAACGAACGCAGCGATGCCGCGCCAACCCGACAGACCTGATTCCGAAGGGGGCCGTGGACGGCATTGCCAAGTGCAAACGCCGGAACCGGGAACTGCCAAGCATTCTATTTGAAACCATAATTTCTTGTGCTTGCAGGATGAAATCGCGAACAGTTTCCGGTTCAGTCAAGTGGTGGATCAAATAATGAACCGACGGTCCAAAAAATTGTTTGCCATGTTAATCAAATACTGCCACGGTATGCCCATCGCATATTGGTCATACCCGCGATCTGGCACCCTGCCCGATTGCGGACTGCGATATCGAATAGGTTCCAGCGGCCAGTTTAATCGGGCCAACGGATCGTTACGCGAACAAGCGAAAGGATCTCTGCATGACGTCCAGAACCCGTGAAGCGTTGGTTGCAGACCGTTCCCGCCTATTGGGGCCGAACGTTTCGACATTTTACGATGACCCCGTTCATTTCGTAAAAGGTGAAGACGTCTGGTTGTGGGATTCAGACGGGCGCAAGTATCTGGATTGCTACAACAATGTCCCTCACGTCGGTCACTGCAATCCTCGTGTCGTTGACGCGATCTGCCGCCAGGCCAGTACGCTGAACACCCATACGCGCTATCTGCACGACGGCATTCTGGACTATATTGAGGCGCTCACGGCGACGTTGGACGCATCGCTCGATACCGCGATCCTGACCTGTACGGGGTCAGAAGCGAACGACATCGCCCTGCGCATGGCCGAGGCTGTCACCGGCAAACGCGGCATTATTTCCACCGATTCCACGTATCATGGCAACACAGCCCTCGTCAGTCAGTTGAGTAAATCCAATGTGCCAACGGTGGGCTTCGGGCTGGATCAGTATTTCCGCTTCGTCAATGCGCCTGACAGCTACCGCGCGCCTGACCCCGACGGGACTGTCTTTGCCGCACAAGTGGCCGACCGTATCGCGGAACTGGAAGCAGACGGCACCGGTTTCGCAGCCCTCGTTATATGTCCCTATTTCGTCAACGAAGGTTTCCCGGATTTGCCGGATGGCTGGCTGAAACCCGTGGCAAAGGTCGTCGCCAACGCCGGCGGCCTGCTGATCTGCGATGAGGTGCAATCAGGCTTTGGCCGCACCGGCACGCACATGTGGGCGCACGAAAAGATGGGCGTCGTGCCGGACGTCCTGACGCTGGGCAAGCCTATGGCCAACGGGCATCCCGTCGGTGGAGTCGTCGCAAGCCGCGACATCTTGGGAACTTTCCGTAAGGGCTATCGGTATTTCAATACTTTTGGCGGCAATCCGGTCTCTTGTGCCGCTGCGATGGCTGTCCTGGACGAACTCAAGGACCGTGATCTGGTCGCCAACGCGCGCCGCGTCGGCGACCACGCCCGCAGCCGGATGACGGAATTGGCCACCCGACACGAGGTCATCGGCAACGTGCGTGGATCCGGACTGATCTTCGGGGCCGAGATGGTTCTGGACCGTGAAACGAAGGCCCCCGCGACCGAATTCACCGATCGTGTCATCAACGCCATGCGGCACAAAGGGATCATTCATTCCAAGCTTGGGCGACACAAAAACTCGTTGAAGATCAGACCGCCGATGACATTCTCGATCGAACATGCGGACCTTCTGATCGACACGCTGGACGAGGTCCTGACCGAGGTCGCCCGATGAGCGATACCGTGGATCGCGCTCTTGACCTTTGGGGGCTGGCCGGTGCCGATGTCCGGCTGGTCGCCGCGCGCGAGAACGCGGTTTACAAGATCACGCAGGGCCCCCACAGCCTGGCCTTGCGGTTGCACCGCCAAGGCTATCGCACCGACGCCGAACTTGCATCCGAACTGGCATGGATGGCGGGGGTCGATGCTTTGGGCCTTGGCGTTCCGAAACCTTTGCTTTCGACCGACGGCACGTTTTTGCAAGTCATTGACGGCACGCAGGTCGATGTCCTGTCCTGGCTCGAGGGTGAAACACTCGACGGTGCATTGGCCAATGAAAACACCGACACTCGTGCGCGTTATTTGGGGGCGCTGGGAGCGGAACTGGCGCGCCTGCACGATGCGTCGGACAGATGGGTGCCCCCGCCTGAATTCCAACGCTGCCATTGGCACCGTGACGGCCTTTTGGGGGATGCCCCGCTTTGGGGCCGGTTCTGGGAAAATCCCGGCCTTTCCAAAGACGACCGGAAGCTGTTCGTGAAATTTCGTCAGGTGGCGGACGACGCCTTGCGCAATTACGGCACACAACTTGACTATGGCCTCATCCATGCCGATCCGGTCGCCGCCAACGTGATGGTTTCAGATGGCCGGCTGTGCCTGATCGACTTTGATGACGGCGGATACGGCTACAGGCTGTTCGACATCGCCACGGCCCTGATCAAGCATATGTCCGCCCCTGACTTTCCGGCTTTGCGCATCGCCCTGCTTGATGGGTACGTCTGCACCCGCAGGATTGATCTGAGCCATCTGGGCCTGTTTCTGGCTTTGCGCGCCGTCACCTATGTGGGTTGGAACATCGCCCGTATGGAAGAGGACGCCGCACAAGAGCGCAACAAGCGCTATATCGAACAGGCCCGCAATCTGGTGCTGAACTGGCTTTCGGCAGCATGATTGACCTTCTGGCCATCCCTTTCGCGGACGTGCCACCGCCCGCCCCGACCAAAAGGATACATCATCATGACCTTTCCTGAGACCATCACTGTCGAAGCGCTTGACCGTGACCCCTTCCCTATCTACGCGCGCCTGCGGGACGAGTTTCCCGTGGCCTACGTGCCAGCAGTCAACGTCTGGTTCGTAACCCGCTGGGACGACGTCCAGACGGTTACAAAGTCTCCGGACCTCTTCACGACCGAAGCCGGGGCGTCACCGCCCGACAAGGCGTTCGGGCAGCCCAATATCCTGAGCGCTGAGGGTCACGACCACAAGGCACTGCGCGGCGGACTTGAGCCGCACTTTCGACCCAAGAAAGTCGCCGACTACATCGAAGCGCTCGTTGCCCCCATCGCCAAGGACTATCTGTCGCGTATCCAAAGCAAGGGCAGCGCAGAGCTGATGTCAGAGTATTTCGAGCCGGTTTCGACCCTTGCCCTTGCGCGGTCGCTGGGCCTGGAAGACATCGACGCCGACACGTTGCGCCGCTGGTTTCACGGCCTGTCTGCCGGGGCCACCAATTTCGAGAACGATCCCGTCAAGACTGCTGCGAATGATGCGGTCGCATCCGAGATCGAGGCGCACGTCGCCCCGGTCCTGGCGCGCCTGCGCGACAAACCCGACACCAGTCCGCTGTCGCAGATGCTGCACTTTGGCATGCCTGAGGGCGAGAGCAGATCAGATGAATTCGTTTTGCCCACGCTAAAGGTCACTTTGCTGGGCGGCATGCAGGAACCCGGCCACGGGGCGGGAACCACGTTGGTTGGGCTGCTTCAGAACCCCGACCAGATGACGGACGTGCTGGCCGATCCTGACGCGCTGATCCCCCGCGCGGTGACCGAAGGCATCCGCTGGGTCGCACCGATCGGCACCCAGTTCCGCATCCCTGTCGAAGACACCGAACTGGGCGGCGTGACGATACCAAAGGGGGCGCCGGTCACCGTTGTGCTGGCGTCGGCCAACCGTGACGAAACCCGTTTCGAAAATGCTGACCGTTTCGACATCCATCGCAAGGCGGCCGGCACCGCGACCTTTGGCTTCGGGCACCACTTTTGCGTTGGCCGATGGTTTGCCGCCGCCCAGATCGAGATTGCGCTGAGGGTTCTGCTGACGGCACTGCCCGATATCCGGCTCGCCTCTACCGACCCTGTGCCTTTCAGCGGTTGGGAATTCCGCGCGCCGCGCGAATTGAACGTATCCTTCACGCCCAACGACACCTGACAATGGCAAAAGCGCGCCCTGCCTTGGACAGGGCGCGCCAGTCTGGGTCGTTCACTGGTGCCATTCGTCCCGCTTGGTGATGCTTGGGCCTGCATCCGTCGGTCGCGACAGCGGATCGCCGTCGGGATCGAACGGACCGCGTCAGGTCAGCGTGTCACGGGCAAGCCCAAGCGCCTTGTCATGGCGCGGGCCTTTCAACAGTCCCGTCCGCCAGCCAGCCATCGAAAATCGCAAGTGCGGCGTCGGCAAAGGCGGGATCGTTGATATGGGCCGCGATCGGATGGACCTTCGCGCTGTCGGGCACGCAGGCGCGCATCTGGTCCATGAAGGCCGCAAGACCTGCGGCATCGTGCAGTTCACCGCCAGGCCGGTCCCATTCGCCGCATCCGCCAAGCGGTAGAATAAGTGCTGTCGGGCCGGTCGCCTGCGCCAGTTTCTCGCAGTGGCACCGGGCAGTGGCACGGCGGCGGTCCGTATCCAGTACGACCGAAGTCAGCAGACGATTGTGGGCGTGCGACGGCAGATCCGCAAGCGGTTCCGGCACCGGTTGCCAGCCGACCAGATCGACCAGATCGTAGCAGCCAGGGGCCACGATCTGCGGCGTGCCCGCGCGGCCCGCAGCCGTAAGGCGGCTGTCCCCTGCCGTCACGCTGGATCCAAAAAGGTGGTTGGTGACTTCTTGCGTGGCGAAGTCAAAAACGCAGGCAAACGCACCTTGTGACGCAAGGCTCTCGAAGGCACGGCCCCCCATGCCTGTTGCATGAAAGACGGCTACGTCAAAGCCGCGTTCCTCCAGCGCGGGCTTGAGCGGCACCATATACCGCAGCGCCGATTTGCCAAAGGAGGTCATGCCGATCAAAGGCCGCGACCGGTCGGGGCGTTCGACGGCGCGCGCCGCCCCCAGCACGGCCCCTGCTGCCTGACTCAGGGATGCGCGACAGACGGAATTCAACCCGTAAAGCCCGCCAGCCCACAGGATCATCTGGATGTCCGCCGGCAATCGCTCAGCCGGGATCATCGAAGAAAACGACACGGTCGAGACAATGTATTTCGGGACCCCCAGCGGCAGCGCGCTGCACACGTCAAGCGCAAGGTCCGTTCCCATGGTTCCACCCAGCACCAGCACGCCGTTGATGAGGCCGGCATGGTGCAGATTGGCGGTCAGCGCCGATGCCCCGCGCGCCATGATCTGCATCGCGCTGTTCTCGTCGCCGCCTGCGATCACGGTTTCAATATCGCTTCCCGCCGCCTGTGCGACTTCGTGTTTGGAGATGTCGGTCGGATCGCCAGGATCGCCCAATACGCTGACATCCATGCTAAGCACGTGCCCGCCCTGCCCACGTATCACCTTTGCCACGTAGTCCAGTTCATCGTTCTTGGTGTCGAAGGTCCCGACAAGCAGGATCGTGGGGGCAACAGCGGTCATAGCTTTATCCACGCAGTCTTGAGGTTCAGGAATTTGTCCAGCGCATGCAGCGACTTGTCATGGCCGTTGCCGGACTGGCCAACACCGCCCAGTGGCACGGTCAGATCGGCGCCACCGTAGGTGTTTACATGTACGACACCCGCGCGGATGCGGGACACCATCCGGTGCGCGCGCGACAGATCAGCGGTCCAGACGGCAGATGCCAGACCAAACTCTGTTCCGTTGGCGATGGCGATCGCTTCTTCTTCGGTGTCAAAGGGGATAACGGCCAGGACAGGGCCAAATACTTCTTCTTGCGCCAGACGGTCGGCGGGATCGACACCGGTCACGATCGTTGGCTCCATAAAGTAGCCGCCCGTCTCGGTCAGGATACGACTGCCGCCAAGCACGGTCCGGCCCGCAACGCGCGCCTCTTCGACAAAAGAGAGGTTTTGTTCAAGCTGTCTGAGGCTGTTGACTGCACCGGCCTGCGTCGCGGGGTCAAGCGGGTCGCCGACCACTGTCGTGCGTGCATGCCGTTCAAGTTTATCGACAAATGAATCATGGATCGACCGCTCCACCAAGAGACGGCTGCCGGCGACACAGACCTGGCCCGAGTTGCGGAAAATGCCTGCGGCGGACACCTTTGCCGCCTCGTTCAGATCCGGCGCATCGGCAAAAACGATGTTCGGGGACTTGCCCCCCAGTTCAAGGTAGACCCGCTTTAGGTTCGATGCCGCCGCGTTGTGCATCAAGCGACGTCCGACAGGTCCCGATCCGGTGAACGTCACTACATCCACGTCCTGCGACAGCGAAAGCGCCTCGCCCACCACCGCGCCCGCGCCGGTTACAAAGTTCAGTACGCCGTCCGGCAGCCCCGCCTCCTGCCCCAATTGGGCAAGACGGATGAGAGAGAGGGACGCGGTTTCTGCCGGTTTCAGCACGACAGTGCACCCCGCCGCGAGCGCCGGACCCAGCTTCCACGCGCCGATCATCAGCGGAAAGTTCCATGGCACGATGGCAGCGACGACGCCAACCGGTTCCGGGTGGATCAGGCCGAGCGTACCGTGGGCCGTGGGGGCAATCTGGCCGTAGTGTTTGTCGATGGCCTCGGCATAGTAACGGATCGTTGCAGCCGCCGATCCGGGTTCGGCCTTGAGCGCCATGGCGATTTCTGTGCCGTTGTCGCGCACGCCCAGCACCGCCAGCTCCTCGGCGTGCGCTTCGATCAGGGCCGCCCACTTCAGCAGGACCGCCTTGCGGGCAGATGGTGCCAATCCCGACCAGCGCCCGTCGTCGAAGGCGCGGCGTGCGGCGGCGCAGGCGGCGTTGGCGTCTTGTGTCGTGCCTGCTGCAATCGTGGTCAGAGTTGTGCCGTCAAGCGGAGAGATGACCTCCATCCTGCCCCCGTCGGAGGCCGCAATCCATGCGCCGTCCACAAGGTGGTTGCCTTGCGCTACGGGGGCCGACCGCAAACGGTCAAGAGTTGTCTGGTCAAGCATGATGTTACCTTTGTTGCGTGTCGTGCATGTCATGATCGTGCTGGTCTTCGGGCAGGCCCCTGCGGCGTTCACGTATGACGCCCCAGATGTGGGTCACGACTAGCAAGACGATGGCTATGGCGATGATCGCGGCAATCGGCCGGTCCACGAAATCAAGCGGCGTGCGGACGCGCCCCATGGCCGAGCGCAGTTTTGTCTCCATGATTCCGCCCAGCACCATACCCAGGATGATCGGAACCACCGGCAGGTTCTGACGTTTAAGCACCACGCCCAAAAGCCCGAACCCTGCCGCGATGACGCAGTCACCGACTGAATTGCGCAGGGTGTAGACGCCCACGAAAGACAGGGTCAGGATCGCAAGCCCCAGAAACCGCGTCGGCACGCGGATGATCTGCAACAGCCAGTTCGAGGCGAAGATCATGAAGATCACCACGATGACATTAAGTATGATCAGGGCGGTATAAAGCGCATACACCAGATCAAGCTGGTTCTGGAACAACCCCGGCCCCGGCACGACATTGTGGACATAGAACACCGACAGCATCATCGCGGTCAGCGCTTCTCCGGGGATGCCAAGCGCCAGAAGCGGGATCATCGCGGCTGCGGGTACCGCGTTGTTGGCCGATTCCGATGCGACCAGGCCTTCGGGGCTGCCCTTGCCGAACATTTCAGGCGTCTTCGATGTCTTTTGCGCATAGGTGTAGGACAGAAACTGTGCGGTGAACTCCCCGACACCCGGTATCATGCCCATCAACACGCCAAAGCCGGATCCAGCCGCCGCCAGGCGCTTGAAACGAAAGATTTCAAGCATGGCGCGGAACATGCTGCCGTTCAGCGGTTTGGTGTCGGGCGCCGTTTCCGGGTCAGCCATCAGCGTAAACGCCTGGCTGAGCGCAAAGAGCCCCATCACCACAACGATGAGATCGAAGCCGGAAGACAGAATGTCGGTCCCGAAGGTGAACCGCTGGGTGTACTTCACCGGTTCCAACCCTACGGTCCCCAGAAAAATGCCTAGGCCCGCCAGCATCGCCGCGGAAAAGGTTTGTCCACGGTGGGCAAGCACCACAAGCACGATGCCCAGCAATGCCGCGAGGAAGATTTCCCGGCTGCCAAACATTGGCGCAATGCGCGCCAGCAGCGGAGACAAGAGGATCAGCGCAACAATCGACAGGATCGCCGACACGAACGACGCACCATACGCCAGCCCCAATGCGCGCAGGGGATTGCCGTCGCGCGCCATCGGATAGCCGTCGTAGGTGGTCAGCGCGTTGACCGCGGTGCCCGGAGTGTTGATCAGGATCGCAGGCAACGCGCCGCCAAACATCGAAGATCCGTAGATCCCCAACAGCAGTGTCAGCCCGACCAACGGCGGCATGGCAAAGGTTGCGGGCAACAAGATCGCAATGGCAACAGGCGGTCCGACGCCGGGGATCGCGCCGATGATGACTCCGCCGATGGACCCCACCAGAAGGCCGATCATGATGTCGAAATGGGCCAGCATTTGCAGCCCTGAAATATAGGTATCCACGCGGTCTGGTCCTTTAGAGGTAGGTCAGCGCGAAGCTGCGCAAGCTATCGTTTTCGATCAGACGGTAAAGCGCCGCGCCGGGAATATGCACACCAAGCAATCCCTTGAACACGAAGACAACAGCCCCCCCGAAAAGCACCGCCGCGCCGACCCACCGCCAGCCACGGTAGCCCAGCCGCAGGGTCAGGATGACGCACAGGATCAGTGTTGTCGGCAGGTAGCCTATGAACGGCAAGATCAGGACATACCCAATGAACCACAGCGCATATTCCGCTGACTTCACCCAATAAAGCACCTCGGCGAGCCGGCCGGGAATGCGGACTGACACCAGCGCACCCAATAGATGCAGGCCGCTGAACAGCACCATGACACCGATCGACGTCGCAGGCCAAAAGGCAGGTTGCGCCACCAGTCCGGTCCGCGTGACCCACGTCGTCTGCCACGGTAGGTTCACCAGCATAAAAACACTGAATAAGAAGAACACCACCGCGAAGAGCAGATCGCCCGGTCGCCGATAGCGCTTGAAAAGATCCTGAAGCGTCTGGGTCATGGTCTTTGCGTTTCCCCGCGAAATTCCCCCGACCGGACAGGCCGGGGGGTATACGATCATTCTGCGGGAAGGGCTTCCAGCACACGGACCAGCGTTTTACTGTCCCGTTCAATCTGTTTGGTCGCGGTTTCGGCATCCTGCCAGTAAATCAGGGCACCTGTTTCCTCGGAAAGCTGCTTGGCTTCATCGGAGGCCATCACCCGTTCTGCCACCACGGCAATCTTGTCGCGGACGTCCTGAGGGGTATCGCTGCGGACGAACAATCCGTTCCACAGGGCAATGTCCAGATCCGGCGCAATCTCGGCCACCGTGGGGGTGTTCGGTGTCAGCGCAGTGCGTTCACTGCCGACCGAGGCAAGGATTTTCAGGTCGTCAAGACAGGGCCGGATCTGTTGAAGGGTCGTGTTCATCACGTCCACGTCCCCGGATGCCAGGGAATTACAGTCAAGCGCGTCGAACGCGGCCTCTGCGCCGAATTCAAATCCCATCTCTGCTGCCAGCGCAAAAGTCACCTGTGTGGGCACGGCGAAAGTGCCGAAATGACCAAGGAACACATCGTTATCGGCGGCATAAGCGGCCAGTTCTTCCATCGTTGAATAGGGCGCATCGCCCGCAGTGGCGATCACGAAGGGGTAGGTCAGAAAGATCCCGATGGGTTCGAACGGATTGGGCGACAGCGCGGGGATGCCGATGTCTGGGCCGACCAGCGGGATGTCGATCACAAAGGACCCGATCGTGTAGCCGTCTGCCGCTGCGGTTGCGACTTCCGCCGCGCCGGGGAACGGACCACCGCCGCCGCCGGGCTTGTTCACCACTGCTGCAGCGACACCGTACTCGGATTGAAATTCGTCCGCGATCATCCGCGTCAATACGTCTTCGAGGTCACCCGGAGGAAACGGAACGACGAATTCTACGGGCTGTTCGGGGTATTCGGCAAATGCCGCAACCGGAAGGGCGGCCAGTAGGGCGGCGAACGGTAGGGTCAGGTAGGTCATGGTCTCTCCACTGTTGGTGTGGGTTCATTATTTGAACCGCTGGTTGCAAATTATGTTGCACTGCCCGAGGGAGTCTGTCAATAGTCTGGTATGGCCACGGCCGATAAACTGACACAAACAGCAGAGACCGCGATGGGAACGATCACAAAAGCGTTGGAATTGTTGAGCTTTTTCTCACGTCGCCGCCCGTCCATCGGGTTGGGCGATTTCGTGCGTCTGACGGCGCGCGACAAGGCCACGCTTCACCGCCATCTTGTCGAGCTGGAGCAGAACGGCTTTCTTGAGCAAAACCCGGTGACCCGCGCTTACAGTCTGGGCCCCGCAATCCTGCGCCTGACAAGCGTGCGCGAAACGACGTTCCCGACCCGCGCGGTGCTACGACCGCTGGTGACACAACTGGCCGATGATCTGGGTGAACTGGTGCATGCCTCCATGCTGCAGGGGAACATCCTATCCCCTGTCTTTCACGCCGACCCGGCAAAGCACGGCACGCAGGTCTCTTTTGACGAGGCTGAATTGCAGCCGCTTCATGCAACTGCGTCGGGTCTGGCCGTACTTGCCTATTCCGACGAGGCATTCAGCAAGCGAATTCTGTCCGGCCCGTTGGAAGCGCACACCGCACTTACGATCACGGACCCGCAGGCCCTGCGCGACAGGCTAAGCCTGATCCGTGCCTCGGGCTTTGCGCGCGCTGCGGGTGGTTTTGACACGGAGGTGGCAAGCCAGGCTGCTCCGTTGTTCGGCCCGTCGGGCTCTGTCATCGGGGCGTTGTCCGTCGCGGTACCCGGCGTTCGCGGCACCGAAAAGCAGCTCGAGTCGTTTCGTGACCGGCTGTGCGCAGCAGCCACGCGGGCGACGATATCACTTGGCGGCACTGTGCCGCCTGACCTTGCGGCCCTCTGGGCCGACGAGATCCCCACCCAAGAGACCAAGAAGGCCTGAGATGAAAGATTCAAATTTTCTGCACGCACAAAACGCACGTCACCTGTGGCATCCCATGGCACATCCCGGAGACATGCAGGCCAACGCGCCGGCAATCATCGCCTCGGCAGAGGGCGTTCATATCACCGACGTCGATGGACACCGCATGCTCGACAGTGCGGGCGGGCTTTGGAATGTGAACCTGGGGTATTCCTGCGACCCTGTAAAACAGGCGATGAAAGATCAGCTTGACCGCCTGCCCTACTACACGATCTTTCGCGGCACGACGACCGACGTGGCGATTGAGCTGTCTTATCTGCTAAGTCAGTTCTTCGCCCCCGACGGTCTAAGCCGTGCCTTCTATACATCCGGTGGCTCAGACAGCGTGGAAGTCGCCTTGCGGCTTGCAAGGCAGTATCACAAGCTGCGCGGAGAGGCGGGGCGCACCAAGTTTCTCAGCCTCAAGAAAGGGTATCATGGCACCCATACATTGGGAGCATCCGTAAACGGGAACGCCAACTTTCGATCCGCCTATGAACCACTGATGCCAGGCTGTTTTCACACGCCGGCACCGTACACTTACCGAAACCCCTTTGATGAAACCGACCCTGAACGGCTGGCACAGCTATGTCTGGCCGCCATCGAGGACGAGATCGCGTTCCAGGGGGCCGATACTATTGCCGCCTTTATCATGGAACCGATCTTGGGCGCGGGCGGTGTCATCCCGCCGCACCCAAGCTTTATGCCAGGCGTACGCCAAATCTGCGACAAACATGGCATTTTGCTGATCGCCGACGAGGTGGTGACGGCCTTTGGACGGACCGGGGCCTGGACCGGATCGCGCCTGTGGGGTGTGAAACCCGACATGATGTGTATCGCCAAGGCGCTGAGCAACGGCTTCTTTCCGATCGGTGCGGTGATGCTGTCGGACCAGATCGCCGAGACGTTCGAGTCCGACAAGAGCGGCAAGGCGTCGATCGGATCGGGCTATACCTATTCCGGTCATCCGGTCGGAGCTGCAGCGTCCATCGCCTGTCTGGCCGAAACGGAACGCCTGAACGTGATCGGGAATGCCGCCGCACGTGGCACACAGCTGCACGACGGCCTGCTTGGCTTGATGGATCGCCACGAAATCGTCGGCGATGTGCGCGGCGGGCACGGGCTGATGTGCGCGCTGGAACTGGTTTCCGACCGCGCCGCCAAGACACCGCTTGATAAAAAGGCGATCAAGGTGATCTATGAAACGGCTTACGCCAAAGGCGTCATGTTGCGGGTGTCGGGAAATAACGTAATCCTCTCACCCTCGCTGATTGTCGATGAGTCCCATATCGATACGATCCTGTCCGCCATCGAGGCTGGTCTGGCCGCCACCTAGGCGGTCGGCCCCGCCCTTGCCGGTTTCGCAATGGCGCGGCAGATGTTCTTGGAGTTCAACCCGATCGTAAGCTACCGCGAAGGGTACAAGATCAAACAAGACAAGAGAAAAATCAGCGTCCGAGCCGTTCGGACGCTGATTGCACCGCGCCAAGGTTGCGGCACCCGCTGGATAGGTGTGTCCGCTCGCAGAGCGACCTTCGGCTTGGCCGAAACTTTGCGACACGACCGCAATTTGTCCGGGTGCGCGCGCGTACAGGCCGGTTGCGCAGCGTCTTGTGATACTGCGCGCCCCAACCGGCGGGCACCAAAAGCCCGCCGTCTGCCGATGAAGCGACGCATCGGTCAGGCCAAACGCGATCACGGGGCGATGATGGGAGAGGCGCCCAAGCTGGAGTCCTTTGTCTTCACCCCTGTGAATTCGGTGCCATGCTTGAACCAGCTTTCAGGGGCCGGCGCGCCCCAAAGTGTCTGGCGTTGCGGGTCTTTCAAATCCCATTTGATCGGCTCCAGATCAGGATCTACGGTCTGATAATCCGAGCAATAGATTTCAATCCGGTGACCGTCCGGGTCCAGAATATAGAGGAAAAATGCGTTGGAAATGCCGTGTCGGCCGGGGCCGCGTTCGATGTTCTTCACATAGCCCGTGGTTGCCATCAGGTCGAGAAGATCAATGATGTTCAGCGGCGTTGGCACCCAGAATGCGACGTGGTGCATCCTTGGACCGGTCCCATTCGTGAACGCCATGTCGTGAACGCCGCCCTTGCGGTGCATCCACGCCGCCCAAAGTTTCTTGCTGTCTTCGTCCTCGGTATATTCCGTGACCCGAAATCCGAGATCCGAATAAAAATCGACCGAGGCATCGACGTCGCTGCTGAAACAGTTGAAGTGGTCTATCCGCAGCGGCTTGACCCCGCGGTAAAGCGCATATTTCTGATGGATCGGCTCCAGCCGGTCCATCTTGTTGTAGAATTCCAGCGGGATACCCATGTTGTCCGAGGTCAGCAGGGTCTTGCCCTGATATGCACGCGTCACCCACTGCGTCGGACGGTCTTTCGCCTTGAAATAGCTTTCGGCTTTGGTCAGATCATCTTCGTCGAAAACCTTGAAACCCATCACCTCGACCGTGCCAGGCGCGTCGGACTTTTGCAGGATGACGCAGTGATGTCCGCGTTCCTCCATCGCGCGCAGATAGACACGGGTGTCGTCCTCATCCGTGACCTGAAGGCCGAGGATCTCGGTGTAGAATTTCCGGGAAGCGGCAAGGTCCTTCACGTTCAGGCACACGTGGCTTAGCCGGATGGTATTGAAATCGGGGTAAAGGTTTGGTGCTGGAATGGGCATCAGAGCGCTCCGAGTTTGGTGATCTTGTGCTGGCCCGTGGCAAAGCCGATGTGCTTTTGTTCCATATAGAACTCAAAGCTCCAGTCGCCGCCATCACGGCCGATCCCGCTGGCTTTGACGCCACCGAAGGGCGTAGGAAGGTGACGGACGTTTTCCGAGTTTACCCAGATCATACCCGCCTCAAGTTTATCGGTGAACCGCAAAGCGCGGGTCAGGTCGTTGGTCCAGACATAACCGGTCAATCCATAGGGGATGTCGTTGGCGATTTGCAGCGCCTCTTCTTCCGTCGCAAACGGGATCGAGGTCAGGACCGGGCCGAAAATCTCTTCCTGGGCGATGCGCATGTCGTTGGTCGCCCCGGTAAACAGCGTCGGACGGACAAAATAACCTGCGTCACCGACCGTTTCGCCGCCCGCCGCGATTGTCGCACCGTCCTCACGCGCCTTGTCGAAATAGCTTGTGACCTTGTTGAAATGTTCCTCGGTCACGAGCGGCCCAATTTCCGTTGCCGGATCAAGCGGGTGGCCGACTTTTATGTTATTGACGCGCGCGACCAGCTTGGCCTCGAACTCTTCACGTATGCTGTCCTGGATCAACAAACGTGACGATGATGTGCAGCGTTCACCGTTGATCGAATAGATCATGAAGATCACGGCATCCAGTGCGCGATCAAGATCGGCATCCTCGAACACGATGACCGGGTTCTTGCCGCCAAGTTCCAGGTGGTTGCGTTTCAGCGTGTCTGCCCCTTGCTTGGTGATCAGGCTGCCGGTCCGGGATTCCCCGACAAAGGCGATCGCCTTGATCTTGGGATGTTCGCAAAGCGCCTTGCCCGCGCCGTCGCCGAATCCGTTAACGGTGTTCAGCACGCCCGGCGGCAGGCCTGCTTCCTCGGCGATCTCCACCAGCAGGCGCGCGGTAAGCGGTGATGCTTCTGCAGGTTTGTGGACCACGGTGCAACCGGCGGCCAGGGCCGGTGCGATTTTCCAGGTGGACAGCATAAATGGTGTGTTCCAAGGCGTGATGACGCCGACCGGACCGATCGGTACACGGGTCGTGACATTCATCAACGTTGGCGATTTCAGGTGCTGGCCGTCGCGGGCCTGCACAGCCTGATCAGCGAAGTAGCGAAAGTTCTCAGCCCCGCGCAACGCGGCTTTTGACATGAATTTGTACGCCTGTCCGGTGTCCCAGCATTCACACAGCGCGATTTCCTCGGCCCGCGCTTCAATGCCTTCAGCGATACGGATCAGGATCTTCTTGCGCTCAAGCGCGGGCATGTCGCGCCAGTCTGCGAACGCGTGGTGCGCGGCTTGCGCGGCAGCGTCGATATCGTCTGCTGTGCCGTGCGCCACATCGCAGATTACCGACCTGTCGACCGGCGATGTCGTCTGGAACCTTCCCCCGCCGCCGTCTGTGTCCTGACCGGCAATACGGTTTCGGATACCATGTTCGCGAAAGCGGGCAAGGTATCCATCAAGTTTCTTCAAGTTGTCTTCAAAAGCGGTCATTTGAGGGTCCTCACGAAGTGCGCGACAGGCGGGCGTGGATGGGGGTATCTTTCCAGCTGAGATCCGGCCCGATGATGCGGACATGCAGCGAAAGTGCAAAATGCGGCGTCGCCGCACTGGTCCGTGGTCGGCGAATACTCAATCGACAAATGTGGCATGATCTTCTTCCTCCCCAATATAAATAACATGTTAAGTATTGGACCGTTTGTCAACAGAAAGCGAGACAACAGGTCGCGACCTGTCTAAGAGATTGTACATGAGTGAGAAAAACGAACTGGACGGCTTTGAACTGAACGCGACAGAGCGGTCTTTGCCGATCGCCTTGCTGCGCGCCCGTGAACGGGTGATGGAGCATTTTCGCCCCGTCCTACAGCGGCACGGCGTCACGGAGCAGCAATGGCGCGTGATTCGCGTACTGGACGAAGCACCCGGCATAGATATGGGGGCTCTGGCCGAAGCGGCCAACATCCTGCCGCCGTCCCTGTCGCGCATGACGAAGACCCTGCAGGATCGCGGGCTGATCGAGGTGCGCCGTACCACGGATGACGCGCGGCGCGCCAGTCTGCGACTGACGGACGAAGGCGTGGCGCTGCTACAGCGGATCGCCCCCGAAAGCGCGGCGGTGCGGGCAAAGCTCGAGGCGAAACTTGGTGCTGCGCGAATAGCGGCCCTGCTGGATCAGCTTAACGCCCTGCTGGACGATCTGAACGACTGAAACCTCAGTCGTTAGAAAAGAACAGCTGCGCAAAGGCATCCGGGCTGCGCCGCTGAATCAAAAACGGGTCGATCCCGACTTGCGCCATCCAGTCGGCGGCATCGTTCAGCCCTTCTTGCTGGCGCGCAATGAAACCGGGAATGTGGCCCGATGCAATGTAACTGCACATGCCGTGCGGCGCGAGCACAAGATAGGCGGCCAGACGCTCGGGGTCACCATCGACAATGTCTTTCGACACCTGGCAGGCGCGGATCGCATCAATCAGCACTTTAAGCGCGCCACTGTTGTGTGAATCCCGCGCCGAAGAAGCAACAGGCGATCCCAAACGCGAATTGAACATCAGCGTGAAATATCCGGGATAATCGACAGCAAACCGGATGTAGGCCGCACAAAGCGCGCGCAATTGCATCAACGGCGCGGGACCGGCCTTTGATTGGGCGGCGACCTGTGCTGCGGCCATTTCCGCGAATCCCATCTGCGTCATTTCCTCCAACAGGGCGTCCTTGTCGGCGAAATGACGATAGACCGCTGTATGGCTAACACCGAGCGCCGTCGCCAGTTCGCGCAAGGAAAAGACCGGTCCATCACGCTCTGCGGTCAGGCGCAGCGCGGTTTCGATCAGCGCCTCTTTTAGCTGCGCATAGTGGTAAGTCTTTCTATCTTCGGTCTTTTTCGATGATCTCTGCGAGGCTGCCACGTGATCTGATCCCTTTTGCATATCTTTCGACATATCGCTCCCCGAGACGTTTGACGAGGGTCTGTAAAAGAATCTTGACAGAAAAATTACCATTGTTCACATTGTTTACACCGGTCACATAAGCCGGATCAGGGAGAAACATCATGACGAATACGTTCAGCACCCCCACGCGTCGCCGGTTTCTGGCTGGCACCGCCGCCACGAGTGCAGCTTTGTGCGCGCCGCGCCTTGCAAGCGCAGCCAGCAAAACGATCAAGATCGGCTATGCGGGATCCTTGTCCGGCGTGCGCGCAAATTTCGGGGCCACCGAAAGCTGGACAATCGAACGGATGCAAAAGCATCTTGAAAACGGCCTGACCCTGAACGGTACGACCTACGACGTCGAACTGGTGATCCGCGACAACCAGTCCCAGGCTTCCGTATCGGCCAGTGTGGCCAGCGATCTGGTGCTGCGCGAACGCTGCAACCTGATCCTCGTGCAGGACGGCGACGCGGCGATGGCCGTGGGTGAACTGGCTGACACCCGCCGCGTACCGACCATTTCGACGATGGTCCCGTGGCAAGGCATCTTCTTCCCGCGCGGCGGACGCCCCGACACGGGCTTTCCCTACACGTTCCACTTTTTTGCCGGGTCGGACGCGGTGCTGACGAACTTT
Source organism: Sulfitobacter sp. (assembly GCA_034669925.1). Taxonomy (GTDB): domain Bacteria; phylum Pseudomonadota; class Alphaproteobacteria; order Rhodobacterales; family Rhodobacteraceae; genus Pseudosulfitobacter. The sequence goes on from JAXMOM010000008.1 coordinate 76,925, forward strand.
GTCAACATGTTCGACATGGTGCAGACCAACAAAACGGCAGGCACGCTGTTTCTGGACAATCCCGCCGGTCAGGGGCTGATGAACCCCGAAATGGGGTTGCCCGCGATGTTGCAATCGCGTGGTTATACAGAAGTACCGGCCGGACCTTTCCAGATCACCACCAACGACTTCTCCAACCAGGTCGCGCAATTTCGCGCGGCAGAGGCCGAAGTGCTGTCAGGCTTCATGTACGACAGCCACTTTGTCCCCTTCTGGAACCAGGTCGCCCAGGCCGGCCTCTCTCCTAAGGCCTGCGGCATGGCCGCGGCGTTCCTGTTCTCCAGCGCGGTCGAAGCACTGGGGGACAGGGGCGACGGCCTGCTGACAGAGGTCTGGTGGACGCCGGACTTCCCTTTCGAAAGCTCGATCACCGGACAAAACGCGCGGGCGCTGGCGTCCGCATGGGAAGACGACACAGGCGCGCAATGGACGCAACCGCTGGGCTATGGCCATGCGCTTTGGGAAGTGGGCCTCGCCGCACTGGCGCGCGCACAAGATCCGCTGGATCCAGACAGTCTGGCGCAGGCGATCGGCAGCCTGTCGGTCGATACGGTCGTGGGCCCGGTGGACTTTGCGACCAGCCCTGTCAAAAGCGTCGCGATCACCGGTCTCGTCGGTGGCCAGTGGCGGCGGAGCGACGGGCCGCACGCCTATGATCTGAAGATCGTGAACAACGCGACGATGCCGCAAATCCCCACCGACGCCGACATTGTGCCTTTGTCCCTGTGACGGACGCGCCGCTCTTTCAGGCCCGCGGGGTCAGCAAACGGTTCGGGTCCTTTACCGCCGTGTCTGGGGTCGATCTGACCCTGAACCTTGGGGAAAGCGTCGGCGTCATCGGCCCCAACGGCGCTGGCAAAAGCACGCTGCTGGCGATGATCGTCAGCTCCCTCCCCGTCTCCGAGGGCGCGATGACTCTGAAGGAGCGAGACATCACCCGGATGCCGCTGCCCGACCGCGTTCGCTGCGGCATCGCGCGGGCGGCGCAAATCCCGCAGACCTTCGCGCGGCTGACGGTGCGCGAAAATCTGCGCCTGCCCGCCGTCTTCGGTGCCGGACTGCGCCGCAAGGACGCGTCGGTCTGGGTGGACGAGGTCCTGAACCTCTGCGGCCTTGACGATCAAGCGGAAGCGGTGGCGGGTCAACTTGGCCTTCTCAGCCGCAAGCGGTTGGAACTGGCCAAAGCGCTGGCCGCGCGTCCGCGTCTGTTGCTGCTGGATGAAATCGCGGCGGGCCTGACCCAACCCGAGATCGAGACAATGGTGACACTCGTAAAATCCTTGCGCCGCGACCGCGCGATATTGTGGGTGGAACACATTCCATTCGCGTTGCGTGAAACCTGCGACCGTCTGGTCGTGCTCGACAAGGGCGAAAAGATCCTCGACGGCGACTTCGCGACTGTCTGGAAGGACGACCGCCTGCAATCCATCTACATGGGTGTCACCGACCATGCCGCTGCTTGATCTGACCGACATCAACGCATCCTACGGCCAGATGGCCGCCCTTCACGGCGTCGATCTGACGCTGAGCGCGGGCGAAACCTTGGCGCTTGCCGGCGCGAACGGGGCGGGCAAGACCACGTTGATGCGCGTGCTATGCGGGCTGATGATACCATCACGTGGCGCGGTGCGGATAGACGGTCGCGCCCTGCCCCCAGGCGATCCGCGCGCTGCGGCGGCCGCCGGTCTGGCGCTGGTCCCCGAGGGTCGCCTGCTGTTCGACAGCCTGACGGTCGAGGAGAACCTGAAGATCGGAGCCGGCGCACGACAGGGCAGATGGTCCCTCTCGGCGCTTTATGATCTGTTCCCGATCCTGCGCGACAAACGCCAGCAATCTCCCAGATCGTTGTCTGGCGGCCAGCAGCAAATGGTCGCCATCGGGCGCGCCTTGGCCGCGAACCCGCGCATTCTGTTGTGCGATGAAATTTCCCTTGGGCTGTCACCACTGGTCACCGGCGAAGTCTATGATGCGCTGAAGCTGGTTCAGGCCGAAGGGATCGCGCTTGTCGTCGTGGATCAGGATGTGGCCCGCGCACAGGCGATCTCGAACCGTGTCGCCTGTATGTTTCAGGGCCGTGTGACCTTGGACCGCCCCGCCGCCGCGGCCGACGCCGCCACCATCAGCGCCGCATTTTTCGGAGAGACTGCATGACCGCAATGTTCGAACTTATCCTGCAAGGCATTACGCTGGGCGGCCTGTACGGCGTCATCGGCGCGGGCCTGGCGCTTACCTTCGGGGTGCTGCGGGTCGTAAACCTGTCCCACGGAGAGCTGATAACGATCGGTGCCTTCATCGCCGTAGGCGTGACCGCCCTTGCGCCGTCCTTGCCGCTGGTCGCGGTTGTCGTGCTGGCCTGCGCGGCCTGTGCGGCCCTTGGCGGGTTGCTTCAGGTCGCTTTTGTCGAACGCGCGATGGCATTTCGCGATCCGATGGTACCGATGCTGGTAACATTCGGCATCGCCGTGATCCTGCGCAATCTGCTGGTCGAAAGCGCAGGTGCCGACCTGCGCGGGCTGAACGTCGGAGGTTTGGCGCAGGCCAGCCTGCAACTGGGTCCCGTCACGATCGGTGCGCTGCCTGTGGTGACGCTGGGCATCGCTGTCATCGTCTTTGGCGGGCTGGCTTCGGTGATCCGCCACACGCAGTTCGGCAGGGAGGTCCGCGCCCTGTCTGACCGCCCCGACATCGCCGCATTGATGGGGATCCGCGTCGCACGCGTACATATCAAGGTCGCAGCCCTTGCTGCCGGTTTGGCAGCGCTTGCCGGGATCTTGCTGGCCATGCGCGCCAGCGTGTCGCCCTACTCGGGCGTGTCCTATCTACTGATTGCGTTCGAAGTGGTCGTTCTGGGTGGGCTTGGCTCGACGCGGGGGGCCTTCGCGGCCGGGGTTCTGCTTGGCGTCACGCAAGTCGCCAGCGCCTGGTGGGACAGCAATGCGGGCCTGCTTTACGTACATCTGGTTTTCTTTGCGATCCTCGTGGTGCGCGCAATGTCGGGACGGCTATCATGAGCCCGCGTCTGGTGTCTTTCCTGCTCATGAGCATCGGCGCTGCGGCGGCGGCTGTTTCGGCTCTGACCTTCGACGCAGGGATGCTTTATTTGCTGAGCGAGGTGATCGTGATCATGATCCTCGCGCAGATGTGGAATCTGCTGGCAGGCTACGCCGGGCAGATTTCGCTTGGCCATCAAGTGTTCGTCGGGCTGGGGGGATACGTTCTGTTCCTCGCCGCGAATAATTCCGACGTCTCGATATGGGTCTGGCTCGCGGTTGTCCCCCTTGTCGCCGGGGCCGCAGCGATACCGCTTGGACTGGTCGTTTTTCACCTCAAACACGCCTATTTCGCCGTCGGAATGTGGGTCGCCGCAGAAATCGTCGCGGCGCTCGTGCTGAAATGGTCCTGGACCGGCGGCTCCGCTGGGGTGATCCTACGGCCCGGCGGGCAAAGCATGACCAGCAACCCCGAACGGATCGTGTTCTTTTTTCTGGCATTCGGACTGGTGGCGATTGTTGTGGGCCTGCGGATGTTTCTTGCCTCCGACCGTGGCCTGGCCCTGCTGGGGATGCGCGACAACCCCGATGCAGCAGAGGCTTCCGGGGTCAACGTGCGCCGGATGCACCTGTTCGTCTTCGCCATCAGCGCCATGGGCTGCGCCGCCGCCGGGGCCGCCTATTATCTCAATGCGCTCTATATCGCACCCGCTGATGCCTTTCAGATGAACTGGCTGATTGCGATGATGTTCGTCACCGTGATCGGCGGTATCGGCACCCTCACCGGCCCTATTCTTGGGACAATTCTGTTCATCGCAATCCGCGAGGCAATGACAAACGCGGGCTTTTCGGGGGGCACCTACTGGATCGTTATCGGCGGTTTGGCAGTTGTCGTGCTGCTTGTGGCCCCCCGGGGCCTGTGGCCCGCGATGCTCGATCTGACCGCCGCTTTCAAACAAAAGGCCAAACCATGACCAAAACACCCCAAGGACCGATCCACGGTTGGACCGCGACACAGACCCTCGCCGCGTTGCGCGCGCGCGATATCGGCAGCGAGGAGTTGCTGGACGCCCAACTGAAGCGGATCGCCGACGTCGGTGGTACGATCAACGCAGTCGTCCAGCTGGACACGCAAGCAGCACGCGATACCGCCCGCGCGGCGGACAACGGCCAGGTGACCGGGCCGCTGACAGGCCTGCCGATGACCATCAAGGACTGCTTTGACGCAACGGGCTTTGCGACGACCGCAGGCATCCCCGATCTGGAGCATAACCGCCCTGACCGCGACGCCGATGCCATAGCAAGGCTAAAGGCGGCAGGTGCCGTGATCTTTGGCAAGACGAACGTGCCACTTGCGGCCTCTGACCATCAGACCGACAACCCGATCTTCGGGCTGACGCGCAATCCCTGGGACACCGATCGCTCTGCCGGGGGATCTTCGGGCGGGTCGGCCGCTGCCTTGGCGGCGGGCCTGACCCCGCTGGAAATCGGCAGCGACATTGGCGGGTCGATCCGCGTGCCGGCACATTATTGCGGTGTCTACGGTCACAAACCCAGTTACGGCATCGTGTCAGCGCGCGGGCACGTGCCGCCCGGTCCCGGTGCGCTGACGCCCCCGCCCCTGTCGGTCTGCGGCCCGTTGGCGCGCAGTGCCGCTGATTTATCGCTGGCGATGGATGTGCTTGCCGGAGCCGATGAACCCACTGTACGCGGCTGGCGTCTGGACCTGCCGCACGCCGCCCCGCACCGGATTGACGCCACGCGGGTCGCGGTATGGCTGGACGGCTTTCCGCTTGACCCAGCGTACCGCGCCGCGTTGTCGGAATTCGTTGATGATCTGGAACACGCCGGGGCAAATGTCGACCGGCTGGACGGCCCGCCAGCACCGGTCGATCCAGACAGTGATCTTTATTTCAGGCTGCTTTTCGCAGTGATCGGGTCCGGCATGTCCGACGACGACGTTGCGGCATTTCATGACGCGACCCGCGATCTGACCGACCACCCCCACACGGCCACAATCGGGCGCGCGCTGCGCACCTCCGTTGCCGATATGGGCCCGCTTTTGGAAGAACAGGCCAGCCAGATCCGCAAATGGCATGGCTTTTTTGCCGATTACGATGTGCTACTTGCCCCCGTCGCGATGGGACAGGCGTTTGCGCATCAGACCGGCGACGGCTACGGCGTGACACCCCAGATGCACCGCACCTTGCAGGTGGGCGATAGGGCGCAACCCTATATCGAGAACCTGTTGTGGCCCGGCGTCGCCACCGTTTCGCATCTGCCCGCGACCGTGCGCCCCCTGCCCCGGACACCCAACGGACTGCCCGCAGGGATCCAGATCATCGGCGACCTTTACGCCGACCGTACAACACTTGCCTTCGCGGAACTCTGCGACCGCCTGTGGGGCACCGCCCCCCTTGCCCCGGCTTTTCGTTCGATTGAAGGTGAAACATGACCGCCGCCTCAATGTACCGGTTTGTGGGAAAGCTTCACGTCACCATCGCAGAACCGCTGATCGTCGGCCCCCTTCACGGCCGGATACGCGCCTGCGTGCCGATCACCGGCGGCACCCTGCGCGGTCCGGACCTGAACGCGGCCATCCTGCCCAGTGGCTACGACTGGGCCTGGCTGTCCGAGGACGGCACCGCAGAAGTCGAGGCGCGCTACGTCCTTGACCTGGGCGACGGCGCTTACGCGACCATCGTCAACCGCGGCCAGTGCGTGCCTGTGGCGGGGCAGACGGAAACTTTCGCGGGGCGTAGCATTCCGACGTTCGAAACCGGCAGCCCCGAATATGACTGGCTGAACACCGGCACGTTCCTGTGCACGTTCACGTCACGCATGGCCGACGGCTTTGTTGAGCTGGAGATGTTCGCAGTCGACTTACCCGCGCATGGGTCTATCGTCAGCTTGGGCGATCCGTTTTTGCGTCTGCCAAATGCGTGTTGAAATACACAAGCGTCCTTCACCGAAACTGCCCGCCAACGGCGGGTAGTTTGCATTTGGACGACGTTTTGCTTGCGATCAACGGCGTGACGCACTGGCTCTGGCGCGCTGCAGGCAGTAGCAAACAACTTGGCAATGCCTCCGAAACCATCCGTCGATTTGATGTAGGGACAAACACAGGTTGATCCCACGTCACCGCCGCAGTGACCTATCAAAAATATCATTCGGCGCCCCTGAGATGCAAACATTTTTGACCTGACAATAATTTTTATTGTTGACCTAAACTGTTTTCATCCCCAAGCTTCGCGACACCATCAAGCGCGCCGGCCTCGGGGAGTTTCCAACCACCTATGCAAAGCAAAGCTGCAACAGAAAAGCCATCCAATCTGCTGGGGGCGCGTATGCGTACGCAACGCCATCGGCTTGCGATGACTTTGCAAAAGCTTTCTGCTGCATCGGGGGTATCCGTTGGCTATCTCAGTCAGGTCGAACGTGGCAATGCCACGCCGTCACTGGGAACCCTGAACCAGATCGCCACCGCGCTGGCTGTGGATCTTGACCACTTTGTTCATTCACCGCGTGCGGTCGACAGTCTGACCCGCGGGGCCAGCCGACCACGGTTTTCCGTGGCGGGATCGCCTGTTGAGTATGAACAGATCGGTGCAGCCTTTTCGGGGCACGAACTGACCTCTTATGTCATGAACGTGCCGCCGGGGTATGAATCCGAAGTGGTGAACCACATCGGCGAGGAAATCATCTATATTCTCGAGGGTGAAATCTCGCAGATGGTGGGCGAGCGCGAGTATCTCATGCGTGAGGGCGACAGCCTTCATTACCTGGGGGACACGCCGCATTGCTGGTCGAACAAGACAGATAAACCGGCCCGCATTCTTTGGGTGGGCCGTATGGAATACGATAAGTCCGGGCAAATCGGACAATCAGAGGCTGCACTCGCGGACGTCCGCGAAATGTTACCCCTCAGGCGCTGAAACCCGTCGCTGTGGCGGCACAAGCCCGCCTCAGAATAACAAATCTTCAAACAGGAGAGAATGATATGTCTTTGAAGAAAATTATGGCCACTGGCCTGTTGCTAAGCACGCTGGGCGTGTCGGCACATGCCCAGTCGCTGGTCTATTGCTCGGAAGGGTCACCGGAAGGTTTCGATCCGGCGCTGTATACCTCCGGCACCACCTTTGACGCATCCAGCCACCCGATCTACAACCGCTTGTCGGAATTCAAGACTGGCACGACCGAAACCATCCCCGGTCTGGCAGAAAGCTGGGAAGTGTCGGAAGACGGCAAGAAAATCACGTTTAATCTGCGCAAGGGTGTCAAGTTTCACTCGAACGACCAGTTCACCCCGACCCGCGATTTCAACGCCGACGACGTGATCTTCAGCTTTGACCGTCAGGGCAACGAAGAAAACCCGTATTACACCGTGTCCGGCGGCACATGGGAATACTTCAACTCGATGTCGATGCCTGAACTGATCGAGAGCATCGAAAAGGTTGACGACTATACCGTGGTGTTCAACCTGACCCGTCCCGAAGCGCCGATCATTGCCAACATGGCGATGGATTTTGCCTCCATCCAGTCGAAAGAATATGCCGACGCGATGATGGAAGCGGGCACGCCCGAAATGCTGAACCAGGCGCCCATCGGCACCGGCCCGTTCCAGTTCCAAGCCTATCAGAAAGATGCGGTTATCCGCTATCTGCGCAACGACGAATACTGGGGTGACCCGGCCAAAGTCGAAAGCCTGATCTTCGCCATCACACCTGACGCATCGGTGCGCTACCAGAAAGTGCAGGCCGGTGAATGTCATGTCATGGCCTACCCGAACCCTGCCGACGTGCAGGCGATGAAGGACGCCGAAGACATCGTCGTGATGGAGCAGGAAGGCCTGAACGTCGGCTACCTTGCCTACAACACCAAGGTTGCGCCCTTTGACAACGCCAAGGTCCGCAAGGCCCTGAACATGGCGATCGACAAGCAAGCGATCATCGACGTGGTTTTCCAGGGTTCCGGCCAGATTGCAAAGAACCCGATCCCGCCGACCATGTGGTCCTACAACGACGCGATCGAGGACGACAATTACGACCCCGAAGCGGCCATGGCGATGCTGGAAGCCGAAGGCGTGTCCGATCTGACGTTGAAGATCTGGGCGATGCCGGTGCAGCGTCCCTACAACCCCAACGCGCGCCGCATGGCCGAGCTGATGCAGGAAGACTTCTCGAAAGTCGGCGTCGATGTTGAAATCGTGTCCTACGAGTGGGGTGAATACCTCGAGCGTTCCAAAGCCGAAGACCGTGATGGCGCGGTTCTGCTGGGTTGGACAGGCGACAACGGCGACCCCGACAACTTCCTTGCGGTTCTGCTGGGCTGTGATGCCGTCGGCGGTTCCAACCGTGCGCAGTGGTGCAACGAAGACTTCGACAAGCTGGTTCAAGAAGCCAAAGTGCTGTCGTCGCAAGACGAACGCGCGGCCCTGTACGAGCAAGCGCAAGAGATCTTCAAGGATCAAGCACCTTGGGCAACGATTGCGCACTCGGTTGTCTTCATGACCATGCGCCCTGAAGTTGAAGGTTACGTTGTTCACCCGCTGGGTGGCCACATCTTCAACCAGGTTGGTCTGTCGCAATAAGCGACCCAGACCCAAACAGAGGCAGCGCTGCAATGGCGCTGCCTCTTCTGTTTCAGATTGATCGGGAGCAAGCCGCCTGTGCCGGATACACTTTCAAACCGCTTAAGCGCCTATGCCGAAGTTGCGAGCCAGCTTGATGTTGACGCCGTGGCGCTGGTGCCTGGCCCCAATTTCACCCGCGCGCTTGGTCAAAGCTTCATGAGCCACGAACGGCCCTTTCTGGTGGTTGTGCCTGCCGACAAACCGCCCGCCGCACTTGTGCCCAACCTTGAACTGGGAAGCTGGCAATCGACAGGGTTCGAAGGCGCGGTGTTCGACTGGCGCGACCAGACCGGATATGACGATGCCTTTGCCGGATTGCTGAAGCACCTGAATATCGCGTCGCTGGCTGTCGAAGGGCAAGTGATGCGTGTGTTCGTGCATCACGCATTGAAATCCGCCCAACCCGATCTGCGGATCATTGACGGTGAACGCGAAATTTCGGCGTTGCGGATGATCAAGACGCCGCAAGACGTGGCCGCCTTGCGCAAGGCCGTAGAGATTTCGGAACGCGCCCTGCACCGCACGCTCGAGACGATCAAGCTGGGTCAGAGCGAAAAGCAGATCGAACAAACGCTGGTGCGTATGATGTTCGAAGAAGGCGCCGACAACCTGTCTTTCACGCCCATCGTGGCGGCTGGCGAAAATTCGGCGCAGCCACACGCGCACGCGCGCCACGACTATATGGTCAAGGCAGGCGATGCGCTGCTGTTCGACTTTGGCGCGCAAGCCGACGGGTTCAGCGCCGATATCACCCGCACCGTATTTCTGGACCACGTCAGCGACGAGGGCCGCGATGTCTACGACACCGTTTTGCGCGCCAATCTGGCCGGTCTTGATGTCACCCGCGCAGGTGTGACGGCCCACGAGATTGATGATGTGGTAACGGGTGTGCTCGAAGCATCGCCCTATGCCGACCGCATCCGCACCAAGACAGGTCACGGTCTGGGACGAGAGGTGCACGAAGCGCCCTATATCATGCGGGGCAATCAAATGACCTTACCCGCGGGCACCGTTTACACCAACGAGCCGGGTCTCTACGAGCTCGGAAATTTCGGTGTACGGATCGAAGACGACGTATTGGTGACCGAAGACGGATACGAAACGCTGACGCGCTTCCCGAAAGAGTTGATGGTGATCCCATGCTGAATTACATTCTTGGACGGCTTTTGACGTTTATCCCGACCTTCGTCGGGGTGACGCTGATTTCTTTCAGTTTCATCCGCGCGTTGCCCGGTGATCCTATTCAGGTGATGGCGGGCGAACGTGGGGTTTCCGAAGCGCGCTACGCCGAACTGGCCGCGCAATACGGCTATGACCAGCCGATCTATATCCAGTTTTGGGACTATCTGACCGGTGTGCTTCAGGGCGATCTGGGCACTTCATTCGTCACCAAACGCCCGGTTTGGGACGAATTTTTTGCGCTGTTCCCGGCCACGCTTGAGCTGTCGTTTTTTGCGATGCTCTTTGCGGTCCTGCTGGGATTGCCCGCCGGGGTCATTGCCGCCGTGAACCGGGGCAAGCTGTTTGACCGCGCGCTGATGTCGACCGCACTGGTTGGGTATTCCATGCCGATTTTCTGGTGGGCGCTTCTGCTGATCATCGTGTTCTCGGGCAATCTTCAATGGACACCCGTTTCGGGGCGCATTGACCTGCTTTACTATTTCCCCAACCCCACGGGCTTTATGATCATCGACAGTCTGGCCTCGGGGCAGAAGGGGGCCTTTGCCTCGGCCGTGCGCCATCTGATCTTGCCGACCATCGTGTTGGGCACGATCCCGTTGGCGGTGATCGCGCGGCAAACGCGGTCCGCAATGCTGGAAGTTCTGGGCGAGGATTACATCCGCACCGCCCGCGCCAAGGGCATGTCGCCGGGACGGATCAATGGCATCCACGCCCTGCGCAATGCGCTGATACCGGTGGTCACCGTGATTGGCCTGTCGGTCGGCACCCTGCTGGCGGGCGCTATCCTGACCGAAACCATCTTTAGCTGGCCGGGCATCGGCAAGTGGATGGTCGACAGTATTTTCCGCCGTGACTACCCGGTGGTTCAGGGCGGGCTGTTGCTAATTGCCGTGATGGTGATGATCGTAAACCTAACGGTTGATATGCTGTACGGCGTCATCAACCCCAAAATCAGGAAACGTTGAGATGGATGACGCCCTTTCAGCCGAAGCCGAGATGGTCCACGAACGGCCCGGACGGCTGCGCGAGTTCTGGTTCTATTTCCGCGAAAACCGGGGCGCCCTGTTCGGGCTGGCCATTTTCGCAGTCTTTGCGTTTTTGGCCGTGTTCGGCCCGTGGGTCGCGCCGCATGACGCCACCCAGCAGTTTCGCGAGGCAACCTTGCAACCCCCCGTTTGGCAGGATGGCGGCACCTGGAGCCACATCCTTGGCACCGATCCGCTGGGCCGCGATATGCTGTCCCGCCTGATCGTGGGCGCGCGGTTCTCATTCTTTGTCGGGGTCTTCGTTGTGACGATCGCGGCCACGGGCGGGATCATCATCGGGTTGATCGCAGGGTTTTCGCCCAGGTGGGTCGACAGCATCATCATGCGGATCATGGACATTGTCCTTGCGTTTCCGTCGCTGTTGCTGGCGCTGGTGCTGGTGGCCATTCTGGGGCCGTCACTGACCAACGCGATGATCGCCATCGCCATCGTGCTGCAACCGCATTACGTCCGCCTGACGCGGGCCAGCGTGCTGTCCGAGCGGCAGAAAGATTACGTAACCTCGGCGCGTGTGGCCGGGGCGGGCACCCTTCGGCTGATGTTCGTGACCGTGCTGCCGAACTGTCTGGCGCCGATCATCGTGCAGGCGGCGCTTTCGTTCTCGACGGCGATCCTTGATGCAGCGGCCCTTGGGTTCCTGGGGATGGGCGCGCAACCGCCAACCCCCGAATGGGGCACCATGCTGGCCGAAGCCCGCGAATTCATCCTGCGCGCGTGGTGGGTCGTCACCTTTCCCGGTCTTGCGATCCTTGTCACCGTTCTGGCCATCAACCTGATGGGCGACGGTCTGCGTGACGCACTTGATCCGAAACTGAAGCGGAGCTAACGCATGGCCCTTTTGCATATCAGAAACCTGAGTGTCGAATTCGCCACAGCAACCGGACGGTTCCGTGCGGTGGACGGGGTGGATCAGGACGTCAACGAAAGCGAAATCCTTGCCATCGTCGGTGAAAGTGGCTCGGGTAAATCGGTATCCATGCTGGCGGTGATGGGGCTGCTGCCCTGGACCGCGACCGTGACCGCCGACGAGATGACCTTTGACGGGCAGGACCTGTTGAAGATTGACGCCGCCGCCCGTCGCAAGATCATCGGCAAGGACATGGCAATGATCTTTCAAGAGCCGATGTCATCGCTGAACCCGTGCTTTACCGTTGGCTGGCAAATCCGCGAGGCCCTGCGCAAGCACCTGAAGATGGGCCGCCGCGAACGTCACACCCGCGCCATCGAGCTGTTCGAACAGGTGGGTATTCCCGACCCTGAAAAGCGCCTGTCGGCATTTCCCCACCAGATGTCGGGCGGCATGAACCAGCGGGTGATGATCGCCATGGCGATTGCGTGCAAACCCAAGCTGCTGATCGCGGACGAACCGACAACCGCGCTGGATGTGACCATTCAGGCGCAGATTCTGGACCTGCTGGCCAAGCTGCGCGACGAAAACGGCATGGGCCTGGTGCTGATCACGCACGATATGGGTGTCGTGGCTGAAACCGCGGAACGTGTCAGCGTGCAATACGCAGGCCAGAAGATCGAAGAGCAGCCGGTGATGCCACTGTTTCGCAAGCCGCACCATCCCTACACCTCGGCCTTGCTGGATGCGCTGCCGGAACGCGCGACGGAAAAGCGGCTGCCGACAATTCCAGGCGTGGTGCCGGGCCAGTTTGACCGTCCTGCGGGCTGTCTGTTTTCGCCACGGTGCAAGTTTGCCAATGACAAATGCCGCACCGATCCGCCACCCGCGCTTGGCCCCGACGTGGGATATGCACGGTGTTTCTACCCCCTCAATGCGGACGAAAGGGTTGCGTCATGACAAAACCGGTGATGACAGCAACCGCGCTGGAACGGCACTATGATGTCTCGGGTGGCTGGCTGCGCGGGTCGCGCACGCTGAAAGCTGTGGCGGGGTTGGACTTTGCCCTCTACCCCGGCAAGACGCTGGCCGTTGTGGGCGAAAGCGGCTGTGGCAAGTCGACATTGGCGCGCATGGTGACCATGATCGAAGAGCCCACGGCAGGTCAGCTGGTCCTCGACGATGAGGAACTGACGCCGGACAACTGGGCCTCACATCGCGAAGCGGTGCAGATCGTGTTTCAGGACCCCTATGGATCGCTGAACCCGCGCCAGCGCATCGGCGCGATCCTTGAAGAACCGCTGAAGATCAATCGCAAGTCGATGTCCAAGGAAGAGCGTCAGAAAAAGGCGCGCGACATGCTGGCCTTGGTCGGATTGCGCCCCGAACATTATGACCGCTATCCGCACATGTTCTCGGGGGGTCAACGCCAACGTATCGCCATCGCGCGTGCGCTGATGCTGGACCCCAAGGTGCTGGTGCTGGACGAACCTGTTTCGGCGCTGGATCTGTCAATTCAAAGCTCGGTTCTGAACCTGCTGGTCGATCTGCAAGAACGGTTGCAACTGGCCTATCTGTTCATCAGCCACGACCTGAGCGTGGTGCGTCACGTGGCAGACGAAGTGATCGTCATGTATCTGGGCCGTGCCGTTGAAAAGGGCAGCCGCGATGCCGTGTTCGACGCACCGTTCCACCCCTATGCCAAGGCGTTGCTGTCGGCGACACCAAAGGCCGATCCGGATGGCGTGAAGGAACGGATCAAGTTGCAAGGCGAATTGCCTTCGCCGCTGTCGATCCCTGACGGTTGCCCCTTTGCTCCGCGTTGCTGGAAGGTGCAGGACAAATGCCGCGCCGAGCGTCCGGTGTTGCCAGACATGGCCCATGCGGCGGCTTGTTTTTACCCCGAAAATGGTGGCGAACCCGCCTGATCCCGCACCGTTTTGTCGGCAGCACCCGACGCGGGTGGTGTCGGCAGGACTGCCTGCACGAGGCCTAACGGGAAGCCGGGCGCAAACGCAGCAGCCGCCCCCATGATCGCGCGGGGATCGAGAATGAGATCAGGACGGCAGACAGCGTTGCGGACAACGTAAACGCCACCGCAACAGCCCACACAGGGCTGGTGGTCAACGCCCCTACGCCCGTGGCAAACACAAAGGCGACCAGACTGGACATCGCTGCGATTATGGACGCGCTTAACCCCGCAAGATCGCCCAGCGGGCGCATCGCCAGCGCATTCAAGTTGCCGAACAAAAGGCCAAGGGCAAAAAAGCCAATCCATGCCAGTCCCAGTAGAACCGCCAATGATGGGTGACCTTCGGTGAATGCTGCGGCCCCCATCAACGTGGCGCCAGAAACGCCAAGCAACGCAAGGCCCGCCAGGATCGGCGGCTCCATGCCCGTATGTCGAACGAAACGCACGTTTAACAAAAGCGCCGCACCCGTACCCGTCGCAAGCAGTGCGAAAAGCGCAGGCATCCTTGCGGACTGAAGGTAAAGCGTTCCAAAAAGATCTGCCGCCACGGCGAAATAGGTCAGTTGCGCGCCAAAGGTGAAACCGGTTGCGATGATAACCGGCGTCACGTCGGCGCGTCCTAGCACGGTGCAGGTGTTCCTGACCAACCGCCGGACGTGTAACGGTATCTTCTTTTCGGGGTTCAGGGTTTCAGGGTGCCGCACGGCCAGCCAAACCCCCAGCACAAGCGCCAGCACCAGATACGCCCAAAATACGCCACGCCAGCCACTGGCTGCAGCAATCACAGCCCCTATGGCGGGAGCAATCATTGGCACAAGGATCAGCAGGGTAAAGATCACCGACATCACTTGTGCCATGTCGTTGCCGGCATATCGGTCCCGGATCATCGCACGCGTTCCGATTTTCGGCCCCGCGACGCCCACACCCTGTAGAAACCGGCCCATTATGACCGCCGCAAAGCTATCTGCGGTTGCTGCGATGATTGTCCCGATGGCAAAGACGACAAGCCCTGCAATGACCACGCGGCGCCGGCCCACCGCATCGCTCAGCGGTCCGATCAAAAGCTCTCCACCGGCCATTCCAAACACGAAAACCGTTATGATCTGTGCGCCGGTGAAAGGTGACGCATCTGCAAGATCGGCCTCGATCATGGGCATCGCAGGCAGAACACCGTCAATCGCCAAAGCGGTCAAAGCTGTCAGCGCCACGTAAAGGGCAAATCGTTCAACCCGGCTCATGGATATCTACGATCTCTTGCAGATAGCTGAAGCGGTCTGCAAGGAATGGCGACCTCTGCCGCGGGCCTGTGCGTCTGTCACCTAAGGCTCCCTTTACGGCGGCGGGCTTTCTCTGTCGGTTTGGTATACCATTTTCTGGGACCACTCCACCGAAACCTTTCACCGGGACTGTCAGGAAATTGAGTGGAGACCACCAAGCCGTTCCATGATCGCTTTGCCAACGCTGTCGACAATGGCCTGTGGGAAGCCTTTGGGCAGCACGTTGGCGGCAGCATCAAGGGCTTCGGGCGCGCGTGCTGCGATGTCCTCGATGATGCCCATGGTTCGCTTTTTTGACAGACCGGCGCGCATGGCCGTTTGTACAAAATGTCGCCCGTGAACCTGATCAAAACGATAGTGTCGGCTGTTTCCGACCGACATCGCCATCTTCATTTGCTTGCGTTCAATTTGGCGGGCATCCAGCGCACCTTGCGCTGTCACGATGTCATAGAGCGGGGTCATGCGATAGCTGCCGCCCGGGCTTAGAAACACACTGAAGTTTTTGGCATGGGCGTCCGTCGCGCCCATCAGCCAGAAGACAAGCTGCGCTTTAAGGAAGGTATCTTGATCTTTGATCGGTGTATCGCTGCCCCTGAGCAAGCCCAGAACATCAATCATGCCAGGGCCACCCTCGTTCTGGTATTTTAGCGTCGGCGGGACAGAAAGCGCTTGGCAGCAATCCTCTTGCGGCAGGCGCAACAATCGCCCGTCTTTCGTCCAGCGGCGATCAAAGCGTTCGATAACCAGCGCCTTGGTCTCACCAAAGGTTTCGATGGTGGCGGTGTTCACAGGCAGGCCAAAAGCTGCGGTCAGGGTCAGGCAATAGTATTCGTTCTCGACGCTGTCCGAAAGATCAATGCCATCGGGCAGCTTACCGATCTGCGTCTTGATCAGATGGGTTGTCGGCGTCGTGCCGTGGGGTTTGATCCACTGACCGTCGTGCCAAAGCAGGGCGGTCTTTTCTTGCGCCCCGGCAACTGAAATCCTGAAGGCGTCGTCGCGGGCCAGGCCAAGCGGCGCTTGGCCCAACCCTTTCAGCATTTTTTCGACAGCCGCCGCATCGACAGTTTCTCCTTCGATCTTGCCGGTCGCATCGGGGGCTTCGTCGTCGCCTGCGATGAACTGAAGCGCCCCCACACAATCATGGCCGATCTTGGTCAGCATACTATAGGCGTCAGTCCCGCGTGCGCCGACCTTTTCTGCGACGAGGCGGCGCAACCTGTCCGAGTCAGGCAGCAGGTTCTCGAAGACGGCAGAAACGGGTTCGCCGCGATAGGGCGTCTCCCGTAGCGGCAGTGACAAAGAGACCGGCAGGGCATGTTCCCAGTCGAGCCAGTCCGCTTCGTACGAAAACCCGACGGCACCGCTTGCCTCGCGGCTCAGCGTGCCGACGCGGCGGTTGTTCAGATAGACGCGCAAGGGCGCATAGGCCGGACGCCGTCCCATCAGAACAGCTCCTCGATGTCACGGCCATGACCCTTGGAGCGCTGTCCGATCCTAAGTTCCAAGTCGAGAGCAGCAAGGACAGCGAGGATGGATTCAAGCTTTGCGGGCTTTTCTCCGCTCTCTATCATCGAGATCGTGGCCTGGCGCAGCCCTGCCCGCTCGGCAAGCTGCATCTGTGTCCAGTCTCGCTTTTTGCGTGCCCGGTGGATGACAGCGCCAATCTGTCTTGGTGTGCGTGCTAAATCACTCATTCAGCCAATATACGTCAAGGCGTATAAGCCGTCAATATTCGTTCCACCGCATACATACGTTTTATGCGCCAAAACAGATAAAGGCAAAATAACCGCTGAAGCGTATAAATGGTCTGGAACCTGACAGCGACGCGGGCCAAGCGCTGATGCTGAATAGCCGAAACCCGATGTCCAACCCGCCAGTCGCGCAGCCGCTTCATCCGGCCCGGATCGGGCCGGATGATCTTTTGATTATGCGTTCAAAGCCTAGCAGGGGTATTCGCCCCTCAGCAGCGCCGGAACGGTAACGCGCCGGTCGAAATTGCAATAGGCCCGTCCCTCGGAGAATGTCGGCCACGTGATCGCGGTGCCAGCCTCGGGCGTCCCCGATCGCGCAAATGCGGCAAAACTGCCACCAAAGATTTCCGCGACCCCCGCCATCTCGCTGGCCCGGGCGCCCTTCAACATCGGCGCGTTCTCCCAGTTGTCCAGATTGCCGAAGAGAAACGGCAGATCGATGCAGTGGCACGCCCCGATATTCGGGTTCGGCGACTGCCATGAAAACAGATAGGCCCAGACATTAGCGCCCGCGGCCTCGATGTAATCGAAGGTGCCAAAGACAAAACGCGTTCTCGAACCGAAGTCGCACAGCACATCGGCGTCCGTTGACGGATGGCGGGTGGCGCGGGCGCGGGCAAGTTCCGCTTCGGCCTGCTCTCCGTAATGCTCTTGGAAGCGCTGCGGCAAAAGCTGAGCCGCGCGCTCTGCAAAGGCGGCATCCTCGAAATGGAATGCAGCATGTTCCTCGCGGGTGATCCCGATGATCATCGGGCACCAGGCCGCGGCCTTGGCCGCGTCGACCCTGACCGGATCGGTTGCCATCCAGTCGTCCAGAACCGGCATGAAGGGCGGTGCAACGTTGTCGGGCTGGTTCGCCAGCGATTGCAGCACCGCGACCTGTCCTTTGAGTATCGCCTCTACCGGCAGTCGACGGATTGCGTCAGGGTCGCGGGTGCCGAGGCTGTCGAGGAAAACTTCGGCAACGGGCGCGCGCCCTTCGGCGTTCTGCGCGACCAGCCCCATCGGCGAGGACATGATAATGGCCTTGTCGAACAGTTGGGCTGCATTCGGAAGAGTCTGTAGGACCTGAATCGAATAGGCACCCGCAGACTGGCCGCTGACTGTGATATTCTCCGCATCGCCGCCAAAGTCGCTGATGCAGGCGCGGATAAAACGAAGCGCGAGTTCCTGGTCTCTCAGGCCAAGGTTGGCCGGGGCGACCCCTTTGATCGGCAGGAAACCCAACGCGCCCAAGCGGTAGCTGACATTAACAACAACCAGCCCCTCGCGTTCAGCAAGGGCGGACCCGTCATAGCAGCTCATCCCACCGCCACCGGTCATAAAGGCCCCACCATGCAAAAAGACCAGCACAGGCAGCGGGCCGGTGCGTTCCGATGGCATCCAGATGTCGAGGTGCAAGCAGTCCTCGTCCTGTTCTGTCGGATAGCTGCCCATCACCTTGGCAAGGCGCGACGGAAGTTGAGGGGGCACAGGGGACGTGACACCAGTACAATCAAGCGTGTCTGTCCAAGGTTCGACAGGCTCGGGCAGCGCAAAGCGGCGTTCACCGACCGGTGGCTTGGCGTAGCGCAGGCGTGTGACCCGTACCGTCTTGTCTTGGTCAAGGGCGCGCACCGGCCCATTCTTGGTCTGAAAAACAATCTCCGCCATGCGTCCAATCTCCAAAGTTTTTACATCTGCTGTTTATTTAACACCCTGCCTGCGTCATGCTTGATCCAAGATTGACAAACCAGTGTACCAAAAATGGGACGGCGAAATGCAAGGCCTCGACGATATGTACCTTTTCCGACAGGTGGTGGACCTTGGTGGTATCTCGGCCGCGTCGCGCGCCCTGCGGATACCGAAATCCACTGTCGCAAGACGTGTTGCCGACCTTGAAAAGCGGCTTGGGTCGTTGCTGTTCCACCGCCGTTCCAAGGGTATGACCCTGACCAACTTCGGACACGAGCTGCACGTCCGCTGCGCGCAATTGGTCGAGGACGCCGACCACATATTCGATTTTGCCGATATGCGTCGGGAGCGACCGACAGGATTTTTGCACATCATCTACCCGCCCTCGACGGGCCACTACCTGATCGAGCCGATGGCCGCTGAATTCGTCAGGCAGGAACCGCAGATACAACTGCACCTGGAGGCTTCGACCGGCCTGATGGACCCGCGCAGTGTGGCCGCGGATCTGGTGTTCAACTTCGCCTTCGACCCGCTGCCGGATGTTGATATTATCGCACGGCGTCTGTTCTCTAACCCTTTCATTTTGGCGGCACATCCTGAAGTTTTAAAGGACCGCCGCCTTCCCGAGGAACCGCAGGCGTTGCGTGGGCTGCCATGCATCGGGTTTGGGCCCAAGACCAGCCCCTGGGCCTGGAGGCTGACGAAGGGGGATAGAAGCTATACCCACCGATATGACCCCACCCTCAGTACATTGCAGCTTTCAGCGTTGCACACAGCCGTGCGGCGCGGTGCGGGTATCGGTGCCGTGTCACAAAGGTTGGTGGAGGATGAAATTGCACGCGGGGATCTGGTGCATGTCCTGCTGGACTGGGCCCCGCCGCCTGCCGTTCTTTATGCGATCTACCCAAGCGGACGGACCCTGACGGCAGCAGCAAGACGGTTTATGGAGATGATCCTGGAGTACTTTAACCAGCGCACCAAACTTGAGCATTACGACGATATAGTCCCACCGACGCCCGCCCGGAAAAAACTTTAAGCTTAAAACAATTGCAGGAAAAAAGATTCGGCGCAAGTCTCTTGGCTCAGCGGGTGCTCTGAACGAAGGGCCCAGCAAGCAGACCTCGCCATGTGCCGCCGTTGACCGGTTAAATCGCTCCCGCCATCCTCGATCGAAAGAAACGGGAGCGATAGTATGAACACCAATCCGGCAATTTCCTTTTCCAAGACCCGCCTTGTCTTGGGCGGCAGCGAAATTTACCGCGATATCTCCTTCGACGTCGGAGCAGGCGAGTTCGTGTGTCTGCTGGGCCCCTCGGGATGCGGCAAGTCGACATCGCTGCGCCTGATCGGGGATTTGTTGCCGCTGCAGGAAGGGGACGTGCAGGTTGCGGGCATGACACCGGCAGAGGCTTGGAACCAAACGGCATTCGTCTTCCAGTCGCCGCGACTGCTGCCATGGCGGACCACTCTGGAGAATGCGGCTTTCGGACTGGAAATGCGCCACCCCGAGATCACCAAAGCTGACCGGCTGGAGCGCGCGCAGCGGGAACTGGACAAGGTGGGGCTGGGTGCGGATGCGCAAAAAATGCCCGTGATGTTGTCGGGCGGCGAAAAGCAGCGTGTGTCGATCGCACGGGCGCTGGCACTCGATCCGCAGATCATCCTGATGGATGAGCCGTTCTCGGCGCTCGACCACACCACCCGCCATCGGCTGCGCCAGCAGATGGTCGATCTTTGGGCAGAGACGCGCAAGACTGTGCTCTTCGTCACCCATGACATCGACGAGGCTTTGTTCCTCGCCGACAGGATCGTGGTGTTGTCCAAGAAACCGACCCAAGTCGAAGAGATCGTCGCCGTAGACGCCCCGCGCCCGCGCGACCCTGATGCGTCGCCGGAGCTGGGGCAATTGCGCCAGCACCTTGTCAGCATATTCGACCGTCTCGAAGGGCCTGATGCCGCTTTGGCGGGCTGAACCAGACACCAATCATAATCAAACAACGGGAGAACAAAAATGAAAATAGGCTTGAAAAAAGTATCAGCTGCTATCCTCGCCATGACGATGGCCATGCCGGCGTGGGCCAAGGACACTATAACTTTCGCCCACTTGGCCGACCCCTCTATCGAAGCGGCGATGTGGGCGATCAACAACGGCAAGGTAACGTCGGACTTGATTGACCTCGAGGCGACGGCGATGGAAATCCCGGCCCTCATTCAGTCCACTTCTGCACGCACCTATGACGTGGTCATGACGGCAGGTATGGGGATCCCGCGCGCGGTCGAACGCGGCTTGCCGCTGCGCATCATCGCGGCCGGCCTGCGCTCAAGCACCACAGGAGAGGGATCGGCCATCTGGACGACCAAGGACAGCCCCATCAAGTCCGTGGAGGACCTGAAGGGCAAGAAGGTCGCCGTCTATTCGCTGGGCTCTTCGGGCATAACACTTGTGCGGATCGCACTGGCCGACGTGTTTGGAATGGATGTTTCGCTTCAGGGTGGTGACATCGACTTTGTCGAGATGCCGGCACCCGCAATGCCAGCGGCTCTGGCGACCGGCAAAGTCGATGCCGCGACCCTGATCCATTCACAGGCCTTCAAAGCTGCCCAAGACGGTGACTTTGTTCCAACTGTAGAGACCATGAAAGCACTTCAGGAAAAGTCGAAGCTGCAAATGGTCTCGGCCGTGCTGGCTGGCTACGAGGACAAGCTGAACGCCAACCCAGAGGCCTACAAGGAATTCCTGCGCATGATACAGGAGAGCCGGGCCTATGCGTTATCACACTCGGATGAAGTCTATACAGCTGTCGGCAAGGCCTATGACGTAGATCCTGCCTTCTTCGACACTTGGTTCACCAAGTTCATGGATTTCCCGGGCGACCTGCTGCCGCAAGACATCGATGCGCTGACCTACATGTGGGACGGAGCCATCAAAATCGGTGCACTGGAAAGCTATCCGGCGATTGAAACCATGATTTGGACGCCGGAGAGCAACTGATGCAAGGAATGGGCTCTGCTGACGCTGCGTTGCCCGATGCCATGATGCCGCGTCCTTTCTGGGCGCGGTATTCCGGCAGGTGGATCGCACATATTTTCACGGTCTTCGCCCTGGTGGCGTGGTGGGGCTACGCCCAGATCGTGCCGCCCTATCAGGTGCCGGGGCCTGTGCTGGTGGCGTCGCGAATGATCGACTTCCTGTCCGACAGCTATTTGCTGACGCAAATCGGAATCTCGATCTTTCACATTAGCACGGCCATAGCGCTGTCATTCCTGCTTGGCAGCGCTCTTGCACTGACCGCACGGTTCGTGCCCGTGACGCGCATGTTGATCGACGGTGTCATGACCCCGTTCCTGAATTCCTTTTCAGGCATCGGATGGCTGTTTCTTGCGCTGCTGTGGTTTGGTCTGGATGATACAACCGTGATTTTTGCAGTGACGATGATCCTGATCCCGCTGACCGCAATCAACGTGCGCACCGGATTGCAGGAGCTGGACGGCGACATGATGGAGATGGGCCTCAGCTTCAGCCGCTCGGCCCATCGCCGGTTTATTCATATCATCTTGCCGCTTCTGCTTCCGTATTTTTTCGCCGCCCTCAGGATGAGTTTTGGCGTGTCATGGAAGGTCGTCCTGACCGCCGAGCTCTTTGGTGGCAACGGCGGGC
This sequence comes from Sulfitobacter sp., assembly GCA_034669925.1. Classification (GTDB taxonomy): domain Bacteria; phylum Pseudomonadota; class Alphaproteobacteria; order Rhodobacterales; family Rhodobacteraceae; genus Pseudosulfitobacter. Next base: position 98,996 of record JAXMOM010000008.1, read on the forward strand.
TTGGCTACGTCCTCAACATTGCACGGCAGGAGTTTGATACCGAAACGATCTTTGCCGTGATCGCCTTTATCTTGATTTTTGTTGTGCTTTGCGAACAGCTGCTGTTCCGCCCGGTGCAGCGTCGCCTTGACCGGAGATACTCCCGTGCATGAAAAAATTGCCTCACTCGGTGCCCAGCGTACCGTCGCCGTTGCGGGCACCGCCGCGTTGCTTCTTGGATGGGGATGGCTGGCCCAGGGTTTGCCGGATTATGTCCTGCCCGGCCCGGTCGAGGTCGCGAAATCCACCCTGCGTTTTTTCGTGGAACCCGCGTTGCTTGCCCACGTCGGCGTCAGCTTCGTGCGCGTCGTGATTTCGGTCGTCTTGGCCATGACCTTGGCATTGCTGATTGCATCTGTCGTCCGGCGCTTCCCCATCCTGGACGAAACGATAGAGCGTAGAGTTCTCACCTTCTTCAATGCCTTCCCATCCGTCGGCTGGGCCATCCTGGGCGTTATCTGGTTCCAGATATCCACACCGACGGTGATCTTCGTACAGGTGGCGATCATTCTGCCGTTCTGCATGATCAGCGCGCTGTCAGGCTTCCGACAGATCGACCCCGAGATGGACGAACTGGGCCATAGCCTGACGCGGATGCGGTGGCGCCGGTTCCGGTTGTTGTCGCTGCCGCTGGTCGCCCCTTTCGTCGCCTCGGGCCTGCGCGTGGCCTATGGCATCTGCTGGAAGATCGCACTGGTCGCCGAACTTTTCGGGGCGTCTTCTGGGCTGGGGTTCCAACTGTCCCGCTCGCAATCGGTGTCAGACGCAAATATGGTTTTTGCCTGCTGCGTGGTGATTGTCCTGATTTTTGGCGCAACCGACCGGTTGTTCCTGAAACCACTGGAAAGTCGCTTTTCGACAAACCGCTGAGGTGCCCCTAGGGTCAAGACCCAAGATTTGTAGACGGGTTGCTTGGTAATTTTGGAACCAAGCAGAGACGGATATGAGTAATGGAAATCGGTTTACGGACGGGTTGGTCAAAAACATCCGCCGCAAGACCCGCGGGACCTGCTAGGCGGAGGGGGAAATCCGCACTGCGGCGCGGATTTCTGGCGATCCTTACCTTGCCGGATCAGGCCGGCCGGCTACGTTAAGCAGTCACGTTTCCACCGCAAATCCCGTTAAAGACGAGGTCCGATGCCACTTCCAGCAGCGATTGCAGTTCTGTTTCGCCGGGTCGAGACCGCCACCCTGATCGTCATTCTGGTCATCGGTGCCGCACTCTGGGCCTTTGTCGCCCTTGCTTCGGAGATGCTGGAGGGCGATTTGCATGCCTTTGACCAGGCGGTTCTGCTGGCGCTGCGCTCGCCGGGCGATATCGCAAACCCGATAGGGGGACGCGGTCTGGAAATCGCAATGCGCGATATCACGGCGCTCGGGGGCGTTACGGTTCTGACGCTCATAACGGCCTTGGTGCTGGCCTTTCTTATCTTGCGCCGCCTGCGTGCTACTGCGGTGTTCCTTGGCGTCGCGATCCTCGGGGGGCAGATACTGTCGCATCTGATGAAATCCAGTTTTTCGCGGCCACGTCCCGATCTTGTGCCTCATGGCGTCGACGTGGCAACCGCGTCCTTCCCCTCGGGCCATTCGATGATGGCCGCGGTCATCTATTTGACGCTGGCCGTGATTTTGGCGCGGGCAGAGAAAAAGACCAGCATAAGGGCGTTTTATATCATCAGCGCGGCGCTCATCGCTATCTTGGTTGGCATCAGTCGCGTCTACCTCGGTGTCCATTGGCCCTCTGATGTTCTGGCAGGCTGGTCACTTGGCGCGGCATGGGCGCTGACGGTCTGGATTGTGGCGCGCATGATGGCGCGCCGGGGCCAGATCGAGCCGGATCGGCAGGGATAGTTCCACCGGGGCGGCAAGAGAACCCATTCAAGCCAGTCCCTTCGGAACGACAAGATCTCTGACCTCGCCATGGACGTGCAAAGGCGCACCTGTCAAAGCCTGCAAGGCATCCAAGCTGATACTTGCCACCTTCTCGCGCAAAATGAATTTGGCGTCTTGGATGTCGACCACCGCGAGCGAGGTATAGACCCGCGTGACACACCCCACACCGGTCAGCGGGAAAGAGCATTGCTCAACCAGCTTAGGCGCCCCGTCTTTGGTCACATGATCAGTCACCACCGCCACGCGTTTCGCACCATGGATAAGATCCATGGCACCACCAACGGCTGGCACCCCTTTGGTTCCGACCCGCCAGTTTGCCAGATCGCCATTCTGGGCGACCTGAAAGGCGCCTAAGACAGCAAGATCAAGATGCCCACCCCGGACCATTGAAAAACTGTCGGCATGGTGGAAAAAGGAGGCACCGGGTTTCAAAGTGATCGGCTTCTTGCCTGCGTTGATAAGATCCCAATCTTCTTCGCCCTCCTCTGGTGCCTTGCCAAACCCCAGGACACCGTTTTCCGTGTGATAGGTCACATCGTGGCCCTCGGGCTGAAACTTGGCGATCATCTCGGGAAAACCGATACCGAGGTTTACATAAGACCCGTCTTCGATGTCCTGTGCTGCGCGCCATGCGATCTGTGCGTTCGTCAGTTTCTCTGCCATGATATCGAATTGCGCCATCAGTAAACCACTCCTTTACGAACAAGATCTTCTTCTTGCTGAGGTTCCGGCACTTCGACGACGGCATCGACAAAAATACCGGGGGTGATCACATGGTGCGGGTCAATGCTCCCCTGCACGCCGAGTACGCTCACTTGGGCGATCGTTTTCTCAGCGGCCATAGCCATCACGGGGTTAAAATTCTGTCCCGCCAAGCGGTAAGTCAAATTGCCAGCCGTGTCGCCATGCTGTGCTTTGATCAGGGCGAAATCGGCCTTCAGCCAACGTTCGCGCACATACGCCTTGCCGTCGAATTCTTCGGTCGGTTTGCCTTCGGCAAGCTCGGTGCCGAATGAGGTTGGCGTGTAAAAGGCGGGGATCCCCGCACCCGCCGCGCGAATACGTTCGGCCAATGTGCCTTGGGGTACGAGCTCCAATTCAATTTCACCAGCCAGATATTTCTCATTGAAGGCTTCGGCATTTGAACTGCGCGGGAAAGAGCAGATTATTTTGCGAACCATTCCCGCTTTGATCATCGCAGCGATCCCGCAATAGCCATTGCCCGCGTTGTTGTTGACGACAGTGATGCCCGCCGGACTGCCCGTGGCACGAAAGCGATCAATGAGCGCATGTATCAGTTCAATCGGCGTGCCGGAGCCACCGAAACCACCTATCATGACCGTTGCCTGATCGCGTATCCCTGCAACAGCCTCGGCCACAGAAGTGATTGTTTTGTCCATATTAAATCTCCTTTCCGTCTCGTAAGCCGCACTTGAAAGGCGCGTGCGCCCCTTCGTGATAAACGTGTTTAATAGTATGTCTTCAAAGCCGAGGAACCGCGCGCACCACCAGCGCGCAAGATCGGCGACATAGCCGCCTTTGACAGTTTCAGTGGGCGCTACCCCGGACCAGCCGGCCGAAAACCTGCAATTGTCTGGCCAAAGCGCTGGATTGGCTGAAAAGTCAGTTCCATGTCAATTTCAAGCCCGTCTCCGCTGCCTGGTAGGTTCGCAATCATCCTTGGCCCTTCCGCCAGTTCCACGACTGCCACCACATAAGGCAATTCGGCTTCCATCACCGGATGATAGGCGCGATGGTAAACCACCCAGGAAACCAGCTTGGCGCGGCCCGATGCCTGCTCCCAGTCTAGCTCTGCCGCCAAACAGGCCGTGCACTCGTGGCGGGGTGGAAGTTGTGCGCCCCCGCAGGACCGGCAGCGCTGAAAGATAAGCCGGTTCTCGTCAAGCGCCGCCCAATAGTCGGCGCCCGGGCCCGAACGGTCAGGAGCAACTGTCGCGCTCATTGGCCCAGTACCAGTGTAGAGTGGGTTTGCATCACACCGCCTTGATTGGAGATCACACAGTTTCGCGCGCCTTGAACCTGATTGGGTGAAGAGCCACGCATTTGCCGGACGCCTTCGTGAATCAGTTGCATCCCGGGCATTCCGGTTTCCGACAACAGACCGCCCGAGGTGTTGAAAGGCAGCTCTCCTCCGACCCGCAACGCGCCGTCACGAACAAAATCTGCGGCATGCCCCTTTTGGCAAAATCCGTAGTCCTCCAGCGTCATCAGCGCAGCAATGGTAAAGCAGTCATAAAGCTGCACCACATCGACATCTTTTGGCGCAATCCCGGCCATCTTGAATGCCGTGGCCCCCGAAGTTTTGGCCATGGTGGTGGTCATGTCCGGGCGTTGCGCGACTTCCCAAAAGGTCTGACCGTAACCCCAGCCAAGGATCGGCACCGGTGCTGCAACGCGCTTTTGAGCGGCGCGGCGCGCGCTCATCACCACAACCGCGGCACCCCCGTCCGAGATCAACGTGCAATCGTCCCGGCGCAACGGCGCGACCAAAGGCTTCGCGGCCAGATAGCTTTCCAAATCAAGGGGATTTTGCACCTGTGCCTTTGGATTGTTGGCCCCGTGGGCGCGGGCAGCCATAGCGATCTCGGCGAAGGCTTCAGGCGGGGTGCCATGTTCGGCAATGTGGCGCTGCATGATCATCGCATAACCCGGCAGGGTGCCGAACCATCCATAAAGCGCATCATCGCCGCGCGGGCGTGAATAGACAGCAGATGACCCAGTGCGGGGCGTATCGGCAAAGCTGACCACAGCGACTTCGCATTGACCTGCAGCAATTGCCATACAGGCGTAAGAAACGAGTGTTGCGTTCGCTGCCCCGCCCTGGTCCCATGCCCCGCCAAGTTTGGGTTGAAGAGACAAAGCTGCGGCAACCTTTGTCGCATACAGCATTTGGGGGTCCGACGTAGGTGGCTTGAGAAACAGCCCGTCCACTTCGCCCTTATCAATTCCAGCATCTTCCAGCGCCCGCCGAATCGCTTCGACATTCAAGGAAACAGAATCGCGCCCCGGATGCTTACCGAAGGCAGTTGCGCCGATACCGGCAATCACGCAGCTTCCTGACAAACTCATTTACCACCCCCTGAAGTCCTGACCGACTATCATTGAACCTATAAATAGGGTCAATGGTGAAAATCTTGTTTCGAGTCTGTTTTTGGCTCTTGTCAGAACGCCCCGCAGCATTTAGACCT
>JAXMOM010000009.1:0-103174 GCA_034669925.1 Sulfitobacter sp.
CGCGCATTCAATCGCCGCTGTGCGGTCCCTCGCGGATGTCGACCTATACGGGGCGCTATGTGCACAGCCACGGTGCCTCGTGGAACAACGTGCCGCTGAAGGTGGGCGAGCGCACCATGGGTGACCACCTGCGCGATCTGGGCATGGGCTGCTGGCTGGTGGGCAAGACCCACATGGCCGCCGACGCCGACGGGATGCGGCGGCTGGGGCTGGCGCCGGACAGCGTGATCGGCGCGCGGGTCGCGGAATGCGGCTTTGACATCTGGGAGCGCGACGACGGTATGCGCCCCGAAGGGCCGGACGGGTTCTATGATCCGGGCGGTGCGTTGAAATACAACGACTATCTGCGCGACAAAGGCTATGACAGCGACAACCCCTGGCACGACTATGCCAACTCGGGGCTCGACGACGACGGCAACGTGCTGTCGGGCTGGTTTCTGGAAAACTCCGACAGCCCCGCCAACATCCGCGAGGAAGACAGCGAAACGCCCTATCTGACCCGTCGCGGCATCGAATTCATCAAGGCGCAGGGCGACCATCCGTGGTGCTGCCACCTGAGCTATATCAAACCGCACTGGCCCTATATCGTGCCCGACCCCTATGCGGGCCTGTACGGCCCCGAACACTTCCTGCTGCCTGTGCGCACCGACGCCGAGCGCGAGACGGACCACCCCGTTTTCAAGGGGTTTCAGAACGCCCCCGTGGGCCGCGCCTTTGCCCGCGACGACATCCGCGACAAGGTGCTGACCGCCTACATGGGGCTGATCAAGCAATGCGACGACCAGATGGGCGTGCTGTTCGACTGGCTGGAAGAAACGGGGCGCATGGACGACACCATGATCGTCATCACCTCGGATCACGGGGATTTTCTGGGCGATCACTGGCTGGGGGAAAAGACGTTCTTTCACGACGCCTCGGTCAAGGTGCCGATGATCATCTATGACCCGTCCGACGCGGCCGACGCGACACGTGGCAGCACCAGCGACGCGTTGGTGGAATGTATCGACCTGGCCCCGACCTTTGTTGACGTGGCGGGGGGTGATGCGGGCGCGCTGGATCACATTCTGGAAGGGCATTCGCTGTTGCCCCTGCTGCGCGGCGGCGCGGCCCCGGCGCGCGATTACAGCATCTGCGAATACGATTATGCGGCCACACCGCTGGCGGGCGCATTGGACTTGCACCCCGATCAGTCGCGCATGTTCATGGTCGCGGATCACCACTGGAAGATGATCCACTTTGAAAGCGGCCACCGCCCGATGCTGTTCGACCTGAACGCCGACCCGGACGAATTGACCGATCTGGGCGGCAGCACAGACCACGCGGACACCATCGCAGCCATGTACGACAAGCTGAACACATGGGCCCGCCGCCCGGCGGCCCGCACGACGTTGTCAAACGCGGCATTCATCAACAAACGCAGTGACGCGCAGCGCACCGGCGTGCTGATCGGCGTTGCGGACGCGGCTCAGGCCACCAACAATACGGCGGCAAGATACATTGGCCGCAAAGCGCCCGACAAGCGCGGGCACTAGGGGCGGGCCAACCCCATGGCCCGTGCGCGCATCACTTGCGCGCCGCCATGCGCATGCCCTTGGCGATCCAGCCGCGCGTATCCGCCGGATCAATCACCGCGTCGATTTCGTGGGTCGAGGCCACGTTCATCGCACTGCCGCGCGCATACAGGTCCGCCACCAGCCGGTCATACAGCGCCGCCCGCGCGTCGGGATCGGTCTCGGCCTCAAGCTCCTTGCGATAGCCAAGCTGAACCGCGCCTTCCAACCCCATCGGGCCAAACTCGCCCGTTGGCCACGCCAGCGCAAAGGCGGGTTCGCCCAGACTGCCCGCCGCCATTGCCTGTGCGCCGATGCCATATCCCTTGCGCAGGCAGACAAAGAACAGCGGCGCATCCAGATTGGCCCCCGCCGAGATCAGATCGCACGCCGCCGCGACCGCGCCTTGGGTTTCGCTTTCGGGGCCGACCATGAAGCCCGGCGTGTCGCACAGCGACAGCACCGGCAGGTCGAACCGTCCGCACAGGTTGATGAACCGCGCGCCCTTGGCCGACGCCGCCGCATCCAGCGCGCCGCCCAGATGCTGCGGGTTGTTGGCGATCACGCCCATGGGGCGGCCTTCGATCCGCAGGAGCCCTGTCACCATGCCCTTGGCGTGTGCCGCACCCAGTTCCAGAAAGCTGCCGGTGTCGGCCAGCCCTTCGATCACCGGACGGATCAGGTAGGACCGTTTGCGGTTCTCGGGGATCATGTGGCGCAACGCGCGCTGGTCGGGGGCGTTCCAGTCGCTTAGCGGTCCCTGGAAATAGGACAGCACGTCGCGGGTGGCCTGGATGGCGGCGTCGTCATCCTGGGCCAGAATGTCCACCAGTCCGGTTTCGGCGTGCATCGGCGCGGGGCCGATGTCCTTGGGATGATAGGCCCCGATCCCGCCCGCTTCGATCATCGCGGGACCGGCCAGACCAATCCAGCTTTCGCGGGTGGCGATGCGAATGTCGCCTGCCCCGAACAGCGCCGCGTTGCCCGCAAAACAAAAGCCCGAGCTGACCGTGATCCGTGGCCCCCACCCGCGCAACCGCGCGAATGCCGCGAATGTGGTGGTCTTCAGCCCCGATTGCACGGTTTCGGCGAAATCGTCGTCATTGGGCCGCCCGCCGCCCCCTTCGGCAAAGAACACCGACGCCAGCCCGCGGTCCCGTGCCACTTCGATCATGCGGTCGGTTTTCAGGTGGCCAAAATAGCCCTGGGTGCCCGCCATCACGGTGGAATCGTAGGCCATCACCGCCACCTGTGTGCGGTCTTCGGCAAAGCGGTCGGCGTTCATCGAACCCACGCCGGTCACAATCCCGTCGGCGGGGGAAATGTCGATCAGCGCATCGAGCCCCAGCTTGCGCCGTTGGCCCGCCAGAACAAGCTGGCCATATTCGTGGAAATCCCCGCCTGCGCACAGAGCCGCGACAACCTCGCGCGTGGTGCGCTGGTTGCGGCTGCGGCGGCGTTCGACCGCCTTGGGGCGGTTTTCGTCCAGCGTGCGCGCCAGGCGGTCGTTCAACGCCTGCAAATCGGGGCGAATGTGATCGGGGTCGGCCACCGCATCGTCGGCGGCAATCTCGTCCAGCGTGTCGTCGGGGGTGACGGCCAGAACCGGCGTGCCCGCTGCAATCGTCTGGCCCGCTTGCGCATAGACGGCAGCCACCACGCCACCGGTTTCGGCCAGCACGGTGTGCTGCATCTTCATCGCCTCGATCAGGGCGACGACCTGACCCTTGGCAATCTGGTCGCCGATGGCGACCTGAACCTCTTGGACCATCGCCTGCATCGGCGCGCGCAGGGCGGTGGCGCCGTCGGGAATGTCAAAGGTGTCGGTGGCCTCGGTGTCCTCTGCCTCGAAATACCGCGTGTGCCCTGCATCCGCGGGCATATCCAGCGCCTGCGTGTCCAGCGTGCGCACGTCCACGTCCCATGCGGTGATCTCGGGCCGTTTCAGCAGTGCGCGCAGAAAGCCGATATTGGTGCCGACCCCGCCGATCTGGAATTCGGACAGCGCCCGCTCGGCCCGGGCGAACAGCCGCCCCAGATCGTCCGAGGTGTCGTGCACCACCAGCTTGGCCAGCAGGTTGTCGAAACCGGGATTGGTGCTGTAGCCCGCATAGGCATAACTGTCGATCCGCACGCCGGGGCCGGACGGAATCGCATAGGTGCTCAGACGCCCGCCGGTGGGGGTGAACCCGCCCTGCCCGTCGGGGGTTTCGGCATTGATCCGGGCCTGAACCGCGAACCCTGTTGGCGGCGCGGGCGGATGGGTCAGGCCGACCTGCGCCAGCGATTGCCCCGATGCCAGCCCAAGCTGAAGTGCCACCAGATCAAGGCCGGTGATCGCCTCGGTGATCGTATGTTCAACCTGAATGCGCGGATTGGTTTCGATGAAATAAAACGCGCCGCCGGCCTCGACCAGAAACTCGACCGTGCCCAGCCCGCGATAGCCGCAGGCCTGCCCGATGGCGACCGCCGCGCGCAGCACCCCGTCGCGCGTGGCGTCGGGCAAATGCGGCGCGGGGGCCAGTTCGATCACCTTCTGGTGCCGCCGCTGCACCGTGCAGTCGCGCTCCCACAGATGGGTGACGTCTTGACCATCGCCGACGATCTGCACCTCGATATGGCGCACCGATTGCAGGAACCGTTCGGCATAAAGCTGGTCGTCGCCAAAGGCGGCCAATGTCTCGGCCCGCGCCTGTGCGAATGCCGCGTCGATCTCCTCCGCCGCCTCAACAATGCGCATCCCGCGCCCGCCGCCACCGTTCACTGCCTTGATCATCAGCGGCGCGCCGCCTTGGGCGTCAAAGAACGCGTGCAAATCCGCCGCCGTCGCCAGCGGGTCCGACCCATGCAACACCGGCACGCCCGCATCCTCGGCCAGCGCACGGGCCGACACCTTGTCCCCCTGCCGGCGCAGCGTCGCGCCATCGGGCCCGACAAAGATCAGACCGGCGGCCGCGCAGGCATCGGCAAAATCCGCCCGCTCGCTCAGCAACCCGTAGCCGGGGTGCACCGCGTCACAGCCGGTGTGGGTGGCAATGGCGATCAGCGCGGCGATGTCCAGATAACCGGCCACGCCCGCCTTTGGCAGCACGCGCACCTGATCGGCGTGTTTGATGTGCAACGAGGTCGCGTCGTCCGCCGTGTGCACTGCCACCGTTTCCACCCCAAGGGCTGCCGCCGTGCGCGCCACGCGAATGGCAATTTCGCCGCGATTGGCAATCAACAGCCTCTTGATCATGCGGTGGTGCTCCCTTGTTTCCGGCCTTCGTGCCGATAGGATATTACCCAAATCCATGCCGCATCGGCCTTTCGGATGCCACTCTTACCAAACGTTCCTAAGACCGGTTTTTCGTGCTGCGCGTGCAAAGGCCACGCGGCGTTTGCACGCGATGTGGTGGGAAATGTCCTGCGCGGGCTCAGTGCCCCGGGGGGTCAGCCCTCGGGCAGCCAGACTGTGAATTCCGCCCCGCCCGCGTCGCGGTTGCGCACCGAAATCAGCCCCCCCGCCCGCTGGATCAGCGTTTGCGAGATCGACAGGCCCAGCCCGGTGCCTTCGCCCCGCTTGGTGGTAAAGAACGGATCGAACACCGACGCCAGTTGGTCCTGCGGCACGCCCGGCCCGCTGTCTTGCACCACCAGCGCAGCACCGCCGCGTGGGTCGGGATGCAGCCGCAGGGTCAGGTCTCCGCCGTTGCCCATCGCCTGCACCGCGTTCACCACCAGATTGACAATCACCTGCTGGACCTCGCCGGTGTCCACGCGCACCACCGGCACCGCATCGAAATGGCAGGTGACGGTGATCTGGTGCTGGCTGATCAGATGGTCGACCAGCACCAGACAGTCGCGCACCACGGGGGCCAGGTCGACCTGTTGCTGGTGGTCGGCAAAATCCGACGGGGCGGCGAATTTCAGCAGCTTGCCCACGATCGCCTCGATCCGCGAGACCTGTTTGTCGATCAGGTCCAGTTCGGTCTGCACCGGTGCCGCCCCATCGCCAAGGGTCTGGCGGATCACATCGACATTGCCCAGGATCACCGCGACGGGATTGTTGATCTCGTGGGCGACGCCGGCGGTGATTTCTCCGATCGAGGCCAGCTTTTCGCTCATCACCAGTTGCCGGAAGGTCTGTTCCAGCTTGGCGTTCGCTTCGCTCAGTTCCGCCGTGCGCTGGTCGACACGTTTGTTCAGCTCCTCGTTCCAGGCGCGCAGCCGCAGGTCGCGGTCCTGCACCTGTTCCAGCAGCCCGTCCAGATGCTGCGCCACCTCGCCTATTTCGCCGCGCGCGCCCACGGGACCGATGCGCGCCGACAGATCGCCCCGCCCGACGCGGTTGATCACTTGGGTCATCCGCTCAAGCGGCGCGAAAATGCCCCGCGCCATCCACAAAAACACCGGTGCCGACAGGATCAGCACGGCGGCGAAGGCGGCCATCATCCACAAAAACGCATCCCGCTTGGCCACGTTGAACGGCGCTTCCAGAAAGCCCACGTACAACATGCCCACCCGGTCGCCAAAGCTGTCGGTGATTGGCAGATAGCCCGAGATATACCAGTCGTTGACCACAAACGCGCGGTCCAGCCAGATGCGCCCCGCGCCCAGCACACCGGCGCGCACCTCGGCGGACACCCGCGTTCCCAGGGCGCGCACGTCCTCGAACAAACGCACGTTGGTCGAAATGCGCACGTCGTCCAGAAACAGCGTGGCGGTGCCCTGACGCGCGCCCGCAGCACCCGCATGGGCATAGACAAGGTCGTTGATCGTGTCGATGAAATCCAGATTGCGGTTCAGCAGGATGCCCCCCACCAGAACCCCGCGATGCCTGTTCAGGGTGATCGGGCTGGCGGCATGAATGACCATGCCACGGTCTTCGATGGCGCGGGTCGTGGGCACGGCGGCGGGGGTGGCAATCAGCGGTATGCGCGCGGTTTCGGCGATCTGCGGCGACAGCCCGGCCAGCGTGTCACCGGCCATGATGTCGATCTGCGCGCTGCCCTGCCCCGCCGCCGCCTGTGCGATCACCGGCCACAGCTCTGCGGCTTGCGCGACCTGTTCGGCGGGCAGGTAATACAGAAACGTCAGCCCCAGCCGGTCGCGGGTTTCATTGAAATAGCGGGCGCGTTCGTCCTGTGGCCGGTCCAGCCATGCGTTGAACTCGACCGACGCGGTGACCCCGTTCAGCTCGTCCCCCGTCTTGGCGCGCAGCCGCGACAGGTACTGGCTGGCGATTTTCAGATCACTTTCGACGTTGGCGATCAGCACCTTGTCATAGTCGGCCGTCCACCGCGTCATGCCCAGCAGCAACAGCAGCGGCATCAGCACGATCAGCGGCGCAAGGGCAAGGATCAAAAGACGCAGGCGAACGGATGTCATGGGCTGGCTTTCCTAGGGCTGCGCCAGCCTAGCCCGTCGCGGGCCCGGGGTGAAGCGGTGGCTACGCGCCCTCGCCCTTGCGCGCGGCCGCACGGCGGGCGGCCAGCGTCGGGCTGCCGTCCAGATCGTCGCTTTCTACCTTCAGCGTCTCATCCCCGGCGGGGCGCCGGGTGCGTTTGCGGCGCTGGCCGTCCTCGGTCGTCTCGGCACTGCGGGGCAGAATCAAACGATCGACCACGCTGCGGCGCAGGCCCAGGGTCGAGGTCACATCGAACATGCGCGCGGCCACCGCATCGGCAGCATCTGGGCGCGCCAGCAGGTCAATGCGCACCACGGGGCGGGATTTCTTGCCCATTGCGGTCAGCAGCAGCACATCGACCACGCCCGTGGTGGCGCGCAGGGTGTCGGTGGCCGCACCCAGTTCCTCGCCGGTCATGTCGTCGATGTCGCAGGACAGTTGCACAAGCGGGTCGTGCATCATGCCGCTTTCGGCGGTGTCGAACAGCGTGACGCGCAGGATATTCGGCAGACCTTTCATCACCCGCGTGCCTGCGCCCGAACCCACGCCCGACAGCCGACCGGGCGGGCGGGTGCCGTGGCTGCCGCCGGTGACATGGGCCAGGATCGCGGCCCCCGTCGGCGTCACCCGTTCACCCGCGATGCCGTCATCTTGCCAATCGTAGCCTTGCAGGATCAGCGCCGTCGCAGGCGCCGGCACCGGCAGTTTGCCATGCGCCGTATCGACCAGACCGCCACCCAGCGGCAGCGGGGCCAGGCTGTAGGTCGCCCCGTCCAGTGCGGCGCAAATGCTGCCGGCCGCCGTCACGTCCATCAGCGCGTCCCAATCCGCGATTTCGTGAAAATGCACGCGGTCGATGGGGATGTTGTGCACCTGCGCCTCGGCCTCGGCGATGCGGTGAAGGATGGCACAGGCGGCGTCCGCCGTGCCGTCGGACAGCGGCGCGCTTTCCAACAGGGCGCGCATCGCCTTGTAGGTGGTTTCTGCCCCGTGCCGCGCATTTATGCCACCCTTGGCCAGTACCAGACGGAACTGGCGCGACATGATGCCGGATGCCACATGTTCGGTCAGCTCGGGCCTGCCCACCTCGGCGGGCAAAACGGCGGCGACATCGGCCAGAACGCGGTCGGTCAGGTCGGGACGTGCGTGCAGCATGGCGGCGATGAACATATCGCCCGCTGCCCCGCCGACGGGGTCCAGATGCAGATGCAGCCCCATCAGTGTGCGTCCGGCCAGGGGTTGACCAGCTTGCCATCCTCGAACTGCATCTCTTCCAGATCGCCAATAATCTCGAACCCCGGACGGTCGCGCAGCTCGGGCAGCATCGCCTCGGAGGCATAGAGGTATTCCAGCTTCAGCGTGTTGGGGATGCGCAGCAGGCGCGGCTTGGTGATGTCCTCGGCGCCGCAGGTTTTCACCACCGTTTGAATGGCCGACCGCGCGCAGGGCATGACCATCGGCAGCTTGGCCTGCATCAGCACTTGCGAGGTCAGGCAGTTGGCATAGACGGCCTCGCGGTCAAAGTTTTCCTCGATCTGCGCGGTGATCACATCGGCCCGCGCCGCCCCGTTGCCGTTGCCATTGCTGCGCGGCGACAGCCCCAGCGCCACCAGCCGTTCGATGTGCAGGTGCACCTGCATCTTGGGGCTGGAAAAGCGGTGGGTGATGTTGGGGTCCATGCCGGTGCCGGAAAACTCCTTGCCGATCTCGTCCACCACCAGCACGTCCAGCGTGCCGGATGCCGTGGGCTGGTCCAGCGGCCCGACCGGCAGGCGCGGCATGTTGGCCATCGCCTCTTGCAGCAGCGGTGCCTCGGCCTCGAGCAAGCCGTCGCTGTCCAGAACCTCGACCCGCGCCAGTTCGTCATAGGCATTTTCGATGGTGCCGATGCCGAACAGCACCTTGCAGTGTTCCAGCTTTATCCGCGCCATCTTGGCGACAAAGATACCGACGTTGTCGATGCCGCGCGCATGGCAATTTTCGGCGCCCGACTGTTTGCCCAGCCCGATCGACAGCATTTTCGCCAGACCGCTTTCGTTGGGCGCGCGGAAAGAGGTGTGCGGTTTGATCCGGTTGAACAGGATGATGCCGTCGGCGGCATTGGCATAGCGGTCCATGCGCACCGACATGCCGTTGTCCAGAACGCCGATTTCGTCGGTTTCCATCGACGAGCGGATGGGGCAGCCGATCACCTCCTCGGTCACGCCCAGCTTGGCCAGCAGGGCGGTCTGCCCTTCGGCGGTGGCGCCGCCGTGGCTGCCCATGGACGGCACGACAAAGGGATCGGCCCCGCGTGCGCGGACCTCGGCCACGATGGCGGTCAGCAGTTCGGGGAAATCCGCGATGCCCCGGCTGCCTGCGGTGATGGCGATGGACATGCCCGGCTTGACCTTGTCCGTGCAGGCGGCCCGCGCCATCGCATCGCGCACGGCGGCGGCAGGGTCGCCCGCGCGGGTGGCGGCAAAGGTCTGGCGGCACAGCGCGATGCGCGGCAGTACCGTGTCCTGCACCAGCTTTACATAATTCGGTGTCATATCGTGGTCTTCCTTGTCAGCCCGTCACGCCAATCGGCCAGGGTGCGAATTCTTCTTCCCCGACGCCCAGTGCCTCGGATTTGCTGGCCTGCCCTGACGCGACGGCCAGAATATGGTCGAAAATCTCCTGCCCCAGTTCGGCAATTGTCTTGTCCCCATCAATCACCGTGCCACAGTTGATGTCCATATCGTCCTGCATCTGGGTGAACATCGGCGTGTTCGACGCCAGCTTGATCGTGGGCGACGGATACGACCCAAAGCAAGAGCCGCGCCCGGTGGTGAAACAGATCAGGTTGGCCCCGCCCGCGATCTGCCCCGTGGCAGACACCGGATCAAAGCCGGGGGTGTCCATGAACACCAGCCCCTTTTGCGTGACCGGCTCGGCATAGCGGTAGACCTCCATCAATCCGGTGCTGCCGCTTTTCTTGGCCCCGCCCAGCGATTTTTCCAGCACGTTGGCCAGCCCGCCTGCCTGATTGCCGGGGCTGACGACGCCGTTGATCTGGGTGTCGCGGCCCTTGGTATAATCCAGCCACCAGTCCATGCGCTCGACCAGCTTGCGGCCGACGGCCTCGGACTGCGCGCGGCGGGTCAGCAGGTGTTCCACCCCGAAAATCTCGGGCGTTTCGGACAGGATCGCGGTGCCACCGTTGCGCACCAGAATATCCGCAGCCGCCCCCAGACCGGGGTTGGCCGACAGCCCCGACAGCCCGTCCGAACCGCCGCATTGCATCCCGATGGTGATGTGTTCGGCGCTGCACGGTGTGCGCTGCACCTGATTGGCGGCGTCCAGCATGTCGCGCACGGCGGCCTTGCCGTCGGTGATCGCGCGCGCGGTGCCGCCGACATGCTGCATGGTGATGGTTTTCAGCATCTTGCCTTCGGCCAGGCTTTGATCTTCGAAGAACTGCGCCAGATTGTTCCGCTCGCAGCCCAGCGACAGCACCACGGCGCCGGCCATGTTGGGGTGCCGGATATAGCCCGCCAGCGTGCGCCGCAGCAGGTCCATCGGCTCGCCCGTCATTTCCATGCCGCAGCCGGATTCGTGGATAAACGGGATCACCCCGTCGACATTGGCCCAGTCTTCCATGCGCTCTTCGTCGAAATAATTGCCGATCTTGCGCGCCACGGTGGCGGAACAGTTCACGGTGACGAACAGGCCGATATAGTTGCGCGTGCCAACCTGCCCGTTGGCGCGGCGGATGCCCATGAAGCTGGCGCGCTGGTCCTCGGGCAGGATGTCCGTGGGCACGTAATCGCGGGCAAAGGCGTAATCCTTGTCCACCGCGTCGAACTTGATGTTGTGGCTGTGCAGCCAGTCGCCAGGTGCAATGTCATGGGCGGCATAGCCGATGACCGTCTCGAATTTCAGGATCGGCGCGCCGCTCTGGATCGGGCGGATGGCGATCTTGTGGCCCTGCGGCGTGTCGTGGTTGGCGGTCACCCCGTGGTCGGGCAGCGGCGTGCCCTTTGCGATGGGACTTGTGGCAACCACCACATTGTCGCCATCCGACAGCAACAGTACCCTTGCGGTGGCGTTTCGGTCTAAGGTGGGGCTGTCCATCGGCTGTGCGCTTTCGCTTGGCTGGAAAAAAGACTTCGGGTTCGGGATGCGAACTGATATATTAGGATTAACAGGAACAAAGTGCCCTCGCAATGAATGAATCCAACAGATCACAAAGGTCCGTCGCGACCCTGCTGCCCAAGTCGATGCACGGGTCCGACACCGGCATGGCGCTGTTCGAGGGCGGGCCAACGGGCCGCGGCGTCTACGACAGCCTTCGCGACCAGATCGTCAAGCTGGACCTGCCACCGGGCACGCCCTTGTTGCGGGCCGAGCTGGCCGAAACCTATGGCGTCAGCCTGACACCGCTGCGCGATGCCTTGCAGCAACTGGCCAAAGAGGGGCTGGTGCATATTTTCCCGCAGTCGCGCACGCTGGTCACGCCCATCGACGTGACCGCCATCCGCGAGGCCCAGTTCATGCGCATCGCGCTGGAAACCGAGGTGGTGCGCGAGCTGGCAGGGCAGATTGCCCCCGAGGATCTGGCGCGGCTGCGCAGCATCGTGGCGCTTCAGTCCGGGATCGCGCAGAACCCAGGCGATGTGCCGACCTTTCAGGAACTGGACGAGGCATTCCACCAGACGCTGTTCGTCGCCGCCCGCCATGTACAGACCCAGCGCATCCTGCGCAGCCATGCAGGCCACCTGGAACGCCTGCGCCGCCTGCACCTGTCCGACACGGATGACGCGGGCCGGATGCACAACAACCAGCAGGTGGTCGAAGGGCACACACAGGTGGTCGATGGCATCGAGGCCGGAGACGCCGCCCGCGCCATGGACGCCCTGCGCCGCCATTTGCAACGCACGGTGGACCGCATCGCCGAGAAGCGGGCGGCCTTTCCTGATTACTTCGCGCCGGAGAAGGGGTAGCTCTGGATCTATTCATGGGTCCAGTTGCTGGTGCCGTCTTGTTTTGCAGGTTCGCCCGAAGTGGGTATTCATGCGTCGCGCAGCGAAGGTTTGGTTAGAGCCTTCTATGACCTCGCCACACAGGGCAGCGCCCGACCGCGGGTGGGCATCACACCTTCAGTTAGCACCACTTTATTTCTAAACTTTGGCGTGTGGGTGATGAACCGCAATACGGGGAGAAAGCGCCCGCCCATGGGGCGGTCGGGCGCTGCCCGGCGGTGCTACGCACCTTGATTCCGGGCTTTGGTGGATGCACATCGGCGCGCACGTCCATCCGCTTCTGCCTACAGCCCCGCCAACCCGTTCGCCGTTACAAACCCGTCCAGCGCCGCCTGCTGGCGGTCGGTCAGGGGCCATGCCGACGGCGGGCGCGTCGGGCCGCAGTCCAGGCCGATGGCCATCAGCGCCGCCTTGACGCCAGTGACGTTGGTGCCGTTCTGCTCTTCGGCGCGGATGTCTTCGAACACGCGCATCTCGTCGATCAGGCGGTTGGCCTTCGGATAATCGCCTGCGTCCAGTGCCGCGTGAATTTCCATCGACCGTTCGGGCCAGACGTTGATCAGCCCCGAGGTGAACCCCCGCGCACCCACGGCATACAGCGGCGGTGCCCAGACCTCGGCCAGACCGCCGACCCAGACGATATGATCGGGACAGGCCGCGATGGCACGGGCCAGGTTCAGCGGGTGCGGCGTGGCCCATTTCACGCCCTTCACCCCCTCGACCTCGCACAGGCGTGCGATGCCCTCGGGGCCCATGGCGTCGTTGCGCAGGTACAGCATGACGGGCAGCCCGCCCGACGCGTCGCGCACCGCCTTGATGTAATCCACCGTCCCGCGCGGCGACACGAAGGGATCGGGCGGCTGGTGGATCATCAGCGCATCGGCCCCTGCGTCGGCGCTGGCGCGGGCCAGCACACAGGCGTCGCGGATGCCGCGCCCGACACCGGCCAGAACCGGCGCGCGCCCTGCCACCATCTGCGTGACTTCGCGCACCATGGTGCAGGCCTCGTCGGTGGTCAGCGCGTAGAACTCGCCGGTGTTGCCGTTGACGACAGGTATATGCACCCCCGCCCCGATGGCGCGGTCGATGATCGGCGCGAGCTTCTCGGGCGCGATCTCTCCTGCGGCGTCATAGGGGGTCACCAGAATGCCCGAAATACCGGTCAGTGCTTTTGTCAGATCGTGGGTCATGGGCCTGCCTTTAGTAAATGTCCGGCTCAGCCGCAGCCGCACCGAATTGCGTTGTCAGATAGTCGAAATCACAGCCCTGATCGGCCTGTCCGACGTGGCGCTGGAACATATAGCCCCAGCCGCGTTCATAGCGGGGCGCCGGCGCGACCCAAGCGGCACGGCGGGCGGCGATCTCTTCTTCGGGGACCAGCATGTCCAGCGTCCGCGCCTCAAGATCCATGCGCACCATGTCGCCGGTTTTCAGCAGCGCCAGCGGCCCGCCGATGAACGCCTCGGGGGCGACGTGCAGGATGCACGCGCCGTAAGAGGTGCCCGACATCCGCGCATCGGAAATCCGCAGCATGTCGCGGTGGCCTTGCTTCAGCAGCGCCTTGGGCATCGGCAGCATGCCCCATTCGGGGAAGCCGGGGCCGCCTTGCGGGCCTGCGTTGCGCAGCACCAGCACGTGATCGGGGGTGACATCCAGATTTTCATCGTCGATGGCCGCCTTCATCTCGGGGTAGCTGTCGAACACCAGCGCGGGGCCTTCGTGGTGGTAGAACTTGGGATCGCAGGCGGCGGGTTTGATCACCGCGCCGTTGGGGCACAGGTTGCCACGCAGCACGGCCAACGAGCCTTCTTTATACACCGGATTGGACAGCGGGCGGATCACGTCGTCATTGTAAACCGGCGCGCCCGCGATGCCGTCGGACAGCGGTTTGCCAGTGCAGGTGATCGCGTCACGGTCCAGCTTGTCGCCCAGCTGGTCCATCAGTGCGCGCAGACCGCCCGCGAAATAGAAATCCTCCATCAGATAGTCCGCGCCCGAGGGCCGGATGTTGGCGATCAGCGGCGTCGTGCGCCCCAGCGCGTCCAGATCGTCCAGCTCAAGCGACACACCGGCGCGCCGTGCCATTGCCAGCAGGTGCACAACGGCGTTGGTGGAACAGCCCGTCGCCATCGCCACGATCGCCGCATTGCGCACGGCGGCGGGGGTGATGACCTTGTCGGGCGTCAGATCCTCCCAGACCATATCGACAATGCGCCGCCCGCAGGATGCGCTCATCCGTTTGTGGCCCGCGTCGGCGGCAGGGATCGACGACGCTCCGGGCAAGGTCAGCCCCATGGCTTCGGCAATCGCGGTCATGGTGGATGCGGTGCCCATGGTCATGCAGTGCCCGTAGGACCGCGCGATGCCACCCTCGACGCCGACCCATTCCTCGGATGTGATGGTGCCCGCGCGCCGTTCGTCCCAGTATTTCCACGCGTCCGACCCCGACCCCAGCGATTTGCCCGCATAGTTGCCGCGCAGCATCGGGCCCGCGGGCAGGAATATGAACGGCACACCGGCGCTGATCGCGCCCATGGTCAGGCCGGGGGTGGATTTGTCACAGCCGCCCATTAGCACCACACCGTCCAGCGGGTGCGACCGGATCGTCTCTTCGGTCTCCATCGCGATCATGTTGCGGTAAAGCATCGAGGTCGGCTTGGTAAAGCTTTCGTCGATCGAGATGGTGGGAATCTCCAGCCCCAGACCGCCGGCCTGCGCGATGCCCTTCTTCACGTCCTCGGCGCGGTCGCGGAAATGTAGGTGGCAGGGGTTCATCTCGGACCATGTGTTCAGGATGCCGATGACGGGCCGACCTTCCCAGTCCTCGGGGCCAAGGCCCATCTGCATCATCCGCGACCGGTGTCCAAAGCTGCGCAGGTCATCGGGGCCAAACCAGCGCGCGCTGCGCAACTGATCGGCGGTTTTCTTATGCTGGGTCATCCTGGCCCTCCCAAAGCGGTGGATTTTGTTCAAGTTTTGGCGTTTGGGCCTTAACTTTTCCCAACTAATATATTACCATATCAGACAAGATGTCGAGCTTGTTTTGGAAAAGGCGTCGCGGGACCGACGCGGCGGCGATGGGCGATTGGTTGATCCCGTTCAGGCGAAAACCTACAAGTTCACACAAATGGTACAGGACGACTGTACCGACAGACATATGAAGCAGGAGCATTTCATGACCGCAGACACCAAAGGTTTCACCCCCCACGGCAAACATCTGATTGCAGGCGAATGGGTCGCAGGCGAAACCACGTTTGAAAACGAACCGGCCACGGGCCGCCGCGACACATTCTCGGTCGGAACACCCGCCCACGTGGACACCGCTGCCGCCGCCGCCGAGGACGCATTCTGGACCTACGGCTATTCCACCCGCGCCGAACGCGCCGCCTTCCTGAACGCCATCGCGGACGAGATCGAGGCCCGCGCCGACGCGATCACCGACATCGGCAGCCGCGAATCCGGCCTGCCCACCGCGCGCCTGCAAGGTGAGCGTGGCCGCACCACGGGCCAGCTGCGCCTGTTTGCCGACCACATCACCAGCGGGGCCTACCTGGACCGTCGCATCGACGCCGCCCTGCCCGACCGCCAGCCCGCCCCGCGTCCCGAAATCCGGCTGATGCAGCGGCCCATCGGCCCTGTTGCCGTGTTCGGCGCGTCGAACTTTCCGCTGGCCTTTTCCACCGCCGGGGGCGACACCGCCGCCGCACTGGCTGCCGGCTGCCCCGTTGTGGTCAAGGGCCACTCGGCCCATCCCGGCACCGGCGAAATCATCGCCGAAGCCATCCACGCCGCGATCAAGTCCTGTGGCGTGCATCCCGGCGTGTTTTCGTTGATCCAGGGCGGCAAGCGCGACATGGGTCAGGCGCTGGTGCAACACCCGCTGATCAAGGCCGTGGGCTTTACCGGATCGCTGGCCGGTGGCCGCGCGCTGTTCGACCTGTGCGCCCAACGCCCCGAGCCGATCCCGTTTTTTGGCGAGCTGGGGTCGGTCAACCCGATGTTCGTGCTGCCCAACGCCGCCGCCGCACGCGGGGCCGACATCGGCACCGGCTGGGCCGGATCGCTGACCATGGGCGCGGGCCAGTTCTGCACCAACCCCGGCATCGCCGTGGTGGAAAAGGGTGCCGATGGCGATGCTTTCGTGGCCGCCGCCAAATCCGCGCTAGAAAAGGTCGACGGGCAGGTCATGCTGACCGACGGCATCGCGCAGGCCTACCGCGACGGGCAGGCCCGCTTTACCGGACGCAACGCGGTGCAGCCGCTGCTGGAAACCAAAAGCGAAGGGCGCACGGCCAACCCCAACCTCTACGAGACCGACGCCGACACCTACCTGCAAAACCATGCGCTGGGGGAAGAGGTCTTTGGCCCGCTGGGTCTGGTGGTGCGCGTCAATTCCGCCGACGACATGCGCGATCTGGCCAAAGGGTTCGAGGGCCAGCTGACCGCGACGATCCACATGGACGACGCCGACGCCGATGCCGCCCGCGCGCTGCTGCCGGTTCTAGAGCGCAAGGCTGGCCGCGTGCTGGTCAACGGTTTTCCCACCGGCGTCGAGGTCAGCGAAGCGATGGTGCATGGTGGGCCCTACCCCGCCTCGACCAACTTTGGCGCGACCTCCGTGGGCACCATGTCGATCCGCCGCTTCCTGCGGCCGGTGTCCTATCAGAACGTGCCGACCTCGATCATGTCCGACGATTTGGCCGAAAGCTGAAGGCCATGGCCACCAAATCGCCAAGCGGTCTGATCGGCCCCGTCGCCGTGCTGGACGTGCTGACAGCCGAGGTTCAGGAACAGGTGCGCGGCTATGCTGCGGGTCTGGACCTGCGGTTCGCGCCGTCCGCTTCGGCGCAGGACTTTGCCGCCACGGTCCGGGGTGCGCCCTATATCGTGGCGCGCAGCCGCGGCTTGCCCGCCGAGGTGCTGCAACAGGCCGACGCGGTGCAGCTGGTGCATCAATGGGGCACGGGCACGGACGGCATCGCGCTGGACGTGGCCCGCGCGCGCTGCATTCCGGTGGCGCGCAGTCCGGGGCTGAACGCGCCCACGGTGGCCGACCTGACCATCGGGCTGATGCTGGCCACCCTGCGCCGTATCCCGCAGATCGACGCCACCACGCGGGCGGGCAACTGGGGACCAGCGGCGCTGATTTCCGGCGCGCGCGATCTGAACGGGATGACCGTGGGGCTGATCGGTTTTGGTGCCATCGGGCAAACCGTGGCGCGGCGTCTGTCGGGGTTCGACTGCACTGTCCTGTATCACCGCCGCTCTGGCCCGGTCGCGGGCAGCACGGCCCGCCATGCGACGCTGGACGAGATTTTCAGCACCTGCGATGTGGTCAGCCTGCACGCGCCGCTGACCGACGGCACCCGTCATCTGGTCGGGGCGGCGCAGTTGGCGCAGATGAAGCCGGGGGCGTTCCTGATCAACACCTCGCGCGGCGGGCTGGTGGACGAGGCGGCGTTGACCACGGCGCTGGAGATCAGCACGATTGCTGGCGCCGGTCTGGATGTGTTCGCCCAAGAGCCGGTGAACCCCGACAACCCGCTGCTGACGCTGGACAACGTGGTGGCCCTGCCCCACATCGGCGGCCGCACCGACGACAATCTGGAGCGGATGGTGTCCCATTGGGCGGCCAACATCCGCGCCTTTGACGCGGGTCAGGGGATCGACGCGGAGTGTATCGTGCCGTAGGCGCGTTGGGTTTTATCGTGCCGTAGGCGGGTAAATAACCCTACTTGGTTCTGACATTCGCAATCGACCGCCAAGCCGCGCATCGTCGGGCCGTGGTGCGGCGATCTGACCTGCGTAGATGGCACTTTATGGCAGCCAAGCACATCCCAGCTATCCGTCACGCGCAACAGAAACCAAATCGCCGTGCCGGGGGACGGCCCGGCGATGCGCGGCGGCCTTCGGCCTTGGTTCCGCGCAAATAGGGGAGAGAAACCGGTCCTGCGCCGCCTGACAAAGCCAAGAGACCGCCACCAGCCCATAGGCGTCCATCTCCCCCTACCCCTCGAAAAACGGCGCGGGCGTCAGGATCTTGTTGACCTGGCTGACCAGATACCCCGCCTCGGCGCTGCGCCGCAAATAGTCCTGCCAGTCCGCATCCGCCATCAACTGCGCCCGTTTCGCGGCGCGGTCGGCGGCGTCGTCATAGGTCCAGACGTGGACGAATGAATTCACATCCCCCGTTTCCACCTGCGCAAACATCACCGGCGCGCCCAGGATCCGGCGCTGCGCCGGATAGCCATAGGTGCCGTAGAGCGCCAGGTGTTTCTTGATCGTGCCGGGGCGGCAGACATAGGTGCGGTGGTCGTAAATCATGGAATTTCCTCAGGTGTTGCGGCTGTGGTCGGTGACGCGCTGGCGCGCTTGCAGCAGGTGATAGGACATCGACACCGCCGCCGCCTCGCTGTCGCCGGATTTGATCGCCTCAAGGATCTGCCGGTGCTCGCGCAGCACCGTGTCGATGCGTTCCTGCGACCCTTCGCGCGTCAGCTTTTGCGCCACGTCGATCGACTGTTCGACCACGTCGCGGGTGCTGTCCAGCATCCCCGCGAACACCGGATTGCCCGAGGCCTCGGCGATGGCGCGGTGGAACAGATAATCGGCCTCGACCGACGGCGTGCGCGCCTGCATCGACGCCTCCAGCTCGGCCAGCGTCGATTCGATCCGCGCGATGTCCTTGGCGCTGGCGCGCAGGGCGGCCATGCGGGCGGTGGCGTGTTCCACGACCATCCGCGCCTCCATCGCGCGCATCAGACCGGCGACCGATCCGGCAGTGGCAAATTCGATCAGCTTTTCAGGTGGACGGCGGCGCACGAACGACCCCACCCCGCGCCGCGCCTCGACCAGCCCGTCCTCTTGCAGCTTGCGCAGCGCCTCGCGGACCACGGGGCGCGACACGCCAAAGGCCGTGGCGATGCGGTGTTCCGATGGCAGACGCTCGCCCTGTTTCAGGGTGTTTGAAACGATCTGCTCCAGAATCTGCCCGTACAACTGGTCGGCCAGTGTCTGCCGCTTGGTGATCATCAGTTTCGGATTGTCCATCGGCAGCCCCCCTTGCGTCATTCCGCCAGTGCAGCGCGGCGCATCATGTTGGCGGTGCGCAATGCCGCGGTCGCCGCGCCATAGCCGTTGTCGATGTTCACCACCGTCACGCCCGCGGCACAACTGGCCAGCATCGCGTCCAGCGCCACGCGCCCGCCGGTGGCGACACCATAGCCGACCGAGGTCGGCACGCCGATCACAACGCCGGGCACCAACCCCGCCAGCACCGAGGGCAACGCCGCGTCCATGCCCGCAAAGACAATCACGATGTCCATCGCACGCAACTGGTCCTCGCGCGCCAGCAACCGCCACAGACCCGCGACCCCCACGTCTGAAATCGCGGTGGTGTCGAAACCGGCAAAGGCCAACACCCGCTGCGCCTCAACCATCGGCCCCGCGTCTGACGTGCCGGCGCTGACCAGCGCGATGCGCGGTGTTGTGGCAAGCTGGGGCATCGGGCCAAGGATCGCGGTGCGCGATAGCGCGCAATACTCCAGCGCCCCGCGCAGATCGTCCGGCAACCGGTCATGCTGCGCGGCGTCCAGACGGGTCAGCAGCAACCGCCGCCCCTCGCGCACAGCGTCCCCGATGATCGCTGTGACCTGCGCGTCGGTCTTGTGGCCGCACAGCACCGCCTCGTCGATCCCGATGCGGGCGGCGCGGTCGCGGTCGAATGTCACGTGGGGGTCACCGTCTTTGGGCGTGCCTTTTTCGGTCTCAGACATGAACGAAGGTGCTTCCTTGTTTGTACGCCTGCACCGTCACGGGCAGATCGCCGCCAATGGCCCCGCGCGCCAGATCATGCAGGGCAACACGCCGGTCAGGGCTCAGGGCGTCGAACACCCCTCCTTCCAGCGCGATCACCCAGCCGCTGTGCATCCGCCGGCAGCGCAGGGTGATGTTCCCCAGCTCGCCCCGCAACAAGGTTTCCACCCGGTCGATGGTGGCCAGCTCGTCCGGTTCCACCCGCAGGCCGGTTTCGATCCGGCTGGCCAGACAGGGGGCGGCAGGCAGCTCGGCCAGATCGCCCAGCCCCAGCGCCCGCGCCAGCGCGCGCACGTCCGATTTGGCCATGCCGGCCGCGACAAAGGGATGGATCACATTGTGTTCCTCCGCCGCGATCAGGCCGGGGCGGTAGTCGGACAAATCATCCGTGTTGGTCCCCGCCGCCACCACATCGCCCATGCGCGACAGGGTGCCATAGAGGTTGACCTTGCAGAAATAACAGCGGTTCACCGGATTGGCGCGATAGGACGGATCGTCAAACTCACCCGATTGCACCAGCTTCAGGGTCAGCCCCCGCGCGGCGGCAAAATCATGCACGCGCGTGGTGGCCGCCGCAGGCACCGCAGGCGACACCGCGTGGCACAGCGTCACGCCGTCCGCCCCCCGCGCAATTGCCGCCGCCGCCGACAGGGTCAGGCTGTCGATGCCCCCGCTCAGCGCCACGGTCAGCGATGCGGGTGCAGTCAGGGCGTCAAGCAAGGCTGCGGGCAACATCATGCACCCCCTGCCTTGATCTGCCGCAGGTTCCCCAACAGCCGCTGGCCCGACAGTTGCAAATGCAGCCGCATCCGGTCGCGCGCCAGATCGCTGTCACCTGCCGCAATCGCCGCCGCGATATCGTGATGCTCGGCCACCGCGTCGCGGCTGTTGCCGCCGCGTTCCACCGCCTTCAACCGGCCGGCCAGCATGGTCTCGCGCAGGCTGGCGCCCAGATAGTTGAACAGCCCCAGATAGTAATCGTTGCCCGTCGCATCGCTGACCGCACGGTGAAACCGCAGGTCGGCTTCGACCCCCTGCGACACGCCCGAGGTGCCGGTTTCAGCATGGTCGAACATATCGGCGGCAGCCTGAATCTCGGCACGGTGCGCATCGGTGGCGCGTTCGGCGGCAAAGGCGGCGGCCTCGATCTCCATCCCCATGCGCAGTTCCAGGATATGCGACAGCTTGCGCAGGCTTTCGACGTCCTGCTTGTCGATGGCAAAGCCCATCTGGGGCCGGTCGCTGGACACGAAGGCCCCGCGCCCTTGCTGGCTGGACAGCATCCCCTCGGCCTTCAGCCGCGACACGGCCTCGCGCACCACGGTGCGGCTGACCTCAAGATCCTGCGCCAGCGTGGTTTCCGACGGCAGCATCGACCCCACGGGCCAGGCCCCGCTGACCACGTTGTGCCGCAACACGTCGGTCACTTGATCGCCCAGCGTGGCCCCCCGTGCCAGCGGCGCCGAGGCTTGAAATAAGTCGGTCATCTGTGCGCCCCTTTTGCAAGAGTGATACATCTGTATGACAAGTTGTCAATATTGATGACAACCAAGGGAAATATGCGGTTTTCAGTTGATTCTTCGGAATTCAACATGACAGCAGACAGGAAACACTGCCATTTTTGTATTTTTATTTGACAACTCCCCCGAAGCGGCACAGTCTGACCCCAGCGTCGGCACAGCCGTGCCGTCACAGGAGGAGCAAGCCCGCGAACCTGCGGGCTTCGTCTATATTCGAACTCGGGAGGGGTTTCATGTCCATGTTTTCCAAAGCGGTCCGTCGCACCACGGCGGCCACACTTATGTTTGCTGCCGCAGGCGTTGCAGCGCAGGCCGAAGAATTTGTAATGGCCACCGGCCAGCAAGGCGGATCGTGGTATCCGGTCGGCGGCGCCATCAAGGCCATCGTCGAGCGCGAGCACCCCGACATCACCATCACGGTGACCCCCGGCGCGGGCGTGTCGAACGTGGTCGGCGTGGACGCGGGCCGGTTTGCCATCGCCTTTGCCAACTCGATCTCGACCGTGGACAGCCTGACCGGCAAAGAGCCGTTCCGCAAAGCCACCACAAACGTGTGCAACCTGGGCATCCTGTATCCGCAGTACTTCCAGATCGTCGCGCTGGCCGATTCCAACATCAAGACCGTGGCCGACATGAAGGGCAAGGGCCTGACCACCCAGCAGCTGGGCAACACCGGCGAATTCCTGACCCGCGAACTGCTGTCGACCGCCGGTCTGACCTATGACGACCTCAGCAGCGTTGCGCACACGTCCTATTCCGACAGCGCGTCGCAGATGAAAGACGGCCATGCCGATTTCTTCACCCTGGGCTCGTCGCTGCCCACCGGTTCGGTGATGGACCTGGCGTCCTCGCGCAAGATCACGATGGTCGATGTCGACCCCGAGACCTTCAAACACTTCAAGGACCAGAACGCGGCCTTCCAACTGCGTGAAGTCAAAGCAGGCGTTTACCCCGGTTTCGACGAAGTCGTGCACGCCATCAGCTACGACACGCATATGGTCGCCCCCTGTGACTACAACGGCGACACCGTGAAGGCCGTGCTCAGCGCCATCGCCGACAACCCGGACAGCTTTGCCGCGATCAGCAAGACCATGGCGAACCTGACCGTCGAGCAAATGGCGACCGACATCGGCGTGCCTTTCCACCCCGCAGCCAAGGAATTCTACGCCGAGCGTGGCGTGGCGGGCATGGAATAATCCAGCCCTGACATCCTGATCGGGCGGGGCCGCTGGCCCCGCCCGTTTTCGACTTTCACCCTTACCAACTGCGCGGGGACCTTCCATGAGTCTGGCGATTTTAACCGACAAGATGCCACTTTTTGCCCGGATTTCACGGCTGATGCTGATCGGCATGGCCATGTGGCATCTGTATGTTGCCTTTGCCGGTCCCCCGAACCCCTACATCATGCGCGGCGTGCACGTGGCGCTGGCGCTGGTGCTGATCTACTGGACCACCGACCGGCGCGGCGTGCGCACCGACACACCCGGCTGGATCGACGTGATCCTTGGGCTGGCGGCCCTCAGTGCGGCGCTGTATCCGTCGTTCAACCTGGATTACATCACCCAGCGGTTTTTGTACGTTGACCCGCTGCTGCCCATCGACATCGTGGTGGGGATTACGCTGGTGGTGCTGCTGCTGGAAGCGACGCGGCGGATGCTGGGGCCGATGCTGCCGATCACCGCGATGGCGTTCATGGCCTATGGGCTGATGTTCACGTCAACCCTGCCGTCGGTGATCCTGGAACAGTTGTTCATGACGCCCGAAGGCATCTTCGGCATCCCGATCGCGGTGTCGGCCACCTATATGGTGCTGTTCATCCTGTTCGGATCGCTGGTCGAAAAGATGGGCGTGGGGCAGTTGTTCATGGACTTTGCCGTGGCGCTGACGGGCCGTCAGGCCGGCGGCCCGGCCAAGGTGGCCTGTGTCACTTCGGGCCTGTTCGGCTCGGTGTCCGGCTCGGCCGTGGCCAACGTGATGACCACGGGCACGTTCTCGATCCCGCTGATGAAACGCATGGGCTTCAAACCCGCCTTTGCCGGCGCGGTTGAAGCTGTCGCCTCGACCGGGGGGCAGATCATGCCGCCGGTGATGGGGGCCGCGGCCTTTGTCATGGCGGAATATCTGGGCGTGGGCTACCTGACCGTCGCCAAATACGCGCTGGCCCCTGCGATCCTGTTTTACGTCGCCCTGTTCGCCGCCGTCCACTTCGAGGCCAAGCGCAAGGGCATCGGGTCCGTCCCCAAAGAGGACCAGATTCCGATCAAAGAGGTGCTGCTGGAACGCGGCCACCTGTTCATTCCGCTGATCGTCATCGTCGGCGTTCTGGTGATGGGCTATTCCGCCCCCTACGCGGCGCTGTGCGGCATCATCTCGGTCGTGCCGGTGGCCGCCATGCGCAAATCGACGCGCCATTACGTGACCGTCGACAACATTCTGGACGCCCTCGAAAACGGCGCGCGCAACGTGCTGTCCATCGCGGCGGCCTGTGCCTGTGCGGGTATCGTTGTGGGTGTCATCGACATCACCGGCCTTGGCCTGACCTTCTCGAACTTTGTGATCGAGGCCGCGCAGGACCGTCTGGTGATCGCGCTGATCCTGTCGATGGTGGCGGGGATCATCCTGGGCATGGGGATGCCCACGACGCCTGCCTATATCGTGCAGGTGGCCCTGCTGGTGCCGGCACTGGTGAAACTGGGCGTACAGGTCGAAGCGGCGCACCTGTTCGTGTTCTACTTTGCCATCCTGTCGGCCATCACGCCGCCCGTGGCCATGGCGGTCTATGCCGCCAACACCCTGTCCCACGCCAAGATCGTCGAGGCCAGCTGGGCCGCGGTCAAACTGGGGGCCACAGGATTCATCGTGCCGTTCATGTTCGTCTATGAACCCGCGATCCTGATGCAGGGCGACTGGGTGCACATTGCCATCGTCATCACGCAGGCCACCATCGGCGTCATCCTGCTGGCGGCAGCGCTGCAACGGTATTTCTTCGGGCGCATGGATCTGATCACCTCGGCGGTGCTGTTTGCCGCATCCTTGTGCCTGATCTATCCCGATTACCGGATCACGCTGGTGGGCCTTGCCATTGCAGGCGGCGTTCTGGCACTGCAAAAGGTGCGTCACCGCGATACGGTGGCGCCGACACCTGCCAACAACTGAACCGAACGGAGCGTTTTCCACATGACCCAGACCACCCAGACCAAAAGCCGGACCGGCGGACAGGTTCTTGTTGACCAGCTTTTGATTCACGGGGCCGACCGCGCCTATTGCGTGCCCGGCGAAAGCTATCTGGAAGTGCTGGACGCGCTGCATGACGTGCAGGACCGGTTCACCCTGGTCAACGCCCGCCACGAGGCGGGCGCGGCCAACATGGCCGAAACCCACGGCAAGCTGACGGGCCAGCCCGGCATTTGCATGGTCACCCGTGGCCCCGGTGCCTGTCACGCCGCCATCGGCGTGCACATCGCCCAGCAGGACAGCACACCGATGATCCTGCTGGTGGGCCAGATCGCCCGCGACACCACCGACCGCGAAGCGTTTCAAGAGGTCGATTACCGCGCCATGTTCGGCCCTATCGCCAAATGGGCCACGCAGATCGACGACGCACGCCGCATCCCCGAATACATGGCCCGCGCCTTTCGCGTCGCAACCTCGGGCCGCCCCGGCCCCGTCGTCATCTCGCTGCCCGAGGATATGCTGACCGACGTGGTACAGGTCGCCGACGCGCGCCCCTACGCCGCCACCCACGCCGAACTGTCGGACAGCAGCCTCGAGGCGCTCAAGGCGGAGCTGTCCACAGCCGAACGCCCGCTGCTGCTTCTGGGCGGCTCGGGCTGGTCGGACGAAACCGCGGCCAACATCACCTGCTTTGCCGAGGCCAACAAAATCCCCGTCACCACGTCCTTCCGCCGTCAGGACATCGTGAACAACCTGTCGCCGGTCTTTGCAGGCGACTTTGGCACCTCGACCGCACCCAGCCTCTATGCGCACCAGCGCGAGGCCGATCTGCTGGTGGTCATCGGGGCCCGTCTGGGGGAAATGACGACCAAAACCTATACCACCATCACGTCGCCCAACCCCGCGACCCGACTGGTGCATGTCTATCCGGACGCGGACGAGATCGGCCGCGTCTATTCGCCCGACCTGGGTCTGGCCGCCGCCCCCGCATCTGTCGCCGCAGCACTGGCGGAAGTCGATCTGGGCCGCGCCGACGCATGGGGCGGCTGGTGCGAAACCCTGCACAACGACTACCTGACCGATTCCGAAGCCCCCAACGGCGGCGACTGGGAACTGGACATGGGCGTCGCCCTGACCCAGATCCGCGACAGCCTGCCCGACGACATGGTGGTCACGCTGGACGCGGGCAACCACACCGGCTGGGCGCAGCGTTTCCTGCGCTTTGGCCGTCCGGGGCGCATCATCGGGTCGACCTGTGGCGCCATGGGCTATTCCGTGCCCGCCGCCGTGGCCGCATCGCTGGAAAACCCCGACCGGCTGGCGCTGTCCTTTGTCGGGGACGGTGGCTTCATGATGAGCGGCAACGAGCTGGCCACCGCCGCGCAATATGGCGGCTGTCCCATCGTTCTGGTGTTCAACAACGGCGTTTACGGCACCATCCGCATGCATCAGGAGCGTGACCACCCCGAACGCGTGTCGGGCACAACGCTGAGAAATCAGGACTTTGTCAAAATGGCCGAAGGTCTGGGCGCGCACGCCGAACGCGTGACCAAAACCGCCGACTTCGCCGATGCCTTTGCCCGCGCCCGCGCGGCGGGCCGTCCTGCGGTGATCGAACTGGTGACCAACCCCGAACAGATCTCGACCCGCACCACGATCACCAAACTGCGCGACGCCGCGAAACAAAAAGCAACCGCCGGATAAGGGTCTGCCAATGTCCCCCACTGCACACCCCTCTGCCGCCATCGTGGCAGAGGATCACAGCGCCCTGATCGCCAAACTGACCGACGCCATCGGTGCCGCCTATGTGCTGACCGATGCCGCCGATATGGCGGGCCGTCTGGTCGAGGATCGGGGCCTGTATACCGGCACCGCCATCGCCCTGCTGCGCCCCGGATCCACCGATGAGGTCGCCACCTGCGTGCGCCTGTGCGCGGCGGCGGGCGTGGCGATTGTCCCGCAGGGCGGCAACACCGGACTGGTCGGTGGCGGCGTGGCGGATGGCGGCGTGATCCTGACCACCGAGCGGCTGAACCGCATCCGCAACGTCGATGCCACCAACGCCACAATGACCGTCGATGCGGGCTGTATCCTGGCCAACATCCAGCAGGCCGCCGACGACGCCGATGCGCTGTTCCCGCTGTCGCTGGCCTCGGAAGGGTCCTGCCAGATCGGCGGCAACCTTGCGACCAACGCGGGCGGCACCGCCGTGCTGCGCTATGGCAACATGCGCGATCTGGTGCTGGGGCTTGAGGTTGTGCTGCCCGATGGCCGCGTGCTGAACGACCTGAACGGCCTGCGCAAGAACAACACCGGCTACGACCTTCGCAACCTGTTCATCGGGGCCGAGGGCACGCTGGGCATCATCACCGCCGCCGTGCTGAAACTGTTCCCCAAACCGGTCACCCGTGCCACGGCGCTGGTTGCCTGCGACGGGCCGGATGCGGCGCTGGCGCTCTATGCACGGATGCGCGCGCAGAACGCCGACACGCTGTCGACCTTTGAATATGTCGAACGCATGGCGCTGCAAATGGTGCTGGACCATGCGCCGGGCTGCACCGACCCGATGGCCGAAGCACACCCCGCCTATTGCCTGATCGAACTGACCAGCGCCAATGCCGCCGACACGCTGGACGCCCGCATGGAAACCGCGCTGGAAGCGGCCTTCGAGGCGGGCGAAATCCACGACGCCGTCATCGGCGCATCCGAAGCACAAAAAGACGCGCTGTGGGCGCTGCGCGAACACCTGTCGGAATCGCAAAAGCCCGAGGGCGCGTCGATCAAGCATGACGTGTCGGTGCCTGTGTCGCGCGTCGCCGATTTCATCACCACGGCCAAGGCGGCGTGTCTGGCCCACATGCCCGACCTGCGCCCCTGCCCCTTTGGCCACTTTGGCGACGGCAACCTGCATTTCAACCTGTCGCGCCCCGTGACCATGGACGACGCGACCTTTCTGGCCGAATACCCCACCTTCAACCGCATCGTGCATGACATCGTACACCAGATGGACGGCTCTATTTCCGCCGAACACGGCATCGGTCAGGTCAAGCGCGCCGAGCTGCGCCGCTACAAGGACCCCGTGGCGCTTGAGCTGATGCAGCAGTTGAAATCGGCGATTGATCCGGCCAACATCATGAACCCGGGCAAGGTGCTGTAACCGCCCCAGACAAGGAACCGCCGATGATCGACTTGTACACATGGACCACCCCGAATGGCCGCAAGGTCTCGATCCTGCTTGAGGAACTGGGCGTGCCCTACACCGCCCATGCCATCAACATCGGCAAGGACGAACAGTTCGCCCCCGATTTCCTGAAGATCAGCCCCAACAACAAGATTCCCGCCATCGTCGATCAGGACACCGGCCTGTCGGTGATGGAATCGGGCGCGATCATGTATTACCTGGCCGACAAGCACGGCCAATTCCTGCCATCGGACGCCGCAGGGCGCGCCAAGGTGATGGAATGGCTGATGTGGCAGATGGGCGGCCTTGGCCCCATGGCCGGACAGGCGCACCATTTCCTGCATTTCAACCCCGGCAAGGCCGCCTATGCCGAAGAGCGTTACGCCGCCGAGGTCAAGCGCCTGTACGGCGTGCTGAACACCCAGCTTGAAGGGCGCGATTACATCTGTGACGCCTATTCCATCGCCGACATGGCCTGCTGGCCGTGGGTGTCGCGGTACGAATGGCAGGGGGTTGATCTGGCCAATTTCCCCAACGTCCGCGCATGGTACCAACGCCTGCTGGCGCGCCCTGCGGTGCAAAAGGGGTATCACGTGCCAAAGGTGATGGGCGAGATTCCGGCGGGTTAGGGCCGCGATGTAAAACGAACCTGTCCGCCACCAAAGCCCGGAATCAAGGCACACAGTGCCGCCGGGCAGCGCCCGACCGCCCCATGGGCGGGCGCTTTCTCACCGTCTTGCACCTCTTGTGCCACACGCCAAAGCGGATAGATAAAGTGGCATAAACCAAGGTTTCGGCGCCCACCCGCGGTCGGGCGCTACCCTATGTGGCTAGGTCATATTGGCCTCGATCCCGCCCTTCGCCGCCACCCGCCCCCCCCCAAACCCAAGACTGTTGCGCGCGCGACCCCATCGCCTGTAGGCTTCCGCACACCTGCAACCGTCAAAGGTCCGCAATGTCCCGCGCGCCGTCCCATGCCGACAAGGTCCTGCAAGCGACACAGTCGTCGTCGGCAGCAGCACGTTCGCAGATCGCGGCAAGCTGGCACCGCTCGGTGCAAAAGCACGGGCTGAACCCCGACGAACACCGCGCCCCCGAACGCATCGAGCAAACGGAACTGAACCACCGACGCGCGGCGTTGGACACGTTCATGATGCTGGCCGCTCCGCGCCTCGATGCGCTTTACACCCTGGTCGGACAGTCCGGCTTTGCCGTGTTGCTGACCGACAAGGACGGCGTGGTGCTGGATCAGCGCATATCCGACGCCGATGTCGACGCGTTCGAAAACTGGGGCCTGTGCACCGGCGCCGACTGGAGCGAGGAACGCGAAGGCACTAACGGCATCGGCACCTGCCTGACCGAACGCCGCCGCGTCATCATCCATCAGGGCGACCATTTCCTGTCGCGCAACACCGCGATGAGCTGTATCGACGCGCCGATTTACGGGGCCGATGGCGCGATCATTGGCGCGCTGGACGTGTCGTCGGCCCGCGCCGACCAGACCGAGGCGTTCAACCGGCTGATCAGCGCACAGGTGGCCCAGACCGCCCGCGCCATCGAGGAAGCCAACTTTCGCAACACCTATACGCCCGCGCGGATCATCAGCGCAGGCGATGACGCCGATGGCGCCACGCTGTTGGCGGTGGACGACAGCGACCTTGTGGTCGGGGCCACCCGCGCCGCGCGCACGCTGTTTGGCATGGCAGGCACCGGCCCGCTGGTCGCCCGCCCCGCCGCCGACCTGCTGGGCCGCGAAGACGGCCCGACCGGGTTTAAGCGCGCCGAACGCGACGCGGTCAAACGCGCCCTTGCACGCGCCGGTGGCAACGTCTCGCAGGCCGCGCGCCAGCTTGGCGTGGGCCGCGCCACCCTGTACCGGCGCATGAAACGGCTGGGGCTCGACGAAACCTAGACCCGCCTGTCTCACTTCCGAGACAGTTTTCCCCACCTTTGAATTTCCACCCGATGACAGCGCCCTTCGGCGTCGTCAGCTATAGAGCAATCCGGGAGGGAGACCCGGTATTCTCAGGAGGAACCCTACATGAAAGATCTCGCACATACCGAAACCGGCACCTACACATCGCCGTTCAAAACCCGCTACGATAACTTCATCGGCGGCACCTTCGTCGCCCCGGTGAACGGGCGCTATTTCGAAAACGTCACGCCGATCACCGGCGAAAAGATCAACGATTGCGCCCGCTCGGACGCGGCTGATGTCGAACTGGCGCTGGACGCGGCCCATGCGGCCAAGGATGCGTGGGCCAAGACATCGGTCACCGAACGCGCCAACCTGCTGCTGAAAATCGCCGACGCGATCGACGCCAACCTTGAGCTACTGGCGCAGGCCGAAACATGGGACAACGGCAAGCCGATCCGCGAAACCATGGCCGCCGACATTCCGCTGTCCGCCGACCACTTCCGCTACTTTTCCAGCGTGCTGCGCGGACAAGAAGGGTCAATGAGCGAGATCGACGCCGACACCGTCGCCTATCACTACCACGAACCGCTGGGCGTGGTCGGCCAGATCATCCCGTGGAACTTTTCCATCCTGATGGCCGCATGGAAACTGGCCCCCGCATTGGCGGCCGGCAACTGCGTGGTGATGAAACCCGCCGAACAGACCCCCGCCGCGATCATGGTGCTGGCCGAAATCATCGCCGACATCCTGCCCGCCGGTGTGCTGAATATCGTCAACGGCTACGGGGCCGAGGTCGGCGCGGCACTTGCCACGTCCAAACGCATCGCCAAGATCGCCTTTACCGGATCGACCGCGACGGGCCGCACGATCATGAAAGCCGCCACCGAAAACCTGATCCCCGTGACGCTGGAACTGGGCGGCAAAAGCCCGAACCTGTTCTTCGCCGACATCATGCGCGAGGATGACGCGTTTCTGGACAAGGCGGTCGAAGGGTTCGTCCTGTTCGCCTTTAACCAGGGCGAGGTTTGCACCTGCCCGTCGCGTGCGCTGGTGCACGAAGACATCTACGACGCCTTTATGGAGCGCGTCATCGCACGGGTCAAAGCGATCAAACACGGCGACCCGCGCAACCCCGAAACCATGGTCGGCGCACAGGCCAGCAAGGCGCAGCAGGACAAGATCCTGTCCTATTTCACCATCGGCCGCGAAGAGGGCGCCGAGGTGCTGATCGGCGGCGCGGCGGCAGAATTCACCGGCGAACTGTCGGGTGGCAACTACATCCAGCCGACCATCCTGAAGGGCCACAACAAGATGCGCGTGTTCCAAGAAGAAATCTTTGGCCCCGTGGTCTCCGTGACCACCTTCAAGGACGAGGCCGAAGCCCTCGCGATTGCCAATGACACCATGTACGGGCTGGGCGCCGGCGTGTGGTCGCGCGACATGAACACCTGCTACCGCGTCGGCCGCGCGATTCAGGCGGGCCGGGTCTGGGTGAACAACTACCACGCCTACCCCGCCCACGCGGCCTTTGGCGGCTACAAGCAATCGGGCATCGGGCGCGAAAACCACAAGATGATGCTGGACCATTATCAGCAGACCAAGAACCTGCTGGTCAGCTACAACCCCAACAAGCTGGGGTTCTTCTAAGACGCGAAATGCGGCCCCCTGCGTGCGCAGCGCGGGGGGCATCCTGTTCCCGCAAAACCGTCGCAAAACCAAACTTTCGCGCATCTCAGATGCGGAAAAGTTCAAAATCATTGACCGAACGCGGAAACCCTTATAACTTTCACGCACCTGACATACGCGAAAGTTTTAAAATTGCTCTACCTCATCGGTGAAAACCTCGACAAGGCCCGCGCCCATTATCAGGCCGGGACCGGCAAGATCGTCCAGCTTATGCGCGGCATCTATGTCGATGCGGACGCCGATATTGATGCGGTTGTCCTGCGCAATGCCGTGCGGATCGCGCATTACCTGTACCCGAACGCATATCTGTCCGCCGCCAGCGCCACGCTGCTGGCCCCCACGCGCGACGGGCGTCTGTTCCTCAGCGGAAAACGCAACCAACGCACCCGGATCCGGTCGCTGGAGATCATCCAGAACGTCGCACCCGACCGGCCTGCGGTTGCCACCGCCATTGTCGGTGACGGCGCGGGGGAATTCCCGATTGCCGTGTCGTCGATGCGGCAACGATTCCTCGACTCCTTCCGCCAGCGCAGCGAACACGCCAGCGCCATCGACGACGACATGCGCGCCGGGATCGCCATGCGGCTGGTCGAGGAATACGGCACCCCTGCCGCCGCCGCAGATGCGGTTTGGGCGCTGGCGCGCGACAACGCGTGGTATCGCGAGGGCGAACAGGCCGAGCGGTATCTGCAACGCCCTGCCATCGCGGTGGACGTGCGCAACGCGGCGGCGCTTTCGTTTCAGGTCGCCTGGCACGGGCAGATCGTCGGCCAGCTTGATCACGACGGTTTCGAATGGCGCTGGCAGCCGGACGGTGGCTTTGACCTGCCGCTGGTGCAGCAGCGGGTTCCCGGCAGGCTGCCCGCCTTCATCCTGTCCCTGCTGCCCGAAGGGTGGCTGGAAAAGGTTCTGAAAGACAAGGACGCGCGCGCCATGCTGCGTTCGGGCAAACGGTATATGTCCAACATCACCATCAGCGCGGACGCGGCCGAGCTTGCCACGCTGACCGCCGATATGCTGGCGGTGTCCCTGTCCGCATACACCCGTAACGGCGTGTTTACCGGCACTTACGCGGGTCCGGGGCGCGGCACGCTGGAAGCGGATTTCGAGGCCGGTCTGGCCCGCCTGTACCGGCGCGCCGACACCCCGCGCCTGTCCGGTGTCCAGATCAAGGCGCCGATGTTTCTGGCCCGCGATGGCCAGGTGTCACCAAGCGCCGGACTGCCGTTCACCCACATCCTGAAACCGGCGGGCACCAGCGGATTTCAGGCGTTGCCGGTGGTCGAATATCTTGCCATGTCGCTTGCCCGCGCCACGGGGCTGACGGTGCCCGCCGTAGCACTGGTGCCGATGCCCGACGCCATGCCCCCAGCCCTGCTGGTCGAACGGTTCGACATCCGCACATCGGCCAGCGACACCCGCCGCCTTGCGCTTGAAGACATGTGTTCGGTGCTCGACCTGCCGCCTGACGCCAAATATGACGGCACCATCGAACGGATCGCCCGCGCCCTCCGGCCCCTGTCGACCGCCCCGCAGGACGATCTGCTGCTGCTCCTGAAACGCGCCTTGTTCGCGTGGCTGATCGGCGACGGCGACATGCACCTGAAAAACCTGGCGCTGCTCAAGGTCGCCGCCCCCGCTGCGCACCGTTTCGACACGATCCGCCTTGCGCCGGTCTATGATGCGGTCACGACACGGGTTTTTCCCGGTCTGGAACACGACCGCATGGCCCTGAAACTGAACGCCAAAGATGACCGTTTGCAGCGGCGGGATGTCTTGCAGGTGGCAGCGGTCGCGGGCCTGACCGCTGCCAGCGTGAACGACGCGATTGACCGGTTCCTGCAACAGTCTGCCCGCGCCGCAGACGCGCTGCGTGTGCCGGACCTGCCCGGCATCGACCGCGACATCGAACAGCGCGCGGCGGCGATGATTGCGATCTGCAAGGACCGGCTTGCGGGGTTCACCTGATCACAGCGATCAAGTTGCGCCTGTGGCTCTGGTGGACAGACAAATGAACATCCATGTGCAACGAAGGTTTGCTTGAAGCCTTCCGCATTCCCCCGCGCGGAATCAAGGCCGCAGGCCGCCGCGCATCGCCGGGCCGTCCCCCGGCACGGCGATTTGGCTGCTGTTGTGTGTTGTCGTTAGCTAGGACGTGTTTGGCTGCCATAAAGTGGCAGGCACTCAGGTCGGATCGCCGCACCACGGCCCGACGATGCGCGGCTTGGCGATCAAATGCTAAGTCCGCATAGCAACCACCCGTCCCTACAGCTCCGGCACCACCAGATCACCCACTTCACCGTCACGGTGCAATTCCGCCCCCGTCACCGATTGCAGATCCTCCAGCGAAATCGCCGCCAGCTTCTCGCGCAGCACGAACCGTCCGCCCGTCACATCCACCACGCACAGCGAGGTATAGACCCGCGTCACGCAGCCCACGCCGGTCAGCGGCATGGTGCAACTCTCGACCAGCTTCGGATCGCCCTTTTTGGTCACGTGATCGGTGATCACCGCCACCCGCTTGGCCCCGTGGACCAGATCCATCGCACCGCCCACCGCAGGCACGCCGCCGCGCCCCGTGGACCAGTTCGCCAGATCACCGTTCTGCGCAATCTGGTAGGCGCCCAAAATCGCCACGTCCAGATGCCCGCCGCGCACCATCGCAAAGCTGTCGGCGTGGTGGAAAAACGCGGCACCGGGGTTCAGCGTGATCGCCTTTTTGCCCGCGTTGATCAGATCCCAGTCTTCGTCCCCCGCAGCAGGCGCAGGACCAAAGCCCAGCACGCCGTTCTCGGTGTGAAACACCGCCTCGCGGCCCTCGGGCTGGAACTTGGCCACCATCTCGGGAAAGCCGATGCCAAGGTTGACATAGGCACCGTCTTCGATGTCCTGCGCCGCCCGCCATGCGATTTGCGCGTTGCTCAGTTGAATGTCGTTCAGATCAAGGCTCATGGGTACACCGCCTCTTGCCGGTTCAGGATTTCTTCCTGTTGGGGGTTGGGAACATGGACGACGCGGTTGACGAAAATCCCCGGCGTGACCACATTTTCGGGGTCCAGATCGCCGACCGCCACCACATGCGACACCTGCGCGATGGTCACCGCCGCCGCCGTCGCCATCACGGGGTTAAAGTTGCGCGCCGCCATGCGATACGTCAGGTTGCCCATCGGGTCGCCCTGCTGGGCCTTGATCAGGGCAAAGTCCGCCTTCAACGCGCGTTCCTGCACATACATGCGTCCGTCGAACTCTGCCACGGGCTTGCCCGTCGCCAGATCGGTGCCATAGCTGGTGGGCGTGTAAAACGCCGGTATCCCCGCACCGGCCGCGCGCATGCGTTCGGCCAGTGTGCCCTGCGGGACAATCTCCAGTTCGATGCCGCCCGCCAGATACAGATCGGTAAACACCTTCGCATCGGCCGAGCGCGGGAAAGAACAGATTATCTTTGCCACCTGCCCCTGTTCGATCAACGCCGCCAGCCCCACGTGCCCGTTGCCCGCGTTGTTGTTCACGACGGTCAGGTTTTTCGGGCCCGCGTCAATCAGCGCATGGATCAGCTCGATCGGCGCGCCCGACCCGCCAAAGCCGCCGATCATCACGGTGGCCCCGTCCGGTATGTCGGCCACAGCCTGCGCTGCGGTGGTCACTGTCTTGTCCATAGTCATCCCCCGGTTTGATCCTCTCCGTCTGATGTCCGGGATCGCGGGGTATCGGGCAAGAGTTTTCGTTCGCATATTGAAACTTGTTCACATCGCGATAAGATTGGTGCGCATGGCGAACAAAACAGACATCATCGGATCATTGGCCAAGGGGCTTCAGGTGCTGGAATGCTTCGGCAGCGACCGGCCCCGCCTGTCGATTGCCGAAGTGGCCGCCCTGACAGGACAGGACCGCGCGTCGGCGCGGCGGTGCCTGCTGACGCTGCACCACATCGGCTATGCCGCCTATGACGGGAAATATTTCAGCCTGACGCCACGGGTCCTGCGGCTGGGCATGGGGGCGCTGGCCGCGCTGCCGCTGCCGCAGATCGTGCAGCCGTGGCTGGACCAGTTGTCCGACCAGATCGGGCAGTCGTGTTCCGTGTCGATGCTGGACGACACCGAAATCGTCTACCTTGCCCGCGCGGCACAGCGGCGGGTGATGTCCATCGGCCTGATGCCGGGGTCGCGGCTGCCCGCCCATTGCACGTCGATGGGCCGCGTGCTGCTGGCCGCCCTGCCCGAGCAACAGGCACAGGCGGTGATCGACGCCTCGGACCTGACACCGCGCACAGTCCACGCCCTGCACGACCCCGCCGACATCATGGCCGAGATCGCCCGCGTGCGTGGACAGGGCTTTGCGGTGATCGACCAGGAGGTCGAGCTGGGCCTGCGGTCGCTGGCGGTGCCGATCATGGACGCCAAGGGCCGCGTGGTGGCCGCACTGAACATCGGCATGGCCAGCCTGCACGCCACCCCGACAGCACTGCGCGACACCTATCTGCCCGCGCTGCTGAAGGTGCAGGAAGGGCTGCAAAGGGTGCTGTGAAGGCCGAGGTTGTCGGCACCTAGCTGCCGTATGAAATGGAACGCAAAGCCGCGCATCGTCGGGCCGTGGTGCGGCGATCAGACCTCAGTGTCTGCCACTTAATAGCAGCCAAGCACATCCTAGCTGGCGGTAATCCACAACAGCAGCCAAATCGCCGTGCCGGCGGACGGCCCGGCGATGCGCGGCGGCCTGCGGCCTTGATTCCGCGCAGGGAAATGCGGAAAGGCCTCTGCGCGCTAAGCCATCAGCTTTCGGGACGCACCCGCGCGCCCGTCTTGTCGGCGAACGCTTCCAGCCGTGCCCGCGCCGCCGGTTGCGTGTTCACCATCCCCGCCACCACGGATTCGGCATAGGCACCGTCCATCGCAGACATATTGCGGATGTGGCTGATCGCCGAGCAGATGGCAAAGTTGGTCAGCGGCAGGTTCGCCGCGGTCTTGTCCGCAAGCTCGATCGCCTTGTCCAGGCTGGACCCCTCGACCAGATATTGCGCCAGCCCAAGGTCAACCGCCTCTTGCCCCTGATAGACGCGGCCCGTCAGAACCATGTCGATCATCCGCGCCTTGCCGATCAGATCGCTGACACGGATCGTCGCACCGCCGCCGGTGAAAATGCCGCGCTGGCCTTCGGGCAGGGCGAAATAGGTGGTCGCGTCCGCAACCCGCACATGCGCCGCACTGGCCAGTTCCAGACCGCCGCCGACAACCGCCCCCTGCAACGCCGCAATCACCGGCACGCCGCCATATTCCATCTTGTTGAACGCTTCGTGCCAGCGCAGGCAAACGTGCATGAACTCGTCGGGGCTGCGGTCGGCCTTCCAATGTTCGATCAGGTCCAGACCGGCGCAAAAATGGTCGCCCGCCCCGGCCAGCACCACCGCCCGCACACCATTGCGATGGGCCGAGCTGAAGAACCGCACCAGCTCGTCAATGGTCGCCACGTCCAGCGCATTGCGCTTGTCCGCGCGGTCCAGCGTGACAATCACCACACCGTTGTCGCGCAGCGCGATGTCCAGATTGCTATAGTCGTCGAATTGCGAAGCGTCGAGCAAGGCAAGGTCCTTTCGTGTTTGGTCGGGGGGTGACCCCCGTGATGCTGAGCCGTCAACGGGGGCGCAGTGTGGCGTGAAGTCTGGACGGCACATGTCGGCAAAGCGGCCCCCCCGCGCCGAATGCTGCCCCATAATGCTGTCGGGCGACAAATATCCCAGATGACCCAACGGTTCAACGCACAGCGACCCGCGCGGCGCGGTCGTGACGCCGCGTGACACCCTGCCGACGGACGCTTTAATCCTCGTCGCAGATATCCAGCAGGTATTGCCCGTACGCGTTCTTGGCAAAGGCAGCCGCCCGCGCGCGCAACGTCTCGCGGGTGATCAGGCCCATGCGGTACGCCACCTCGTCCGGCGATCCCACTTGTTGCCCCTGCCGCATCGTCAGCGTGCGCACGAAATTGCTGGCGTCCAGCAGGCTGGCATGGGTGCCGGTGTCCAGCCAGGCATAGCCGCGCCCCATCGTCTCGACCGTCAGGCTGCCCTCGGCCAGATACAGCGACAACAGGTCCGCAATCTCCAGCTCGCCGCGCGCCGACGGCGTGACCTGTTTCGCCAGCTCCGGCGCGCGCCCGTCCAGGAAATACAGCCCCGTGACCGCGTAATTCGACGGCGGCACCTGCGGCTTTTCCACGATCTGCTGCACGCGCCCCTGCGCATCGAAGCCGACCACGCCGTACCGCTCGGGATCGGACACCCGATAGCCGAACACCGTGCCGCCCTGCACCTGCGCGTCCGCCGCCTGCAACTGCTCGGGCAACCCGTGCCCGAAAAAGATGTTGTCGCCCAGCACCAGCACCGACGGCGCACCGGCCAGAAAATCCTCGGCCAGAAAATAGGCCTGCGCCAGCCCGTCCGGCGACGGCTGCACGATATAGTCGAACCGCAACCCCCATTGGCTGCCATCCCCCAGCAGCCGCTTGAACTGGTCCTGATCCTCAGGCGTGGTGATGATCGCGATCTCGGTCACGCCGGCCAGGATCAGCACGCTCAGCGGGTAATAGATCATCGGCTTGTCATAGACAGGGATCAGCTGTTTCGACAGGCCCATGGTGATCGGATAGAGCCGCGTGCCAGACCCGCCTGCCAGAATGATGCCCTTGCGTTTCATGTCGCTGCCTTTCCTGTGGATGTGCCCAGCCGAACGCCCACACCGTCGCGCGCCAGCAGCGGTTGCCACCAGTCTGCATTGTCCAGATACCACCGCACCGTTCGCGCGATCCCCTCTTGCAGCGTGACCGAAGGCCGCCAGCCCAGCTCGGTGCGGATGCGCGTGGGGTCGATGGCATAGCGGCGGTCATGTCCGGGGCGGTCGGTGACGAATGTGATCAAATCGGCGTGCGGGGCGGCATCGGGGCGGTGCCTGTCCAGTTCGGCACAGATCATGCGCACCAGATCAATATTCGTCGCCTCGTTCTCGCCGCCGATGTTATAGGTCCGGCCCACCGCCCCCTGCCCCAGCACACACAGCAGCGCGTCGGCGTGATCCTCGACAAACAGCCAGTCGCGCACGTTCATCCCGTCGCCGTAGACCGGGATTGCCTCGCCCGCGAGCGCCCGCAGGATCACCACCGGAATCAGCTTTTCGGGGAAATGAAAGGGGCCGTAATTGTTGGAACAGTTGGTCACCAGCACCGGCAGCCCATAGGTCTCGCCCCACGCCCGCACCAGATGATCCGACGACGCCTTGGACGCGGAATAGGGGGATCGGGGGTCGTAAGGCGTATCTTCGGTGAACAGGCCCACGTCGCCCAGCGACCCAAACACCTCATCGGTCGAGATGTGGTGAAAGCGAAAGCCGGCAGGTTGCCCATGGGCAACCCAATACTGCCGTGCCGCCTCAAGCATGTTGAAGGTGCCGGTGATGTTGGTCTCGATAAAATCCGCAGGCCCGTCGATTGACCGGTCCACATGGCTTTCTGCGGCCAGATGCATCACCGCGTCGGGCTGGTGGGTGGCAAATATCCGGTCCAGCGCCGCGCGGTCGCGGATGTCGGCCTGTTCAAAGCTGTACAGCGGGCTGTCCGCCACCGATGCGACATTCTCCAGACAGGCCGCATAGGTCAGCGCATCGACATTCACCACCGCGTGCCCCAGCCCCACGGCACGGCGCACCACGGCCGAGCCGATGAACCCCGCACCGCCTGTGACCAATATCTTCACGCCGCACCCTCCATGACAAAGGGCGAGGTCCAGTCGCCAAAGGCCGGCGCCGCACGGTCCTTGTCCGACAGCACCGGTGCGCCAGCCAGCCCCCAGTCAATACCCAGACTGTCCCAGGCGACCGATCCGTCGCTTTCGGGGGCATAGTAATCGGTGCATTTATACTGCACCTCGCAATCCGGCGTGCGGGTGACAAAGCCGTGCAGGAACCCCTTGGGCACGAACAGCTGCGCGCCGCCCTCGGCGGTCAACGCGACCCCGACCCACTGGCCATAGCGCGGCGACCCGCGCCGCACGTCCACCGCCACGTCCCAGATCGCGCCACGGGTGCAGCGCACCAGCTTG
Source organism: Sulfitobacter sp. (assembly GCA_034669925.1). Classification (GTDB taxonomy): domain Bacteria; phylum Pseudomonadota; class Alphaproteobacteria; order Rhodobacterales; family Rhodobacteraceae; genus Pseudosulfitobacter. The sequence goes on from JAXMOM010000009.1 coordinate 39,323, forward strand.
TCCTGCGCGTGGGGCGGGGCCTGATAATGCAGGCCGCGCAGCGTGCCCACGTCCGCCGACATCGAATGATTGTCCTGCACGAAATCCGCCCCGATCCCGCCCTGCGCCAGCGTGCGCTTGTTCCACGTCTCGGTGAACCAGCCACGCGCGTCCCCGAAACGGCGCGGCGTCAGCAAGATCACCTCGGGCAGGCGGGTCGGCTGGAAATTCATCGTCTGGTGCACCTTTGGCCGGGAAACCTGACCCTTCAAGAGCCTGATTTCGCGCCCGAATGCAACTCGTCTGGCCGGATCAGCCCGCTATTTCCCCCATTTCAACGCGATCAGGTCCATGTCACCGGCCAGTTGCAACAGCCGGGTGCGGGTCCGCTCGGACAGCGGTTTCAGCGGATGGCGCACGTGGTCGCTGCGAATGACCCCGCCTGCCGCGTAAACCGTCTTGCAGGCGCGCAGCCCGCACTGGCGGTTCTCGTGGTTGATCAGCGGCAGACAGACCTGCCACTGTTTCAGCGCCGCGTCGTGGTCGCCTGCCAGATAGCTGGTGACAATGGGCCGGATATGTTCGGGAAACAGCCCCGATGTCATCGTCCCCGTCGCCCCCGCATCCAGATCGGCCAGCAGGGTCACCGCCTCTTCGCCGTCAAAGGGCCCCGCGATATGGTCGCCCGCCGCCGCGATCAATGCGGCCAGCTTGTCGGCGGCAAAGGGGCATTCGATCTTGAAATAACTCACATTCTCCAGCTCGCGCGCCATCCGCGCCAGCAGCGGCACGGGCAGGGTCACACCGCTCAGCGGGGCGTCCTGCACCATGATCGGAATCGAAATCGCGCGGCTGACCGCGTCGAAATGCTCGAACACGCCGGCCTCGGCAGGGAACAGGCCCGACCCGTGATAGGGCGGCATCATCATCACCATCGACGCGCCCATCACCTGCGCCGCCTTGGCGCGGGCCACCACGATGTCGGTCGAGAAATGGCTGATCGTCACGATCACCGGCACCCGGCCCGCCACATGCTCAAGGCTGATGCGCATCAGCGTGGCACGCTCGGCGTCGGACAGCAGGAACTGTTCGGAATAGTTGGCAAGGATGCAAATCGCATCCACGCCCATGTCGATCAGGCAATCCAGAACACGGCGCATGCCGTCTTCGTCTACCTGTCCGTCGTCCAGAAACGGGGTTGGGGCCACTGGCAAAATGCCTGTCAGAGTCTGTGTCAAAGCGGGATCCTTTCGGGTGTTCAAATGTCTCGGGGCTTACCAGTCAAAGGCGTCGACCGCCTGTCTGCGGCCCAATGTGAATGCGTCGGCGACATGGACCATCGGGCTCAGGTCCACGTCGGTCTCGCGTGCCGCGACAACTTCGGCAAAGCGGGCGTAGAGCGCGCGATATTCGTGATCCGGTCCCGCGCTGACCTCTGCGCCCTCCACCACCAGCCGCGCGCCACCATCGCTCAGCGTCGCATTTCCCTGCTCCGTCTCGATGCGGATGTCCCACGTCTGCGGGCCGGTCTGACGCCAGTCAAAGGCGGCGGTCATATCCGCCCCGCCGGGGTCGTTGAACGTCAGATCGGCGGCAATCGGCGTGTCGCGGTTGGCGGGGAAATAGAGCTCAGCCTGCGTCAGATGCACCGCACGCGGGTAAATCTCGGACAGCACCGACAGCGCGTTGATGCCCGGATCGAACACGCCCAGGCCCCCCGCTTGCCAGATCCAGTCCTGCCCGGGATGCCAGCGGCGCACGTCCTCTTTCCAGACGACTTCGACGCGGGTTATATCCTTGCCCTGCAACCACGCCCGCGCCGCCTGAACGCTGGCGGCATGGCGCGAATGCCATGTGGCAAACAGCGCCACGCCCTGCGCGCGCGCCAGATCAATCAGATCGTGCACCTCGCTTAACGTCGCGCCGGGCGGTTTCTCCAGCATTACGTGCCGCCCTGCCAGCAAGGCCCGACGCGCGTCGGCGTAGCGCACCTGCGGCGGCGTACACAGCGACACACAGGAAATCTCGGGATGCGCCGCCAGCAGATCCTCCAGCCGGTCATATCGCGCGACCCCGTCCACCCCCGCATTGCGGCTGGCGGTGGCCTGCAAGGTGAACGCAGGCGTCGCCGCAATCGACGGAATATGCTGGTCGCGGGCGATCTTGCCCACACCAACGATGGCCAGATTGGCGGCCAACCCCTGCCCCGCCATCAGTGCGAATCCCGTGGCACGGCGTTGCCCCGACAGCCGACAAGGAAATCGAAATCCGCCCCCGTATCGGCCCCCTGCACATGGTCATGAAACAGCCGCGCATAGCCGCTGGCGGGTGGCACAACGGGGTTTTCCCACGCCGCCAGCCGCCGCGCAATCTCGTCATCCGGCACGTCCAGATGCAAACGCCGGTTGGGCATGTCCAGCTCGATCATGTCGCCGTTCTGCACGATGGCCAGCGGCCCGCCCGCCGCCGCCTCGGGGCTGGTGTGCAGGATCACGGTGCCATAGGCGGTGCCCGACATCCGCGCATCGGAAATGCGCACCATATCGGTGATGCCCTTTTTCAGCACCTTCGGCGGCAGGCCCATATTGCCCACCTCGGACATGCCCGGATAGCCGCGCGGGCCGCACATTTTCAGCACCATCACACAGGTTTCATCAATATCCAGATCGTCGTCATTGATCCGCGCCTTGTAGTCGTCGATGTCCTCGAACACCACGGCACGGCCCCGATGGGTCAGCAAATGCGGGCTGGCGGCGGACGGTTTCAACACCGCCCCCTTGGGCGCCAGATTGCCGCGCAGCACGGCAATGCCGCCCTGTTTCGCCAGCGGCTCACCCGCGGGGCGGATCACGTCCTCGTTGTAGTTCACCGCATCCTTGACCTGATCCCACGCGGTGTCACCCGACACGGTCAGCGCGTCGCGGTTCAGCAATCCCGCCTCGCCCAGCCGCTTGATCACCACGGGCAAGCCGCCGGCATAAAAGAACTCTTCCATCAGGTATTTGCCCGACGGCATCAGGTTCACGATCGTCGGCACGTCGCGCCCGTAGGTGTCCCAGTCGTCCAGCGTCAGATCAATCCCCACGCGCCCCGCAATCGCCATCAGGTGAATGACCGCATTGGTCGACCCGCCAATCGCGCCATTGGTGCGGATCGCGTTCTGAAACGCGTCGCGCGTCAGCACGTCGGACGGTTTCAGGTCGTCCTTGACCATCTGCACGATGCGCCGGCCGGTAACGTGGCTCATGACGCGACGGCGGCTGTCCACGGCGGGGATCGCCGCATTGCCCGACAGCGCCATGCCCAAGGCCTCGACCATGCTGGCCATCGACGACGCGGTGCCCATGGTGTTGCACGATCCGGGGCTGCGGCTCATCGCCTGCTCGGCCTCAAGGAAATCCTCGCGCGACATCTTGCCCGCCTTGATGTCCTCGGACATCTGCCAAAGCGCCGTGCCCGACCCGACCCGCTCGCCGCGGAACCAGCCGTTCATCATCGGCCCGCCCGACACCATGATCGCCGGCAGATCGACCGACGCCGCGCCCATCAGCAGCGCGGGCGTGGTCTTGTCACAGCCGCACAACAGCACGACGCCATCCAGCGGATTGGCGCGAATGGCCTCTTCCACGTCCATCGCCGCCAGGTTGCGGTACATCATCGCCGTGGGCCGCAGCGCGCTTTCACCGGTCGAGAACACCGGGAACTCCAGCGGCAGCCCCCCCGCCTCGTAAATCCCGTGTTTCACACGTTCGGCCAGATCGCGCAGATGCGCGTTGCAGGGCGTCAGTTGCGACCAGGTGTTGCAGATGCCGATCACGGGCCGTCCGTCAAACAGATCGGCCGGCAGCCCCTGGTTCTTCATCCAGCTGCGGTGGTAAATATGGTCACGGCTGTCGCCCCCGAACCATTCCTGCGAGCGCAGTTTGCGGGGCCATGCGGCGGGTTGAAACGTCATCTTGAATGCCCCTTAGCGTTGTTTTTGTTTGTTGTAGACGTCGAAAATCACGGCAGCGAGCAGCACCAGACCCTTGATCACCTGCTGGTAATCAATGCCGATGCCCATGATCGACATGCCGTTGTTCATCACGCCCATGATGAACGCCCCGATCACCGCGCCCACGATCTTGCCAACACCGCCGGACATCGAAGCACCCCCGATGAACACCGCCGCGATCACGTCCAGTTCGACGGCAAAGCCCGCCTTGGGCGTCGCCGTGTTCAACCGCGCGGCAAAGATCAGACCGGCCAGTGCCGCCAGCACGCCCATGTTGACGAAGGTCAGGAAGGTCAGCCGCTCGGTCGGGATGCCCGACAGTTTCGCCGCCTTCACATTCCCCCCCAGCGCATAGACACGCCGCCCGATGGTCGTCTGTTCGGTGATGAACGCATAGACGATGGTCAACAGCCCCATGGTCACCAGCACGTTGGGCAAGCCCCGGAACGTGGACAGCTTGTAAATCACGAACAACAGCGCCCCCGCGACGATGGCATTGCGCACAACGAAAAAGCTGACCGGCTCGTCCTCGATCCCGTAGGCCATGTTGCGCGCGCGTTTGCGCATGCCAAGGTAGACGATGGCACAGGCGGCAATCACCCCCACGGCCAGCGCCGTGGCATTGGGACGGCCCACCCCGAACACATCGGGAATGAACCCGGTCGACAGCAGCTGAAACGACCGCGGGAACGGCCCCACCGATTGCCCCTCAAGCAGCCACAGCGACAGCCCGCGAAACACCAGCATCCCCGCCAGCGTCACGATGAAACTGGGGATGTTCCAATAGGCCACCCAGTACCCCTGTGCCGCCCCGATCAGCCCGCCCACCACCAGACAGACAGGTATGGTGATCGCCACCGGAACGTCCAGATTGACGATCATCACGGCGGCCAACGCCCCGACAAAGCCCATGACAGAGCCGACCGACAGGTCGATGTGCCCGCCGACAATGACGATCAGCATCCCCAGCGCCATGATGATGATATAGCTGTTCTGCAAGAACAGGTTGGTGATGTTCACCGGCTTCAGCAGCGTGCCGTCGGTCACCACCTCGAAGAACAGCATGATGGCGATCAGGGCGAACAACAGCCCGTATTCGCGCAAGTGACCCAGCAGATAGGCCCCCATATTCGGTTGTGTGGCGGTTTCGCCGGTGTTGGTATCGGTCATTCTGCCGCTCCCTTAATCTGTGACGATGAACGACATGATGCGTTCCTGACTAGCCTCGGACGCGTCCAGCTCTCCGACAAACCGGCCCTCGTTCATGACGTAAATCCGGTCGCTCATGCCCAGCAGCTCGGGCATTTCGGAACTGATCATGACCACCCCTTTGCCCTGTGCCGACAGCGCGTTGATAATCCCGTAAATCTCGAACTTCGCGCCGACGTCGATGCCGCGCGTCGGCTCGTCCAGGATCAGAACCTCGGGGCCGGCAAACAGCCACTTGGACAGAACCACCTTTTGCTGGTTGCCCCCCGACAGGTTCATGACTTTCTGGAACACGCTGGGTGTGCGGATGTTCATCGCCTTGCGATACCGCTCGGCCACCTTGGTTTCCTCGGCCTCGTTGATGACGCCGGAACTGGACACATCGCTCAGGTTGGCCAGCGTGATGTTGCGCTGGATCGTGTCCTCCAGCACCAGCCCCAGCTCCTTGCGGTCCTCGGTGACATAGGCCAGCCCGCTGCGGATCGCCGCCGCCACGGTGGTCGTGTCCACCGCCTGCCCTTTCAGCTTCACGGTGCCGCTGATGTTCTGCCCGTAGCTGCGGCCGAACAGGCTCATCGCCAGCTCGGTGCGCCCCGCACCCATCAGCCCGGCAATGCCCACGACCTCGCCCGCGCGGACGTGAAAGTTGATGTCCTTGATCATCTGGCGCGTCGCATGCTCGGGGTGCCAGACGTTCCAGCCCTGAACCTCCATCAGCATGTCACCCGCACGCCGTTCCCGTTCGGGATAGCGTTGCGACATGTCGCGCCCCACCATGTCGCGCACGATGCGGTCCTCGGTGATGCTTTCGGTGCGCGCATCCAGCGTCGACACCGTCGCCCCGTCGCGGATCACCGTGATCGTGTCGGCCACGCGGCGCACTTCGTTCAGCTTGTGGCTGATGATGATCGAGGTCACCCCCTCGGCCTTAAGCTCCAGCAGCAGGTCCAGCAACGCCTGACTGTCCGATTCCGACAGCGCGGCGGTGGGTTCGTCCAGGATCAGCAACCGCACGTCCTTGGACAGCGCCTTGGCGATCTCGACCAGTTGCTGCTTGCCCACACCCAACCGGTCCACCGGCGTGGCGGGGGCCTCTTTCAGCCCCACCTTTTTCAACAGCGCCTCGGTGCGCCGAAAGGTTTCGGGCCAGTTCATCACACCCTTGCTGGCACATTCGTTGCCGACAAACAGGTTTTCCGCAATCGACAGCAACGGCACCAGCGCCAGCTCCTGGTGGATGATGATGATCCCCAGCGCCTCGCTGTCCGCGATCCCGCCAAAGCGCGCGACTTGCCCGTCGTAATGAATGTCACCGTCATAGGTGCCCTGCGGATAAACCCCCGACAGCACCTTCATCAGCGTGGACTTGCCCGCGCCGTTTTCACCGACCAGCGCGTGAATCTCGCCCTCGGTCACCTTCAGGTTGACGTTGTCCAGCGCCTTGACCCCCGGAAAGGTCTTGGTGATGTCGCGCATTTCCAGAAGAGTTGTCATACCCCTGCCCCCATTCCTGCGACCTGCCCCGGCACCGTTCACGGCACGCGGGACAGGCGATTTTGCAATCGCGATCCGGTCTTACAGATCGTCTTTGGAGTGGTAGCCCGAGTCGATTACAATCGCCTCGTAGTTGCTGGCATCCACCGACACAGGCTCCAGCAGATAGGACGGCACAACCTTGACGCCGTTGTCATAGGTGGTGGTGTCGTTGATCTCAGGCTCGCCGCCTTGCAGCAGCGCATCGACCATACCCACGGTCACGCGGGCCAGTTCGCGGGTGTCCTTGAACACGGTCGAATACTGCTCGCCCGCGATGATCGACTTGATCGACTGCAATTCCGCATCCTGACCGGACACGATGGGCATTTTCAGATCGCCCGAGCCATATCCCACACCCTTGAGCGAGCTCAGGATACCAATCGACAACCCGTCATAGGGGCTCAGAACGCCATGCACGGTCTGATCGGTGTAATGCGCCGACAACAGGTTATCCATGCGCGCCTGTGCCACCGCACCGTCCCACCGCAGGGTGCCGACCGTGTCCATGCCCATCTGGCCGGACACGATGTTGATGGTGCCGTCGTCGATCAGCGGTTGCAGCACCGACATGGCACCGTTGTAGAAGAAATAGGCGTTGTTGTCGTCGGGCGACCCGCCGAACAGCTCGACGTTCCAGGGGCTGACATCGGGGAACCGTTCCTTCAGCCCGTCCACGATGGAACTGGCCTGTTGCACGCCGACCTTGAAGTTGTCGAAGGTCGCGTAATAGTCGACATATTCGCTGTCACGGATCAGCCGGTCATAGGCAATCGTCTTGATGTCGGCGAAATGCGCGTTCTCCAGCGCGTTCGACAGGGTGGTGCCGTCAATCGCGGCAATCACCAGCACATCGACACCCTTGGTGATCATGTTTTCGATCTGGGCCAACTGGTTGGGAATGTCGTCTTCGGCATATTGCAGGTCAACGGTATAGCCTGCCGCCTCGAACTGTTCGACCATCGAGTTGCCGTCGGAAATCCAGCGGGCCGAGGATTTGGTCGGCATCGCAATGCCAATCGTGCCCTTGTCCTGAGCCAGAACCGGCGCGGTCATCAGACCCACGCCAAGCGCAAGGGCGCTAAGCCCCGAAATAAGTTTGTTCATGTCTTCCTCCCAAAAGCTGACCGCGCCGCAGTTGGGTTGGCCAGGTCCCGCATGCGGGACAAAATGATGGACATTTTTCTGCGTCCGGTGTCACGGTACCACCGGCGGGACATAGCGATCAAATTACATAAGTTGACAAACCCATACCAGAAATGGAATGTCTGAAAGATGCAAGACCTGACATCCCGCCTGCAATGGCGTCACCTGCGGCTGATCCATGCCATCGACGAACACGGCCAGTTGTCCGTGGCCGCCGACCGTCTGTCCATCACCCAGCCCGCCGCTTCGCGGATGCTGGCCGAGGTCGAGGCGATGGTGGGCCAGCCGCTGTTCGCCCGCACGCCCAAGGGGATGGTGCCCACCGACATCGCCCATGTCCTGATCCGCCACGCGGGCGCATTGCTGCGCGGGCTGGCCGACACCGTGGACGAGGTCACCGCCTTTGGCGCGGGCCGCACCGGCACGGTGCGCGTGGGGTCGGTGACGGGGGCGGCCATCGCCTATGTGGTGCCCGCGATCCAGCGGCTGAAACAGGACGTCGAGGGCGCCGAGGTCTATGTCGGCGTCGGCCCCAGCGACACGCTGATGCAGGGGATGCTGGACGGCGAATACGACTTTGTGCTGGCCCGCGTGCCCACCGACCTGGACCCGCGCGCGTTCGACATCATGGAATGGCGCAATGAAACCGCCGAATTCCTGGTCCGCGCGGGCCACCCCCTGACGCGCATCGCCCGCCCGTCGATCACCGATCTGGCCGGATACGGCTGGGTCGCGCAGGCCACCGGCACCCCCATGCGCCGCGCCGTGGAAGAGGCGTTTATCGCCCACGACGTCCCCCTGCCCGATGACGTGGTCACCACCACGTCGCTGCTGGTGATGATCGCCTATCTGCAAACCTCCGACCTGATCTCGCCCGTCTCAAGCGAGGTCGGCGACCTGGTCCGCAGCTCGGCCGTGGGCGGGATACAGGCGATTGCGATCAAGCAACCGATGGTGATTTCGCCCTATCACCTGATTCAGCGCAAATCCGCAATGATCAGCCCGCTGGCCCAACGCCTGCGCAATCTGGTGGTGGACGGGCTGTCAAAACCGCTGGCCTGACGCGGTACAGCGGGCCGTCATCTCTTAGACATGCCTTGGGCATGATGAGCGGCGGCATGCGGAAAGGCGGCAATACATAAACTTTACCCATCTTAACCTGTCCGTAACAAAGAGCTTTTATTCGATGTTCACTTAAGATGGAGGACGAGAGCCTTGTATGTATGCTGTCTCTATAGAAGCCAGTCTTTGGTTCACCCACGATCGCGGCAATGCGCAGACATCTATCTTACTGCACGCGACCTGAACAGCCGGGTAAACATCACCGGATACCTCCACCACGAACAAGCGCATTTTGTGCAGTTCATCGAGGGGCCGAAATGGGCAATTGATGTTCTTTTAAAAGCGATTAAACGCGATCCAAGGCACACAGAGGTCGAAACACTCTTGTACTTTGAAAACGACACGCGCCGCTTCGAACACTGGGACATGGCCTTTACCGACCACGAAACGCGTCGGTTTCAAGACTGGGCGCGCACCCGAGGTCACTGCGGACGCATAGCGCAAGCCAGTGGCGCCGAAATCCTGGCATTTCTCAACCACCACGACCTTGCGAAACCGGACACCCCGATCCAAAATTTATCCGCGTGAAGAATTTGGGCGCTATTTCGGTTCGGAGCCGGATTTGACGTCACGCGCCCACAGCGGCTCAAGCTGTCGCCTTGCGTCTTTCTTGCAAGCTGGGCAGATGGAATGACCTTTTGGAAAGTCTGAAGCCGACGGCCGGTTCATTGGATCGAACCACTCGTCTCCAACCAGAAACGAGAAACAAATAGAACACGTGCTGAACGTGGCCCATTGGGGGACTTCAACAGAAATTCCCGAACGCTGTCCAATTTGCATTGGCCGCCCGACATGTCGCACCTCCAGACTGTGGCCCGGTCCGGGAATGACGTCCATAACGAACAGTCTTGGGTGATTTGGGCTGTCGCACCTGTAGGGTATCGACACAGTGCGCCCGGTGGAGCGGGCCGCGAAAAAAACAGCATTCAAATACGCTCTGACCTGCAGACCATGGACGTGATCCCAAAGGTGTGACCCGACCACGAATTCTGACGTCGCAGCGTCTCCGCCATTCTCGCGAGCAAACGAGTCCCATTCGCCGCCCGTAGACGTCAAGACATCACGTTCATCCAAAGAGTAGCAACTGAAGGTCATTAAGAGCTCCCTACCGAGAGGTATCGCCTCCATGTATTAACAATTGCTTAAAGCGTCCCGCCTTTAACCTGAGACAGATCACATCGCCAATGGCCCGAGAGCGCGTAGCGCGGCAGGGTATTGGCGATTCAAGTTTAAGGCGGGGCGCTATAACTTCTCTCGAATTGGCGTGCTCGGTTCGATGTGTCGGCCAGAATTTTGAGTCCACCAAAGCGTCCCCAGCGCTTCGCCCAACGTCTCGGCAGATGCGCGGTATCCCGGTTATGTCTTGGACATGCGCGTTAATGAATCTTTAACAAATCTAAAACAATATTTAATGAAATTAGAGCCTTATTGAGTCTAAGAGTTGTATGAAAACGTCCTATACCGTTGATCAAGAACACCGGATTATCTGCGTCGGCGGTTCTTGGGATGACTTTGCTGCCCAAAACGATGGCGCCAACGCGATGGCCGATCAGGTTATCGGTCACTCGCTCTGGAAATTTACAGAAGGCTTCGAAGTTCAAAGTTTTTTGAATGCGATTATCTTCTCGGTTCGTCAAAAAAATCAGGTGTTCACGACATTATACCGATGCGACGGACCAAATACCCCCCGCCTCTTTAGAATGACGGCAACGCCGCTTTCGCAGGGCCATGTGCAGGTGGACCACGCGCTGCTTGAAACGCCTCAGTTTCCATTTTCCCCCAGCGTGGTCGCTCTGGTCCGCAACGTGTGCAACAATCGATGTTCCATGTGCTGCAGTTTCAAAGTCGGCGAGGATTGGATTGATCCATTTGCGCACCCAGAGACACGGTTTTTCCCGGACTCTCATGTTGTTTGCCCGGCTTGCAAGCGATCGGCGCGCGAGGGGTTTGGTCAGGTCGTAGAAATGCAACGGCAGCGGCCGCGGAAATAAGCACAGTCCACTGTGCCAGATGGTCGTCCGTCAGGGCCTACCCGTCCCCCACCAGAATGAACGGCGCCCAATAGCGGGGGTGCGCGTATTTCACCTGTGGATCGTCGCGCATCAGCCGCAGCATCGACCGCCGCAACGCATCGCTGCGGGCGGTGCCGGCCTGCATCTCGGCCACCATGCCCGTGGTCAGCACCGATGTGGCGTAATCGTCCACCGGCCAGTGCGACACCAGGATCGACCGCGCCCCCGCATAGATGAACGACCGCGCCAGCCCCGACAGCCCCTCGGCCCCCGGCGTGCCATCGCCCGACGCGGTGTTGCAGGCCGACAGGATGATCAGCTGCGCCGAAAGCTTCAGCCCCGCCGCCTCGGTCGCGGTCAGCAGCGCGTCGTCTTGGGGCCCCGGCGCGTCGGGCGGGGTGAACACCAGCGCCGGCTCGGCCAGCCCCGAAAGCTCGCCCGCCAACAGCCCGTGGGTGGCAAAGGCGACGATGTCCACATCGCGCAAATCCGCCCCCCGCACCGCGGTTTCGGTGGCCGCACGGCCCAGAAACAAATCGCCCGCCACGGCCCCCGTCAGCTGCGCCAGCCGCCGCAATTCGCGCGCGGTGCCGGGCAGCGGGGCCAGCCCCGCCACCGCGCTGACCTGTTCGAACACCCCGCGACTGACATAGGCGCCGTCGGTCACCATTCCCGTGGGCGCATCATTGTCGGCATAGGCGAACACCGGATCGCCAAAGCCCACGAACGGCCGGCGCGGGCCCCCCAGATCAGTCTTGTCCACCTTGCGCCGCAGCGCCCGCAGGCTGGAAACATTGGGCAAAACCGTCATCGCCGCCCGCCCGATCAGCCAGTCGGTGTCGCGCAGCGCCTGCGGGTCGGCGTCGTCGCCCGCCGGGGGGCTGGCCACCAACAGACCAAAGGGCAACGCCGTCAGCGGCCCGTCGGGCACAACGATCAAATGATCCACCCCGTCGATCACCGCCGCCAGCGGGCCCAACAGCTTTTGATACAGCCCATGCGCCACCGCACGGTCGAACCCGTCCGCCGATGCGCCGATGCTGGGCGCGTCGTCCAACGCCGCCGCCGAACGGTTCTGCGCCGTCACGTCCAGCATCCGCCGCAGCAGGCTGATCTGCGCCACCAGCGCACCCTGTTCAAAGTTGGCCGCGTGCCAGTCCGCCGCCGTGGCCGAAATAGCCCAGACGAACACGTCGAAATCTGCGGCCAGCGTGACAATCATCACCTCGCCGGGGCGCAGGGTCTGCTGCACTTCGGCCACGGTCATCGGGCGCGGGTTGGTCAGTTCACGGAACGCCGGAAACCCCGCTTCGATCTGCGCGTCCAGTGCGGCGATCTGCGCGCGGATGCGGGCCAGGCTGACGCGCACGCGCTCCACCTCGGCCTCGGCGGCGGCACCGCGCGCGCCGACGGCTGCGGCCAGCGCGCCCTGTTCCGCATCGGCCAGATCGGTCAGGTCACTGCGCTGGCGCAACAATCCGGCCAGCGCCGCATTGCCCGCCTGTTGCCGCAGCGCCGCCTGTTGCAGCGCCGCCCCCGCCACGCTGGAGGTCGCCCGCTGCATCGTCACGAACACATCGTCAAGGATGCTGCCACGGGTGGGCGCGTCTTGGGCCAGCACCCCCGATCCCCATAGAAAAAGGGCGCACAGGATTGCCCCTGCGCGCCCCGATATGGTGCGGGCTGTCACGCCCTGCCTCAGTTGGTCAGGATGTAATAGCTGTTGCGCTTGCGGCCCTGGTTGGCCACCGCAACAAGGAAATACCCGTCCCATGCCGGCGTGAACGAGCAATAGATCTTGTCGGTATAGGTCTTGTCCAGACAGATGGTGTTGCCGTTTTCGTCGGTGACCAGCAGGTCAAGGTTGGCGTCGCCATCACCCACGACCGCCAGCTCGGCAAACCGTCCGCCGTAGAAGGGCACCTTGAACAGGTCGATCTTGCCTGCAGGCAGACGCGACAGGGTGCGCGACGCGCCACCGATGCGGCCACGCGATCCTTCGGCCTGGGCGTCTTCGATCAGGCCGGTCACGGCTGGGTCACCGCCCGCGTATTCCAGCGCGGCGGTCAGCATCGCCTCGGCGTCCATCGGCGCGTCGGCACCGTCGGCTTCCTCGGTCACGCCGGCCATGTCTTCGTTGTCGGATGTGGTTTTCTCGCGCTCGACATCCTTGGCGTCAACGCCCTGCATGATCTGTGCTGCGGCCAGTGCGGCAACGGCGTTCTTGCCCTCTTGCGCATAGGCAAACAGGTCCTGGGCCAGCGCGACCTTGCCCACGGCGCTCACCTCGGCGGTGGGTTCGGTGGGCTGGACGTTCTCGCCGGACTTGTCCTGCGCCAGCGCGGTGATCGGTGTCATCGCCAGGGCGGCGGCGCTCACCATCGAGAGAAGTTTGGTACGTGTCATAAGTGGAATTCCTTTCGGTCAAAACGTGGTAAGGGTTGGGTAATTGATTGGATCATGTCAGCGTAACCATTCGTTTTCCAGACATTTTTTATGACAAACACCGTCAGGAATTCCTTACCCCGGGCCCCGCTGCGCCATTATTCTTGCTGTGGTTGAACATCGGCCAGCGACTGGCTCAGCGCCCAGCCATAAACCGCCTGTTCCACCGCGCGCAGACGGTCCTCAAGCGGCTGGCGCGACACCTCGGCACCGCCGGTGGCATAGCGGTCATAGCGGTCGAACCACAGCGCATTGGACTGCGCCATATCGGCAAAGGCCATCTGCGGCTGCGCCTGCGCGTTGTGATACCAGGCGCGCTTGCGCAAGGCTTCGGCCATGGTCTGCCCGCCCTGATACTCGGGGTAAGGCACCACTGCCACCGCCCGGTCAAAGGCCGCCTCCGCCAGCGCGCCTTCGCCCAGTTCCGACAGAATATCGCCGTGCTGCGTGTGCAACCGCATGGCGTTGGGCGGCGACAGGCGGGCCATCATCCCGGTCTGGGCCAGCGCCTCTTCGATCACTATGCGTGCCTCGGACTGACGGCCCTGAAAGTTGCGCACAAAGGCCTGCGCCAGACAGACTTCGGCCCAGTATCCCGGCCCCCAGGTGTCCGGGTCGCGGGCGGAATAGGCTTGCGAAATGATGCTTTGCGCCAGCGCCGGGTCGCCGTTGTTCCAGACCAGCCAGGCATAAGACACCGACAGGAACGCCGCTGTCCCCTCTTCGTGCCAGGGCGATTTGCGGTAACTTTCCAGCGCCTTGCGGGTCAGCTCTGCGCCGGTGACCATATCGCCGTTCCGCGACACCGCCGAGGCATAGGCAAACCGCGCGGCGACGCTCCATTGATGCTCCTCGGGCAGCATGGTTTCCAGCGACCGCAGATGAAACGCCATCGTCTGGAACCCGCGTTCGGTCAGCATCGCGTCCGGGTCGGAATTCAGCGCGAACATCTGCGTGCTGACCAGCGCCAGCGCCCGGTCCGGCGTCGCCTCAAGCTGTTGCGAGAAACTGGCCACAAAGGCCCGCGCCCGGTCCAGATCGTCCAGTTCCAGCGCCAGGTTCAGCAGCCCCAGCCCCAGCACAACGCCCCAGGGATCGGTCGAGACACGGGCAAAATCCGCATCCGCCGTGTCGAAATACAAACGCGCCGCACCGGCCAGATCACCCGCATTGAACAGCTGTGTGCCCCGCAGCATCCGCACATTGGCCTGCGCCATCTCGGGCAGATCGTCCCGCGCCTCAAGCCGGTCCAGCGGGGCCACTGCCCTAGCCGGATCATAGGTCCGCGCAAACAGCATCAGCAGCGCCTCGACAAAATCGGGCTGCCACGCATCGGGCGTCAGGATCACCTCTTCTCCCGGCTTCGGCGGCAGGGCTGCCGCTGCGCGCGCACGGGCCAGTTGCGTCTGACCTTCGCCGATGTCGCCCAGCATCGCGGCCATATAGGCACGGTTCAACGCCACCACCGCCGTGGGCACGGTCCCTTGGGTGTCCGCACGTTCCAGCACCTGCGAGATCAGCGCATAGCGCCCCGCCAGAAAGGCCCCGATCACATCATCCCCGTCGGCGTTCAAAAACAGCTCTCCGGGGCGGTCCAGCCCCAGTTCGGCGGCATAGGGAAAGCGCGCGGAATCCACCAACGGCTTGTCCATCTTGGCCGCCAGCTCCTCTGCCTCGGGGTGGTTGGCCGACCGCGTCTGACGGGTGGCCACATAGGCCCGCTCCAGCGCCATTTGCGCGGTCAGCGCCTCGCCCAGTGCGTCCGCCGCGACCCAGATCACATGCTCCAACGCCGCGCGCACAGGTGCTAGGTCATCACTTTGCGCGTCGGGCCGCGCGTCAATCTCGCTCAGCGCCTCTTGCGCGCGGCGCAGGGCTGCGGGAAAATCGCCCTGAAGGTTGTGAATCCCCGCCAGATTCTGCATCGCCCAGAAATATTCGGTCACATCGACCTGCGACGTGCTCAGATAGTCCAGCCGGGCCTGCAACAGCGGGACCGCGCGGTCAAAATCCGCGTTGTCCGCGAAAATGCGGCCCAGCAATCCATACATCAGATGATATTCCGCCATGTCGCCCTCGGGCGAGGCCGCCATGAAATCCGCGACCTTCCGGGCATCGGCCAGCATCACCGGATCGGCAGCCCCGTTGGTTCTGCGCGCCTGAAAATCCAGCATCCACAATCGCAGGTACAGCCCGTCCGAGGCACCGGGCCGTTCGCGGAAATCCGCCAGCAGGTCGCGCCGGATCTGTGCGGCGTCGGGGGCATAGGCGCGGGTGGCGGCCTGCGCCAGCAGATAGGCCGCCTGCGTCACATCGCGCCCGTCCACCTCGGTCCCCGGCTCTTCCCCCAGCGCCACGAAACTGCGCAGCACCGGCTCGGCGGCGGTATAGTTCTGCATGGCATAGAGCGCATTGCCCAGCACCATCAGCGCCTCGACCCGTATCGCGCCGCCCCGTTCCGCAGGGGTGTCCAGCGCGGTCACCAAAGGGGCCGCAACCTCGCTGGCGCGTTTATAGTGGCCCGCGTCCAGCGACAGCGACGCCAGCAACAGATCGGGCAACCAAAAGCCGCTGTGACCGTCCATGAAGTCGGCATATTGGTCGACTTCCGCGTTCAGCGCCTCGACCTCGGCAAGCGCCTGCTCGGTCTGCCCGCTATAGAACGCCTGCTGTATCGCCTTTGACCGGTCCAATATCCACGCCGCATAGCTGTCCGGCGTGTGGGTCTGCGCCATGGCAGCGGGTGCCAGCCCAACCGCCAGCACCAGCGCCATGATGCAGACCCGCGCGCCCATCAGTTCGCGTTGCCCATCAGTTCGCGTTGATCGTCTGGTCCAGCCACGGCAGGTAATTCGACACCCGCGTGTAGGCCGAGAACTGCGCCGTCTCCAGGCAGGAATGCGTGGCCTGATTGCTTAGCCCCCAGCTGACGATGCCCGCCTGAATGAACGTCCCGTCCTCAAGCGGCACCACCAGCGGCCCGCCGCTGTCACCCGAGCACGACCCCTTGCCGCCACCAAAGGTGCCCGAGCAGATCATGTTTTCGGTCATCGGTTCGCGGACATAGGTGATCAGCTCCTGCCAGACTTTCTCGGCCTCGTTGTCTTTCAGCCCGAACGCCTTGGCGGCATAGCTCAGCCCTTCGGCGGCGGCCTTGGCGCGGCCTTCCAGCATGACCTGGTTGCACTGGTCGCGCGACAGCATCTGGATCTCGGCCTGACGCATCACCTCGGTGCGTTTCGCGCCCTCGATCAGGCCCCAGCCGGTGACGACGGTGCGCACGCCGGGCTGGTCCAGCAGGTCGCCAAATTCGGCATCCGGCACCTTGATCGTCTGATAGGGCACATTGGGCGCACGCGACAGTTTGATCAGGGCGATGTCGTTGTCGAACTCGGTCCCTTCATAGCCGGGATGGCGATAGATCGCCTCGACCGGCACCGCGTCGCCCTTGCCTTCGGCAATCTCGTTGGTGCCGACCAGCACCGAAATCGCCTGCGGGGCCAGGTCACGGTAGACGCCGTTGGGGTCCTGCATGTGAATGCAATGCGCCGCCGTCAGAACCCATGTGTCCAGCACCATCGACCCGCCGCAAAACTGCGCGTCCACGGTCTGGGGCTGGCCTGCGATCAACAGGGCCACCTGCCACGGCCACGCGCCCTCTGCGGCCTCTTCACCGCCGATCACGCGGCCTGCGCTGTCGGCATCCTGTGCTGCGGCCTCGGCTTCGGCCTTGGCGCCGCTTTCGGCAAAGGCAAAGGGCGACGCCTGCGCGGGGGGTGTTTCGGGCAATTCCAGCGTTTGCGCATTCAGCGCCAGCGGCAGGGCCAGCGTGGCCATCACTGCGGGTAGAAATCTCATTTGGGTCAGTCTCCTGTTTGGAATGGGGTCAGGGTCAGGTCCAGCCGGTGTACCGACAGGTCCGCGCCCTTGGGTTTCAGTGAAAATCCACGGCTTTGCGCCGGATCGGTGACGCTGGCCATATATTCGGCCACAGCACCCATGCTGCTGGCGGGCAATCCGCCGCCGCCCAGAAAGGCAAGGGTGGTGCGCATGCTGCCGGGGTCTGCGGGGACCGACACGACGATCACCTGTTCGTGCAGCACCGCATCCGCCACCAGCGCAAAGTCCATCTGCCGGCTGCCGCCGGCCTCGATCCGGTTGGACAGGTTGCGGGTGGGCCACAGCGTGTCGATGCTGTTGTCGGCGTTGATGTACAGGACCGTCACGTCCTGCATCCCGCCGGTGGTGTTGTCATAGCGCAGGCCCAGCACATCGCAGCTGTGCGCGGTGGCCTGTCCGGTCACCGGCTGCGGCGTGCCGTCGGGTGTTGCGCATTTGCCGCCGCGCATCCGTCCCGTGGTCAGGGTAAAGCTGACGGTCGGGCCGGTGGGGCCAAGGGCAAAGCCGGTCTTGACCGTCCCCTGCGCCATCTGCGCCAGCGCCTTTTCCAGCCGCAAGCGTCCCACGGCAAGCCCGATGCGCTGCGCCAATGCGTCGGTATCGCCCGCCCCCAGCCGGATGCTGGTGCCGTCACCGCCCGCGTCCAGCACGCCATCGGGACCGATCAGCGCAAATTGCGCCCCGTCCCAGACCACGCGGTGCGACGGGGTGGCAGCGTCCAGCGGCACGTCCACGCGCGCGGCCAGCGCGTCAAACCCATCCGTCAGATGCGCCTGCGCATCGGTGCTGAAATTCAGCGAAATCGACGTGTCCAGCGCGCGGTCGGTGATCTGGGCATAGGTCACCTTTTGCGTCGGGAACGGCTCGATATACCGCAAATCCGCCTCGGTCGCGCGCACCTGCGTGACCTCGGCCTGACCGGCGGGGGTGTCGTCCAACTGTCCCGCATACAGCGCCACGATGCTGCCTTTGGTCACGCCCGCCAGCAGCCCCGCGCGCAGGGTCTGGCCGTCGACCTGCATCCGCAACAGCCCGGGCGCATCGCCGCCGATCACCGGCGCCCCGGCCAGCGGACCCTCGACATCGGGCGTCTGCGCCGCCTGCCCGCCCGCTGTGCGCATCCGCGCGGCGGCAGCCTGAACAAGGGCGGTGTAGGTGATGTCGGGCACCTCTTGCATCACCGAGGTCAGCGCACGGGTGAAATCGCCATGCCACAGGCGCGCGTCACCGACGGGGTATTCAAACGCCCGCTGGTCGGACTGCGCCGCATAAAGGAACACGTAATCGCCGGCGGGGGCGTCACCCTGCCCCACCGCATCGCTGAGCTGATCGTCAGGCAGACCCAGCTGTGCCGGCGTGATGTAGCGGGCCGCCGCGTCCCCATCTGGCCCCGCACGAAAGCCTGTGCCCGAATGGCAGGCGTCCAGGATCGCCACCAACTGCACCCCCCGCACGGCGGCCTGTTCGGTGAACACGCCAAACTCATCATCCAGAATCGCGTTTTCGACCGCCCCCATGCCACCGTTCCAGCCGCGCGTGTCGCGGGGCAGGAAAATCTCGTCCATGCCGCCGCCCTCATCGCCGTTCAGGTCGGGGGCCTGCGCGCCGTGGCCCGAGAAATAGAACACCACCGTGTCGCCCGCGCCCGAGGCCGCAATCGCCCCGCCCAAAGCGTCCAGTATCGCCACACGGTCCGGCAGCCCGCGCACCGCGCCATCGGGCACCCGCGCCGCATCGTCCGACAGCACCGTGATCGCCGCCGCCGCCACACCGCGCCGCATCAGCGTGTCGGCCATCAGACCCACGTCGTTCACCGGCCCCTGAAGGTCGGCATCCAGATACAGATAATCCCCCACCCCCACCAGAACCGCGCGGGTTTCGGCGTGGGTGCCAAGCGGCCACAGGGCCAGCAGCAAAGGGATCAGTCGCGTCATCATGACGCCAAGTTACGAAGGGGAAGGCGTTCCGTCTACGCTGCTGTTCAATCCTAACAGCGTTTTTCATGGATCGGGCCAAGCATCTGGCCCGCAAACACAAAAGCCCCCACACCATCGCTGGCATGGGGGCATGCGTTCACACCTTAAAGGCGAGTAGAGCGCTTAGGCCGCAACGTCGCGGCTGTGTTCGCCTTCGTTCACCTCTTCGATGATCTTGGCCACGAATGCGGGCAGATCTTCGGGGCTGCGCGACGTGATGATGCCGTTGGAAATGGCCACGTCCTTGTCGACCACGTTGGCACCTGCGTTTTTCAGGTCGGTGCGGATCGAATGGTACGATGTCATCTCGCGCCCTTCGACCACGCCCGCCTCGATCAGCAGCCACGGTGCGTGGCAGATGGCGGCGACGATCTTGTCGCCTGCGACGAAATCACGGACCTTTTGCACGGCCGTTTCATCGGCGCGCAGGATGTCGGGGTTGATCTGGCCGCCCGGCAGGACAAGCGCGATGTAATCATCGACATTCACGTCCGAAATCTTAAGATCGCCATCGACGCTTTCGCCCCAGTCGCTTTGATCCCAGCCTTTGATCGCCTTACCGTCCAGCGTGGCGACGTGGACGGTGGCACCGGCATCGCGCAGCTCTTTCAGCGGCACTTGCAGCTCGGATTGTTCATAACCGTTGGCGGCCATGATCAGGATTTTTGCATTTTTCATCTTGGGCATTGGGTGATCCTTTCCTCAGATATGTTCGGCAGGTCGTTGCCCGCCGTTTCTGATGATATAACCCGTCCCCCCCGCCCTGCGTTCCATCCCGAATGAAACGCGGGCGGGAAACAGCCCAAGTGCCAATGCACCGTAAGCTTGCACATTTCGACGGTTTTCATGCACCCCCCTGTCAAGCGCTTCATGCCCGACCAAGAGTGGGAGTGAAGCACGAAGTTGACGTTCGTGCTCTGTGCAGCGAAGGTCTGGTTTGAGCCCAGAGTGACCGATGCTGCGCTGCGAACGAATGACGGCTTTGTCTTTGGCGCTAGCTGTCAGCCCAATCCATTTACGAATGATCCGGCCAGCCGCTTAATGACGCTTGCGCGATGGCGATGAGCGCATTGCGATCTGCACCATCGCGAGCGAGGATCGACATGCCGTGCGTTATCGCTAGGGCGGTATCAGCTAGAACGGAAGTCTTGGTGTCCGGCGGCAGTAGGCCCGACTCCACGTCGCTTTCGATACGCTCGATGATAATGGTCCGGATCACTCGCCGCTCTCGCGCAGCCGCATCCCTCACGTCGGCAGCATCCTTCGATCCCGTTGCCGCCGCACTGGCGAGGAGGCATCCTCTGGGTGTCGCATCGCCAGTGTATAGGCGTGCCGCGTCTTCCATCATCCGAGCAACGGCTTCCTTAGCTGTCGGTGCGAGTACGAACGCTTTTTTCAGATCGGCTGCGTCGCCGACATAGCGCCGCATCGCTTCGAGGAACAACTGCTTCTTGTCGCCGAAAGCCGTGTAGATGCTGGGTGCAGTAACACCCATCGCGGCTGTCAGGTCGCTGATCGAGGTTGTCTCATACCCGCTTTCCCAAAACGCCAGCATCGCCTTTTCGAGCGCTGCCTCCCTGTCAAAGGACAAGGGACGACCAGTTTTTCGAGGCTGTGTGCGGGGGGCTTTCATAACGATAGCTATTAAACTAATTGACGCCGCCAATCAAGAGGTGCATATCGTTTCGTAACGAACGATATGAAATCAGGAGCTACGCTATGTCCCTCTCTAACTTCCGCGCCCTTGGCCGTTCCGGTCTTGTCGTGAGCCCCCTGTGCCTTGGCACGATGACCTTCGGCCCCGGCGATTGGGGCGCGGATGAGGATGCCTCGCGAGAGATTTTCAACGCCTACAGAGACGCTGGCGGCAATTTCGTGGACACGGCGGACATCTATTCCGGCGGCGTCAGCGAGGAGTTTGTCGGCAAGTTCATCAAAGAGACCAAATCCCGCGACGACATCGTTCTGGCGACGAAGTTCGGTTTTAACGGATCGTCCAGCCCGCTGTCCGGGTCCTCCGGTGGGCCGGGCAACCCCCATGCGGGCGGTGCGGGTGCCAAGAACATCCACCGGGCGCTGGATGCCTCACTCAAGCGGCTTGGCACCGATTTCATAGACCTCTACTGGATGCACATCTGGGATGGCGTCACGCCTGTCGAAGAGATCGTGCAGACGTTGGGCGATCTGGTCCGAGCCGGAAAAATCCGCCACTACGCGCTTTCCGACATGCCCGCATGGGTCGCCATGAAGGCTGCAACACTTGCATCAGAGCGGCGCGTGCCGGGGCCTATCGCTTGCCAAGTTGAATACTCGCTGGTCGCCCGCGACGTGGAAGCAGAGCATTTCCCTGCCGCGCGTGCGGCAGGTATGGGTGTCATGCCGTGGAGCCCGCTGGCCGGTGGATTTCTGACGGGCAAATACAAACGCGAGGACACGAGCGGCACTGGACGGCTGAGTGGCGCGAACCCGTTCGGCGACAGCAAGTTCGCGGATCGCAACTGGGATATCCTCGACACGCTGCAGGATGTGGCGGCCGAGCTGGATTGCGACCCTGCCCAGGCCGCACTGGCTTGGGCGATGGCGCGTCCGGGTGTAGCGTCAACCATCGTCGGTGCGCGCAAGGTCACGCAATTGACTGGCAACGTCGAGGCCGCAAGCCTGCAACTCAGCGATGATCAGATGATCCGGCTGAACGAGGTCAGCAAACCGACTGAGGGCTTCACCTCATCACTTGCCTCACCGATGATTCGGCAGATGATCTATGGCGGAAATGAAGTGACCGGATGGGGTGAATAGCCCCCCGCACATGCAGGGTTTAAATGTAAGCAGACCTTCAGCAAGCGAGTTCGGACGGCAGCAAAGTCCGCATAGCCGCCATTCACGACGACCACGATCAATGTCCCGAAACAGCCGGTCTGTGCATACTTACTTATGTGTACAGTGTGCAAGCTTATGGTGCATTGGCACCAAGGCACCGTCAGTTGCCCGGCGTGATCCGACGCGCCCCGATCCGCCGCGCATCCGCAGGGGCGGGCACCGCGTCGATCGCGCGCAGAAAGCCGTTGAATTCCGGCGTCAGCCGCGTCGCCTGTTCGCCCGCCGCAATCACCGCGTCCACCTGTGGCGTTTCCAGCCGCAGGCGCGTGGGGATCTCGTTCAACGCGTCGCGCTGGTCGTTGTCCAGCACCTCGAACGACACCTGGCCCACGAACAGCTTCACGTCCTTGCAATCCCACCCCGCCAGCGACCCGCGCAGCGCCCGCACCCGCGATGCAGGCAGGCTGCACCGGTAGTCGATCAGATCATCGGCATATTGGTCCAGCGTCAGCCGCAGCACGTCATAGCCCACGCGCGTCGCCGCCCCCATGGACGAATTGGCGATCGCCATGCCCAACTGCACCCCGCCCGGACCGCGCAGCCGCTGGTTCCATTTGTAATCCTGCTGCACGCCCGCGTTGGCCACCAGAAACAACATGCGGTTCACGCGCACCGCCTGTTCCTCGGTCATCGGGCCGTAAGCGGTCTGCGATTTGACCCGCGCCACCGACAGGCCCGTGGTGCCGAAGTTGTCGGTGATGGCACCGTCCAGCAGCTTGACCAGCTTGATCTTGTCCGGGTCGCGGTAGGTTTCCAGCGCCTTGCCATAGGCCCGCAGCGCCGAGGTGCTTTCGGGATTGAACCGCGCCGCCGTCAGCCAGTCGGGTTCGGAATAATCGCAGCCCTCGCGGTGCGCGGCCAGCGTGATCGGCGCAAACACCAGCGGAAAGGCGGCCGAGGCGGCAACCGCTTCGGACACGGGCAGATCGGCCAGGTTCGAGCACAGCGCGTCAAAGGTTTCCTGCGAGAACAGGAACGGCGTGTTGTTCGCCACGTCCGACGCGTTGATCCACGTCGTCGCATAGCCCTTGGCCCACAGGTCGCGGAAGGTGGCCTTGTGCAGGATGCTTTCGTCCAGGAACCGCGCAAAGGTCTGCCGCCCGTTGGCCCCGCCCGACAGCCCCTTGACCAGCGTCACGGGGTTCCACACGGCGGTGGCCATGTATTTTTCGGCGTTTTTGATCAGGTATTGCTCGCGGTAGACATCCATCCCCCGCGGCCCGTGCAGCCCGTAATAGGCCGCCGTGACCGACCCGCCCGACACACCGGTGACCAGACGCACGTGGCGCAGCAGCCCGTCGGGGTTTTCGCCCGTGCGCGTGGCATCGCGCAGCGCCTTCAGCATCCCGTAGGAAAACGCCGACGCCCGCGTGCCGCCGCCCGAAAACGCCAGCCCGATGAACACATCGTCGCGGCCGGTCACATCACCGCCAAAGGCAGGTTCCTGCACCGACCCGGGATCTGCCAGATAGGGGTTGATCGGCGGGTTCAGCGCCGAACAGGCCGCAAGAACCATGGCGCAGAACAGCGCCGTGCCAAGCCGGATATGCATCATGATCAGGCGCCCCCAAGCGCGTGTGGAAAAATGGATTAAGCAGCTATTCCTGCGCCGAAAAGTGCAAGGCTTCGACTTCGATTGCAAATCCTTTTTCCGTGGCGGGCGCACGCGGGATCGCGCCGTGGCGCAATGCAATCGCCCGCACCAGCGACAGACCCAGCCCGTGCCCCGGCTTGGCCCCCGTATCGTGGCCGCGCGCAAACGGCGTGAACAGCTGTTCGCGCAAGGCATCGTCCACCCCCGGCCCGTCGTCCTGAACGCGCAGACGCACCTTGGGGCCGTCGCGGCGGACGGTCACGGCGATGGTGTCGCCGGTGCGGGTGTATTTCAGACCGTTTTCGATCAGGTTCGACAGCAGTTGCGCCAACAGGTGTTCATCGCCCAATATCTGCGTGTCAGGGTCGATTTGCGTGGTGATCCTGCGGCCCTCTTCCTCGGCGACGGGCTGGTACAGCTCGACGATACCGGCCGCGATCTGGCCCAGATCGACGGGGTGCAGCGTGGTGGTGTTGCCCGCCTCGGCGTCCATTTGCGCGATGCTCAGCAGGCTGTCGAACAGCCGGATCGTGGCGCGGATCTCGTCGTCGAGCCCCGCGCGCGCCACCGCGTCCAGATCCAGCGCGTCCAGCCGCGTGCGGATGCGGGCCAGCGGCGTGCGCATTTCGTGGGCCACCGCGTTGCCCAGCCGTTGATGCGCATCGAACAGATGCGCGATGCGCGCCAGCATGGCGTCGATGTGATCGGCCAGTTCGGCGTGTTCCGACCCGCCCTCGCGCGGCATCCGCAGGCCAAGGCCCCCTGCCCCGCCGACCTGTGCCAGCGCCGCGTTCATCCGTGCCGTGCGCCGCTGTGCCTGCCGCGCCACGCCCCATGCGGCGGCCAGCCCCGCGACCAGCATCGCAAGGCCAAAGGCGGCAAAGACGCGGCGCATCTGTGCCAGCGTCTGTTCCACCGGCAACAGGCTGACACCCACCAACAGGCCAAAGCCGCCGCGCAAGTCCTGCGCACGGGCCAGAAAGGGGCGCCCGTCGATCTGGACCTGCTGCGCGGTGTCCTGCACCGCGACCCCATCCGGCCAGCCGTCCAGATTGCCCGCCAGCACCGCACCCGCCCGGTCGGTCAGCACATAGACGCTGCCCGCCGGATCGCCGCGGGTGCTGCGATAGGCAATCGCCTCGCGCAGGGCCACGATGCGGCGCTGGTCATAGAGGGCGGCAAACCCCTGCGCCTCGGCCAGCAGGCGGGTCTGCACAGCCTCGACCAGCCGCGCGCGCAACTGCGATTGCAGCACCAGCACCCCCGCCACCGCCATCACCAGCGGCACCAGCGCCACCAGCGCGACCGACCGAAAGGTGCCGTTCCTCATGCCCCGTCCCTCATGCGTCTTCCGGCCCGAACCAATAGCCCGCCCCGCGTGCGGTGTGGATCCACGCGCGGTTGGTGTGCTGTTCCAGCTTGCGGCGCAGACGGCCCACATGCACGTCGACCACATTGGTTTGCGGATCGAAATGCAGGTTCCAGACGTGTTCCAGCAACTGCATCCGGCTAAGCGGGGTACCTGCGTGGGTGGCGAAATACATCAACAGTTCGAATTCCTTGGGCGACAGGGGAATGTGGTCCTGTCCGTGATGCACCGTGCGCGCCTTGACCCGGATTTCAAGGCCGTCAAAGACCAGAAAATCGTTGTCTACGGGCTGTGCCTTGGTCCGGCGCACCAGCGCGCGGATGCGGGCGCGCAGCTCCTCGGGGGCGAAAGGTTTGGCCAGGTAATCATCCGCCCCCCGGTCCAGCCCGTGACTGCGGTGGCCTGCGTGGGCCAATGCGCTGACCATCAGGATTGCGCCAATTGTCCCTGCGTGCCGCAGTTCGGCCAGCATGTCGATGCTGTCGCCGTCGGGCATCATCCGGTCCAGGATCGCAAGCGGGAACTGCCCCGCCTTGGCGGTGGCCAATCCTGCGGCGCATGTCGTCTCTAACACGGGGGAATAGCCCAGTTCGCTGCATGCCTCGGCCAAGGCGCGGGCCATGTCGGTGTCGTCTTCGACGATCAATATGCGGTCTGTTTCAGTCAAAGCTTACAACCTCTTTGTCCAGCACGTTGGCACCGCTGGCCAGACGCAGCGCGGGGCCGTCCTCCCACGGGTCCAGCAGGTAATGCCGCGTCGCCCCGTCCGGCAATGAGATGCGCAGCAACACAGGCTTGTCAAAGGTATAATCGCGGGTCCAACCGTCGGGCAGATCGGCGATGGCGGTGCCGTTGATCGCGACGATCCGGTCGCCCCCCGTCAGCCCCGCAAAGAACCCCGCGCCCTGATTGACCACGGCGCGAATGGTCCCGTCCGCGTCCAGGATCAGCCCCATGTCGGTCAGCTTGTATTGATCGCGGCGCTGCACCTGTTGCGGGGTGGCGGGGGTGATGTCGGATTGGACCGCAACACGCGAAACCACCAGTGTCAGAGCCTGATTTTCACGCCACACGGTCAACTGCACCTCTGCGCCCGCCTGTGCCAGCGCAAAGGCCAGATCGCCCGGCGTGGTGATCGAATGATCGTCCACCATGGTCAGAATATCGCCCGCACGCACCCCTGCCAGATCGGCGGGCGTGTCGGGCTGCACCTGTTCCACCAGCGCGCCGATGCCGTCATAGCCCAAGGCCGCCTTGATCCGGGGGACCAGCGGGCGCAGTTGCACGCCAAGCGGCGGATGGTCGGGCAGCGGACCGTGCGCCACAAAGTCGCTTACATCCGCGACCGGCACGGCGTAAGCGATGCCGACAAAGAACCGCGAACCGTCACTGATACGGGTGTTTATGCCCAGAACGTCGCCTGCGGCATCCACCAGCGGACCGCCGCTGCTGCCCGGATTGACAGCTGCGGAATGTTGCAAATAGCCGATGGGCTGGGTCGGGTCGATCTGCCGCGCCAGCGCCGACACGATCCCTTGGGTCAGGGTGAACGCCGCCTCGAGCGGGGCGCCAGTGGCGAAGACCCCCTGCCCGACCGCAACGCCGGACGCAGGCTGCAACACCGTGCCGTGCGGGGTGGCCAGTTGCAGGACCGCCAGATCGCGCTGTTGGTCCACGGCGATCACCGTGGCGTCGATGCGCGCGCCGCCTTGGGTCACGACCACCACCTGCGCGGCCTTGCCGACCACATGTGCGTTGGTCACGGCGCGGTCATTGCGGCCAAAGACAAAGCCCGAGCCAAGGAACCGGTCGCGTCCGTCAGCGCTGCGCAGCATTACGGTGGCCTCCAGCACGTAGGCCGCGGCCTGTGGGGCCATCTGGGCCGTGGCAAAGCGGGGCAAAGCCGCCACACATATTAAAATAACAAGCAATATCAGACGCATATACAATCTTTCATCAATCTGCACAAAGCCTAGACCGGAATCCCCGCCCGTTCATGTGAAAAATGCCGTCATGAAAATGCGCCCGCTTGGCAGGTGGCCCGCGCATCGCTAACTTTGACGTAATTCCAAACCAAAAACCCATTTCCAAGGATGCTCACATGACCCGTTTCACCGCCCTGACCGCTGCCCTGATCCTGTCGGCGCTGCCCGCGCTGGCCGCCGACCCCGCCCCGCTGAAACAGGCCGAGGCCAGCCGCGTTTTGTATGACGCGGGCGTCGCCACCCGCGATCCGCTGCTGGTGCTGGCTGCTGCGAAAATGCGCCGGGGTCTGGGCCTGTCCCCCACCGACCGCATGGCCGAGGATGGCACCCCCGGCGACGGCGCGCTGGATGCCGATGCGATGCTGGCCACCGCGCGGGATCTGGCGGCAGGCGACGACATGATGCTGGGGCTGATCGACGACGTGGCATCCGAAAACACCAAGGGCGTGGTCAGCGGCCCGGTCTACAACAACGCGCGGATCGGCGGCGGCAAGACCGACACCTACCGCGCCGTGCCGTTCGAGGGCGGCACCTATGCCGAGATCTACGTCGAGGCCAAGGGCAGCAACGACCTGAACCTGAAGGTCACCGACGATCAGGGGCGGCTGGTGTGTTCCGACACCGACGCCAGCGCCATCGCCTATTGCGGGTGGAGCCCGCGCAGCACCGGCGATTTCACCATCGCCGTGCAGAACGCCAGCGGGGGCAGCGCCGATTATGCGCTGATCACGAACTGATGGGCCGCGCTGTGTTGCGCCCCGCGCTGACCGCCCTGAGCCTGCTGGTGCCCCTGCCCGCGCTGGCCGAAAACTTTGCGCTGCTGATCGGCGCGTCGACCTATGACAACCTTGAGGAACGGTATTGGCTGCAAGGGCCTGCCAACGACGTGGCGCTGGTGCGGACCTATCTGACGGACAGCGCGCCGGTGCCCTTTGCCGCCGACCATGTGACCGTTCTGGCCGATGGTGTCGAGGGCGCGGGCCGCCCGACCCTGCAAGGCATCCGCGACGGGTTTGCCGCCATGGCGGCGCGGGTCGGTCCGGGCGATTTTGTCTATTTGCATTTCTCGGGTCACGGCACGCAGGCCCCCGCGCTGCACCCTGAAACCGAGGAGGACGGGCTGGACGAGATGTTCCTACCCGTCGACATCGGGGCGTGGGACGACAGCGTCGGCAGCGTGGAAAACGCGCTGGTCGATGACGAGATCGGCGTGCTGATCGGCAGCCTGCGGGCCAAGGGCGCGACCGTCTGGGCGGTGTTCGACGCCTGCCATTCCGGCACCGTCACCCGCGCCGCCCCCGCGGACGGCGAGGAGGTGCGGATGCGCAAGCTGGACCCGTCGGCTCTGGGCGTGCCTGACAGCGCGATGGCTGACGCCGAAGCGACATCGCGCGCCCTGCCCGACCCGCGCGCGCGCCCTGCCAGCCCTGTCGAGGGCGGCGA
Source organism: Sulfitobacter sp. (assembly GCA_034669925.1). Taxonomy (GTDB): domain Bacteria; phylum Pseudomonadota; class Alphaproteobacteria; order Rhodobacterales; family Rhodobacteraceae; genus Pseudosulfitobacter. The sequence continues at coordinate 67,907 of JAXMOM010000009.1, forward strand.
TGGCGACGGCGCGTTCATCGCGTTTTTCGCGGCCCAAACCACCGAGACGACGCCGGAAAAACGTCTGCCCCGTGGCGCGCCCGGACGGGTGTCGCAGGGCGTGTTCACCTATACGATTTTTGAAACCCTGGCCGAAAACCCCGGCGTGACCTATCGCCAGTTGGGACAGGAAGTGCTGCGCAAATACGCGGTGCAGAACCTGGCGCTGTCCACCCCGATGTTCGAGGGCGATCTGGACGGCTATGTGTTCTCGGGCGAGGCGGGCGAGCAGATCCACCAGTGGCCGGTGCGCGAGGGGGCCTTTGGCCTGACCCTGCGCGCAGGGCAGTTGCAGCACATCGCAGAGGGCGAGATTGTCGCGCTGCTGCCCACCGCAGCTAGTGCCGTCAGCGATGCCGTGGGCTATGCCAAAGTGACGTACACCGACACGTTCACATCCGAGCTGGAGCCGGTCGCGCATGAGGGGCTGCCTGCGCTGGATGTCGCTGAGGTGCCGAAAGGCAGCTATGCCCGCAAGCTGGCCGATGTGGTCGATTTCACCCTGCGCGTCGCGCGCCCCGATGGCGATGTGCCGACGGTGGTGACGGCCACGCTGGACCTGCTGGAACAGGACGCGGGCGGGCGGCTGGTGCTGGTCCCTGCGGGGGCCGATGCCGACGTGCGGCTGGCGGTGATGCCCGACAGCACGCGGCCCGATGCGATCTGGCTGTTGCCCGGCACAGGGTATTTCGAGCCGTCTAAGGCTGCGCAGACGCCCTCGGTCGGCACCACCGACCGGCAGCCCGCCGAGGTGGCCGCGCTGATGCAGGATTCATTGACCCAGATGGGCCGCGCGATCAACCTGCTGCGGATGGGCGGACAGTACCGCGACACCGATCTGGACGTGGACCTGCGCCTGCAAACCAAGACCCGCCAACAGCGCGACCTGCGCGATCTGGATACGGTGGCTGTGCCGGTGCTGGTGCCCGACGATCAGGTACACGTGCTGGCGCAAAACAACGAGGCGTTCCCGGTGGATGCCAACGTGCTGCACATCGGGTCGGATTACGCGATCACCCATTTCTACAGCGGGCGGCTGCAACCCGGTGACACGCTGAAAAAGGGGCTGTTCCGCATCACCGACGAGGCCTTTGGCCGCGACCGCGTGGTGGTGATCCTGACACCGGCCGAACCGCAATCGGCGGTCGAGGATCTGCGCTTTCTGGGGCAATCCGCGGTCGAGGTGATGCGCGGCAACGACCAGTCCAGCAGCTTTGCCGCGTCGCTGCGCAATGCCGGTTTCGGTCAGGTCACACGCGGGGCCGTGGCGCTGGACGATGACAGCGGTCCGGCACCTGCGATCCTGCAATTCGACATTGATACGGTGGCGGGAAACTAGGCGGGCAGGGGGCGGATTTCGGGAAATTGCCCATGGGCAATTTTTGCCCGCCGCCCCCCTGAAACCAAAAAGTTGCCCATGGGCAACTTTTCAGTGGGTCAGCTTTTCTTGCGGTCTTCCATGAATTTATCCAGCGCCATCTGCAAGGCGCCGTCGGATATATCCGCGTCAAATTCCAGCGTCACGATGCGCCCCTTTTTGCGCATGGTCACCGGCTTGTCCGCCATGTGGCGCCGGTATTCCCGGCCCCCCACGGGGCGCGGTTTCGGCGCAGGCGCGGGGCGGGCCGCGCCCTTGAGCCGTTTGATCACCTCGAATCCGTCCAGCGTGGTGCCGCGCGCCTGTTCGCGGATGATCGCGCGGGCTTCTTCCAGCACCAGCTGACCGGTTTCGGGCCGCGCCAACAGCGGTTTCAGATCGCGGGCATGGCGTTCCTTGATGTCGCGGATCGAGGTGAACGCCTTGACCACTTCGCTGGGCAAATCCGCCAGCGCCAGATAGCGCGACAGCCACGGCGGGCTGACCTCAAGCCGGGCCGCCATCGCCTTTTGCTTGCCGCCGTAATAGCGTTTGATCGCGTCGGCATAATCAATCGCGCGCTCGTAATCCGAGATGTCCTCGCGGTCGCGGTTTTCGATGTCGGCCAGGCGAAACGCCTCTTCGTCGGTCAGGTCGCGCACGTCGATCAGGTATTTGAACTGGGTGTAGTTGTTCGCCCGCAGCCAGCTGACGGCAAAGTGCCGCCGCGCGCCGCAGATCACCTCGTAAGTGTCGCCCTTGCGGCGCACGATGGCGGGAAATTCCTGACGGCCCTGCGCGCGAATACCGTCGATCAGGTCGCGACAGTTTTCTTCGGTCAGCAGGTCATAGGCGCGGTTGTGGCGGTCCCACATGACGCAATCGGCGGGGTCGACCCAGCGCAGGGTTTTCTCCTCGATCTCGCCGGTGACGTGATCGGCGATGGTGGTTGACCGTTTCAGGAACCGGCTGCCGCGGGCCACTTCGGGCGCGGCGGGCGCGGGATCAGATGCGTCGAGGTTTCCCAGAACATCATCATACAGGGCGTCGTGTTTCTTGCTCATAACAGTCCTTCCTTGCGCAGATCGGCGTGGTGGCTGGGCCATGTCTTGCGGATCAGCAATTCGATCTCGCGGTTGACAGAATCCAAATAGGCCCGGCAGCGTTTATGTGTCTCTGTGCGGGTCGCAGGGCCTGTTATTTCATAGACCGTGCCCAGGTCGGCGGCGGCGTTGTCGAACTCGGCGCTGTCTTTCAGAACCGCGCTCATCATGTCCATGGGGAACACCGCGTCCATCATCCGCTTGATCGCGGTGTGGGCCGATTTGTTGTCGTTCATCTTAGTGGCAAGAATGCGCAAAAACGCATAGTCGCGCGGACCACCGGCGGCGGCCAGTTCCTTGAGCGTGGCGCCCATCATCTTCAGGAAATGCGCGGTGCTGCCGAAGTCGATGTTGTTGGGCGGGGCGGGGATCACCAGCGCGTCCGCCGCACGCAGAACCGACAGCGACAGCATCCCCAAGGCGGGGGGCGGGTCCATCAGGATCACGTCGAACTGGTCACGGATCGTGGCGATGCCGTCGCGCAGACGGTCCAGCACAAAGGACTGTTCGCGCACCATCCGTGCCGCGAATTCGTATTCGGCATCGTAGAGCCCCAGGTTCGCGGGGATCAGCGCAATGCCCGGCCAATAGGTCGCCCGCAGCGCATAGTGCAGCGAGGTCGGGCCGCCGTGGCGGAAGAACGGGTAAAGCGTGTCTTCATCCTCGTCGACGTCCACATCGGGGTTCAGCCCGAACACCGACGTGGTGCTGGCCTGGCTGTCGCAGTCGATGACGCAGACGCGGTAACCTTTCAGCGCCAGATACTGCGCCAGATGGCAGACGACGGTGGATTTGCCGACGCCGCCCTTGAAGTTCTGAACCGCCAGCACCAGCGCCTCGTCAGTGTCGGCGCGGTGGGGCAGGGTGCCGAACAGCGCGCGCATCCGGTTGATATCGGCCAGCTCGTATCCGGTGCGCCGTCCGGTTTCGGGGTCCTTGTCCGGCATCGGCAGGCGGCCATCGTCCTCGGCGTCGCGAATGGCTTTTTCGCTGCGGCCCACCATTTCGGCGGCGCGGCGGACGGGGAACCGCAGATCCAATTGTTTCTCGGTGCCGGGGGCATAGATGCGGTCGCGCAGCCGGCCGATCACGGTGTCGGCGCGGCGGGCGAGGTTTTCAAGGTCTTCCAAACGGACGCGGGGAAGGGGAGGGTTGTCCATGACGGCTCGCAATACAATGAGAATGCGCCGAATCATGAACCCTTGGGGCCAGATGGTAAAGTGCGAAGTTTGAGGATACACGCCCGAAAAACCGCAAGCTGGTGGTTCAACCGTCAAAGAGTGGAAGTTTGCGTGTATCACCGGCCCAACACCATCATTCTACAGGGGTTTCGGCACGGTGCACCCGATTTGTAAGCTTTGGGTTACCGGTGCGTGCGGTGATCCGTCGGAACGCGCAACACCCTACAAAAATCAAATATGAAAAACCCTGTCTGGTTCTGGATTCTTATAGTTCTTGTTCATGGAGGGTAATATGCTGAAAACACGCATAAAACAGGCTCTACGCTTACATATCGGGGCCGCTTGGCTTACGGCTGGGGGTGGGTGTTCTTACGTCTTGGGGCCTGTTGGCTTACGGATCGGGGTGCTGCCAAACCTTACATATTGGGGGGCATCCCCGGGGGGTGAAAAAGGCCCCATTTTCTGCAACAATTCCAGTGTGATGCGAATCGGGTGGGCGTTTTGACCCGAATCAAAGCTTACGTTTCGGGTGATTTACCAATCAGCCCTTTCGTGATAGCTTACACGACAACAACTACAAAAGTAAGTTTGAGCAGGTAAGTCCAATGGCGAAGGACGTGAAACCCAAACCCGTTCGCACGGTCGAAGCGCGGCCCAATGCCGACACGCTGGTGAAACCCGGCGAGCTGGTGGACCTTGTCGAGGTCACACCGCTGACGCTGGCCGACCGGCGCATTTACAACCAGCTTCTGGAGAACGCGTGGGATGCCATCGACAAGCCGGTGACCCATGTCATTTCCAAGGGCGACCTGCGCGGGTCGCACAATTCCAACGACCGGGTGGGCGAATCCATCGAGCGGTTGATGGCCTGTATCGTCAAGGTGCGCATCACCCGCGACGGGGCGCCGGCGATTGAGCGGGTGCAGTTGCTGGGCGGAAACATCGAATCCAGCCGCCGCGACGGGTTGTTCGAATATGAAATCCCCACGCGTCTGCGCAAGATCATCAAGGACAGCACCGTATTCGCCCGCCTGCAACGCGAGGTGATGTTTGCGCTGTCGTCGAAATATGCGCTGACGCTGTACGAGATGATCCAGAAACGCGGCAAGCTGCGGTGGCGGTCGTCGGAACGGTTCAGCCTGGAGGATCTGCGCGGGATTCTGGGCGTGCCCAAGGGCAAGCTGACCTCGTGGTCGAACCTGAAGCTGCGGGCGATTGAGCCGGCCCTGGTCGAGGTCAACGCGCTGAGCGATTACGTGGTGTCGGTCGAGCCGATCAAGACCGGGCGGCGGGTGACCCATGTGGAACTGCGCTGGTGGGCCAAGGACGCCAGCGGCACGGCGACGGCGGAGCGCGAGTTGCAGTTCTCCAAGGTCGGTCGCAAGCAGCGGACCCAAGGCGACACATTGCCCGCGCGCCCCGGCTGGCTGGAGGCGCGGGGGCAGGCGCTGCGGTCCGAGACCTACGAGACAGCGCGGCTGCGGCATCCGGGGTTTGATATTTACCACGTCGAGGGCGAATGGCGGGCATGGGCCAAGGACCGCGCTCCGGCAACAGACCCTGACAAGGCGTTTCTGGCGTTTTTCAGGACGTTTGCAGAGCGGAATCCGCTTTGAGGGATGGGTGACGCGAAGCCGTGCATCGTTGGGCCGTGGTGCGGCGATCCAACCTTGGTGTCTGGCACTTTATGGCAGCCAAGCACATCCTAGCTGGCGGGAACACACTACAGCAGCCAAATCGCCGTGCCGGCGGACGGCCCGGCGATGCGCGGCGGCCTTCGGCCTTGATTCCGCGCGTGTCAGGGTGCCTCAAGGCTGTTGCAGGACAATCGTGCACAGCTCGATCCCTACGACCTCTTGGCACAACCCCGGCGGGGGCGGGGTGCCGTCGGGGGGCTGGGCGGCCACGTCGAACCCGTCTGCGATGGTGATGTCGGCGGTGGCGCGCAGGACCTTGCCCTGTCCAGCAACCGAATCCCCCGCCTGTGCCGTGGCGCGCTGGACGTCGCGCATGTATTGCCAGACCTCAATCCCCGCCACATGCGCCAGATAGGCGTGGCCCGCGTGATCAAACGCGCCCACCAGTCGCCCGGCCACGTCCACCCGCACGGCGGCGGCAATGCCGTCGGTTTCGAACACCGCGCGAAAGGCATTGGCCAGCGCGATGTGGTCAACGGGTCGCCCCTCGGCCACGGCGATGTAGGATTGCAGCTCGACCAGCTCGACCTCGGACATGGCGCGCACGTCGGCGTCCAGATCGGGCAGGGCCAACAGCTCTTGCACCGCTTGCGCCGCGCGGGGCCAGTTGCCCGCGATGCGGTAATCGTTCACGGCAAAGCTTAACGCCCGTATCTCGGCCTGCGCGTCTTGGGGGGCCAGCCCCTCAAGCCAGCGTTGCGCGGTGGTGCGGCGCGCGGCAGCGCCCGTGCCGGTGCGGTCCGAGTTCACCACCATGTCCAGCACATCCGCCACCATTTGCGCGTGGCCCGCATCGGCGACCATCTCGGGGCGCAGGGTGGGGGGCGTGACGTCGGGCACGGACAGGTCGGCGATGATCCGGTCGAACACAGCGCTGTCATCCTGCCCCATGCGCCCGCTGATCACGGCCAGCAGGGACAGGGTCGACAGGTTGGAAATACGCACCAGCGGTTCCTGCGCCAGCACCTCGGGCAGGTTCAGACCAATCAGCAGGCTGCGCGCCTGATCCAGATCGCCCGCGTTGAACAGATCGGCGGCGTCGCGGGCGACTTCGGTGCAGTTCAGGAAACCGGGGCTGTCGCTGACCGAAACAGGCTCCGCCAGCCAGCCCTGCAATTGCGCGGCATAGTCGCGCTCAAGGTATGTCGCGGGGTCCACGGTGACGCGGTCCAGATCGGCGCGGGCCAGATCGGGGCGGCCGAAATAGGCGTAGGTATAGGCCCGCCAGATGCGCACGAATTGCTGCATCTCGGGCGCGTCCTGTGCCACGGTCAGGGCGTCGTCATAGAGGTCCAGCGCGCGTTCGGCCTTGCACAATCCGGTGGCGATCAGGCTGGCGGTCACCACCATCACCTGCGCCCAGTCGGGGTCCAGCGGGCCCTGTGCGCGGGCGGCACGCAAGGCGCGGGTCAGCTCCACGTCTAGGCCAAGGCCGCCGCCGTCGGCCAGTATCCTGTCGACATCGTTCAGCAAATCCGCCGGGCTTTGCGCCTGCACCGGCTGGGCCAGCATCAGCGCCAGCAGCGCGGGGATCAGACGCCGCCGGATCATCGGTTGCCCACCACAAAGAACGGCGCCCACGCGACGGGGTGCGACAGGCTGGGGTCGCTGTCGTCGTCCATCAGCGCCAGCATCGCGCGGCGCATCGCCTCGGCCTTGCGCAGGTCGGGGTGGGCGCGCATTTCGGCAAAGGCTGATGCTGTCAGCCGCGCGGCCGCGTCGTCGCGCACGGGCCAGTGGCTGACCAGCAGCGCCTGCGCACCTGCGGCAAAGAAGGCGCGGGCCAGCCCCGAAAGCCCCTCGGCCCCCGCGCCATCACCGGCGGCGGTGTTACAGGCCGACAGCACCACCCAATCGGCGGTCAGGGTCAGCCCCGCAACCTCGCCCGCTGTCAGCAGCCCGTCATCGCTGCCGGTGATCGTGGCGGGCGGGGTCAGCGCCAGCGCGGGTTCGGCCAGCCCCTGCAATTCGCCCGCGATCAGCCCGTGGGTGGCAAAGACGATCACCTCGCGGTCGCTCAGGTCCATGGTCTGCAGCATCGTTTCCGAGGCATCAGCGCCCAGCAGCACCTGCGCGCTGCCTTGGTCAAAGGCGGCGGCGATGGCGCGGACCTCGCGGCGGGTGCCGGGCAGGGGGGCCAGCTGGCTGACATCGACGGTGCCGGTGGCGGCACGCACCACGGCGTCGGTGCCTTGGGTGCCGGTGAACACCGGATCGCCGATGGCCAGCAGGGTGGTGGTGGGCAGACCGCTGTCAGGCAGCGGGGCAGGGCGGTTCGCCCGCGCCGCCCGCAGGCTGACCGCCGACGGCAGCATGGTGATGGCATGGTCGCGCAACATCCAGCTGGCGCGGCGCAGCATGTCGGGGGTCGGGTCGCTGCCCGCCTGCGCCGGATCGGTCAGCAGCGTCGCGAAAGGCATCCCGATCCACGATTTGTCCGCGACGATCATCAGGTGGGGGTACTGCGAAAGCTCGGCCTGAAAGGGTGCGAACAGCCATTGGTACAGGATCGCGGCCAGCCGCGTGTTGAAGGGCTGTGTGGCGACCGGTTCATCGTCCAGCGCGGCGGCGGCGCGCAGGGTGCCGGTCAGCCCCATGGTTTCGCGGTACATCGCCACCAGTTCCACCGCGTCGGATTGGGTCACCGGCAGGCGGTGCCACAGCACATGCCGCCCCGAGATCAGCCACAGCGTCAGCCAGTCCTGCCCCTGATGCATCTGGATCAGCGCCTCGTCGGGGTCCAGCAGCGCCTGCGCTTCGGCAATGGTCAGCGGGTCGGGGGCGACGATGTCCAGGTAGGCCGGAAACCCCTTGGCCAGCGCCTGATCGTTGACGCGCAGGGCGACGTCCAGTTCTTCCAGCCGCTGGCGGCGGGCGGCATCGTCCAGCGCAGTGTCGGCGCGGGTGCGGGCGATGCGTTCGACCAGATCACGGCGCGCGATGGCCAGCGGTTCCAGCCCCTGCGCCTTGGCGGCAAGGCGCAGGGCGATCTGTTGCACGGCCTGTGCCGCTTCCGAGTTTTGCACGGTTTGCGCCATCTGGAACACCAGGTCAGTGCGCTGCAAGGGCGAGGGATCCTCCTGCGCGCGCAGCGGCAGGGGCAGGATCAGGGCACAGGCAAGGATCAGGCGCAGCATGGGGTGACTGTCTGCGAGGGCGGGTTGAAGGGTCAAGTGACAAATGCGGTTTGGCGGGTGGGGAGCGGGGCCAGAGTGGCCTAGCTACACAGGGCAGCGCGCGACCGCGGGGGAGCATCGGCACGTCGGTTCGTGCCACTTTATTTCTGATCTTTGGCGTGGGGGTATGAACCGCAAGACGGTGAGAAAGCGCCCGCCCGTCACGCCGAAGGCGTGCCGACTTTCGACGGCGCACCTTTGGTGCGACGGGCGGTCGGGCGCTGCCCTGCGGTGCTTCGCACCTTGATTCCGGGCTTTGGTGGACAGCAGCAAAGTCCCGCATAGCGGACCTCGCGCGGGATCAAGGCCGCAGGCCGCCGCGCATCGCCGGGCCGCCCCACGGCACGGCGATTTGGTTGCTGTTGTGCGGGACGGACAGGTGGAATGTGTTTGGCTGCCATAAAGTGGCATGCACGATGGTTGGATCGCCGCACCACGGCCCGACGATGCGCGGCTTGGCGTTCGACAGTTTGGGGTCGGACTTCGGCACCGCGCGGTCAATTTGTCCTGCCCTTAACGGCTTGCAGGAAAATCTGCGGACAGGTTGTCCGCGGCAGGCAGATTCGTGTCTGACGGGTCTGGCGCTGGACAAAATGTCCTGACACTCTGCGCGGGAATACGGTTGGGCGCGCCCATCCGCGAGGGGGAGGGGGCCAGTCTCGCATGGTCGATTTATGGAGCGGTCTGGCGCAAGCGTTCTGGCTGGTCGTGACGCTGGACGCCGAGCTGGTCGAGATCGCGCTGCGGTCGCTGCGGGTGACGCTAAGCGCGCTGGCCGTGGCCTGTGTCATTGCCCTGCCGCTGGCCGCCTTTGTCGCGGTGAAACGGTTCCGCGCGCGGCGCTTCGTGATCGCTATCCTGAACGCGCTGATGGGGCTGCCGCCGGTGGTGGTGGGGCTGATCGTTTACGTGTTCCTGTCGCGGTCCGGTCCCTTTGGGGTCATGGGGCTGTTGTTCACGCCCACGGCGATGATCATCGCCCAGACCATCATCATCGTGCCGCTGATCGCGTCGATTGCGCATCAGTCGATCCGCGATCTTTGGCAGGAATACCATGACCTGCTGATTTCGATGAACGTCACGCAGGGGCAAAAGATCCGCACGCTGCTGTGGGATTGCCGCCGCGCCCTGCTGACCGCCGCGCTGGCCGGATTTGGACGCGCGATTGGCGAGGTGGGCGCGATCATGATCGTGGGTGGCAACATCGACCACGCCACGCGGGTGCTGACCACGGCGATTGCGCTGGAAACCGGCAAGGGCGAATTCGCGCTGGCGCTGGCCCTGGGCTTTGTGCTGATCGGGCTGGCGGTGGCGGTCAATCTGGCGATCCACTGGCTGGGCCGGACCGAACGCGAGGGGGCATGGTGATGCAGCTGTTCCCGATGACGGCCAAGGAGATCGAAAGCCGCAGGCGCGGGCAGGTTCTGGTGGGGCCGATCGACCTGACGCTGGACGGAACCGGCGCCTGTGTGGTGGTCGGGCCGAACGGTTCGGGCAAGACGACATTGCTGCGGCTGCTGCACGGCACCGCGCGGCTGTCGGCGGGACAGATCAACTGGGCCTGTCCGACGGACGAGGCGCGCCACCATCAGGGGTTTGTGTTTCAGCGCCCGGTGATGTTGCGCCGCACGGTGATGCAGAACCTGATCTATCCGTTGCGCCTGCGCGGGATACCATTGGGCGAAGCGCGGGCCCGCGCGCGCGACTGGGCGGCACGGGTGGGGCTGGAGAAGTTTCTGGACCGCGCCGCGCCGGTGCTGTCGGGGGGCGAGCAGCAAAAGCTGGCGCTGGCGCGGGCGCTGATATCAGAGCCCAAGGTGCTGTTTCTCGACGAACCCTGTGCCGCGCTCGATGGCCGCGCCACGCGCGAGATCGAAGAGATTCTGACACATGCGAAATCCACCGGCACGCGGCTGATCCTGTCCACCCACGACATGGGACAGGCGCGGCGGCTGGCGGACCAGGTGCTGTTCCTGCTGGGCGGGCGCATCCATGAAAGCGGCCCGGCAGAGACATTTTTCAACCGGCCCGAAACGCCACAGGCACGGGCCTTTCTAAGAGGAGACATAGTCGAATGATGAAACGGTTTGCACTTACGCTGGCGGCGCTGGCCATCGGCACCGCCGCACAGGCGACGGACGTGATGAAAATGGCGGTGACGACGTCGTTCAACAACTCAGGCCTGGCCGAGGTGCTGTTGCCCGAGATCAAGAAGGATCTGGACCTGGACGTTCAGTTGCTGGTCGTGGGCACCGGACAGGCGATCAAGCTGGGCGAGGCGGGCGACGTTGACGCCATTCTGGTCCATTCGCGCAAGGCCGAAGAAGCGTTCGTTGACGCCGGATTTGGTACACATCGCACCGAGATTATGTACAATGATTTCGTGTTCATCGGCCCCAAGGCCGACCCCGCAGGCATCAAGGATGCCGACGCTGCCGCCACCACGCTGACAGCGATTGCCGAGGCCGAGGCGCCTTTCGTCAGCCGTGGCGATGACAGCGGAACGCACAAGAAAGAGCTGTCGCTGTGGAAAGCGGCGGGTCTGGACCCCACTGGTTTTGGTGACTGGTACAAGGCCGTCGGTGCCGGCATGGGCGCTGCGCTGAACACCGCGTCGGGCATTCCGGCCTATATCATGTCGGACCGCGCAAGCTGGCTGAACTTTGGCAACAAGGGCGATTTGGAACTGCTGTATGCAGGCGATCCGGTGCTGTTCAACCAATACGCCTATATCCCCGTGAACCCTGAAAAGCACGCCCATGTCAAAACCGAACTGGTCGACAAGCTTGAGGCGTGGCTGGTGTCGGAACGGGCGGCGACGTTGATCAACGATTACAAGATCAACGGCGAAACACTGTTCGTGTTCAACGCCAAGGCGGCGGAATAACCCCGCATCAGTGACACATCGCGCCCCCTGTAACGGGGGCGCGGTGGCGCTAGAGCACTTTCGAAAAAACCTGAATCACTTAACGCTGCCTGAAATCATAGATTTCAACGTGTCAAGTGATGCGCTGTATATCATGTTTTCCGAGAAATGCTTTATTCCGGCAGGTCGCCGTGAATGGCGAACTGTTCCAGCCCGGCATCCTGCGGCTGGATCACGCGAAAGCTTTCGCGCACCCCCGCATCGGTCAGCTCGCGCGCCACGGTCAGCAGGGTGTTGGCGTCGTGGTCGGCGCACATGTCCATCATCTGCGCCAGTTCCTCGGCGGCGACGGGGCGGGCAACGTCCACGTCCGGTGCGCCGTAGTAGGTGACGAAGTGCCGTGCCAGCATGTCGGTCAGGGTGGCAATCTCGGACGGCTCAACTTGCGTCACCGCGACAAACGTCACGCGGCCAAAGGTTTCCAGCCCCAGCCAGCCGTTGGCAAAGGCCTGTCGCGCCTTGCCGGTCAGGTCGCCGTCGGTCCAGTCCGAAAACTCGAACCCGCCGGACACGCACCATTCCCCGGTCCGCGCGGGGCTGGAAAACACGTTTCGGTCGCTTTCGTCAAAGTGGATCGCGCGGGCAAGTTTGCGCAGGTCGGGCTGGGTCACGGGCTGGGCTCCAATATGGCGGTCAGCGGGATCAGGTGGGTGGTGTCGGCGTCGCGCAAGAGCAGGCCAAAGTGTTCATCGACGCCAAGATAGGTGCCGGTTTTGCCGTCTTGGGCTGTCTCTTCGCCGATGCCGTAAGCCAGCCCGCGCCATTCGCTGTGCAGGGGGGCCACGCCCTCGCCGTCCCAGCGGTTGATCCAGTGCAGGCTGTGGCGGGCCCAAGCCTCGACCAGTGCGGGCGGGGACACTTCGGAGCAGCCTTCGGCATAAAGCGCGGTCTGATCCGGGCGCAGGCCGGTTTCGGCAAGGTCGGGATCGTCCAGCGGATAGAGCGGCAGGGTGAACCCCACCACCAGCCAGTCGGGCACCGCTTCGGGGTCGGTGGTCGAGGCGATGCAGCGGAACCGCCCGCACGCCGCGTTGTTGATGCGAATGCCGCCGTCCCAATCCAGATGCACGGCAATCTCGGGCGGGGCCAGCGCGCCCAGTGCGTTCTGAAAGCCGATGCCACACAGCGGCAGCATCGCCATGGCGTCGCGCAAGGGCACCTCGGGGGCAAAGACCAATGCGGCCTGCACCACGTGATCGGCCAGCGCATAGACCACCAGCCCCGCGTCACAGCCCATCGCGGCACGCATGGCGGCGTGTTCGAACGCATCCGTGGCCACGGGTTCCCCCCACAGCAGCGGCGGAAAGGTCAGCGTGTCGGTCATGCGTGGCCGCCGTCGATCAATTGGCGGGCGATGGCCTGAAAGCTGGCCGCCTGCGCGCTGTCGGGCTGGCTGACGGTGATCGGCGCGCCGCCGTCCGAGGCAAGGCGGATTTGCAGGTCCAGCGGCACCTCGGCCAGCAGGGGCACGCCCATCTTGGCCGCTTCCGCCGCCACGCCGCCGTGGCCGAACACGTGTTCCTCGTGGCCGCAGTTGGTGCAGATGTGCGTGGACATGTTTTCGATCATGCCGATGATCGGCACCTTGAGCTGGTTGAACATATCAATGCCCTTGCGGGCGTCCAGCAGCGCCACATCCTGCGGGGTCGAGACGATGATCGCACCGTCCACCTGCGCCTTTTGCGCCAGCGTCATCTGCACGTCGCCGGTGCCGGGGGGCAGGTCGACGATCAGCACGTCCAGCGCGCCCCATTGCACCTGGGTCATCATCTGTTGCAGCGCGCCCATCAGCATCGGGCCGCGCCAGACCACCGCCTGATCCTCGTTGGTCATCAGGCCGATGGACATCATCGTGACACCGTGGTTGCGCATCGGCAGGATTGTCTTGCCATCGGGCGAGGCGGGCCGGCCGGACACGCCCAGCATCCGCGGCTGGCTGGGGCCGTAGACATCGGCGTCCAGCAGGCCGACACGCCGCCCCTGTTGCGCCAAAGCGCAGGCCAGGTTGGCGGATACGGTGGATTTGCCCACCCCGCCCTTGCCCGAGGCGACGGCCAGGATGCGGTCGATGCCGGGGATTTTCTGCGGGCCTTTGGGTTCTGCCGCGCGTTGCGGTTTCAGGTCGGGTGGCGGGGCCTTTTCGCTGTGGCCGGTCAGCACGATGGACACTTTGCCGATGCCATCGACCTGCGCCAGCGCGGCCTCGGCCTGTGCTTTGGCCTCGCTGTAGGCGTCGGCCAGTGCGGGCGGGATTTCCATGACGAAACGCACCGCGCCGGTGTCATCGACGTTCAGCGCGCGCATCACGCCGCTGGCGACGATGTCGGTGTCGGTTGCCGGATCATTGACGGTCTTGAGCGCGGTCAGAACCGCCTCTCTGCTGGCTGCCACGGTTTATTCCTGTTCTGCGTCTGGCGCGGTGATGGTGCCGGTGACCTCGTGGGTCATGCCCAGTTCGGGGATGGTGATGACGGCGCGCACCGGCACGGCCTGACCGGCGGTCGCGCCTTCGCGCATGGCCTTTTCGATGGCCTGCTGCGAGGTCACGCCGACCTGTTTGAGAAACTTGCGCATCGACATGTTGAAGTCATCGCTCATTGGGGTGGCTCCCTGTGTTCGGGCGGATCAGTGATCGCGCCGCTTGCTAAGGTAATCGTCGGTTGTGCGGGGGCGGGGGCGCTCGGCGCCCGCCAGCGGGTTGTTGGCGCTGTGATACTGCGCGTTGATGCGGCAATCATCACACATCTGGATCATGCGCAACTTGCCCTCGTCCGCGAACATGGAATGGTTGCGCAGTTTGTCGGTGATCCGGTCGATGGTGGATTTCACGCCAAAGAGCGTGCCGCATTCGACGCAAGGGAACGGCTCTTCCTGGTGCAGCACGCGCTGTTCCAGTGCGGCACCTGTCAGGTTCAGTTGCGGGGCAAGGGTGATCGCATCCTCGGGGCAGATGTTGGCGCACAGGCCGCATTGCAAACAGGCGTCTTCCTGAAAGCGCAGTTGCGGCAGGTCGGGATTGTCGCCCAATGCGCCCGAAGGGCACAGCGACACGCACGACAGGCACAGGGTGCAGGCGTCACTGTCGACGACAACGGCACCATAAGGCGCACCGGCGGGCAATGGCAGCACGTCGGCGTCGGGGTGCAGGGCGCGGGCGGCCTGACGGGTGATCTGGCGGCGGGTGCCCATGGGGCGCACGGGGCTGGCCACAGGCGCGGGGGCCGGGGCCGTGCCGTCGTACAGCGTGTCGGACATGGCGTCAGGGTCGGGCGTATCGATCAGCTGCACGCGGGCGTCGCCACCGATGGCGCGGGCCAGCGCAACCTGCGTTTCAATCGCGTCGCGGTCCGATTTCGGCCCGAGCAGCAGGCTGACGCCCGCGAAACCGGCGGCCAGCGCGGCCAGTGCCTCGGCATGGCCAAAGGCCGCCAGCGCGGGCAGGGCCATGGGGATCACATCGGCCGGCAAGCCGCGCCCGTGGCGGGCCGACAGGCGGATCATTTCGGAACCAAAGGTGTCGTCGTGGACCAGCAGGCGGGGGGCGGTGCCGCCCGCATCCAGATAGGCGCGCGCCAGGGTCTGCACCCGCAACATGGTGAAATCGACGGGCGGCGCGTCATAGCTGATGGCACCGGACGGGCAGGCGGCAGAGCACGCCCCGCAGCCTGCGCAGATCATCGGATCAACGCTCACGTGGTCGCCGTCGGGGGTGATCGCACCGGTCGGGCACAGGTCCAGACAGTTGGTGCAGGCGGTCTGCCCCGCGCGGCTGTGGGCGCACAGCAGCGGTTCGGTGCGCACATACAAGGGTTGTTCAAACGTGCCGACCAGATGCGACGCGGCCAGCACGGCGGCGGCGACGGCAGGCGGATGGGCCGGATCGGCGCGCAGATACCCCTCGCGTTTCTCGTGGGCGGGGAACAGCGGCTGCTGCTGCCCGCGCATATCAAGGATCACGTCGCAGTGGCTGATCGCGCCGTCTTGCGGGGCGGTATAGGTCAGGTCGCCACGGCCACCGGGCACGACCTGGCGCAGCGCGTCAATCGTGACCTCGAAGTGCCCCAGCGCGCCCTTGGCCTTGCGCAGGGTGCCGCCGATCACGTCAAACGCGCGGGTGTCGGGCAGGGGCTGCGACGGGTCGGTCAGCAGGGTGACGGCAAGGTGGTCTTTCAACTGGTGCGCGGCCTGCACCGCGGCCTCGCCCGTGCCCAGGATCAGGCACAGCCCTTCGGATGTCACATCCAGCGACTTCTCCAGCGGGGCGTTCAGCAGCGCCTCGGATGCCAGCGCGGACATTTTGGGCAGTTTCGACGCGGGGTCATCGGACCAACCGGCCCGGTCGCGCAGGTCCAGCAGGGGGGGCGGGGCCACCCCCAGTTCCTCGGCCAGTTCGGTGAAGACCCGCGATTCCTGGGTGCAACAGAAAATTGCATCACCTGCGGTCAATGCGGCGGCGGCACGGTCGATCTGGCGGGTGCACAGGGCCGAACAGGGGGCCGCGACCGCATGGCCAAGGGTGTCGGCAAGTGCTGCGGAATCGATGCTTTGCGAGCCCTCACAATCACATGTTATCAACGTCTTTGCCATGATTTTTCCCTTGCTGGACGCGCCATTTCAGGCGGTTCGCGGACGGCGATCAGGCCCCAAGCTAGACGGCTTTCAACCCCGCCCACAACCGCAATTCTGCGCGGGCAGGGGTGCCGCGCCCGCCGGCGCGCGATGCCGCACAGCAGCATTCGTATCATGTGATTCGTTTTCGGGTGCGGCGGCTTTTTCCTATGAAAATAGTCGGGTTAGACAATTCGTCCGACAGTGCCGGTTTGCCTGTCGCGGACTGGCCAACTTGTCTGGAGAACAGGATTTTTTGGGCTAGGTGGGCGTTTAGGCTTTGCACCGGACCAAGGCCGCGAGAGGATAGACGCCGGAGGACCATCTTGATCTACAACCCGAACATGTACCGGACCCTGCCCGTGGGCGTCGTATTGCGGCGGACCCCCGGCGTGACCCGTTGGGCGCGCTGGAGCTGGAAGGCGACCGCAGTGCTGCCCGGTGCGTCGGACGCGCAATGGCGCGAGCTGCGCCGCGAGGGCGAGATCACCGAATACCACGCCGCCACCCTGCCGCTGGAGCTGCACGGAGCCGAGACCGAGGCCTATGTGCACGGGCTGGGCGCCGAGGTGCCGTGCGTCTACGTGGTGATGCGCCCGATTGCCGGTGCCACGGATCGCCCGTTCGAGATGCTGCTGGTCACCGCGTCGCCCTACGAGGCGCAGGATTATTGCGACAGCGCCGAAGAGGTGGTCGAGAAGGTCGCCATGCCGCAGGGGCTGGAGGCGTGGGTGCGCGACTTTGTCGAGCAGTTCCACCAGGACGAGGTGTTCGTGAAACGCCGCCGCGACAAGCAGCGGGTGGACCAGTCGCAGGACGGCATCGGCGATCCGCGTGTGCAGACCAGCGCCGATGTTTATGCGTCGCCCGCGTTGAAACGCAGGCGGATGATATGAGCGGGTTCTGGGACCGCCGCCGCGCCGCCGTGGCCGCCGAAGCCGAAGGCGAGGCGCAAGCTGTTGCCGCCGCGGTGCAGGCGCAAGAGCAAGCCGAGCTTGAGGCGCGCGACGATGCGGAGCTGTTGGCGGAACTGGGCCTGCCGGCGCCGGACAATCTGGTGGACGGCGCGCAGTTGCGGGAATTTCTGAAAGCGCAGTTGCCGCAACGGCTGAAAACGCGGGCGCTGCGCGGGTTCTGGCGCAGCAATCCGGTTCTGGCCTGTCTGGACGGGCTGAACGATTACGACGACGATTACACGTTGGCCTCGACCGCCGGTCAGACGGTGAACACGTTGTATCAGGTCGGCAAGGGCATGGTGCAGCCGATCGCGGATATGCTTGAGGATGAAGAGCCGCAGGCTGAAGTGATCCTTGCGCAGACCACCGATGTGGACGTTCCCGAACCGCAGACGACGCAGATCGAAACCGCGCCGGCCTATGTTCACGAGGACAGCGAAGACGACGATGCACCGCTGACCGCCCCGACCCACCGCCGGATGCGGTTTCAATTCGCAGCGGCACCCGACGCAGAAAGCACAGGCGCATGAACCAGATGACCGGCACCCAGATCCCCGAAGAAGACCGCCTGCGCGCGGACCTGTACAACTTTATGGGTCTGATCCTGTCCGGCCCGCCGGATCGCATGTTGCTGGACCAGTGCGCGGGCCTGAACGGCGACGACACCGAGCTGGGGCAGGGGATTGCCACGCTGGCCAAACTGGCGCGCCTGACCAAGCCCGCGACGGTCGAGGCCGAGTTCAACCGCCTGTTCATCGGGCTGGGGCGGGGCGAGCTGTTGCCCTATGCCAGCTATTACCTGACCGGTTTCCTGAACGAAAAGCCGCTGGCGCTGTTGCGTCAGGACATGGCGGCGCGGGGGCTGGCGCGGGCCGACACGGTGTTCGAGCCCGAGGACAACATCGCATCGCTGATGGAGATGATGGGCGCGATGATCGCGGGCCGCTTTGGCACGCCGGCCACGCTGGACCAGCAAAAGACGTTTTTCGGCAAACACATCGCCCCTTGGGCGGGACATTTCTTTTCCGATCTGGAGGGGGCCAAAACGTCGGTCTTCTACGCGCCCGTGGGCAAGATCGGCCGCGCGTTCATGGAGGTCGAATCCGAAGCTTTCCGGCTGAGCGGCACCTGATACCAAAACCATGCGGGCAGGTTGCCCGCTGACACTTCAAGAAACCAAGAGGAGGCAAAGATGACCAAGCAATCCGACGCACCAAAGGTCCGCAAGGACCGACGTGCGTTCCTGAAATTCGCGGGCACCGCCGCACCGCTGGCTGCGGTTGCCGTGGCCACCGGCACGACCGAGGCGCAGGCCGCCCCCGTCGAGGCAGACCTGTCATCGGACAAGATGCAGGACACCGCACACACCCGCGCCTATTACGCCAGCGCGCGGTTCTAGGCCCCCGGCCCGGACCCAAGACACCGCACGGCCCGATCCCGGACCTGCAACACCGGCAATAAGCGACTGGTTGCGTGACGCCCGACTGCGAATTGCCATCCATTAGCCACCAGATGCGGGCCAAGACCCGCGTTCAGGGAGTGAAGATATGTTGAGGAAAAAGACCAACGGGGTTGCGCGACGCCCCCAGCGGACAAGTATCCTGTCTGACGTGGCCCGGTCCAAGATCGACCGCCGTGCGTTTCTGCGCGGTTCAGGGCTGGCCATTGGCGGCCTTGCTGCCATTGCTGCGACAGGCGGCACCGTCCAACAAGCCAATGCCGCAACGGCAGCGGCGACAGGCGCCATTAAAATCAAGAAATCCATTTGCACCCACTGTTCGGTGGGCTGCACGGTCATCGCCGAAGTGTCGGGCGGTGTCTGGGTCGGGCAGGAACCCGGCTGGGACAGCCCGTTCAACCTGGGCGCCCACTGCGCCAAGGGCGCGTCGGTGCGTGAACACGCCCACGGCGAACGCCGCCTGAAGTATCCGATGAAGAAAGTCGGCGGCGAATGGCAGCGCATCAGCTGGGAGCAGGCGATCAACGAGATCGGCGACAAGATGACGTCGATCCGTGACACATCCGGTCCCGACAGCGTCTATTGGCTGGGCTCGGCCAAGCATTCGAACGAACAGGCGTACCTGTTCCGCAAGTTTGCGGCCTATTGGGGCACCAACAACGTCGATCACCAGGCGCGTATCTGCCACTCGACCACGGTTGCGGGTGTTGCGAACACATGGGGCTACGGCGCCATGACCAACAGCTATAACGACATCCACAATTCCAAGGCGATCTTCATCATCGGCGGCAACCCCGCCGAGGCGCACCCTGTTTCGCTTCAGCACCTGCTGAAAGCCAAGGAACAGAACAACGCGCCGCTGATCGTCTGCGATCCGCGCTTTACCCGCACGGCGGCCCATGCGGACGAATTCGTGCGCTTCCGGCCCGGGTCGGACGTGGCGCTGGTTTGGGGCATTCTGTACCACATCTTCGACAACGGTTGGGAGGATGAGGAATTCATCCGCACCCGTGTCTGGGGCATGGACGAGATCCGCAAAGAAGTGGCCAACTGGACACCGGACGAGGTCGAGCGTGTGACAGGTGTGCCCGAAGCACAGCTGAAACGCGTGGCCCGCACGCTGGCCAACAACCGCCCCGGCACCGTGATCTGGTGCATGGGTGGCACGCAGCACACCAACGGCAACAACAACACCCGCGCCTATTGCATCCTTCAGCTTGCGCTGGGGAACATGGGCACCGCCGGTGGCGGCACCAACATCTTCCGCGGCCACGACAACGTGCAGGGGGCGACCGATCTGGGCGTTCTCGCCGACACGCTGCCGGGCTATTACGGTCTGTCTGCCGGATCGTGGGCCCACTGGGCGCGCGTCTGGGAGGAAGACCTGGATTGGCTCAAGGGCCGCTTTGGCACCATCAAGGGCGCCGATGGCAAGGACAAGCAGATGATGGGGCTGACGGGCATTCCCGTTTCGCGCTGGATCGACGGTGTTCTTGAGGCACGCGAAAACCTTGAGCAGCCGGACAACACCAAGGCGATGGTGCTGTGGGGGCATGCGCCCAACTCGCAGACCCGTCAGAAGGAAATGAAAACGGCGATGGAAAAACTCGACCTGTTGGTCGTGGTCGATCCTTACCCCACCGTTTCCGCCGTGCTGCACGACCGCACCGACAACACCTATCTGTTGCCCGCGTCGACGCAGTTCGAAACCTCTGGCTCGGTCACCGCGTCGAACCGGTCGCTGCAATGGCGGGAAAAGGTCGTCGAGCCGCTGTTTGAATCGCTGCCCGATCACACGATCCTGCACAAGTTCGCCACCAAGTTCGGCTTTGCGGATCGCATGTTCCGCAACATCGAGGTGAACGGCGAGGAGCCGCTGATCGAGGATATCACCCGCGAGTTCAACCGCGGCATGTGGACCATCGGCTATACGGGTCAAAGCCCCGAGCGGATGAAGATGCACATGGAAAACCAGCATACCTTCGACAAGACCACGCTGCGGGCCAATGGCGGTCCGGCGGATGGCGATTTCTACGGGATGCCGTGGCCCTGCTGGGGCACGCCCGAGATGAACCACCCCGGCACGGCCAACCTGTACGATATGTCGATGCCGGTGGCCGAAGGCGGTTTGACCTTCCGCGCCCGGTTCGGTGTGGAACGCGACGGTGAAAACCTGCTGGCCGAGGGCGTTTACTCGGTCGGCTCGGAAATTCAGGACGGTTACCCCGAGTTCACCATGCAGATGCTGATCGACCTTGGTTGGGAACGCGACCTGACGGCTGAAGAACGCCGTTCGATCGAACAGGTCGCCGGTTACGCGGCGCCTGAAAACGCCGACGAAGGCACCGCAGAAGTGGGCGAAACCTCGCAACAGGGTGACCTGCCGTCGGATTATGTCGAGGCTGTGGGCGGCATCAACTGGAAGACCGACCTGTCGGGTGGCATCCAGCGGGTGGCGATTGCACACGGCTGTGCGCCGTTCGGCAACGCCAAGGCACGTTGCGTGGTCTGGACCTTCCCCGACCCCGTACCGGTGCACCGCGAGCCGCTGTACACCAACCGCCGCGATCTGGTCGAAGACTATCCGACCTATGAGGATAAATCGTTCTGGCGGGTGCCGACGCTGTATGCGTCGATCCAGAAGAACGACTTTTCCAAGGAGTTCCCGATTATCCTGACCTCGGGCCGTCTGGTCGAATACGAGGGCGGCGGCGACGAGACGCGGTCAAACCCGTGGCTGGCCGAGCTTCAGCAGACCATGTTCATCGAGATCAACACGCGCGACGCCAACAATCTGGGTGTGCGTGACGGGACCGATGTATGGGTCGAAGGGCCGGAAGGCGGGCGGATCAAGGTGCAGGCCATGGTCACCGAACGGGTCGGCGAAGGCGTTGCCTTTATGCCGTTCCACTTTGGCGGCCACATGGAAGGCGTCAGCCTGCGGGACAAATACCCCGTGGGTGCCGATCCGATCGTTCTGGGGGAAAGCACCAACACCGTGCAGACCTATGGCTACGATTCCGTCACACAGATGCAAGAGACCAAAGCGACTCTTTGCAAAATCATGCCCGCGTAAGGAGACAAGAGAATGGCTAGATCAAAATTTCTCTGCGATGCCGAACGCTGCATCGAATGCAACGCCTGTGTCACGGCCTGTAAGAACGAGCACGAGGTGCCCTGGGGCATCAACCGCCGTCGGGTGGTGACCATTCAGGACGGCAAGCCGGGCGAACGCTCGATCTCGGTCGCCTGTATGCACTGTTCGGACGCGCCCTGTATGGCCGTCTGTCCCGTGGACTGCTTTTACCAGACCGACGAAGGTGTGGTTCTGCACTCCAAGGACCTGTGCATCGGCTGTGGTTACTGTTTCTACGCGTGCCCCTTTGGTGCGCCACAGTATCCGCAGGCGGGCAACTTTGGTTCGCGCGGCAAGATGGACAAGTGCACCTTCTGTGCCGGTGGACCCGAGGAAAACAACTCGGCCGCCGAGTTCCAGAAGTACGGGCGCAACCGGATTGCAGAAGGCAAGCTGCCCATCTGTGCCGAGATGTGTTCGACCAAGGCCCTGTTGGCCGGTGACGGCGACATGGTGTCGGACATCTACCGCGAACGTGTGGTGGCCCGTGGTTTCGGGTCCGGCGCATGGGGTTGGGGCACAGCCTACGACCAGAAGGGTCAGTAACCCGGCGGCACGGGCACACCTACGGGCCACGTGTCCGTGCCGATGACAGGTCTGGCGGCCCCCGTTGTGGCGGGCCGCCGCTTCACCGTTATTCATGCGGGGGATTTCCCATGTTGCGCCATCTGATGGCACTATTCGTTATTGCTGTGCTGGCTTTGCCCGGCATCGCATCTGCACAAGACGTGCGCCCGCCCGAAAACGCGGTTGGCGCCGATGCGCCGCGCGCGTCCACGGGCGGCGCACAAACGCTTCAGGATGTGCTGCGCCGGCAGCAGGGTCTGAAAGTGGACGACAGTTTTCGCCGCGACAACATCGGCGGCGATGCGGGCACCGCACCCGGCCTTGGGCCGTTGGGCGGCACATCGGACGCCGAACAATGGCGCGCCCTGCGCTATAACGAGGCCGACGTTACCGTGACCACCCGAGACCCGCGCGGCAAGGTTCTGGTGCAGGACGGCGGCATGTGGTGGCTGGACGTGCGGCGCGGACCGTTGCCGTTTTACGGTGGCATCTTGCTGCTGGGCACGCTGGCCATTCTGGCGGTGTTCTTCCTGTTCCGCGGCCGCGTGCGCGTCGAGGACGGGATGTCGGGGCGCACGGTGACGCGGTTCAAGGCGATTGAACGGTTTGCCCACTGGATGCTGGCGGGGTCGTTTGTTTTGCTGGCGATCACGGGGCTGTTGTCGCTGTTCGGGC
Source organism: Sulfitobacter sp. (assembly GCA_034669925.1). Classification (GTDB taxonomy): domain Bacteria; phylum Pseudomonadota; class Alphaproteobacteria; order Rhodobacterales; family Rhodobacteraceae; genus Pseudosulfitobacter. Next base: position 90,787 of record JAXMOM010000009.1, read on the forward strand.
GCAAGGTTCTGATCCCGGCCTTTGGCCACGGGTTCAATTCCGTCCTGCTGACGGGGACCAAATTTATTCACGACAACGTCTCGTGGGCGTTCATGATCGCGCTGGTGGCGGTGTTCGTGATGTGGGTCTGGCACAACCTGCCCGACCGCACCGACCTGACGTGGTTCCGCTATGGTGGGGGCATCATCGGCAACAAGCACCCGCCCGCGAAAAAGTTCAACGCGGGGCAAAAGCTGATCTTCTGGTCGGTCATCGTGCTGGGTGCGTCGGTGTCTGTTTCGGGGCTGTCGATGCTGTTCCCGTTCGACATGCCGCTGTTCGGGCACAGCTTTGCCTTGCTGAACGACACCGGCCTGCCGCAAGCGGTGGGGCATGGCACCTTGCCCGTCGATCTGACACCGCAGGAAGAGATGCAATATGCGCAGCTTTGGCACGCGATCATCGGCTTTGTCATGATGGCGATCATCTTTGGCCACATCTATATCGGCACGTTGGGCATGGAAGGCGCCTATGACGCGATGGGCACCGGCGAGGTTGACGTGAACTGGGCCGAACAGCACCATTCGATCTGGCTGGAAAAGGTCAAAGAGGATGAATACCGGAGGCCCGCAGAATGACCGCGCCCCACACAGGAGACAGGCCATGAAAGTGATGTTTGCAGGCTTTGCCGGCGTGATCGTGATCGGTGTCGTGGCCTATTTCGGGCTGCACGAGATGGGCTTTTCCTCGCAACAGGTCTATTCCAGTGACAACGTCCGGCTGGACTGACACGAGGGACGCGCATGGCAGGTGACGAATACGGCGGCACCCTTGCGGGCGCGTCGGTGCTGGTGATTGACGACGAACCGGGGATGCGGAACTTTCTGGTCAAGATGCTGGAACCGCGCGTCAAACGGGTGGCACAGGCCGCGTCGCCTGCCGAGGCGACGCAGATGCTGGACAAGGCGCATTTTGACGTGGTCGTGCTGGACAATGTGATGCCGGGCAAGACGGGTCTGGAATGGGTCACCGAACAGCGTCGCAAGGGGTTTTACGCCGACACCATCCTGATCACCGCCTATGCCGATCTGGAAACCGCCATTGCCGCGTTGCGGGCAGGGGTCAGTGATTTCATCCTGAAACCCTTTCGCACCAACCAGATATTGGGCGCGGTGTCGCGCACGCTGGACCGCAAGAACCTGCGCCGCGACAACACGTTGCTGCGCCGCGAGCTGGACGCGGGATCGACCGTGCGGATGCTGGGCAAATCGCCCGCGTTGTCTGCGGTCCGCGACCTGCTGAAACGGCTGGCGCCGCTGCCGACGCCGGTGCTGTTCACCGGTGCCAGCGGCACGGGCAAGGAGCTGGCGGCGCGGCAATTGCACCAGATGTCGCCGCGCGCTGACAAGGCGTTCGTGGCGGTGAACTGTGCGGCCATCGCGCCGGACCGGATCGTGCCCGAGCTGTTCGGGTCGGTCGAAGGGGACGCGACGCTGAAACCCGGCCTGCTGTTGCTGGCCGATGGCGGCACGCTGTTTCTGGACGAAGTGGCGCAAATGCCCGAACCGCTGCAAGCTGCGTTCCTGCGGGTGCTTGAGGATCAGCGCATTCGCCCGCAGGGGGCCGAACGCGAGATCCCGCTGGACCTGCGGTTTTTGTTCGCCACCAACGCCGATCTGGAACAGGCGGTGGCTGAAGGGCGGTTCCGCGCCGACCTGTACCACCGCATCAACGTGATGAAGATCGAGATGCCCCCCTTAAAGGACCGGTCTGAGGACATCGTCGACCTGGCGGCGCTGTTCATGGAACAGTTTTCGACAGCCCTGGGCATGCCCGCGCTGCGGCTGGACGACGACACGCTGCTGAAACTGCGCCGCTACGACTGGCCCGGCAACGTGCGCGAACTGCGCAACCTGATCGAACGGTCGGTGATTCTGGGGTTCTTTCCCGATGAATTCGCGGGGAAAGGATCGGTGGCTGGGGCGCGTGCGATCGAGGATCTAGACCTGGTGGTGCAGCGGCACATGCTGCACATGCTGGACCTGTGCAACGGCAACCGCGCCGAAGCCGCGCGTCGGCTGGGCGTGTCGCGCAAAACCATCGACCGCAAGCTGCAAGCCTGGGGTGAAGTGGCGCCGGAATAGCGCCGCTATATTACATAAAACGGATTATACGCACAGGACAGCACAAAGCGGCGCATCCCAAGCTGGAATGCGCTTTTGCTGTATCTTGCGGAAAAATATAAAGAACAGCCTGCGACATGCGCGGATGTTCCTTGGGGCGAAGGGGTTGGGTTACCCTTCGCGCTCCAACTTTTTGCGGGCCAGCTTGCGCGCGCGGCGAATGGATTCGGCTTGTTGGCGCGCTTTTTTCTCGGACGGCTTTTCGAAATGCTGCTTGAGCTTCATTTCCCGAAAAACCCCTTCGCCCTGGAGTTTTTTCTTAAGCACTCGGAGGGCCTGATCGACATTGTTGTCGCGTACACTGACCTGCATGTAGTTTGCACCATGTTAAAAGTTGACGGATGGCACATTGACCGGAACCGGAAAAATAGCAATCCCATGTATCGTTCGGGGGCAGAAAATCATGATCTGCCCGCAGCGGTTGTGGTTTGCGCGCCACCTGCCGCCGCCCGCGGGACAAGCCATAGCGTTACGTCATGCTAGGCCATTGAGGCCCTTTGTAACGCATTCATGAAGTTTTGCGCGACGGCGGTCTTTGGCCCCCTAATTGCATTGACCATCCCCCGCCGCCTGCGCAGACTAAACGGCGCACGGGCGGCTGACGGCCACCTGTCTCTGATACGAAACCCCGGGGGTGTCCTAATGTCTGAATTTTCAAGAATCTTCGCCGCAACGACGGTCGCGTTGGGGCTGGGCCTGTCGCCGCTGGCCGCTGCCGCCGACCAGATTGTCATTGGCCTGCAACAGGAGCCGACCACGCTGGACCCGACCGCCGACGCGACGGCGTCGATTGACGGCATGATGACGATGAACGTGTTCGAGGCACTGACCACCGTGGCCGAGAACGGCGAAGTTAAACCGAACCTGGCAACCGGCTGGAAAGTGTCCGACGACGGGCTGACCTATACGTTCCAGCTGGCCCAGAACGTGACATTCCACGACGGCACCGCCTTTGACGCAGACGACGTGGTGTTTTCGTTCAACCGCGCCATGGCCGAAGACAGCGTGAACCCGTCCAAGTCGATTTTCAAGCCGATCGAAAGCGTCACCGCCATCGACCCGCATACCATCGAGATCAAGCTGTCGCGCAAGGATGCGTTTTTCCTGTTCAACATGGGCCAGGGCGACAGCGCCATCGTGGCGTCAGAATCGGCGGACACCAACAACACCAACCCCGTGGGCACCGGCCCGTTCAAGTTTGACAACTGGACCCGTGGCGACCGTCTGACGCTGGTGAAAAACCCTGACTACCGCGACGCTGCGGGCGTGGCGCTGGACAAGGTCGAGTTCCGCTTTATCTCGGACCCGTCGGCGGCCGCCGCCGCGATGATGGCTGAAGAGCTGGACGCCTTCCCCGGCTTTCCCGCGCCCGAGCTGCTGACCCAGTTCGAAGCCGACCCGCGCTTTCGCGTGAACATCGGGTCGACCGAGGGCGAGGTCATTCTGGCCATGAACAACTCGAAACCGCCCTTCGACAACATCGAGGTGCGCCGCGCCGTGGCCACCGCCGTGAACCGCGACGAGATCATCGAAGGCGCGATGTACGGCCAGGCCGTGCCCATCGGCAGCTTTTACCCCCCGCACGGCACCGCCTATGTCGACCTGACCGGCGCCTATCCGCACGACACGGCCAAGGCCAAGCAGATGTTCACGGACGCGGGTGTCGAAGGCACCACCATGACCCTGCGCGTGCCGCCCTTCCCCTATGCGACACGGTCGGCTGAAATCATCCAGTCGGAACTGGCCGCCGCCGGCATCGACGCCAAGGTTGAAAACGTCGAATGGGGCTTCTGGATCGACGAGATCTATAAGAAAAAGAACTATGACATGACGATCATCGCGCACACGTCGCCCAACGACATGGGCAACTTTGCGAAAGGGCCGGATTATTTCTATGGCTACGATGACGCCAAGTTCAACGAGCTGTGGGGCCAGATCGAAACCGAGGCCGACCCCGCCAAGCGCGACGCGCTGCTGCAAGAGGGCCAGCGGTATCTGACCGACCAGTCGGTGCACGTGTTCCTGTTCCAGTTGCCGCTGTTGGGGGTCTTCAAGACCAGCGTCGAAGGCTACTGGTCGTCCTCTCCTGTACTGTACATGCCCCTTGCCGGTGTGACGAACGCAGGCTGACAAGGAACGGCCGCAGGGCCAGGTGCACTGCGGCCGGATCAAGCTGATGTGGTATTTCATCTTTCGCCGGACGGCCGGCTTCGTGGCGACGCTGTTTGTGGTGTCTGCCGTGGTTTTTGCCGTGATGAATGTGCTGCCGGGTGATCCGGCGCTGACCATTCTGGGGCTGGACGCGACCGACGACGCGCTGGCCGCGTTGCGCGAACAGCTGGGGCTGAACCAGCCGGTGCTGGCGCGCTATGTCTCGTGGATCTGGAATGCGGTGCAGGGCGATCTGGGCATCAGCCATTCGTTCCGCGTGCCGGTGTCCGAGCTGATCGCAGAACGGCTGCCGATGACCATATCGCTGGCGGTGGCGGGCATGATCTTTACGCTGGTGATCGCGCTGAGCTTGGGCATCGGTGCTGCGGCGCGGCACCGCAAGGTGGGCGACTGGGGGGTGATGTTCATCTCGCAGATCGGGATCGCGGTGCCTGCGTTCTGGCTGTCGATGCTGCTGGTGTTGCTGTTCGCGGTCAAACTGCGCTGGCTGCCGCCCGGCGGGTTCGCGGGCTGGTCCGATCCGGTGGCGGCGATGCGGTCGCTGGTGTTGCCGACCATCGCCCTGGGCGTGGTGCAGTCGGCGGTGCTGGCGCGGGTCACGCGGTCATCGGCGCTGGAAGTCATGCGACAGGATTTCGTGCGCACCGCCCGCGCCTCGGGGCTGTCGCGGCGGCGGGTGTTGTGGCGGCATGTGCTGCCCAACGCGCTGGTGCCAATCGTGACCATCGTGGGGATGCAGTTTGCAGCCCTCGTCACCGGCACCATCGTGATTGAAAACGTGTTCTACCTGCCGGGGCTGGGGCGGCTGATATTCCAGTCGATTTCCAACCGCGACCTGCCGACGGTGCAGGCGCTGGTGATGCTGTTTGCCGCCATCGTGGTGACAGCCAATTTCGTGGTCGACCTGCTGTACGTGGTGATCGACCCGCGCCTGAAGGCCCGCACATGACCCGCCGTTTGCCTGTCAATTTCATCCTTGGCGCGGTGCTGGTGGCGCTGGTTGTCGGCACCGCGGCACTTTCGCTGGTGTGGACCCCGCATGACGCGACGCAGATGGCGATTTCCAACAAGTTCGCCGCGCCCTCGGCCACCCACTGGCTGGGCACTGACCAGTTGGGCCGCGATGTGCTGTCGCAACTGATGGCGGGCGCGCGCAATTCGATGGCGGTGGCGCTGGTGGCGGTGCTGCTGGGCGGATCGGTCGGCGTGGCGCTGGGGCTGCTGGCCTCGGCCCTTGGCGGCTGGGTCGAAGACGGGGTGATGCGGCTGGCCGATCTGGGCTTTGCCTTTCCGGCGCTGCTGTTTGCGATCATGCTGGCGGCGGTTTTTGGCCCATCGCTGACGAACGCGGTGCTGGCGATTGCCTTTATCAACATTCCCGTCTTTGCCCGTGTGACGCGGGGGGCGGCCAATCAGGTCTGGACGCTGGACTATGTGCTGGCCGCCCGCGCGGCGGGCATGAACCGCTTTGCCATCAGCCGCGACCACATCCTGCCCAACATTGCCGCCGCGATCATCGTGCAGGCGACCATCGAATTCGCCGTCGCCATCCTGGCCGAGGCGGCGCTGTCCTACCTTGGCCTTGGCGCGCAACCGCCTGCGTCCAGCTGGGGCCGCCTGCTGTCCGAGGCGCAGACGCTGATGTATCTTGCGCCGCAACTGGCGATCTATCCAGGGCTGTGCATCGTCGTGGCGGTTGTCGGCTTTGGCCTGCTGGGCGACGGGCTGCGCGATATGTCCGATCCCCGCCTGTCGAGGGAGCGTTAGATGTTCCAGCTTGCCGATTTCTCTGTCAGCTTTGGCGACGCCACCGCCCTGCGCCGGGCCACGCTGGACATCCGTCAGGGCGACCGGCTGGGCATTGTCGGCGAAAGCGGGTCGGGCAAAACCATGCTGGCGCTGGCCCTGATGGGCATGGCCCCGGACGCGGCAACAATCAGCGGACGGCTGACCATTGACGGCCACGACATGACCCACGCGACCGAAGCCACTTGGCAACAGATGCGCGCGCGGCGCGTCGCGATGATCTTTCAGGAGCCGATGAGCGCGCTGAACCCGCTGCGCCGCATCGGCGACACGGTGATGGAACCGCTGCTCGTGCACGAGGGGCTGAGCCGCGCACAGGCGCAGGCCCGCGTGCTGGCGTTGTTCGAGGAGGTCGGCATTCCCGACCCCGCCGCGCGGCTGCGCATGTTCCCGCACGAGTTAAGCGGCGGCCAGCGTCAGCGGGTGCTGATCGCGCTGGCACTGGCGTGCAATCCCGCGCTGCTGATCGCGGACGAGCCGACGACGGCGCTGGACGCGAACGTGGCGCTGCGCATTACCGATCTGCTGGTGCGGCTGGCCCGCGAACGCGGCATGGCGCTGGTGTTCATCACCCATGATCTGGCGGCGGTGGCGCGCACCACCAAGGACATCGTGGTGATGTACGGCGGCGACATGATCGAACGCGGCCCGACCGCGCAAGTGCTTGCCGCCCCTGCCCACCCCTATACGCAGGGGCTGCTGGCCGCGCGCCCCGACCCCACCGCCCCGCCGCGTGACGCGAATGGCAAACGCCGCCGCCTGCCGACCCTGCCGGGCACCGTGCCGCCGCTGGCCGCCCTGCCACAAGGGTGCCGCTTTTCGGGCCGGTGCAGTGTCGAGCTGCCGCAATGCGCGGGCACGCGCCCCACGGACCACGCCGTTGACGCGGACCGCTCTGCCGCCTGTCACCTGCTGGGGGCAGAGCCATGACCGCCCCGCTGCTGGACGCCCGCAACCTGACCCGCCGCTACCGCCTGCCGCGCACGTCGCTGCTGCACCCGGCCCCGGTGCTGACGGCGGTGGACAACACCAGTTTCACCATCCGCGCGGGCGAAACGCTGGGCGTGGTGGGGGAATCCGGCTCGGGCAAGTCAACCATCGCCCGCATGGTCATGGCGTTCGAAACACCGGACGCGGGCGAGGTGCTGTTTCAGGGGCAGAACCTGCACGCCCTGTCGCCTTACGAATTGCGGCTGCAACGCCAGAAATTCCAGATGGTGTTTCAGGACCCCTTCGGCTCGCTGGACCCGCGCCGCACCGTGGGTTGGTCGATTGCCGAACCCATGCGCGCGATTGGCGCCGACGGTGACACCGCCCGCCGCACCGCCGAAGCGCTGGAACAGGTCGGCCTGCCCGCCCGCGATGCGGACAAATACCCGCACGAGTTTTCCGGCGGCCAACGCCAGCGCATCGCCATCGCCCGCGCCATCGTCACCCGCCCCGCCCTGCTGGTCGCGGACGAGGCGGTTTCGGCGCTGGACGTGTCGGTGCAGGCGCAGATCCTGAACCTGTTGATGGACCTTCAGGACGATCTGGGGCTGGGCATCCTGTTCATCAGCCACGATCTGGCCGTCGTCGCGTCGATCTGCGACCAGATACTGGTCATGCAGCACGGCAAGCCGCTGGAATCCGGCCCCGCCGCGCAGGTCTTGCGCAGTCCGGCGCATGCTTATACCCAAACATTGCTCAAGGCCGCAGGAGTTTCCACATGACACGTTTCATTCACCTGACAGACATCCACGTATCGCACCCCGAGGCAGGCGATCCGTCGGCGAACGTGGCCGGAAACGCCGCGATGCTGGAACAGGTGGTTGGGATCATCAACGCCATGGACCGCCAGCCCGATTTCGTCGTGGCCAGCGGCGATCTGACCAACATGGGCGATCCGGCCAGCTATGGGCTGATCAAGGACATCCTGTCCCCGCTGGCCGCGCCGCTGGTGCTGGCGCTGGGAAACCATGACAAGCGCGAAGGGTTTCATCAGGTGTTCGACGGCTCTGCATCCGACGCGCCCTATTTCCACGATGCCGTGCACGCGGGCCTGCATGTGATCACGCTGGACACGCTGGTGCCGGGACATGTGGCGGGCACCATTTGCGACGCACAGTTCGATTATCTGGCACAGGCGCTGACCCGTCATGCGGACCTGCCCAAGCTGATCGTCATGCACCACCCGCCGCGCATTGATGACGCGGGCCTGCCGTGGGGCAGCATCGACATGGACAGCACCAACCGGCTGGCCGACATGCTGCGCGGGCAGCGTGTGGCGGCGATCCTGTCGGGGCACATCCACATCAACCAGGTTACCCAGTGGCACGGCATTCCCATCGTGGTCTCGATGGGGCTGAATTCCACCGTCGACCTGCTGGAAACCCGCGACCTGCGCCTGATCGAAGGCCGCACCATCGGCATGTGCGACTGGCGCGACAGCGGGCTGACCGTCAGCTTTGTCCCCCTGACACCCGAAGCGCGCGAACTGGGCGTGATCGACCGCGCGCGCCTGCTGGCGTTCTCATGACCGCCGGCAAACGCCACCTGCCCGTCGAAGGCGCCTATAACATCCGCGACCTTGGCGGATACGAGACGCGCGTCGGCACGCCGATCCCGTGGCGGCGGTTCTTGCGGTCGGACAGCCTGCACCGCATCGCGCCACAAGAGATCAGCCGCCTGCACGACGAGGGCCTGCGCGCGGTCATCGACCTGCGCACCAGCGCCGAGGTGGCCAGCGCCCCCAACCCCTTTGCCGCCTATCCGGACGTGCGCTATCTGAACCTGCCGCTGTTCGACGACCTGTCACCGCAATCCATGTCCGACGCCGCGCAAGAGGGCGACCATCCCCTGTTCACCTTTTACATGACCGCGCTGGAAACCCGTGGCGATGCGATCTGCGAAATCCTGACCGAGATGGCCCAGATCGACGACGGTGCCGTGTTGTTCAACTGCACCGCAGGCAAGGACCGCACCGGCATCATCGCGGCGCTGCTGTTGGGCATTGCGGGTGTGCGCCGCGAACAGATCATCGCCGACTATGCGCTGACCGCCGAGTTTATCCCCGAGCTTGTGGCTGAATTTCTGGACATCTCGCGCGCCAACGGCGGCGACACCGAACGCTATGCCCGCATGTTGGAAAGCCCGGCCGAGACGCTGGCCGCGACAATGGACGCGATCCGCGCGAAATACGGGACATTCCGCAGCTATCTACAGTCGATCGGCCTGCCCGAGGACGTGCGCCTGACCCTGCGCGCGCGCCTGAACGGCACGCAAGGCTGAGCCTAGCGTTTGTGCGACCCGATCAGCCTGTCCAGCATCTGCATTTCGTCATCGGTCAGGTCGGTCAACGGTGACCGCACCGGCCCTGCGTCAAACCCTTGCAGGCGCACACCGGCCTTGATGGCGGACACGGCGTAGCCCTTGCAGCGGTTGCGAATGGCCATGAACGGATAGAAGAAATCGTTCAGAATGGTCGTGCACCGGTCGCGGTTTCCGGCGCGCAGCGCGTCGTAGAATTCAATCGCCAGACCGGGGACAAAGTTGAACACAGCCGACGAATAGGTGGTGAAACCTGCGCCCAGATAGGCCTCGGCGAACAGTTCGGCGGTGGGCATCCCGCCCAGGTACATCAGCCGGTCGCCCATCTTGGCCGTGACCTGACGCACCAGCCCGATGTCGCCCGACCCGTCCTTGAACCCGATCAGGTTGGGACAATCGTCGCACAGCCGCGCCAGCGTGTCGGGGTGCAGGATCGAATTGTCGCGGTTGTAGACCATCACGCCAATCCCGACCGACTGGCAGACCCGTTTGACGTGGGCGTAAAGCCCCTCTTGCGGGGCGTCGATCAGATAATGCGGGATCAGCAGGATGCCATCGGCCCCTGCCTTTTCCGCCGCTTGCGCGATGTCCACCGCAATTTCAGTGCCATAGCCACAGCCCGCCACGATCGGGATCGACCCTGCCGCCGCCTTGGCCGCGGTTACGATGTCCGGGATTTCCGAAGGTTTCAGCGAAAAGAATTCGCCCGTGCCACCGGCGGCGAACAGCGTGGCGGCGGGGTATTGCGACAGCCAGCTAATGTGATCCTCGTAAACGGGGCGGCTAAACGCGCCGTCCGCACCAAAGGGCGTGACAGGAAAGGACAAAAGCCCGGACCCAAGGGATGTTTTCAGATCAAGCGGGTTCATGGGATGCTCCGATTGCAGGGGTTGGCAAAGGGGTAGCCAACTTATCAGACATCTGTCAATAACTTGTATGATCTATTTTGGATCTACCGTGTCGGTCCACGCAAAAGGTTGCGATACCGCTGCTGGCTGCCCATCAGATGATGGCGCATCGCGGCGCGTGCGTCGTCGGCATTGGCCTGTGCAATGGCGTTGGCAATCGCGCGGTGTTCGGCTGAAATCAGCGCGATGTAGCTGTCCGTGCTGTGCTGTCCCCCTGCCCCTTCCAGACGCGACCGCGGGATCGACGCCTCGCCCATCATGTCCAGAAATTCGACAAAGCGGGGGTTGTTCGCCGCCAGTGCCACCGCGCGGTGAAAGCGGAAATCGGCCTGCGCCGTTGGCTGGCCTTCCTGCGCCAGCGCGCGCACCTCGGCTTCGGCCTGATAAATCTCGTCTTCCTGCGCGGGTGACCGGCGTGTGGCCGCCAGTGCAGCCGCTTCGATCTCGACCGCCGTGCGCAGTTCAAGCACCTCGATTATCGAGGAAATCTTGCCGACATCCACCACCTGAAACGGGCGCACCTCGGGTTCGGTGGGTGGCAGGACAAACACCCCTGCGCCCTGGCGCGGCTCGACCAGACCATCGGCGCGCAGCGTTGCAATCGCCTCGCGGATCACGGTGCGCGAGACGGCGAATGTTTCGGTCAGACGGGCTTCGGATGGCAGCTTGTCCCCGACGGCATAGCGCCCTGCGGTGATCTGTTCGCGCAGCGCGGCGACCACACCAGCCACAAGGTTGCCCCGTGCGCGTTGCGGGACGAGGGGCGATTTTGGCGGCGGGGGGTCGTCCATGGCGCGGGTCCTTTTCTATGACGACTAAAGCGGTATCGCGCCAAATTTGTCAAACCTTGTGCAAAGTCATCATATGTATTTACACTTCCTCAACTGCCTTTGCCTGCCTGATCTGCACACCGGCGCCAAAGCACCACTATGAAAGAGGTTTTCATGAAACGACTGTTGATCACCGGTGCCGCCGGAACCCTTGGCAAACTGGCCCGCGCGCGGCTGGGCCATATGGCTGATGTGCTGCGCCTGTCCGACATTGCCGACATGGAACCGGCAGCGGAAAACGAAGAGGTCATCCCCTGCGATCTGGGCGACGAAGCCGCCGTGCACGATCTGGTGCAGGGGTGCGACGGCATTCTGCATCTGGGCGGCATTTCCGTCGAACGGTCGTGGGACCAGATCCAGCGCGGCAACATCACCGGCGTCTATAACCTGTACGAGGCCGCGCGCGCCCACGGCCATCCGCGCATCCTGTTTGCCACGTCGAACCACACCATCGGTTATTATCGGCAGGATCAGGTGCTGAGCGTCAGCGACCCGGTCAAACCCGACGGGCTTTATGGCGTGTCCAAATGCTTTGGCGAGGCGATGGCGTCGATGTACCATTCGAAATTCGGACAGGAAACCGCGCTGGTGCGCATCGGCTCTTGCACGGAAAAGCCACGGGACCGGCGGATGATGTCCACCTGGCTGTCGCCTGACGATTTCGTGTCGCTGATCGAATGCGTGTTCCGCGCGCCGATGCTGGGCTGTCCGATCATCTGGGGCGTGTCCGACAACAGCGCGGGCTGGTGGAACACCGAAACCGCCAAGCTGGTCGGCTGGCGGCCCGAGGACAACTCGGAAGTGTTCCGCGCCGAGATCGAGGCAACCCCGCGCCCGTCTGCCGACGCCCCGCAAAGCGTTTATCAGGGCGGCGTTTTCACCGCCGAGCCGATCCACAAAGATTAAAGCACACCAAGCGCATATTAAGAGGACCACCCGATGGCCAATCCAAAGAACATCCTGTTCATCATGTTCGACCAACTGCGCTGGGATTACCTGAGCTGCTATGGCCATCCGCATCTGAAGACCCCCAACATCGACCGGATTGCCGCGCGCGGTGTGCGGTTTGACAATGCGCGCATTCAATCGCCGCTGTGCGGTCCCTCGCGGATGTCGACCTATACGGGGCGCTATGTGCACAGCCACGGTGCCTCGTGGAACAACGTGCCGCTGAAGGTGGGCGAGCGCACCATGGGTGACC
>JAXMOM010000010.1:0-99018 GCA_034669925.1 Sulfitobacter sp.
AGGTCTAAATGCTGCGGGGCGTTCTGACAAGAGCCAAAAACAGACTCGAAACAAGATTTTCACCATTGACCCTATTTATAGGTTCAATGATAGTCGGTCAGGACTTCAGGGGGTGGTAAATGAGTTTCACTCGGAACTGAGCCGTTTGGGCACAGCTCCGCAAGCGCGCGCAGATCTTACCCGCACCGCATCAAAACGCGAAACACCTGACAAGAGAGTTGCGCGCACCCATTTTCGGGTCACACGTTCCGCGCGCGCAAACGCCAGTTTTTCCGCAATATCAGCCTAGGGTCAGGACCCATCAGACGCCCTATTTAAGGCGTCCGACTACGAATGCAGACCGGCGCGCACGAGAGGCAACACGAAGCCGCCAACTGCCAGGATGAAGACAGCCCATAGCCATACCACGCTATAGACGTCTTCAGAAATTCACAGCCGCTTCATGAAAAAATGTCGACAGCCATCCTCGGGATAGCCGTCAATGCGACCGAACTCGCTGAACCCCAGGCGCTTGTAGAATTCCGGCGCTTGGAATGAGTAGGTGTCCAGCCAGATACCATGCATCCCTTGCAGACGCGCATCTGCCTCCATGCGTGTCATCAGCTTGGTCCCGATCCCTTTGCCACGCCCCGCATCCGCCACGGCCAGAAGCTCGACGAACACCCATTTAAGGTCCAGCGAGAAACGGGCGGAAAGACCGCCAAGGTATTCACCGTTTTCGTGAACTTCGTAGAAGCGTTTCTCGGAGGCAAATGATTTGTCATTGGCCTTGGCGTGTGCATCCAGAACCGCCAGAATGCGGTCCCGGGCTTCATCTTCGCATCCTTCGGCGAGACTGATGTCGGTCATTTGGGCTGCCTTAAATTGGTCCGTTGTTTGCCCGGCATTTGCACGTGGAAAGCGGGTCATTCTTGATAGGTGTGGCCAGCTTCTATCAACATGGCGACAGCCTTGCGAGCGTCACTTTCCGAAACCAGAAGATGTTCACCATCAAAGGTGCAAAGCACGAAGACCCCGATGCCGGCATCGCTCAGCGGGTTGACCATGGATTGCACGATCCCCGTGACATCGAAGGCAAAGGGCCCAATGCTGCGAAGACAATGCCACGGTCCGTCCACCTCGATCCCCTCGGGAATGCGCTCGAATGCGCAGACGATGGTGGTTTCGTCATCCGCCCGCACAAGCGCCGCAAATCCGTCTCCGGCAAACCAGTCGGGAATGGCCGCGTCGGGCGCAAGACGGGCAACGCCGTAACGGCCGGGCACATGTTTCAGGTTGATAGATCTGCGCGTTATCATTGCATGTTCACTCTCTTTGGGAAAACGGGAAAGGCGCGGTCATAGCCGAGCGTGAAGACGTAGGTGAAGACGACGACGAAGCTTGTCACAACGATATCCGTCGCCAAAGCTTCAAGAAGGGTCAGGCCAAGCCACAACGTGTAGATCGGCAGAGAGGTGAGCATCAGCGACAGCTCGAACCCGACGGCGTGCAGGACACGGCCAACCGGCGTGCGATCCGAGGACACGCGCCCCCTTCGCGCACCGAGGTGATCCACCCCCCAATTATAGATCAGGCCGATCAGAACGGCCTTGAGCGAAAGGACCAGGCCAAGCACACCGATGTCCGTGAGGCTCTGGTCGAAGAAGGCTGCACCTGCCGGGATCAGGAAGGCCATGATCCCGATTTCAAGGCCGACGCTATAGCGCAACCGATCCTTGCCTGTGCGCATGGCACCTGTGTTCGACATGAATACCTCCTGACTTCCCCGGCTGACTGGTATCAGGGATTCCGGGATGTTAAAGTTACCTACCATCCAATTATCAGATAGGTCCTCATGGCTCACCCGGATCAGATGCAGGCATTCATCCTTGCGGCAGAGCTGGGTTCCTTCTCGGCAGCAGCGCGCCGGATGGGAAAGGCGCAGTCGGCCGTCTCAACCGCGATCGCCAACCTCGAGATCGACGCAGGCGTAGCGCTGTTCGACCGCAGTGGACGCAATCCGGTCCTGACGGCGGAAGGCCGGGCCCTGCTTCCCCATGCCCAGGGCATTCTGCTGGGTCACCAAGAGTTCTTCGCCAAGGCCGGTTCGATGGTCGAGGGTGCGGAAACCGACCTTTGCATCGCGATCGAACATGGCATCAGCCTCGGCCCGCTCATGCAGCTGTTCCAGCAGTTCGGCGCGGATTTCGAACATGTCGCGCTCGAAATTCTCAGGCCCGGCCCCAACGATGCCGCGATGCTTCTGAAAGAGGGGCGGGCATCGCTGGGCCTGATGATCGAGCGGGAGCATTACCCGACAGGTTTCCAGTTCCGCGGCGTCGGGCATTCACAGCTGATACCGGTCTGCGCGCCGGCGCATCCGTTGGCGGCCATGGCACAGGTCGGTCACCACGATTTGCGAACCTTCCGGCAACTCGTCCAGCGCAGCCGATCCCTCCCGTCTACGGGGCAGTCCGGGGTACGCAAAAGCCCCTCCGCCTGGTACGCGGACACCCCGAACACGATCCTGCGGCTGGTCGAACAGGGGCTGGGCTGGGCGGAATTGCCGTTCTCAACCGTGGCAGCGTCCATCGAAAGCGGCACCGTCAAACGCCTGAATTATGCGTTTCAACAAAGCGATATCCTCGAAGGCATCGACGTGGTCTGGACCGAGCAACAAGCCTTGGGCGCGGCGGCACATTGGCTGAGAGACGGGTTGCTGGACCTGCCCCAGCAAGCATGGCGCGTTGGTTAATATACGCAAGCCACGGCCAATGAATCGCGCCCGACGCTCTTAATTTGCGGCAGCGCGCGGCCCCTCGCCCGAGGCCATCATCCAACCGGGATATTCCGGTGTCAGGGCACTGGCCTCATCCAGAGCCGCCAGATCGTCTTCGGACAACGCCACCTCGACGGCTTTCAGGTTCTCTTCCAGCTGGTCGATCCGCTTCAGGCCAAGGATCACGCTGGTGATGACCTTCTGGCCCTGTTCCAGCCTCAAGACAGCGCGCAGGTGGACCGAATTTTGCGCGCCATGACGCGCGGCGAGATCCCCGCAACGGCAGATATCACACTCGTCGCCCAGATCATCCCCTCCATGGCCGCGCATCGCGCCCTGATCCTGAGGGTCGCGATCGACAGGGACTTGCTGGTCCGCCTCGTCGACCAAGTCGTGTTGCCCGCCTTGAACCAAAGCCCTGCAAATCTTGCGCTTGGCTGAAACGGCATTGGGCCAGTATTGAAGCGATGCCGTTCATCGTCTTCTGTTAAGCGCGCGTGACGAATGTCGGGACTGTCCGGATTCGACCCGCGAGCGTTGCTGCCGCAGAATGGAACGCTTTGAAGCCGAGCGCCGACCGTGTAATCCGTTTGATGAAGCGATGATATTGTTGATGTTTTTGGATTGAACGATGTTGATGATCCGACCACGTGCGAGCCAATCCAAACGACCGCGAAAACTTTGCGACAGAACCGGAAGGGGCACTTGTTCGTCGGCACCCTGCCCAATCCATCAAGCCATCATCCAAACGAAAGCTTCGGTCCCCGATGCCCGCAGGCAGGGGCCGCTGCTCTAGTTCGTATAGTATTTGGCACCATATCCGGCGTATGCGCCATAGGTCCCGCCGTAGCCATAGCGTTTCATCCCCTTCGCGCTGATCTGGCTTAGCACAAGGCCGGTGATCCGCTGGCCCGAGTTGTGGAACATCCGCAGGGCTTCTTCGACCTGGGGTTTGCTGGTCTGGTCCCATTGAACCGTAAAGATAATCGCATCGGCCACTTCGGCGATGATACGGGCATCGGGGACGACCAGGACGGGCGGCGTGTCGATGATGATCATGTCATAGCTGGCGCGCGCCTCGTCAATCAGGGCGCGGAAACGGTCCGACGCAAAGAGGTCGGCGGCGTTGGTGCTCGATTTTTCACCGCCCAGAATGTCAGCACCGAAATCAGGGGTGCGATGCACCGCCTCTTCCAGCGTAAGTTCACCGCTCAGCACCGAAACGATGCCCTTTTCCGGCATGTTCGCGAAATACTGGTGCAATGTGCGGCGGCGGATGTCGCCCTCGACCAGCAGCACGCGTTTGCCCAGCCCCAGTAGGTTCTGCGCAAGGGCAAGTGAATTGGTCGTCTTGCCTTCACCGGGTACGGAGGACGTTGAGATAACCACCTTTGGAGGGTTGTCCACGTTCGACAACATCAGCGATGTCCGCAGGTTGCGCACCGCTTCGGCGGCGGCAGAGGTCGGTTTGTCATGCAGATATTGCAGCACTTTCGTCCGCGAACCGGCGGGCATCGCCGGGATCTGACCCAGCACGGTATAGCCGGTGGCGCCCTCCAGCTCGCGCGCGGTGCGGAAGCTGTTGTTGCGCATTTCGCGCAGCAGGATCAGGCCGACGCTGAGCATCAGCCCCAAGATTGCCGACATGGCAAGGATCAGCGATTTGCGCGGTGCAGAAGGGACGTTCGGGACGACCGCATCGGACAGGATGCGGCTGTCCGCCTGCTGAATGCCCTGCTGGGCGGATGTTTCGTTCAGGCGCGACAGGAAATATTCGTACAGCACGCGCGTGGCTTCGGCCTCGCGGGTCAGCTGTTGCAAGGTAATCAGGTCTTCGCCCTGTTTGGCAACCTGCCTGTTCAGTTCGGCTTCCGAGTTGCGCAAAGCCTCAAGCTGTTGATCGGCACGTATCAGGTCCTGCTGGTTGCGCTGCAGAACAATCTGCAAACGCGTGTCAAAGGCGGTGGCAATATCCGGGTCTGTGTCTACCCGTGGCAGCAAGCGTGTCAGCGTGGCGTCATTTGAAATCTCGGCCTGCGCCGCTCGATCTTCGGCGGCCTCAAGCGTTGCGATGCGTGCGGCCAGTGCCGCGCGGCTGGCTTCGGCGGATGCAATCCGGTCACGCAGCTCCTTGATCTGCCGCTCAAGCGCGCGCAGTCCTTCGACAGAGACAAGTTCGGTCGAGGCATTGAATTCCGACGCTTTCGCTTCGGCGGTCTCAAGCTTGCCCTGCAGCGCCGCTACCCGCTCGCTCAGCCAGATGGTCGCCTGTTCGGTGGCCTCGAATTTCACTTCGATCTGGTTCAGTATGTACAGATCAACGATGGTATCCGCGATCAAGGCGGATTTCCGGGCGCTTTCGGTTTCGACTGTAACCTGAAAAACCAGGCTGAGTGGCACGTTGCGCACGGTGACGGCATCCAGAAGTTCCGAAATGACCGCATCGCGTGTGCGTTGCGCCTCTTCTTCCGGTGTAAGGTTGACGACCGCGGGCCCCAGGCCGATCAGCGATTTGATTCCATCCTTTGCCCCACTTATAAATGAGGGTGTCTGCAAGTCGCTGTTAAACTCGGGGTCACTGGTCAGGTCCAGCCGCTCCACCACCTTGCGCATCAGGCTGCGGGCGCGCAGAACCTCGACCTCGGAATTCACTTCAGAGGTGTCGCCAGACAGCCCGCCAACCACGCTTTGTAGATCAACAATCTGGTCCTGATTGGTCTCCAGAATCACCACGGCGGTTGACCGGTACATTGGCGTCGCCACCACGTAGGCGTAGTAGCCGCCAATCAAAATCGCGAGGCCAACGCCAAGCGCAATGAGCCACTTTCCGCGCCAAATGGTGGCAAAAAGGGCACCCAGATCAATTACGTCGTCTTCCACAGCCTGGGAGGACGGTGCATTCTGATTGCCTGACTCCCGCCCTATTCCCCGTGAAATTTCCATAAAATCAATACCCTAAGCCAATAACAACACGCGATGCCGCAACGCGGCGTACCAACTGTATCGGCCACACGCACGGTTGATGCAACAATCTTGGGCATCATATGCGATTTTTTCTCATTCGCCACCAATTGTCAAAGACACGGCTTCAACTTGATGTCGAATTGTGCGATACATAAGAAAATCAATTTGGAGGCAATCATGTCTATCACGAAATACCTTTTTATCGCAGCACTGACGTTTTCCGCGCAAAGCGCAATGGCGCAAGACCAAGTTGTCATCACGCCCAGCGAAGACAATGTTGCCGCAACGCCAACGCCCAGCGTAAACTGTGAAGATCCGGCAAACGTGGCCAGCGAGGCTTGCCTGGGCCTGCCCGACCCGCAGCTGCCCGTCACAAACTTTGTCGCGGTCGGTGGTGCGGTCCTTGGCAGCGGACTGCTGGCAGGTTTGGGTGGCGGATCGACCCCGAGCACGACGAGCACGACCAGCACTGACTGATATCGTCGCAGACACTTCAGTCACCTTTCAAAGCCTCCGCGTGTCGCGGGGGCTTTTGTCATTTTGGGACGAAGCCAGAATGATTTGTACTGAATTGAAGCAATAGCGGCAGCACCCGAAAACCAGCCGTTAATCCCGATATGTTTTTCTGCTCCTGCGTGGGGGTCACGCCGCACAGCCAACATCTGGCCGTGCGTTGAATGGAGTGGGAAAATGATCAACCGGAAAAATGGCGCGCTGCGCCAAATAAAGAATTGCGTCTTTGGCCTGGCGATTGGGGCGGCGGCATGCCTCCTTGTGGCGCCGGAAGCATCGGCACAGGCGCAATCACAGACGCAAACGTGGGTTTCGTTGCAATCCACCAGCCCATTTGTGGTCAGAAACGACCGCGGCGGGCGGCTCAGGGCGCGGCTAATCCAATTGGGAGAATTGCGCAAATCCCGCCGCCCGGTCAAAATCACAGGCGCCATTTGCTATTCAACCTGCACGATGTTTCTTGGCCTGCCGCAGACATGCATATCCCCGAACACGACCTTCGGCTTTCACGGGCCAAGCTCTTATGGCCGTGCATTGGACCCAACCACCTTCAACCGCGCCTCGCGGGTGATCGCCAGCTACTACCCGCAGGCGTTGCGCACGTGGTTCATGGAAACGGGGCGCTACAAGATCAAGAGCGTTTACAAGGTGAAGGGACGGGAAATTATCAAAATGGGCATCCGGGCGTGTTGAGATTTCGCAAGCCGTGATCACACGGCTGCGACCTGAAGCTGGGGCGCAGGGGTTTGGCAATGGGTTCGTGGACAAGGGGCGGCTGAATGGCTCTGCCCTGATGCCCGGCCGACAAAACGCACAACCTTTAACCCGCCACAGGTCTTTCATCCAGCCGCGACCGGAGACCCAGAGTTTTTTGCACCAATTGGCGCAGTTTGAGCAATCGCCCGACGCGCGGAGCTTTCATCTCGCGGGGCGGGCGATTGCAGATGTCAGAGGCCGCGCGTGGTCGGCCGGGGTCTCATAACCCAGAGCCAAATACGTGCGTTCGGTGTTGTGGTCGGTGGCCCAGGCCGAGATCACAACCCGGGCGTGGACCAAGTTACGGAACATGGTTTTACTGAGCAGTTCATCGCGAATCCGCCCGTTGAAACTCTCCATGAAGCCATTCTGCATTGGCCTTTTAGGCGCACTGTAATGCCATTCTACCCCGTTCGCGGAACGTCACCGCAGGTTGGCGTTCGACGTCAGTTCCGTTCCATAACACCTTCGGAATGACGCTTTTTAAGAGGTTATGACAGCCTGCGCAGCCCTCATACAGCCCAGCAGGTGGTCATGGCCATGACTCAGGTCTCTACAGTGGTTTTGCACAAACCACACGGCAAAGGAGACCGATTCAATTATTACAAAGAACGCGACCATTTGGGTCGCGATCGATATAGCAAAGGCGCGTGATGAACTTCTGATTGCCATTCCGGGCAAGAAGCGACGCCGCAGATTGCGCCGCGCTCAACCAACTGGACGACTTCAAGCGCTTGATTGCACCATTGGCTCTTACAGGTGTGGCCGACCCTTCATAACAGCTGGGACACGAATGACCGAAAAATGCCCGAGCTATCCTGCACATAATGGAGATCGGGAAACCCGCTGACCAGTTCACTGACAGTCTCCCCTCACTCCAAAGCCACCTTCGCCTTTAACTCTGGGGATGTTGCTTCCGTTTCGACATTCCTGATCTCCTTCGTGCAGAAGATCAGCAAACTACAAATCGTAGCCTAAATCAGTGTCTAAATTTTTCCGGGGTGCGGCAGGTCAAGATTCGCCGCGTCTCAAAAACTAGCTTGGCGAAACAAACACCTACCCCAGCATCACTTCCCCGTCAGTCCAGCAACCGACGTCGCGGTTTTTGCCACGATCCGCATGTCCTCGACCAGGCTCACGTTTCGCGCATAGTGGACGTCCATCGCCACGCGCTCATCGTAGCTCACGTCGTTGCGGCCCGAGACTTGCCACAGGCCGGTCACGCCGGGGCGCAGGCTTTCGTAGGTTTTCTGGCTCACCCCGTAACGCTCCAACTCGTCGCGCACGACCGGGCGGGGGCCGACAAAGCTCATCTCGCCGCGGAAGACGTTGAACAGCTGGGGCAGTTCATCCAGGCTGCTTTTGCGCAGAAACCGGCCCAGGGGTGTGATGCGCGGATCTTGTTCAAGCTTGAAATTGCGCTGCCATTCGGCGGCGGCTTCGGGATTGTCGATCAGGTGCTGTTTCAACCGCTCCTGGGCGTCCACGACCATGGTTCTGATCTTCCAGCACCGGAATTCGCGGCCGTCTTTGCCGATCCGCCGGTGACCAAAGACAGGCATACCACCGTCCAATGACGCCAAAGCGCACAGGATGGCAATGACCGGCAAGAGGACCGGCAGTAGCAACAGGCCGAAGACAACATCAAAGACGCGCTTGCCCCAACGGGAATAAAAGGATGTCTCGCTGGCAAATTCGGAAGGTTCGTGTTCTGCCGCAACAAAACTATTTATAAATTGATGCTTCAAACCAAGAGCGCCCCCCAGCGCGAGCTATAAATGTGATCTCAAATAGAGATAAAGGACTTAGACCGTGACAAATTCCGACGATAGATAACGAAGTAAACAATTCCTGACCAGACCTGCAACACAACTTTTCCATTTCTCAGGGTCACGGAGACTTTTAAGAAAAATCGCACAAGAATGTAACACAATGGTTAATGAGGCACCGATCCGAGAAACATCTGCTGTCCGGGCCGATGCGGGGAGGGCCCGATATGTTTCTGCTAAGGCGGCTCTTGGAAGCGAAGATTCGGACGAAGATGATGACAGCCGTTGATCGGTCTGAACTTGCTGGACCCGCTGTTCTGCCGCTGCACAGATGTAGGGCAATTGTCCGCAGACAACACGGCATTAAAAACTTAAGCCCATATAAAATAGTGGTATTTCATTGTCAGCTGACAATCAGACCGGTTTCGCAGTGTCGCCAGCATCGCACCCCCCCTGCCCGCGCGATCTGTGTTAACGCCGCAGATAAGCGTCCAGGCTTCGGCCTGTTGCCGCGTTCTCAAACAGGCACAAGACGGTCACGGCTGCGCCCTCCAGACCCAAGACGCGTTTTGCGTCTGCCAAGACGGGTTGATCGGGTCCTAAAATTGCGGGCGACTTGATTACTGATTCTTATCAAATCTCTCCAATCGGTTTGCGTCGTGGGGAAATAGGATCTGAATCCGGTGCAAGAGCGGAGCACCCGAGAGAATGCGATTCGGCTGTCTTTCCGGGCCTCTGTATGAGCAGAGGCGTCAGCCATTTCTAATTGAGGTTGTATTGTTTCGTTGGCAAAGCCAACTTGTTTGGGGTCTCGTCGCTGCCTAAGCCTTTTCGTAGGCGCATCATCCACAATGCCCCGCATAAAGTTTACCGCTTCTCACGCGCGATCGTCGCCTATGCGATCCGAGTCTATCGCCGCTTCGCGCTCAGTACCGCTGATGTAGAGGACCTGCTCACAAAACGCACCGAGGCGTCGTTCCCGAAAGGATAATTACGGACAAACTGCGATCCTACGGCGCGACCAAGCACGAGGTCGCGTCTGGTCTTGATCATAGGTCACGTAAACCGCGCGGAGAACGTTGCTTGATGTCCCATCAGTATCCAAACCTGCAGACTGGGCGCGTTATTGTGACAAAACCGATTTGCCAGTTTGCTTTTTGTCGGCGACCATCATCCTTACTTAAGTTGATGGTCTCCGACAAACCCGGGCCGATTTACACACACTTTCCAAGCGCTATGCGCGCCAGTATCGGTCACACCACAGGCCAAATATACGCGAAGGGTTCAGGGCCGCATGACCGCTAAATCAAGTGAAGCAACCTTAATCCGTTGCGGCGCGTGTCACGTTAATCAGCGACGGTACAATCTGCGCCACGGCGCGATTCCATTTGGTGATGGGCTGTTGCGCGATAAAGACGATGTCGTCGGGGCGCAGCTCGAAGCGGGTGCTTAGCGCGTAATTGGCCGCGTTGCGGGTGTCGAGGTGCCAGGCGGTGACTGCGCCGAACTCGCGCGGATCCGAAGAGGCGCGCAGGACGTAGATCTGCGAGATGTCGCCGGTTTCAACCGTCACGCCGCTCGCCTCGGAGAACATGGCGTCGGCCAAGTTGGCTTTGCGGTCATAAGGCAGCGCAAAGCGTGATTGCTTGCCAACTTCACCCGTCAAGTAAACATAATCACGATTATCGGCGCCAAGGTCGATCCGGCTCTGGTAGTTGGTGCGCGCCTCGGTCAGCTCGCTGCGGCGCAGGTCCACTTCGAGTTGCAGTTCGTTCAGGGCCGCCGCGCGGGCCTGTTGGCGTGCGCCGACAAGGATGATTTGCTGTTCAAAATAGCTTTGCGCCTGCCCCAGTTCGTATTCGGTATCCACGAACACCGCATCACCATCGACCAGACGGGTGCGCAGCAGATCGGGGCGTTCATAAAGTGTGGTCAGCGGGATCTGGTACAGCGTACCATCACGGTAGATGCGCACCGACGCAAAATCCTGATCCTCGACCGAAACACCGCCCGCAGCGGCCAGCGCATCGCCCAGATACAGCGGGGTCAGCGAGACTGGCACAACACCGGGGGTGCCCACGGCGCCGCCGATCGACACCTTGCGCGAGTTGAATTCGGCGATTTCCAGGCTGAAGGTCGGGTCAAACTGGTTCTCTACCAGTTTCTGGAACAGCGCCGCTTCGGCATCTTCGATGGTCAGCCCGGCGATGCGCACGCGGCCGACGTTGGGAATGTTGATCGAACCGTCATCCTGCACGGTGTACCCTTGGCGCGCGTTCTGGGCGGCCAGAAGGCCGGAAAGCTGTTCAACCGTCGATCCGGTGCTGGGCGTGGACAACAGGACAACATCACCGACGCCAATTTCATAGGCGCCCGGATTGGCCGCTGGTGGCGCCCGCAGGGCCAATGCACCGGGGCGCGATTCAAGGTCGAACGTCGGTTGGGGCAAGGCGCCGGCACCGCGCAGACCAGAGCCGCCGCCTGCGGTCATCGAGAACACAGCGGGCAATGTCTTGGGTTCGAAGGGTGCGCGGTTGGCCTGCACCACGGTTTCGGCGGTCAATGGCACGACACGGACGTTGGTGCCATCACCCACCCCCGGCACCACCGACGACGTCCGATAGACCGCGCCACAGCCCGCAACGGCGGTCAGTGCCACCAGCATGATAAGTTTTTTCAACACCCCAGTCTCCTTATTGCTTTGTGCGGTCCCTATTCGACAACCCGTGTCGACAGCGCCCCGACAAACGGCCCAGCCCACTGTCGGGACTGTACGATGCGGCGCGTTTCGGGCGTGACCCAATAGATATTTGTAAATTCCTGATCCAGGCTGCGACAGTTTTCGCGCATCTGGACGGTTTGCACGGTCTTGCTGCGAAGCGCAACTTCGCTTTGCTTGCCGACCGTGAAAAGGCAGCGATAGGTGCGTGTTTCTGCCTGATCATTACCATCGAGATAGGTGTGAAACCGGTCTGAATAGCCAGGTGTCAGCCCGCGCACATGGCTCAGCGGCTGGCTGAGTTCCGAGGCAAGCAACCCCTCGCCCAGACCACGCGTGCCATGCAGCATCCCGTTTTGCAGGATAATCTGCACGCCGTCGGGGGACAGCCAATAGTCGAAATCGCCATCTCGCCGTTCCAGCAGCAGCGTGCCGCCTTCCTGGCGTTCGACAAAGCCGATCTGCAAGGCCGGCGCCTCGGCCTTGAGCAGTGCGGTAAAGCGCGGAACGAATTCGGTGCCGCGCAGTCCGCCCAAAGCCTGATCAAAGAGAGAATCGTTTTCCTGCGAGGTGCCACAGCCGACCAGCAGGGCAATCACAGGGATCAGGATACGCCAGGATTTCATCGGTAAAAGCGCCCCCAACCGTCGCTCAGCTTGTCCGCGCGATAGTCACGCACCACGTTATAAAGCCGGTTGTCAACGTTCAGACGCGCGCCGCCGTCCCGCGTAACGGGCCGAATGGTCCGGTCCACGGTTTTGCGCGACGGCTTACCGGTGAGCCAGGACAGCGGTATACTGACCTTGATGCCCTTGTCGAACGAGCCTTCGCCGAAATCGTCAAAGGACACGTCGGTCAAAGTGAAATAGGCCCCGATCTTGAACCCGTTGTTGAATTCCCTGTCCACGGAAAAGGTCGCCCCCCAATCCTTGGCCAGATATCGCCCGACGTCCACCTGCGTGGTGAACCCGTTGCCCAGATCGTAATACGCCGAGGCATGGCCCGTCAGCACATCGTAATCCTGGAACCCAAACAGCATGTCGAAATCACGCTGTTTGGCATAGTTGACTTCCATCCCCAGGGCCAGGCGGCTGGCGACCGGGAACCACAAAAGCTCGCCCGAGACGCCGCCGTACATGTCTTCCAGATAGCCCACGGTGACGCGCCCGAACAGATCCTGCCCGGGGCGGAACATGTATTCGGCAGTCAGCCTGTTGATCTCAAATTCTGATTCAATGGCGTAAAGTGCAGCGTCAGAGCGCACACGCTGGATAACCGAGTTGGACCGCCGCGTGACCTCGTCGATGTTGCCCACCAGCGGATAACGGAAGGTGCCCGCGAAGGTCAGGCCGGGGCTGGGGCGATAGGCCGTCGTCAGTTCGGCCCCCACGTCATAGCGCAAGGGGCTGTCGGGATCGAAAAGGGAAAGGGCAAGGTAGGGGCCAAGCCCGAAAGTGAACTTCGGGAAGGCATCGGGAAGTTCGCCCGCGCGTCCGTCGGGCACGGCATCGGTGATGCGCGACCGCGCCAAAGTGGTCCACGCGCCATCGTAATTTGTCTGCAGTTCCTCGATGTCGCTGCGCGCGATGGTGATTGTGCTGATGGCCACGCCGTTGGTCTGGAACGTGATGTCGAACACCTCGACATCCGCAGGCAGGGCCACCGCCATCGCACGCGCCGCACGGCCAGCCGCCTGTGCCTCGATGTCCCAGCGGTTGTTCTGCAACCGAACCTGCGCACGCCGACCGTTCACGGTGAACGCCTGAAGCTCCATGCCCTCCTGGGCCAAAAGCGCCTCCAGAGTCCGGTCTGCCTGTGCCTTGGCGTCCGGTTGGCGCAGGTCATAGCCTGACAACACCGCCTGGCTGCGCGGCACCAATGGCACCGGCGCGGCATCCATGCCCCCCGGCGCGCGGCGCTTGGCCGGGTTCAGCACAAGGCTGTATTGAAAGCCGATCTCGGACCCGCCAATGACAAACGCCCGCAGGTTCGACCCGCTGGGGTATGTATAGTTCATGCCGATGTTGATGGGGGTCTTGATGTCGATAGCGCCGCTGCTGACTTCTCGGTCATAGGCGTCCGAAGAATACTCAAGCTGAAAGCTGAGCCTGTCTGTCGCCTGATACTCAACCCCGGCGAAAAGCGCGGCAGGGCCGCGAAACCATGCGCCAAAGTCCAGCTGTCCGGTGGTGCTGATGCCGCCGGATCCGACGTTCGGCCGGGTATCAAATCGATCCGAAAACACGCCAAGCGGGTTGGAAAACGCCCCGCGTTGCGCAAGCCGCCCCCACCCCATGCCGCCGGTTACCCGCAGCTTTGAACCGAAAGTTTTGGTCGCAACAACGTATTCGCCGGAATAAATCCCGGTGCCGCCAAAATCGCGCAACCCCACCGCCAGACTGGGCAGACGAGAAGTTTCATCGCTGATTTGATAGTGCAGGTCGAAACTGCGGTCGAACCGCGTTCCATCCTGCGGGCCACCGGGATCGAAATCATCAATGATCGCATACCGGAACGTCCCATAGACGCGCGGCAGCACCTGAAACATCAACGTGTTCCGGCTGACCTTGCCAAAATGGCTAGTTGTGATCCCTACATAGCCGTCCGGAAGCACCTGCGCCGTCGGCATATCGATCAGACCCGGTGTGCCATATGTCGACAACGTTTGTGCCTGAACATTGCCGCCCCACCCGAGCGCCACAATAATCGCGCAGATCAATCCATTGCCGTAGTGCATCAAAACAAAGCCACCCAAATGTTTCAAACCGCATAACAGGCCCGTGACAGGACTTCACATCACCGGCGGAAACGCATAGCAATTAGTCCCGCACTGCGGTCCCAATGCAACACTTTCAGGATGAATGCGCCAAAATGCTGGGCAGTTGGATCAAGGGGCTTATCACGCCCAAAGCCCCCTTCGCGCCCCCCGCGCCCGAGGCACCCTTTATCGCGCTTGGCGATTTGCACGGACGTGCCGACCTTTTGGAGCGCGCATTGGCCAAAGTGCCCGACTACCAAATCGTCTGTGTCGGCGACTACATCGACCGCGGCGATCACAGCGCCGAGGTTCTGGCCATCCTACAGGCCCGGCCCGACATCATCTGCCTGTCCGGCAACCACGAAGAAATGATGTTGGGGTTCCTCGATAACCCGCAAAAGTTCGGCCCGCGCTGGCTGCGCTACGGCGGGCTTCAGACATTGGCCAGCTTCGGCGTCGCCGGGGCCAGCGAGGGCAGCGACGGGGCCGAGCTTGTCAAATTGGCCGACGCGCTTGGCGCCGCGATGGGCCCTGACCTGATCCAATGGCTGCGCGACCGCCCTACCTTTTGGCAATCCGGCAACGTTGCAGTGGTTCATGCGGGCGCCGACCCAAAGCTGCCTATGCCTGCGCAAACCACCCAGACACTACACTGGGGCCACGCGGATTTTGATCGCGTCGACCGCCAGGACGACATCTGGGTTCTGCATGGCCACACCATCGTCGACGCCCCCTCCGCCGACCGCGGCCGCATCTCGATCGACACCGGCGCCTACGCCACCGGCCGCCTGACCGCGGCGCTTGTCTCTGAGGATGGCGTGGAGTTTGAGGCGGTTTGAGCCCTTGGGCGCTGAACCCCGGTGTTTTCAAAAACGCATGTGTCCAACAGATAGCCACGCGGGCCGTGTCGCCTGACAAGCTATCGCTTGGAAATTGACGAATCTGCGACCTGTGCGCCTGTCGTTCAGGTTCTCACCCCCGCGCGTCACGACTGGACTACCGGAACCAAGGCCCCTGCCTCGATCAAATCGCCCGCCTCTCTGCGCTGAACCTCGCCCACCGTTTCAGCCAGCGCCAGCGCACTCCTACGCCAGTTATACAGCGCCGCCTGCCTGTGTCCGGCATGGATCATTGCGGCGCGCGCACCGCTCTCCATCCGTGCGAACCTGATCAACGCCGCGCGCATAGCAACTACATCACGCGGATCGAACCACAGCGGGGCATCGCCCAGCACCTCGGGCATGGCGCCGCTGCGGGCGCACAGGACCGGCACGCCCAGGCGCATCGCTTCCAGCGGCGGAATGCCAAAACCTTCGTGCAGCGCGGCAAAGACGAAACCGGCAGCACCCTCATACAGCCCACGCAGATCAGCATCGGGCACCCGTCCCAGCGTCTTCACCCGCGCGCCCGGCCCCGCGGTGTCGGCGACAATCCCCGGCACGCCGCCCCCCACCAGCGCCAGCGGTGGCACCTGCGCGCCGCATTCGGCATGGGCGGCGATCAGCGGGCGCAGGTTCTTGTTGGGGCTGCGGTTGCCCACGCTCAGCAGATAGCCCCCCGGCGTCAGGCCATAGCGCGCGGGCACATCACGTCCCGCAGGCAGGTCCAGCACATGATCGGCGCTGTTGGAGACGATGCGAAACCGTGTGGCATCCACGCCCAGATGCCGCGCGATGGCCTGTGCTGAATGGCGGCTGACCGTCATCAGCGCCGCCGCGCGCCGGGCCAGACGGGGCCGCAAGACGCGGTGCAGCATCCGGTAGCGCCGCCCATAGGCCTGCGGGAACTCCCACAGGTTGGCGTCATGCAGGCACAGCACATGGGCGCGGTGGCGCAGCGGGCCGGCATTGCCGAGGCTGATCAGCACACCGTCGCGGCTGGCCCGCCACAGCGCGCCCTGTTCCCAAAGGTGCCCACGCCCGCCGCCGATCACGCGGGGGCGCAGCACCTGCCAGTCGGGCATAGGGGCTACGTGCGGCAGCAGCACCTCGATAGGGCCAAGTTGGTGTTGCAGGCGCGGTGACCGGGCCAGCTCTGCGTCCAGCGCGCGGGTGATCTCGCGGGCATAGCGCTGCACACCCGACAGCGGCTGTGTCAGGAAACGGCCGTTGATATAGGTGGTCATGCGGCCTCCAGTCCGGCCAGAGCGGGGCGGGCCACGGGACGGCGCACCGGCAAACCATAAAGCGACGTGGTCCGTGCCCCCAGCGCATCCAGCGCCCAAGGGCTGACATCGGTGGCCTGCGCGCCCGCGCGCAGACGGTTCAAGCGGGCGTCATCGCGCAACAGCGCGGACATCTGCCGCACCACGCCGCGCATGTCGTCGGCATTTACGATCAGACCGTTGCGGTCATGGTCGATCACCTCGTCGATCCCCGGAAGGTGCTGCACCACCATCGGACAGCCCGCCGCGACCGATTGCACCGCCACGCGCGGCAATCCTTCGCGGGCCGAGGTCAGCACCGACAGATCGGCCAGCGCAAACAGCGCCTCGGGGTCCGGGCGGTGTCCGCAGAATACCACCATCTTGTCCAGACCAAGCCCGCGCACCGCCGCGCGCACCCGTGCCTCTTCGGGTCCCGCGCCGGCCAACAACAGTTTCAGATCGGGCATCGTATGGGCCACGCGGGCGAAGGCACGCAAAAAGGCAACGTGGCGCTTGCGCGGCTCGAACGCGGCCATCATCAGCGCCACACGCGGCCGTGCGTTTCCACTCTGAACCCCCAGCAAGGCGCGCCAGTCCGCAGGCAGCGCCGGGTTGCGGAACCGTTCGATGTCCATGCCCGAGCGCACGCAATGCACCCGACCGCGCCGGGTGATGCCCGCCGCCACATACGACCGCCCTACCGCTTCGGACACGCCGATAAACACATCCGTTTGCCGCGACACCAGACGCTCCGCCGCGATATAGAGCGCGCGTTTGGCCGGGCTGACGCCCTCGAACGGGACGATGTGAATGCCATGGGCCACCACCGCATCGGGCACTGCCCGCGCCGCCAGCCGTCCCAGAACGCCTGCCTTGCTTTGATGGGTGTGGATCACGTCCGGCCCAAGGCTGCGGTACACCTGTCGCAACCGTTTGACCGCGCGAAAATCCTGCAATGGATGCACCGGATGCACCATCTCGGGCAGCGCGATCCGCGTGAGGCCGGGCGGCAGATGGGTATCCCAATAGGGATCGGGGTCCGCACCGTGGATCAACGCCACGTCATGGCCCTGGGCGATCTGCCAGCGGCAGGTGTCCAAGGTGTTTTCTTCGGATCCGGCCCGCAAGAGCCGTGTCACAAGGTGAATGATACGCATGTGGTCTCCTCGAAAGTCAGTGCCCCACCACCGGTCCCTCGAGGTTAACCATCAGGTCAAAATTGTTACCAAAACCCTAACCCGAAACATTTTTCCGAATTTGCCCTAAATTGGCGTGATCAATCTGACCGTCGGATAATAGCTTCGGTAACGCCCGACATAGATCACGTCGTTGATCAGCAGCGGTCCGGTCACCGACGCTGCCTTAGGCTGGGCAATCGACCAACCGGCAAACCTCCGGCCATCCGGCGTTAATCCCGCATTAACCACCCCGTGCAATCCTTTCGAAAAGATGAACGCGGGGGGCACCCCCGCATGACTTGCTCAAAGGAACCCATGGCCCGGATCATCTACATCCACGTGCCAAAATGCGGCGGCTCCAGCTTTGGCGCGGCGCTGCGGTTGCGGCATCTGATGTCACAGGCGACGATTGTGCTGGGTCAGGGCGATCCGGCGCTTCGGGGCGAGGCGCGCATACTGGATGACTACGCCCGCCGCCGGGATCAGTTGCACGCGGAGGTCGGGCGCGGGGTGCGGATGATCGCGGGCCATGTGCAATATGATGCGGACCTGCACGACGGTCCTGCCCGCGACTATGCCTTTGTCACCCTGCTGCGCGATCCGGTGGCGCGCTTTGTGTCGCATTACAACTACCTGCAACGCCGCCACCCGTCGCCCGCCCGTCCCCCGACGTTGGCGGGGTTTCTGGACACCCCCGACGCCCTGCGCATTGCGTCGCAATACCTGTGCTATTTCGCCGGACAAAGCCAGACCGCAGGCCGCGATCCCGCGCCGCTGATTGCCCGCGCCGTGGCGGCATTGGAACGCTTTGACGTGGTCGGCGATCTGGCGCGGCCAGACGCCTTTGCCGCCGATCTGCAACGGCTGATCCGAACGCCCCTGCCCCGCTGGAAACGCAACGCCGCCCCCGCGCCGACGCACATCCCCGACAGCCTGCGCACGCGCATCGAACAGCTCTGCGCGCCGGATATCGCCGTGTATCGCGCCCTGCACCCGCGCCGTGCCGCCGCATGAGGCATGCGCTGTCCCCCCTGACGCTGCTGTTGCTATGCTGGGGGCTGTCCGGCGCGGGCATGGCGGTGACACTGGCGCAGCTGCACCGTCTGGATCTGGTGCAAACCTTCATGTTGCGCGAACACCTTGACCCTTCGGTTTTTGGCGGTGCCGGGCTGGCGTGGTTGCTGCTGGCGCTGCTGGTCTATGCGGTGGGCGACACCGCCGGGCGCTTTTCCCGGCGCAGGGCACGGCCCCCAGCCCCCCGCATCAACACGACCTGTGCGGCGCAGCTGACCTTTGCGCTGAACCTCGTGCTGCTGGGGGTCACGGCCTTGTGGATTCTCACCGCTGCGGCCAAGGCGGGCGGGCTGATCAATCTGGCCGCCGCCGCCTATATCGACAGCCTGACCACCCGCGACATCCTGTTGGAAAACAAGCTGTTCACCGGCATGCGCCTGTTCTACGCCGCCCTGCCCGCCACCGCCTGCATGGCCGCCGCGCTGCTGGCCCTTGGCACGCTGCCAAGACGCGCGCGGGTGATGATGGTGGCAACGCTGGTCTGCAACACGCTGGCGCTGTTTGTCCTGCCCATCGTGATGAGCCAGCGACTGCTTTTGCTGCAACTGCTGCTCTCGGCCTATATCGTGGCCTGCCTTGTGCGCGGCCGGCTGCTGGGATTTGGCTGGATGGCGCTGGCGGTGGGGCTGTTCCTGGGCCTGTGGATGGCACGCGAGGCGATCACCAACCCGATGTTCAACCGCTCGGCGCTCGACATCGGGCTGCAAAAACTGGCGTTTTATGTGGTCAATGACATGTGGAACGCCTTTGCCCCGCTGATGGTCAATATCCCCCACACCTGGGGCGGGCTGAATTTCGAGGGGGTGATGTTCCTGACCTTCACCGACGGCTATTTCGCCAAATTGCTGACCCCGCGCACCGACGCGCTGGATGCGGTTCTGGGCGGCGGCGAATTTCCCTTTCTGACGGCGGCTTATGTTGATTTTGGTCCGGTGCTGGGCGCGCTGTTCATCGCGGTGGTGGCCTTTGTCATCCGCCGTGTCTTTATCGGCGCGCGCCGGTCGCTCGGCTTTGCGGTGGTCTATGCGCAGATCGGGGCCGCGCTGCTGTTTTCCAGCCACTCGGTCTATTTCACGCATCAGAATTTCCTGTTCTCGCTGGCCCTGATCGCCCTGGTCGTGCTGCTGTCGACACGGCGCCACAGGGCCCCGCTGGAACAGCCCGCCGCGCTTCCGCTGTTCCGGTCACGCCGCAAACCGGCGCAGCAACCGCCGCCGCTGCCCGACAGCGTCATGCGGCATATGGCGGTCTTTGCCAGCCAACGCCGCCGCTTGGCCCCTGTGCCGGAGCGTCACGATGAACCCGCATAGGCTCCCCGGTCTTCAGGCCCTGCGCGGGGTCGCCGCCGTGATGGTGCTCATCGGTCATGTGCTGGCCGAGGCGGAACATTACTTTGCCCTGCAACTGCCCGGCGACGCGGTGCCCTGGACGCGGGGCGTCGATATCTTCTTTGTCATTTCCGGTTTTGTCATCACCCTGTCGGCCAGCCGATATGCCGGCCAGCCGGGGGCCTTTCTGTGGCGGCGTATCCTGCGGGTCGTGCCGCTGTATTACTTCTTTACCACGTTGATGGTCGCCGCGCTGATCGTCCTGCCCGGCGGGGCCAAGGATACGACCCTGGACCCCGCCCAGATCCTCAGCTCTTACGGGTTCTTCCCCTATGCCCGTGCCGATGGCCGCATCGCACCGGTTCTGTCGCTGGGCTGGACCCTGAATTACGAGATGTTCTTTTACGCGCTGATGGCGCTGTGCCTTGCCCTGCCCCGCCCGCTGGTCACGGTGGCGGGGATGCTGATGGCGCTGGCGCTGCTGGGCCTTGTGGTCGGGTTCACCACAGCTCAATTCACCTTCTGGACCAATCCGCTGATCCTCGAATTCCTCTTTGGCATCGCGCTCGCCCGCCTGTGGCAAAGGGGGTGGTCCCGCCCCGATACGGCGCTGAGCATCGCGGCACTGGTGACGGGCTTTGCGCTGCTCATCGTGCTTGATCCGACACCCCTGCCCCGTTTCATCGCCGCGGGCCTGCCTGCTGCGCTGATCGTGGCGGGCGGCACCCTGTTTTGCCCGCAGCGCTCCCTTCCCGGTCAGCTTTTGGGTGATGCGTCCTATGCGCTGTATCTGTCGCACCGCTTTGCCCTGCGCGCCGCGACGTTGGTGGTGCTGCCGCTGCTGCCGGCCACGGCGCTTGGCGCGTGGGTCTATGTGGTCACCGTCTGCGCGCTGGCGGTGGCCCTCGGCATCCTGACCCATATCGCGATCGAACGCCCCCTGATGCGCGGGTTCAGCCGCCAAAAACAGGCGGCCCCCGCATGAGCATGCGGTGGTGGTCCTTTGTCCTGCAATGGTCCCGCGTGGGCATCAACGCGGCGCTGTTCCTGATCGCCACGCGGTTCCTGACGCTGGCCGAAATCGGCGCCTTTGCCACCGCATTCGCCGCGATCCGCATGACCCAAGGGCTGCACAAGGCGGGGATCTGCGAAAGCGTCATCATCCTTGGCCGCAGCCAGCGGCGGCAGGACGCATTGTTCGCAATCTCGTTCGCCACGGGCCTGATTATCACGCTGACCCTCGCGGCCATCGCTGTAGCGGCCCAAGCGCCACTGCTTCTTGCGCTCAGCGTAATACCCCTGATCCACGGCAGCGGCGCGGTGTCCGAGGGCATCCTGCGCCAATCCTTGCGTCTGCGCGCGCTTGCCTTGCGCACGCTGGCCAGCCAATCCGCCGCCGCCGCACTTGCGCTTTGGATGCTGCTGCACGGGGCAGGCGCATGGGCACTGGTGGGCTTTGCCGTGGCCAACGCGACACTGACCGCAGGCCTTTCGATCCACCTCGCCCGCTGGCGGCCGGCCACCCTGCCCGCTTGGCGGTATCAGGCTCTGATATGGCCCAAAACCGCCCAGATCGCGGCGCGGGATCTCCTCACCGCCGCCTTGATCCCGCTGACACAACTCGCCGTCGGCCTTGCCCTTGGCCTGCCCGCCGCCGGTGCGTTTCAGATCGCCACCCGCGTGCTGTCCCTGATCGACGCGCTTACGCTGGCGCCGTTGCGGTTCATCGCCCTGCCGCAACTGCGCGGCCCCCATTTCCGCAGCGCCCTTGCCGATCACCTGCGGCTCTCGGCCAGCTTGGCTGTCTGGATCTGGGCCGGCACCTGTATCGCCGCACCGCAAGTGCTGGCCCTGCTGATTGGCCCTGAACACGCCGCCACCGCCGCGCCGGTCCTTGTCGGCCTTGGCGGGTTTGGCCTGCTCTCGGCGCTGACGATGCCGGTCCATCAGGCGCTGACCGCGCAGGGCCACACCGGCCTGATGCTGAAACGCGCCGCCATGCTCCTTGCCTTGGGCGCAATATGCACGCTGCCCGCGCTGGCATTCTCTGCAACAAGCGTCGCCGTGGCCCTCAGCAGTGCGGCCTTGCTCACCACACTGTGGCTCCTCACCCGCGCGCTGCCGCGCCTTGGCCTCGGCCTGCGCGACCTTAGCCCCCTTTGCGCGCCCCTCTTTGCGGGCACGCTGATGCTGGGCGCCTTCGCGCTCACCCCGCCCCTGCCCCTGTTCGTCAAGATCGCCCTGGGCAGCACGCTTTATATCGCCATCCTCCTGCCCCCCATCAAAAGGAGCCCCGCATGAAACGCGCCGTCCTGATCACAGGCCACTTTCCCCATCAACACCGCCGCCCCTCGATGCTGTGGGTGTCGGACCACCTGCAAGCGGCAGGCTGGCACATGACGCACATCACGGTCGGCTATAGCTGGCTGTCCGCGCTCTTTGGTGACGTGCGCCTGCGCGCACTCGACGCGGCGCCCCGTCGCGGCACCTGCCACCACAGCCCGACGCTGACGTCGATCTACAGCCTGCCGCCGATCCATCCGGTGAAAACCCGGAATGCCGCCCTGAACCGCTTGTTAGAGACTGCAAACCCCCTGTTCACAAACCACTGGCGTCCCCGTCTGCGCACCCCGCTGGCCCGCGCCGATCTGGTCATATGCGAAAGCGGCCCGCCGGTCCTGCTGGCGCCCATTCTGGCGAAGCAGGCCCCGCAGGCCACGCGCATTTACCGTGTGTCCGATGACATTCGCCTGTTGAACGCGCCCGATGCGCTGCTGCGCGCGGAACAGGCGCACCAGCATTTCACCCGCATCAGCACCGCCAGCCCGCACATCGCGGCCCGCTTTGCCGGTCACCCCAATGTCACGATCGACCCCGTCGGCATCCCGCACGACCGGATTGATGTCCGCACGCCCGATCCCTACCCGACGCCGCGCAATGGCCCCGTCGCCGTCTGTGCGGGCACGACCCTGCTGGATATGCCCGCCCTGACCCGCGTCGCACGGCAACGGCCCAACTGGCAGATCCACGTTCTGGGCAGGCTGCGCAGCACGCCCCCCGCGATGCCGAATATCACGTGGCACGGCGAACAACCCTTTGCCACCACGCTGGCCCATATCGCCCACGCCGACATCGGCCTTGCCCCTTACCGCGACGAACCCGGCGTCGAATACCAAACGACCAATTCCAACCGCATCCTGCTGTACCGTCACCACGGGTTGCCGACACTGGGCCCCGACCGGCTGTGCGATCCGGCGCTGCCGTCGATCATCGGCTACAACAGCCCCGACGCCCTGAGGCGCTGTGAAACCTGGTCCGGCACTGCCGAAGCGGTGCCGGACTGGCGTGATCTGGCCCTGCGGCTGTCTCAGAACGGTGTGACCGACCCTTCGGGCGACACCTCGACCCCGCCCGCGACAATGGCAAAGCCACGGGTGAACACCGTGCCCGCATTCGCCTCAAGCGCATAGTTTTCCGCAGGTCCCTCCGCATCGGCCACGCAATCCTGCACCCACAGGATCGCGTCGTTGGAACATTTGAACGCGACCGAAGTGCCATCAATGTCCCGCGCCACCGCCCGGCTGCCTGCGGCCCAAGTCTCGGTCGACTGGATCACATGCACTTCGGTGCCGTTGCGCGACAGGCCATAGTCGCCGCCCAGCAGGATCGCCCGCACCCCGTCATGGGTGGTGAACCCGTTGCACGAGGTGGCGCCGTCGATCCCGTTGCGCCAGCCGGTACAATCCTGCAACAGCACATGCATACCGTCCGTCCCGTCCTCGTGAAACGACCATCCATCCTTGGCCCCGTTGGACGCGTCGCAGTTGAAAAACGCCACCAACCCGTCAGTGCGCCGCACCTGCACGGCATCCTTGGGGGCTGTGGGGTTCGACGGCGCGCTGTAACGAAAGGTGCAGTTCACCCCGACAATATTGCGCGCCGCCACCGCATCGAAATGCAGCGCGCCGGTGATCCCGCCCTCGGCATGGACGTTTTCAAGGTAGAAATCCTTGTCATGCGACATGAACCGCGCTCCGTGAAACGACCGGATCACGGCAATATCCTCGGGCCCCGGCGCGCCGCCGATGTTGACATGCACCAGCGATCCGTCCTGCACCCAACTGTCCGGCGTGGCGGCACAAGCAGCCACATCCGCCACCTGTGTCAGCTCGCTGTGCAGCCCTTCCGGGGTTCGCACGTCACAGCGAAACACCCGCCGCACCGAGGTTTCGGGCGCGGTAAAGGTGCCGCCCGCATCCGTCCAGACCACCGAAAACGGCCCCGTGCGATACCGCAACGCCCCGCCCCAGCCGATGACCGCAACGGCCTGTGTGGGTTCGTCATTGCCGTTGCGGGTAAAGGCGGATTCCTCGTAAATCCCTGCCTTGACCAGCACACGATACGGCGCGCCCGTGGCATTGCCCGCGACAAATGCCGCGTAAATCGTCCGCTTGGCATCGGAAAAATCACCGTCCTGCGCGCCCAGCCCGCTGTTGCCATCATCGCCGGTCGCCCCGTCCACATGCAACGCGGGCCCGGTCCAGATCGCCGGATCCACCAGATCGCGGGGGGTGATCTCGGCCTTATACCGCCCGCCGCTTTGCGAGATGTCGAAATCAAACCGCCCCGTGTCCCAGCCAAAACCGTCAGGGAACGGCACCGGAACCCTGCCGCGGTACTGCGGTGCCAACCCCACCGCCAGCCCCAGCATCAAAACAGCCCCTTGATGCCCGCAGCCGTGGTGCCGGTCTCCAGCACACGCCGCACCCGCACCGGATAAATCACGCCGGGCGCCAGGCTGGGCAGGGTCAGCGTGCTGCCGTTTTTCAACACCACCGCCAGATCACCGGCAGAGCCGACCATGACCGCGCGCGTGACATCGCTCAGGTCCGTGGCATCGGCGGGGGTGATGTCAAAACCGTTGCAGATGGGGCCTGTCAGCCCGTCTTGATAGCTCTTGAAAGAATCGGAAATGGGCATCGCGGCCTCCTTTGATCAATGAGGCCTCAGCATCCGTGGCATACGTTAACCGAACCAGAATCCACCGCACGGTGCGCCCTGCGCCCGTCCGAAAAGCTCACTGGGTGGCGCACAGCGGTCCGGCTTGGAATGCGCCAAAGTCACCTTAAGCGGCAGCCGCCCGTCAGACCACAATCGCCACATCCGTGACATCCGCATCCACTGCCTGACAGGCCGACAGAACCCGCCGGGCCAGATGCGTCTGGACATAGGTGCCGTGAAACCGGCTGGGCGCTTTCAGGGTCAGACGCCCCCCTGCCCTGCCCACGCGCTCAAGATTGCGCAGCCAGCTGCCGTAAAGATCCGGTGCCTCAGCGTGCAGGATCGCCTGCGCCAACACCCATTCCGTCCCTGCACTGACATCGGGAGCAGGCACATCCCCTTTCAGCGGCAACGACACAACCGGCGTCTCCTCGGGCTTGCCGCTCATGCGCAGATCAAAGTCGGGGCCGACATTTGCCCAATCGCTTTCTGTCATGGCCAGCATCCGGTCAAAGTCCATGCCGTATTCCGTCACCCGTCCCCGCGCCCCCTGACGCTTGACCACCAGCCACCCAAGGCCGCGCAGCTTGGCCATCTCGCGCTTGACCGTGCGTTCGTCCACGGACCACATCCGCGCGATCTCGCGTTGGCCCACGGCCAGCTCATCCCGCGCCCAGTTATAGCGTGCGGTGATCAGCGTGATCAGCCGCAGAACCAACCGCTGGTCATGTTTGTCACGCGCCAGGGCATATGCGCCCAGGGCCGTGATAATATCATATTTGCGCGCAGCGTCGCGTTGACGTGCGGGTTTGACAATGTGCATGGATGCCCTTTCCTGCGCAAAGCGCGCAGGTATACTGTGCCTCATCGTAGGATCTCTTGGCGGACCCTGTGTTGGGTAGAACGGCGACAACGCCTTTCCGGCCTCGCCCCTGATTTGCGTCCAAACATGCGATTCTGTCAAGGGGCAGTTTCTCGGCCACCCCTCCAAACCCAATCATTCAAAATAGATTTTTTGGTATATAGGTATTGGGGGTCATTCTGTGCGTCCCCCAATGCGCCACGTTTGTCCCCCAATACTTAGCTGGGGGCCAGATGGTGTCCCGCTATATCGTGGGATAATGCGCAGCCCCGCCGTGTCTTTCGCTGCAGCAGCGAATCTCTGCGGCGGGATCATGTCCTGCAGGATCACAGATTTCCCGAAATCAGAATATATCACTTTCTTTACGATGCAAGTTCAGCTTAAACCAAGAAAGAACAAGAATTAGCGTTCTGTTTGTTGTTTCGCATCGGTTCCCCGCGGGGAACCCGTGCCGCAACCGGGCAGCAACCGACAATCCGAGGTCTCTTTTATGTACACGCACACCGATCTGGCAAAGCTGCAAGCGCAGTCGCTGAAGATGCAGGGGTTCATCCGCAAGCAGACATATTCCCCTGAGATGGAGAAAACCCTGCGCCGGTTCTCAAGCTGGGAGGTCGCCGAGCTGATCCTCAAGATCAATCCGTCGACCTTTCGCGGACGCCTTGCCGCCGACCCTTCCCTGCCCGAAGGGCTGGTCGAGGAAGACGGCCGCCAGCGGTGGTACACGCTGGAAGAGATCAACGAATTGCGGCGCAAGCTGAAGATCAAAGGCAAGTCGCTGATGCCCGAACGCCCTGCGGGCAAGCGGGCGATCCGCGCGGCGATTGCCAACTTCAAGGGCGGTGCCGGCAAATCGACCGTCGCACTGCATTTCGCCCACGCCGCCGCGCTGGACGGCTACCGCGTGCTGGCCGTTGATTTCGATCCGCAGGCGACGCTTAGCCATTCGATGGGGCTGTCCGATGTCTCGGAAGAGGTGACCGTCTGGGGCATCATGGCCCGCGACCTGATCCGCGAGACCGAGCGGATGAACGCCGCCGCCGCCGGTGCCGAAAGCGGCGCCGCCCTGCCCCAACGCAAACTGCCCGCGTCTGTGACCGGCATGGGGCTGAACGATCTGCGCGTCACCGACTTTATCAAGCCGACCAGTTGGCCCACCATCGACATCATCCCCAGCTGCGCCAACGCCGCCTTTGTCGAATTCGCCAGCGCGCAGTACCGGCACCTGAACCCCGAATGGTCGTTCTTTGCGGCGGTGTCCCGGTATCTGGACCAGATCCCGCCAGACGCTTATGACATGATTATTTTCGACTGCCCCCCCGCCATCGGGTATCAGTCGATGAACGCGGTGTTCGCCGCTGATGTTCTATATGTCCCCTCGGGCCCCGGCTATTGGGAATATGACAGCACCACCAGTTTCATCGGTCAGCTGTCCGAGGCGCTGGAAGACCTGGGCCGTTTTCGCGGACGGCTGCCGTCGGGTACCAACCCTGACAAAGTGTTTGCTGATATCCGGTTTCTGCTGACCCGGTTCGAGCCGAACAACGATTTGCACCGTGCGATGCAAACAGCATTTGGTCAGGTTTTTAAGTCACACGTTGCCGAGCACCCGATCGAGATGACCCGTGCGGTCGAACAGTCGGGGCGGTTTCTGTCGTCGATCTACGAAATGGATTACCGCCAGATGACCCGTGAAACCTGGCGTCGGGCGCGCATGTCGTTCGACCGCGCCTACGATGAATTCCAAGCCACGCTGGTTGCTGCGTGGGACAAGCTGGAGGATTGATGAATGGCTAAGAAACGCTCTGTCTTTGATATCAACTTCGAACTGGACGATGAGGAGGACGCCGCAGGGTTCCCCGCGGGGAACCAGCGCGCGCCGGAAACCAAGTCACTTGATGTGTCGGCGCAACCGCGGATCAGCGATCTGTCTGCGCCGCGCCGTGGCCCGATGGCCAGCGCAATTGCCGAAACGGCGGACGCAACGGCAGAGCGGGCTGAAGCCGAAGCCGCCATTCGCGCCGAGAACGACGCCCTGGCGCACGAGCATGTGCGGCTGAAAAAGCTGGGGCTGATCACCGATCTGATCCAGACTGCGGATGTCCTGACATCAAAACTGACGCGCGACAGGTCGGCCAACGTAGACCCCGAATTGGCCGAACTGAAAGAGTCGATCAAAGCGGTCGGTCTCTCTAATCCGATCCGTGTGGAACAGACAGCCGACGGTTTCGAATTGATCCAGGGCTTTCGCCGTTTGGCCGCCTTTCGGGAGCTGGCCGAAGAAACCGGCGATCCGCGCTACACCCGCATTCCGGCGGCGATGGTTCCCCGCGGGGAACCGTTGGTCGCGCTGTACCGCAAGATGGTGGACGAAAACCTGATCCGCAAAGACCTGTCGTTCGGCGAGATGGCCCAGCTTGCGCTGTCCTATGCCCGCGACGAAGGCATCCCGTCGGGCGAGGCTGTGTCGACGCTCTATGCGTCGGCGCTCAAGCAAAAGCGGACCTACATCCGCCAGTTCGCCCGCGTTCTCGAAGCTTTGGACGGCACCGTGCGCCACCCCGAGGCGATCCCGCGCGCGCTGGGGCTGGACGTGTACAAGCTGTTGGATGCCGAGCCGGACAGGGCAGGGGGTATCATGAACGCGTTAATGGACATGCCCGACCGCGACGCCGCCGCCGAGATCCGCGTGTTGCGTGACAGCCTTGTGCCGCAGAAAAAACCCAAGGCGGAACTTGCGACGAAATCAGTTTCCAAGACGTCGCTCAGGCTGGGCCGTCCCGAGGGCGAAGCGCGGGTGACCGCATCGGACGGCAAGGTCGAACTTCGACTGGACCGCGATTTTTCCGCCGTGCCGCGCGCCACACTGCAAGCGGGGATCGAGGCATTTCTGGCGACGCTGGACGGGGAAGGGTAGGGGCCTTACAGCCCCGCAGCCTTCGTCAGGTTCACACGGAACCGATCGCGGCGGCGCTGGTAGCGGCGAGTCATTTCGGCGCTGGCGTGCCCCAGTTGCTTTTGCACATAACGCTCGTCCACCTCGGCGCCCGAGGCCAGACCGGCCCGCAACGAATGCCCCGAGAACAGCGCCAGCCGCTCGGCCTCGGGCAGGTCGCTGCGCAGGCCCGCATCCAGCACCGTGCGCTTGATCAACCGCGCCACGTGTTTGTCGTTCAGCCGGGCCTGCAACGCCCGCGTGCCGTCCCGCGCGGTGCGCACGAAGACGGGGCCGAAGTCGATGCGCGCAAAGTGCAGCCATTGCTCAAGCGCATGGACCGGACAGCTGTGGTCTGCCGATCCGCGCCCGATCTCGACCTCGCGCCAGCCGGTCTTGGCGTTGAGGGTCAGCAGCGCGCCTTTGTCGAATATCTCGATCCAACCGCCGCTGTCTGGCGTGTCGTCCTTGTGGACATCAAGGCTGACGATTTCAGAGCGGCGCAGCCCGCCTGCATAGCCCAACAACAGCATCGCCCGGTCGCGCAGCCCGCGCAAATCGAAGGGCAGGGTGCCGATCATGGCAAGGATATCTTCCGCTAGGATCGCTTCCTTCTGCACCGGCGGGCGCGCGTGTTTGCGCTTGATACCGGCCAGCACCGTGGCGATGTGACGGTCTTTGCGGTCCAGCGCGAACCCCCGCTGGGCGTAGTTCCAGCTGAGGCCAGACAGGCGACGGTCGATTGTCGAAACCGAGAGGGCAGGGGCCTTGCCCGACCCGGCGGCGAGGTCGGCCAGATAA
The DNA here is from genome assembly GCA_034669925.1 of Sulfitobacter sp. Lineage (GTDB taxonomy): Bacteria > Pseudomonadota > Alphaproteobacteria > Rhodobacterales > Rhodobacteraceae > Pseudosulfitobacter. Next base: position 29,563 of record JAXMOM010000010.1, read on the forward strand.
AGCCCGATCATCTCGGCAGAGGGCGGCAGCGGCTCGGTGCCCTTCATCCGGCACCAGCGTGTGAAATGGGCCCAGTCTTTCCCATAGGCCTTCAGGGTGTTGTCCGACGCCGCAGCACGGGCATAGTCGCGCGCAGTATCGACCAGCCGGTCAAGCGTGCCCGACCCGGCAACGTGAGAGGGCAGGCTGAGGGTTTGGTCAACAGACCGGTCGCGCGTGTCGTCCCGAGACGCCGACGCGGCATTCGATGCGCCCGAGCGCGATTTTTGGTTGTTTTCCGACATGCCCCTGAGCGTATTCTTTTGTGACCGATAATTCAAATTTATTGGACATAATGGGGAGCGGCATAGCAGGGCGGTTGTCTCGATATAATCCGGATGAAAGCGCCGCGGCGATTTAATCTCGCGGCGTGGCACCTTTCCGACCGGACCAATCGTGACCCTGACACGCTAGACCGGTCCGACCGACCACCAGTGAGATTGCATCGAAACACCGCCACACCAGGTTTGTCGATCACCTCATGGACATAAACCGATCGGCCAAACCAAGGGTGCCATCGATAAAGAACCTCGCGCCGATCAATAACGTGGGTGTTCTGGCGTTCGGTTGTACAATAACCGCCGCCGCACAAAGCACTTGGCGGCCGACCACCGGCAGTGGTCTACTCACTGCAAGTCGACGCACCGCAATCCGATCACCAGTTCCAAATCAGAGCTTAAAAAGCGCCAGATCCTGTCCCAGTAACGGCGAGTAGCTTAGATTGCGCGCCACAGCCAATGTTTCTTGCCACGGATCTGGATGACGCCCTCATACAGATGCCACTTGTCATTGGGACGAGGATGATCGCGCCGGATTCAACACGCGAAATGCCGACCAAATTGATTGACCCAAAGTCTGACGGCTTAGCGGCTGACCATCACGCCCCGCTCAGCCAGAAGGTCTTCAACGTCAGCTGTGTTCAGCGCGAAGCGATGGTACGCCCAAAACGGCATAAGCTATGATTTCACGAGGATAGCGAAAGCCCTTCAGGCGGAGCAGACTGGCTGGAGTTATCATACCATTACAATAGCTTGATCAGACCGGCAGAACAACTTGGCGATCGCTCCTGAGGGAGGTGATTCTTGTTCGAGAAATTTTAAAGCAGCGCACCCTGCACCCCTTGCTTCGGTCCCAGCATCGCAGATCCTTCACATCACTGCAAAAATCTAATCAGCAGCCGGGACCCAAATCAGCAAGAGCTTTTCAACAAACAAGTCCAAATGTGACATTCACGATTGCGTCTGCTGAAGCGGTGGCGATGGAGCCTGCGAGAACGAAGCGATAAAGTGCAGACACCGCTTAATTTCTGCGTGCAGCACTGAGTCAGTACTGGTAGCCTTTGCTATGAAATCCGATGTCTTGACACGCATACCCCTTCTATCGCTGCGAAATCTCGAGTCCGCGGTCAGGCTTGGGACATTTGATCTGGCCGCGCGCGAGCTGAATGTGACGCCGAGCGCGGTAAGCCAGCAGATCAAGCGCATAGAAGACTGCTTGGGCTGTGCGCTTTTCGAGCGCGCCAGCAACCGCGTTACGCCGAATGCCTGCGCGTTAGAGCTGGGGCACATCCTGTCCGAGGCGTTCGAGCTGATCGAAGCCGGGGTGCGGCAGGCTATGACCGACGGAGGCGAGCAAGCGGTCAAGATCCGTCTCTATCAGACTTGGGCCAACCGCTGGCTGGTCCCAAGGCTGGAGAGCTTCACACGTACCCATCCCGACGTCGCCGTCGAGTTTGAAACCGGGATCGAGGCGGTGGATTTCAGCCGCACTGATGCCGAGCTAGCTCTGTCACTGGAGGCCGCGCCGACGCGAACGGTCCGGTGCAAGCAGATCATGACCCCGCGCCTGACGCCGGTGTGCGTACCGGCGCTGGCCGCGCGGTTGTCGACGCCGGGCGGCGGTGCGCAAATTCAGGGCCTGGCTGTTGTCCGAGATTGCGGACATCGTTGCTCGGACAGATACCTATCTGCATACCGTGACCTGATCAGCAGCCCGGCTACCGGTTGGCCACGTCGGCAATAAACGCCATAATCCGGTCGGAAATCGGCGCGGAACGGAAGCGTTCATCGCCGTGCCCGGCCCCAGGGACCGTTTCAAAAGTCACCGCTACACCGGCGCGTACCAGAGCCGCCGCGAAATTAGCGGATTGCGACCAGGGCAAGACGTGATCCTCGATCCCGTGCAGTACATGGAACGGGGGCGCATCGGGCCGCACATGGGATTGCGGGCTCATCTGGATCAGGGTGTCGGGATGCGCGGCCGGGCGGCCGCCCAGCAACAGGGCGAGCGGCGAGTCCGGCCCGGCATGGTCGATCCCGTCTTGCGCCGCGATCAAAGTCGGCATGTCAAAGGCGCCGTAAATCGCCACCACGCCGCGAGGTTTCAGGCCGGCGACCGGGTGGAACGCGGGCACGTCCTGCGCCAGCGCTACCAGCGCGCTCAGATGCGCCCCGGCAGAAGTGCCGGCGATGACCAGACGCGTGGTGTCGATGCCGTAAGCATCGGCATTCGCAAGCATATGGCGGATGCCATCATTGGCGTCCTGAATTTGCGCCGGGAACGGTGCGTGCTGGGCCAGGCGGTAGCCGATGCTGACCAGCGCAAAGCCATGTTCGAGCACGAGCATCGTGCGTATCGCGCGCTTGTCGCGGCGGGTCCAGGCACCGGGATGCAGGAACACGACCACCGGCAATGGACGCGTGGCATTGCGCGGCAGGTAGACATCATAGCATTGACGCTCATGCGGGCCATAGGAGATGTCACGGGTCACCTCGACGCCCGCGGGAACCTCAGGCTCGGGGATCGGGGTGCCCGTATGGATGCGCCGGGGTTGCGTGGTTTGGGAAGGTGCTGTCATGGGCTGCTCGATTTTGGGGCGCCCCCGCGAACGGGCGGGGGCGCAGAGAGACGGTTAGCGAGAAATCTCGAAATTCAATTTGGTCCGATACCAGTCCTGCAGCCAGGCATAGGCCTCGTCATCCATAGCGGCACCGACATCGAAAGCTGCCTGTGCCGCGGCACCGGTCATAAGCGAGTAGCCACCCAGCGACGCCTCCGTTGCGGCCTGAAATTCGGGGTTGGCAATGACCGTGTCAAAGGCGTCGGTATAGGCATCGACCACCTCTTGCGGGGAGCCTTCGGGCAGGGCAATCGTCTTGCCAGCGGTCAGTGCTGCAACGCTCACCGCCATATAGGCGCGTAATGCCGGGCCCGACAGCGGCGCGCCGTGTACTTGCTCATAAACCTCGAGGAAGGTAGGCAGCTCGGGGAAGATCGGATCGCGCTCAATGCTGCCGTCGGCCATGATCAGCCCCGATGTCATGAACGGGATCGCCTTGCCGGCATCGACCAAAGGCTGCACGGAAGAGCTGAACGCCAGCGAGGTCTGTTGATCGACGCTGAATTCACCGCGCTCAAAGCCTATCCGGCTGCCACCACGCTCTAGTCCCCAGACTGACTGCACAGAGATGCCCAACAGGTCGAGCTGCATGACGGTCATTGCATCCGAGCTGTCCTGACGGCCGCCGCCATACACGACCTGTGTATCACCAATCCCCGCCACGTCGCCGGGTCCGGTCGCCCCGGTCGTTGGCGAGATATAGACCACGGCCCCCAATGGCGCGACAAACACGGGAATGAAACCGTCGAGCGAAAAGTGAATCTGCGGATTACCCAGCGCGCTGGCGACAAAGATCGACGACGACAGCGAGATCAGATCTGAGCCGTCATGCGCCGCGTTCTGCACAAAGCGGTTGGTCGCCGGGATGCCACCGCCGCCCGGCTCATTGCGGATCAGGATGGTCGGCTCGCCGGTCAGGGCGGGCTACAGGAAGGGGGCAATGGCACGCACCAGGGTGTCGCTGACGCCACCCTCGCCAAAGGGCACTGTTACATTGATGCGCGACAGGCCGAGATCCTGTGCAGCGGCCGACAGCGCAAGGCCAAGGGCCCCCACACCGGCAAGAAGCAATTTAGTCAGTTTCATGAGAGTCTCCTCCACTTCAGAAATACGTCCAGGGGTTGAGCGCCAGCACCCAACCATCGGGTAGAAAGGTGCCGCTCTTGACCATCAGCACCAGGTAAAGTCCAACGATTCCAACGACCCCGACGGCGATCTGCCAGATGCGGGCGCGCGCTTCGATGGCCAGGAAAAGCGACAGGAACAGCGCCGATCCGGCAAAGAAGCCAAAGGCAATCAACAGCGCCATAGCAGCACCAAGCCACGCGGCCACACGCAGGATCGACACGGTGTACGCAGTTCCCTCTTGCTCCTGGTCCTCCATCGCTGACGGGACCTTGCGCAGGATCTGCACGCCCGCGATCAGCGCGGCGAACAGGCCAATGCCGGCGGCAATCTCGGGGAAAGTCCGGCCCAGCGGTTGCAGATCTTTCAATATCCACATCGCGCTGGCAAACAGCCCGGCCAGCACCAGCGGCACCGCCAGCTGCATCGGACGGGTGGCCATGAGGCTGGCCCCATGCTCGGGGGAGTTAAAGGCAACCTTGGCCGAAAGCTGGCTGCGCAGCGAGCTGATCAGCACCGCCGCAAGCAGCAGAACGATAGGCCGCGAGATGAAGCTGCCCAGGCTATAGAGCTGCGAGGTCTGATAAAAGGCCTTCTCAAGATTGCCCTGCAGCACAAAGCCGATCAAGAAGGCAGGCCGCGAGAACCCAAATCGACGCATGAACACGCCGATAGCGCCGAACAGCAGCACCAACAGCAGGTCGCGCGGATCGCGGTTGATCTGCAGCGTGGCAAAGGAAATCGCCACGATCAGGAAAGGCGCGATCCAGACGAATGGGATCATTGTGATCTTGGCAAGATGCTTGGCCAGCAGGAAGCAGAGCCCGGCGCCGACGATATTGGCAATCGCCAGCGACCAGATCATCGAATAGGTCAGGTTGATGTCGGCCCCCAGCATCGCCGGCCCCGGCTGCACCCCCAACATGATAAGCGCCGAGAGCAACAGCGCGGTCGAGCCTGACCCCGGGACGCCGAACAGCAGCGTTGGCACCAGCGCGCCGCCCAGTACCGCGTTGTTCGAGCTTTCCACCCCGATCACGCCGCGCACGTCGCCTTTGCCGAACTGGCTTTTGTCCTTGGCCGAGCGCACGGTCTGGCCATAGACAATCCAGTCCACCACCGCGCCGCCAACCCCGGGCATCGCGCCGACCAGACAACCAACACCTGCCGACTTTACCACCAACCATTTATTGGCCAACACATCGCGCAGGCCCTGCATGGTGCCAGATCCAATGACCGGACGGTCCGAGATCGAGCGGTTCTGGCGTACCAGATCGACAATTTCAGGGACCACGAACACGCCGATGACGCAGGCAATCAGCAACAGGCCGTCAGCAAAGTAAAACAGACCGAAGGTCATGCGCTCCTCGCCCGTGGCCGGGGCAAAGCCGATCGAGGCGACGATCATGCCAAACGCACAGATCGCAACGCCTTTTGCCAGACTGCGCCCAGACAGTGCGGCGACACTGGCCACGCCGAACAGGATCATCATCAGGATTTCGGGGATGCCGAACAGCAAGATGATCTGTCACGCTACCTGCAGCGTGGCGGTCAGTACCGCCGCGCCCAACAAACCGCCCAGCACCGAGCTGAGAAACCCTGCCGACAGGGCGCGCGCTCCTTGGCCCGATTTGGCCATCGGAAACCCGTCGAGCACGGTTGCTTGCGATGAGGCCGAGCCGGGAATGCCCAGCAGCATCGAGGTGATCGTGTCGCCGGTCGTAACCGTTGCGAGCATACCGATGATCATCGCCATCGCCAAGGGCGGGTCCATGCCATAGATGAAGGGAATTAGCAGCGACAGCCCGGCAGCGCCGCCCAGTGCTGGGAGGATACCCACGATCAGCCCCAGACAGGCACCGAAGAGCAGGTAGAAAATCGCGGCTGTGCTGAACAACCCCACAAATGCGTCGACCATAGATCCCCCATGTCTGCGTACAAATTGTAGCGCAGGAGAGAGTGATAAGAAAATTAAGCTATCTACAGATAGGATTAGTAAAGCTAATGCAGAAAATGGGTTGTAACCTTGGACGCCCGTCGCAGCGCTGGTCAGACCTTTAGCGGGCACATCCTCACCCAAGGCTGCAGTGAAATCCAGCTCACTGCAAAGAGCCAATCGCGCACGTTTATCTTCTGCCAAGCCCAAGCCCAAGCCCAAGAGCCAGGCCGGATTGGCTTGTTGGACTCCACTGATAGGGGCAGCCTCAAAGTCACGATTGCAGGCCAGGTGCTTGAGTGGCACGAAACATTGGTTGTGGCGCGCCGTCGATCAGGGCGGTTTTGTTTTGGACGTTCTGGTGCCAAGCCGTCGCACGACTGCAGCAGCCGAGCGCCTGATGTGGAAGCCGAGCGCCTGATGCGGAAGCTGCTAAAGTGACATGGATCGGCGCCACGTGTGATGATCCCCGATAAATTGCGTTCATACGAAGCGCCTAAACGGGAGGTCATGCCCAGTGTCGAACATGGGACATACAAGGGTTTTCTGCGGTTGCCGTCTGTGATGCTAGAAGTTTTCAAAACGCGTGAATTGAACTGGTGATCGAGTGCATGCTTCTGGGTTCTGTCGCAAATTTTGTTGGAGTTTGAGTGCGGGCATCGCCCGGACATAACTATGCTGCGAGCACAGCAAACTGCCGAAATGCGGTAAGGCCGTTGGCTTCTTGCGGGATTGCGCTTCTGCCGCCAGCAGCGGCGCAAACTTAACCACCCAACGGTTTAGTGTCCCATGATCAACGTCAACGCCGCGCTCCTCCAAGATCTCCTCGAGCTCGCGGTAGGAACCAGGGTAGCGCAGATAGAAGAACACGGCGTACAAGATCGCTTCCTTTGGGAAATGTACGCCCTTGAAGTCAACCATCGCTCCGCTCCTATCGTCCGCCACCTCTACCGGAAAATTACTGCTGCATCACGTGATCCGGCGAAAGTCAAAAAAGTTTGCGACAGAACCGCTTCCAATCCCCGCGAACCGCCAGAGCCAACCTGAGCGGAATCGAGACTATCCGGAGCATCAAACGCAGCCATTTCCACGACAAACAGCCCGGCGTCATTCGCGAGATCGAATTCATCGCCAGCCTGTTCAAAACCATCGCGTGACCAACTGGGCCATCAGGCGCACGTTCGACACAAGCGCGTTAATGCAACAGTCCCTTTGCGACAGAACCTCAGCGTCCCGCCTCAAGGGTTTCATAAGAAAAACACAATAATACAACGGCGCCTGCCGCTGCTGCGGGAAGCTGTCAATCGGCACGCAAACTTGCCCCCCTATCGGCATGCAAAAATACCCCCCTCGGAGCGCTCGGGTAGCTGGCCCGATGCGGCGTAGCCCTCATACAGCGCAGCCGTATCGGGCCAGCGGGGTTTTGGTCATTCGCGGGTCTTGAAGCGACGGCTTTCGTTGCCGGTTTCGACGATGTCACAGTGGTGGGTAAGACGATCGATTAGCGCTGTCGTCATCTTGGCGTCTCCGAAGACCGATGGCCATTCACCGAAGTCGAGGTTGGTCGTTACGATGATTGATGTGCGCTCGTAGAGACGACTGACGAGGTGGAACAGGAGCTGGCCGCCGGTCTGTGCGAAGGGGAGATAGCCGAGCTCGTCGAGGATCAGGAAGTCGAGGCGGCCCAAGAGATCCGCAGTGCGCCCTTGGCGATCAGCGCGAGCTTCGGCGTCGAGTTTGTTCACCAGGTCGACGACGTTGAAGAAGCGGCCGCGCTTGCCACGGCGGATGCAGGCTCTGGCGATGCTCACGGCAAGATGGGATTTGCCGGTCCCAGTGCCGCCGATCAGCACGACTTTCGTTGATGCTCAAGGAACTCTCCGGAGGCCAGATCACGCACCAGCGTTTCGTTGACCGGCGTATTCTCGAAGCTGAACTCATCGACCTCCTTGGCCAGTGGCAGCTTGGTAATCGTCATCTGGTATTTGATCGAGCGCGCCTGCTTCTCGCTGATCTCGGCATTCAGCAGATCACCGACGATCTGTTGCGGTTCGTGCTGGCGCTTCACCGCTGTGGTGATGACCTCATCGTAGGCGGCCTTCATGCCGTAGAGCTTCAGCTGGCTCATCGCGTCCAGCACCTGTGATCGTTCCATGGTTGGGTCTCCTGAGGCTGTCGTAGCGTTTGCAATCGGCGATCTTCGGCAACGGTTGAATGGTCCGCTCGTAGGTGAGTTCCGTCGCACCGGAACGGATCACCTTGCGAACCGTGTTCCGCGATACCCGCAGCTCTCGACAGATCTGCTTGATCGACTTCTTGTCTTGAAAATACGCCCGCCTGATCTTCGCAATCGTCTCCACTACCAACATCCTACACTGCGCTCCCCGATGGCCTCGGGGGGCATTAGCCACATCAGTGTAAGGGGGTCATTTTTGGATGCCGATCACCCCGCTACGGGGTCAAAATTGCATGCCTGTTCACATCAGTACGCTTTGGAAGGTCATAATGGGCACGGAGCCTTTACCAGCGTCGTGCTGGACGCTTTTGCATCGGGCGATCAGAACGGCGATGGCCTGATTAGCGCTGCCGAGTTGTCGAATTATGTCAGAGAAACACTGCCGGAGCTGACGTCGGAAAAGTGGAGCTATCGTCAGGTTCCCCAGATTAACCTTGTCGGCGAAGACATCATCCTTGGAGCTTCTGTCACAAGGTGAAATTTTAGCGGCGGGGAGCTTTGTTGATGGCGTGGATGCCCCTCCCGACGGCACTGCAATTGACCTGCCCATCTGTAAATCGTGCCTTCATTTATCCGTCCTGTTGTTGGGTGGACTCTACACAAATCTGGTGGAATTCTAGGGGCTTAGGTCACATCCAGACCATCAACAAAGCTGGCCCACTCCGAAAATCTCGCTGAGACGTAGGCAGCGCAGACTGCCCAACCTGTCTCAGGCGAACACCAGCGATCCGATGGGGTTTCCGTCCTGCATCATCCGGCGCAACGCGCCGTAGATGGCGATGTTCTCTTCGATTTCCTGCGCGTTCATATCCAGCGAGAGTGTCGCCCGCGCCTCGTTTTCAAGACCGGCCAGCCCGTAAACCAGCGCCAGGTTATCGCGGACATGGGGTGCGGCGTTCGGGTCACGCACCAGTTCCTGAAGAATGCTGATCGCCTTGGCCGAGTTGTTCGTCAAAGCGAGGGACAGCGCGTAGTTGCTGCGCAGGATGAAGTTGGTGGGATAGATCGACAGGCCGTCCTGATAGACCTTTTGCGCTTTGAGGTGTTGGGACATCGTATCAAGGGCGACGCCCTTGCCAGTGATGGCCGAAATGTTCTTGCCGTTAATGCGCAATGCCTTGTCGTAATACTTCACCGCTTCCTCGGGGCGTTTTTGCGACAGGCTTACCCGGCCGAGAATGTTCAACACGTCGTCATTGCTGGGCGCCAGTTCGTGCGCCCGCAGCAACACGGTTTCGGCGCGACCGTGCTGTCCCATCCGCGAATAACTGTCACCCGCCCCTTTCAGTGCGGCCACGGAATCTGGGTCACTCGCCAGTACCTTTTCGTACAGCCGCGCCGCATTCACATGGTCCCCCGATTCTGCCGTGGCCTGGGCCAGACGCAGCGTGCTGGAAACGGCCTCGGGGCGGTCGTTCGGATTGCCCTCCTGGGGTGTCGGCACAGAACAGGCGGAGAGGCTGACAACGGCAATCAGCAAGCAGACGCAACGGATGTGGGAAAGCAGAGAGGTCAATTTTGGCTCCGTTCGGAATATGTAGGAGAGTATAAAGGCAGCGCGGTCATCGAACCAGTACGATACGCCCGCAGTGGGCTTTGTGAAGGGTCAGGTCAGCCTCGCCGACACCGACGCCAAGTGTCTTGAGTACAGAGTCGAGCAGGCCGTCAATCGGCAACAGAACCGCAGACAGGACTGGGTTCAGCAGGTTCGTGACAAGGGAAAGCGCACTGTCCAGTGCAGTGACAACATTGCCCAGCAGCAAATTGACCACTCCTGGTTTGGGGGCCAGACGTATCTGGGCATTGGCCACAAGTGTGCTTACCGACGATGTCAGCAGCCCCCCGGAACCATAGGTCTTGGTCGTGCCTTCTTCGGCACGGGTGAAAGTTGTTTGAGACGCTTCTGACACGCCGACAGAGGCATGGGATTTCACCATAACGTCCGTGCCAAGATTTATCGGAAGGCCCAGCAGGTTTGTGACGCCGATGTTCAACCCCAACAGTTTGGCATCACTCAGGGCGTTTTGATCCAGCGGTGTGGTGTTGTCCTCGAAGGTGGGGGTGGAAAAATTGCCCAAGAACAGTTCGGCCACGTGTGTGCCCGTCACCCCCGTAAGCGGGGCGGTCCCCGTATCGAAGGTGGCCAGCGGCTCAGTGTCGCCTGCCCCGCAATCCAGCCCTGTCAGGGTTGCCGTTGCGTTGGCAATTTCCAGATAGACCGGCAGTTCGACCGAAACGATGTTCAGCGTCGTCGAAATGCCGGACAGGATATTGGTATCAAATGTCAGGTCCAACTTGAGCCGTACCTGCGCGGTGTGGGCCGTGGCGCCCTGTTCGGCAAATGTGATCCAGGCAGGGCGTTCCCCCACAATCAGTTGCAAATTGGTAGAGGTCAGATTTGGAATACCCAGATCAAGCTGGGTTTCGATAAAGTGGTTCGCGGTGATCACATCCACAGATGACATCAACACATCCAACGCCGAAACCGTAACCGTGGGCAATACATCACCCATCTGAATGCCCACGTCATCGCCGTCGATTGCAATCATCCTTTCGGCATCAACTGTTGCGCCTGTGGCCGATGCCAGGATCGCGTCCAGAACCGCGGTTGATCCCTGAACAGCACCCGTGTCCAGAAGCGCACCCGCGATGTCCAGCAGTTCGATGTCGCTGGTCAGCAGCTCTTCATATGTCAGCGCGGTCAGGCTGGCGCGTGTGGCCAGCGCATCCGAAAATGTCAAAAGGTCGACATCGGCATCTGCCAGCGCTTCGTAGTCCAGAACGGACAGTGTCAGAGTGCTGCCTGTGGCCTCGGACAGCAGCGCATTCAGAAGCCCTACGTCCAGCGAAAGCAAGCGTGACCCCAGGCTGAAAGACGCCAGATCAAACCGCGCGGCTGTCGCGGTGGCGCCCAGTTGGGTTGTGTCCTGTTGCAGGAAGGTGCGCGCGAAATACAAAGGGGCCGCCTCCTGCAACCGGACGGTCGCAGCATTGACGTCCGGTGCGGTCAGTTCGCGGTCGGTCAGTCGTTCATCAATCGCGACCGAGATGTCGCGTTGGTAATGACCAAAAGTGACGCTTGTCATCGCGTCTTCGCCCAGCCCGTTGCCCAGCACGGTCAAAAGGGCGTGGTCAGCAGGTTCATCGCGCAGGTTGTTCACTGCGCTGATCGCCGCAAGGTCCGCGCGGGTTTGCAGCGTTTTCTGCCGGAAATACAGCGAACTGAGATCGACGCCCAGGGCGACAAAGCCCAGCATGACGGTCAACACCAGGGCGAAAATGATGATGACGGCGCCCCGTTCGTCGGCCCAGAACGCCAGAAGCTTCTCCTTAATACGCAAGGTAGCTGCTCCGTGTCAGGGTCGAGACATCAAATCCGATAAAACCGCCTGCCAGATCCACGGCAGAGCCTTGAAGGTCGTAAGACAATGACACCTCTATCCCGTGCGGCTCTGCCGCCGAAAGCATGGTGATGGTTTCGGCGACCTTGTCCGGCCCCAGAAAGGTAAAGCGTGCGCCAGCGTTGGTGATGAATGTTTCTGCAAGCGTCCTACGCTCGGCTTCGGTGATCCCCATGGCAGAGGAACGTGCGGCTTCTGCGGCCAGTTGTTGCAGACTGTTGGCGATGGCAAAGTACTGGCCGAAGCAGATGATCCCGAAGATCATGGTCAGCAAGATGGGAAGGACCAGTACAAATTCGACGGCTGTGGCACCGCTTTCGTCCCTGATGAAGGCCCGCGTCAGACGTGTCATCCGAACCCTCCGTCCATGATGTTGTCGAGAATGCTCAGGACCGCGGGGCCGATCAGGACGATGAACAACGGGGGCATGATGAACAGGATCAGCGGGACGGTCATCAGGGCGGGTGCGCGGCCGGCCTGTTCCTCGATCTTCAGCAGCCGCCCTGCGCGTTCGTCGCGCATCAGGGTGCGCATGGCCCCTGCAAAGGGGGTGCCGTAACGTTCGGCCTGTATCAGCGCGTTGGAAAAGATGGTGATTTCGGTCATCGGCAGGCGCGTGCTGAAATTGCGCCATGCGGTGTCGCGGTTGGGCAGGATGCTGAGTTCGATCACCAGTTGGTGCAACTCGGTGGCCAGCGGTGGGCAGAAGGCGCGGATTTCGGTCGCCACACGGCTGAGCGAGGGATTGGCGCTGAGCCCGGATTCGCTGGCGATCACCAACAATTCCAGCATGTCGGGAAAGCTGCGCCGCACCTGTTTGAAACGCCGGTTGCGCAGATGCGTCAGGATAACGTCCGGTGCCATGGACAGGCCAAGGGCCACACCACAGGACCAGATCAGGACCACCCACCAGCTTGTCGTTTCATCACGGGCAATGGCGAACCACAAGATGGTCAACAGCAGTCCGGCGACGGGCAGAACCAGCTTGAGAAACGCGTGGATCAGTACCGCGTCGCGGCTGCGAAATCCTGCGGCACGCAGCAAGACGGCAGAGGCTTCGGCTTCGCCACCGCGCATGACCGAGACCCGTTCCAGCGTCAGTTGCGCAACACGGCGGAAGATCTGGCCGATACGCTGGGCCATAGTCCGGCGGGCAGCGGTGCTGCGCACGGGCAACCGCCCCAAGGTGCGTCCGATCCGGGCGGCGCGGGCGTTGCGGTCAACAAGGTTCAGCACCAAAAGCTGCAGCGCGGTCAGCACAGGCACGGCAAGGGCGATTTGCAAAAGGATGGGTGGAATATCAAACATCTATGCGTGACAGTCTGTACATGCTGAAAATGCCCATACCCAGGCTGGCCAGTGCGGCCATCGCCATGATCCGCCCGCGCGGGTCCGTGATCAGCGGGTTCAGATATCCGGGGTTCATGAAATAAAGCGTCGCTGCGACCACGAATGGCAGGCTGGACAGGATCACCGCACTGACCCGGATCTCGGCAGTCATCGCCGCGGCCTTCTTGCGCAGCTTTTTACGGTCGCGCAGCAGTTCGGCAAGGTTTTCCAGCGTCTCGACCAGATTACCGCCCGTCTCGGCCTGCAAGCTGGTGGCCACGGTGACGAAATGCGCTTCGGGCGAGCCGATCCGCTCTGCCATTCCGGTCAATGCGCGGATCAAAGGCACGCCCAGCTTCAGCTCTTCGCAGCAGCGTCTGAATTCTTCTTGCGCGATGCCTGACGCGTGTTGGGCAACAACCGTAAGGGCGGCTGGTATCGGCTGCCCTGCCCGCAAGCCACGCGCAAGGATGTCCAGACAGTCGGGCAATGCCTCGTTGAATTGCCGCACCCGACGTGCGCTCAGAATGTTGAGGAAAATGTTAAACACTAGCCAGCCAGCGCCTGCCCCGACGGCCAGAGCCAGCGGCAGGGGAAACAGCCCGACGCCCCAAATGCCCAGTGCCGCGCCCGCAGCGATCAGCGCGATCACAGCGACCGCGGCGGCGGCTGTGATTTCGATCCCTGCTTCTTTCAGGCGCGTTTCAAGCAGACCCATGATCCCACCCCGCGTGCGGCGAAGCCCACCCTTCTCGGCGGTCTGAACCGCCTCGATCCGGCGCATGACCCGTGCCGAAGGTCTGTCGGGGTGATCGGTGCTGAACCGGACCAGACGCGCGCGCCGGATGCGGCGGGACCGGTCGAGCAAAAGAATGCCGGTGAACCCCAGACTGGTGCAGATCAGAAAGGTCAGCACGAAATATAGGGTGACGGGGCTCATCCGTTGCCCACCAGAATGTCGCGAATTGCGTCGTCCAGCCCGTGCTCTTTGGCGCGGTCGATAAAATGCGGCATGGTGCGGGTGCTCTGGAATTCTCCGACGATGTCTTCACCGACCCGCCCGTTGGCGCGTTTGAACACGAACAGCTCCTGCATGCTGATGGTGTTGCCTTCCATGCCCACGACTTCGGCGATCGAGGTCACCCGCCGCACCCCGTCGTGCATCCGCGAAATCTGGACAACCAGATGAAGCGCCTCTTTCAACTGGTCGCGGACAAAGTCGGTCGACAGTTGCACCCCCGACATCGCAATCAGGTTCTCCATCCGCGTCAGCGCCTCGCGCGGGGTGTTGGCGTGCAGCGTGCTCATCGACCCGTCGTGGCCGGTGTTCATCGCTTGCAGCATGTCCAGCGCCTCGTCGCTGCGGACCTCGCCGATGATGATCCGGTCGGGCCGCATCCGCAGGGCGTTGCGGAACAGGTGCCGCATGGTGATCTCGCCCGTACCTTCCAGCGTGGGCGGGCGCGTTTCCAGCCGCACCACGTGGGGCTGTTGCAAGCGCAGCTCGGCGGCGTCCTCGATGGTCACAATCCGCTCGTTCGCCGGAATTTCGCGCGACACGGCGTTCAGCATAGTCGTCTTGCCGGCACCGGTGCCGCCTGAGAAAAGGATGTTCAGCCGCAGGTAGGCGGCGATGCGCAGCAGTTCGGCCATCTGTGGCGACAAGGTGTTGCGGCTGGCCAGATCCGCCAGTGTCAGGTCCTCTTTGGGGAATTTGCGGATCGTGATGGTCGGCCCGTCCACCGCCAGCGGCGGAATGGTCACATTGATCCGGCTGCCATCTGCCAGTCGCGTATCGACCAGCGGCGTGCTTTCGTCGACGCGGCGGCCGGCGGCCGACACGATCCGGCTGGCGATGTTCATCACGTGTTGGTCGTCCCGAAACGACACATCCGTCAGCTCCAGCTTACCGCCGCGCTCGACATAGACCTTTTGGGCCCCATTCACCAGAATGTCCGAGACATCGTCGTCAGTCAGCAGGCGTTCCAGCGGGCCGAACCCCATCATGTCGTCGACCACATAGCCCACCAGATCGGCGCTTTCGGCGCCGTTCAGTTCCAGCTTTTGCTTGGCGCAAATGCTGAGTACCGCGTCGCGGATGGTGTCACGCTGCGCCTCTGCGGGCAGTGCCGACAGGGCCTGAAGGTCCAGCAATGTCAGGGCCTCGGGCAAAATCTGTCGGCTGAGCGCGTTCAGACGCTTGGCAAATCCGGGCATATAGCTGGTTTTGGCGATGCGTTCGTTTGTGGGCTTCTGCGACATGGCGTCGGCCTGCGCGAGAGGGGCAAAATGCTGTAGCAGCTCGCGCTGCATTTCGCGCGGTACGGTCTTGCCGGTTTGCGCTTGATACCAATCAATCGCGCTGCTGATCTCGTGCAGCCCCACGGGACTGCCATCCAGCGCAAGCTGGGACAGCCGCTCCTCGATGCTTGTGCGCAAGCGGATGAGGTTGTTCAGGGGCAGAACCACGCCTTCAGACATGCGGCGATACCTTTTTTCTGCGCCAGAAGCCGCGTTTGGTGTCGACGGGCTGCGCCGTGGTGTTCTCCAGCTGCGTCACCAACTTTACGACCGTTCTGGCATAGTTGCCGCGTGCCGAAAGCCTTTGCAGGGGCTTACCCTTGACCGAAGCCCGCGCCAGATCGGCGGCGCAATCTGGCAGGGTCAGGTCGATCTCGCGGCCCAGGGCGGTGGAAATCTCGGATTTACGCAAGCCTGCATCACGTCGTGTCTGAGACATGACACAGGAAATACGCGGCCCGTTTGCCCTGTCGCCTATCCGGTGCAGCAACCGGCTGGCGCTGCGGATTGATCCGAACCCCGGTCCCAGGACCAGAACCAGTTCGTCCAGATCATCGGCCAGCCCCGGGTTTTGCGCCAGCACCGTCCGGGGTAGGTCGACGACCACGGTGGGATAGTCTGCCTTGATCTTTTGCAACAGGGCCGGAAGGCCGGCCTCGTATTCCGACAAACGACCCGCTTCGTTGGCTTCGGCCGAATAGACCGCGAGCCCCATAAGCGGCAAGGACATCGTTGCATTCAAAAACGTGCCATCCACCCGCTCGGGCGCCAGCAGCGCCTCAAGCAGGCCCGGCGTGGTGTCGATATCAAGATCTACGGCCAGAGACCCAAAGCTAAGGTCCGCATCTATCAACGCGACATTGCCATGATTGTCGTGGGCCAAGGCGCCCGCATTGGCGCGATCCAGAAAGCCGACCGCCAAATTGGTCGCCAGAACACTGGCACCGACCCCACCGGTGACACCGCAAATGCCGATCACCCGCGAACTGGCCGCTGTCGGTGTCCGCGCCACCTGTGTTTGCCCCAGCCCCAGAACCACCCGGGTATCAGGTTCGACTGGCAGCACCAGATAGTCGCGCGCGCCTGCGGTGATATAGCTTCTGTACGTTTCCACGTCATTCTGGCGGCCCAACAGGATCACCTTGACCCCTTCGGCGGTCAGCTCGGTGATCCCCGCCAGATTGGCCGCCTTGTCCTCGGACCCCAGTTCCGCCACCAGTATATCGCCAAAGCTTGTCATGCCCGCCAGACGCGCTGCCGTGGACAGCGTGCCAGAGTGATAGTTGACAACACCATCGCGTCCGATCTGGCGCTGGATCAGTTCAAGGGCTGCTTTGGCATCCGTGGAATTTATGAAAGCCTCGACCTTTACGGCGGTGTTGCGGGTCAGGACTGTGATCAGGGGGCGGTTCACATCACTCTCCTTGGTCGGGCGTCCAACGCGGCGCCGTTCTGGCTGTTTCCGCAGGTGCCAGAACGTCGCCGGGTTCGTGGATCATCACGGCAAGGTTGATGGCGTTCGCACAGCCCAGATCCTCGACACCCGGCTGGCAATCGACCTGAACACCCTTGGCCCGGACGACACGGATCAGGCCGGTTTGTTGCCGCACGGTCGGATATGGCGAAAAGCTTTGGTCCATCCCGATGCGAATACGCGACGGAACGCGCGCAAACACCGCGTGCATCGTCTGGACGCGCTGCGTGTCCGTCTTGGGCGATCCGCTGGTGGGAATGGTTACGATCACCGCGTCGCCCCCACGCAACGCATGACGGGCCAGAAAGCTGTTGATCGCGGCACGTTCCGACCCCGACAGAGACGGCGATTTGGCCGCAAAGCGGTATTGATGCTGTGCCTCGACATAGGGCGCTGACAGTCTGTCAACGACACCGACAGTTGGCTGGGGTGTACTGCACGCCGACAGGACAGTGCTTGCGGCAAGCAGGGCGATTGTGACAGCACGGAGTGGAAATTGCATAATCATTGAAGAAGAAGCCCCGCTTTGCCGTTGATGCCCTTGACCGAAACCGCCGCGCGGCCGTCGTCAGGTGTGCCGAAGGTCAACTCGCCTCCGATGGCGCGGCTTACGCGGTCCGCAGGTGCGAACTTGTCCAGCGGTGTCTTGAACTTGCCCGGCGCACCCGGGGTCACCAGATAGGGGGTGACGATGATGACAAGCTCGGTCTCGCCCTTCTGGAAGCTGGTGGAGCGGAACAGCGCCCCCAGAAGGGGAATCTCGCCCAGACCGGGGATCTGTTTGATGTTCTGTTGGGATGTCGCCTTGAACAGCCCCGCAATCGCAAAGCTCTGGCCGCTGCTGACTTCGATCGTCGTTGCAGCGCTGCGTTCCAGGATCAAAGGAAGGTTCTGCAAGTCGGTCGTGCTGCCCTTGGAGAAATCCAGTTCGCGGATCTTTGTGTTCACGACCAGCTTGATCTTGTCCGAGCGCTGCACCTCGGGTTCGAAATCCAGCTCGACGCCAAAGGGTTCAAAGACCACGCGCACCTCGCCATCACCCGACTGGGTTTGATAGGGGAACCGTCCGCCGGCCAGGAAAGACGCCTTGTCACCCGACCGCGCGGTCAGGTTCGGTTCGGACAGGATGGTCACAAGACCCTCGTTCTTCAATGCTTCGAGCGTCACACCCTGAAGCGAGCTGCCGACGTTGAATTGTGACGACAGCGAATAGCCCCCCGCCACCGACGTACCGCCGGTCAGCCCGTTGCCTGACAGCGATGTCCAGTCTGTGCCCAAATCCTCGGTCACGGTGCGTGAAACTTCGGCGATCTTGACCTGAAGGTTGACCTGCGGCGGGGTGTTCAGCGACAGCCCGTTGACGACCGGCACGGCATCACCTGCCAGACGTTGCACTACATTTTGAACCTGTTCCGCATCGCTGATGGTGCCGACACGACCGGTCAGGACCAGCGCGCCATCGACTTCAAGAACCGAAAACGACCCACCCTGAACCGAAGCATGGGCGGCGCTGTTCAACGCTTTGACATTTGTAGAAACCTTGACCGAGCTGGCGACAGACACGTCGTCATTCGCATCAATCACGAACAGGGTCGTTTCGCCCATGGCCTTGCCGTAAATGTAGAGAAGGTTTGGCGATTTGATCTCGACGTCTGCGATCTCGGGGTCGGCCAGAAACACCGTTTGCGACGGGGTATCAAGCTTCAGCAGCTTGCCTTCGCCTGCAAACAGGCTGACGGGTCGGCCGGTGGCTTCGATCATTGTCTGTGCGGGCATCGGGGTGGGCAACGCTGTGGCACCGAACCCGAAAAGGAAAATCGTCAAATATCTGGAGGGTGAGGGCAGCACTCTTGAAAGCATGGGGGTCCTAGTTAAAATTGGCTACGGATTGGCACCTGCCGCAGCTGGAGGAAGATTCTGCGCAATCGGCTCCTGCGCCGATATGATCTGATCCTTGCGGCCAGAATTGCCGCGAATGATGCTGACGCTGGGCGGCGCGGGCGGTGGTGCAGCACGTTGTGCCGGAACACCGGAAATCTGGGTGGACAGCATGGGCGCATCGTCGGCGATGACCGGCATATCGTCGTCATTCTGATCGCCGAGCACCAGGATAAGATCCCCGGTATGTTTGGCCAGCGTCAGCATTTTCGCGCCCTCGGGGTGCAGTTCCAGGGTGATCGTGCGCGGCAGGGCCGTGCTGGATTGTCCGGCGGGCTGGTCGGTGCCAATCACGCGAACGTTGCGCAAGACCGTGCGGACGGCGCGGACACCTTCCGGGCTGTTGTAGGACACCATCACATCAATCTTGTCCCCCGTGTCAATAAGGCCCGCAACGGCGGTTTCACCGCTTACTGGCAGGGCGATGGCGCGCATACCCGGTCTGAGAGAGGCCGCGGGACCAACCGGTTCGGGGGCCACAACGACTGGATCTTGAACAACTTTAACGGGTATTTCTTTCAAGGGGACAAGGTCCGCTTTGACAAAAGGCGTGCCGCCGGGAATGATCCGATTGGTGGATGCCTTGATTAAAGCGGCCCTGTTCTCAGGGGTGTCAACAATAAGCTCTTTTCCGGCCTGTTCTGTTTCTATTTCCACTGGTACTAGAATATCTGCGGAAATAGACGTTCCCGTTTCTATTGTTTGATTTGAGAACAAATAGGCCTCTTTTGGCACAACAGGAACAACCGTTGCTGCGACCGCTCTGGGGGGCGTTGGTTCAGGCGTATTGTTCGCCTGAACGCCGACCCATGCGACACCGGATGCGATAGCGAGAGAGGTGAAAATAACCACAAAAGTTCGCATATTCCTCTCCTTAGGCTCGCGTTCTGATTAAGTCGGGGCCGTGCCTCCCAATGCCTCTAATACCGTTGTGAAACCGGAAAGAACCTGCACCCCAAGGAGCTGGACTGTTGCCACAAGTATCGCCGCAATCAAAGCCGCAAACAGACCGTATTCAATTGCTGTCGCGCCATCTTCGTCGCGTGCAAATCTTTTCAGAAATTTAAAAGCCATCATGATCACTAATCCTTACTCTTTAGGGTTTCTTTAAATGACCGGCTCGTCATTTTGCAGATCATTACATGTCGGCGGCGATCCGCCTAAACCCATCTAGCGCACAACCTAAGCGGTCTCGCAACAACTAATGAGAACAACTTAAAGAAATTTTAACTTTAGTAGATAGTTTCACCGTATGGTGGCAGACCTGCTACATTAATAAGTATATTAAGTATTATACCAAAGAATTATAATATAGCGTTAAGTATGTATTGGGATTGGGCTTGAACAATGCGATTTTGCGAAAAGGATTCATTTTCAAACGGCATCCGCTGCTGAGAACGTCAGTACAAAAGTGAGGCACGGAAGTGGCGGGGGCTGTCTTGCGGTTCCGTCGCAAAGTTCGCACCCAATGGAAATTCGTCCAACTTGGTTGCCGTTCAGTCCGCAAGGCTGGCATAGATCGCGAACGGGCAGCTTTCGACGAGTTGTCCTTTCCTGATCATATGCGCGGTTTCGATACCGTCTAAAGTTGCTGTGGCCGAGCGCTGCGCTTTGAAGCCCATCATCGGCCCTATCCGCCGTTTGACCGCCGGTGGTCTTGCTCCACGATCTTGTTGAGGCACTTGGACCGATAGATTGCAATTCTCGGATCTGAGCCCACCTTCCGAAGCGCCTCGTTCATCCCTGCCAGGCCAGCCGTATTGGCGCCTCTCTTGTCGATGGCGCAGGATCGGGGCAGCCCATTCGTGGTGACTGCCTTGGCCAGAAATCGCAGCGCTGCTGCTTCGTCCCGATGCTCGGTCAGCATGAAACCAAGGGTTTTCCCTTTCCGATCCACGACACGATAGAGGTAGCACCAGTCCCCGCGGACATTCACTTAGGTCTCATCAAGACGCCAGGACGGAGCCGTAGCCGCCTTCCGTCGCTTCGCGACCGCCGCCAGAGCCGATGCGTATTTCACCACCCAACGGTTCAGCGTTGCGTGATCGACGCGGACGCCGCGCTCCGCCAGGATCTCCTCGAGGTCGCGATAGGAGGCAGCGTAGCGGACATAGAAGAAGACCGCGTGCAGGATAACATCCTGCGGGAATTGCGCACCTTTGAGCGACACCATCCGCCCTACCTCATCGAAAAATCACGCCGGCTGATAGACCATCACGCCAAACTTTGCGACAGAACCGGAACAGCTATGATTTCATGAAGATGGCGCAGTGCACAGTCGCGGCCCCTGAGGCCTAAGCCAAAGCCGCCTGTATCGCCTGATCCAGATCGGCAATGATATCGTCCACATGCTCAATGCCCACGGACACGCGGACCAGACCTGGCTCGATCCCCATGGCGATCCGTTCTTGCAAGGGAATGTCCAGAAACGCCATCGTCCCGGGCATCTGGGTGGTGGTGCGGACCCCGCCCAGGCTGGCAGCAAAAGCGCAGAGTTTGAGGTTTTTCAGGATCTGCACGCCCATTTCCTCGGTGGCGACCTTGAACGACATCATGCAGCCGAAATCACGCAACTGGATCTTTGCCGCGTCATGGTTGGGGTGTGATTCTAATCCCGGATAAAACACACGTTCGACCTGGGGATGGGTGTCCAGCCATGCGGCGATTTTGGCGGCGCTCTGGCATTGACGTTCGGCGCGCAGGGCCAGGGTCTGTGCCCCGCGCAACAGCAGCCAGGCATTGAACGGCGAGATTGGCGCGCCCAGTTTGTTCAGCGTGTTCCAGCGGACGTCTTCCAGCCAGTCGTCGGGCAGGATGTCGGATTTCTGCGTGATGACTCCACCCACCGCATCGTTGTGGCCGCCGATGAATTTCGTGGCACTTTCCACGACGACGTCCACGCCAAAGTCATGCGGACGGCAGATTGCGGGCGAGGCAAAAGTGTTGTCGCAGATCACCACGATGCCATGTTCATGCGCCAGTGCCACCAGTTCGGCCATCGGCGCGACCTTCATTGTCGGGTTGGCAATCGCCTCGAAATACAGAACCTTGGTCTCGGGGCGGATTGCGGCGCGGACGCGGGCCACATCGGTGCAGTCCACCAGCGTCACGTCCAGACCGAAATCACACGCGCGGTGGTCAAAGAATTCATGCGTGCTGGAATAGGTCGTCAGGTCCGCAATCACATGATCGCCCGCTTTCATCACCCCGAACAGCGCATGCGAGATCGCGGCCATCCCCGACGCCGTCGCCAGACAGGCCGTGCCGCCCGCCAGCCGGGCGACGTGTTCTTCGAACTGGTATTCCGTCGGATTGCCACAGCGCGAATAGATGTTCACGTCCTTGCGTGCGCCCTGGGTGATGCGGTCATAGGTATCGCCGCCGTATTCAAAGTTCGCAGACATATACAGCGGGTAGTTGATGGATTGCGAATGCTCTTCCGGTTCGTAAAAGACTGCGAGGCTGGCAAAGTCGAGATCGGATTTGTCCATCTTGGGTACCTTTGTTTGCTGACACAGGGGGTCAGCGGAAATTGTGGGAGTGTCAGGCCGTCGCAGCGTTACAGAACGCGCGACAGAAATTCGCGGGTGCGCGGCGATTGCGGGTTTTCGATCATCTCTTTGGGGTCGCCCTTTTCGACGACAACGCCGTCATCCATGAAAATAAGCTGATCCCCGATTTCCCGGGCAAAGGCGATTTCGTGCGTCACGACAACCATGGTCATGCCGCTTTTCGCCAGATCGCGCATGACGTTCAGCACCTCGCCAACCAGCTCGGGGTCCAGCGCCGATGTGGGTTCGTCAAACAACAGCGCCTTGGGCTTCATCGCCAGTGCGCGCGCAATCGCCACACGTTGTTGCTGGCCGCCGGACAGCTCCCGCGGATAGCTGGCCGCCTTGTCGCTCAGACCAACGCGCGCCAAAAGCGTCAGGGCATCGGCTTCGGCTTCGGCTTTTGGCATCCTGCGCACACGCACCGGCGCTTCGATCAGGTTCTCCATGACCGTCATGTGGGAAAACAGGTTGAACGACTGGAACAGCATTCCGATTTCGGCGCGCCGCTGGCAAACCAGCTTGTCTTTCAGCTCGATCAGACGGTCGCCCACCAGATCGTAGCCCACAAAATTCCCGTCGATCAGGATGACGCCACCGCTGAGCTTTTCCAGATGGTTCATGCAGCGCAGGAACGTGCTTTTGCCTGATCCCGATGGGCCGATGATGCAGGTCACGGACCCTTCGGCCACGTCCACGTCGACACCTTTCAGGACTTCAATCGCGCCAAAACTTTTGCGCACACCACGTGCAAAGATCATCGAGGTTTCAGGCACGTCAAACCGTGCTCTGTTCAGCTTTTGCGCCTCAGACATCGGCATTGCTCCGGTTTTTGCGGCCAAGGATCGCGCGGATCCACGTGTCGAACAGCGTCTCGTTGCGCTTGTCGCTGCGTCCGAAATGCCGTTCAAGGAAGTATTGTCCAACGGACATGATGCTGACCACGGCCAGATACCAGGTCGACACGACGATCAGCAGCGGGATCGTCTCGAACGTGCGGGCATAGATGCTTTGGGCCGAGTAAAACAGATCATCCACGGCGATGAAGGTGACCAGCGACGTCATTTTCAACAGGTTGATCGCCTCGTTTCCGGTGGGTGGCACGACAAAGCGCATGGCTTGGGGCAGCGTGATGCGTTTCAGGATCATCCGGTACGGCATCCCAAGGGCTGTCGCCGCTTCGGCCTGACCGGACGGCACAGATTTGATGCCTGCGCGGATGATTTCGGCCATGTAACCCGCTTCGCACAGCGCCAGCGCCACAACCGCCGAAAAGAACGGGGTCATAAAGTCGTTGGTGCGCACTGAAAACACCTCGCCTACGAACGGCAGGCTGATCGAGATATTGCTGACCAGCAAGGACAGGTTGAACCAGAATATCAGCTGAATCAAAGCCGGCACGCCGCGAAAGAACCAGACATAGACGCCCGCGAAACCGTTCAGGATTTCGCTGCGCGACACCCGCATGATCGCGATAATTGTGCCCAGGATCGTGGCCACGACCATGATGATCACAGTCAGCAGCAGCGTGTTGTAAAGTCCGCGCATGATCGAAGGATGGAACATATAGCTGCGCGCCACGTCCCATTCAAAGGCCGGATTGACAGCAAATGCGCGGATGATGAAATACATCAACACCAGCACCAGCGCCGTTCCGATCCACAGCCCGTACTGCTTTTGCGGCACAACCTTCAGTGACGCCACTGTCTCAGAGGCCGACTGCACCTGTGCGTTGTTATTTGCGTCATGAGCGCTCATCGGCAGACGTCCTTTGGTGTGTGCAGGGCGCCCGGAATAACCGGACGCCTGTTGTCATCAGTCCTGACGCAGATCGTCCATCGCACTGACAAGATAGGGTTCGTTGATCGCATAGGCGCCCATGCCAAATTTATCCAGAACGGCCTTGTAAGTGCCGTTTTCGAATACGGCCGCGAGTGCCTCTTGCATCATGTTAGCCGTGTCAGGGTCGTCCTTGGCGATGGCCATGCCCAGTGGCGACACTTCATAGAGTGTCGGCAGAACGACCAGCTTGCCCTTGCTCTCGATCTCGAAAAAGCTCGAGGCGGTGGCATCGTCCAGACGGGCATCAATGCGACCGGACAGAACGGCCTGCACAATGTCGGTCGATGTGTTGAACACCGATTTATCTACTGTTTCCAAGCTGTTTGCGGTGCATTCCGCATTCAGTTTTTCAACAAGGAAATCGGCCAGGCTGCCTGCCGACACACCAACGGCCTTGCCGCACAACGGATAGTCGCCGGAAAATTCCTCGACCTTGGCTGGCAACGTTGATGCGGCGACACCTGCCTTGAGGAACATCACGAAATCAACCTGTTCCAGACGTTCGGGCGTGGCCGAGAATGTTTCCCATGCGACGCTGAAGCGGCCTGCGGCAAGACCGGGGATCATCGACGGGAACGGCGTGCGCTGGATTTCGAGTTCGACGTTCATCGCATCAGCGACAGCATTGGCCAGCTCGACGATGATACCGGCCTGTTCGCCGTTTTCGTCCAGATATTCGAAGGGCGCGTAATCCAGCGTGTTTGCAATCGTCAGCACACCGCTTTCGGCCACATCCGGTGACACCGTGATGTCTGCTGCAGAAACGCTGCCTGTGCTCAGCGCAAGCAAGGCGCCCGCGATGGGTGCGATCAGTTTATTGGTTTTTTTCATGATATCCCTCCAAGTTGGTATTGGTTGATAAGCCAATAGTGACACAGCCGCCGGCTATGTCGCCTGTTCGGCTGCTTTCTTGCGGTAATGATAATTCTTGTCGATCCGTTCCATCAGATAGTCGCGGTAAAGGATCGGCTCGTATTTCTCTTGCCCGTCGGGTCCGACGCAGGGTTCCAGAACCTTAATCGTTTCATCCATCGAGGGGTCAAAAAAGAACGGTTGCGAATACCGTTCGCGGCCCGAACTGTTGATGACCCGGTGCGGGGTGGACACGAACAGATCATTGGACCAGCGCGCCAGGATATCGCCCACGTTCATCACAAAAGCCCCCGGAACCGGCGGTGCCGCGACCCAGTCGCCGTTCTTGTTCAGCACTTCAAGCCCGCCCACGTCATCCTGCGCCAGCAACGTGATAAACCCGTAATCGGTGTGCGGAGCCGAGCCGAACAAACCGTCCTCGGGCGGCTGCGGCGGGTAGTGGAGCAGCCGCAGAAATGTTGTCGGATCTTCGAAATAGCGGTTCAGACTGTCGGCGGGCAGCCCCAGAGAGATTGCAATCGCGCTCGCCATCTTGCGACCCAGCACCGTCATCGCCTCGACATAAGCTTCGATCGTTTCACGAAAGCCCGGCAGTACTTCCGCGTCCGGCCATTGGTTTGGTCCCTGCAAAGGCAGGCCTGCGATGGCACGCGGATCGTCTTCGGCAACCTCGTGCATAAAGAATATGGATTCGCTTTGATTGGGCTTGCTCACCTGCTCGACCGACGACGTCACGATGGTCGAACCCGCAAACTTTAGATAGCCGCGAAAATTCTTGTCGATCTGGACCTTGGCTTTTTCGTCCTCGGACAGCGCAAAGAACCGTTTGCCCATCGCACGCACCGCTTCGATCTGGCCCGTGGTGATGGGATGGCCGACGACATAAAGGAAACCGGTCGTTTCGAGGTGTCCTCGCATTTCGGCGGCGGTGGCGGCAATTGCGCCTTCGTCCGTGCCATACAGCGCCGATACATCCAGCTTCGGGATTTCAGAAAAATCGCCCCGTTCAGTACCGTTCATCGCAGTCTCCCAGTCTTGTCGATCTTGCCATATACATACAGTACTGTATTGTATTCACGAAGCGCAAAAAACAGCAATAGTTTTTTGTCACAAAGGAAGGTCACGCGGATGAGTGCGCGCAAAATCATTATAGATACCGATCCAGGGCATGATGATGCCTTTGCAATCCTGTTCGCTCTGGGTTCGCCCGAAGAACTGGAGGTTGTGGGCATTACCACCGTTGCAGGCAATGTCCCCCTGCCTTTGACCTCTCTGAACGCGCTGAAGGTTGTCGAGTTGGCAAAGCGCACCGATGTCCCGGTCTATGCCGGTTGCGCGGCTCCGATGGTACGCAAGCTGCTGACCGCCGAACATATCCACGGTGAAACCGGCATCGACGGTGCCGATCTGCCGCACCCTGTCACCTCCTTGCAGAATGAACATGCGGTCAATTTCATTGTGCGCACACTGATGGAAGCGCCCGAGGGCGAGATCACGATTTGCACCCTTGGGCCCATGACGAATGTCGCAATGGCGATGACGATGGAGCCGCGTATTATCCCCCGCATCCGCGAGGTGGTCTTGATGGGTGGCGGCTTTTTCGAGGGGGGCAACACCACGCCCGCCGCCGAATTCAACATCTTCGTCGACCCCCATGCCGCGCACAAAGTATTCGCATCCGGTGTGCCGGTCACAATGGCGGGCATTGACTGCACCTATACCGCACAGATGACGCCGGAATGGCTGCAAAAGCTGCGCAACACCGGCAGCCACGCCGCCGTTCAAGCCGCCAATCTGGCTGATTTCTTCCGCCAGTACGGGTCGCACAAATTCCCGACCGAAGCGCGCCCCATTCACGATGCCTGTGTGACCGGTTATCTTCTGGCGCCCGAGATCTACGAACAGCGCATGTGTCACGTCACAGTTGATATATCCTCGCCCGTGACCATTGGTATGACCGTTGTCGACTGGTGGGGTGTTACTGGCAACGACAAGAACTGCAATGTTCTGCGGCGGGTCGATGCGGATGCATTCTTTGCCCTGATGTTGGAACGTATCGGGTCGCTGCCGTGACCGGTCTATGGACATAGACTGGCAAACATGACAGCTTTTGCCGCGACCTTCGGGCGTGGAAATCACAATGAAAGCAAGGCCCTGTTGGCACGTGAGTGAACCTGTAAAAACAGACAAGCCCACCAGGGTCCCCCGCAAGAACCTGTCACGCGATGCCTGGGTTGCGGCGGCACGAAAGGTGCTGGAGAAACGCGGCATTGCCGAGGTCAAGATCGATGGGCTTGCCCGGAAACTGAAGGTCACCCGTGGCAGTTTCTATTTCCACTTCAAAAGCTTGAAGGACCTGCACGAAGAGCTTTTGAACGAATGGCGCCGCGCCAATTGTGCCCCGTTCCATGCCCTGAGTGATGCGAACTATGATGATGGCCTGCAACTGTTCACCGACATCGTGCATGTTTGGGTGGACGAAGCCCCGTTCAGCCCCGCGCTTGATCTGGCCACCCGCGACTGGTCGCGCACCTCGAAAGCATTGGCAAGCGAGGTCGAGGAGAACGACAATCTGCGCATGGAGCTTTTGACGCAGGCGTTTCAGAAAATGGGCTATGATCAGGATGAAAGCATCGTGCGCGCGCGCATCACCTATTTTCACCAGATCGGCCAATACGCGTTGTCTTTCAAGGAACCCCGCGACATCCGCGAGCAATACCAGCCCCTGTTCGGCTCTGTTCTGCTGGGACCCCTGGTGCGTGATCCGAACCTGAAAAAACGCTAGGTGTTCCGTCAGGATCGTCAAGTTGTTGCCCAGCCAGCTGACTGATTATAGCAAGTGCCGATGATCAGCCAAACCTCCCAACCCCGCTTAAAAGGCTACCGCTTCCCACGGTCCATCGTTTCCTAAGCTGTTTGGGCATACCATCGCTTTGCGCTCAGCTTTCGGGACGTTGAGGACCTCCGTGCCGAGCGCGGTGTCACTGTAAGCTATGAAACCATCCGGGCATGGGTCGGAAAATTCGGGGCGCAGATAGCGAAGCGTGTCCGGGCGGCACACAGGCAGCCCACCAAAAAATGGCATTCGGACGAAGTGGTGATCACGATCCGGGGCAAGAAGCATTTGCTTTGGCGCGCCGTCGACAGCAACGGTGAAATACTCGACATTCTGGTGCAAAGCCGCCGCAATACGAAGGCGGCCAAGTGTTTGATGCGCAAACTTCTGAAGCGACATGGATCAGCGCCGTGTGTCATGATCACCGATAAATTGCGGTCATACGGGGCGGCAAAACGAGAGGTCATGCCCGGTGTCGAACACCAATCACACAAGGGCCTAATAGAGCCGAGAACTAGCATCAGCCAACGCGGCAGCGAGAGAGGGCGATGAAGCGATTCAAATCCCCGAGGCAGTTGCAACGATGTCTTTCCATCTACGATCCGATTGCCAACTTGTTCCAGCTTCCTAGCCGCAGAATGACATCCACCGATTTCTTTGAAATGAGATCACTTGCGACGCAAACTTGGCGCGAAATCGGACAGGTTAGATCAGTATAGCTTCCGAGTGCGGAAACCTCATTGGCCCAGTTAAGTTTACGGTGCCCGAGCAAGCCACCAAAGTCGTCTATGAGGTGCTTTCATTGTTGCTATGAATTGTTCAGCAATGTTCTGAGGTCCCATCCGTCCTACCTTTCTGAAACAGACCAACAACCGGCTGACAGTAAACGACTGGCTTTGCTACCAAGCTCGGCTGTCGCGGGACCCCGAATTGACAGGAAGGATTTTTCATGAGCCCACCCATCGACTTCGAACTGCGCCGCCGCACTTTGCTTGTCGGCACCGCCGCTGGTGCCATCACGGCAGCATTTGCTGGCAAGTCACATGCACAGAGCGCCCAAAAAACAAATGCCAGCCCCGGTCCTGACCGTTCCACTGTCACACTGGTCGTCAATGGCTCGGAACAACAGGTTGAGGTCGATAATCGGACCACGCTGCTGGACGCGCTTCGCGAGCATATGCAGCTGACCGGCACCAAAAAGGGATGCGATCACGGACAATGTGGTGCCTGCACCGTCACGGTAAACGGCACGCGGGTCAATTCATGCCTGAGCCTTGCAGTGATGCACGAAGGCGACGAGGTTCAGACCATCGAAGGCATCGGCACCCCAGAGGCACTGGATCCGATGCAGCAGGCGTTCATCACCCATGACGGCTTTCAGTGCGGCTATTGCACACCGGGTCAGATCACATCGGCCAAGTCGGTCATCGAAGAAATCCGCGCAGGTGTGCCAAGCCATGTCACCGGCGACCTGACGGCACAGATCGAGATCACCGATGCCGAAATCCGCGAGCGCATGTCGGGTAACATTTGCCGCTGCGGCGCTTACGCCAACATTCTGGCGGCGATTACGCAAGTGGCGGAGGAGCAGGCATGAGAACGTTTTCCTACGAAAAGCCGACTGACGTTGCACAAGCCGCCGCGCGCGCCGCAGAGGTCACAGGCGCGAAGTTCATCGCCGGCGGCACCAACCTGCTGGACCTGATGAAGCTGGAGATCGAGACTCCGGGCCACCTGATCGACGTGCGCGGTCTGGGCCTCGACGAGATCACCGAAACCGAAGAGGGCGGGCTGCGGATCGGCGCGATGGTGACGAACACCGCGCTTGCGGCCGACACCCGCATTCGCCGCGACTATGGCGTGCTGACGCGCGCGATTGTCGCTGGCGCCACAGGACAGTTGCGCAACAAGGCGACGACGGCGGGCAACCTGCTTCAACGCACGCGCTGCCCCTATTTCTATGACACTGCGCAACCCTGCAACAAACGCGAAGCGGGCTCTGGCTGCGCGGCGCTGACCGAAGGCGCGTTCTCGCGGCAGCTGGGCATCATCGGCACGTCCGACGCCTGCATTGCCACCTATCCCGGCGACATGGCTGTTGCCCTGCGCGCGTTGGATGCCACGGTTGAAACAGTGACGCCCACAGGCATGACCCGCAAAATTGCGCTGGAGGATTTCCATCTGTTGCCGGGTGACACGCCCCAGATCGAAACCGCGCTGATGCCGGGCGAGTTGATCACCGCCGTGACGTTGCCTGCGCCGGTGGGCGGAAGCCAAGCCTATCACAAGGCACGCGACCGGGCGTCTTATGCGTTTGCGCTGGTGTCCGTTGCGCTGATCCGGCTGCCCGATGGCACTGGCCGGGTCGCCCTCGGCGGCGTGGCCCCGCGGCCTTGGCGCAGTGCCGAGGCGGATGCCGAATTGCCCAACGGAGCAAGCGCCGTGATGGCGCGGCTGCTGGATGGTGCCCGCCCGACGGAGGAAAACGCCTTCAAGATCACACTGGCTGAGCGCACGCTCGCTGCAATGCTGGCCGAGGAGTAAATCATGGATTTCAACGCACCCGCAGAAGACAACATCTTTGACCGCGCGACGGTGATCGGCAAGGCTCACACCCGCATCGACGGCCCGCTGAAGGTGACGGGTACTGCGCCTTATGCTTACGAACGTCACGATGTGGTGGCCGGGCAACTCTATGGCTATCCGGTCGGCTCCACGATCGCCAAGGGGCGCATCACCGCGATGGATACCGAAGCCGCAAGCGCGGCCCCCGGTGTGCACGCCGTGGTCACGACGCTTGATATCGAGCCGCTGGGGATCTGGAACTTTAACGTGGCGCGGCTGTTTGGCGGTGATGTGGTGGCGCACTACCACCAGGCAATCGCCGTCGTTGTTGCCGATACGTTCGAGCAGGCCCGGTCTGCTGCTGCAATGATCGTCGTCAGCTATGAGGAAGACGCGTTCGACCACGATCTTGACGCCGCATTCCAGCGTCTGGAGGGCACTGGCGAGCCGTCGACCATGGTGGGCGATATCGAAGCGGCGTTTGCCGAGGCTTCGGTCACTTTGGACGAGATGTATCACACGCCGTCCCAAACCCACGCGATGATGGAGCCTCATGCCTCGGTTGCTGACTGGTCGGACGGTGAACAGCTTACCATCTGGACGTCGAACCAGATGATAAACTGGAACCGCGAGGCGCTGGCGACGACCTTTGACATCCCGAAGGAAAACATCCGCGTCGAAAGCCCTTATGTCGGCGGTGGGTTCGGCGGCAAGCTGTGGCTGCGCGCGGACGAAGTGCTGGCTGCGATCGGGTCTCGTGTCGTCGGTGCGCCGGTCAAGCTGGCCCTGCCGCGCCCGATGATGATCAACAATACCACGCACCGCTCTGCCACTGTGCAGCGTATCCGCCTTGCCGCAGACGCCGACGGTCACTTGACTGCCATCGGGCACGAGGCCGCGTCGCATTCGCTGCCGGGTGAGCGGCCCGGTGGGCGGGGCGAAAATGCGACGGCGCAGACACCGCTGTTTTATGCGGCTCCGAACCGTCGGGTGATACACCACGTCGTGGACATGAACCTGCCCGAAGCGTCGGACATGCGCGCACCCGGTGAGGCATCTGGTCTGATGGCACTGGAAATCGCCATGGATGAGATGGCCGAAAAGCTGGAAATGGACCCGGTTGCGTTTCGTGTGCTTAACGACACGCAGGTCAACCCCAGCAACCCCGACAAGCCGTTTTCAGACCGACACTATGTCGAGTGTCTGGAGCAAGGGGCAGAGGCTTTTGGTTGGGCCGATCGCAACACCACACCCGGTGCTGTTCGTGACGGCCAATGGCTGATCGGTCACGGCATGGCAGGTGCATTCCGGGGCAGCCCCACATTGAATTCGGGCGCGCGGGTCCGGTTGGAAGGCGGCAAACTGATCGTGGAAACGGATATGACCGATATCGGCACAGGCTCGTACACGATCATCGCGCAGACGGCTGCAGAGACTATGGGCCTGCCGGTTGAGGCCATTGACGTTCGGCTGGGCAACAGTGCCTTCCCGGTATCCTCAGGGTCCGGTGGGCAGTTCGGTGCCGCAAGTTCGACGGCGGGTGTCTATGCTGCCTGTGTCGCCCTGCAAGGCAAGATCGCCGACCAGCTTGGTGTATCCAAGCCCGAGTTCCGCGAGGGCCGCGTGATCGCAGAAGGATCCGACATTGCGCTTGCGGATCTGGACGGGACGCTTGAGGCGGAGGACACTATGGCCTTCGGCGACTTCAAGTCGAACTATGAGCTTGCGACCTTTGGTGCGCATTTCGTCGAGGTCGGCGTGCATGTGGCCACGGGCGAAGTGCGCGTGCGCCGGATGCTGGCGGTTTGCGATGCCGGTCGTATCCTGAACCCGACGACGGCCCGAAGCCAAGTGATCGGCGGAATGGTCATGGGTGTCGGCGGCGCGCTGAGCGAGGAACTGGCCGAGGATCCGACCCGGGGCTATTTTGTAAACCACGATCTGGGCAGCTACGAGGTCGCCGTCCATGCGGATATTCCCGCGCAAGAGGTGATCTTTCTCGATACAACGGATGGCATTTCAACCCCGCTCAAGGCCAAGGGCGTGGGCGAGTTGGGCCTGTGCGGTGTCGCCGCCGCCATCGCCAACGCGGCTTACAACGCGACCGGTATCCGTGTGCGGGATTATCCGATCACGCTGGACAAGATGATCGACAGGCTGCCCGCCATTTAAAGTCGTGGCGTGGCGCTGACCTCTGCGGGGTGCGTTTAGCGCATCGCGGGCGTCGCGCGCGACCACATCAGACAAGGAAGATGACATGAAGATCACACGCGCAGGATCGCAACCCTCCGGCCCTGGCCCCGAGGATTACTTTACCGGCCAAGTCCGGATCGACCCGATGTTCACCGCAGAAGCGCCGGGCCGCACCTCTGGCGCGCTCGTCACTTTCGAACCCGGCGCCCGCACGGCCTGGCACACACACCCCGCCGGGCAAACGCTGATCGTCACCGCCGGCATGGGCCGCGTGCAGCGTGAAGGCGGCGCGATCGAGGAAATCCGCCCCGGCGATGTCGT
Source organism: Sulfitobacter sp. (assembly GCA_034669925.1). Classification (GTDB taxonomy): domain Bacteria; phylum Pseudomonadota; class Alphaproteobacteria; order Rhodobacterales; family Rhodobacteraceae; genus Pseudosulfitobacter. Next base: position 62,422 of record JAXMOM010000010.1, read on the forward strand.
GTGGTTCCCCGCCGGCGAAAAGCACTGGCACGGCGCATCGCCCGAAACGGCCATGTCCCACATCGCCATCCAGGAAAACCTGGGCGAGGGCCCGGTGACCTGGCTCGAAAAGGTCAGCGACGAAGACTACGCGGGCTGATCCCCGCATGAGAGGCTGCGCAGCGGACAGGCTTTGCTGCCCAGCTCCAAGCCAAAGGAGAAGTCCATGAAGAAGCTACCCCACGCCCTCGCCTTCGCCACGCTTGGTGCCCTTCCCGCAGAAGCGCAGACCGAAGCCAGTGACCGATTTGCGCCCGACGCGGTCTACACGGTCGCGCCGCAACTGGGCCGCCTGACCGACGAGGTCCTTTACGGCTCGGTCTGGACCGACACGGGCACGCTGGCCCTGCGGGACCGGTCGCTGGTCACCATGGCGGCGCTGCTGGCGGCTGGCCAATCCGGGCAGATCGCTGGCCCCGTGGTCACCGCGCTCGACAGCGGCGTGACCCCCGAGGAGCTGTCCGAGGCCGTGACGCACCTGGCCTTCTACTCCGGCTGGCCGGGCGCCCTGTCCAGCATCGCCGTCATCAACGACATCTTCACGCAGCGCGGGATCACGGTGCAGATCGACCCCGACACCGAGCTGCTGCACTATGACGAAGACGCCGAGGCCGCGCGCCTGTCGGCGGTCGACGCCAACGCGCGACCGGTCTCGCCCGGCCTCGCCGATGCGACCGACAACGTGCTCTTCGCCGAAATCTGGCGCCACCCCGGACTGGCACCGCGCGACCGCTCGATGGTGACCGTCGCCGCGCTGATCGCGATGGGGCAGTCCGAACAAGTCCCTTTCCACCTGAACCGCGCCATGGACAACGGGCTGAGCTTTGAAGAGGCGCAGGAAATTCCGCATCAGGTGGCCTATTACACCGGCTGGCCCAAATCGTTTTCCGCCCTGTCGCCCATGCGCAGCGTCTTCGAGGATCGTGGAGAGATCGAGGCTGCGGCGTCCGAAGACGACGCAGAGATGACGACCCTTTCGGTGGTGCGCAGCGGTTCGGACCCGGCACAGGGCCCGGCAGAGCGTTTCACCGGCAACGTGACCGTCAGCACGACCTTTTCGGCCCCCGGTGACGCGCGGCTGAGCGGCGGACACGTCCAGTTCGAAGCCGGGGCCCACACGGCCTGGCACAGTCACCCGCTGGGTCAGACGCTCTATATCACATCGGGCTGCGCTTTGGTGCAGATCGACGGGCAGGACCCCATCACCGCCGCCACCGGCGACATGGTCCAGATCCCGGCGAATGCCCGACACTGGCACGGAGCGACGGCAGAAGGCGAGATGACCCACCTGGCCATTCTGGAGCAACTGGATCGCAAAGGCACCACCTGGATGGAGAAGCTGGACGCGCAAACCTATGCCGCGGCCGCCGCAGCCTGCGACTGACACCGCAGACCCTCTGCCGAATACTGGTCTCATAGCCCCCCTGACCAAAACCAAGCTTGAGACCCACGAGATCACGTTATTGAACAAGGAGTCCTCCAAATGTTGAAATCCCTTATCGGTGCCGCTTTCACGATCGGCATGGTCGGCACGGCCTCGGCCCAGCAGAGTATCCGCATCACCTCGGACTGGGGGACTTTCACGGCCGACCTGGCCGAGAACGAAGCCAGCCGGTCCCTCGTCGAGATGCTGCCGCTTACGATTGAGATGCGCGATCACATGCGCCAGGAAAAGACCGGCAACCTGCCCTCTGCCCTGCCAGAGGCGCCCCGGCAACGTGCCTTTTCGAAAGGGACGCTGGGGCTGTGGAGCTCGGGTGATTTCGTGATCTACTACGCGGATGGCAACGTGCCCTCGCCCGGCATCGTGATCCTTGGTCAGGTGAACGAAGACGTCTCGGCCCTGGATCGGCCCGGACCCGTTTCGGTCACCCTCGAGAAGATCGACTAAGCCGCCTGGAAATGGCGCCACTGCCCCCGTGAACGCGGCCGAGACCCGGCCGCGTTCACGTCACCCGCGATACCGCAACCGGTCGATCAGCAGCCGCAGGGCCGAACTGGTCTGCCGACGCCCCGAATAGCACAGCTTGAAGCCACTGAAGGGCGGGCACCAGTCCTCCAGCACGCGTCGCAGGCTGCCATTGGCCACCGCGGCCCGGATCTCGGGCTCGGTAACGAAGGCGATGCCGTAGCCGGCACAGGCCGCCTCGACAAGGAAATCGCTTTCGTTGAAGACGAAAGGTCCGGTTACGCGCTTGATGATTTCCTGATCGTCGCGCTCAAATTCCCAGTCATAAATCACGCTGTTCGAGCTGAACCGCATGGTCAGGCAATCGTGGTCGTCCAGATCGTCCGGGTGTAGCGGCACGCCGCGCCTGGCAAAATACGCGGGCGATGCCACGGCGGCCATGCGTAGGGGCGGGCCGGCAGGCACGGCGATCATGTCCGGGCCAACGGATTCCCCCAGGCGCACCGCTGCATCGAAGCGGTCCTCCGCCAGGTCCGACACCCGGCTGTCCGTGTTGATCTCGATCTGCACCTCCGGGTAGTCGCGCACGATCGCGGACACCACGGGCCAGAGCACGGTGCGCGCGCCCGTCATCGAACTTGTTATGCGCAAAAGCCCCCGCGGGGCATTCCCGAGCGAGCGCAGCTCTTCTATCCTTGCGCTGATCTGGTCGAGGCCGGGCCGCAGGGTGGCCAGCAGTTTCGCACCCGCATCCGTTGTCGAGACATTGCGAGAGGTCCGGTTCAGCAGCTTGAACCCCAGCGAGGCCTCCAGTCGGCGGATCGTGTGGCTGACGGCGGATTGTGACACGCCAAGTTGCACGGCGGCCCTGGTAAAATTTCCCGCATCGGCCACGGCGACGAAGGCGGTCAGATCGGCAAGGTCTTCTCGTTTCATTCATCCAACTCGGGTCTGATCATCAGGATTCCCTAATAGTTATACAGATCTGCTTTTAAATGATGAAGCTCATTCATGAGGTCGATGAGGATTGCGTGGATACTCAACACAGCACCAGACCCCATATACCCCTTCAACAAGCAACGACATCCGTCGTCAGGTACGACGCGGGCCGCAACCCATACCGGAGACTGACAATGTCGGACATCACATCCTACACCTCTGCGCAAAGGACGCGCCCCGGCACCGGCGCCGTGCTGTCGATGGCGCTTTGCGTCGCGGTTCTCATTGCGTCCGAGTTCATGCCCGTCAGCCTGCTGACGCCGATCGCCTCCGACCTCGGCGTGACCGAGGGGCAAGCCGGTCAGGCGATCTCGATCTCTGGCATCTTTGCGGTGCTCACCAGCCTGTTCGTGGCCGGTCTGACCCGCAGGATCGACCGCAAGATCGTCCTGGGTGCGTTTTCCGTCCTGCTGATCGTCTCCGGCATGACCGTCACCTTCGCGCAGTCCTACGCGGGCCTGATGACCGGGCGGGCGATGCTGGGCGTGGCCATCGGCGGCTTCTGGTCGATGTCGACCGCCATCGTGATGCGCCTTCTGCCCGAAGAGACCGTGCCCTGGGGGCTGGCGATGCTGAACGCGGGCAATGCCATTGCCGCGACCGTCGCTGCGCCGCTTGGGGCCTTCTTGGGTGACATGATCGGCTGGCGCGGCGCCTTTTTTGTCGTCGTACCGCTCGCCGTGCTGGCGCTGGTCTGGCAATGGACCAGCATGCCCTCACTGCCGCCGCGCGGCCGTGCGCAGCGCACCAACGTCTTCGCCCTTCTGCTGCGCCGACAGGTTGCCCTTGGCATGGCCTCTATCCTGTTGCTGTTCATGGGGCAGTTCGCGCTGTTCACCTACCTGCGCCCCTACCTCGAAGGTGTGACGGGCTTTTCCGTCACCGGCCTGTCGCTGGCCTTCCTCTGCCTCGGGCTGGCCGGCGTTGCCGGGTCATGGAGCATCAGCCGTCTGCTCGGCAGCTACCTATACCCCGTGCTGATGGCCATTCCGCTGATCATGGCACTGATCGCGCTTCTGCTGGTCGCGTTCAGCGGGCTGAAAGGTCCGGTGGCCATCCTTCTGATCGTCTGGGGTTTCTTTGCCACCGCGGCCCCCGTTGGCTGGGGCACATGGCTGAGCCGCGTGATGAAGGACGATGCCGAGGAAGGCGGTGGCCTGCAGGTCGCCATCATCCAGCTTGCGATCACCCTTGGCGCATCCCTCGGTGGCCTGATGTTCGATAGCGCGGGCTGGTGGAGCACCTTCACCTTCGCAGCCGTCATGCTGCTGGCCTCATCCCTTTTCGCCTGCGCGGCATGGATTCATTGGAGGAAAACGTCATGAAGATCCTTTTCACCTTCGCCACCCTGTCGCTGTCCCTTCTTGCAACTTCCCCCAACAGAGAGACATTCCCGATGACTTCGAGACCCCAGCCCCTCAGACTTGCCCTTGCCTGCGCCGCCCTGTCCCTTTTCGGAGCGCTGTCCTGGGGCGCGGCAAGCCTTGCCCCGACCGCTGCCGACGCCGCAGAGAACGCGGTGACCTTCCCGCCGCTCGACGTGCTGGAACATTACACCACGGTCCGGCGCGGCATCACGCGCGAGCATATGCTGACCACCCAGGCCGCGCTGGAGGCCATCAAGGCCGGCGAACCCGTCCCCACCGGCACCCATGTCGTCCTGGTCGATTACCAAAGCGACGTTCTGACCCGATACCTCGTGGCCCAGAAATTGGGCGAGGGAATCGACGACTGGGGCTACCAGTGGTTCTGGCCGGACGAGACCGTCAAGACCGACGAGAACATCGACCGGTGCTATGCCTGCCACCAGCGCTCGCGCCGTGATCAGGAGTTCATGTTCACCCACGACGACGCGGTGAAGTTCACGCAGTGACCCCGGCACCCGGATTGGAGAACTTTCGTTGAAATCCTCAATCGTCCTCAAGCGGTTGGTCCTTCCGGCCGAGATGTCGGCCTTGCTGCTGCTGGCCATGGCCTACTGGTGGCAGGGCAACCTGTGGCACGAGCTCTTCGGGACCGGGCTGTTCGCTCTGCTGGCCTGGCACATCGGCGTCAACCGGCGGTGGTTTACCGGCCTGCTGCGCGGACCCTACGATGCACCGCGCGTGCTAACGGTGGGGCTTCACCTTGGGCTGATCTTCGGCATGGGCCTTCTTCTGGTCACCAGTGTCGCGATCTCGGACTCACTGCTGGCAGCGCTGCCCCAGTCCGACAGCTTCGCGCTGCGCCAGGTCCATCTGTTCACGGCCTACTGGGTGATGATCGCGGTCGGGGCCCACCTTGGCCTGCACTGGACGCGGGTCATGGCCACGACCCGAGGGGTCTTGCGCCTGTCGCCGGCCAACACACTGCGGACCTGGACCTTGCGCGTTGTCGCGGCGGCATTGTTCCTGCTTGCCTTCGACAGCGTCGCGACGCTCGACCTGCGCAGCAAGCTGACGTTCACGCCCAGCCTGTCTTTCTGGGATTTCTCGACCTCGGTCACGCCCTTCTTCTGGCATTGGGCCGCTGTGCTGAGCCTGCCCGCGATCCCGGTGCATTATGGTGTCAGACTGCTGCGCGCGCGGCGGTAGGCGGATGCCGCGTCAGGGATCAGCCTGAGCCACGCCCCTGGCGTTGTCCGGTTCATGGTTGGGCAATGATTTTCGCCGCAGCATGCCTTTGGCGCGCCCGGCAATGAATGAGTTTCATAGGACCAACCCATCTGGACGCCCTAATCACGCCGCTGCCAGTGCCCTATATGCCCATCAATGCACGGTGGCGGGACCGCCCCGCCACCGGCAATAACATTCGGAGAAAGAACATGAGCAACAATATTCAGGACAAGGTGGTCGTGATCACCGGTGCCTCCAGCGGCATGGGCGAGGCGGCAGCACGTCACCTCGCATCGCTTGGCGCCAAGGTCGCCTTGGGCGCCCGCCGTACCGAGCGCCTAGATGCGCTGGTGTCCGAAATCACCGCCGCAGGTGGTGAGGCGATTGCCGTCACGACCGATGTGACCAAGCCGGACGATGTCAAGAAGCTGGTCGACATGGCGGTCGATGCTTACGGCCGGATCGACGTTATCATCAACAACGCGGGCCTCATGCCGCTGTCGCCCATCGAAAGCCTCAAGATCGACGAGTGGGACCGGATGATCGACGTGAACATCCGCGGCGTTCTGCACGGCATCGCCGCCGCGCTGCCGCATATGAAGGCGCAGAAGTCCGGTCATATCATCACCACCTCGTCGGTCGCCGGTCACGTCTTGTTCCCCGGCTCGGCCGTCTATTCCGGCACCAAGTTTGCCGTTCGCGCGATCAGCGAAGGCCTGCGTCAAGAAACCAAACCCTACAACATCCGCACCACCATCCTGAGCCCCGGCGCGGTCAAGACCGAGCTGCTCGAGCACATCTCGGACGAAGAAGTCAAGGCGGCGAACTCCGACTATGTCGGCCAGGTTGGCATACCTGCGGACAGCTTCGCACGCATCGCAGCCTTCGCAATCAGCCAGCCCGAAGACGTCGACATCAACGAGGTCATCTTCCGCCCGACGGCCCAACAGTTGTGATTCCGGTCCTGCAGCGGCGCAAGCCATAGGGTCTGCCCTAGCTTGTGCCGAGAGCAAGCGTTGCAAGAAAACCAATAAAAATAGATACGTTTTGCATGTGCTCGGTGTTGGGTCAGATGACCCGTGATAGGGCGATCCGAAACGGTGGTTTTTGTCACGTGCAATCTGAGCGCACTGCGCTCTGCAAAGGTAGTCTGATGCGCGGTCACTGGCCTTGACGGGACAAGGTCAGTGACCGCGCGCTGTCTGCTCAGGCCATGCTGGGCCTTGAGCCCGGACGGAGCAGCACAAAGGCCAGCGTGAGCACGCCCACCGCGATGGCTGCCCAATAGGTCGAGATCAGCAGCAGGCCCGCCAGCGTCAGCGCCACTTTTTCCCACAGGACAAGGTCACGGCGGAACCAGCCGATATAGGCCGCAGAGAGTGCCAGAATGCCCAGCAGGCCCGACAACAAGGCGGTGATGAATTCGACCCATGTGAAGTTCACGAACAGCAGGCTGGGCGCATAGATGAACATGAACGGCACCAGCGCCTTGCCCATCGACAGCCGGAACGCGGTCGTCCCGGTCGACATCGGTTCGGACCTTGCAAGCCCCGCTGCCGCATATGCCGCAAGCGCCACGGGCGGTGTCACGTCGGCCAGCACCCCGAAGTAAAAGACGAAAAAGTGCGTGGCGACCAGCGGCACGTCAAATTCCATCAAGGCAGGGGCCGCGATCGAGGCGAGGATGATATAGGTCGGCGTCGTCGGGATGCCCGCGCCCATGATGATACAGGCGATGGCGACAAAGATCAGGCCAAAGAACAGCGCCATGCCGTTCTCGGACAGCAGGCCGGTGAAGTCCAAGCCGATGATCACGCCTGCCATATCATGCGCCAACTGCACGACCGCGCCCGAGAATTTGAAGCCCAGACCGGTCAGTGTGGTCATGCCCAGCAGGAAGCCGACACAGGCACAGGCAGCACCAATGGCCAACGCGAATTTCGCGCCATCCTCAAAGCCGCGGACAAGGCGGGGCGGGGTCAGTACGGTCGAGGTGTCCATGTTCGTATCGCCCAAGGCCCGCATCACCAGCGGCACATAGCTGAAGGCGATGGTCAGGATGATCCCCCAGAATGCGGCCAGGAACGGCGTGTACTGCATCAGCAGCATCGCCACCATGACCCCCAGCGGGATGAACAGGTGCCACGATTTCTTCAGCACGGCACCGAACTGCGGAATCTTGTCCTTGGACAGACCTTCAAGTCCAAGCTTCTTGGCCTCGAGGTGCACCATCAGCAGGATCGCGATGTAGTGGAAGCAGGCCGGAACGATGGCGATCAGGATCAATTCGTTATACGGAATGCCCAGCATTTCGGTCATGACAAAGGCCGAGGCCCCCATGATCGGTGGCGTGATCTGCCCCCCGCACGAGGCCGACGCCTCGACCGCTCCGGCAAAGCGGCCTGAAAATCCTGATTTCTTCATCAGCGGAATGGTGAACGCACCCGTGGTCACCGTGTTGGCGATGGGAGAGCCGGAGATCATGCCGAAGAACCCCGAGGAGACGACCGAGACCTTGGCCGACCCGCCCGACGCGCGGCCCGCGATGATGGTGGCAAGGTCAATAAACAGCTGACCCAGCCCGCTCATCTGCGCCAGGATGCCGAACAGGACAAAGTGGAACACATAGGTTGCAACCACGCCGACCGCGACGCCATAGATGCCCTCGGTGCCGATGAACAGGTGATTGACGATGCGGGTGATCGAATAGCCGCGGTGGGCCAGGATGCCCGGCAGGTACGGCCCGACCAGCGCATAGATCAGGCAGCCGATCCCGATCCAGGCCAGCATCGGCCCCATGGTGCGGCGCGTGGCCTCTAGTGTCATGATGATGGCGATAACGCCCATCATGTAGACGGGTTCAGGGGGGCTGCCGACGTTGTCGATAAAGATGTGTTTGAAAAAGATGGTCAGATAGGCCGAAAACCCCGCGCCAAAGGCCGCAAAGACCCAGTCGCGCACGGCTACCTTGCCGGGGTCCGCGTCCTTGAGGTTGACCGGAAGCGTCAACGCGACCAGCGCCATCACCACCACGACAAACACGGTTTTCAGCGTGCTCGGCGGCAGGGTCATGGCGATATCGTACAGGATATACAGGTAAAATCCCGCAAAGATCAGGGATTCAACCCACAGCTTCGGCGTAGCAATCGCGCGTTTGCGCGGGAACACCAGAAAAATCAGACCCATCACAAAGCTCAGGTGGATCGTGCGGTGCATCACCTCGTTCAGCAGGCCAAAACCGGCGGTGTAGACGTGGAACAGCGACAGCGCCACCGACGCAACGGTGACCAGCATGGCCGTGGGGCCGACCAGATTGCGAAAGTTCGATTCTGAATCGTATTCGCGCACCAGTGCCTCGACTTCGTCCGCGGACAATTCGCGGTCGCCGTCGGCAGCGGTGTGGGCGCCTGCGGATTTGGGATTGGTCTGTTGGGTCATTTCAGGGGTTCCTCGTCGCACGGGGCAAGGGTAAGCGCCGCATGGCCCAGATCGGCCAATGGCAGATCGGTCCCGGCAATGTGTAGCGTGTTCTTGAATTCGGCTTGGATGCGGATGGGGATCGGGCCGGTCAAACGATGCATGTCCAGAATGAACGTCCCGTTCTCGTGACGCCAGCCGGTTGCGTCCATATCATTTGCGATGGATGGCAGGCCCGCGCCGTGGGCCATGAAAATCTCGGCGGTTTGTACAATCTGTCCGTTTTCAACGCGATAGAGATCGCGGACGGGGGTGCGCGAAACCGAGTGGATAAAGCTCAGCTCGAATGTGGCCGGATCGTCCAGAGGCAGGCGCGCGATGCGGGCGCCCGCGCCACGGGTTTCGGTCAGGCACAGCCAGACGCCGCCCGTGCCGGCCTGAACCGGCAGGGGGGCGAACGGCAGGAAGGGGATGGCAGCCAAGGCCGCCATCCCCACGCTGCGCAGAGGTCTGCGCAGAGGCATTATTGGGAAATGCCCTTTTCCGCGTAGTATTTCGCCGCACCGTCGTGCACCGGGATCGACACGCTTTCCAGCGCCTTGTCGATCGAGATCTGTTTGCCCATCGGGTGCACCTGACCCAAGGTCTCGGTGTTCTCGTACAGCGCCTTGGTCACGGCATAGATCAGGTCCTCGGGCACATCGGCATGTGTGGCCCAGATCGCACGCACGGCCAGTGTTTCCACATCGGCGTCAACACCCTTGTAGGCACCCGCCGCGATCACGGCATTTGCGTAGTAGGGCTGTGTTTCCTGCAACTTGGCGATGGCCGGACCGTTCAGCGGAACGATGCGGATGTCGTGGCCGTTGGCCAGATCCGTGACCGAGGAGGTCGGCAGACCGGCAGTGATCAGCGAGGCATCAAGGTTGCCGTCTTTGATCTTGTCCACGGATTGCGAGAAGGACGAATAGTCTTCGGACACCTCTTCACGCGCGATGCCATGTGCTTCCAGCAGGTCGCCCAGCAACTGCCACTGGCCCGAACCGGGCGAGCCGGAGGAGATCGACTTGCCTTTCAGGTCTTCGAAGGTCTCGATGCCGCTGTCGGCACGCACGACCAGCTGCACGGTCTCGGGATAGAGCGCCCCGATGGCGCGCAGGTTTTCCAGCGGCGAACCGTCGAACTGGCCCACGCCGCGCGAAGCTGCGTCAAGGATGTCGGCGGCGACGAAAGCCGATTCAATCTCGCCACGGCCCAGAAGCTGTGCGTTGGCGACCGAAGCGTTGCCGGTTTCGGCTGTGGCCGAAATCTTGGTGTCGGGCATCTCGGCTGTGTTCGAGATCAACTGCGCCAGCATACCGCCCAAGGGATAATAGGTGCCGCCGGTGCCGCCAGTGGCGATGCCGAAAAAGGTGCGCCCGGCCGCAAAGGCAGGGGTGACAAGCGTGGCCAGCGTGGCCGCAGCGGTTGTGCCAAGGAAATGGCGACGTGAAATGGTCATGAAGGACCCTCCGTAAATCTGTTGCAATACCCCCGCTCCGCGCGTGGCCCAAGGCCCGCCGGTGACAGGGTGTAGATGCCAACCAACTTGACGAATGGTTTTTGCATGTCAATAAAGATTTTCAAATATGAAAGGTCCGACCGTGTCCACATCCAGCAATACATCCCTGTTCGACCAGATTTGTGGCAGTGGCCCCGTGCTTTTGAACGTGCCCCATGCGGGAACGGAGTTGCCGGGGGCCTTGCGCGAATCCCTGCGCGCGGAAGCGTTGGACCTGCGCGATACGGACTGGCACATGGATCGCATCGCGCGGGACGTGCTGCCACAGGGCGGCAGCCTGCTGGCTGCGAAAGTGTCGCGCTATGCCGTCGACCTGAACCGCCCCGAGGATGATGTGCCCCTGTACCAGACGGCGACAACGGGGTTGATCTCGACCATAGATTTCGACGGGACACCGCTGTACCGCGCGGGGCTGGAGCCGGATGCGCAGATGCGCAGGGCACGGGTTGCGACCTATTGGCAGCCCTATCACGCTGCGCTGAGCGCCGAGATCGCGCGAATCCGTGCGGCACATGGGTACTGTCTGTTGCTGGACATCCACTCGATCCGCAGTCACGTGCCCCGCCTGTTCGAGGGACGGTTGCCGGATCTGAACCTTGGGACCAACGCCGGGGCCTCCTGCGCGGACGCATTGTCAGATGCGGCCTTTGCCGCGTTGCAGGGGACGGGGTTCAGCACGGTTCGCAATGGCCGGTTCAAGGGGGGCTATATCACGCGGCATTACGGCGCGCCTGCGCAAGGCGTGCACGCCTTGCAGATCGAGATCGCGCAGGATTGCTATATGCTGGAACGCAGCCCCTGGACTTATCTGCCGGACAAGGCGGACCGGTTGAAAGGCGCCTTGGCGGCGCTGGTGGACGCGATGGTCGCGTTCCAACCCCAGGAGGTGCAGGCATGAGCCACACGCAGATGACCGGCGCGCATTTTCGCCTTGCCCTGACACCGGACGGCTGGCGGCGTAACCTGTCGGCGCGGTTCGCGGCGGATGGCACGATTTCGACACTGGTCGAGGACGACAACCCGAACGGCTTGCCGGTGTTCGACGCACCCGTGGTGCCGGGGATCACCGACCTGCACAGCCACGCATTTCAATACGCCATGGCGGGCCTGTCCGAGGTGCGACGCAATCCTGTCGACAGTTTCTGGTCGTGGCGCGACATCATGTATTTCTTTGCGTTGACCCTGTCGCCCGAAGACGTGCAGGCGATTGCGGCGCGGCTGTACCTGTCCCTGCTCAAGGGCGGATATACGGGGATCGTCGAATTTCACTATCTGCACAACGATCTGGACGGCACCCCCTATGCGCGCCGCGAAGAACTGTCGCTGGCGATTTTCGAGGCGGCACAGGCGACGGGGCTGGACTTGACGCACCTGCCGGTTTTCTACGCGCATTCCAACTTTGGCGGCTTGCCTCCCACAGACGGGCAGCGGCGGTTCATTCAGGACATCGACGGCTATGCCGCGATGCTTGACGCGTTGAAGACGCCGGCGGCGCAGGCGGGGCATACCCTGGGGATTGCGCCCCATTCGCTGCGTGCCGCAACACCCGACGAGGTTGCGCGGCTGATGGCGCTGCGCGACGATCTGCTGCCCGGCTGTCCGGTCCACATCCACGTGGCCGAGCAGATGAAAGAGGTCGAGGACGCACTGGCCTATAACGGGCGGCGTCCGGTCGAACAGCTGTTCGACATGGCGCCAGTAGACGACCGCTGGTGCCTGATCCATGCCACCCATTTGAGCGATGACGAGGTGAAGCGGATTGCGAATTCGGGGGCGACCGTGGGTCTGTGCCCGATGACCGAGGCCAATCTGGGCGACGGTATTTTCCGTGCAACGGACTATCTGGCCCAGGGCGGGGTGTTCGGGATCGGGTCAGACTCGAACATCGCCACCTTCGCCGCACAAGAGTTACAGCAGCTGGAATACAGCCAGCGTTTGCGCGATATGCAGCGCAACGTGCTGGCCTGCGCCAAACAGCCTCATGTGGCGGCAAACCTGTGGACCCGTGCGGCGCAGGGTGGCGCGCGCGCGGCAGGCCGCCCCGAACAGGGGATCGCGGTGGGCGGCATGGCCAGCTTTGTCACCCTGACCAGCCCCGAGCCTGCGGCGATGGGTCCGGTCCCTGATACGGCGGCGCTGGATTTCCACATGTTCGCAGGGCGCGGTTTTCACGCGGGCGACGTCGTCGTGCGCGGGCGGCACGTGGTACAGGGTGGGCACCACGCGCAAGAAGAGACGATCCTTGCGGATTATGCCGCCGCGATGGGCCGCGTGTCCGAACGGTTGGCGGCCCGCAACAGCGACGGTCGCATGGGAAGCTGAGGGAGAAGCAGATGGCAAAGGACCCCGACTATCGCTCCAACTCCTTGCTGCGCGGGTTGAGCATTTTGCAGTGCTTTGACGATCGCAACCCCGAGATGACGCTGAGCGCGATTGCCGAAGCCATCGAGGTGACCAGTTCGGCCGCCTACCGTTTTGTTGTGACGCTGGAGCGCGAGGGTTATCTGACGCGCAAGGACAACCGGTATCGGCTGGCGCCGCGGGTGATGGACCTGGGCTATCGTTATCTGGCTTCGCTTGATGTCTATGACATTGCGCGTCTGCCTGCGGACGCTTTGCGCAACGAGACGGGGTTTACCGTGCATGTATCGGTTCTGGAGGGGTGCGAGATCATCTATGTCTACCGCGCGCTGTCCGACAGGGCGATGGTTTCGAACGTGCCCATCGGGTCGCGGTTGCCTGCCTTTTCGACCACGATGGGGCGGCTGCTGCTGAGCGATCTGCCCGAGGACGAACTGGATCGGCGGTTTGCTGATTACACGTTTGCCCCGATCAGTTCGAGCGCACCTGCCACGCTTGCGGATCTCAAGCGATTGCTGCTGAAGGACCGCGCCCGCGGTTACGTGGCGCATCGGTCGCATCTTGCGACGGGCACGGTGTCCATCGCCGCACCGCTCGTGTCACGGCACGGGCGCTACGTGGGGGCGATGAACCTGTCGGGACATGAATCCCAGTTGCAGATCACCCCGGAACTGATCCAGCGGGTGCAGGACGTCGCGGCCAGCATTTCGGAAATGCTGTAAAGCAAAGCCCCGTCCGTATCCTAGGGTTCTGACCCTAACCTGCCGACTGGGCGAGTTAATGTGACAACACCCCGGCAGATAACGAAACCGACGGTGGTGCACCGCCGGTTTCGGGTCGCAATCAACGTGTCAGTTCTGTCCAGATCCGGGTGTAGAGGTCCTGCGCTTCCGGGGCGCAAAGGGTCTGTTCAATGGCCGCGCCTTGCAGCTCCTCCGGCACATCCAGTTCCGGTGCGCTGGTCAATGCGGGGTCCATGAACGCTTCGGACCCCGTGATGGCGTTGTTGTACATTGTGTAATTCGAGATCAACGCGGCATTCTCGGGCTCCATGACGAAATTCTGGAACAGCTTGGCATTCTCGACATTGGCAGCGTCAGCCAGGATCGCGAGGTTGTCCATCCACTTGATATAGCCGTCCTTGGGCCAGCCGTAGGCAAAGCCATCGTTCAGGCCGCGCACGCGGGCGGCGGCACCGCTCCAGAAGACCGAGGCGCTCAGATCCTCGTTGATGAACTTCTCGAACGAAGGGTAGTCGACGGACGCCCAGTTTTCCTTGGCCGAGAGCAGCAGATCGCGCGCCTTGCTGAGGCTTTCGCGGTCGGTGGTGCAAGGCTCGGCCCCGATGTAGCTGAGGGTCATGTCGATCATGTCGTTCATGCTGGGCACGATATTGATGCTGCCCTTGAGCTCTTCCGGCGGGTCGAGAAAGATCGCGGCGGTGTTGATGTCGCCGTCGTACACCTTCCTGTTCACCATGACGCCGGTTGTGCCCCAGACCCAAGGCACGGTGAACTTGCGTTCGGGGTCGGTGGGGATGGATTTCCACTGGTCCGCGATGTTGTGGAAGTTCTCCATCCCGGCGGGGTTGCTTTCCATCAGCAGGCCCTGCTCGACATAGGCCGGGATAAAGTAGCCGCTGACGATGATGACATCCATTCCATGGCCGCCCGCCTGAATGCGGGCGATGGCCTCTTCGTTGGCGACAAAATCGGTCAGGGTGACCTCGACGTCATATTTCTGCGAGAATTTTTCGAGCAGTTCCGGCGGGGTGTAGAGCCCGAAGTTATAGACGTTCAGGTTGCCTTCGGCCGTGGCGGACTGCGCCAGCAGGGTCAGGCCGGCGGCCAGCGTTGTTCCAGTGTGGGTGCGTTTCATTGAAAAGACTCCGATGTTGGATTGGGGTTGTCAGTTTCTTCTTGGTTATTGTTTGGTGCGGGTGATGACCCACGAGGCGGCGACGATTGAGATGCTGGCGAAAAGCAGCAGCGCCGAGATCGCATAGATTTCCGATGTGAGATTGCGGCGGAGTTCGCCCATCAGGTAGGTGGGCAGGGTTTCCTGTCCCGGCGATTTGACCAGGCTGCTGACCACCACGTTGTCGAGCGAGATCACGAAGGCCAGCATGAAACCGGCAAGGATGCCCGGCAGCAGCAGCGGCAGCGTGACACGCCGGAAGGTGTAGAACCGACCCGCATAGAGATCCATCGATGCGGTCTCCAGCGTCAGGTCCATGCCCGACAAGCGGGCGCGGATCGGCAAAAAGGCAAAGGGGATGCAAAAGGTGGTATGGGCCGCAATCAGATAGCCTAGGCCCTGGTAGCCGGTCACCTGCTTGACCTGCGCCAGCACCACCATAAGGGCGATGGCAAAGACGATTTCCGGCACAAGCAGCGGCTGGTTCACGATTATGACGATGCTGCTTTGTCCCTTGATCTGCCTGCCCCGGGTCACGGCCAAGGCCACCGCAGTGGCAAGACAGGTAGACAACAGCGCCGCCGCAAGGGCCACGATCACCGAGTTGAGTGCCGCGCTGCGGAAAGCGGCATTGTCCAGAGCGGCAGCGAACCAGCGCAACGACAGGCCCTCCCACCGGCCCGCGGTATCACTGCCGTTAAAGGCGTTCACCACCAGAATAAGCACCGGGATGTAAAGCGCGAGGAAGGTGACGATTGCGATGGTTGCGGCACCGGGCACATGGGTGACATCGAAGCGTTTGTTAGCCATTGGTTTCGGTTCCTTTTGCGGCGCGGCGCGCGTACCAGACCATTGCCCCAATCACGACGAGGGTCAGTGTGATCGACAGTGCGGCGCCCAGAGGCCAGTTGCGGCCTTGGCCGAATTGCAGGTCGATCAGGTTGCCCCACATCATCGCGCGGCCACCGCCCATCAGGCGCGGCGTGACATAGGCGCCAAGCGCCGGGATGAAGACCAGGATCGAACCTGCAACGATGCCCGGCCACATCAAGGGCAGCACGACCCTGCGCAGGCAGTAAAGCCGCGAGGCGTGCAGGTCATAGGCGGCCTCGGCCAGGCGGAAATCGAACTTTTCGATGGCGGCATAGACCGGCAGCACCATCAGCGGCAGATAGACATAGGTCATCCCCACCAGCACGGCGCCATTGGTGAACATCATTTGCAGTGGCTCGTCTATGAGGCCCGTCGCCAGCAACAGCCGGTTAAGCGTGCCGTCGGCGCGGATCACCTCTTGGATCGCGATGGTGCGGACCAGCAGGTTGGTCCAGAACGGAACGGTGATAAGGAACATCCAAAAGGCCCGTGTCGCGGGTGGTCGCGTTGCGATGAACCAGGCGGTGGGGATGCCGAAGACAAAGGTCAGCGCGGTGGTCGCCAGCGCCAGAAGGATGGACCGGGCCAGAATTGTCAGGTGCGCGGTGGCCGGAATGTAGCTGTCATCGAAAAAGTCGCGATCCAGGAATACGGCTCTCCAACCCTCAAGCGAAAAGCCCGATTGGACGTTGCCGTATTGGCCGGCTTCCATGAAGGAATAGACGACCATGACACCCAGCGGCAGGATCGAGCAGAGTGCGATCACCGTAAGCGCCGGAAGCGCCAGCGACCAGCGCCGCCGGGTCTCGGCGTGCATTACGGCGCTTTCGTTGGCGGCGGCGGAGGCGTTACGCGGCATCGGCAACGTCCTCTGGCAACAGGCGCAGTGCGTTGATGGGAAGCGAGACCCGGAGGGGCTCTCCCTCAGCGAAGGTCGTGGTGGCATGAGAATTGTTGGGCGCGCGCAGGCTTAGGGTCTCGCCGTTTTGCAAGCGCAGGGTCACGTGGGTATCGGTGCCGGAAAAGACCAGCGCCTCGATCCGGCCGTCGAGCGTGACGGCGTCACCGCCAGCAGCGCCGATAACGACCTGTTCGGGGCGGATCATCACGGTGACCGGGCCGCTGGCAACGGCACCGCGTGGCAACGGCACGGGCGCTTGCCCGGCCAGGGACAGCTTGCCACCCGCAACCGCGCCGGACAGGAAATTCGCTTCACCGATAAACTCGGCCACGAAGCGGTTGGCGGGGTGATCGTACAGTGTTCGGGGGTCGGCCACCTGTTGCAGGGTCCCGCCATCCATCACCGCAATCCGGTCCGACATTGTCAGCGCCTCGTCCTGGTCATGAGTGACGAAGATAAAGGTCAGGCCCAACTCGCGTTGGAGACGTTTCAGCTCGAACTGCATCTGCTTGCGCAGCTTCAGGTCAAGCGCCGAAAGCGGTTCGTCCAGCAACAGGATTCGCGGGCGCGGGGCCAACGCCCGCGCCAGTGCCACGCGCTGCTGTTGGCCGCCGGACATCTGGCTGCTTTTGCGGTCGCGCAGGTGTGCCATCTGGACGATTTCGAGGATTTCGTCGACCCGAGGTGCGACCTCGGCCGCATTGGTGCCTCGCGCCTCCAGCCCGAAGGCCACGTTCTGCGCCACGGTCATGTGCGGAAACAGCGCATAACTTTGAAACACGGTGTTGACTGGGCGGTGGTTCGGCGGGGTCGTCGCAATGTCCTTGCCGTCCAGAACCAGCTGCCCGCCACTGGGCTGTTCAAAGCCTGCGATCAGCCGCAGCAGTGTTGTCTTGCCGCAGCCGGACGGACCGAGCAGCGTAAAGAACTCGCCTTCCTCGATGGTGATGTCGATCGACTTCAGTGCCTGAAAAGCGCTGTCACCGGAGCCGAATTTTTTCGAAAGCGAACGTATGTCGAGCATGTGACCCTACCTTGAGAATTTCCCGAAAGTTATTGACAAAAATATTTTAGTCAATAAAAAATTTTAGTAACACAAAAATACTAAGAGCGAAAAAGAGAGCCAGATGCCCAAGGATGCAGAACCCGGATTGCGTGATCGCAAGAAAGCCAAGCGCCGGGACGATATCATTGCAGCGACAATCAAACTGTTCGAGGACAAGGGCGTGGATGCGACCACAATCGCGGACATCGCCGAAGCCTGCGAAGTGTCTGCGCCCACTATTTTCAACTACTTCGGGTCCAAGGATGGTATTCTGCTTGCCATCATCGAAGAGGGCACACAGCGCAAACGCGAGAGCGGGTCGCGCAGGCCGCGGCTGGACGGGGTTCCGTTGGCCAGTATCGTGTTGGACCTGTTTTCAGAGGTCTCTCAGGAAACCTTGGATATCGCGTCGCGTCGGTTGTGGCGGTATGCCGAAGCGTCGGTCATCCGGCGACCTGATACGGACCTTTCAAAGCGATTCCGCACGACTTCGCGCTTGCTGATCGACGCCATTGTTGAGCGGCTGGAGATTTACGAGCTGCGCACACGTGTCGGTACACCGATGGACATCCGCTATCTTGCGACGCTGCTGCATGACCTTTGGATGCCCTGCTATCTGACCCTGATCACGGACCCGCAAACCACGCTGGCGGATCACGATGCGATGCTTTCGCAGCGGATTACGCCCTTTTTGAACCACGTCTTTGACGACAGCACGCTGGCCGCGACCCATCTGCGCCGGGCAGGAGACTCCGCATGACCCCCACAATCGTTTTCCTCAACGCCAGCGTTCTGACGATGGACCCTGATGCACCCCGCGCGACCGCAGTTGCGGTTGGCGGCGACAGGATCGTCGCGGTCGGCTCCGACGCCGAGATCGAAGCGCTGGCGGGGCCTGAAACGCGCAGGATCGACGCAGGCGGGCGCACGCTGCTGCCCGGTTTCGTGGAATCGCATGTGCATCTTTTCATGGGCGGTTACAATGAAACCGTGATCCGGGCCGACCGGGTCGGTGACCTGGAAGAACTACGGGCGGCGGTCAGAGACTACGCAGAGACCCATCCGGACCTATCGTTGTTGCTGGGGCAGGGGGGCGATTATGCGATCCTTGGAAAGGATCGGTCGCTGGATCGCCATGTGCTGGATGAAATCTGCCCGGACAGGCCGCTGATGATCATGGCCTATGATTTCCACACCGCTTGGGCGAACACCGCAGCGCTTGAGGCAGCGGGCCTGCTCGACGGGCGTGAACTGCCGCGCGGCAACGCGGTGGTGATGGGCGCGGACGGCAAGGCCACGGGCGAGCTGCACGAGAAGTTGGCGATGCTGCCGGTTATGGATGTGCGCAATGTCGGCGGGCGCGAGTCCCACGGCATGTCGGGGATCGAACCGCCCGTGCCGCCGACAGAGAAGGAACGCCAAGAAGACCGCGAGACCCTCAAGGTCGGCCTGCGCCATGCGGCGCGTCACGGCATCACATCGATGCACAACATGGACGGCAACCGCTACATGCTGGAGGTCCTGCGCGAGGTCGAAGAGGAGGGCGCGCTGATCTCGCGGCTGCGGGTGCCATTTCACCTGACGGCGGAAATGGATCTGTCGGAACTGGACCGCGCCAGCGCCATGACGCGGGATTTCACCGGCGATACGCTGTGCTGCGGCTTCGTGAAAATCTTCCTCGACGGGGTCATCGCAAGCGGCACCGGCGCCATGCTGGAGCCCTATGCCAACCGTCCCGATCACCGCGGCGATCTGCTCTTCACGCCCGAGGATTTTATCGCTGCGGCCATCGAGATCGACCGGCGCGGCCTGCAGATCGCCATCCATGCCATCGGCGATGCCGCCGTGCGGCTGGCGCTGGACGGCTATGAAGCGGCGGCCAAGGAAAACGGCCCGCGCGACCGGCGGCACCGGATCGAACATGTGGAGATGCTGCACCCCGACGATCTGAACCGCTTTGCCGAACTGGGCGTCGTCGCCTCGATGCAGCCGCCGCACGCCCCGCTGCGCGAGGATGAGACAACCGTGGGGATCGGTACGGACCGGGCGGGCATGGCCTATGCCTGGCGGACCATCGCCGACACGGGTGCGGTCGTCGCCTTTTCCTCGGACTGGCCGATCGTGCCGATTTCCCCGCTGGCGGGGATTCAGGCGGCGATGACGCGGCAGAACTGGGTCGCGGGATTGCCGGACCAGCGGCTGACCCTGCAAGAGGTCTTGGCGGCATACACTCGCAACGGCGCGTATGTAGGTTTCGCAGAAGAACTGACCGGAACAATCCGAACCGGCATGAAGGCGGACCTTGCCCTGCTGTCAGCCGATATCGAGAAGACCGCCAACGACCGTATCGGTGGGATGGAAGTTGACCTGACACTGTTCGACGGGAGGATTACCCATGAACGCTGATTGCCCCGACATCACGACGCTGGGTGCCCCCTTGTCGCCCGGAAAGCCCCGCCTAAGCCGGGTCTGTTCGATCCGGGCTGAGATTGGGCCTGCAACCGAGTTTGATACAAGCCGGGGCACGGGCAGGGCGCTGTTCCCGATCACCGGAGGCGAAGCGGTTTCAGCCAGCTGGCGCGCGAAAATCCTGCCCGGCGGTGCCGATTTCGCCCGCCGCCTCGCCGATGGAACCTATGAGGTCGAAGCGCGCTATTTCCTTGAGCTTGAGGATGGAGCGGTCCTGATGGTGCACAATGCGGGGCGCATGGTGCCGCAGGCGGACGGCAGCTTTCACGGACGCACCCGGGCGGAGCTGGAGGTGCCTGCAGGCCCCCACGCGGCATTGGGCGACATGGTGCTGTTTGGAACCGCCTATGCCCCCGCAGGCGATGATGGAAACGTCTTCATCGAACTTTGGCAGGCCGAGATCTGAAGGGCGGATCACAACCGCCCTACCCACATTAATAAACGGCGCTCTATAATGTCCCCGTCCGTTTATTCGGGCGCGTGGACCTCTTCATCCGGCCTGTCGTCCAGCGTCTGCTTCAGCAGATGAACGCCATCGGCTATGTCCGCTCGGATGGCCAAACCCAGGGCTTCGGCATCGTTGCGCCGGATCGCCTCGAGGGTCATCTGGTGTTTGTCCACGATGTCGGATTTCTCTTCCATCTTGAAGACGCTGCGCATGAAGGGGCCGAACTGCATCCACACGCTTTCCAGCAGCGGCACCAGCACCTCTGACGCGCTTGCTCTGTAGAGAGTAAAGTGAAACTGGTAGTTCTGCTGCATATACACCCCGGCGTCGCCGGTGGTGTAGCTGTGGTTCATACGCTGGTCGCAGGCTTCCATTTCCGCGATTTTTTCCGACGTCATGAACGGCAGGGCGCGCATCGCGCACAGCGGTTCCAGCTGCTGTCGGGCCTGCATCAGCTCGTCGAACCGACGGCGGGTCAGCGCCGGAACGCAAAAGCGGCCGTTGCGCTGAACCTCAAGGGCGCGTTCCCCGACCAGCCGCGTGATGGCGCCGCGCACAGGCATAAGCCCCACGTCCATCGTCTGGCTGATGTCGCGGGCGTTCACATTCGTGCCTGGCGCAAACTGCCCCGAAATTAGCTGCTCGCGCAGGGTCTGATAGATCTGTTGGTGCAGGGTCGAAATATCGCGCATTCAGGTCTACCATTGCTTTCGTGATCCGGACGGCTGCGGCGGCATGACAGGGCCCGCGCAACCAAGATGTCCGACATAGGTCGGTTGGTGCCTCAAGCCTATCCAGTCAAGATGACTTTGCCAATTCGGTCAGGCGAGGGGCCCTTTGGCATTCATCCGATTTGAACCTTGCTTTCTTGCAGGATGTTGCCGCCGTCCACGACCAGCACTGATCCGTTCACATAGCTTGCCTCTTCGGAGGCGAGAAAGGCGGCCGCCGCCGCGATTTCGTCACGCGCGCCGGCGCCGGTGACCAAGCCAGTTTTGAGTGGGGTCATGTTGTTTCACCTGTCCAAGTCCATTTCCCCTTGCAGGTCGTGATCTGCGATGGGAAACCGGTGTTTGCGCGTCAGATCGTGTTGCTGAAATAGTCGAATTCTTCCGCCGTGACCTCGGCCAGGAAGCGGTCGTATTCCGATTGCCGCAGCGCCAGAAACACATGTGCCATCTTCTCTCCCAGGGCTTGGCTAAGGAAAGCGGACCCTGACGCGCGTGCAATCGCGGACGCCCAGTCCGCAGGCAGCCCATAGGCGCTGTCTGCGTCGTAAGATGTCGCTTCGGCCTCTGGCTGCACTTTGTCGCGGATGCCCTCGTACATCCCGGCCAACACGCCCGCCGCCACGAGATAGGGGTTGGCATCGACACCGGGCGTGCGGTGTTCGATATGGCGGTTGGCAGGGTTCCCCGCGGGGACCCTGATGGCGATGCTACGGTTGTTGCGGCCCCATGTGGCAGCCGTGGGCGCATAGCTGTTGCGTCCGAACCGGCGCCACGAATTGATGTTGGGCGCATAAAGCAGCATGGACTCGGCCAGCGTTTTTTGCAAACCAGCGACAGCATTCAGCAAAAGCGGCGCAAGGTCCCCGCCCGTGTCCGCCATCAGGTTCTTGCCCGCGTCATCCGTTAGGCTGGTGTGCAGATGCATCCCCGAACCGGAACGCCCGCCAAAGGGCTTTGCCATGAAGTTCGCACGCATCCCGTGACGGATCGCAAGGCCGCGCACCAGCCGTTTCAGCATCACCAGATCATCCGCCGCGCGCAGCCCGCTGTCGCGGTGGCGCAGGGTCAGCTCATACTGTCCAGGTGCGTATTCGGAGATCATGGTTTCGACCGGCAGGCCCTGCGTTTCGGCATGGGCATAAAGCTGGGCGATGAAGGTCTGCATGTTGTCCAGTGGATCCAGACTGTAAACCTGATTGGTCTGGTTTAGGTCGCCCGTGATCGGCATCCGCGCGGCCTGCGGGCGGCCATTGGCGTCGCGGGTGGCGTCCAGCAGGTAGAACTCCAGCTCAAAGGCCATGACCGGGTTCATGCCGATCTGGTTGAATGCCTCGATCTGACGCGACAGCGCATGACGTGGATCGGCCCCCATGCGCGTGCCGTCCAGTTCATAGAGGCTGACGCGGACTTCGCCGCGTTTTGGCGAGGTCCAGGGCAGTTCCACCAGCGATCCGGCAATCGGCCATGCGATCCGGTCCGCATCGCCGTCGTCCCAGACCAGTCCGGTTTCGTCCACGTCCTCGCCCGTTACGTCCAAGCCGAGGATCGAGCCCGGAAGGTGACGGCCGGATTTGTACAGGCCCAACAATTCGTGACGGCGGATGATCTTGCCCCGCGCGATCCCGTTGGGATCGATCAGCACAAGGTCAAAGGCGGAGATGTCCGGATGTTTGGCAAGAAAGGCTTCGGCCTCTTCGATCGAGGCGGCTTCGTTCGGTCTGGTGTCGGTCATCACATGCCCCCCTGTCCGACGAGACGCGTCAGCACCGTTTCATAGGCGTTCAGCAGCCCCTCGACCTGTTCGTCGGTCGTGGTTGGCGCGACCAGCACCATGTTGTGGAAGGGTGTCACCAGATAGCCCTGGTTCAGCACGCCGATGTGCAGGGCGTGTTGAATGTCATCAATCGCCGCCGCGCGCGCCTCTGCCGCGTTGCGCACGGGATCGGCCGAGAACACAATTTCAAGCCGCGCGCCAACGCGGCTGACATGCCACGGCAGCCCTGCGGCGCGGATCGCATCTGTGAAACCTTGTTCAAGCCGGTCGGCGTGGCGGTTCATGGTGGCGTAAGCCTCTGCTGTCATCACTTCCGACAGGCAGGCGCGCAGACAGGCGATTTGAAGTGTGCTGCCCGACAGGGTCGTGCCGATGCCGGAATGGCCGATGCCGGTCATCTTGGCGCGGATGTCAGACATGGCTTTGGCGACGTCCTGCGACATGCCCCAGATCGCGACCGGCACGCCGCCGCCCACGGGTTTGCCGACGACAAAGATGTCCGGGTCAAGCCCGTGCACCGCAGTATAGCCGCCAAGGCCGGTGGAAATCGTGTGCGTTTCGTCGATATGCAGCAATGTGCCCGCCGCGCGCGTCAGGTCGCGCAGCGCTGTCAGATAGCCCTCGTCCGGCAGGATCATGCCACAGTTCGTCATCACCGGTTCGGCCAGAACGACGGCGATATCGCCCGCCTCAAGCGCGGACTTCAGCGCGTCAATGTCGTTGAACGGGATGCTGACGGTCGTCGTGGTGACGTCGACAACCTGACCCAACAGGTTCTTTCGGGCGACCGTTTGGCCGTCCTCAAGGTCGACCAGCGTTTCGTCGACGGCACCGTGATAGCAGCCATCGAAGACTAGGATTTTGTTGCGCCCGGTCACCGCCCGCGCGACCCGGATGGCAAAGCGGTTGGCATCGCTTGCGGTGGTGGCAATCTGAAAGACGAAAGGGCCGAAACGGTCGGTCAACAGCTTGCCGACTTCCGCGACTTCGCCCGAGGGCAGCATGGTGGTCAGGCCGCGCGTGCCCGATTGCGACAAGGCCTCGACAATGGGCCGGGGCGCATGGCCGAACATTGCGCCGGTGTCACCAAGGCAGAAATCGACAAGCGTGTTGCCGTCAATGTCGGTCAGGGTGCTGCCGGAGGCACCGGCGACGGCAAAGGGAAAGGGCATCGGCCAATCGCGCATCCAGTGCTGGGGCACCTGATCGTAAAAACCCGGCGTTGGGTTTGCGAACATGTCCTTGCTGCGCGGGCGAAGCTGTTCGTAAAGCGGGGCCTCGCGTGCGACCATCTCGCGGGCCTTTTCGCACAAGGCCGCGACATCAAGGTCCGGCGTAAGGGTGGCGGCGTTATTCTGGGTGTTCATAGTGGACCTCAAGCTAAAAGTTATAACTTTAATGAGGGTGAAGATACATTCTGTCAATTGATATCACAAATATAAGCCCTAAAAGGGTGCGCTGTGTGGCCTCGCAGTTTCGGATTTTTGATAAAGTTATAACAATTTAGGGATTCGTCGCGACGGGCGGATCACTGCAGACTCTGACAGCATGGCGCGAAAACCTCATTTCAGGGCGAGGATTCGGCGTGGTTGGCCCAGCTTAAAGACGCCCGTCACAAGCGTTGTTTTGTGCTGCAATTGTCAGGGCTGATGTATTGGGCGGCAGGCTACCCTCAGGCGACCTGTTCCAAAATCTGCCGGCCGCTGCGGCTGATACCTTCGCGAATGTCGTTCTTAACGGCCTCGCTCAACGCCACCACATCCCGCGCCCTGAGCGCGTTAATGATCTGCTTGTGGTGATCCACGCCCGGCACCTGGTTCAAGCGCACCAGCACCTGACGCTGGAATGGCCCCAATTGCAGCCAGACACTTTCGATCACGGGGATACAGACCTGGTGGGGGTTCACCGCGTACAGCATCCGGTGAAAATCCTGATTCAGGATCGTCAGGGCGTCATAGTGCCCCTCGGCCAGAACCCTGTCCATTTCATTGTCAAGCGCGACCATCTTTTCAATAATGATATCAGAGACATAAGGCACGGATCGCTCGGCTGCGTGTACCTCTAACGTGATCCGCAGCGCGACCAGTTCTTCGAACCGGCCCAGCGTCATGAGGGGTACGGTCATCCGGCGATTTGGCAAAATCTGCAGCGCGTGTTCGGTGCTGAGCCGCCGAACTGCCTCGCGTATGGGTGTCGGGCTTAGGTTCAGCGCCTCGGCCAGTCCGCGCATCGTCAAATGCGCTCCGGGCTCGATCGCTCCCACCATGATCGCATTCCGCAGCCGCGCATAGACGTACTCTTGCGTCGTCCGGTCCGCACCGAAAGCGATCTCTGGAACGTTCAGTGTGTCGGCCTTTGCCATGCGACTATCCCGCGCTTGTTTTCGCTAAGGGACAATATTCAAGAAAAAAATTGACACAAGCTTCAAATGAAATCTAAACACTCAATATGATATCACAAAATTACTCAAGGTATCACTTAGGAGTCTCCATGTCTGATTTCAACGTAACGCAGTGGCTTGCGGACAGGCCCGAAATTCAATCCATCTTTGCCTGCGTCTGCGATCTGAACGGCACCCTGCGCGGCAAACGTGTTCCAGTTGATCAGGCCGAGAAAGTGGTCGAGGGCGGCATGCGCATGCCCCTGTCTGTCGTTGGCCTTGATGTCTGGGGCGAGGATATCGAAAACAGCAAACTGGTCTTTGAAACAGGCGATTCCGACGGTCTGTGCGATTTTACGGGTCGTGATCTTTTGCCCATCACCTGGCTTGACCGGCCCACGGCGATGGCCATGCTCTGGATGCGCCAGGAGAATGGCGTACCTTTCCCCGGCGATCCACGCCGCGCGTTGGGAAGCATCGTCGAGCGCTACAAGGCGCTTGGCCTGACGCCGGTTGTCGCGTCCGAGCTGGAATTCTACGTCTGCGACCCCTCGGGCGACAAGCCGGAAGCCCCGCGTTCGCCTGTCACAGGAAAACGGCTGGATTCCGACGGTGCCTTGTCACTGGATGAACTGCAGCACTTCGACGGGTTTTTGAACGACGTCTATGATGCCTGCGCCGAACAGGGCATTCCGGCTGATGCAGCCATTTCGGAAAACGGTGCGGGTCAGTTTGAAATCAATCTGATGCATGTCGATGATCCGCTGCGTGCGGCCGACGACGCGGTTTTGTTCAAACGGCTGGTCCGGGGTGTCGCGCGTAAACACGGTTTTGCCGCGACTTTCATGGCCAAACCATATGGCGATCGTGCTGGCAGCGGTTTTCACGTTCACTTCTCGCTGTTGAACGAAAAGGGCGAGAACGTCTTTGACAACGGTGGCGAAGAAGGCACGGACATCATGCGCAGCGCCGTCGCCGGGCTTTTGGAGACGATGCAGGAGAACAGCCTTACATTTGCGCCGCATGAAAACTCTTTCCGCCGCCTTCTGCCCGGTGCCCATGCCCCCACGGGCGTTGGTTGGGGATATGAAAACCGGACGGTCGCCGTGCGTATTCCGGGTGGCAGTCACAAGGCGCGGCGGATTGAGCACCGTGTCGCCGGTGCCGATGCGAACCCGTATCTGGTGATGACCAGTATTCTGGGCGGCGCGCTGATGGGGATCGAAAAGGCGCTTGTCCCCGCTCCGGCTGTCATTGGCGACGCGTACCGGCAAGAGCTGCCGCACCTGCCGCTGGACTGGGCCAGCGCGATCGAGGCCTTTCGGCGTGGCACCTATGTCCCGGACGTCTTTTCCAAACAGCTGCAAACGATGCTGGTGGAATGCAAGACACAAGAGCTGAAACGCTTTGCCCGCCAGGTTACCGATTTTGAGTATCATTCCTATCTGGAGGTCGTGTGATGAACGCTGCCAATAACCCCTATGCTGGCGACGGTCAGCACACGACAAGCTATTATGCGGCCTCGGCCAACCCCGCACCCAGGCGTCCGGCTCTGAGCGGTATCAACGAAGTTGACATCTGCATCATCGGGGCGGGCTACAGCGGTCTGTCGACCGGTCTGCACCTGGTTGAAAAAGGGTACAAGGTGGCCATCGTCGAAGGCGCGCGCGTCGGATGGGGCGCGTCCGGGCGCAACGGCGGCCAGATCGTCAACGGGTTGAACGCCAGCCTGCAAACGATCAAGAAACGCTATGGTCAGGACACCGCAACCTTTGTCGCCGGTCTGGTGCAGGAAGGTGGCCAGATCATCCGCGAACGGGTCAAGACTTATGACATCCAGTGTGATCTGAAAGAGAAGAACATTTTTACCGGGCTGACCAGTGCCCACATGAAAGAGCTGGAAGAACGTCAGGCGCTTTGGAAAAGCTACGGTATCGACAATCAAGAAATGCTCGATAAAAACCAGCTGCGCGCCCACATCAACTCGGATCTCTACGAAGGTGGGCTTGTCGACCATTCCGGCGGCCACATGCATCCGTTGAACCTTGCACTGGGCGAGGCAGCTGCGTTTGAAAAACTTGGTGGCATCATCTACGAAATGTCGCCGGTGACCGATGTCGACACCAATGCTGCAAAACCGGTGGTCAAGACAGCCAAGGGCAAGATGATCTGCAAAACGCTTGTCTTGTGCGGCAATGCCTATCTGGGCCATGTGGTGCCCGCGCTGACATCGCGCGTTATGCCCGTTTCGACCCAGGTCATGGCGACCAAACCGTTGGGCGAGGAACTGGCACATTCCCTGATCCCGCAAGACGCTTGCGTCGAGGATATCCGCTATATTCTGGACTACTTTCGCCTGTCTGGTGACAAACGCATGTTGTTTGGCGGTGGAACTGTTTACGGCGGCGCGGACCCGCGCGACATCGAGGCCAAACTGCGTGGCAACATGGAAAAGGTCTTTCCACAGTTGAAGGGCATCCAGATCGACTATGCCTGGAGCGGCAATTTTGCCCTTTCGTTCAGCCGTGTGCCGCAGATGGGCCGGTTGGGCAAAAACACCTATTTTGCCCATGGCTATTCCGGTCATGGCGTCACGGGGTCGCACACCTTTGGTCGCATCCTGTCCGAAGCCATCGACGGTGATCTCACGCGGTTTGATGTCTTTGAGAATATCCCCTGGTATCCCTTCCCGGGCGGCAGGGTGTTCCGCGTTCCGTATTCGGTAATGGGCTCGTGGTGGTACGCGCTGCGTGACCGGCTGGGTGTCTGAGATTGGCCAGCGGGCTTTGGCGCAAGGCGCTGATTTCTCGAAACTGGTAGGCAATAAGAGAACACGATGAAGATCGGTATTTTACAAACCGGGCGGACCCCGGATGAGTTACGTGCCAAACATGGCGACTACGACGACCTGTTCAAAAGGCTTCTGGCCGGGTACGGCTTTGAATTTGATACTTATCTGGTGCTCGAAGGGCATCTTCCCGCCTCGGTGAATGATGCGGACGGCTGGCTGATTACCGGATCAAAATTCGGCGTCTACGAAGGCCACGACTGGATTGCCCCGCTCGAAGCCTTTCTGCGTGATGCCTATCAGGGTTGCGTCCCGATTGTCGGGGTCTGTTTCGGCCATCAGGTGCTTGCGCAGGCGCTTGGCGGCAGGGTCGAAAAGTTCAGCGGCGGCTGGTCCGTCGGGGCCACCGACTATCAGGGGCAAGACGGGCAAACCGATCGCATCATCGCCTGGCATCAGGATCAAATCACCACGCTGCCGCCCGAGGCGCAGGTGATTGGCGCTTCGGATTTTTGCGCCAATGCGATGATTGCATACGGTGATCGCGCACTTACGGTTCAGCCGCATCCCGAATTCACGGCTGAGTTTATGGCCGACCTTCTGACCGCGCGCGGTGATATTCTGCCGGCGGAGATCATCAATACCGCGCAGTCGCGTATCGGTGACACGCTGAGCTCAAAGCGCTACGCCGAGATATTCGCCGCGTTCTTTAAGAAGGATCGGTCACGCCTGACCGTGTAAGCGCGAACAGGGCGCAGGCGGTAAAGTGTAAATGTACTGCGCGGGCATTCACCGGCTGCGGCTTGATCGTAAACTGGCAGATTGACGAAATCGGCGGACGCTGCTTTATATCACCGGTGGTGACATTTCGCGAAGTTGTGAATGTCACACAACATACAATCTGGAAGAACCAGATTTTGCGAAAGGCCCTAGGATGAAAGCTGATTTGGTTGTTCTGGAAGGTCATGTTCTGACCATGGACCGTGACCGTCCCAAGGCAGAGGCCGTTGCCGTTACAGATGGCAAGATAGTTGCGGTTGGGTCGAACGCCGAAATTGAGAGTTTGATCGGGCCAGACACAAAAATTGTCTCGGCGCGCGGTGGCACGGTTCTGCCTGGGTTTATCGAAGCGCATATGCATCTTTTTGGCGGTGCCTCTCAGCTGGGGCACCTTGATTTGACGGGGCTGCAGGGTTTCGAGCCCGTCGCCGCGGCGGTCCGAAATTATGCGGTGCAACATCCCGACGCAAAGCTTCTGACCTGCAAGATGGCGAGCTATACGATGTTGGGCGAGGGGACCCGGCTGGACAGGCATCATCTGGACCGGATTCTGCCGGATCGACCGCTTGCGTTCGTGTCTTTCGACAATCACACTATGTGGGGCAATTCGCTTGCCCTTGAAAAGGCAGGGTTGCTGCATGGTCTTGAGGTCAGCCCGGGCAATGCTGTTGTAATGGGCGATGACGGCCTTGCAAATGGTGAGCTGAATGAGGCCGAAGCCTACAATCCGCTTCTCAGGTTCGGTGGTCTGGATCGTGGCATGCTTGGCATGACCACAGGTGGTGAGCCCGATCCCAAGCCGACCGCGGACGCGTTCGCATCTGATGTCCGAATGGTGAAGGACGCGCTGAAATGGTGCGCCCAGCACGGAATCACATCTATCCAGAACATGGATGGCAACTTTTATACCTTCGAGATCCTTGAGGAAATTCAGCGCGATGGCGATCTGTTGTGCCGGGTGAAGGTGCCATTCCACTACAAGAACTTCATGAAACTGGACGACCTTGAAAAGGCATCGACCATGACCGCGCGTTATGACACCGAATGGCTGTCCAGCGGGCTGGTGAAGATGTTCTATGACGGGGTTCTGGACGGTCACACAGCCTATATGCTGGACGGATATGGCGATCAGCCGGACTTTCAGGGCGAGCCGTTGTTCACCCAAGAACAGTTCAACGAGGTTGCCATCGAGGCCGACAGGCGCGGGTTGCAAATTGCCGTCCATGCCATCGGAAGCGGTGCTGTTCGGTCTGTCCTGAATGGCTATGAGGCGGCGGCCGCCGCCAACGGGACCAGGGACAGCCGGCATCGTCTGGAACATATCGAAGTGATAGATCCCGCTGACCTGCCGCGCATTGCAGGTCTGGGTGCCGTCGCCTCGGTTCAGCCGCCCCATCCGCCGGGTATGATGGGGACGCCGTTGGAACCCACGCTCACAGTGGTTGGGCAGGAACGCCTGCCGTATTTCTACGCCTTCCGCACCTTCAAGGAGTCAGGGGCGCACGTTGTCTTTGCGTCCGATTGGCCCGTTGCCGATCTGAACGTGATGCGCGGGGTGCACGCCGCCATGACGCGTGAACCCTATCTACCGCATCTGCCGGATCAGCGGTTTACGCTTCACGAGGCGCTTTACAGTTACACGGTTGAAGGGGCCTATGCCGAACACGCCGAGGATATCAAAGGCAAGCTTCAGGTTGGTATGCTTGCCGATATCGTTGTGCTGTCGGCTGATATTGAAGCTGTCCCAACCGACGACATTCCGCAGATGACGCCCATCGCAACGATATGCGGTGGAAAGATCACCTTTGCGGCGGCTCTCTAAGGCCTTGCGGCGGGCGCTTCTTTTGGGGCGCCCGGATGCCATGCACCGTTGCCGTGATCAGTTTTCCGATGGCGCAGGATCAGTAGGTGCGAACCATCGGGCAGAATACTCTGCCGCGCTGGGGCGATTGATCAGCAGGGGCGCGATGGTCAATTCGTTCACCGCGTCAATGTCCGGGAAAAAGGCATCGTCGTTGCCGCTGCCCAAGGGGTCGTGGCCTTGTGTCCGGTATACTGCAAGGCCATGCGTGGCGAGAATGACATAACCCGCGATGCGTTTCGGATCGCCTGCGGTGACGATCCCGGCGTCCTGACACGCTACGATGCAGCCGAGCAAAGTCGTCAGGGCTTGCTGGTTGTGATGGATCCTGTTGCTGCGTTCGAGGTTCTCGTCGTCGCGCTCGGTGAACATCAACGAGAAGAACCCTTTGTTGTTCAGGGCAAAGTGAATGTAGGCGACGCCAAGTGCCTCGAGGCGATGCATTGGATCGTCTCCAGCCTTTTTCAGCTCTTCAACCTGGCAGGCGGCCAGCCTGGCGAATCCCTCTGCCGTCAGTGCATCCAGCAAAGCGGCCTTGTCAGCAAAGTGACGATAGGCTGACGCATGCGAGACGCCAAGTGCGCGCTCCAGTTCACGTAAAGAGAAATGGGGACCGTCGCGCTGATCGATAAGAGTCAGGGCAGTCTCCAGCAACGCATTGCGTAAGTCTTTGTGATGATATGATTTTTTGCGCGCTGCCTTAGGCGCTGCGGGCGTTTCTTGCTTGTTCATGGTTGCTTTTTTCCCGACATCAGAGGCGCTGCTTTTTTAGCATGCGGCGGTCCCGTTCGACAACCGTTGCTGACCCACAATGCGTCAGGTCAAGCGATGAAGCTTGACAAAAACGAATCGCTCACTCCTAA
Source organism: Sulfitobacter sp. (assembly GCA_034669925.1). Classification (GTDB taxonomy): domain Bacteria; phylum Pseudomonadota; class Alphaproteobacteria; order Rhodobacterales; family Rhodobacteraceae; genus Pseudosulfitobacter. The sequence continues at coordinate 94,132 of JAXMOM010000010.1, forward strand.
TATCACCACTGGTGACATTTTCGCAAAACGGGAGGGTTTGAGCATGATGTCGAAATTAAAGAACGCCGGAATACCGCTCTGGCGTGCCCTCCCCGGATCTATTCAATCGTTCACAGGCAAGGCCCATCCATGACCGCATTCCTACAAAAAGCCCCACATCAGTGGACCGCCGTCGAAACCGTCGCGGCATTGAAGGCCCGCAAAATCGGCGCGCTTGAACTGCTTGAACACGGTCTGGATCGCCGCGCCCGGCTTGATGGCGACGTGAATTCGGTCGTCGAGGTCCGGGCCGAGGCCGCGCGACAGTCGGCGAAGGCGGCGGATGCCTCTGACGCGTCCAGCCCGCTGGCCGGACTGCCGATGACCATCAAGGAAACCTATGAGATCGAAGGTTTTCACACGACGGCAGGCATGCCAGAGCTCAAGGATTATGTGTCGACCGACGACGCCCCGGCGGTCGCGCGTCTGCGTGCCGCTGGTGCTGTGATCTGGGGCAAGACAAACGTGCCGGTCGCCGCCTCCGACCACCAGAGCTATAACCCGCTGCACGGGGTCTGCCGCAACCCGTGGGACACATCCCGCACGGTTGGCGGATCCTCGGGCGGTGCGGCGGCGGCGCTGGCCGCGGGGTTCACCGCGCTGGAGCTGGGCAGCGACATTGGCGGTTCGATCCGCATTCCTGCGCATTTCTGCCGGGTCTGGGGGCACAAGCCCACCTACGACATCATTCCGTCGCGCGGCCAGGTGCCGCCCCCGGGCGCGTTGGCGACATCTCCGCTTTCGGTCAGCGGTCCGATGGGTCGGTCTGCTGCTGACCTTGAGCTGGGGCTTGATCTGCTTGCAGGCAGTGAGCGCGACAGTGGCTGGGTCCTGAACCTGCCGAAACCACGACACGAGGCGCTGTCCGACTATCGTGTCGCGGTGTGGACCGGCGGCAATCCGGTTGATCCTGCATATGCCGCCGCGATCACCGAATACGCCGATACATTGGCGGGGCAGGGCGCGCGGGTCACCCGCCTTGATGCGATGCCCGCACCGCTGATCGGCAATGACGACCTTTATATCGCGCTGCTCTTTGCCACGATTGGATCCGGTGTGCCACAGGCTGAGCTTGATGCCTATGCCGCTGCTGCCGCAGGTCACCCGGATGGCAGCCTGCCCGATCGGGTGGCACGGGCGACCCGGTCCAGTCTGGCCGACTTCGCCGGTCTGGTCGAACGGCAAGCGAAGTTGCGGGCGGTATGGCGCGCCTGGTTTGCGGATTTCGACATCCTGCTTTGTCCGGTCAGCATGACAGTCGCCTTCCCGCATCAGACCGAGGACGGGCATGGCCCGGTGCCCCAGATGTCACGTGTGCTCGACGTTGGCGGCGAGACGCGGCCCTATATGGAAAACCTCTATTGGCCGGGCGTTGCCACGTTGGGGCACCTGCCTTCGACCGTGCGCCCCCTGCCGGATCCGGTGCGCGGTATGCCTGCGGGCATTCAGGCCATCAGCGCGGAATTCGCAGACCGCACAACAATAGGCTTCACCGCGTTGTGCGACGAGATTTTCGGCGGTTTCGTTCCGCCACCAGGTTTCGCCTGATCGTGGCGATGCCCTGTTTTCACTTCACCTAAGAACGCGCGTTGGCGCACGACACACTGAAAGGAAAACGAGATGAAGAAGTTTACCACACTGTTAACGGCAGCGATGCTGGCGAGCCCGTTTACGGCTCAGGCTGATACAACGATTTTGTTCAACAATTTCCTGGGGCCGACCAATGGTCTGTATACCGACATCATTCAGCCCTGGATCAACGACATCGAAACCGAGACCGAAGGTCGGGTGACGTTCCAGATCCCGGACGCCTCGCTCGCGCCGCCCCCCGAACTGCTGACCATGGTGCAACAGGGCATCGCGGACGGCGGGTTTATCATGACCGGCTTCCTTGAAGGCTCGAACCCACTCTTGCAGATCTCCTTGCTGCCCTCGGTGAACGCCAGCGCGGTGGCCGGTTCAGTCGCCTACTGGCGCACCTATGAAGAACACCTGTCGTCGGGCGATTTGTTGGAGGGCGTCGAGTTGCTGGGTCTGTTGACCCTGGAGCCGGGAAGCTTTTACTCGATGAACGACACAGTGTTCGACGACATCTCTGACTTCCAGGGGGCAAAATTCTGGGCGCTTCCCGGCTTGGCGTCGCGGTCTCTGGCCGCACTGGGTGCTGTGGTTTCGCCGGGCCCTGCGGTGCGTATGTACGAGGTGATTTCCGGTGGTGTGGTCGATGCTTACTGCTGCATTGATTATGCGGGCGTGGACGCCTTCAACGTCACGCAATTCACCAAGACCGCCACCGAGTTGCCCAATGGGCTGTATTCCTCGGCCTTTGCATTCTACGTCAGCAGCGACATCTGGGACACCATCTCGCCGGAAGATCAGGAGATCATTCGTGGCCTGTCGGGCGAGGCGCTTGCACGTCGCATGATCACCTCGCAGGCTGAGAGCGAAGAGTACCGCGCGGCCTTCGTTGCTGCTGGTGGCAAGGCTCACAAGGCCTCGGACGAGATGGTCAAGGCGTTGACCGATGCTTGGGCGCCGATCTACCAAAACTGGATCGACTTGGCGGATGACGCCGGGATCGATGGTGCCGCAGCGCTTGCGTACTACCGCGAGCAGGTCGCCCTTGTCGCCGCTGGCAACTAGAGGGAGCGGGGGCAATGTTCACAACCGCATGGACCTGGCTAGAGCGGATACTGGAAGCGATCATGGCGACCTTTCTCCTGGCGATGGCGCTGATCACTGCAATCGACGTCGTGGGGCGCTATTTCTTCAGCGCCCCGCTGCCGGGCGGCTACGAGATCGTTCAGTATCTGATGGCCCTATCGGTTTTTGCGGCATTGCCCCTGACCACGCGGGCGGAAGGCCACCTTACGATCTCGCTTCTGACCGACCGTTTGGGCGACCGCGCCAAGGTGGTTCAACGTGTGATCATGTTGTGCATCATCACCCTGATGTTGGCCTTTTTGGCCTGGCGGATGGGTGTGCAGGCCAGTCACCTGTCGCGTGGCTCTGCCCTGTCAGGGTCACTTGGCCTCCCGCTGGCACCCGTGGCCTATGCAATGACGGGTCTTGCTTGGCTGGCCACCGCGGTTTCGGCCGTGCTGGTGGTGCAGGCGATAGGGGGCAAGCCGCCACCCGTTACACATCCTGAGGAGACGCTCGAATGATCCTTTCATTGATTGGTTTTGTCGCGCTTCTGGTCGCGGCCTTTGCCGGCATTCCACTGGGGTTCGCGCTGATATTGGTGGGGGTGCTTGGTTTTGCCATCGCCCGTGCCGATATGGTGGGCCAGGCGCTGATCTGGTGGGGTGACGGCGGGCTGGAGGTCAATGCCCGGGCCCTCAACGCCGCCTTTTCCATGGCGGGACAGCAGATGTTCGATGTCTCGACGAACTATGGCATGACGGTGATCCCACTCTTCGTTCTGATGGGTGCCTTTATTCACCGCAGCCAGCTCAGCGAGGATCTGTACGTCGCGGCGAACGCTTTTCTCGGCCATCGGCGGGGCGGGATGGCGATGGGCACCGTGGCCGCCTGCGCGGGGTTTGCGGCTGTCTGTGGCTCGTCCATTGCCACGGCGGCAACGATCTCGAAGGTTGCGATGCCCTCCATGCGCCGCTTTGGCTATCGGGATTCCCTGTCGACCGGGTCGATCGCTGCGGGCGGGACCTTGGGCATCCTGATCCCGCCCTCTGTGCCGATGGTGCTTTACGGTATCCTGGCAGAGACGGACATTGCCGACCTCTTCATGGCGGGTATCCTGCCGGGCTTGCTGCTGACAGTGATGTTTTTCTTCACCATCGGCATGACCACGACGCTTGACCCAACCGCCGGCCCAAGCGCCGAGCGCGTCCCGATGGCCGAGCGGTTTCGGTTGCTGGTCAAGGTCTGGGGAATCGTGGTGATCTTTGTGGTGATCATCGGCGGCATCTACATGGGCATCTTCACCGCCACCGAAGCCGCCGGGATCGGCGTTGTCTTTGCCGCGCTCTTTGCCTTTTTGCGCAGACGTCTGACATGGCGCGGTCTGTGGGAGAGCCTGATCGAAACGGGCATCACCACGGGCATGATCTTTGTCGTGGCCATCGGTGCGCTGATCTTCTCGAACTTTATCAATATCGCCGGGTTCACTTCCGCGATGACGAATATTCTGGCTTTTTATGACCTCAGCCCCTTCCAGGTCGTCCTGTGTATCGTCGTGGCCTATCTTGCCATGGGGTGCGTGTTCGACAGCATCGCGATGCTGACGCTGACCGTGCCGGTGGTTGCGGCGATCCTCAAGCCGATGGGCGTCGACATGGTCTGGTTCGGCATTGTCGCGGTTATCGCGATCGAACTGGGGCTTATTACGCCACCGGTCGGGATCAACGTATTTGTCGTCAAGGCCGCGACCGCGGGCATCAGCGTCTGGACCATCTTCCGCGGCGTGATGCCTTTCGTCGTGGCCATGCTGGTGCTGCTCGGGCTGGTGCTTTTCTTCCCGTCGATTGCCCTTTTGGTGCCGTCGCTCATGGGACGCTAGTGGTGATGTATTGCAATCCTGTATCTCTACCCGCGCAGTGCGCATATTAAGAGGACCAACCCGATGGCCAAGCCAAAGAACATCCTGTTCATCATGTTCGACCAACTGCGCTGGGATTACCTGGGCTGCTATGGCCACCCGCATCTGAAGACCCCCAACATCGACCGGATTGCCGCGCGGGGGGTGCGGTTTGACAACGCGCGCATTCAATCGCCGCTGTGCGGTCCCTCGCGGATGTCGACCTATACGGGGCGCTATGTGCACAGCCACGGTGCCTCGTGGAACAACGTGCCGCTGAAGGTGGGCGAGCGCACCATGGGTGACCA
>JAXMOM010000011.1:0-37441 GCA_034669925.1 Sulfitobacter sp.
ACCGCGTCTCCGCTCCGGCCCGTCTGGCGCCCCGCCCGCACATCACTGCGCCGCCGGTGAAGGGGGTTCTAAGTCCAACGCCCAAAACCCGCAACCCCTTTTTTATACTTTATGACAGTTTTCTGAATTCTTCACGAAACCCTCACAAAAACAAAGGGTTAAACCTGCACATTTCTTGCGCATCGCCCGAGGGTTTTCTGCGTGGCGCGGTAAAACAGCGGTATCTGGCGGGGAATCCCCTGCAAAGCGCGATTCACATGGCCGGGTCGCCGCTGACTCGGTGCGCTTTGGTGATGATTTTGGGCAATCTGGGGGAAATCGGGCGGCATCAACGGGGAATCGCATCGGATTGCCGGTTCTGTCTGCCAGGCGACCGCACCGCAGTGCGGTCACCTGTGGTATTTAGAGATCTGTGCGCGGCGATCAGGCGCCCAGGCGGCAGTAAAGGGCCGCCGCCAGCTTGGCGCGTTCAATCAGGCTGTCGACTTCGATGTGTTCGGTCAGCGTGTGCAGCCCCTTGCCGCGCACCCCGATCGAATCCAGCGTGGGCAGACCCAAGAAGCCGGTGAAGTTCCCATCCGAGCCACCGCCCGCCGACGCGCCCGACATTTCAAAGCCGATTTCGCCTGCAATCTCTTGCGCCAGTTTCAGCATTGCCATCGTGCCGGGCTGGTTTGGTTCCCACACGGGGCGGGTCACGCCACGTTTCACTTCCATAATCACGTCGCCGCTGTCCGAGTTCAGGGCCAGCATCTTGGCGACACCTTCGTCCAACAGCTCCTGGGTTTTGGCCATGCTCAGCACTTCGGCGTCACAAAAAGACGACACGCAGTTCACCCATTGGCCCGCATGGAACACACCCAGCGAGAACGTGCAGTCGTCCGTGGTCATACCTTCGATCACCGCCACCGACTTTGCCATCTCGGCAATCGCAGATCTGCCGTCGGCCAGCGCCCAGCCGGCGTGACTGGGTTTGCCACGGGTTTGCAGGTTGAACCGCGCAATCGCATAGCGCCCGATCACCGCACCGCCATCGGGGCGGGCGGGTTCGGGAACAAGGATGTACTTGTGCCGCTTGGCCTCGGTTTCGATCAACTCGCGGGTCGACGGTGTGCCGATCTCTTCGTCCGGTGTGAACAGGACCGTCACCGGCAGGGGTGTCTCGACCCCGGCGGCCAACAGTTTGCGCAGGGCGTCCAGAAACACATAGTTGCCGCCCTTCATGTCCATCAGGCCCGGACCATAGCAGATGCCGCCCTCACGCTTGAACGGCAGCTGTTTCAGCGTGCCGACGGGATGCACCGTATCCATGTGGCCCAGCAGCAGGATACCGCCCTCCCCTGCCTTTGGGTGGGGCATGGTCGCGCGCACGCTGTCGCCCAGCCCCATCCGCCCCGGAATGCGTTCCACCCGCGCACCCAGTGAGGCCAGTTCGTACTGCACCACGTCCATCATGCGGTTGACGGCAGCGGCGTCGAAGGTAGGACTTTCGGTTTCGATCCAGGGTTTCAGCCCTGCCAGCATTTCGTCGGCATCAAAGGGCAGATCAAGGGGGTTGGTCATGGTGTCTCCTCCGGTCCGGCGGCGATGCACCGGCAGTTGTTGTATATAGTGTAGCGCCTCAGGACTTGGGCAGGCGGGTTTCGACGATCCGCGCATAGATCGACGCGCCGACGGGCAGGATCGCATCGTCCAGCACAAAGGCAGGATTGTGCAGCGGAATGCTGCCCGCGTGACCCACACGGCAATAGGCGCCCGGGACCACCTTGAGCATGTCGGCAAAGTCTTCGGACCCTGTCGCCTGTTCGGTGCCTTCCGATGCCATGTCGGCCCCGACCACTCCCGCCGCCGCAGCCACGTAGGCGGTGGACAGGTCGGGGTCGTTCATCAGCACGTCAAAGACATTGCGCAGGTCGACGTCGATCTTGACCCCGTAGGCCAGCGCCATGCCTTCGCACAGCTCGCGCATACGGCTTTCGGCCATCTCGATCACATCGTCGTGGAAATAGCGGATCGTGCCCGCGATGGTCGCAGCCCCGGGCACGACGTTATAGGCCGAGCCGGAGTTGAACTTGGTCACCGACAGCACCAGCGGCTTGGTCGGGGGCGTGTTCCGGCTGACCACCGATTGCAGTTGCTGGATCAGCGCGGTGCCGATCACGATCGGGTCTTTCGACTGGTGCGGCATGGCGGCGTGGCTGCCGGTGCCGGTGATGGTGATGTCGAAAAAGCTGGCTCCGGCCATCGCGGGTCCCGGCGTCACGCTGACCACGCCCGGCTCCGAATTCGGGTCGTTGTGCATCCCGTAGATCTCGTCGCAGGGGAATTTCTCGAACAGGCCCTCTTCGATCATCCGGCGCGCGCCTCCCAGACCTTCCTCGGCGGGTTGAAAGATCAACACCACGGTGCCGTCGAAATCACGGGTCTCGGCCAGATAGCGGGCGGCGCCCAGAAGCATGGTGGTGTGCCCGTCATGGCCGCATGCGTGCATCCGTCCCGGATTGGTCGAGCTATAGGCAACGCCAGACGCCTCTTCGATCGGCAGCGCGTCCATATCGGCGCGCAGACCGACGCGGCGGTTGCCGCCGCCCTGCCCCTTGATCAGACCGACAACACCGGTGCCGCCCAGCCCCTCATGCACCTCGTCCACGCCATAAGCGCGCAGTTTTTCAGCCACGATGGCAGAGGTGCGGGTTTCCTCGAAACCCAGTTCGGGGTGCGCGTGAAAGTCCTGACGCATTTCGGTCAGTTCAGCGGCGAAGGCTTCGATTTTGGGGATAACGCTCATGTTGTGGCTCCTTGTGAGGTGCGCGTCGTGTCCAGCGCGCGGAAATTGGCAAAGTCCCAATGACGGCCCGGGGCCGCTTCGATCAGGTTGCGGGTGTAGTCGTGGCTGGGGTTGGCCAGCACGTCGCCTGCGGGGCCGTGTTCAACAACCTGCCCTTTTTGCATCACCAGAACGTCGTCGCAGATTTGCGCCGCGACGCGCAGGTCGTGGGTGATAAACAGCATGGCGATGCCAAAGCGGTCCTGAACGTCGTCCAGCAGGTCCAGCACTTGGGCCTGCACGCTGACATCCAGCGCCGACACCGCTTCGTCAGCGACCAGCAGGTCGGGCTTCATCGCGACGGCGCGCGCGATGGCAAGCCGTTGACGTTGACCGCCCGAAAACTGGTGCGGGTAGCGGTCCAGCGCGTCACGCGGCAGGTTCACCAGTTCCAGCAGTTCGGCCGCATGGGTCATCGCCTCGTCCTTCGAGGTGCCAAAGTTGATCGGACCTTCGCACAGGCTGCGCGCCACGGTCCAGCGCGGGTTCAGCGACCGGTAGGGGTCCTGGAACACGATCTGGAAGTGTTTGCGGTGGGGCTGCAACTGACGGCGGCTGAGGTTGGCAATTTCCTTGCCCGCCACGGTGACAGCACCCCCAGTGGGATCGATCAACCGCATGACGCAGCGCGCCACGGTGGATTTGCCCGACCCGCTTTCGCCCACGATGCCCAGCGTCCGGCCCGGCGCGATGGTAAAGTTCACATCCTTCGCCGCTTTGACCCCTTTGGATTTGCGGAACACGCCGGTGCCGCCATAGGTCATCTCAAGGCCCTCGACCTTGATGACATCGCCCGTCGGCAAAACGGCCCGTGCAGGGCGCGGGGCCAGGTTGGGCACGGCTGCCAGCAGCTTGCGGGTGTACTCCTCTTTCGGGTCGGTCAGCAGGTCGCGAATGGGTGCGCGTTCGACAATCTGCCCGTATTGCATCACGCTGACGGTGTCGGCAATTTCAGCCACCACCCCCATATCATGCGTGATGAACAGCACGGCAGTGCCGTGGCGTTCCTGCATTTCCGAGATCAGCTTGAGGATCTGCAACTGCGTGGTCACGTCCAGCGCAGTGGTCGGCTCGTCCGCGATCAGCAGGTCAGGGTCCAGGATCAGGGCCATGGCAATCATGATGCGCTGGCGCTGGCCGCCTGACAACTGGTGCGGAAAGGCCGAATAGATGCGTTCCACGTCTGGCAGGTGCACCTGTTCCATCATGTCGATGGTGCGCTTCTTGGCCTCGGCGCGCGACAGATCTGTGTGCATGTTCAGCACCTCCTCGATCTGCTCGCCCACCCGCAGCACGGGATTCAGCGCGGTCATCGGTTCCTGAAAGATCATGGCGATCCGCCGCGCCCGCAGCTCGCGCATTTGCGCGGGCTTGGCGTTGGTGATCTCTACCCCTTCCAACTCGATCAGCCCGCCCTGTATCTCCAGCGCGTCCTTGGGCAGCAATCCCATCACCGCCAGCGAGGTCACCGATTTGCCCGACCCGCTTTCCCCCACAAGGCAGTGGGTTTCGCCGGCGCGAATATCCAGATCAATGCCGTTCAGCACCGGTTTGGCCTCGGGCCGCCCTGTCAGGCCGACACTCAGCTTGCGCAGTTTCAGAACGCGTTTGGCGTCGGTGAAGTCTTTGGATTTGAATTCCATCTTATCCCTCCCGCTTTTTCATACGCGGGTCCAGAAGATCGCGCGCGGTATCGCCCAAAAGGTTGATCGCCAGAATGCACAGCGACAGCATCAGCCCCGGCCAGAAGATCAGCCCCGGCTTGATCTGAAAATAACTGCGCCCTTCGGCCATGATGTTCCCCCACGTCGGGATCTCGGTCGACACGCCCGCCCCCAGAAAGCTCAGGATCGCCTCGATCAGGATCGCCGATGCGCAGATATAGGTGCCCTGCACGATCAGCGGTGCAAAGGTGTTGGGCATCAGGTGCTGCATCAGGATCTTGGGCATGGATGAGCCCAGCGCGATCGCCGCCTCGACATAGGGCTCTTCACGCGCCGACAGCACGACCGAACGCACCAGCCGCACGACGCGCGGCACTTCGGGCACCGTGATCGCGACGATGACCGACCCCAGGCTGGGACCGTTCAACGCCACCAGCGCAATCGCCAGCAGGATCGCGGGAATGGCCATCAGGCTGTCCATGATCCGCATGATGATGCTGTCGGCCGTGCGGAAATAGCCCGCAACCAGGCCGATGATCAGCCCCACGGCCACACTGACCGCCGCCGCGCCGATACCGATCAGCAACGACACCCGCCCGCCGGTCATCACCCGGCTAAAGATGTCGCGGCCATAAGGATCGGTGCCCAGCAGAAATTCGGATGACGGCGGTTTCAGCCGCGCCATCGCGTTCATCGCCAGCGGATCATAAGGCACGTAAAGCGGTGCCAGCAGCGCCGCCAGCACGATAACCAAAAGGATCACCGCGGCAAGGATCGGGCCGATGCCAACGCGGGCCCCTGCGGGCAGGGAAAACAAGCCGGTCAGGACCTGAAAGGCACTGTGTCGGGATTGAGGAGTATCGGCCATGTCAGTACCTGATCCTTGGGTCGAAGAATGAATAGGAGATATCAACCAGCAGGTTGACCATCACGTAGATGCCCGCCGTCAGCAGGATCATCGCCTGGATCACCGGATAGTCGCGCGCCAGAATGGCATCGACCGTCAGCCGCCCGATGCCGGGGATGTTGAACACGCTTTCGGTCACCACCACGCCCGAAATCAGCAGCGCAAAGCCGGTGCCGATGATCGTCAGGATCGGCACGGCCGCATTGCGCAGCGCGTGACGGAACAGCACGACATTCTCGCGCACGCCCTTGGCGCGGGCGGTGCGGATATAGTCTTCGCCCAGCACTTCCAGCATCGACGCGCGGGTCATCCGCGCAATCAGCGCAATATAGATCGTGGCCAGCGTCAGCGACGGCAGGATCGCGCGGCTGAAGAAGGCACCAAAGCCTTCCGAGGGGGCCTTGTACCCCTGCACCGGCACCCAGCGCAGGTCGATCGCAAATATCTGGATCAGGATATAGCCGATCACAAAGACCGGCACCGAAAAGCCCAGAACCGAAAAGGACATGACCAGAAAGTCGACCCAGGTGCGGTGCCGCCATGCGGCGATCACGCCCATCGGCACGGCCAGCAGGACCGAAATCACGATGGTCATCAGCGCGATGTTGATGGTCGGCCCCAACCGGGCCCCGACCATTCCGGCGACCGACGTGTTCGACAACAGCGACGTGCCCAGATCGCCCCGCGCCAACTGTCCCATCCACGTCATGAATTGCGTCAGCAGTGGATCGTTCAGGCCCAGACTGTCGCGGATGCGTTCGAGTTGTGCAGGTGTCGCCGCATCTCCGGCAAGGATCGCAGCCGGATCACCCGGCGTCAGGCGCAGCAGCAGGAACACGAAGATGGCGACAATCACCATCACCGGTATCGTGGCCAGCACACGCTTAAGAATATAGACGAACATGCAGGATGCTCCTTGGGGTTTGGCGGGTTGGTCGGGCGGGCCGCGTCAGGCGCGCAATATAATAAGGAAAGGGGCGCACGCTGCCGCGCGCCCCTCGGTAAAGCTTACTCAGCTTCTTTGGTCACGTTCCAGAACACCGGCACCGGCGAGGGCAGCATGTTCTGGATGGTGTTGCGACGCGCCTGCGGGATCAGATATTCGCCCATCATGAAGTAGTTGACGTTCGTCATGACGTGCTCCTGAATTTTCACCGCGATCTCTTTTTGCGCGGCGGCGTCAGGGGCGGCCACAAAGGCGGCGCGCAGTTCTTCGATCTCGGGATCTGTCGGCCAGCCGAACCATGCGTCATCCCCGCGCCCGTTGACCATCACGTTGATCAGCGGATCAGAGATTTCGGGCACCATCCAGTTGGTAAAGAACAGGTTCCAGCCGCCTTCGCTGACCGGGTTCTGCTGGGCGCGACGCTGCACGACCGACTGCCAGTCCATGGATTGCAGATCCACCTCGAAGCCAGCTTCGCGCAGCGCCTGTGCTGCCACGACCGGCTGGTTGATCAGGCTGACCACATCGGTGGGCGCCATCAACGTGATGGGCGTGCCGTCATAACCGGCCTCTTCCAGCAGCGCCTTGGCCTTTTCGATGTTCGCGCCGCCGGTCAGGTCTTCGGACCCGGCTTCGCTGCCCAAAGGTGTCGAGCAGCCAAAGATCGCGCCACAGACGTTATAGTATTCGGGATCGCCCTGCATCGTCGCCAGCATCGATTCCTGGTCCAGCGCAGCCATCGCCGCCTGACGGATCAACTGGTTGTCAAAAGGCGGCAGCAAGAAGTTGGGGCGGCCAACCGCGACATAGCCAAGCTGGTCGCGCTTTTCGACGGTGACATCGGGGTTCGAGCTGAGGATCGGCAACAGGTCGATCTGCACCTGTTCCAGATAGTCAATCTCGCCCGCCGACAGCGCGTTGATCGCGGTCAACGAGTCGGGCATGGTTGTCCACACGACCTTGTCGACATTGACGACTTTGCCGCCTGCCATCCACGATGCCGGCTCGTCGCGGGGCACGTAGTCGTCGAACTTCTCATAGGTCACCGAAACGCCGGGTTCGTATTCATCCGCGTTAAAGACGAAGGGACCAGAGCCCACATATTCGGTGATGGTTTCATCCGGCGACGTGGCCGCGACGCGTGCGGGCATGATGAACGGCGGCACCGCCGACTGTTTCGAAATCACGTCCAGCAGGGGTGCGAAGGGTTCGGTCAATGTCCAGACGACAGTTTTGTCATCCGTCGCTTCCAGGCTGGCGGTCACGTCAAAGATCAACTGCCCGCCCGAGTCGCGCTTGCCCCAACGGCTCAGCGAGGCAACGACGTCGGCACCGGTTACGGGCGCGCCGTCGTGGAACATCAGGCCGTCACGCAGGGTGAACGTATAGACCAGACCGTCGTCCGAGATCTCCCAGCTTGCCATCTGCGGCTGCGGGGCAAAATTTTCGTCCACAGCGGTCAGCACGTCATAGATCATGTAGGCGTGGTCGCGGGTGATGTGCGCGGTTGTGATAACCGGATCAAGAACACGCAACCCCGAGTGCATGACGGCTGTCAGCGTCTTTTCACCGTCCTGGGCCAGCAGCGCGCTGGGGGCCATCAGGGCCGTGCCCGTGGCCAAAGCCGCGGCAAGGCCGCGGGTGGTTTTCAAAGCAGATCTAAGTGTCAGCATTATTTGGTTTCCCTTGTTGGTTTTCGTTGGTGGTTAAAAGCGCGGCAGACATGCTGCCGCGATCATGGCGTGCCGGTATGGGCACGCGCAGTCTGAAAAGCGGGGCCGTTCGGACACAGCCGCAGCCCGTCGCGCAGCCGTGTGAACGGCAGGTCGGCGGGGCTGAACGGCATAGGGCCGGGGGCGCAGGCCACGATGATCTCGCGGGCGATGGGCGCGAAGTCAGCTCGAAAGTGGGTCGAGCTTTTGACGACCACAATCGCCTGATCCTCGGGGGCGATCCCGACAAACCGGAACATTTCGCGGTCAGCCATCTGGGCGATGCGGCTGGTCACAACGACCGATACGCCACCTATGCGCAGGCAGGCCGATGGGCCAAGATCCAGATGCGTGCCGCCGTAGTAGGGGCCGGTCGCCTGCATCTTGCCATCTGACAGGAACACAACCTCGGCGTCGACCTCGACCGGTTTGATGTCGGGCAGTGCGGGGTGCCCGCCGATGTAGAAACGCGCCACGGCCCCCTGCCCTTCGGCATGGGCTTGCCGCGCGGTCTCGGGATCGACAATCAACCCGATGGCCGCCCCTTGAGCATCCGCGTCGACCAGCGCACGCAGCATTCCGGTGGTAGCCGACACGCCGCCCGCACCGGGATTGTCCTGTGTGTCGGCAATCACCACCGGGCCCGTGCCGGATTTCGTAGCAGCCGCCTGCGCATAGGCCACGGCGGCGTCCGGTTGATAGGTGACATTGTCAAAATCGGACTCGACAGCTTCGTAAGAGGCCGCAATCGCATCGGCGGCGCGGTCGGCGGCATCTTGGGTTTCGGCAAAGGCGATGGCGCAGGGGCCGCAGTCGGGAATGTCTGCCGCAGGAAAGCCCATGAACAACGACGCCGTCAGCGCGCCGTCGGCCTCGACCTTGGTCAGACTTTCGTACAGCGCACGTGCGGGCATCAAGTCGGTGCTTTGGAACGGGATCGGCACCAGATAGGACATCTGCCGGAACGCCTTGGCCGGACGCAGCCCGTCGCGCATCAGCCGGTCCAGCAGCCGCGCCGCCGACGCGCCGGTGTCGGCCATATCCACATGCGGATAGGTGCGAAACCCCACCAGCACGTCGACCGTATCCACGAAGCTTTGCGAGATATTGCCGTGCAGGTCCAGCGCTGCCGCAATCGGCACATCCGGCCCCACGACCGCGCGCACCCGCGCCAGAATTTCGCCCTCGCCGTCGTCGATGTGATCGGCCACCATCGCGCCATGCAGGTCCAGAAATACGCCGTCCAGCGGCCCCGCCGCGCGAATGCCGTCAACAATGTCGCCCAATATCTGCTCGAACGCCTGCTTGGTCACCGGTGCCGACGGGATCGCACCCGCCCACAGCACCGGGACAATGTCCCAACCCTGTTCCGATGCTACCCGCAACGCGCCGGACATTCCCAGATTGACGCGGTGCAATGCGTCGAACATCCCGGCACCCTTGACCAACGGCACATACCCGCCGCCCGCTTCAAACGCGGCCAGATCCGCCGGATCAGGGGCGAATGTGTTCGTTTCGTGCAGAAAGCCTGCCAAGGCTACTTTCATGAAATCCCCGCTCTCTTGCCAGCCAGTTCGTTTAGGTAATGGCTCAACAAGTGTATTGCATAGCGATACAGGTGTATCGTATCTCAATCATAGGAACGATTCTTCGCTCACGTCAACACAGAGGTATTTGATGCCCAGCATTCTGCGTTCGGATTCGCCCAAGGCGTCCAATTTTCAAGCAGAGGAAGACCGGCTTTTTGTGCGGTCCGCCGCGCGGGCGATGCAGGTGCTTAGCGCATTCCACCACGCCGACCGTCCCCTGAGCCTTGCGAGTATTGCCGACCGCGCGGGCATTGACCGGTCAGCGGCGCAGCGGCTGGTGCACACGCTGGTGCAGTTGGGATACGTCCGGCGCAGCAGCGACGACCGGGGCTATCTGCCGGGGCTTCGGCTGCTGGATCACACGCTGGACACCCTGCGCATGGACCCTGTGGTGCAAAAGGCGACGCCGGTGTTGCTGGAACTGCGCAAAACCGTGTCCGAGCGGGTCGACTTAAGCCTGTTCGACGAAACCCGCCTGATCTACGCCCTGCGGATGCAAAGCAAACGCGAAACCTTTTACGCAACCCTTGTCGGCCACAGCATCCCGACTTTTTGCACGGCCGGCGGCCGCGCTGTGTTGTCTGCCTTGTCCGACGACGCGGTGCGCGATGTGATCGCCCGCACGCCGCTGCACGCCTATACGTCGAAAACCCAAATCGACCCCGAACTGATCCTCGACACGATCCGCACCGCGCGCCGCGAGGGCTTCGCGATGGTCCAGGATGAATTCGTTCTGGGCGAAGTCGCCATCGGCGTGGCCATCACCGGACGCGACGGCAGCCCCTTGGGCGCAATCCACGTCGCGGCGTCGCTGTCGGAATGGACCCCCGACACGTTCGCCCATCAGGCGGCCCCCGTGGCCATCGAAGCCGCACGCGCCATCGTCGGAAGCCTGTAGGCGCCGCGCGGATTTACCGCTGGCGCAGCGATGCCCGAATTATTTCTCGCGCAGGTACGCCCACACTAATTTTCGCGCAGATATGCCCACGACACATGCCCCTTCACCGACCGTGCCCCCTTGAGCGACACCTCGCACCAGCGCGTGCCGCCGGTCTGCGTGCAATTGTGCACCCGCAAGACCGTGCCGTTGGGCAGACCCAGTATCACCTTGTATCCAATACCGGGACCGGCCCGCATTTTCAGCATGTCGTCGTCGTCGACGCCTGTCACTTCGTAATATCCAAACGGCGCGGCAACTGCCGACCCTGCGGGGATTAACGTCGCCAGCATCGCTGACGCAACTGCAAGAAGGATGGCTTTGCGCATCTTTGTCTCCTGTATACTGCCTCGGCTTTCTTCGTAGACAGTCCGCCCCCCAAAAGGAACCACGAGATGCCCCCATCGGCGGGATTGGCCCCCTCAAAATCGCCGACCACGCCATATGCATCTTTTATTTGCCTGCACCGAAGCCTAGCTTCGCCGCAAATCAGACTTGCAAAGGAACTGAACGATGGCCGACAGCTCAGGCATCCGCACCAAGGTCACGACAAGTCATTGGGGAGCCTTCGAGGTTGATGTGGAAAACGACCGCATCGTTGCAACGCGCCCCTTTGCCGCCGATCCCCACCCTTCGGCCATTCCCGACATCCTGCCAGCCGCGGTGCACCACCACACCCGCGTAGCGCGCCCGTCGATCCGGCGCGGCTGGCTGGAAAACCGCACCCCCACGGGCCGCGGCAGCGACGAATTTGTCGCCCTGCCCTGGGACGAGGCGCTGGACATCGCCGCCGCCGAACTGGACCGCGTCCGCAAGACCCATGGCAACACGGCCATCTATGGCGGCTCTTACGGCTGGGGCTCGGCCGGGCGCTTTCATCACGCCCAAAGCCAGGTGCACCGGTTTCTGAATACCGCCGGCGGCTATGTGGCGTCTTTCGGCAGCTATTCGACAGGCTGCGCGCAGGCAATCATGCCCCATGTCATTGGCGAGAACTTCTTGAAGTTCCTCTATGAGCATCAGGACGGCTGGCAGACCATCCACGACAACACCGAGACACTGGTGATGTTCGGTGGCGTCAATCCGAAGAATTCCCAGGTCAGCATGGGCGGTATCACCGAACACGAAACCGCAGGTTGGTTCGACCGCTTCGCCGCCAAGGGGATGCGCTGCATCAACATCGGACCGCAGCGGGTCGATGCGCCACAGATGTGCAAATGGATGCCGCTGCGCCCCGGCTCGGACACCGCGCTGATGCTGGCGCTGGCCTATGTGCTACAAGACGAGGGGCTAACGGATCACGCATTTCTTGCGCGCTGCACCACCGGGTTTGACCGCTTTGCCCCCTATCTGATGGGCCAGACCGATGGCCAGCCCAAGACGCCCGAATGGGCCGCCCCCCTGTGCGGTGCCGAACCGGACGCGATCCGCGAACTGGCGCGGCGCATGGCCGCGACCCGCACACTGATCACCGTCGCGTGGTCGCTGCAACGGGGCGAACATGGCGAACAGCCCTATTGGATGTCCGCAGTGCTGGCCGCGATGATCGGTCAGATCGGCTTGCCCGGCGGCGGCATCGGCTACGGCTATGGCGCGATTGGCGGCGTTGGAAAATCGCTGAGGGGGATGAGCGGCATGACCTTTTCCCAAGGTCAGAACCCCGTCAACACGGTCATCCCCGTCGCCCGCGTGGCCGACATGCTGCGCAATCCCGGCCAGATGTATGACTTTAACGGAACCCGCGCGCCCTACCCCGACATCCGGCTGGTCTATTGGGCGGGCGGCAATCCGTT
The DNA here is from genome assembly GCA_034669925.1 of Sulfitobacter sp. Lineage (GTDB taxonomy): Bacteria > Pseudomonadota > Alphaproteobacteria > Rhodobacterales > Rhodobacteraceae > Pseudosulfitobacter. The sequence continues at coordinate 12,376 of JAXMOM010000011.1, forward strand.
CCATCACCATCAGGATCTGAACGCCCTGCACGAAGCATGGCAACGCCCCGAAACGATCATCGTCAACGAACCGTGGTGGACCGCCACGGCGAAACGTGCCGACATCGTGTTTCCGGCCACCACACCATACGAGCGCGAGGACATCGGGCGCACCAATATGGACGACTATCTGTTCCACATGCCACGTCTGATCCCGCCTGTGGGACAGGCCCGCGACGACTATGCGATCTTTGCCGGTCTGGCGGAGCGGATGGGGCTGGGCGATGATTTCACCGAAGGCAAGGACGCCGACGCCTGGATTGAAACCCTGTATCAGGAATACCGCGAGCGGGCAGCAGGACAAGGCATCGAGGTGCCCGACCTGCACGGGTTGCGGGCGCAGAACTGGGTGCATTTGCCAATCCAGCAAAGCGGCCCCAACCGGACCTTTCTCGCCCTGTTCCGCGAAGACCCCGAAGGCGCGCCGCTGAAAACGCCATCGGGCAAGATCGAGATCTTTTCCCAGACCATTGACGGCTTTGACTATGACGACTGCCCCGGGCATCCGGTGTGGCTGCCGCCGACCGAATGGCTGGGCACCGCAACGGCAGCCACGCCGCTGCATCTGGTGTCGCCGCAACCGGGTGACAAGCTGCACAGCCAGTTGGAAAGCGCGTTGGCGGATGTGCCGGGCGCACGCCCCGAAACGCTGGTGATCCACCCCGACGACGCCACCCGGCGCGGCGTGCAAACCGGCGATCTGGTGCGGGTGTTCAATGCACGCGGGGCGTGCCGCGCGCGCGCGTCGGTCAGCGAGGCCATCCATCAGGGCGTTGTCGCACTGCCGACTGGCGCATGGTTCGGCGATCCCGGCGGAAATATGGACCCGCACGGCAACCCCAACACGCTGACCCGTGACCTTGGCACCTCGCGGCTGGGTCAGGGATGCAGTGCGCACACGACCCTTGTGGATGTCGGCAAGCTGGACGGCTAAGCGTCGTCCCGCACACTCGGCCCACAGTCTCGTAACCGCGTGGTCGCATCCGGTCCGGGCAAACTTACAAAGCCGTCGGCGTAAACCCTGCCGCATCCAAGGCCGCGCGTGCGGTTTCGGCGTCGCCTGCGACCTGAACGATGTGCGTCGTCAGATCGACATCGACCGCAGCGTCCGGCAACGCTTGCGCCAAAGCACCGCGCACGGATTTTTCGCAATGTCCGCATGTCATGTCCGGCACGTGAAAGCGGGCGGCGGATAGGGGGATGGTCTCGCTCATGAAAAATGTCCTTTGATCGGCCCGCGCGGGGGCGGGCGCATCTGCGTTCTTGGGTACAGATGGGGGTTCCACCTGCTGGAGTGTCAAGGACGCACAAATTAATTTCGCCCCACCCCTTTACCTTCCAGCAACTGTAAACCCTATGTAGAGGGCAATCATCCACCACCTGACGGAATGCACTGCAATGGAAACGGCACATACCCTATCTCTGCGAGTCGACGGCATGTCTTGCGCCTCGTGCGTCGGGCGGGTCGAAAAGGCGCTGAATGCCCTGCCCGGCGTGCAGTTGGCCGAGGTGAACCTTGCCACCGAAACCGCCCGCGTGCGCCACGATGGCAGTGTCTCGGCAACGACCTTGACGGCCGCGCTGGACGCCGCCGGTTATCCCGCCCGCACGCTGGACACCACCATCGAGGTTTCGGACATGAGCTGTGCGTCCTGCGTGGGCCGTGTGGAAAAGGCACTGATTGCGCTGCCGGGCGTCACGCAGGCACAGGTCAATCTGGCCACCGGACGGGCCGATGTCCGCTATGTAGACGGCACCGTCACGCCGTCAGACATCGCCGCCACGGCGACACAGGCGGGGTATCCCGCAAAGGTCCACGCCGCCGGTCAAACCGATGACACCGTCACCCGCAAGGAAGAAGAGGCCGCCGGATTGCGACGCGCCGCCTTGCTGGCCGCGGCGCTGACGCTTCCGGTCTTCGTTCTGGAAATGGGCGGGCATATGATCCCGGCCTTTCATGTGTGGATCCACAACACCATCGGCACGCAAACGTCGTGGGTGATCCAATTCGCGCTGACCACGCTGGTGCTGATCGGGCCGGGGCGCATGTTCTACGCCAAGGGCATCCCTGCCCTGCTGCGCGCCGCGCCCGATATGAACAGCCTTGTCGCCGTGGGCACGCTGTCGGCCTACCTGTACTCGGTCATCGCCACATTTCTGCCCGCCCTGCTGCCCGACGCGGTGCGCGCGGTCTATTTCGAAGCGGCCGCGGTCATCGTCGTGCTGATCCTGATCGGCCGCTGGCTCGAGGCGCGCGCCAAGGGGCGCACAGGCGCCGCCATCCAGAAGCTGTTGGGGCTGCAAGCCCGCACCGCCAATGTTGAACAGGACGGCCAGATCGTCGAACGGCCCATCGACGACATCCGCGCAGGCGACATTCTGGTCGTGCGCCCCGGCGAACGTGTGGCGGTGGACGGCACAGTTATCGACGGCGACAGCCATGTCGACGAAAGCATGATCACCGGTGAACCTGTGCCCGTTCTAAAAAGCACCGGCGCCACGGTGACCGGCGGCACGGTCAACGGCGCGGGCGGCTTTCGCTTTCGCGCAACGCGGGTCGGCGGCGACACGACGCTGGCCCAGATCATCCGCATGGTCGAACAGGCCCAGGGCGCGCGGCTGCCCATTCAGGGCCTGGTAAACCGGATCACCCTGTGGTTCGTCCCTGCCATCATGGCCGTCGCCGCGCTGACCGTGCTGGCGTGGCTGTTGCTGGCCCCGTCACCCGCGCTGACCTATGCGCTGGTTGCGGGCGTGTCGGTGCTGATCATCGCTTGCCCTTGCGCGATGGGTCTGGCCACCCCCACGTCGATCATGGTCGGCACCGGACGCGCGGCGGAACTGGGCGTGCTGTTTCGCAAGGGCGACGCGCTGCAAGAGCTGTGCGAGGTCGCCGTGGTGGCACTGGACAAGACCGGCACCGTGACCCAGGGCCGCCCCGAACTGACCGATCTGGTGCTGGCCGACGGCTTCGACCGCCCGCAGGTTCTGGCGCTGATCGCTGCGGTCGAGGACCGTTCCGAACATCCGATTGCCCAGGCGATTGTCCGCGCCGCACAGGCCGAAGGCGCGGCGCATCATGCTGTCGAAAGCTTCACCGCAATCGCAGGCTACGGCGTGCGTGCGCAAGTGGACGGGCGCGACGTGCTGGTGGGCGCCGATCGTCTGATGGCGCGTGAAGGCGTTGACACCGGCGCACTGGCACAGGTCGAAACATCATTGGCCCGCGCCGGACGCTCGGCCCTGTTCGCGGCCATTGACGGGCACATTGCCGCCGTCATCGGCGTGGCGGACCCCGTGAAACCCGCCAGCGCCGCCGCCATCGCCGCCTTGCGCGCCCAAGGGTTGCAGGTGGCCATGATCACCGGCGACAAACGCGAGACAGCCGAGGCAATTGCCAGCGAGCTGGGCATCGACCACGTCATCGCGGGCGTTCTGCCCGATGGCAAGGTCGCAGCCCTGAACACCCTGCGCGAAGGGGGCCGCAAGGTGGCCTTTGTCGGGGATGGTATCAACGACGCCCCCGCGCTGGCCCATGCGGATGTGGGCATTGCCATTGGCACCGGCACCGATGTGGCGATTGAATCGGCGCATGTGGTGTTGATGTCGGGGGATTTGCGCGGGGTGGTGAACGCCTTTGCCGTATCGCGCGCGACCATGCGCAACATCCGGCAGAACCTGTTCTGGGCCTTTGGCTACAACACCGCACTGATCCCCGTGGCTGCGGGTGTGCTGTACCCTGCGTTCGGCATCTTGCTGTCGCCGGTGCTGGCGGCGGGGGCAATGGCGCTGTCGTCGGTCTTTGTGCTGAGCAACGCGTTGCGGTTGCGCGGGGTCAAGGCGCAGATGGACGAAAACGCCGAAGTGTCCCGTCCCGATACGGATGCAAATGCGGTTCCAGCAGCGGCAGAGTGACGGACCGCGCCCCGCGCATTAAAGGTCAGGCAGGTTTCGGGGCGTGGCTGTGGCCATGATCATGATCATGATCATGATCATGATCATCCGTTTCACCGGCATCCGGGTCCAGCGCGCAGGTCACATCGCCTTGGCCAAAGTCCACTTCGATGGTAGAATGGGCAATACCGTAGTCCTTCGCCAACAATGCTTTGACTTCGGACAAGGCTTTGGCCGCATCGGTCCCTTCAGCCAGCTGCACATCCATCGTCGCCACAGGCTGCCCCGAGGTGATCGACCACACATGCACATGGTCCACATTGACCAGGCCGGGCACCTGCGCGACCAGCGTCTGCTTCAAATCCGACACGACGACATTCCCCGGTGTGCCTTCCATCAGCACGTTCAGCGACGCCTTCAGCAGCGCCCAGGCCGACCGCAACACGATGGCCGCCAACAGCACCGACAGGATCGGGTCAATCGGGGTCCAGCCTGTGAAGTAGATGGCAACGGCCGCAACGATTGCGGCGACAGACCCCAGCAGGTCGCCCATCACATGCACCATCGCGCCCTTGATGTTGACGTGTTCGGTGTCGCCTTTCATCAGCATCCAGAAGACACCGCAATTCACCACCAGCCCCAGAACCGCAATCACCAGCATCGGCCCCGCCAGCACGGGCGCCGGTTCCAACAGGCGTTGCACCGCCTCGTAGGCGATCCACAGCACCAGCAGGATCAGCGAAATCGCGTTGATGAAACCCGCAAGGATCTCGAACCGCATGTAGCCAAAGGTGCGCTTGTCATCCCGCTTGCGACGGCCAAACCGGAAGCCGGCCCACGACAGGGCCAGCGCGGCGGCATCGGTGAACATATGCCCCGCATCCGCAACCAACGCCAGCGAGCCGGACAAGAGCCCGCCGATCAACTCGGCGAACATGAACCCGAAGGTCAGCAAAAAGCCGATAAACACCACTTTTTCATTGCTGGCACTGACATCGGGGGCGTGGCTGTGCACCCCGTCGTGGTCGTGGCCTGCGTGATCATGTTCGTGGCCGTGGTTGTGGGGCATCTCAGGTGCTTTCATTCGGCTGGGTCGCGGTTCAGAACACGACGACACGCATCAGCCTAACAGCACCAAATGGCAGCCTCAAGCCACCCGCCCCTGTTGCGATCATGGGGGCGCGGCCCCCCGCCTAGCCTGCAAATCCCGCGGCGCAAAAGCGGACAAGATGGGCAATCTGTTGCTCCTCGGTCCCGTCATCCGCCCCCAGATCGCCAATCCGGTTGTTCGAGGTCAGAAGCGCAAGCATGGCCGAGACGGAAAAGACGAACCCGGCAACCGCCTGCTGTCTGGACACATGCGGCAACTGCAACCGGATTTGCGCGATGAAGACCGCGGCGGTGGGGTCAAAGTATTGCGCAGACAGCTCGCGCCAGCGGTCATCGACCGACACAAAGGCCACCAGCCGCGCATAGTTGCGCCAGCGCGGATCTTCCGCTGACAGCGTGAAAAAGGGGCGCATGAAGGCATCCAGAATGTCGTGCAAGGTCATGGCTTGCCCGCCCCGCGCCTGCTCCAGCGCGTCCAGACGGGTGCGCGACAAGGCTTCGGCGCGCCGCGCCACGGCCTGATGAAACAAGGCCTCTTTGCCGCCGCCGTGATGGTGGATTGTGCCGATGGGCTCGCCCGCTTCGGACGCAATGTCACGAATCGTGGCGCCGTCGAAACCGCGATGGGCAAACACCTGTTCCGCCGCATCCAGAACCCGCGCCCGCGTCGCCAACGATCGCTTCGAGGGCGCCCTTTTTCTTTTTATGTCAGTGGCTTGATCAGGCGTCATTTATTTATCTTGTCTTATTTTGAACATTTGTTCAATCTAAAACGAACACGGGAGGAAGATATGACAGGCACAGGTGAACGGCTGGCGCTGATCGGGGCTGGCCCCATGGGTCTGGCGGCGGCCAAGCTGCTGTCCGAAAACGGCGTCGCCTTTCAGGGGTTCGAGCTGCATTCCGGGGTTGGCGGGCTGTGGGACATAGATGGGCCGCTGTCCACGATGTACGACTCCGCCCATCTGATCTCGTCCAGAAAAATGACCGAGTTTACAGATTTCCCGATGCGCGACACTGCCGCCGAATACCCGTCGCACCGCGAGATGAAGCAGTATTTCAGCGCCTTTGCCGAAAAATTCGACCTGAACCGTCACTATCGTTTCGGCGCCAGAGTGCAGTCCTGCGTGCCACTGGGCGGTCCCGGTGACGGCTGGCGCGTGACATGGCAGGACGCACAAGGCGACCACACCGAAGAATTTTCCGGCCTGTTGATCGCAAACGGCACGCTCAGCACCCCGAACCTGCCCGAGTTCAAGGGCGACTTCAGCGGCGAACTGATCCACTCCTCGCAGTACCGCGCGGCCAGCGAGTTCGACGGCAAGCGGGTGCTGGTGATCGGTGCGGGCAATTCGGGCTGTGACATTGCCGTGGACGCGATCCATCACGGGGTCTCTTGCGATTTGTCGATGCGGCGGGGCTATTACTTTGTGCCGAAATACGTTTTTGGAAAACCCGCCGACACGTTGGGCGGCGCGATCAAATTGCCCATGGCGCTCAAGCGGATCGTGGATGGCACCATCCTGAAATGGTTCGTCGGCAATCCGCAGAAATACGGGTTTCCCAAGCCGGATTACAAACTGTACGAAAGCCATCCCGTGGTGAATTCGCTGGTGCTGTACCATGCAGGGCACGGGGACCTGACGGTGCGTCCCGACATCGACCGCTTTGACGGGCAGACCGTGCATTTCAAGGATGACACCAGCGCCGACTACGACATGATCCTGGCGGCGACGGGCTACAGGCTGGACTATCCGTTTATCGACAATGCGCACCTGAACTGGCAGGGCGACGCGCCCCATCTGTACCTGAACTGTATGCACCCCGAACGGGACGATCTGTTTGTGCTGGGCATGGTCGAAGCGTCGGGATTGGGCTGGCAGGGGCGGCACGAACAGGCGGAAATGGTCGTGCGCTACATCAAGGGGCTGCGGCAAGGGTCGCGCGCGGCCAAAACCTTGCAGGACACCAAGGCGCGCGGGTTCACGCGGGCCACCGGCAGCATGCGCTACATCGACCTGCCCCGCATGGCCTATTACGTCGACAAGGCGACCTACCGCAAAGCGGTGACCGGCTGGATCGCAAAACTCGCAGGTGATCGGCCATGATGGATGACGCGGTCGTCTCGTTCTCGGCAGGATCGTTGATGCTGCTCAACGGTGTTCTGGCGGTGGTGATGTTTTCCATCGCCATTGATCTGAAACCCGGCGATTTTCGCGCATTCACCAAGGCCCCCAAACCCCTGATCGTCGGTCTGCTGTCGCAGTTCGTGCTGCTGCCGGTCCTGACCTACCTGCTGGTGATCGTGGTGCAACCGCAGGCCTCGGTCGCGCTGGGGCTTATTCTGGTGGCGGCCTGCCCGGGCGGCAACATTTCGAATTTCATCACCCATCGGGCAGGCGGAAACACGGCGCTGTCCGTGTCAATGACCGCCTTTTCCACCGTCGGGGCAATCTTGCTGACCCCTGTCAATATCGCCTTTTGGGGCAGCCTCTACGCCCCCTCTGCCAGCCTGTTGCGCAGCACGCAGATTGATCCGGTGAACATTGCGATCACCGTGGGGCTGATGCTGATCCTGCCCCTGATCCTCGGCATCACCCTGAACAACAGACGCCCCGCCCTGACCGCACGGCTGCGCGGCCCGCTGCAACTGGCGTCGATGGCCATTTTCGTGGGCTTCGTGGCCGTCGCCCTTGCCGCGAACTGGTCCACCTTTCTGGCCTTTGCCGGTGGCATCGCGGGGCTGGTGATCGTCCACAACGCGCTGGGGCTGGGCGGAGGCTATGCGCTGGCCACCCTTGCACGGCTGACGCCATTTGACCGCAGGGCGGTGACGATTGAAACAGGCATCCAGAACTCGGGGCTGGGGCTGGTGCTGATCTTCGGCTTTTTCGGGGGCTTGGGCGGCATGGCGGTTGTCGCGGCGTTCTGGGGCATTTGGCACGCGATTTCGGGGCTGTTGCTGGCCCAGCTTATGTCGCGCACGCGAGCGGGCAGATGACCCGCATCCTGATCACCGGAGCCGCAGGCATGGTCGGGCGCGCCTTGGTCGGGGCCTTGGCGGGCCACGATGTCATCGCAACCGACCTTGACCGCGCCACGCTGCCACCGGACGTGACGTTCCGGCGCATGGATGTGACCGGCAGCGACCCCGACACGGTGATCGGCGCCGAGCGGCCCGATGTGGTGGTGCATCTGGCGTCAATCGTGACCCCGCCGCCCGGCATGACCCGCGCACAGGCCTTTGCCGTGGATGTCACCGGCACGCGCAACGTCGTGGCCGCCTGTGTGGCCCACGGGGTCAAGCGATTGGTCGTCACCAGCTCCGGCGCGGCCTATGGCTACCACCCCGATAATCCGGTGCCGTTGACCGAGGACGCGCCGTGCCGTGGCAATCCCGAATTCGCCTATGCCGACCACAAACGTCAGGTCGAGGACATCCTGGCCGATGCCCGCCACGACCATCCGGCGCTGGAACAGGTCGTTTTGCGCGTGGGCACCGTGCTGGGGGCCGGCACCGACAACCAGATTACCGCCCTGTTCCGCCACAAAAGGCTGCTGGCGATCCGCAACTGCGACAGCCCCTTCGTCTTTATCTGGACCCGGGATCTGGCCCGCATCGTGGAACGCGCCGCAACCACCGGCCCTGCGGGGATTTACAACGTGGCCGGAGATGGCTGGTTGTCGGTCGATGATCTGGCACAGGCCCTTGGCAAGCCGGTCCTGCGGCTGCCCGCGTGGACGCTCAAGACGGCGCTGGCCCTCGCGCATCCAGTGGGATTGTCGCAATACGGACCCGAGCAGGTCCGGTTCCTGCAATACCGGCCGGTTCTGGACAACACCCGCCTGAAACGCATCTTTGGCTACACGCCCGAACTGACCTCGGCGCAGGTGTTCGATCTTTGGAAAACCAAGGCGGGCCTATGAAGACGGCTGTCATATCGGGGGGAAACGGCGGATTGGGGCGGGCGCTGGCGGCACAGCTGGAATATCAGGGCTGGCACTGCGTGTTGATGGACATCGACATTCGCGGGCTGGAGCCTTCGCCCAGCCGCACCCCCGTGGCCGTTGACCTGACGGACGCCACCGCCCTGGCGCAGACGGCAAAGCAGATCATCGCCGCGCGGCCTTCGATCGACATGGTGATCTACAACGCCGGCGTGTCACAGATCGGCGCGTTCGCCCACGCCGACATGGCAAGCCACCGCCGCGTGTTCGACATTAACTATTTCGCGGCAGTGTCCATGGCGCAGGCGTTTCTGACGCCGGTGCGCGACAGCAAGGGCACGCATCTTGCCATCTCGTCCGTCGCCGGATTTGCCCCCCTGCACGGGCGCACCGCCTATGCGGCGTCAAAACATGCGATGCAGGGGTTTTTCACATCGCTTCGCTCGGAAGAGGCCGCGCATGGCGTGCGTTGCCTGATCGCCGCCCCCAGCTTTGTAGCGACCAACATCGGCAACGCCGAACGCACCGATAACGGGATCGTGCGGCCCGGCTCGGCGGCGGACGGGATCGACTATATGTCACCGCAAACAGCCGCCTCGGTGATCCTGAACGGGGTCCGCAAGGGGCAACAGTTCATCCCCGTTGGCCGCGTCGCGCGTCTGGCCGCATGGATCATGCGCCTGTCACCGAGTCTGTACCAGCGCCTGATGCGGCGCAACATGAACGGAAAGTGACCTCTGACGGCGTGCAGCGCACGGACCAGCCACGCCATCAGTCGGCGCTCAGGCGGTCCGATGCCTTGGTCACGGCCACATGCAAAAGCAACGTCATGATCGCAAGCGCAAACAGGCTGGCGAACATCAGGTCCGTCTTGGCGCGTCCGTTGGCCAACAACATCAGGTATCCCAGTCCTTTCGACGCACCGACCCATTCACCGATGACGGCACCGATGGGGGCATAGACAGCAGCCAGTTTCAGCCCGGTGCCCAAGGACGGCAGGGCATGTGGGATCTTGATCCGGCGCAAGACCTGCCAGCGCGTGCCACCCATGATGCGGGCCATGTCCAGAAGCCCCGCAGGCACCCGTGTCAGCCCGTCGTAAAACGCGGATGTCACAGGGAAATAGATGATCAGCACGGCCATCACGACCTTGGACGCGATCCCGTAGCCGAACCAAAGTGTCAGGACCGGCGCCAGCGCAAACACCGGCACCGCTTGGGTGAAAACCAGAACGGGCATCACCAGACGGTGCAGACGCGGGAAGGCCGCCAACAGAATGGCCGTCAGCGCGCCCGATATGGTGCCGATGATCAGGGCTATGACGACCTCGCTTGCAGTCACCCAGGCGTTTTCAGCGATCAGCATCCGGTTGGCCCAGGCCGCCTGCCCCACCCGCAAGGGCGATGGCAGGATGAACGGCGGCACAGCGGTGATCCACACAATCCCCTGCCACAGCAACAGCGCGAGGCCAGCCGCTGCCAAAGCATAGCGCAAGCGTATCATTCCGCGCCCCTGAGATGCGCCAGCAGGGCGGCCTGACACGCGACGGTGTCGGGCGCGTATTGATCGCGGACAGGTGACAGTGCCGGCAGCGCCCATGGCTGCGCGGCCTCGGGGGACAGCACGATGATCTGATGCCCCAGCCGGACGGCCTCGGCCGGATCATGGGTCACCAACAGGATCGTCTTGTCCTTCAGCAACCGGGCGGCAAGGTCCTGCATGTCGGCACGCGTCCCGGCATCCAGCGCCGAAAAAGGCTCGTCCAGCAGGACAACGGGCCTGTCTTCCATCAACGTGCGGGCCAGTGCCGTGCGCTGGCGCATCCCGCCGGACAGCGCCTGCGGCGTCTTGCCCGCATGGTCCGACAGCCCGACGCAGGCCAGCAGGTCGCGCGCCTTGTGCAGGTCAGGCGTTTGACCGCGCAGGCGCGCGCCCAGCACGGTGTTTTCCAGAACGCTCAGCCACGGCAGCAGCATGTCCGATTGGGCCATTACACTGACACGCCCCGCCAGCGGCAGCCCGTCCGAAGTGGCAATCCGCCCGGTGAAATCACCCGCCCCCGCCGATCCGGCAATCAGGCGCAACAGCGTGGATTTGCCCACGCCCGACCGCCCCAGCAGACAGGTCCATTGGCCCGCAGCCAAGGTCAGATCAATCGACGAGAACAAGCGTATGCCGTCGATATGGCAGGCCCCGCAAAGATGGATGGACGGAGCCTGTGTCACGCGCCACGCAGCCCCATGTCCCAGAACGCGACCTCTAGACGGGTGGCCGTGGCAAAGCGGCTCTGCAACTGCGGCCATCGCGCCGAGGTGGCAAAATCCGCCCCCAACCGGCACAGCACCGCGTCGTCGATCATCTGCCCAACCGACGCCATCACGTCTTGATAGTCCGCGTCGGCGTAGGTTTCGATCCAGTCCCGGTAGGGCGTGCGCGCGTCGGCTGCGCCCGCCAGCCGCGTCCCGATCTCGCCATAGCCGAAACAACAGGGGGCCAATGCAGCCATCAGATCAAGGAAATCGCCTTGCAACCCTGCGTCCATCACATAGCGGGTGTAGGCGACATTTTCGATCTCTTCGGTGGCGGAGAACAGCGTGGCTTCGTCAATGCCGGCTTTGGCGCAGATGTTGACGTGCAGGGACATCTCTTGATTGACCAGCGCATCGACTGTGGCAGCGCAGGCACGCATTTCGCCAAGCGTCCCGGCCTTGACCACGCCCAGCGACCAGGCCCGCGCAAAATGTACAAGAAACAGGTAATCCTGTACAAGATAATGCAGAAACGCAGGTCGTGGCAGCGACCCGTCGCCCAGCCCCTGTACAAAGGGATGGTGGGTATAGGCGCGCCACTGATCCGCACACCCGTCGCGCCACTTTGCAAAGGCGGCCCCGTAAGCTGTGCCGGTCATGGCGCGGTCACGTCGATGGCGATGGCATCGACCGCCAGGGGCGCGTCGATCAGGCCCGCGTCGTGCAGGAACGTCTCGAAGGTGGCATAGCGGCCCGCGTCCATCGCGGCCGGACGCAGGGCGAAACGGGGCAGTGTGTTGGTCCACGCGGCGGCGTTCAGCGCGTCGTTCAACTCGGGTGCGGTGGCGGCAAAGACTTCCCAACTCTCCACCGGATGGTTGATAATGTACTGGGTCGCCTTCTCGATCGCGGCAAGGAAACGCCGGATCATATCCACGTCCATCGTGTCCCTGTTGGCCACGTAGATCAGCTCGTCATAGGGCGGCAGGCCTTCTTCCTCGACGTAGAAACAGCGGCCCGGCACGCCTTCGATCTCCATCTGGTTCAGCTCAAAATTGCGAAACGCGCCGATTACGGCGTCGACCTGTCCCGACATCAGCGACGGGGACAGCGACCAGTTGACGTTGATCAGTTCGACATCGTCCAGCGACAGGCCGTGGGTTTTCAGGATCTGCCCCAACATCGCCTCTTCAATGCCGCCGACGGAATAGCCGACCTTGCGGCCTTTCAGATCGGCGGGGGTGGCGATGGGGCCGTCGTCCAGCACCAGCAGGCAGTTCAGCGGTGTGGCCACCAGCGTTCCGACCCGTTGCAGTGGCAAGCCTTCGTGGATTTGCAGGTGCAATTGCGGCTGATAGGAAATCGCAAGATCGGCCTGCCCCGCCGCGACCATCTTGGGCGGGGCGGAGGGATCGGCGGGGGCGATCACCTGAACCTCAAGGTTTTGCGCGGCAAAGTATCCCTGTTCCTGCGCGATGATGACAGGACCGTGGTCGGGGTTCACGAACCAGTCCAGCATCAGGGTAACCTGATCCTGCGCATAAAGCGGAGCGGTGGTCAGCGACAGCAAGACTGCAAGGATAACGGATTTCATGAGTGGATCTCTTTTATTTGGCGTAAAACTTGGCGAAGTGATGGGTGGGGCCATGGCCCGTGCCCACGGACAGATCGCCCGCGCGGGCGACGGCAGTCGAGACATAGGTTTTGGCAGCAAGCGCGGCGTCGGCAGGCCCAAGCCCCTTTGCCAGTTGCGCCGCCAGGGCCGAGGACAATGTGCAACCCGTGCCATGGGTGTTGGCCGTGCGGGTGCGGGGGGCATCGAACCACACCACGTCTTGCGCTGTGACCAGACAATCGGGACTGGTCGCACCGCTCAGGTGGCCGCCTTTTATCAACACGGCCTGCGGCCCCAGCGCACACAGGGCCACGCCCTGTTTGACCATGTCGTCGCGCGTGGTGGCGGCTTCGACGCCCAGCAAATGCGCCGCCTCGGGCAGGTTCGGGGTCAGCACCGTGGCCAGTGGCAACAACCTGTCCCGCAGAGCCGCAACCGCGTCGGGTCGCAGCAAGGACGCGCCACCCTTGGCGATCATCACCGGGTCCAGCACGACGGGAATGCCCGCCTGCGCTGCCAAAGACTGCGCGATGGCGGCGGCACCTTCGGCAGTGGCGATCATACCGACCTTGATCGCATCGACGCGGATGTCGGCAAAAATCGCCTCGATCTGGCTTTGCACGAAGGCGGGCGGCACGATGTGGATGTCGCTGACACCTTGGGTGTTCTGCGCGGTCAGGGCGGTCAGGACGGCCATCGCATAGGCACCGTTCGCCGAAATCGCCTTGACGTCGGCCTGAATGCCCGCCCCGCCGGACGGATCGGACCCCGCAATGCTAAGAACATTGGGGATCATGGGGCACACTCGTTTTGCATAAGGGCAAAGGCACGGGCGGCAGCGCAAGGATCGGCTTGTCCGCAAATGGCGGACACGACCGCCATGCCATCCGCTTTGGTGGCGCGAACCGCGCTGATATGCGCGGATTTCAACCCGCCGATGGCGACTGTGGGCAAGGCAGAGGCGGCGACCATCTGCGCCAGCCCGTCAAAGCCGATGGGCTGCGCGTGGTCGGTTTTCGTGGGCGTTCCGAACACCGGCCCCAGCCCCAGATAGTCCACCACGCTGGCATCGGCGGCCTGCACGGTTTGCACCGTCTCGCACGACAGGCCAAGGATCTTGTCCGGCCCCAGCCGTGCCCGCGCCGCTGCCGGTGCGATGTCCCCCTGGCCGATGTGCGCGCCGCAGGCCCCTGCGGCGACGGCTGCGTCGATGTCGTCGTTGATGACAAGCGGCACATCCCTGCCATGCAGGGCCTGTTTCAACGCGATCGCAAGTTCAATGCGCTGCGCCGTGGTCGCTGTTTTGTCGCGCAGTTGCACCATTGTGACGCCCCCCGCCACGGCGCGCGTCACGGTTTCGACCACCCCGAGCGATGCGCACAGGTCGCGGTCCGTCACCAGATACAGGCGCAACTGGGCGCGGTGGAAGGCCATCACGCGATGACCTGCGCAAGATCCTGCGGACAGGTCGACGTCAGGGCATCCAGAAAATGCATCTGGAAGCTGCCCGGACCGTTCGCAACCTTGGCGGCCGCATTGCCCGCCACCTTGAAATGCGCAAGGGCGCCCAAGGCGGCCTGAAACGCAGGGCCAGAGGCGCAATAGGCGCCTATAAGTGCTGTTTGCGAACAGCCCAACGCGGTGATCTTGGGCATCAGGGGCGAGCCGCCCGAGACCTGCGCTGACTGCGTGCCGTCGGTGACATAATCGACCGGTCCGGTGACCGCCACCACGGCGCCCCACTGTGCCGCCAGCGCGTGCGCAGCCGATTGCGCGGCGTCCACACTGTCGCCGCTGTCGGCCCCTTTTCCGGCACCGGACTGCCCCGCAAGGGCCAGTATTTCGGATGCGTTGCCGCGGATGATCGTCGGACGCAGCGCCAGCAGGTCCTGCGCCGCAGCTTTGCGATAGTCCGAGATGAAATGCGCCACCGGATCAAGCACCCACGGTATATTGTGGGCGCCCGCGACGGTTGCGGCGGTGGTCATGCTGGCCAGCCAATCAGACGACAGCGTGCCGATGTTGACCGTCAACGCGCCACAGATGGGTGTGAATTCGGGGATTTCCTGGGGCGCATGGACCATCGCGGGCGATGCGCCCGCCGCCAGAACCACGTTTGCGGCGATGTTCATGGCGACGTAATTGGTGATGCAATGCACCAGCGGATTCTGGTCACGCAGGGCTGTCAGGATGTCTTGGGGGGCCATGGTCTCTCCTTTTTCGCGCGGGCAAAAAGAGAGAGCAGGAACGCAATCCGCGAAACATACGACCTCCCTCCGCCAGCATTATCTGGTTCAGGTTCAAAGGGTACGTCTCAGCTTTTCAGCGCCCCTGGTGAGCCAAGGGATAGGCGGTTTGGATAGGGGCGTCAAACGCAATCCGAGCGTGCGCCGCCAAGGCGGCGGCGCAGGTCAGGCGGTGTGCCCCGCGGCCTAGCCGCGGTGCGCGATGCTTAGATTTTGTCGAACTTGCGGCGCAGGATGAACAGTGCGGCCAATGTCACCAACACGCCGGACACCAGATACAGCGCCGCAGCCCACAGCCCGAAGGTACTGGCCAGAAACAGCCCCACCAGCGGAGCAAAGGCCGCGCCGAATATCCACGACAGGTTGGTGGCCAGCGCCGAGCCCGAGTAGCGGCAATCGGGGGAAAACCGGTCGGGGACGATGGCGCTGGATTGGCCGTAAGACAGGCCGAAGATGATGAAACCCGCAACGATATAGACCGACGGATTGTCGTTCAGCGTACCGATGCTGAGGCACAGCAGCAGGGTCAGCACGCTGGAGCCCAGTATCACCGCGCGTTTGGAATAGCGGTCTGCCAGCACCCCGGACAACATCACGGTTCCGACCGCCAGCGCGCCGCCGACAAGCTGCCACATGATGATCCGGTCAATGGCGTTGTCCGTGAACAGCAGTGTGTAGCTGATCGGGAAAACCGTCAGCATGTGCAGCAATGCATAGCTGGACAACGGCAGGAAAGCCGACAGCAGAATCGCCCGCCATTCGGTCCGCAGCAGGAAGCCAAGCGGGGCGGATTTCATCATCGTTTCTTCATCCGAGCCGAAATTCGTGGTCAGCAGACGAAGCCGTGCAAACAACGACACGACGTTGACGGCCATCACCGCAAAGAACGCAAACCGCCAGCCGTATTGATAGAATTCCTCCTCGGTCAGAAAGCCGGTCAGCACAAAGAACATTGCCGCGGCCACACAAAAACCGATGGGCCCGCCCAGTTGCGGCACCATGCTGTACAGACCGTCGCGTTCCTTGGGGGCGGCCGACTTAAGCTGAAGCGTCATACCGTCCCACGATCCGCCCAGTCCCAGACCCTGAACCACGCGCAACACGGCCAGCAGCGCGGGGGCGAGCCAACCGATGCGGTCGTATCCGGGCAGCAAGCCGATGGCGACGGTCGAGGTGCCCAGCAGCATCAGGGCCACCGTGATTTTCCCGGGCTTGCCGATGCGTGGTTCCAGTTTACGCCCGATCAGGCTGGCCACAGGACGGGCCAGAAACGCCAGCGAAAACACCGCGAACGACGCCAGCGTTGCGCTCACGGGTTCAAGGTAAGGGAAGAAAATCGCAGGGAAAACAAGGGCCGAGGCGATGGCAAAGACGAAGAAACCGAAATAGTCCGTCACCCGCGCCATCACCACAGTTGTGATGACGTCATCCAGTTGCACGGTCTGTTTCGTGTTCGAATCGACGTCGCCTGTCTTGCGCATGTTCGTGTCTGCCGCATTACCGATCGCCATGGTTCAACCCCTTCTTCGCTGCCCTTCTTAGGATAGCGGCCAAGACGGAAATCACCACAATTTCCGACTGGCGTGCTAAAATACCGCAGCCTGACCTAGGGCAGCCGTGCCAAAATACCGCAGCGATCGCGCTGTCTAAATCAGCCCCGAGTGTTATTTAGCTGCTACAAGGAACACCCTTCGAAGAAACACACAAGAGGTCTTGGATGTCTTTCTTTCAACCCAGAACAAACCGCAGGATTGGTCGTTTCGGTTTGCTGGCGCTTGGTGCGCTGGCATTGTCCGGATGCGATCTGGTCGTCATGAACCCGGCCGGAGATGTCGCATCGCAGCAAGCCGACCTGATCATTTACGCAACCGTTCTGATGTTGATCGTAATTGTTCCGGTGCTGGCGCTGACGGTGTTCTTTGCGGTCAAGTATCGCGCCGACAACGAAGACGCGGCCTATGATCCCGAATGGGACCACTCGGTCAGCCTTGAGATTGTCGTGTGGTCGGTGCCGCTGGCCATCATCATCTGTCTGGCCGGACTGACCTGGGTGGCGACGCACCGGCTTGATCCTTACCGCGACCTGCCCCGCATCACTGCCACCAAGGCCGTCGATGAAAACGTGGCGCCGTTGCAGGTGCAGGTGGTGGCGCTGGATTGGAAATGGCTGTTCATCTACCCCGAATACAACATCGCAACCGTGAACGAGATGGCGGTGGTCGTGGACCGCCCCGTTGAATTCAAGCTGACATCGACCACCGTGATGAACGCATTTTACGTGCCGGACATGGTGGGCATGATCTATGCGATGGCCGGAATGGAAACCGAGTTGAACGGGGTGATCAACCACGCCGGCACCTATCCGGGCTTTGCCTCGCATTACAACGGTGCCGGGTTCTCGCGGATGCGATTCGACGTCAAGGCGCTGGACGAGGCGGGTTTCGAAAACTGGACCAAAGAGGTGGCCGGTGCGGAACAGCCGTTGGACCGCGCGTCCTTTGTTCAACTTGAACAGCCCAGCATCGACGACGACGTGCATTACTACGGCTCGGTCCAAGAGGGACTGTGGCAACGCATCCTGAACATGTGCGTCGGTGACGACAAGCTGTGCATGAACGACATGATGATGGTCGATGCGCTGGGTGGCGGCGGCATCGACGGGCTGTACAACCGCGAGCTTTACCGCGGCCTGTGCTCGGCTGACAATCCCGAGGGCATGCTCGCAATCCTGCGGCCGGACCTGTCCGACCGCACCCAAGACATCACTGCCGCCATGGACCTGCTGCCGCCCGAGACGCCGCAGATGTCCGTGCCAAGGGAGAACTGAACATGGCCACAGCAACCGAAACCACCGCACACAGCTTTCCCGACATCACCAATCCGGTGAACTGGTTCTGGGGCAAGCTGAGCTGGGACATCTTTCCGTTCTATGACCCGCTTATCCTGGGCACCTTTATCGTCACCATGGCGCTGGGTGTCGGGGTTGTCGGCTGGCTGACCTACAAGCGGCTTTGGGGCTATTTGTGGACGGAATGGTTCACCTCGGTCGACCACAAGAAAATCGGTATCATGTATATGGTGCTGGCCACCGTCATGCTGATCCGGGGGTTTTCCGACGCGATCCTAATGCGGATTCATCAGGCGTTGGCGTCGGCTGGGCTTCTCGAATTCTTGCCCCCCTATCACTATGATCAGGTGTTCACCGCGCATGGCGTGATCATGATTTTTTTCGTGGCAATGCCGTTTATCACCGGTTTCATGAACTACGTTATGCCGCTGCAAATCGGCGCGCGCGACGTGGCCTTTCCGTTCCTGAACAACTTCAGCTTCTGGCTGACGTTTTCCGGTGTGGTTCTGGTGATGTTGTCGCTGTTCGTGGGCGAATTTGCGGCGACCGGATGGCTGGCGTTTCCACCGCTGTCGGGGCTTGAGTTCAGCCCCGGCGTCGGCGTGGATTATTACCTGTGGTCGCTGAACATCGCAGGGATCGGCACGACGCTGTCGGGGATCAACCTGATCGTGACAATCGTGAAGATGCGCGCGCCCGGCATGACATTCATGAAAATGCCGATCTTTACCTGGTCCACTTTGGTGACCAACATCCTGATCGTCGCATCCTTTCCGGTTCTGACCGCCACTTTGGCGCTGCTGACCGCCGACCGTTATCTGGGCACCCATTTCTTTACCAATGACATGGGCGGCAACGCGATGATGTACATCAACCTGATCTGGATCTGGGGCCACCCAGAGGTGTACATCCTGATCCTGCCGATCTTTGGCATCTTCTCGGAAATCGTGCCGACATTCTCGCGCAAGCGCCTGTTCGGCTATACGTCGATGGTCTACGCGCTGTGCGTGATCATGATCCTCAGCTATCTGGTCTGGCTGCACCACTTTTTCACCATGGGCGCGGGGGCGGACGTGAACTCGTTCTTCGGGATCACGACGATGATCATTTCGATCCCGACGGGGGCCAAGCTGTTTAACTGGCTGTTCACCATGTACAAGGGACGCATCCGGTTCGAGCTGCCGATGATGTGGGTCATCGCCTTCATGATCACCTTTACCATCGGGGGCATGACCGGCGTGTTGCTGGCGGTGCCACCGGCGGATTACGTGCTGCACAACTCGTTGTTTCTGGTGGCGCACTTCCACAACGTGATCATCGGAGGCGTGGTCTTTGGCGTCTTTGCCGGGATCAACTACTGGTGGCCCAAGGCCTTTGGCTTTCACATGAACAAGTTCTGGGGACTGGTCAGTTTTTATGGCTGGGTCGGTGGATTCTGGTTCGCCTTCATGCCGCTGTACATCCTTGGCCTGATGGGCGTGACACGACGCCTGAGCCAGTTCGAGGACACCAGCTATGCGCTGCTGTTCGGCATTGCCGCGTTGGGCGTGGCGATGATCGCGGTGGGCGTGGTGGCGTTCCTTATCCAGGTCTTCGTGTCGATCCGCGACCGCGCCGCGCTGGCCTGTGATGGGGACCCGTGGAATGCACGGACGCTGGAATGGTCCACGTCGTCGCCACCGCCCTACTACAACTTTTCGCATGTGCCGAACGTCTATGCGTTGGACGCCTGGGACCACATGAAGGCCCACAATGCCGAAGAGCCGCAAGAGGGCTATGTGCCGATCCACATGCCAAAACGCACGGCAAGCGGCCTTGTCATCGCGGGCATGATGACGGTGATGGGCTTTGCCATGATCTGGCACATCTGGTGGCTGGCGCTGGTCGGTTTCATCGGGTCGATCGCCTATGGCATCTACCATACCTTTGACTATGACCGTGATTTCTATTTGCAGCCGGACGAGGTCCGCGCGATTGCGAACGGGCGCAGGCCTGTGGTTCCGGCGGAGTAAACAGCCATGACATCAGCAACACATCCCCCCGAGCCGTCCGAAGGGTTCGACTTTTACAACACCGATCCGGCCAGTCATGTCGATGGCCACCACGAGACCGGCACAATGCTGGGCTTTTGGATCTATCTGATGAGCGATAGCCTGATCTTTGGCATCCTCTTTGCGATCTATGCGGTCCTTGGAACGAACTATGCCGCAGGCCCCGCGCCTTCGGACCTGTTCGAGATCGAAAAGATCCTGTTGGCCACGGCCTTTCTGCTGTTGTCGTCGATCACCTACGGGTTTGCCGTGATCAACATGCAGCAGGGCAAGCAGCGGGTCATGACGATCTGGCTGCTGGTCACCGGCGCCTTTGGCATCGGGTTCCTGACGATGGAGGTGCTTGAGTTCCACCATCTGTGGCACCTGGGGGCCGGACCGGGCGCAAGCGCGTTCCTGTCATCGTTCTGGTTCCTGGTCGGCACCCACGGTCTGCACGTTTTGTCCGGTACGATCTGGTTGGCGGTGTTGCTGGTGCAGGTGCAAAAGCACGGGCTGAACCATGACAACAAACGTCGCATTCTGTGCCTGAGCCTGTTCTGGCACTTCCTTGACCTGATCTGGATCGGGGTCTTTTCCTTTGTCTATCTCACGGGGGTGTTGCTATGAGCGCCGAACAACACGACACGCATGACGCACACGGGTCTTATCGGTCCTACCTGATCGGTTTTGGTCTTTCTGTTGTCCTGACGGCTATCCCGTTCTGGATTGTCCTGGGCGAAGTCGACATTCACCTTTGGCTGGCGCTGACGATCATCTTTGGTCTGGGGGCGGTGCAGATCATCGTGCATGTGGTCTACTTCCTGCACGTCACTGTGAAAGCCGAAGAAGGCTGGAAGGTCATGTCGCTGGTGTTCACCGGCATTCTGCTGTTGATCGTTCTGGTCGGGTCGATCTGGGTGATGACGCACCTGAACAACAATATGATGCCCGCACACGACCAGATCGAGCGCGTGCGCGCGCTGGAGTGAGCGCCGCGCGACGCCCCGTCTGGGTTGATGCAACGATACTGCTGCTGGCAGGCGTGATGTTTGTCAGCATGATCGCCCTGGGCAACTGGCAGATGCGGCGGCTGGCGTGGAAGCTGGACCTGATCGAAAGCGTGCAAACCCGCGCCTTTGGTGATCCGGTCCCTGCCCCGCAGGATGCAGCGCCCGAATATCTGCGGGTGTTCGCAACAGGTACTTTTGCGCATGACCAAAGCCTGCGGATCAAAGCGGTGACCGAGATTGGCCCCGGATACTGGATAATGACGCCGCTGATGACAGATGGCATGATAATCTGGATCAACCGCGGCTTTGTGCCAAATACGCTTGAACAAGGTGCGTGGGAGCTACCCCAAGGGCAGCAACGCGTGACCGGTCTGGTGCGGCTGGACCAACCGGGGGGCACCCTTTTGGAGCGCAACCAGCCCGACACGGGGCGTTGGGTGTCTGCTGACCTGTCCGAGATGAGCCGCGCGGCAGGGTTGGCAAATGCGCAGACCGCGTATTTCATTGATTCCGAGGCCACCGGCGCAGACTGGCCACGCGGCGGTCTGACCCGCCTGACCTTCCGCAACACCCATCTGGTCTATGCTCTGACGTGGTATGCGATGGCTGCGCTGTTCTTTGTCGCGATGGGCTATGTCATTCGCGGACGTCTGACCGGATCGCACTAGTCCGCTGACGTCGTGAACCCTGTGGATCGGGAACAAGTTAGGGCCAAGGCATAGATTTTTCTACTTAGGATCAGATACTTAAAGTGACATCCAAAGTGCCTAGGTATCAAGATGCGGCCAAGTCGGCTGCAAGATCCGGCCGGATCATCCCTTAAGACATGAAAAAACCCGCCGAAGCGGGCAGTTTCTCATATTGCGGAAGATCGTCAGGCCTAGTTGGGCTCAACCTATGACGTCGTCCAGATGGACACGAAGGCTGGCAACGCCATGCTGCCTAGGAGCACGAAGCGCACGGAGTTCACCCGATATGATCCTGTTAAAAAGGTCTGCGAACGGACCCGCTCCACGCTGACAGGCATAGCCTACAGGATGCCATCCCTCGGCGGGATCTGGCAGCTCGTCCAGATCCTTAATCGTGGAGAGAAATTGCTCTAAATGCCGACGGGAGAAGACCACCTGTCGGACGGCACCACGCTCAGGTGCAGGTATCAGGGGAACAAGGTGACCTGCGCGATACAACACTTCCACTTGCCGTTTGCTGGCCCCCAGGTGGCCGGGGATGTCATGAAGGTTGATCGCTGTCTGAAAGTCTTCGATCAGAGGCAAGATTTCAGCCGCATCGAACACGATCCTGCCGCTCTCCTTATCTGATGCCCCCATCGGAACCTTGCCCAGTTTCTGGAGGATCCGAGACAGGCGCTGCCGATGAATTCCAAGCGTGTCGCTCAGCGCCTGGAAGCTATAAGCAGTGCGGACGGTGATTTCCTCGCCCAAAACGTTCGTGCCGGGCTCGATCGCAAAGTGCTTTGTGATGTGCGTACGGAGGATATCTCGGATGGGCCCCGGATCGATTGCGTTGGCTCGACGATCAAGCCAGTCAAACAACGCTCCATAGTAGGCGAGAGGCCCCGCCTGAACGGCCGAAGCTGGGGACGTTGCATAGATCGTATCAAGCGCCTCAGTCACAGCCTCCGGGCCTTCCCGATAGATGCTGAAGCCGATGTCTGTCGCCTGCTCCACTTCTACAGGGGCGAGCTTCTTGATCTTTACGCCATGACCGTGCTCGAGGACGGCTCCAAGCATCTCAGACGCGTTCAAGACCTGCTCCAAGGTCTGCCCCTCGAGCCAAGTCGACATCGGCGTACTCATATTGGAGAGGCTGGATTTCAGCCAACCAATGTACTCGGGCGTGGCGTCTTCGACAGTGTCCCGTTGTTTGAAAGTCAAAACCGAGACGGCATCGGGCAGCGCTTCTGCAGATGCATTGCCTGAATGGGCGAGCCAAAGACCATGGCGATCACATCGGTGAACGTGCCGAAAACCCCAGATAAGCCGATGCCGCCAGCACTCGCGGGCACCATCCGCCGCCAGGCAGGCCGGGCAGAAACGTGCAGCACGCGGGGAGAGAAATGCCCGGGCCAGTCGCTGGTCCCTGAAGCTTACATGAGTCTGCTTCACGTCGATGCTGTTTGCCAGAAGCTCTTCGGGTTCGACGCCCACCATCTCCGCAAGTGCGCTGGTTTCCGCCACATGGCCCGAAACGAAGCTCGGGGCGCTGATATTGAGATCACGCAGTAAGTGCCGCATACCGCGCCCCGTGTGCATGAGCGCAAGACGGTTGGCGAACGACAACGTCGTCTCCTCGGGATCGAACGGCAGATATGGACGCAGCACTGTCATCGCACCCATCCCATGGCCTTCAGTTCACTCTCGACGAAGGACCAGTCTCCGGGATGAAAAGGTGTCATTTCCCTAGGACCATTGCTTTTCACAAAGATGCGCTCGGCGTCCTCGAGTTCGAGCCGGGAGCGCCGCTTGGTGATCACGCGGCGCAGGCTATCCTTGACGAGTTTGACCGCACGGCCAGCCTCCCCATGCTCAGCGAACAACACACGCTCAGAAAACTTGAGACCGGGGTCAATCTCGATACCCAGCTTACGTGCTGACGTAGCTACACACCTGCTGAACCTTTCCGCCTCGCCTGACCCAGGCTGAATGCTCGGCAGATAACACTCATCAAAACGACGATAGGTTTCGCCGGTTGCCTCTTTCAGTATACCCTCACGCAGCTCCGGGACTCCGGCGATGATGAGCGCGACCGCGTGATCCGACTGCACCATGTGCTTGAGCGCCTGGATGGCGCCCGGCGCATCCCGCCCAGGACCGGGCCGCAGGATGTGGTGGCATTCGTCGATCACGAGGGTCGTGATGCCTGTCATCTTGAGGCGACGACGGCAGATGAGCCACCGCTCGGGTGCGGTGACGCTCTTGTGAAAGCCGGAATAGCCAGTGATCTTCGCGATGTCTTCCGCGAGAGACTTGATCGTCGCATCCGGCGGCACTTCCATGTACAGCGTGTTGCCTTCTCCCTGGTCGGTATATTCTTCCAGGACCGGCGTCTCGCGGATGGCTTTTTTGATGGTCGCCGTCTTGCCATTTCCCGAGCGCGCCAGGAACATGAGACCGCGTGTCTCGTCGACCAGTGGATCGCGACGTGGCGTGGAAGTCATGTGGCCCTCGTCATCAACCTCATACATGTCCTCGAGAAAGTCCAAGAACAGGTCATCCTGCCCGAATTTCCAGTAGCGCTGCGCGAGCCAATTGAGCTTCTCGCTGATCGTGTTCAAAGGGGTATCGGTCATGGTCAGTCCATCAGGTCGTCGTCAGAGATCGAGGAAGCGGGGGGCGAGATGTTGGCCGGAACGTCGGGCTGACTTCCAGCTCCATCGTCCAGGTCAGCAAGGAGATCGAGGTGTTCACCGAAGTCATGGCGCCGTTGCGCAGTGTCCGTGTGCCGCGAGAACCTGCTCACATCGCGTTCGAGCTCATCGGCTGTCCTGGGCAATGAGATCAAGCCTGCCAAGGCTTTCAGACCATAGCTCGCCGCGTTCATATCGTTGATGAAACGACGGCGCGCAGCTCGTTCGTCGGATGCTTCTTCCTGTCTCTTGGAAAGCCACACGTCGAGATCAATGTCAGTCTTGCCGATCCACATCGGGTCTGCCGCCGTGACAGTCATCCACGGGCCATCGTCATGGCGAATACCAATCGTACCGATGTCGCCATGCCAGCGCAGAACCTCCACTTCGCGCACACCTGGGGTGCTTGCCAGCCGGATGACTTTGTCATCTTGGTAGGTGATGTGCTTGACGATCACTCCATGACGACCGATCTTGCGGCGGGTCCTGATGCCAAAGGCCTCTCGCATCTCTTCTGTGGAAATGGAGCGCGTTTCGCAGTCCTTGAACGCCTTGTCCCAAGCTTGGTTGGGGGACATCCTGAGGTGCCCCTGATTTCCTAGACACCTTCCTCGTTCATTTTCTTCTGTTCTGTTTCATAGTCAATCGGTGACAACATGCCGTTGTTCGTGTGCTTGCGTGTTGGGTTGTAGAACATCTCAATGTAA
>JAXMOM010000012.1:0-5209 GCA_034669925.1 Sulfitobacter sp.
TGCCGGCGTCCAGATGGCGGGTCATGCTGTCGAAGAAGGTCATGATGCCTTTGCGGACCAAAGGCTCACCGCCGGTGATGCGCAGCTTTTGCACACCCAGATCGACAAAGTTGGTGCACAGCCGATCCAGCTCTTCCAAGGTCAGAAGTTCCTTCTTGGGGAGGAAATTCATATTCTCGGACATGCAATAAACACAGCGAAAGTCACAGCGGTCTGTGACAGAGACGCGCAGATAGGTGATAGCGCGGGCGAACGGGTCAATCAAAGGTGCATTCATATCCCATAGGTAAACATCGGCCCATCCCGGGGCAAGTAGCATTTAGGAGATTGAAGCGGCAGGGGGGGAGCGTTAGATTTAACCCATGAAACATTATATTATTCTAGGTGTCGCTGTTGTTGCTCTGGCCGGATGTGCGGGCGTAACGGATCGTTTGGGTTTGGGCAAACGCGGGGCGGACGCAGCCCCCCCCACGGCCGAGGCCGAGGCGCGTGCAGAGGCGTCCCTGTCCTCCGCCACCGCGGCTGCCCGTCCGCCTGCTGGGGCACGCACAGCCGATGCGCTTGACACCACCACGGCCGAACAACGCGCCGAGGCGTCAAAACCTGCTGCGGCAGGGGCAAAATCGTTGGGCACCACCGTCGCCTCGCTTGGTAGCGCGACGGAGCCGGGGCTGTGGATGAAAACACCGCTGGTGGAATCGGAAATGCAGGGCCGCGTGACGAACCCCGCGACGGGCAAATCCTCTACGGTTGAACTGATCCCGCTGGATGGGCCTGCCTCGGGCGGGAGCCGCATGTCGCTGTCGGCGCTGCGTCTGATTGGCGCGTCGCTGACGGATCTGACCAAGGTTGAAGTGTCCACCAACGGTTAAGCCGCGCGGTGATGGTGTAAGATACAAAACGGGCGTCCGAGGGGGAACCTTGGACGCCCGTTTTCTGTAGGGATCAGTTGTCTTCTGTAGGGGATCAGTTGTCTGATGCGGGAGCTTCGTCTTCCGCCGTCACGTCCGCCGTCACTGCGGCTTCCAGCGGGAAATCCGGCATATGGCGCGCGGCTTCCTTGATCGCATAGGGTTTGAGGGTGGCGCGGTTGTCCTCGATAAAGGCGGCGGCACGCACGGGGTCATGACGGCTGAGGTCGCGGACCCACCACGCGATGGCCTTTTGCAGGATGCCGTTTTTGACCGGCAGATACCCCGCTGCCCACCCAAGGATACGCTCGCGCGCGTCCAGCTCTTCGGGCTTGGGGTTGTTCTGCTTGGTCCAGGGCAAGGTGGCAACAAGTGCCGCCCGCTTCGACCAGAGTTCGCCCGATTGGGTCCAGGTCTCGACCACATCCAGACGTTGAGGGTCTGCCAGCAACCGTTTTTGCGCCGCCATACAGGCATGATCCGCGATGGCCCAGCTGTCGAAGTCCGGTACCCAGCTTTGGATCAACTGCCACGCGGGTTCGTCATCCGGGCGCAGGCGGGCCTGGGTCAACAGTTTGGCCGCCGCCACCCGCGCCTCGAAGATATCCGTTTGCCACAGGGCATCGGCCAGCGCGATCCGGTCGGTCAGCGACAGCTCGGCCCGCCACGCTTTGGTCAGATCGTTGATCTGCGGATTGGCGACGCCCAGATAGGGGCGATCCACCTTGTGATAGGCCTGCATTTTCTCGACAGCGGCGGGATCAGCCAGTTCGTTCAGCTGCGCCATATAGGGGGCAAGGTTCATTCCACAGTCACCGATTTAGCCAGGTTGCGCGGTTGGTCGACATCGGTGCCTTTGGCAATCGCGGTGTGATAGGCCAGCAACTGCGCCGGGATCGCATAGAGGATGGGGGCGAGCGCATCGGCAACGGGTGGCATTTCGATCTGCCCCCACGTGCCTTCGGCGGCTTCATCCAGCCCCGCACGATCCGAGATCAGGATCACCTTGCCCTTGCGCGCCATGACCTCTTGCATGTTGCTGACGGTCTTGTCGAAAAGCGTGTCGTTGGGGGCCATGACCA
This sequence comes from Sulfitobacter sp., assembly GCA_034669925.1. Taxonomy (GTDB): domain Bacteria; phylum Pseudomonadota; class Alphaproteobacteria; order Rhodobacterales; family Rhodobacteraceae; genus Pseudosulfitobacter. The sequence goes on from JAXMOM010000012.1 coordinate 1,994, forward strand.
CCACAGGCACGTTTTCGTCGATCAGCGCGATCGGGCCGTGTTTGAGCTCTCCCGACGCATAAGCTTCGGCATGTATATAGCTGATTTCTTTCAGTTTTAGCGCACCTTCAAGGGCAAGCGGGAACATCGCGCCACGCCCCAGGAACAACACGTCACGGGCCGAGGAAAGCTTGTAGGCTTCGTCCCGCAGGGCGGCGTTTTGTTCGAGCGCGGTGTTGATCAGCGACGGCATGGACCGCAGACCAGAGACATAATCGGCCAGCTCTTCCTTGGTGATCGCGCCGCGGTCGACGGCGGCTTTCAGCACCATCAGGAACAAGACGGTCAACTGGCAGGTGAAGGCTTTGGTAGAGGCGACGCCCACCTCGACACCGGCGTGGATCGGCAACGCCAGATTGCTTTCCCGCGCGATGGAGGATTCAGTCACATTGACCACCGAAGTGATGAGATCGGCCTTGCCCGCGCAATAGCGCAGCGCGGCCAGCGTGTCGGCGGTTTCGCCCGACTGGCTGACAAACAGCGCCATGGTCCGGTCCGAGATGGGCGGTTCGCGATAGCGGAATTCCGACGCGACATCGACCTCGACCGGCATGCGGGCGATCTGTTCGAACCAGTATTTCGCGGTCAGGCAGGCGTAGAAGGCCGTGCCGCAGGCAACCATAGTGATACGGTCGATCTTGGTGAAATCGAGCCCCGGATCGGGCAGCATGATCTCTCCGTCCGCGGTGAGATAGCGCGACAGGGCCTCGCCAATGACGGCGGGCTGCTCTGCGATCTCTTTCGCCATAAAATGCTTGTGGCCGGCCTTGTCGATGCGGGTGGTATCCAGGCTGATCTTCTTGACCACACGTTCAACAGGGGCATCATTGGCATCGTAAATCTTAACCGACGTGCGGGTCAGCACGGCGCGGTCGCCTTCCTCGAGATAGGTCACACGGTCCGTCATGGGCGAAAGCGCAATCGCGTCGCTGCCCAGATACATCTCGTTGTCGCCATAGCCGACGGCTAGCGGGGCCCCCTTGCGCGCGCCGATCATCAGATCGTCTTCACCGTCAAACAGGAACGCCAGCGCGAAAGCCCCATGCAGCCGCGCAATGGTCTTGGTCGCGGCGTCTACAGGGCCCAACCCTTCGGCCATATATTTCTGGGTGAGCAACACGACCGTTTCCGTGTCCGTCTCGGTCACGAATTCAACGCCGTCCTTGGCCAGTTCGGCGCGCAGCTCCCGGAAGTTTTCGATGATGCCATTATGCACAACAGCCACGGGCCCCGCCTGATGCGGGTGCGCATTGGTGACCGATGGCGCGCCATGGGTCGCCCAACGGGTGTGCCCGATGCCCGACTTCCCGGCGAGCGGTTCATGCACCAGCAGATCCGACAGGTTCACCAGTTTGCCGACCGCGCGGCGGCGGTCCAGCTTGCCCGCGTCAATCGTCGCGATACCGGCGCTGTCATAGCCGCGATACTCCAGACGTTTCAGGGCTTCGACAAGGGTAGGCGCAACTTCGTGTTGGCCAAGGATACCGACAATACCACACATGATTAGCTGCCTCTCTGCTGTTTGGCCTTCTTGGCCTTTAACATTTCCAACAATTTCCGCGCCATGCCCGGTTTCTCGACCTGATGCGCGCGCGCCAGCGCCAATGCGTCCGCCTCCACATCCGAGGTGATGACCGACCCCGATCCCGTCATGGCTCCGTCGCCGATATGCACGGGGGCCACCAGCATGGTGTTCGACCCGATAAAGGCATTGGCCCCGATATGGGTGTGGTGCTTCATCACGCCGTCATAGTTGCAGGTGATCGTGCCCGCGCCGATATTGGCTTTGGCGCCGATGGTCGCGTCGCCGATATAGCTCAGGTGGTTCACCTTGGCCCCTTCGGCGATCTGCGCGTTCTTGACCTCGACAAAGTTGCCGATGCGCACATCCTCGGACAGCTCTGCACCGGGGCGCAGGCGGGCGTAGGGGCCGATGACCCCGCCGTGTGCGACGTGGCAGCCTTCAAGGTGGCTGAACGCGCGGATGGTGGCGCCGGATTCAATCGTCACGCCGGGACCAAAGACCACATTGGGTTCGATCACCGTGTCGCGGCCGATATAGGTGTCGCGGGCGAAATAGACCGTCTCGGGGGCCATCAGCGTGATACCGTCCTCGAGCATGGCTGCACGGGCGCGCGACTGGAACGCGGCGTCGGCAGCGGCCAGATCCGCGCGGGAGTTCACGCCCATCGTCTCGGCCTCGTCACAGGTGACGGCAGTGGCTTTCAGCCCGCGTTCCCGTGCAATGCCGATGATATCGGTGAGGTAGTATTCTTCCGATGCGTTGTCGTTGCCGACCGCATCAATCAGATCAAACAGCAGATCGGATTTACACGCGACAACCCCGCTATTACAAAGGGTTATCGAGCGTTCTTCATCCGTGGCATCTTTGTATTCAACGATGCGGTCAAGGCTGTCGCCCTGCATCACCAAGCGGCCATAGCGGGCAGGATCAGCGGCGTCAAAGCCCAGCACGACGACATCATTCGTCTCAAGCGCTGCGCACATGTTTTCAAGCGTTTCGGTCTGCACGAAAGGCGTGTCGCCGTAAAGCACGATGGCCGTGCCATCGAAGCCTGCCAGCGCCTCGCGCGCCTGACCAACGGCGTGGGCGGTGCCTAATTGTTCCTCTTGCACGACGACCTGTGCTTCGTCATCAAAAGCCTGCGCTGCGGCGCGGACCTGATCTGCCCCGTGGCCTGCTACAACGACCGTGCGGGCAGGCGACAGTGCGGCACCTGATGCCATGGCGTGCTCTAACAATGGTGCGTGGGCGACCGCATGCAGAACCTTGGGCAGATCCGATTGCATACGGGTACCTTTGCCTGCGGCCAAAAGGATCAGTGCAACTTCCATGTATAATCTCTTTAATCAATTTAATGTCTGCTCTCTTTACCTTGTTGGCGATTTTGCGCAAGGCTAGGGGTCATCAAAGAAGATTTCCGCCTGCAACACATTCAGCAAAGGAATGCCGATGAAAACAGTCGTATTCGACCTCGACGGGACGCTCGCGGACACCAGCGGAGACTTGATCGCCGCGGCCAATGCCTGTTTCCGCGACATGGGCGAGGGCGATGTGCTGGATGCCAAGACCGATGCAGGCACGGCGCTGAAAGGCGGCCGCGCGATGCTGCGGTTGGGCATGGAACGTTTGGGGCGCGCCGACGACGCCGAGAC
>JAXMOM010000013.1:0-3536 GCA_034669925.1 Sulfitobacter sp.
CTTCGACCGCACCGGGGCGGGCGAGGGTCGCAGGGGGCACACGGGCCGGTTGCCCGGCGAAAACCAAAACCCCATCCGCGTTCAACGTGCCATTCGGACTTGGAACAACCAGACCACGATCATCCAGTGTGAACGACGTGCCTGCCGCCGCCGGAGGGGCCGAGCTGATATCGACCGTATCCCCGCCAAAGGACGCGAGCGTCGGCAGTGCAACAGCGTCATTCGAGGTGCTGACGGGATCGATGCTGGTCATGAATAGATCATCCAGCGTCACCATCGACGGCGCTTTTGGTGTCTTTGGCGCGATGGCCCAAATGCCGGTTGTCGCGTATTTCGCTTCGATTTCCTGCGCGGTCAGCTCGCGCGGTTGCAGCTGCTGTGGCACGCGCATCGCGTCCAAAACCGCACCGTCTTCATCGCTGAGCGTGGGATCAAGCGCGGCGACAGTGGTGTCAGCCGTATTCTCGGGCCGGGCCTGCGGTACGATGGGGTCCTCACGGCTTTCCGCCTGCTGTTTGACCACCGGCTCCGGTGGGGCAGAAGCGGTCTGCGTGGTGTCACGACCGCCAAAGAGCCGCGAAAGCGCTAACCCATCATCAAGGAAGACAGACGCCCAAGCTGCGACGCCCGCGAGGAACACCAGCAAAGCTGCGGTCAGAACCAGCCCCAAAAAGCGCGGCTTGCCTCCGATGGACTGCTCTTTGCGGGCACCGAAAACGGTCATCTGGTCGACTTCGCTGGCCCCCGTGGCAAGGGCCTTGCCGGGAATGGGGGCCGCTTTTGCGGCAATTGGTTTGGGCGGAGGTGGTGTCGCGCGGGGCTTGCGGCGTTTCAGAAAGCCGAAAGGCGACGACTTGGCAGGCTGTGTGTGTTTGGCGCCGGTTAACGAACTGCTATCGGGGACCGGCCCGCCCGTGTGCGACAAGGGCTGCACGCTACCGCGCGCGGCGGCACCCGTAACGATGGGCGCGCTGCGTCGGCTGGAAAAATCCGCGGGGGCCTTCGTAGCGGCAGGTGCCGCGGGCGGGGCTTTGGACACGGCGGGCGCGGGCTTGGGTGTCGCTCCCGCATTTTTTTCAACAGATGGGGCGGCTGGTTTCAGTACCGCGGGTGCCGGTGCCTTTCCAGTTGACACTTCGGGCGTTTTGGCGTGGGCAGGGGCCGACGCCCTGCGTGGCGGGGGCGTCACCGATGGGGACGCGGGTGCAACGCGAGGCGCGTCAAGCTTTGCCGCTTTGGGCGCGGGGGCGTCTGCTGGTTTCTGGCTTGCAGGCTGAGGCGCATCAGCCGTCTTTGCTTCCGGCTTCGCGGCATCAGCCGCCGGAGCATCCGACGTGCTGTCACCCTTCTGCGACGCATCCGCCGTCACATCATCGGCTTTACCGGGGTTTTCCGCCTTAGCAGCCGTATCACCTTTCGGCGGCAAAGTATCCTCCGGCGGCAGTTCCACATCGCCCAGGATAACGAATGGCCCCTTGTCACGCTCCACAGAATCGCCCGGCTCCAACCACTTGGGGGCGGAGTCTGTTTGGCCGAAAAACGCCTCGCCGGTAAAATCATGATCGTCGGACTGGGCGGCAAAGCTGACGGGGTGAAAACGATGCTCGGTCGCGAAGGCTTCGGCCTCGGTCAGTGTTTCGCGGGCGACGGCGGCGATATGCGTGCGGGGGCCGTCATTGCTGATGTCAAAGACCAGATCTTCGACGGCATAGGGCGTCGCGCCATCAAGCGCCACCTCGGCCTGTTCGCGCCGCGCCTGATCGCTAAGCCCCGCGGTGTCGATCGTCATGTATTTGATTTGATCGTTCGGAATCAGCAGCTTACTGCGCAGGCCGCTCGGCTCTAGCGCGGTGGCGGTGCTGCGCAAGGCGGCCAGTTGGGCGGCCATATCCTCGGCGTCGACGGCCACTTCGCCCACCTGCCGCCATCCATCAGGGGCGCGGTGCAGCAGGCGAATACCTTCGAAGGAGAGAGACAGTGCAAAATTGGGCTTCATTGGAACGCTTTTGACTAGAGGCATTGGGACGGTGGGACATTCGGACGGCAGCAGATTGCCAATACCATGGGGATCGCCTGCAAAACAGAGCGCCCGTTCACAGCAAAAGAATAGAGCAGTAGTTTGCTCATGAAAAGAGCGGAGCGCAGAGGAGGCTTGCGGCAACTTAGGCGGGAGGTCACATATGTTGCCAAGGAATATCACAGTAAAAAAAGGTCATGAATATGCGAATGTTGAAAATTGCCGCGATCGTCTGTGCCGGTTTTGCGTCAGGGGCGCTGGCGCAACAAGCGCCCCAGGGGATCACCGTGAATGGCGAGGGTATTGTATCGCTTGCCCCTGATACCGCGACGATCCGCTTGGGCGTGAGCGAGCGGGCGGCCTCTGCTTCGGACGCAATGGCGCAGACGTCTGAAAAAGTGCGCGGCATTCTAGACCAATTGGACACATTGAAGATCGCGGGCCTCGACCGTCAGACCAGCGGGCTTTATCTGCGGCCCGTCTATGACAATCGCCCCCGCGAAGATGCGTCCCCGGTGGAAGTATCGGGCTATGAGGCGGGTAACACCGTCAGTGTAACGGTTCGCGATCTAAGCAAACTTGGGCAATTGCTGGATGCGGTCGTGGCCGAGGGCGCGAATGATTTTAACGGCTTGCAGTTCGGCTTGCAGGATAATGCAGCGGCGCTGGCCAAGGCCCGAGAGAGGGCCGTTGAGGATGCGATGGCGCGTGCGCAGCAGCTTGCAGATGCCGCTGGCGTTAAGCTTGGTAAACTCACCAGCATGTCCGAATCGAGCCAGGGTTTCCGCCCGATGGAGATGCGGGGTGCCCAGATGAAAAGTATGGATATGCCCATCGAGACCGGAGAGATCGACATCAGCGCGCAAGTCACGCTGCAGTTCGAAATCGCCGAGGCTGACTAAACCTCTGCTGCCTCGCGGCATTTGAAGGTTTGAATGGGTAAACATACCCCCGCCGAAGGGTTGCTTTGGCGGGGGTCTTTTATAGGTCGTAGCTTAAGCCGTCGCTTTGGACAGCGCTTGATCTAGATCGGCGATCAGGTCGGCGGCATCCTCTGTCCCGATGGAAACGCGCACAACATTCGCGCCGGCGCCCGCGGCTTCTTGCTGCTCGGGGCTAAGCTGACGGTGCGTGGTGGAGGCAGAGTGGATGATCAGCGACCGGGTGTCGCCAAGATTTGCGACATGGCTGAAAATCTCCAACGCATTTACCAATTTGACGCAGGCGTCGTATCCGCCCTTCACCGCAAAGGTGAACAACCCGCCGGCCCCTTTGGGGCAAACGCTTTTCGCACGCTCGAAATAGGGCGAGGATTCGAGCCCCGCATAGGTGACATAGTCGACACGGTCATCATTCTCGAGCCAAGTCGCGATTTTCTGGGCGTTTTCTACGTGGCGTTCCATGCGCAGCGAAAGTGTCTCTGTCCCCATCAGGGTGTAATGCGCGGCCTGCGGGTTCATCGTCATGCCAAGATCCCGCAAACCGATGGCGATGCCGTGGAAGGTAAAGGCCAAGCCGC
>JAXMOM010000014.1:0-2440 GCA_034669925.1 Sulfitobacter sp.
CCGGTCGTGTCACGGCAGAGGTCGTCGGCTCGATGATCGACTACACCCCCATCGCCGAAGACAACGCGCCGCTGATTGCCGCGATGGCAGATCCCGCGATCCGCATCGTGTCGCTGACCGTGACCGAAGGCGGCTATTTCATCGACCCCGAAACCGGCGGGCTTGATCTGACCCACGCCGATATCCAGCATGACCGCGCGCAGCCCGATCAGCCCAAGACGGTTTTCGGCGCGATCATTGCAGCGCTCAAGCTGCGGCGCGATGCGGGCCACGGTCCGTTTACCGTCCAAAGCTGTGACAACCTGCGCGGCAATGGCACCGCCACGCGCCAGGCCGTCGTGACCCTCGCCCGCCAAAGTGACACGGCCCTTGCCCAGTGGATCGAGCAAAACTGCAGCTTCCCGAACTCTATGGTGGATTGCATCGTGCCCGCCACCGGCCCTGACGAAATCGGGCTGGCGCAAAGCCTTGGCGTCGATGACGCGGCACCGGTGACCCACGAGAACTACCGCCAATGGGTGATCGAAGACGACTTCTGCGCCGGACGCCCCGACTGGGACAAGGCGGGGGCGATCTTTACCGACGCGGTGCATGACTACGAGGCGATGAAAATCCGCATCCTCAACGCAGGACATCAGGTCTTGGCCAACGCCGGAGAGTTGCTGGGCTTGGAGACCATCGCCGATTGCATGGCGCACCCGTTGACCTCTGCCATGTTCCGCAAGATCGAGGCAGAGGAAATCGCCCCCTACGTCGCCGCCGTGCCCGGTCAAGACCCGGCGGCCTATGTCGAACTGATTGCCAAACGCTTCGCCAACCCCGCGATCCGCGACACCACACGGCGCGTGGCTTTTGACGGGTCATCACGGCATCCGGGGTTTGTCCTGCCGGTCCTGCGCGACGCCTTGGCGGCCAAGGGCAGTTGCTCCGGTCTGGCCCTGGTAGAGGCGCTATGGGCCCGTATGTGTGCAGGCACCCGCATGGACGGGACAGAGATCGAGCCGAACGACCCGCAGTGGGCGCGCCTCAACGCTGTGGCCCTGGCCGCGCGCGAAGCGCCGCAGCTTTGGCTTGCGCAGCGTCATATCTATGGCGATCTGGCCGAGCATCAGGCCTTTGCCGAGGCGTTTGAACACTGGCTCTCGCTCATCTGGGCAGAAGGCTGCGAGGCCGCGCTTGCGGTCTATACCGATCAGCCGGATGTGGCCGCCGCATTGGCCGGTGACCGCGCGGGGATGGGGCAATGATCCTGTGTTGCGGGGAGGCATTGATCGATATGGTCGCGGCCCCGTCGCTCGACGGGCCGGACGGGTTTGTGCCCCATTCGGGCGGCGCGGTCTTTAACACCGCTATCGCTCTTGGCCGATTGGGGGCCCGCGCGGGCATGCTTACCGGATTGTCGCGCGATATGTTCGGCGATCAGCTGGCCATTGCGCTGAAGGCCAGTGACGTGGATACCACGCATATCATCCGCTCTGACCGTCCTAGCACATTGGCTTTTGTGAAACTTGAAGATGGGCAGGCAAGCTATTCATTTTTCGACGAAAACTCCGCCGGTCGGATGATCCGCCCCGAGGATATGCCAGAGCTTCCGAGCGATATTACCGCGCTTTTCTTGGGCGGTATCAGCCTTACCAGCGATCCCAGTGCCAGCGCCTATGCAGCTTTGCTGGAACGTCAGGGCGGGTCGCGGGCGGTGATGATCGACCCCAACATCCGCCCCCTCTTCATCACTGACGCAGAGGGCTACCGCCGCCGGATGGCGGCGATGATCAGCCAGGCGGATATCGTCAAAGTCTCGGACGAGGATCTTGACTGGCTGAACCCCGCCCCGTTGACGCAGGCCGAAAAGATCAGCGCAATGCTCGACACCGGCCCGTCGGTTGTGATTGTCACCCAAGGGGCCGAGGGTGCCATCGCAACGCTTGCCGACGGTACATCCATCACGGTGCCTGCGGTAAAGACCAACGTCGTCGATACAATCGGTGCCGGTGATACGTTCAATGCGGGATTTCTGGCGAAGCTGTCCGAACTGGACCTGCTGACGCCCGAAGCCCTCGGCACGCTTGATCCCGACGCTTTGCGCGACGCAATGACATATGGCGCCCGCGTCGCCGCCATCACCGTGTCACGCGCCGGTGCCAACCCGCCTTGGGCGAACGAGCTTTAACGCCAACCACACCACCAGACGATCCCTTTCGCAAAGCCGCGCAGCAATTCCCTGCGCGGCTGTTGACATGCAACGAACAGGATGACGCGACATCGCCAAGGCTGCAAAGGCAACCTTCACACCTATCGACGATCGAAACTGAATTTCACGGAAAGCCTTGCAAGAACAAGGTGGTACCCAAGGCCGGACTCGAACCGGCACGCCTCGCGGCGGGGGATTTTGAATCCCCTGCGTCTACCATTCCGCCACTTGGGCACAATGGGGGTCTGT
>JAXMOM010000015.1:0-2288 GCA_034669925.1 Sulfitobacter sp.
TGGGGCCGCGGCTATACGCTGGGGCAGAAACACGGCTGGGTGACCATCGACAGCTCCCTCGCGTGGGACATCTACCTGCAAGAGCATCTCGCCAAAGTCGACGGCACCATAGGCATCAACTTCGGCGACCGGTTTTCGGGAATGCTGCAAATCTACTATGCTTCGACCTCTGCCGCCGGTGCCACCTCTGTCGCGCCCTCTATCGTCATGCGCCCGCTGAAAAGCCGCCCCGATATCCGCTTCCAGATCGGGGCAGAGACGTTGATCAACGACACCTCCAACCCCGCGCTAAAACTCTCGCTCTGGCGCGAGTTCTAGCGTTTATCCATGCGCGCCTGCATAAAGATCGATCCTTTGACGCTGGTGCTCCAGACCAGATGCAGCAGATCACGATCCGCCCCCTGATCCGTCAGCACATAGGGCACGCTGTATTGCGCCACATTCGATCCGTTGCGCACCGGCCCGTCCATCGTGATGCTATCCACCGCAATCGCCCACCCGCCGAACGGAAAGCGGTCGGCAATATCCACCACCCAGGTCTTGGCCAGACTGGCTTCGGTATGTTCAACCTGCACAGGGTTCGACACCGGATTATGGATGCCGTGGAACGAGTTTCCCGTCATCTCGATATTGCGCATGCGCGAGAAATCCATATCGGCAAAGCTCGTGTCGATCCGTTCGACCCGATCAATGAACCCGTTGATGCTGCGGAAGCGGTTGTCGTTGATTGTCAGCCCATTGATCACATGACCCGCCCCATGAGGCTTGATTACGATATAGCTGAACCACGGGGCCACCTCACCCGACAGAAAGATATTACCGCTGATCGACAGGGAGCTGAAAGAATACTCGCTGCTGTAGTCCGGCGCGGGGTCTTGTTCGTTGGTCCATTCGACAAAGCAATTGTCGATATAGTTCCCGCTGACCACGCTCGCCGTGTGCTGCGCCGCAAGGATCAACCCGGCAGAGCGGACGCCGTTCTTGACCGTATCCCCCTGAAAGAAGTGGTTCCCCGTGACGATATTATTTTGCCCCGCCAGCAGCGCAAAATGGCGAAAGCGCGTGGCACGGTTGTCGCGGATCTTGACGTCATTGGCGTTGCAGTTGATCGCGATCGTGGTCCGGTCCGGCACGTCCAGCGCATCTTCGGCGGACAGGAACTGGCAACGGTCCACGAACATCCCCTGACAGCCCCCCCCAATCGACGTGATCCCCCGATCCTTCGGGCGCGAGATAAAGCAGTCCCGCACATGGAAAATCGTCCCCGATGGCGCAAGGTTGATGGCGCTGGCCACGTTGTTGCACTGGAATTCGATGTCATCCAGAACGAATTTGCTCAGCTGGCTGTAGTTGCTGAAATCCAGCAGATACTGGAACCGCGTAAAGGTAAAATTTTGCGTCCCCGCCGCATCATACAAGGGCGCGTTCAGGGTAATCTCTTGCGTGGCAACGTTCTTGGCGCGCACATAGATCTCGCGCCCGACGCCATTGCCCGTGATCAGCGCCCCCACAGGCACATTCGCCACATTCACCACATTTGTCAGCTTGCGCGCATCCGAGGGCGAATAGCTGGCCTGCGAGGTCACCGTGACCGTATCCCAATCGCCATTCGTGGCCGCTTCAAACTGGCCGTTGCGGATCACCCGCCGCGTGGCATAGCTGCTGCGTTCGGGCGTCGCGGCCTGCATATCGATCGGGCCGGTCACGTTGACCTTGCGCCCACCCAGATCCAGCGATTCATGATCCGCATTGTTCAGCAACGCCTGAAACGCCTTGCGAAAGGCGATCTCTTCATTCCCGAAAGCCTCGATATAATTCGGCAGATCAAAGTTGCGGCGCAGCAGCAGGATCGCGCTGGCGGGCATGGTCACTGTCCCTTCAAACCGCGTCGGCGCGTCAAAGGTCACGTCCCCGTTCAGCAGATACGTCCCGCGCGGGATCAACACGCTGCGCCCCTGTGCATCCGCATTCGCCGCCACAAAGGCCGCCGTATCATCGGTGCTGCCATCCCCCACCGCGCCATAGTCCCGCACGTCCACCTGTGCCAGCATGTCGCGCAGAAAGACGCCTGTCACATCCTCGATCTGCAAATCGTCGATGCGAACGACCCCGCCATTCTGCCCCGTCAGGTCCAGCCCGAAATGCCCATAGACCGGCGCATTGCCCCAGACCATATCGACCCCGCCGCGCAGCCCCGACCCGACAATCGCGCTGACCTCGACCACCTCGCCATAGCTGGTCAGCGTCACCGCCGGACCGGCCTCGACCAGCCCGCCCGCGCGGCTGCC
>JAXMOM010000016.1:0-2143 GCA_034669925.1 Sulfitobacter sp.
ATCGAAACGGGCTATGATACCAGCGGCATCGACATGGGGGCCTCTATCGCCAGTGATGGCGTGTGCCTGACCGTGGTGGATCTGGGGGCCGATTGGTACGAGGTGCAGATCAGCGCCGAGACCGTGGACAAGACCAACCTTGGCGCATGGGAGGTCGGACGCCGTCTGAACCTTGAACGCGCGCTAAAGGTCGGGGACGAATTGGGCGGGCACATCGTGTCGGGCCATGTCGATGGTGTGGCCGAGGTGGTGGCGCTGCGCGATGAGGGCGACAGCACCCGCGTGACCCTGCGCGCGCCTGAAGACCTGGCGCGTTTCATTGCCCCCAAAGGCTCTGTCGCGCTGAACGGCACCTCGCTGACCGTGAACGAGGTCGACGGCTGCGATTTCGGCATCAACTTTATCCCCCACACCAAAGAGGTGACCACATGGGGTGATGTCGCTGTCGGGGACCGCATCAACCTAGAGATCGACACATTGGCCCGCTATGTTGCGCGGCTGGCGGAAATGTCATGATCGCGGGGATCGGACATAATCAGGGCCCCAGCCTTGAGCGCGGCCAGAAATGGCGCGCTTTCCAGTGGCAAAAGGCACGCGAGGCGGCGATGCCTTCAGCGATCCCGCTGATGGTCGTCAAGATGCGCGTGGCGCGCGCCCGCGAGCTGGGGTTGGACTACAAGGCCTATGCCGCGGTCCGTCAGGCCACGGGGCGCGATATTCTGGCGCTGCTGTTCTCGTCCAATGCGCTGCGGGTGGTCCGTGCGGGGGCACCGCATATCCCCCTGCGCGAGGCCGAGGTGCTGGACAAGGTGCAGCGCGCCCAAAAGCTGGCGCTGGTACATCGCCCGCTGCGGCCCGACAGTGTGGCACAGGCGAATCCCGTGCTGGACCATGTGGCCGAGGCCCCCAAGTTCACCGACAGCTGGAGCGCGATGCGCGATCATCTGGGGCAGGTGGTTCAAGGGCGCAAACTGGTCGGCGATCAGGTGCTGATCATCGGCGACACCGGATTGGAGCGGGACTGGGCCACTGCAAGCAAGGCGGCGGGCTATGTGGAGGCCGCGCGCTATTTCGGGGCTTAACGCGGACCGCCGCGCGCGGTGACGGTGCGGAATTGAGTTTATTTGGCAAAATGAAGCAGGGAGGGGGGCGGCCCTGCTCTGGCAAAGGCGCGTGGGGTGGGGTATGTGCCAGAGCAGCAAAGAGTGAGGTGACCCCATGCAATTTGAAACGCCCGGACCGGTCGAGGCTGAATTGGCGGATGCCATCGCGCCCATCGAAGAGATCATCGAAGAGGCCCGTCAGGGTCGCATGTTCGTGCTGGTCGACCACGAAGACCGCGAGAACGAAGGCGATCTGGTAATCCCCGCGCAATTTGCGGATGCGGATGCGATCAACTTTATGGCCACCCACGGGCGCGGGCTGATCTGTCTGCCGATGACCGAGGAACGGGTCAACACGCTGGGTCTGCCGATGATGGCGGTGAATAACTCTGCCCGCCATGAAACAGCCTTTACCGTATCGATCGAAGCACGCGAGGGGGTGACCACCGGTATTTCCGCCGCCGACCGTGCGCTGACCGTCAAGGTCGCCATCGACGAGGATAAAGGCGCGGTGGATATCGCCACGCCGGGGCATGTGTTTCCGCTGCGCGCACGCGATGGCGGTGTATTGGTCCGTGCAGGCCACACCGAGGCTGCCGTCGATATCTCGCGCCTTGCGGGGCTGCATCCGTCGGGTGTGATCTGCGAGATCATGAAGGAAGACGGCACCATGGCCCGCCTGCCGGATCTGGTTGCCTTCTGTCAGCAGCACGACATGAAGATCGGTACGATCAGCGATCTGATCGCCTATCGCCACAAGCATGACAACCTGCTGGTGGAGCGCGACAGCCGCACCGTAACCTCTGCCTATGGGGGCGACTGGAAGATGCAGATTTTCACCGACGAGATCAGCGGCACCGATCATGTGGTCCTGTCCAAGGGCGACATCACGACGGATGCGCCGGTTCTGGTGCGCACCCATGCGATCAACGCGCTTGAGGATATCCTCGGCCTCGGGCCAAGCCCCGCCGACGAATTGCCACGCGCGATGCAGATCATCGCGGACGAAGGCCGTGGCGCGGTGCTGTTGTTCCGCGATC
>JAXMOM010000017.1:0-2127 GCA_034669925.1 Sulfitobacter sp.
GCGTGATGCTGGCCGCATCTGTGCGGGATTATCTGGTGAACTATGGCGTGTCGGTCGGGGATCGCACGGTGGTGGTCACCAATAATGACGACGCCTACCGCACCGCCATCGCCTTGACCGAGGCCGGACTGACCGTGCCCGCCATTCTGGATGCCCGCGTGCTGCCGCAGGATTCCGCGCTGATGACGCGCGCCAAAGATCTGGGCATTCGCGTGATGATGGGTCATGCCGTGGCGCGGGTGACAGGCGGCAAACGCGTGACAGGCGTAGAGGTGTGCAGCCAAGCGGGTGAGGGTGCGGTGCTTGAAACCTTCCCCTGTGACGCCGTCGCCATGTCGGGCGGATGGTCGCCTGTGGTGCATCTGTGGTCCCATTGCGGCGGCAAGCTGACCTGGGATACCGCGGGGGCCATGTTCCGCCCCGATGTGAACAATCCGCCGCTGGGGGCGGACGGGCATGGTTTTGTCACCGCCGCCGGTGCCGCGGGTGGGTTCTTTGCGCTGGATGATATCTTGCACGACGCCCATGCCGCTGCGGATGGGGTGGTCACGACGCTGGGGTTCAAGCTGCCCGCCGACGCCGTCTCGCCGAACGCCGACCGGCAAGAGGAAGCGCCGCTCGCCCCCGTCTGGATGATGCCCCAAGGCGCAAATGTGAAGCTGCGCGAGAAGACGTGGCTGGATTATCAGAACGATGTCAAAGTGTCAGACGTGCGGCTTGCCGCGCAAGAAGGCTTTGTCAGCGTCGAACACGCCAAACGCTATACCACGCTCGGCATGGCAACGGATCAAGGGAAGCTCAGCAATATCAACGGGCTGGCAACGCTGGCGGGCGCGATGGATGCGGATATTCCCGCGGTTGGTACCACCACCTTCCGCCCGCCGTACCACCCGATTTCGATGGGCGCGATCGCGGGCGAGGCGCGTGGCGATGTCTTCCAGCCGATCCGCCGCACCCCGCTGCATGACTGGCACGACGCGAACGGTGCCGAATGGGAACCCGTCGGCCAGTGGCGACGCCCCTATGCCTATCCACGCAAGGGCGAAACCACCCATGACGCGGTGATGCGCGAGGTCACCAACACGCGCAGCAAACTGGGGATGCTGGATGCCTCCACCCTTGGCAAGATCATCGTCAAGGGACCGGACGCGGGGCGTTTTCTCGACATGCTATACACCAATATGATGAGCACGCTGAAACCGGGTAAATGCCGCTATGGCCTGATGTGTTCGGAAAACGGGTTCCTGATCGACGATGGTGTCGTTGCGCGGATCGATGACGACACCTTCTTGTGCCACACAACGACAGGCGGCGCGGAAAGCATCCACCAGCATATGGAAGAATGGCTCCAGACCGAGTGGTGGGATTTCAATGTCTATGTCGCCAATGTCACCGAGCAATATGCGCAGATCGCCGTGGTCGGCCCCAATGCACGCAAATGTCTGGAAAAGCTGGGCGGCATGGATGTCAGCAAGGACGCGCTGGCCTTTATGGAGTGGGCGGACGGCACGCTGGGGGGCTTCAAGTGCCGCGTTTACCGGATCTCTTTCTCGGGCGAGCTAAGCTACGAGATCGCGGTGGATGCAGGGCAGGGACAGGCCTTCTGGGATGCGCTGATGGTGGCGGGCAATGATCTGGGCGTGATGCCCTATGGGACCGAATGTCTGCACATCCTGCGCGCCGAAAAGGGCTTTATCATGATCGGGGACGAAACCGACGGCACTGTGATCCCGCAGGATCTGGGGCTGAACTGGGCGATCTCGAAAAAGAAAGACGACTACTTGGGCAAGCGCGCGCAGCAGCGGTCCCATATGGTGGACCCGACGCGTTGGAAACTGGTGGGGCTGGAAACAACCGACGGCAGCACCCTTCCGGACGGGGCCTATGCCGTGGGCGAGGGCGAGAACGAGAACGGCCAGCGCAATATGATCGGGCGCGTCACCTCGACCTATCATTCGCCGACCTTGGGCAAGGGGATCGCGATGGGGCTGGTCCTGAATGGGCCGGACCGCATGGGCGAGGTGATCGATTTCCCCGGGACCGACGGCAAGACCTATCAGGCGAAAATCGTCGATCCGGTGTTCTATGACAAAGAAGGGGCCAAGCAAAATGTCTGAGGCGGTAAGC
>JAXMOM010000018.1:0-1993 GCA_034669925.1 Sulfitobacter sp.
TGGACCGGGTGAACCGCCCTGCCGATCTGAAGAATTTCTCGGATGCAGAGCTGGTGAAACTGTCCCATGAACTGCGGGCAGAGACGATTTCTGCCGTATCAGAGACGGGCGGCCATCTGGGCGCAGGTCTGGGCGTGGTTGAACTGACGGTCGCGATCCATTCGGTGTTCGATACGCCGAAGGACAAGCTGATCTGGGACGTCAGCCACCAGTGCTACCCGCATAAGATCCTGACCGAACGCCGCGACCGTATCCGCACCCTGCGTATGAAAGACGGGTTGAGCGGATTTACCAAACGCAGTGAATCCCCCTACGATCCCTTTGGTGCTGCGCATTCTTCGACCTCTATCAGCGCGGCTTTGGGCTTTTCGGTGGCGCGTGATCTGGGCGGCAATGTCCCCGAAGGTCTGGGCGATGCGATTGCGGTGATCGGCGATGGGTCGATGTCGGCGGGCATGGCCTATGAGGCGATGAACAACGCGGGCCATCTGAAAAAACGGATGTTCGTCATCCTGAACGACAACGAGATGTCGATCGCGCCGCCGGTGGGGGCGATGTCGACCTACCTCAGCCGTCTTTATGCCGAAGAGCCGTTTCAGGATTTCAAAGCCGCGGCCAAGGGCGCTGTCAGCATGTTGCCCGGCCCGTTCCGCGAAGGGGCCAAGCGCGCCAAGGATATGCTCAAAGGCATGGCCGTGGGCGGTACGTTGTTCGAACAGCTTGGGTTTTCCTATCTCGGGCCGATTGACGGGCATGACCTGAACCAGTTGCTGCCGGTTTTGCGCACGGTCAAGGCGCGGGCGACGGGGCCGGTGCTGATCCATGTGATCACCAAAAAGGGCAAGGGCTATGGCCCCGCCGAAGCCGCCCGTGACAAGGGCCACGCGACCGCCAAGTTCAATGTGCTGACGGGCGAGCAGAAGAAAGCGCCGTCAAACGCGCCCAGCTATACCCGCGTCTTTGCGGACAGCCTGATCGCCGAGGCCGCAAAAGACGACAAGATCTGCGCCGTGACGGCCGCGATGCCGGATGGGACAGGGCTGAACCTTTTCGCCGAACGCTACCCCAGCCGGTGCTTTGACGTGGGCATCGCGGAACAGCACGGTGTGACATTCTCTGCCGGATTGGCAGCGGGCGGGATGAAGCCGTTCTGCACGATGTATTCAACCTTCCTGCAGCGCGGCTATGATCAAGTGGTGCATGACGTGGCGATCCAGCGCTTGCCGGTGCGCTTCGCGATTGATCGCGCGGGGCTGGTGGGGGCCGATGGGGCCACTCATGCCGGTGCCTTTGACGTGGCGTTTTTGGCGAACCTGCCCGATTTCGTCGTCATGGCCGCCGCGGATGAAGCAGAGCTGGTGCATATGGTGGCCACGGCGGCGGCCTATGACGACGGGCCGATTGCCTTCCGCTTCCCGCGGGGTGAAGGCGCGGGCGTGACCATGCCCGAACGCGGCGAACCGCTGGAGATCGGCAAGGGGCGCATCATCGCCGAGGGCAAGCGCGTGGCGCTGTTGTCCTTTGGCACGCGCCTGTCAGAGGTGGAAAAAGCCGCCGAGGCGCTGCGGGCCAAGGGGATCACACCGACCATTGCCGACGCCCGCTTTGCCAAGCCGCTTGACCGCGAGATGATCCTGTCGCTGGCCGCCGATCACGAGGCGCTGATCACCATCGAAGAGGGTGCAGTCGGCGGTTTTGGCAGCCATGTGGCACAGCTTCTGGCGGATGAGGGCGTGTTCGACGCAGGGCTGAAATACCGGTCTATGGTGCTGCCCGATATCTTTATCGATCAGGCGAGCCCTGCGGATATGTATGCGGTCGCGGGGATGAACGCCGAACATATCGAGGCCAAAGTGCTGGATGTGTTGGGCATCGCCAGCATCGGGGCGCAGCGGGCCTGACGCACAGGCCCGCGCGGTAAACCCGTCTTAGGCGTCAAGCAGTTGACGCGCCGCGACGATGCCAAGCGCTGCCGAAGCGGCCTCGCGGCCCT
>JAXMOM010000019.1:0-1979 GCA_034669925.1 Sulfitobacter sp.
GGGTCAGTTCGCGCAGGCCTGCCTGAATAAAACGGTGGTAGCGCCCCAACTGGTCCTGCAACTGCCCCGCAAACCGCGCCATCCATTCTGACCGCGCCCCCGCCACCAATGCCTGATGAAAGGCCAGATGCCGCCGTGTCCATTGGGCCAGCGCCTCGTCATTATGGATCACCGAAGGCACGGGCGTTTGCGACAGGTGGTGATAGGCGCCGATCACCCCTGCCTCCCACGCGTCATCGGCGTGGCTGACGGAATGGGCCAGCATCGCGCCTTCGATGGCATCGCGGCTGCGTTCCAGATCCAGAAGATCGGCACGGGTCAGCGGGGTGACGCAAAAGCCCTTGTTATGCTCGGGCGCGACAAGCTGTTCAGCCGCCAGCCGGTTCAGACATTCGCGCAGGGGCGTCAGGCCGATGGCATAGCGTTCCGACAGGGCCGGTAGGCGCAGCGCCATGCCCGGTGGCAAATCCAGCGACAGGATATCATGGCGCAGCCGGTCGAATAGAATGTCCGATTTCGATTGCCGAAGTGTCATGATGCGCCCCTTTCGAAACACACCATGACAAATAAATACGATCGTGTAAATCGTATACGATTTTTTTTCGCGTAGGTCCGCATTGAGTTCTTCGGACCCCTTCTAGACTAGAGCGCGTTCGGCGGGGACTCTCCACGGAAGAACGCGTCAAGATTATCCAGCGCCTTGAACCCCATCGCATCGCGGGTCTGCACCGTGGCGCTGCCCACATGGGGCATCATCATCACGTTGTCATAGGACGCGAAGGCCGGATTGCCCCCCGGTTCGGTGACAAAGCAATCCAGCCCCGCCGCCCCGATATACCCCGCATCCAGAGCGTCGACCAAAGCGGCCTCGTCGATCAGATTGCCGCGGGCCGTGTTGACCAGCACCGCCCCTTTGGGCAGCTTCGCCAAACGGTCGGCGTTCATCAGCCCGACCGTCTCGGGCGTCGCGGGGCAATGGAGCGACAGGAAGTCGGACACGGCCAGCAGGCTTTCCAGCGTCTCGTGGTAGATCGCGCCCGCTTCATCCTCGGGCGAAAGACGGCTGCGGTTGTGATAGTGGATCTCCATGTCAAAGCCGCGCGCCTTGCGGGCAAAGGCACGACCCACACCGCCCATCCCCACGATCCCCAGCCGCGCACCGGTCATCTGTTTGCCCACCAGAAAGGCCGGCGACCAGAAATCCCATGTGCCGGACCGCACAGTCCGATCCCCCGCGACCGCATTGCGCGCAGCCCCCAGCATCAGCATCATCGCCAGCTCTGCCGTGGCGTCCGACAGCACATCGGGCGTATTGGTCACGACGATCCCCTTGTCGCGCAGCGCGCCCAGATCGCAATGGTCCACGCCGACCGAATGGTTCGCGACGATTTTCAGCCGCGGGTCGAGCTGCGCCACCACATCTGCGCTGAAATGTTCGGAGTGGCACGGGATGATCCCGTCGACGGATGCGCTCATCTTGATGATATCCTCGGCGCTGCCGGGGGTGTCGGCGGCATCCCAGATCACCTCGTAGTCGCGGCGGGCGCGTTCCAGCGTGGCATTCGACAGGGTGCGGGTGATCCAGATCACGGGTTTGGACATCGGCTAGTCTTTCTTGTTGCGACTGGAGGTGAACAGATCAAAGGCGATGAACGCCAGCGTGATCGCCACGATGATCACCAGATCGGGGCTAGGCACCTTGACGGCCAGGATCAGCAGAAAGGTGGTGATGGTCGCAAACGCCACAAGTGCAAGAAGTCGGTTCATATCAGATATCCTTTATGCAGAGGCACCGGCGGCCCAGTCGGTCAGCCATTGTGCCGTGCGCAGCAACCGCGCGTCATTGTGGCGTGCGCCGACCAGTTGGACGCCCATGGGCAGCCCTTCGGTCGAGGTGAAAAGCGGCAGGTTGATGCAGGGTGTGCCGCAGAAGGTCCACAGCCCGTTGAACACCGGATCGCCCGTGGTTTCCAACCCTT
>JAXMOM010000020.1:0-1964 GCA_034669925.1 Sulfitobacter sp.
CACCACCGGCGATCAGCGTGCCCAAGGTGAACACCACCGCCGGCTCTCCGCGGTTCAGCTTGCGCACCATCGGCGTATAAAGCGCATGGCTTACGCAGCCGACGAAATACACCGCTTCGCCATACCCGAGCTCGAACCGCCGCAGCGCGGCCAGATCAGCGCGAAAAATCACCCAAAGCGCGCCAACAGCACCGATGGCCAGCGCCAGCGCCATCCGCCCTGTCGTCACCTGCCGCAACAAGAGCCATCCAAACCCCGCAGCAATCACGGGCGTCAGCGTAAACACCGCCGCCGCACTGACGGGGCGCGCGGTCTTCAATCCTTCAAACATCAGCACGAAATAGACAGCAAAAAGCCCGCCAAGCACCAAATAGCGCCAGGGCGCGCGCGAGGCCCCTTTCGGCACACCCGTCGTCGCAGCGACCGCCACGGCAATCACCATGCCCGCGATCACGAACCGCGCGGCATTCAACGCCGTGGGCGAGATCAGATTGGCCGACAGCGACCCAAGCGAAAACGACCCCGCCACCAGCGCCGAAAATGCCAGCATCGCCAGATGCCCCTGCAGATCAGAACGCATCACAGCCCCGTCTTCACGGCTTTTTTCAGGTACGACAGCAAGGCCTGCACCTTTGGTGTGCGGTGCAGATCAACATGGGTGACCAGCCACAGCATCGAATCCCATTCCGGCAGATGCGGGTGCACCTCGACCAGATCGGGGTTGGCGCGCCCCTCGATCAGATCGACAAACCCGATCCCCGCCGCCTCCAGCACCGCAACGCGGAGCGCGTCTGCATGTAGACCGCGAAAGGAGATCGCATGGGCAGGCACCACCTCCCGCATCCATTTGAAGAAGGGCGCACGCATCTGCGCGTCGTCATGGCCGACAAACCGATGGTTGCCATATTCCTCGACCCCTGACGGCATCCCGAAGGCGGCGATATAGTCCTTATGCGCGAACAGCCCCATCTGGAACTGATAGAAAGGCTGCACCACATTGTCCGGCTGCTCGGGCACCTGCCCCGCGCGGATCGCGATATGCGCCTCGCCATACTCCAGCCGGAACAATCGCTCCCCGGTCAGAAAGCGCAGGGTCACATCGGGGTTTTCCCTCTGGAACGCGACCAACAAAGGGGTCATCCAGCTTGAAAGCTCCATCAGAGAGGTCACGACCAGCTCGCCCGACACCGCTTCGCCGCGCCCCTTGATGCGACTGGCAAGCTGGCTGAACTGGTCATCCGTGGCAGAGGCCACACGCAGCAGATCCTCGCCCGCCTCCGTCGTCTTATAGCCGCGCGCGTGCCGTTGGAATAGCTTCACCGACAGCCGTCGTTCCAGCGCATCCACATGGCGGATCACCGTCGCATGATGGACCCCCAGAACCTCGGCCGCGCCACTGACCGTGCCCATGCGCGCCACCTGATAGGCCGTCTTGATTTCTTCCCAATTGTCCATTCTCGGGCCCTCGCCTTCCACTGTGCATTATCGAACACATCACCTGCAGTTTCGCCAGTTGCGTTCGTACGGGCAAGGATCATGTAGAGGGAAGAAAGTTAACACAAAAGGATATCCTCCCATGTCTATCTTGCGTATCGATTCCTCTGCCAACACCACCAGCTCTGTGACCCGCGGCCTCACCGACCGGATCATCGCGCAACTGGGCGACAATGATGTAACCGTCCGCGATCTGGCTCTCGAACCCCTGCCCCAGATCACCGAAACATGGGCCATCGCCCGCGCCACCCCCGAGACAGACCGCACGCCCGAGCAAAGCGAAGCGCTGGTTGAATCCGACAAGCTCGTCGCAGAGCTTCTGGCCGCCGACACCATCGTCATCGGCGCGCCCATCTATAACTTCAGCGTGCCCGCGTCGCTGAAGGCGTGGATCGATCTGGTCGCCCGTGTCGGCGTTACCTTCCGCTATACCGAAAACGGCCCCGAAGGTCTGGTCAAAGGCAAGCGCG
>JAXMOM010000021.1:0-1884 GCA_034669925.1 Sulfitobacter sp.
GCACCGTCGGAGGCGGCGGAAAATCTGCTGGCTGTGATCGACGGGCTGACGCCTGCGGACACAGGCCAGTTCTTTGACTGGGCCGGAAAGCCGGTGCCATGGTAGGGCGCTTGGTGCTGGTTCTGGGCGACCAGCTGACAGAAACGCTCAGCGCCTTGGCGCAGGCGGATAAGGCGCGCGATACCGTCGTGATGGCCGAGGTCGCGGACGAGGCGGCCTATGTCCGGCATCACCCCAAGAAAATCGCGCTGATCTTTGCCGCGATGCGCAAGTTTGCCCATGCATTGGAACAGGACGGGTGGACGGTCGCTTATACGCAGTTGGACGATACGGATAACGCGGGCTCTATCGTGGGGGAATTGCTGCGCCGTGCAGCGCAGACGGGGGCAAGCGAGGTGCTGGCGACAGAGCCTGGGGAGTGGCGCTTGATCGGCAAGCTGAAATACGCCCCGCTGAAGGTGCACCTGCTGGCCGACGACCGCTTTCTTGCCACTCATGCCGAATTCGAGGCATGGGCCGAAGGCCGCAAGGCGTTGCGGATGGAATATTTCTACCGCGAGATGCGCCGCAAGACCGGCCTGCTGATGGAAGGGGATCAACCCGCCGGTGGCAAGTGGAACTTCGACCACGACAACCGCAAAGCCGCGCCCGAGGATGTCACCGTAGATGGCCCCCTGCGGTTTGACCCCGATGCCACGACGCGCGAAGTGCTGGAGCTGGTTCAAGCGCGTTTCGGCGATAATTTCGGCGCGCTAGAGCCGTTCTGGTTCGCCACCACCCGCGCCGAGGCGCTGCAGGCGCTCGACCATTTCATCGCGCATGCCCTGCCGCGGTTTGGGGACTATCAAGACGCGATGCTGAACGAGAACGAATTCCTGTATCACGCGATCCTGTCGCCCTACCTCAACATCGGGTTGCTGAACGTGACCGAGATTTGCGAGGCCGCTGCCGACGCCTATGCCGCAGGTCATGCGCCGATCAATGCCGCCGAAGGGTTCATCCGGCAGATCATCGGCTGGCGCGAATATGTGCGGGGCATCTATTTCCTTGAAGGGCCGGACTATACCGCCCGCAATATTCTGGGGCACGACCGCGACCTGCCGTGGTTCTACTGGGGTGGCGAAACGCGGATGAACTGTGTGGCCAAGGCCGTGGGGCAGACCAGGACCCAAGCCTATGCGCATCATATCCAACGGTTGATGGTGACGGGTAACTTTGCCCTGCTGGCGGGGATTGATCCGGCGCAGGTGCATGAATGGTATCTGGCGGTCTATGCCGATGCCTTTGAATGGGTAGAGGCCCCCAATACCATCGGCATGAGCCAATTCGCCGACGGCGGCGTCATCGCGTCCAAGCCCTATGTCTCGTCCGGGGCCTATATCAACCGCATGTCGGATCACTGCAAAAGCTGCCACTATTCTGTCAGCGCAAAGACGGGTGACACCGCTTGCCCGTTCAACCTGCTTTACTGGCACTTTCTGGACCGCCATCGCGACCGGTTCTCGAACAATCCGCGCATGGGCAATATGTACCGCACGTGGGACCGGATGGACGCCGACAAACGCAAGACAGTTCTGGCCGAAGGCGATGCCTTGCTCGCCCGTTTGGACGCGGGCGAGGTGATCTAGCCGTCGTTGCTTTCGGCCGCGTCCGTACTGTCGGCGGGTGCCTCTGACGGAGTCTCGGCGTCTGCCGGGGCCTCATCCGTGGCGTCGGGCGTGGGCGCCGCACCAGCATCTTCGGCAGGGGCTGTGCCTGCTTCTTGCAGCGCGCCGTTGACCCACTGGCCCGAGACTTCCTCGCCCGATTTATAGCGCATGGTGCCCTGACCCTGACGTTTGCCGCCCTCGAACGCGCCTTCGTAGATGTCGCCGTTGGGGTAGG
>JAXMOM010000022.1:0-1739 GCA_034669925.1 Sulfitobacter sp.
TGGAGATCGACCCCTCCGTCGTGCGCGGTCTTGGCTATTACACCGGTCCGGTGTTCGAGGCGGAACTGACCTTCGAAATCCAGGACGAAAAAGGCCGGCCCCGCAACTTTGGCTCTGTCGCAGGGGGTGGGCGCTACGACGATCTGGTCAAGCGCTTCACCGGTCAGGAAGTCCCTGCAACGGGCGTCTCTATCGGCGTCGACCGGCTGCTTGCCGCACTGCAGGCCAAGGGCCGGATGTCGGCGCAGGCCGAAGGGCCCGTGGTGGTGACCGTGATGGATAAGGCGCGCATGTCCGACTATCAGGCGATGGTCGCTGAACTGCGTCAGGCAGGCATCCGGGCCGAGGTTTATCTCGGCAACCCCAAGAACTTTGGCAACCAGCTGAAATATGCAGACCGCCGCGCCAGCCCGGTGGCGGTGATCGCGGGCGGGGATGAATTCGACAAGGGTATGATCCAGATCAAGGACCTGATCTTGGGCGCGAAAATCGCTGAAAGCGCCACGCTGGAGGAATGGAAAGACCGCCCCAGCCAATATGAAGTGGCGCGTGGGGATCTTGTCTCTAAAGTGCGCGAGATACTGGAGCTGAACCGCTGATGGCTACACGATCCGACATCCTCGCCAAAGCCGCAAGCCTGCGCGCCTTGTTCGAGGCACAGGGGGCCGCGGTGGTGGAACCCCCGATCCTGCAACCCGCCGAGACCCTGCTGGACCTTTATGGCGAAGACATCCGCGCGCGCGCCTATGTCACCTCGGATGCGATGCGGGGCGAACAGATGCTGCGCCCCGATTATACCTTGCCCGTGGTGCAGATGCATATGGCCCATGGGGCGGACCCGGCACGCTACACCTACGCGGGCGAAGTGTTCCGCCGTCAGGAACGTGACCCCAACCGCGCCAATGAATATATTCAGGCGGGCTACGAAGTCTTTGACCGTGGCGATCCCGCGGCAGCCGATGCCGAAGTCTTTGCCCTGATTCAGGGCGCGTTGGAGGGGCTTCCGGTCACTGCCGTGACGGGGGATATCGGTATCTTGATGGCTGCGGTTGCGGGGCTGGATACATCGGCGTCGCGCAAGGCGGCATTGATGCGGCACATCTGGCGGCCCCGCCGGTTCCGTGCGCTGCTCGACCGCTATGCTGGCAAAACGCCGATGCCCGCGACCCGCGCGGCGCTCTTGGCCAGTGACGGTGCTATCACCGCACCACTGATCGGCCTGCGCAGTCTGGACGAGATTGAAACACGCATCGCCGCCCTGCGCGCCGACGCCACCGAGCCGGCCCTGTCGCGGACGCAGGTGTCCTTGCTGCTGGCGCTGCTGGATGTGCGTGAAACCATGCCCAATGCGATCAGCCAGTTGCATGACCTTGCCGTCGATATGCCCGCGATCTCGGATGCGGTGGACCGTGTCGCGGCGCGGGAAAAGGCGCTTGCCGCCCGCGGTGTCGATACCGGTAACCTGATGTTCGAAGCCAGCTTTGGCCGCGTGTCGATGGAATATTATGACGGGTTCGTCTTTGGCTTCCGCGCGGCGACACGGCCCGACCTGCCCACCATCGCCACAGGCGGACGCTATGACGCGCTGACACGGCGGCTAGGGCAGGGCGGGGAAATTCCCGCGGTGGGGGGCGTCATGCGCCCCGGGCTGATGCTGGAACTGGAGGCAGGCCAATGACGATCAAACTCGGTGTGCCCTCCAAAGGGCGTCTGATGGAGAAAACCTTTGAATGGTTTGC
>JAXMOM010000023.1:0-1699 GCA_034669925.1 Sulfitobacter sp.
ATGCGCGCGCTGCTAGAGGTGCTGTCAGACGCGAACCATCCCGTTGCCATTGTGACCAAGGGCAGTCTGATCGAGCGGGATATTGATATTCTGTCGGATATGGCGGCGCGCGGGCTGTGCCGCGTGGGCGTGTCGGTGACGACGCTGGATGCGACGCTTTCGCGGTTGATGGAGCCGCGGGTGCCTGCCCCGAAACGCCGGTTGCAGGTGATCGAACGTTTGGCAGAGGCAGGAATTCCGGTGCGGGTCATGGCGTCCCCCATGGTGCCGGCGCTGACCGATCCCGAGCTTGAGGCGATTTTGGAAGCGGGGCGCGATGCGGGGGCCGTCGCGGCCAGTTGGATCATGCTGCGCTTGCCGCGCGAGGTGTCGCCCTTGATGCAGGAATGGTTGGCGGTGCATTACCCTGACCGCGCGGGTCGCATCATGGCGCGGCTGCGCGAGATGCACGGGGGCAAGGAATATGACGCAAATTGGCACCGACGGATGCGCGGTGAAGGCCCCTATGCCGAGATGATTGCGCAGCGGTTTACCTTGGCGGTCAAACGGTTGGGGCTGGATACGCTCCTGCCGCCAATGCGCTGCGATCTGTTTCGCCCGCCCAAACGGGCGAGCGCGCAGTTGGATCTGTTCGGGGATTAACCCCGGCGGCGGCCACGGCGTGGTGCGCGGGTGGGGCCTTCGCCATCGGTGCCATCGCTGGCCGACGAGAACGGTCCAAGGGCCTCTACGATCTGTTCCAGCGTGGGGGCGTCGCCCTTGGGCCGGCTGTCGAGAGCGGCGCGCATATGCACCAGATGTTCCGGCATGGTGCCACAGCAACCGCCGATGATCGACGCGCCGCAGTTGCGGGCCATTTCGGCGTAATCGGCCATCAGTTCGGGCGTGCCGTCATAGTGGATGTGGCCTTCGACGTATTTCGGGATGCCCGCGTTGCCCTTGGACACAATCGGCGTCGGCATGCCTTTGGAGGCGAACCCCAACACCGTGCGCAACACATCCGACGCGCCGGTGCCGCAGTTGGCCCCATAGGCCAGCGGGCCATAATCGAGGTCATGCACCATGTCGACCATCGCCTCGGATGTCATGCCCATCATGGTGCGGCCTGCGGTGTCAAAGCTCATCGTGCCGACCCAGTCGAGCCCTGCCAGCTTGAAGCCTTCGGCGGCGGCGCGATATTCCTCGGGGGCGCTGATCGTCTCCAGCCAGCCCACATCGGCACCACCGGCTTTCAGCCCGTCTGCGGTTTCATGGAACATCTCCACCGCCAGCGCATGGGTCAGCGGGCCGACCGGCTCCATGATCTCGCCCGTGGGGCCGACGGAGCCTGCAACGATGACCTTGCGACCGGCCTTATCCGCGACCTCGCGCGCGAGCTCGGCGGACACGCGGCTCAGCTCATGGGCGCGTTTTTCGGCATTATGCAGTTTCAGGCGCGAGGCATTCGCGCCGAAGGAGTTGGTCAGGAAGATATCGCTGCCCGATTGCACCGCACCCTGATACAGCTTGATGATGTTTTGCGGCTGTTCGGTGTTCCACATCTCTGGCGCATCACCGGACATCAGGCCCATATTGAACAG
The DNA here is from genome assembly GCA_034669925.1 of Sulfitobacter sp. Taxonomy (GTDB): domain Bacteria; phylum Pseudomonadota; class Alphaproteobacteria; order Rhodobacterales; family Rhodobacteraceae; genus Pseudosulfitobacter. The sequence continues at coordinate 1,581 of JAXMOM010000023.1, forward strand.
GTTCGTGCCAGTGGCACCATCGGCCAGCAGCGTGCCTTTTTCAGCCAGAAGATCGGTGAGGGGGTTGGACATCAAAACGCTCCGCTAAATGGGTGATTTTGCCGTTTCCCACAACGCCC
>JAXMOM010000024.1:0-1698 GCA_034669925.1 Sulfitobacter sp.
CCGACGCGCGCGCGGATCAGGCGGAGTGTCGGCAGGCCGACATGGGCCGTCATGCGCCGCACCTGACGGTTGCGACCTTCGGTGATCGTGATCTCGAGCCAGGCATCAGGGACGGATTTGCGAAACCGCACCGGCGGGTCGCGGTCCCACAGAGGATCGGGCGGGTCCATCAGCCGCGCCTTGGCGGGGGCGGTTTTGCCGTCTTTGAGCGTGACACCGCTGCGCAAAGCGGCGAGGGCTTGTTCATCCGGCGTGCCCTCGACCTGCACCCAATAGGTTTTGGCCAGTTTATATTTCGGATGCGAGATACGGGCTTGCAGCGGGCCGCTATCGGTCAGCACCATCAGCCCTTCGCTGTCGCGGTCCAGCCGTCCGGCGGGGTAGAAGCCTTTTTCATCGATATAGGCCGACAGGGTCGGGCGCGGCGAGCCTTCGGTGCCCTTGTCGGTGAATTGGGACAAGACGCCAAAGGGTTTGTTGAAAAGGATCACGCGGTTCATTTTGCCTCCGGTATCAGCTTGGTGATGCCGACGGGGGCGGCGCGGGCGAGCTCTTCGTCAAGCGACATGGGAATGTATTCGCCGCGGCGCCAGAGCTGTGCCAGATCGTCATAGTGATGCGACAGGAAGTGGCCCGATTGGCCGGTTGAGGTGATGAACACCGATGAATCCGGATCGGCGAAGTCATAAACCCCGCGGAAGCCTGCGCCGTGGACATTGGCGAAAGGGTCCGGCCCCGTGCCACGGGTGCGGCCACGCAGCAGGGTGTTGTCACCGCCCGAGGTCGATTGGCGGATGTTCATGAAGTAGCGCAACACGGGTACTTCGCCCAAGGTCTGGTGGTCGTGGGTGGCTTGGTGTGCGTCGCCCCACCGCAGGGATTCCAGCTGGGTGCCCCATGTCTCGTTGATCCAGATCAGCGCATCGTCCAGCGCCATGCGGGCCATGTCGGGGCAGGTCTCTTTCGGGGCGGATTGCAGCACGTCGCACCATGCGGCCGCACCGTCCACATCGCGGAAAACACGTTCGATGAACAGCGGATCGACATGATCGAATTCCTCCGCCAAGGCCCCCAGCTCGTCCTGGATCAGCCGTTGCTGCAAGGCGCGCAGCCAGGCGGCATAGATCAACGGTTCGGGCAGATGTTCGTTCATCTCGCCCGACCAGCCGGCAAGCAGGGTCAGCGCGCGTTGGCGTTGGCGTTCGGGCGTGCCTTCGGGCGCGGTTTCGCCGGTGAACCAAAGCTCGGCCCCGATCAGCGGTAGCAGAGAGCGTGCGGTGAAGCTGACCGTATCCAGCTGCGCCTCGATAAAGCTGTCGCGCGTGTGCACCTGACGGCGCTGCATCAGATTGCGCCACCGTTGGATGCGTTGCGTATCGCCCCAAAGGAAGGACACGTGGTTGGGGAAGGGGCGGTCCACCGTCTTGTTGTTGGTATTGCCGATAATCCCGCCGCGGGGCGACAGGAATTCGGGGTTTGCGCTATAGGGCAGGCGGCCCTGCCAGCGGTTCGCGGCGATCCAGCCCGGTGTGGGCATGCGCCCCTGGCTTTGATGCGCGGCGTCGCGGGCGGGCAGCGCGCCGATGGTTTTCATCGCGATGGTATTCACATCCACCAGCGTCAGGTTTTGCGACGGCGCGATATAGGCCTCGCCCGCGGTGATCCCTTCCTCGACGGTCTTGGCCTCCATCAGCTGCA
>JAXMOM010000025.1:0-1539 GCA_034669925.1 Sulfitobacter sp.
CCATCGGCGACAGAGCCGCTAAAAGACGGAAAACCACTGTAAACCTGCGGAGCGGTCTCAGGATGAACACCCCAAAACCTGTCGTATTGTGCATTCTGGATGGGTGGGGCCTGCGCGATGACCCTCAGGGCAACGCGCCCCTTCTGGCAAAGACCCCGCATATCGACCGGATCATGCAAAGCTGCCCTTCGGCGACGCTGACCACTTTCGGGCCTGATGTGGGGCTGCCACAGGGGCAGATGGGCAACTCCGAGGTGGGGCATACCAATATCGGGGCTGGTCGTGTCGTCGCGATGGATCTGGGACAGATCGATCTTGCGATCGAGGAAGGCGCGTTTGCCACCCATCAACCGTTGCTGGACTTTGTCGAGACGCTGAAACAGACCGGCGGCACGGCGCATGTGATGGGGCTTGTCTCTGATGGCGGGGTGCATGGGCACCTGACGCATATGATTGCCGCGGTGCGTGCGCTGCGGGCGCAGGGTATTCCGGTGGTGATCCATGCGCTGACCGACGGGCGCGATGTCGCGCCGCGCTCGGCCTTGGGCTATTTCGAGACGCTGCAAGCCGCCTTGCCCGACGGGGCGCGTATCGCGACCGTCTCGGGGCGTTATTACGCGATGGACCGTGACAACCGCTGGGACCGCGTTGCCAAAGCCTATGAGGCGATCGTGCAGGGCAAGGGCAGTGCCGCCCCAACCGCCCGCGATGCGGTGAATGATGCCTATGGTCTTGACGAAAACGATGAATTTATCACGCCCACGGTGTTGGAGGGCTACACCGGCGTACAGGACGGCGATGGGATCTTCTGCCTGAATTTCCGCGCCGACCGCGCGCGCGAAATCATGTCGGCGCTTGCGGATCCGGAGTTTGACGCCTTCGACACAGGCGCGCGGCCTACGTGGTCTGCGGTGATGGGCATGGCGGAATATTCCGACGCGCATGGGGCGTTCATGACCACCATGTACCCCAAGCCCGAGATCGTGAACACGCTTGGCGCATGGGTCGCGCAGCACGGCCTGCGGCAGTTCCGCTTGGCCGAGACAGAGAAATACCCGCATGTGACGTTCTTTCTGAACGGGGGCGAGGAAACACCCACAACGGGCGAGGACCGCTATATGCCCAAGTCGCCGAATGTGGCGACCTATGATTTGCAGCCAGAGATGTCTTGCGCGGAAGTCACCGACCGTTTCGTGCAAGCGATCAAGGACCGCTACGACCTGATTGTAGTGAATTACGCGAACCCCGATATGGTGGGGCATACCGGTGATCTTGATGCCGCCATCGCGGCCTGCGAGGCGGTGGATACCGGCCTTGGGCGCGTACTTGAGGCGCTTGAGGAGGTCGGCGGCGCGATGATTGTCACCGCGGACCACGGCAATTGCGAAACGATGATCGATCCCGAAACCGGTGGGGCGCATACGGCGCATACGCTCAACCCCGTGCCCGTGGCGGTTGTCGGCGGGCCCGATGGGGCCAGCCTGCGCAGCGGTCGTCTGGCCGATCTGGCGCCGACAGTGTTGCAGTTGATGGGGCTGG
>JAXMOM010000026.1:0-1538 GCA_034669925.1 Sulfitobacter sp.
ATGAGATCGACGGCGTGGCTTTCGGTGTGAATGTGGGTGTCGAGCAAGAGATCGCGGATATGATCGATGCCGTGGAAAACGACATCGGCCCGATTGATCTGTTCTGCTCTAACGCGGGCATATTGATCGCGGGCGGCATGGAAGTGCCAAACGAAGACTGGCAGCGCATCTGGGACATCAATGTGATGGCCCATGTCTGGGCCGCCCGTCATCTGGTGCCGCGCATGACCGAACGCGGGGGCGGCTATCTGCTGAACACCGCATCGGCGGCGGGGCTGCTGAACCAGGTCGGCTGCGCGCCTTACGGCGTGACCAAACACGCGGCTGTTGCTGTGGCCGAATGGCTGGCGATGTCCCATGGTGATGACGGGATCAAGGTCTCGGTGCTCTGCCCTCAGGCTGTCCGCAGCGAGATGACCCGCGGTCACGAGGATTCTGTCGCCGCGCTCGACGGTCTGCTTGAAGCGGAACCCGTGGCCGAAGCCTGCCTGGAAACCATCCGCAACGAGACGTTCCTTGTGCTGCCCCACCCGCAAGTGCTGGAGTATATGCGCAAGAAAACCGAGAACTACGATCGCTGGATCGGGGGTATGCGCAAGCTGCACCGGATGTACGGCGACCGCAGAAACCCACAGGGGAATGTATCGTGATCGGCTATACCACGGTGGGCACCAGCGACATGGCGCGCGCCAAGCAGTTCTATTGCGACCTGTTCGAAAGCAAGGGCGCCAAGGTGCTGATCGACAGCGGCCGGATCGCCATGATCGGCACCGGTGGCGGCACGCCCATGATTTCGGTCTGCGAACCCTATAACAAAGAGGCCCCTACCCCCGGCAACGGGGTGATGGTCGCTTTTACCGCCGACAGCAAAGAGGAAGTGGACGAGATCTACGCCAAGGCAATCTCGCTCGGTGCGACAGACGAGGGCGCGCCGGGGCAAAGGGTGCCGGACCGGTTCTACGGGGCCTATGTCCGCGACCTTGATGGCAACAAACTGTGCTTTTTCAAATTCGCCTAAAGTAAAAACCTGCCGTCCGCGTCACGCGGGCGGCAGCCCATAGACGCGCCGCGCAGTGCCAGAGAAAAGCGCCACCTGCGCCGCGTCATCCAGATGCGCTGACATCTTCTTGAACGCATTCCAGATCACCACATAGCTGACCGCCGTGCGATCCACGGGAAAGTTGCTTTCGAACATGCAGCGTTCGGGGCCGAAGACATCCAGCATATGCGCGTACCATTTGCCCTGCGTCTCTACGATCTCGTCCGAGGACGGTGGCAAGTCGCGATGCATGTAGCCATACCCATTGTCGGGCATGCAAAGCCCGCCCAGCTTGGCCATCACATTGGGGCATTCCGCCAACTCAGACATATGGTCTTTCCACGCGGCAAAGATATCGTCGCGTTTGCCTTCGAACCGGCCAACGCCCAAGGGTGTGCCGAAGTGGTCAAGGATCAGCGTGGTCTGTGGCACCGCGCGGGCAAGGTCCAGAAACTCTTGGTGTTGATGGTGGTAATGCCAGCTGTCCAGCGTCAGCCCA